>NZ_CACTIA010000006.1 GCF_902712915.1 Acidiphilium sp. C61 | reverse complement strand
CCGCCACCGCCACCGCCACCACCGCCGGCCCCGCCGAGCGGAGCTGCGCCGCCGCCGCCGCCTGCCGGCGCCTTCAGCGCGCTACCCACCGCCTTTTCCGCGATCGGCCCGGTCAGCCGCGCATCGCCGCGCCCGGCGACGAGATCATGCGGATTGACCAGCTCGATCGCGATATTGTGCATCGGCGCACCGTTCTCCCGCCATGTTCCCGGCCGCGCGAACGGGTCGCCCCCGGCGCAGCCGGCCAGCAGCAGCGCGCTCGCCCCGAGCAGGATGGCCGCGCGACCGTGCCGCCTTGCGCTGCGCTCGCCCATCGTCGTCCTCATCGCAGGATGAACCCGGCCTGGCCCGGCAGCACGACCGCGTGCCCGCCGCCATTGTCGCGCCGAGAAAGACCCGCTGGATCTGGTTGGGCGGCGACCATCCCTGGTCCGGCGTCATCATCCGCCCCGCCTGGTCCACCGGCTTGACGAGATAGGGGTCACGAGGATCACGAGTTCCTCCTCCTGCCGGTCGTAGCTGTCGGCGCGAAACGCGGCGCCGAGCACCGAATGTCGCCGAGCCCCGGCACCGACTTGTCGGTCTGGTTGCTGCTGTTGCTGAGCAGGCGCGATGGCGAGGGTCTGTCCGCTGCCGATCACGACCGTTGTCGAGGCCGACTGGGTGGACAGCGACGGCACCACGATCGACGTGCCCGCCACCGCGATCTGGAAGGCGTTCTGCGTCGTCGGCGCGCTCACCGTCGGCTCGACATGCAGGATGATGCTGCCGTTATCGAGCACCACGGGGCGGAATTTCAGCTGCACGCCGAAATCCTTGTACTGCACCGTCACCTGGCCGTTCTGCCCGGGCACCGGCACCGGGAAGGAGCCGCCATCGATGAAGCTCGCGCTCTGCCCCGAGAGTGCGGTCAGCGTCGGCTCAGCCAGGATATGCGCGAGATTGTCGCTGTTCAGCGCGTCGAGAATGCTGTCGATCGCGCCGCCACCGGTCGAAAGCCCGGCATTGTAGCTCCCCGCGGCCGGCGTCGCCGGGCTCGATCCGTTCAGCACGTCGAGCGCGCTGAACCCGAACAGGAACTTGCCCACCGAAATCCCATTGCCCGCGCTCTGCCAGTTGATCCCGAGCTGCTGCGTGATCGTGCGCGACATCTGCGCGATCCGCACCTTGAGCGCCACCTGCTGCGGCAGCCGCACCTCGGTCTGATTGACCACGTGGCCGCCCTTGCCGGCGATCAGGTGCGCCTGCTGCATCACCTGGTAGTCCTGCACCGGCGTCGCCACCGTGCCGCGCACCACCACGCCATGCGCAGCACTGCTGATCGCGAGCCGCGCGCCGGGAGCCGTCCGCGCCGCGCCGGCGCGGATTGCCGCGGCGTGATAGGTGCCGGGGGTCACCGCGACCCGGAACGTCGCCACGTCATGCCCCTGCGAATCGGTCACGGCGATGGTGGTGAAGCCCGGCGCGGTGCCGAACACGAACAGCGTATGCGCGCTGGCCGGTCGCACCGACACCACTTTCGGATCGGCGACGAACACGTTCGCCGCGGTGCCGCGCAGCGTCACCAGCCTGCCGCTGCCCTGGGCGATGTTCAGCCGTCCGCCCGCCACCGCCACCGCCGCCGCGTGCCGCGCCTTCTGTCCGGCCGGGGCCGCCGCCGTGCCGCTCCCGATCGCGATCAGCGCCGCCAGCAGCCGCGTCGCCGCAAGCCTGGTTGAAAATCGCCGCGTCGTCCGCGCGGGCGGGAATATTCTGTCCGGTGGTGGAGCCAAGGCATTTTTCCTCAAACGGGACAGGTCTCAGGGGTGAGACGCGCTAGAGGTAAATTTACGGATGTTCTATTAACGAATGGTTGCCGTCGCGGATTTCGCGTGGCGAATTCCGAAAAGCGCCTTCCTGCGTGCGATACCCCCTTGCCGAATGCGCAACCTATGGCATGATCCCCTCAATCAAATTCAAAACTGCGAATAAGGGGAGCTACCAATGTCCAGAAAGAAAACAGCGTTCGCCGCCGCCTTCGCCGGCGCGGCCATGGCGGTGGTGCCGGTGGCGGCACAGGCCGCGAAGCCGATCGTCGTCGGCATCACCTCCGAAATTGGCACCATTCCCGGCAAGGCCATCGCCAATGGCGCGACACTCGCCGCCGAGCAGATCAACGCCGCCGGCGGGATCGACGGCCGGCCGATCAAGCTGGTGATCGAGGACGATCACCTTTCCACCACCGATGCCATCCGCTCCTTCCAGCGCATGGTGAGGCAGGATCACGCCGTCGCCATCATCGGCACCTTCGTCAGCGAGGTGGCGCTGGCGCTCGAACCCTGGGCCGCCCGCCTGCACGAGCCCTACATGATCACCGGTGCGGCCGCCAACGAGCTGTCCGAATACGTCCACAAGGACTTCAAGGCCCATCAATACATCTTCCACGCCTACATGCCGGCCGCCTATCTCGCCCGCGCGGTGTGCGACGCCTCGAAGGCGACCCTGGTCGACCAGTTCCACATGAAGACCGCCGTGGTCATGAGCGAGGACGCCGCCTGGACCAAGCCGCTCGACGCCGGCTACGATTCCTGCCTGCCCAAGATCGGCCTGAAGGTGCTCGACAATATCCGCTTCGCGCCCAACACGTCCGATTTCACCCCGATCTACCAGAAGATCGAGACGCTGAAGCCCAACGTCATCATCGCCGGCTGGGCCCATGTCGGCGTGCAGCCGACGGTGCAGTGGGCGCAGCAGAAAGTGCCCGTGGCGCTCGCCGGGATCAACGCCCAGGCCGGCTCCGACGTGTTCTGGAAAGCCACCAACGGCGCGACCGAGGGTGTGATCACCGGCAGCACCGCCGCCCCGGGCGTTGCCATCACGCCGAAAACCCTCCCCTTCACCGACGCCTATGTGAAGAAATTTGGTTACTCCCCGGCCTATTCGGCCTACTCGACCTATGATGCCGTCTATGCGCTCGCCGATGCGCTGAAGCGTGCGAAATCCACCAAGCCGCTGCCCATCGTCCATGCGCTGGAACAGACCAACATGGTCGGCACCCAGGGCCAGATCGCCTTTCAGGGCGCGAAGAGCAAGTTCGCCCACGCGCTGAAATACGGCCCCGACTATGTCACCGGCGTTGCCCTGCAATGGCAGGCCGGCCAGCAGAAATGCATCTGGCCGCTGAAGCTCGCCAACGCCAAGGCGAAGTTCCCCGGCTTCGTGCCCGTCCCGAAATCCTGACCCGCCCCGCGGTCCCGCCGGCCCTGTCGCCGGCGGGATCTGCCCACGTTTTCGTCTGACCTGGGAGGGTAGGACTTGCTAGCGATCCAGATCCTGATCGACGGTTTCGCGATCAGCACGCTCTACGCGCTCGGCGCGCTGGGCTTCACGCTCATCTTCGGCGTCTCCGGCGTCCTCAATCTCGCGCATGGCGGCCTGATGGTCATCGCCGCGATGATCGCCTGGTATCTCGATACCTCGCTCGGCTTCGGCCCCTATGTCGGCGCCCTCGCCGGCGTCGCCGTCTGCCTCGTCGCGGCCCTCGTGACCTATGGCGGCATCGTCCGCCCGATCGAGAATTCCCGCGCCGTGCCCGCGCATGAGCGCGAGCTGTTCGTGCTGACGGCGACCCTGCTCTGGGGCGTGATGATCCAGGAGTCGCTGTCCTACGCCTTCACCAACAGCCCGATCACGGTGCAGCCGCTGATCGCCGGCACGGTCTCCATCCTCGGCGTCCGCACCCCGATCAACGAGATCTTCATCGCCGCCGTCGCCTGGGCGGTGATGGGCGCGCTCTGGCTGCTGGTCAACCGCACCCAGGTCGGCCGCCGCCTGCTCGCCGCCTCGATCAACCCGCGGGCGCTCACCCTGCTCGGCTTCGAGCTCGACCGGATCTACCTCTTCGTCTGGGTGATCTACGGCCTGCTCGCGGGCATCGCCGGCGTGCTGCTCGGCAGCTTCCTCGGCTCGGGGTCCGATTACGTGCCGGGGCTGACCGGCAGCGCCTTCACCATTGTCGTGCTGGGCGGGCTCGGCTCGGTCTCCGGCACGCTGATCGCGGCCTATATCGTCGGCTACATCGAAACCGTCACCGCCTACCTGGTCTCGCCCTCGCTGCGCGAGGTGCCGGCCCTCATCCTTCTCGTCGTGGTGATCTACATGCGGCCGCAAGGGCTGCTGGGACGGCGCTGATGTCGACGATACCGAAATCCCGCCTGGCCGCGCTCGCGGTCTTCCTCATCGTGCTGGCGCTCTTCCCGCTCGGCGCCAATGGCTACATCCTCGGCGTGCTGACCACCGCCTTCTACTTCGCCGTCTTCGCGATGTCGTGGGATCTGCTGTTCGGCTATGCCGGCGAGGTCAATTTCGGCCCGACCTTCCTGATCGGCCTCGGCGCCTATGGCGCGGGCATGTCGAACGCGCTGCTCGGCCTGCCGGTGCCGCTCGCCATCGTCGTCGGCGCCCTCGCCGCGGTGGCCGGCGGCGTTGCCCTGGCCATCCCCGCATTGCGCCTCTCCGGCCCCTATCTCGGCCTGATCACCCTGGTCTCGGTGCTGCTGCTGCAACAGGCCATCGTCATCTTCGCCGGCGTCACCGGCGGCGAGATCGGCCTCTCGGTGCCGGACGTGCTCTCGATCAGCAGTGCGGCCAACTACGAATACGCGCTCGCCTTCATGCTGGTCAGCGGGCTGATCCTGTTCCTGATCTCCCGCTCCTCGCTGGGGATGATCCTGCAGGCCGCCGGGCAGGACCAGGTGGCCGCGGCAGCGCTCGGCTTCAACGCGACCCGCCACAAGATCCTCGCCTTCGCCGTCTCCGCGCTGTTCTCCGGCCTCGCCGGTGCCTTCCTCGTCTTCTATCTCGGCACCGCCTCGGTCAGCGCCGTGGTCGACATCTCGATCGGCGTGCGGGTGATCATCGCCGCCGTGCTCGGCGGCCGCCGCACCATCATCGGCGGCGCCATCGGCTCGGTCTTCCTCATCGTCGCCGGCGAACTCCTCCGCCCGATCGGCCAGCTCTCCACCTTCGTCGTCGCCCTGATCGCGCTGGTGGTGATCGTGCTGTTCCCGGACGGTCTGCTCGGCCTGCTGCCGCACCGGAGGGGCGCATGAACACCACCACCACCCCGCGCCTCGCCGTCAGCGGGCTGCACAAGCGCTTCGGCGGCCTCATCGCCGTCAAGTCGCTCGACTTCAACCTCTATCCCGGCGAGATCCTCGGCCTGATCGGCCCCAACGGCTCGGGCAAGTCCACGGTCATGCAGATGATCATGGGCGTCGTCCGCCCCACCGCCGGGCAGATCCTGCTCGACGGGCAGGACATCGCCGGCCGCCCGACCTACGACATCGCCCGCGCCGGGGTCGGCATCGTCTTCCAGCACTCCCGCCCGTTGCGGCTGCAAACCGTGCTGGAGAACATCCTGCTCGGCCTGCTGCCCGACAGCCTGAGCCGCCTCCGCCCGCCGCCGGGCGCGATCGAGACGGCGCGGCGAATCGGCGAGGAATGCGGCCTCGGCGAGGTGCTCGACCGCCTGCCGGCAACGCTCCCCTTCGCCGACCTGCGGCGGATGGAACTCGCCAAGGCGATCGCCCGCAACCCGAGCGTGGTGCTGGTCGACGAACCCTTCGCCGGCCTGACCAGTGCCGAGGTGCATGATTTCTCCGCCCTGATCCGCCGCTTCCGCGACCAGGGCCGCGCCGTCATGCTGGTCGACCACAACGTCAAGAGCATCGCCTCTCTGGCGGACCGCGTGCTCGCCCTCTATCTCGGCGAAAAGATCGCCGAAGGCTCCTCCGAGCAGGTGATGCAGGACGAAACCGTCCGCCGCGTCTATCTCGGCGGCGGCATCGAAACCCACGAACGCCCCGAGGCCGAGATCGCCGCCCACAAGGTGCTGCTCCAGGCCGAGGACATCAGCGTCTTCTACGGCAAGGCGCAGGCGCTGGAGAATGTCTCCCTCACCGTGCACGAGGGCGAGTTCGTCTCCATCGTCGGCCTCAACGGCGCCGGCAAGACCTCGCTGTTCAACGCCATCTCCGGCCTCGTCCCGTTCCGCGGCGCGATCAGCTGGGACGGGGCGAAGCGCGCCGGCGAATCGGCGGCGGCAATCGCGCGCGCCGGCATCGTCCAGTGCCCGGAAACCCGCGAGCTGTTCGGCCGCCTGTCGGTCGCCGAGAATCTCGAACTCGCCGGCCAGCGCCTGCCGCCCGGCGAACGCGCCTCCCGGCTCGACTGGCTGCACGAGCTGTTCCCCATCCTGCGCGTCCGCGGCACCCAGGAATCGCGCACCCTCTCCGGCGGCGAGCAGCAGATGCTCGCCATCGCCCGCTCGCTGATGCTCAAGCCGCGCCTGCTGATCCTCGACGAGCCGACCCTCGGCCTCGCCCCGGTCATCCTCGGCCAGCTGTCCGAGGCGCTGTCCCGCCTGCGCGAGACCACCGACATCACGGTCCTTCTCGGCGAGCAGAACGTCACCTTCGCCCTGCCGCATGCCGACCGTGTCTATGTCATCGAGCATGGCCGCATCATCTGGAACGGCACGCCCACGCGCTTCGCCGCGGAGGCGGGAACCGGCTACCTGTAAGGCCGGTTCCGCCGCGTGTTGATCGAATATTAACCCGTCTTCGCCTAGCCTGAGTGTGACCTTTACGTCACGATCTTACGTAAACGATAACGAAACTGCCCTATCCGGAGGTAATGAGATTGTCATTCTTCGTCACGAATGGCACCACACTATCATCCATCCGGATACTCGCTACCCGATCGGATGATATCGCCCCGATCGGCACTCCAGCAGGGGTTTCCCATTCCGGCAGGATCGGGAAATCTCCAAAAAAAAACCGTGACCACCCAACAAGGAGACCGTCCATGACCGACAAGACAGCCTCGAAATTCTCCCGCGCCGCTTTGTCCGTCGCCGGCGCCGCCTTCGGTGTCGGCCTCGCCGTCGCGGCGATGACCCTGCCGGCCCAGGCCGGCGGCCCGCTGCCGTATGACGCGCCGTCGCCGCCGCCCAATGTCAGCGTCGCGATGCTCTACAACCAGTTCGCCTCGGCGACCACGTTCTACACCCAGCACGGCACCAAGCTCGGCCACACCAACATCGAGACCGACGTGCCGATCCTCCGCCTCGTCCACACCTTCAACCCGGTGGACGGCATGCAATGGGGCGCGCAGCTCATCGTCCCCTATGTCTCCTTCCTCGGCAACCAGCGGGTCGGCGGCCAGAGCCTGTCGCACCAGGGCGGCTTCGCCGAGCCGCAGCTCTCCGCCTTCATCTACCCGCTCAACAACCCCGCCGAGGACGAAACCGCCGTCCTCGCCTATTTCGTCAGCCCGCCCTCCGGGTCCTACAACCCCTCGATCGCGCTGAACGCCAGCACCAACAACTGGGTGAACAATCTCGAAATCGGCTTCACCCACAAAATCTTCGGCCAGGCCAAGGGCCGCCGGCTCGACCTCCAGGTCTGGGCCGATGGCTATGTCTATGGCGACACCAGCGTCTCCCCCGGCGTCCATCTGAAAACCGACCCGGTCGGCCAGCTGATCGTCTACGCGCCGTATTATTTCCACCCGCAGACGGCCGGTTATGTCGGCCTGAGCTTCGAGAAAACCTTCGGCGGCAGGGTGTCGGAGGTCAAGGCGGGCGTCACGACCGATACCGGCAACCGCAACGATTTCACCCGCCTCGGCATCATCGCCGGTTCGTTCCTCTCGCCCACCATCTTCGGCCAGGCCGAACTCTCGACCGACCTGCAAACCCGTGGCGGCGCGCGCAACAACGTCGTCTTCCTCGCCCAGGTCGGCAAGGTTTTCTGATCGACTAGAGCATCATCCGATCGGATGGAATCATCTGATCGGATGAAGATGCTCGGTTTATCAATATGATAGAGCACTACATCCGATCCAAAAGGATCGGAAAGTGCTCTAATGCGGGCGCCCGGACGGTCCTGCCGTCCGGGCGCTTTTCATTCTGCCATCCCCGGAGGCAGGGCGGCGCGCAGCATCGCGAGGTTGCGCTCCAGCACCGGCAGCCCATCGCGCGCGGTCTGCTGGAACGCCTGGTTCCGCCCCTCGCGCAGTTCGCCCTGGAACACCGCGATGGCGCTCTCATGGCTGCCGATCTCGTCGCGCAGGAACTCGACGGTCAGGTTCGGCTGCGGGTGATAATTGAGCGAGACGAGTTTTTCCTTGAGGTCGAAGGGCAGGGCGGTGGGCAGTCTCACGCCCTCGCGCGCCGCCAGCGCCTGCAGCCGCGGCGCATAGGTCGCGGCATCGGCGCAAACCTGCTCCACCGCCGCCCGCGCCGTCGGCTCGATCGGCCCGCGCCTGACGAACGAACAGGCGTCGAGATCGAAATTCACCAGTTGCGAGGCGGTGGTGACGAACGCGAGATCCGTCGGCCCCAGCGCCGCCCCAGCGGCGCCTCTGCGGTGGTCGCGCAGCCGCCAAGCGCGAGCAGCGCGCCCAGCGCGGCGAGGCGGAAGCGCGCCCGCCCGGCGCGGCCTCTCGCATCAAGCGGGACAACAGATGCAGCAACGGGTCTGGTTGCAGCTTGCATGATCGTGATCCTCCATGGCGCGCCGGCACTCTTGCCGCGCCCGCCATCGTCCCCCGCGCAGCTGCCGCCGTCATTGATCTAGAGCACTTTCCGATCCGATTGGATCGGATGTAGTGCTCTATCATATTGATAAGTCGAGCATCTTTATCCGATCAGATGATTCCATCTGATCGGATGATGCTCTAGTTCATCGCCCGTGGCGGATTTCGCTTGCCCCATGCAGAAAAATAACCTAGGGTTGCATCGATGTTGGAAAGCAGACCAGAGATGGTTGTTTGACGCCTCATCTCCTCCCATCGATACAAACTGGCCCCGGACATGTCCGGGGCCTTTTTCTTGCCGGGATATTTGTCCCAAATTACGGGATTTTCATAGGTTCTGGGAATGGTCCAGAATTATATACTCGCTGTTAAGTAATTCCCGTTTTGTTCACAGCACCCCGTCTTGCGCCCCGTCTTGCGCCGCTCCCGGCCGGCTCAGCGCGAACAAGCCCGCCACCTCGTCCCGCGCGCCGAGGCCCAGCACCGCATCGGCCAGGCGCTCGGCCTGCGCCGCGCCCAACACCTGCCGCGTCAGCCCGTCGAACTTGGCGCGGAACGCCGCCTCGTCGGGAAACGTCTCCGGCTCGCCCCGCGGCACCACCACGCGCCGCACGAAACGCTGCCCCCGCGCGTGCACCGTCAGCTTGCCGGACATGTTCCGCGGAAACTCGGCCTCGATATCCGGGTCGTTCTCGCAGCGCACCCGCGCCATCAGCGCGCGGATCCCGGGGTCGTCCAGAAGCTCATAGCTCGCCCAGTCCATCCGGCCGGTCGCCAGCGCGGTGGCGATCACGAAGGGCCCGCTGAACTGCGCATCGACGATGTTTTCCGGCCGCGCCTTGCGCGAGGCCGGCTCGCCGATCAGCAGCATCCCCGCGCGCGAGATCCCGAGCGTCGCGTCCTCGATCTCCTCGGCCCGCAGCCCAAGCTCCGCCCGCAGCGCGATCGCCGCGTCGATCCCGGCATGACCCCAGCGGCACGAGGGATAGGGTTTCACCCCGGTCTTCATCAGCTCCCAGTCGGTGCCGAGCCCGGCCAGCACCCGCTCCGGCTCCGGCGCCGGGCTATAGGCGTTGAGAAACCCGTGCCGCCCCTCGATCGGCGCCGCCGCGCCCTTGAACCCCTCGCGCGCGAGGCAGGCGGCGGCCATTCCCGCCATCCCCGCCCAGCCCACCTGGAAGCGCTTGGTCCAGGCCCCGTTGGCGAGGAATTGCAAACTGCCCGCGGTCTGGCTGAGCACGATGCCGAAGCCCGACGCCATCGCCGCCGGGCTCAGCCCGAACACACCCGACCGCGGCCATCGCGCCGAAACTCCCGCAAGTCGCACTCGGATGGAAGCCGGCGTCGTAATGCGCGCCGGCCGGCAGCGCCAGGGCGAGCCGCAGCGCCACCTCATACCCCGCCGCGATCGCCGCGATCACCGTCGCCCCATCCGCCCCCTCATCGCCGCCGCCCCCAGCGCCGCCGGGATCACCGGCGCGCCGGGATGCACGATCGCCGCCGCATGGTGTCGTCGAAATCCAGCGAATGCACCAGCGCGCAGTTGATCAGCGTCGCCCCGGCGGCGGCATAACCGGCCGGATCGGCGAAAACCGGCGCCTCGCCATCCCCCATGCCATCGCCCGCACCGCGGCGATCAGCGCCCTCGTGCTCTCCGCCGCCTCCCGCGCCGCACCGCGTTGCCCACCGCGTCCAACGCCAGCAGGCCGATCCGCTGCGTCACCGCCGCCGGCAGATCCGCCATGCCCAGCCCGGCGGCGAAGCGCGCGAGGTCTCCGGTGATGCCCGCCTCGATGTCCGCGGCGTCGGTCGTCGTCGTCGTGCTCATGCCGTCCCGTCCTGTTCCCTTGTCTCGCCGGCGCGGGCGAGGATCTGCCGCGCCCGCAGCCGCACCGGCGCGTCCACCATCGTCCCGCCAACCGCGACCGCCCCCTCATCCCCGGCGGCGAGGATCTGCGCGCCCAGTCGATCTCGGCCGCCGCCGGCGCGAAGCCGGCCCGCGCCGGGCCGATCTGTTTTGGATGGATGCAGAGCTTGCCGCCGAAACCGAGGCTCATCGCGTGGCGCGCGTCATCCTCGATCAGTGCCGCGTCATCGAGCGCCGGCGTCACCCCGTCGAGCGGCGCCGCCAGCCCGGCGAGGCGCGATGCCAGCACCAGCTCCGCCCGCGCCGGCAGCAGCACCTCGCGCAGATGCGTGGCGCCGAGATCGGCGCAATAATCGATGCTGCCGAAGGCCAGCCGCCGCACCGCCGGGCTCGCGGCGATCTCGCGCGCCATCGCCATGCCCCGCGCCGATTCGATCAGCGCGATCACCCGCGCCCCATCGCGGCGCGCTCGGCCTGCGCTGGCGTCTCCGCCTTCGCCAGCACGATCCCGGCAACCGGCAGTGCGACGATCGCGGCAAGATCGTCCTCGTGCCATTCCGTGCCCGCCGCGTTCACCCGCACGAAGGCGGCAACCCCGGCCGGCAGCGTGGCGAACCCCTCCGCCAGCGCCGCCCGGGCCATCGCCTTGCGCGCCGGCGCCACCGCGTCCTCCAGATCGACGATCACCGCATCGGCGCCGCTCGCCGCCGCCTTGGCATAGCGCTCCGGCCGGTCCGCCGGCACGAACAGCGGCGCGATCGCGGCGAACCCGCTCATGCGGCCCGTGCCTCCATCGTCCGCTTGCCGTCATTGGTCTCGACCCAGAGTGCGAACCCATCCCCTCGCGCCGCGCGCACAGCGCGAACACCTCGAAATCGAACAGCGGCTGCACCCGCGGAAGCTGAAGCTCTCCGGCCGCCGCCCGCCGATCTCCTCGGCGAACTGCAACAGCCAGGTCGCCTGCAACGGCCCGTGCACGATCAACCCCGGATAGAACTCGACCCCGGTGACATAGCTGCGGTCGTAATGGATGCGATGGCCGTTGAACGTCACCGCCGAGTAGCGGAACAGCAGGGTCGGGCTCGCCGTCATCTCCCGCCGCCACGTCGCCGGCGCCGCCGCCTTGTCCGTCCCCGCCTTGTCGGTCACGCTGCCGGCCGCGCTCCACCTGGCCCCCCCGCCTTGCCCGCCCCGCCTTGCCCCGCCCCGCCTTGCCCCGCATCAAGGCCGCGATAGACGATGTCGTGCCGCTCGCGCAGCGCCACCCCCCGCGGTGGCGAGCGTGTGCCGCACCGTCACGAAACACAGCGTCCCGGTCCGCCCCTGCTTGACGACGACATCGCCGATCTCCGAACTGCGCCGCACCGTGTCGCCCACGCGCAGCGTGTCGTGGAATTCGAGCGCGCCGCCCGCCCACATCCGCCGGGGCAGGGGAACCGGCGGCAGGAATCCGCCGCGCGCCGGTGCCCGTCGGCGCCGAGCCGCGCGCCCACCACCGTCGGCGGCGACAGGC
>NZ_CACTIA010000005.1:2392500-3266126 GCF_902712915.1 Acidiphilium sp. C61 | reverse complement strand
TCAAGGGCCTTCAACACGGCTCGCGTCGTTTCGTTATCGATACTTCTCTTCTCAGTATTTTCCTGCTCGACTATGCCAACACTCATTGATCACGCCCCTGCGAACGCGCCGTCGGCCCCCAATAGATGACGCAGGTGTTCTTCCGTTTGATGGACTGCTTCTCGTCCGGCGGTCTCGATTCTATAAAAGCGCTTCCGCCGTCCGCCGCGTTCGGCGGTCGCTTCTCCCCACCATGATGAAACGAGCCCCTTGCGTTCCATTCGGTCAAGGGTCGTATACAACGCTCCAATACTCGCATCGTGACCAGTCCTCTCCGAGATTCGGTCCAACAACGTGACGCCGTAAGCGTCCTCTGGCTGCTGGATCAATGTCCTGAGTACAGTAAGTTCAAAAGTTCCAAGGGTTCTACGTGGCATTTCTGTTTTGCGAATGTGTCTGCGAGGGAGTGTGTCTGCGAGGGAGTGTGTCTGCGAGGGAGTGTGTCTGCGAGGGAGTGTGTCTGCGAAAGGTCCAATGAGCTTCGTGACAATGTTTTTTACACTTTGTAGTAGATATCATCTGTAGCGATGCCGTGCAAGCAAAATGTTTGATCAGCGGGCAGTTTTCAACGGATCAACCACCGCGGCGACGAAGTTCTTTCACCGCGACACCCTTTATTATGTTTTCCCACAGCCGCCCCGCCGAGTATCGCCGGCAACCCCTTCGACCTGTGCCGCTCTCGGGGCAGCATCCCTCGACCCATTTCTCACAGCTTCTACCGCATGCCTCTGAGCGGCCCGTCTGTATAGAGACGGCCCTTTGAATTGTTCGGTGATCCACCCGGCGATCTCGGGTGCCGGTGTGAGCATGGACGGTCGGTGGCGCGGTGTGGTGCTTGTAGGACGACCGTCATGACGAGCGGGGATCGTGATGAGCGGTGCCAGTGATGCTCTCCGCGACAATCAGTGTAGACGGGACGGTGGAGCTTGATGGTGCGGGTCGGTGACCGTCTCCGTGGTGACCGGTACGCCGGACGTACCCGCCGTGACCAACCTGAGCCCGTTCATCGTCGTCATCCTCTGACCGTGCTCGCCTAAACGGTGGTTTTCGGGTCAACGCGTTATGTCTCCGAAAACCGTATCCGAAAACTGCAGAAAAAAGCTGACAGATTGTCGCGCTATCATATCCTGAAACTGGTCGTCCGAGAACGGACGGCGTGGATGAGTTTCGGGAGAACAGGATGCTTATCGGTTACGCTCGCGTCTCGACGGGTGACCAGAACCACGACCTGCAGCACGACGCCCTTCGCGCGGCCGGGTGCGACCGCATCTGGACTGAGACGGCGAGCGGGGCACGGACGGACCGACCGCAGCTGACCGCGCTGCTCGACGCGGCACGAGCCGGTGACACGCTGGTGGTCTGGCGGCTCGACCGGCTCGGTCGGTCGTTGCAGCATCTGATCAAAGTGGCCGAGGACCTCAAGCAGCGAGAGATCGCGCTTCGCAGCTTGACCGAAGGGATCGACACGACGACGACGGCAGGCCGGTTTGTCTACTCCCTTCTCGGGGCGTTGGCGCAGATGGAACGCGAGGTGTTGGTCGAGCGCACGCAAGCCGGCTTGGCAGCGGCGGCAGCGCGAGGCCGAAAGGGCGGTCGTCCGCGCGCGCTCGACGACGGCAAGGTCCGCGCGGCGCAGGCGATGCTTGCGGCGGGAACTCTCAGCGGCGCCGAGATCGCCAAACAACTCGGCGTCGCGCCATCGACGCTGTATCGGACTATCCCCGGCGGACGGCGCGCTGTGCTGGATCACGCAGCATGAACGACCGGGAAAATGGTTTTGACGACCCCGGCGAAGATCGTGATCAACCGGATCACCCGGTCAAATCGTCGCGCTACACAGCCGATCAGATCGAAGACATGCAGGACGTCGCCGCTGTTCTCGGCCTCGATCTGTCGTTCGATCCCCCCGGCGACATCAAACCCAATCTCTTCACCGACATCCTAGAGACGATGACGCCAGCGGAATACGACCGCCATCTCGACGAGATGGCCGCGCTCCTGCGAGCCGCCATTTCGGCAGCATGGGACCGAGAAGCGAAAAGACAAAAGCGGTTGCAGAAGAAGCGGAAGCGTCGTCGCCAGTGATCGACCGGGCCGATGCCGCAGGTTCCGGGGGGCCTCGAAACCGACCTCAAGAGTGATGATCGGGACCAAGTAGTCGCAGCCGGCGAATCATCTCGGCACTGTCGATCACACCGCTCCAGCGGGCTAGCAGCGGTTCCCTATTGGCGCGAATCCATGAGACGGCAGCGGCCTCGTAGGCCGGGTCCAGCGGACCCACGATGAGATGTGGTTCGGGCTGGACACCAAGGATCGCGGCGTTCGTCGCGTCCATTTGTTCGCTTGGAGAAGTCGCCACGAGCACGACCGCCCGCTGATCGGTCGACAGCATCGTCGGCAGCCAAATCGTGACCGGCAGGCCAGTAGACGACGGAAACAGGACGGCTGTCGTCCAAAAGTCGGCGTCCTCCTCCCGCCATCTATCATTGTGTTGGACGTAGATCGCTTCTGCGATGGCGAGCAGTTCCGGGCTGTCGTTGATGGCGCTGTCGTCCAAGAAACCTAGGTGTGGCGACGAGGGGCTCACCGTCTGCGAGATCGCCGCGGCAACCTCTTTGAAATCCAGACCGTCTTTTTTGAATCTCTCAACAAACGCCCACGCGATTGGCAAATCCGCGAGAGGAACGTGGCCGCCGTCCGCGAGCCTGAGCACAAGCTGCAGCTCGTACGACGTGAAGGTCAGTTCTGCACCGCGCCATGGGATGCGGTGTTCGACATGGACAATCCCATACACGCTGTCCGTGCTCGTCGTCGCCTCCATCAGGGTGCCGGATCGCTGCGCATCAGTGTGACGATCCGCGTCGCCACGGTATCGGCGGCGGCGATCAACGTCGTGTCGGCGACGTGGATGTAGCGCCGTGTCACAGTATGGCCCCGGTGCCCGAGCAGCGAGCCGATGGTCGCATCGGGCAGCCCGAGATCGGCGGCGACGCTGGCGTACGAGTGGCGCAGCACGTGCGGCGTCACGTCGCGTGGTAGCCCCGCGGCACGATAGACGACCCGCTCCCATACGCGTCGAAAATTGGCTATCGGCGCATCCCCGCCGGCCGACTTGAAGACGAATTCACCCGGCGCCATCGCCTCTATCATCTGACACGCAGTCGTGCACAGCGGTCGCATCGACGCGCCGGTCTTGGTCGCGGCAAGTCGAGCGGTTGATCGCGCCACGTCGATCTCCGCGTATCGCAGCCCGAGAACCTCGCCGCGCCGCCAGCCCGTGAGCGCGAGGAAACGGATCGCGGCGAGTGCAGGCGGCCATTCGCCCCCGGCCTCGGCCACATCCAGCGCAGTGCCGAGCGCACGGTATTCGGCGTCATCGAGCCGGCGCTCGCGGCGGCCGTCAGCCGGCTTGATCACCAGCCGGCAGGGATTGTCCTCGCGGAGCCCGCGCCGTACGGCGTACGTCATGATGGCTCCGAGCAGCCCCATCGTCCGGCTCGCGGCACCGCGTCCACCACGGACGTGCGACACGGCACGGAGCCTATCGAGCTTGACCCGTTTGTGCGTTTTGCCCGCGATGATGTCGATCATCATGCGCTCGATGTCCTGCCGCGAGATCGAGGCGACCGGCAGGTGGCCGACCAGAGGACGAATATGTGCGTCGACGCGGCAGTGGTCGGTCGCGATGGTGCTCGCGCTCTTTGCGACCCCGCGCCGCGTCAGTATCCGGCCGGCCGCGGCATCAGCGAGATACTCGTCACAGAGGTCCGCCATCGAAATCACCTGATGCTCGATCTGGCGCTCGCCGCTCGGGTCACCGCCATCGATCACGATCCGTAACAGCCTGATCGCCTCGGCCCTCGCCTCGTCCGGTGTCCATGGCGATCCATGACGGCCTATCGTGTAGGTCCGCTGCCGACCTTCCTTTGTTCGATATCGAAAAACATAGGTCGGCCGTCCACGCTGCCGGCGCGCACCGAAACCAATGACCATGGTGTCCCACACGGTCTCGCCGACTTTGAGCCCCTCGACGATCCGCAATCCAATCCGTGCGCCCAGCTTCCGTACCCCTTCGGTAGCTGGTTCTCACGGATCGGCGATTTGTCTACTGAAATCAGCGAGCATACAGCGAGCAGCAGGTGCCAAAACGCATCGCGTCCTCACCCAAAATCACGAGGATTCCCCTTCCGTCACGACGTTGACATGGCAGGGGTCACAGGTTCAATCCCTGTCGCGCCCACCACTCAAATCCGCGAAATCACACTGTTTTCTCGAAGACGGCCCGGTTGTACCTCCGGCTTTGAGGCTGTTCAGCGAGCACACAGCGAGCGACGCACGCCTTGTTTCCTGCGGTTCTCAGCCGATGGGAAGCGGAGCGAGCGGCGGCATCGAGGTGATGTCCGAGATGGTGGGATAGGTCTCGGGGACGGTCGTTCGAGGCGCCTCGGCTGGCACGACTCGGTCGCAGGTACCGGCGGTAGGAACCAGCCAGCGAGCAACCAGCGAGCAGGCGCAGCCTATAGATCACGCCGTCGTGAGGCTCGGTAGGGGCGGTTACGGACGGCAGAATGCGGCGGAACGGTCATCCCCACGGTCACCCAGACCGCCTGTCGGGCGCATCCTGACCGTCTCTGGACCGCTGCGGCGAGCGTCGACCGTGGCGTCGCGACTGCCGGCACTGGGTCGCGCGCGGCACGTGGGAGGAAGGTCATCCCCACGGTCATCCAGACCGTCGGCCGAGCGCAGGAGATGATCTCGGCGCCGCTGGCGCTCTGGATCATCAAGCCGGACGCTCGCCGCTGAACGGTCCCGCGAGCCGTCCTTCGGCCGTGTCCATCGGCACGCGATGCGCACGTCGATAATCGCGAGGATGTTCGGCGCATCGGATTCCGACATGGCGTCGCCCGAGAGGCCGGATCGATCCGAGAGATGCTCATCCACACCATCACCCAGATCGTCTTGCGGGAGCGCCTTGACCGTCTCGACACCGGTGCCGCGAGGAACCGGAGCGGCGGTGTCATGGCGCGCGAGAGCCGGCGGGAGGACGCGCGAGGTAGGGCGCGATGGTCACCCTCACGGTCGCAGGGACCGTCTTCCCGAGCGCCTGAGATCATCTCGGCGCCGCTGGCGCTCTGGATCATCGGCCCGGACGCCGCGAGATGAACGGTTCCGAGACCGTCTCCATGAGCATGCGCCGATGACCACGCCGATATTCGGCGCACCGGATTCCGTCATGTGGTCTGGCATGAGGGTTGGCGCGATCCGCGCGAGATGATCACTCCCACGGTCACCGAGACCGTCTTCCTGAGCGCTTCCCGACGATCCCCGGATCGCGGCGCGTCACAGAGGATCGCCTGCGCGCTGTGACGGACGGTATCCGCGACCGGCTGCCGAAAGCATCGATCATGGTTGGGTGATGATCGTGTCCGTCGGCGATCACCGCTTCCTCCGGTGATCGCCTCGGGTGCCCCTACGCCGCCTTCTGCGGGTGAGCCTCAATGTGGACCCGCGTGTACGAGAGCGACGCGAGCCTTGCGTTCGACCATTCGCGGATGGTCTCGCCCATCGAGACAGCGTACTGCGGCGCCTGTTCTGTGGCCGCGTGACACCGATTCCTGCGTGTCTCGGCGAGATCGATGATCGCCGTGGTGGCCGTCGGTTCGTCCATGAGGTCCTCGGCGTCGTTCTCGTGGTTGACCGGGGCCTGCATCCCCGTGACCTCGAAGCACGCCAGCGGGCCGTGCATCTGTTCGAGTTGGTCACGCAGCCAATCGATGCGACCCGGCATGCACAGCGCCTCGCGCTTCTTCTGGCGTGCGCCCCGCGCCTGATACCGGATCAGGAATGCAGACGGGGACAAATCCATATAAGTAGTAATTATAGGGGTTTGTCCCCGTGTGACCTGCGCGCGCCGCAGCGCCTTCTTCGCGGCCTCCTCGGAACAGAACAGGTCCGGATAGACACGGCAGGCGTCCGAAGGCGACAGGAGCGCCGCACCGCGCCCGAGCATCTTCTCGACGACATCCGGTGTGATCTCGCGCCACGACGTCAACGTATCCACCGAGAACGGCAGGACGACATCGTTGAGCACGAAGATGCGTGCCGGATTGTCCGCCGTTCGGTTGACGCCGCGAGCACGCCCGACCGCCTGAATCACTTCTGCGTCCGTGATCGCGCGCCGGATGCTTTCGAGTGAGGGATCGACGAAACCCTTCCGAGAAATCGGTTCGCCACGACCATCACGCATCAGGATGTAATCGACGACGTCCGTCAGCTCGGTGATCTCGGGATGCATGCCGGTCAGCGCGACCGCATGGTCACGGTGAGTATGTTGCGTCGCGAGCGGTCGGCCGATCACGAATAGACAGTCCACCACGCCGAAAGCATCGAGACCGGCGATGGCATTGAAATGTGCCACATCGACGCCGGGGATGCCGGTGAATTCGGCTTCTGCGCCGTGATACGTGATCACCAAGCCGGTGCCGTCACCCACCTGCAGCCGAATGAAATCCCGGATGTTACGGATGCGACGGGCGCGCCGTCTGTCCTCGGCGGTGCCCCCCTCGGTAGGAAGCACGGACGTCTTGCCAAAACCACCTGTGAGGAGACCTTTCTTGTCGACCGTCGGGAGCACTTGCGTCACATGCTGATGCGGCGTGGCGGCGCGCAATGAGGCCGTCAGACGCATGTGCGGAAGGAAAGCCCTGACCTGATCAAGGGCCAGTGTGGCATCGAGGTGTAGGATGGGAAGCCGCGAGAGGGCCTCATTGACCTGATGTCGTCCGTACAGGGCCAGCTTCGCCTGCCTGCCCGAAGAGCAACGTTCCTCGATCTTCTGCAGCCGACCGTCCTCCGCGCCGGAGAGCATCGCCTCGATGGCACGCCACATCTCTGCACGGCGCGCGAGAGTGCGGTTCACAGCAGCCTTGTCCAAGGCCGCTTCCCGATCCGCGGCGCTCATCGTCGGCCGGAGTAGGCGTGTCGTGTCCACCTTGCGCGCCCACTCCAGCTTGGCTGCCGCCTGCGCGTCGGCGATGGTCAGCAGGCCGTTGAAGGATGCGGAGGTTAGGAACTCATTTTCGGCCGCGGCGGCCGCTGCACGCTCGACGATGGTGCACCAGCCATAGAGCTTGCGGGTCCCACTCGGATCGGCGGCGCCGTTCGCGAGGACCGGATTGCGACGTACATCGGAGGCGAACGATGAAAGGGTAATGTCACGCTTCTTTTGTACGCCACGCTGCCAGAACCCTTCGTCTACGACCACAATGCCGAAATCGCTGACCGAAATCGGGATCGGCGCAAACAGCGCGTTGGTGGCCGCGATGATGACGTCGGCGGATGCGGCGGCTTGCTTCTGCTGCAAGTACTGACAGCCACCCCGAAACGGGCACTGCGGCCCTCCCTGAGTGCCGCAGACAGTCTTTCCCACGTCGGCGTGGACGGCTTGCGCTTCATTGATCGCGTCGAGGTCACGGCACATTGTCTGACCCGAGCCGGGATCAATGGTATCGCGACCGCGCCAGATGATAGCTTTGATCCCGAGCAGCCTGAACTCCTTCAGTGTCTCATCCGCGAGCCTATGGTGGGGCACGAGCCAGAGCACCCGGTGCGGGCTCCCGGCCGCGCGCGCCTCAGATATGAAGCGGTGCACCTCTCGTCGCACGGCGGAGGATTTTCCAAGGCCAACATCGACGTGCATGGCGAAATGAAGACCGGCTACGCCGGCGTCACCGCTTCCGCTTCGGTGCCACGTCAGAACTTTGTCGATGACGTTCTGGATCTCCCGCACCATTTTGACGCGGACCGCCGCCGCGCTGGCAAGAGCCGGTTCGTGGCGCGGTCCATGGAAACCCGGCACCCGGAGTTTGGCGCACAGAGCGTGGATCGGCCAGTTGGCCGGGTTCCCGGCTTCGAGCCGAGCGTTGATGGCGGTGGGATCGATGACTTCACCCGCGTTCGACTTCGCAGCAATCTGATCGCAGACCGCCGCGATATGCTTCTCGTACTGCTCCGGGGTCATCAGAAATCAGCGTCCATGATGACCTGATCGGCGGGAACCCCGGCCGATGCGGGCGCATGTTCAAGACGGGCCGAGGAGAGCTTCGCGCGGAAGCTGGGCGTCAGGTAGCCGGGCTCGGCCTCCTTCACGCGGTTGAGAAGATGGCCGAAATCGTGCCGCAGCGCGCCACCGTGGCGAAAGGCACACCATTTCTCGTCGACGGACCGGTGCCGGTAGGCTGGGCTCTTGCGGCTGTACTCGTGAGCGAGATCGCGGCCACGGGCGCTGCCACCGGTCGCGCGATAGATGGCAGACAGCACAGCGACCCAGTCATCGTAGCCCGTGTCAGCCGGGAGGTGGGCCACGATGTCGGCGACATCGTTGTCGGTGTAGTCGCTGCGCTCGCGGCCGTGCGGTGCCCACGGTTCCGGGTCTGTCGTCTTCGGCTCATCGTCGCCGATGCCGAAGATCGTGCGGCACCGGGAGAGGAACTCGGCGATCTGGACCGCCTTGATCAGAGGCAGGGTCTCACGCGGAACCCGCGCGAGACCGTCATCCGAGCGGCCCTCAGGCGTGATCCATTCGACGACTCCGAGATCGGGATGGATGCCGTGGACCATGCACTGTTGGCCGAGGCCGAGGATTTCGACCTTGTAGCCGTCGACCTTACCCACCTTCTGCTTTCTCGACTCGCCTTCGGCGCGGTACAGCGCGAGATATCGAGGCGAGGTATGGCCGCGAACGCGCTTTGCCGGCGACGGTCCGAGCGTGTCGAGCAGCGCGGCCGTTACCTCGTCGGCGGCATCCGGATCATCAACATCCACGTCGACGGCGTAGAGGCCGGCGCAGAGAATACCGCTGTTCCAGTCGCGAGCCGTGATCGGATCGGTCCACTCTGTTTGGCCAGCACGGGCACGGGCCTTGGTCGGCCAATCGTGCTCCGAGGGGACCTTCTCGGCACTGGCGAGAGGAACTGGAAGGTAACCACAGCGAAAAATAGAGGACCGGAAATACCGCGCTTCTCCCGCCAAGATCAAATGCAGTTCGGCGTCTGAAGCTGATGAAAAATTTCGATCATTGTCAGCGCCGTCATAAATAGAAGTGTTCATCAAAATAATGCCCAATCAATGCGCCCGGCGTGTCTGCGCCGGGCGTAGTCTTCTGTCAGTTCGTCTCGAAAAAGCCGCTCGTGGCTGTACGCTTGGGGACAGTGTACCCGGCGTCGATCCACGCTTGCACTTCGGTCGCGTCGTACCGAATCAGCCGCCCAACGCGGTAGAACGGCGGTCCGTAACCACGGGCCGCAGCGTTATCCAGCGTTGAACGGGCGATTCCCAAAATTTGGGACAAATTGTCCCGCGTGAGCCAGTTCGTGGTTCGAAAATCCATTTTTCGTCTAATTCCGGCATTTTACCCGAGGCCGAATTGCCTCGTCCATATCTATTTAGCTCGCGATCTTCTCCCACCTGCGCCGGCCGCGAACGGGTCTGCGTCCCAGTCGTCACATTTGGTTCGGCTTACGCTGACACCACCCTCACTCGGCCGGGGATCGCCGTATCGCCGAACAACGCGCCGGTGAAGAATCATTCAAGAACGTCGATCTGTGGAGCCGGCGTGACCTCTTCGTCCAATGCCCACGATAAGTGGTCCGCTGGTCATGTCGGCCCCGGCTCCTCATGTCGAGTTCGGTGCGCTTGCAATACAATTACGGCACTAATAGAACGGCGCTTTGTTGAGGTGTGCCATTGGATGCAGGTGCAAGGGACTCGTAATGCGCCGTCTGAAATTGGTCTTTCGTGCTATCGCGTACGTCGCAAGCATTGGTCTGGTCGGCTGCACGATGATAGGCGGATGGATTCCCGGCACGATCTATAGCAACGACGGGACTGTCCTGAGCTTCTCCATCCAAAAGGAGTTCCACACGGGCGGCATGAAGGCATTCAATCAAAAGACTGGCGAAGCCTTCACAGGTTCATACGTCGGCGTTTTGCCTTCAGCCCAAGCGAGTTCTTTCGGCGTCGCAAACGTAGGTGGCGGTGTTCCCTCAGGCGAAAGTTTCACTACTGTCCGCTCGAACATGGCCAATGCGAGGGGTTTCCTGCACGGCGACAAGGGAACGATGCTAACCTGCAGCATGCAGATTCAGGCGGGGCTCAATCCGCATGGTATCGGGACTTGCACCGACAATCACGACGAGCACTACGATCTGCAGTTCTGAGAGGAGCAGGGGGCTTGGGGTGCTCTCTTTCCGACGACATGCCCTGCGGGCTGTCCCGTTACATAGGAAGCCGCGACGTGCTCGTCTGCGTTCACTTTTGAATTTGTATCTAAAAAATAGGCTTGGCTGCTATTTCCAGCCACTTCACCAACGCGCCGAATGCATGATGAAGTGCCGGGTCGAGACTCGCGAGCCATGCGACCGCTCCCCCCCCTACAATGCTTCCTGCGGTTGCCATTGCCGCGTCTATCGCCTTGTTGAGCTTTTCCGCGCCCCACTTTGCAGTTGCAATGATCGCATTCCGGAGGGGCGACGCCCACCGCTTAACAAATGCGATGGTCGGCTTGGATTTTGACAGTTCGGCGCTGAGTTCTGCGGCGGCATGACGCAGTTCCTCAAGGTTGGCGCCCTCATCTTCTGCAGCTTCGGACTCACTGGCCGGTGGCCGATTGTGGCCAATGCCGATAGGTCGAACCTGATCCAGTTCTGCGCGAAGTTGTTCAACCGCGGCCCGCGCTTCTGCACGAGCGGTACGTTCGCCGAGCGTTCCGTACTCAGCGCTAGGTTCGTCTAGAAAGACATCCAGAGCGATAGGTTCGTCGGGGGGGGCAGTTTCGTCATAATCTTCACGTGTAGGCTTCGAAGCCCAATCGACCGTGCCTTCAGCTTCTATCTCCTGCACCGCTTCGTCGATGAGCCCTTCTGAAACCAAACTCCCAAACTTCGTATATAGCACGTCACGCGCGTCATGCGGCCCTCCCCAAATCCAGAGGTAGCCGCCTTCGGCGCTTTGATAGGGTGTGCGTTCGGCGGGGTCCTCGTAGTTTTGGCCAAACCACTCAATCATTAGCTCCAGCTTTTGCGCCTTCCGCATTCGCCGAAAGGCCGTTCGAGATATGCCAGACGCGGAACCGTCTTCTAAAAATGGGCGATGTTCGGTCATCGTGGGGCCATTGGGTCAAAGTGTAGCACTGCTGCCTGCACATAGACTATCGGGTTGCCCTGCGCCACACTGGCCCTTGATCAGGTCAGGGCTTTCCTTCCGCACATGCGTCTGACGGCCTCATTGCGCGCCGCCACGCCGCATCAGCATGTGACGCAAGTGCTCCCGACGGTCGACAAGAAAGGTCTCCTCACAGGTGGTTTTGGCAAGACGTCCGTGCTTCCTACCGAGGGGGGCACCGCCGAGGACAGACGGCGCGCCCGTCGCATCCGTAACATCCGGGATTTCATTCGGCTGCAGGTGGGTGACGGCACCGGCTTGGTGATCACGTATCACGGCGCAGAAGCCGAATTCACCGGCATCCCCGGCGTCGATGTGGCACATTTCAATGCCATCGCCGGTCTCGATGCTTTCGGCGTGGTGGACTGTCTATTCGTGATCGGCCGACCGCTCGCGACGCAACATACTCACCGTGACCATGCGGTCGCGCTGACCGGCATGCATCCCGAGATCACCGAGCTGACGGACGTCGTCGATTACATCCTGATGCGTGATGGTCGTGGCGAACCGATTTCTCGGAAGGGTTTCGTCGATCCCTCACTCGAAAGCATCCGGCGCGCGATCACGGACGCAGAAGTGATTCAGGCGGTCGGGCGTGCTCGCGGCGTCAACCGAACGGCGGACAATCCGGCACGCATCTTCGTGCTCAACGATGTCGTCCTGCCGTTCTCGGTGGATACGTTGACGTCGTGGCGCGAGATCACACCGGATGTCGTCGAGAAGATGCTCGGGCGCGGTGCGGCGCTCCTGTCGCCTTCGGACGCCTGCCGTGTCTATCCGGACCTGTTCTGTTCCGAGGAGGCCGCGAAGAAGGCGCTGCGGCGCGCGCAGGTCACACGGGGACAAACCCCTATAATTACTACTTATATGGATTTGTCCCCGTCTGCATTCCTGATCCGGTATCAGGCGCGGGGCGCACGCCAGAAGAAGCGCGAGGCGCTGTGCATGCCGGGTCGCATCGATTGGCTGCGTGACCAACTCGAACAGATGCACGGCCCGCTGGCGTGCTTCGAGGTCACGGGGATGCAGGCCCCGGTCAACCACGAGAACGACGCCGAGGACCTCATGGACGAACCGACGGCCACCACGGCGATCATCGATCTCGCCGAGACACGCAGGAATCGGTGTCACGCGGCCACAGAACAGGCGCCGCAGTACGCTGTCTCGATGGGCGAGACCATCCGCGAATGGTCGAACGCAAGGCTCGCGTCGCTCTCGTACACGCGGGTCCACATTGAGGCTCACCCGCAGAAGGCGGCGTAGGGGCACCCGAGGCGATCACCGGAGGAAGCGGTGATCGCCGACGGACACGATCATCACCCAACCATGATCGATGCTTTCGGCAGCCGGTCGCGGATACCGTCCGTCACAGCGCGCAGGCGATCCTCTGTGACGCGCCGCGATCCGGGGATCGTCGGGAAGCGCTCAGGAAGACGGTCTCGGTGACCGTGGGAGTGATCATCTCGCGCGGATCGCGCCAACCCTCATGCCAGACCACATGACGGAATCCGGTGCGCCGAATATCGGCGTGGTCATCGGCGCATGCTCATGGAGACGGTCTCGGAACCGTTCATCTCGCGGCGTCCGGGCCGATGATCCAGAGCGCCAGCGGCGCCGAGATGATCTCAGGCGCTCGGGAAGACGGTCCCTGCGACCGTGAGGGTGACCATCGCGCCCTACCTCGCGCGTCCTCCCGCCGGCTCTCGCGCGCCATGACACCGCCGCTCCGGTTCCTCGCGGCACCGGTGTCGAGACGGTCAAGGCGCTCCCGCAAGACGATCTGGGTGATGGTGTGGATGAGCATCTCTCGGATCGATCCGGCCTCTCGGGCGACGCCATGTCGGAATCCGATGCGCCGAACATCCTCGCGATTATCGACGTGCGCATCGCGTGCCGATGGACACGGCCGAAGGACGGCTCGCGGGACCGTTCAGCGGCGAGCGTCCGGCTTGATGATCCAGAGCGCCAGCGGCGCCGAGATCATCTCCTGCGCTCGGCCGACGGTCTGGATGACCGTGGGGATGACCTTCCTCCCACGTGCCGCGCGCGACCCAGTGCCGGCAGTCGCGACGCCACGGTCGACGCTCGCCGCAGCGGTCCAGAGACGGTCAGGATGCGCCCGACAGGCGGTCTGGGTGACCGTGGGGATGACCGTTCCGCCGCATTCTGCCGTCCGTAACCGCCCCTACCGAGCCTCACGACGGCGTGATCTATAGGCTGCGCCTGCTCGCTGGTTGCTCGCTGGCTGGTTCCTACCGCCGGTACCTGCGACCGAGTCGTGCCAGCCGAGGCGCCTCGAACGACCGTCCCCGAGACCTATCCCACCATCTCGGACATCACCTCGATGCCGCCGCTCGCTCCGCTTCCCATCGGCTGAGAACCGCAGGAAACAAGGCGTGCGTCGCTCGCTGTGTGCTCGCTGAACAGCCTCAAAGCCGGAGGTACAACCGGGCCGTCTTCGAGAAAACAGTGTGATTTCGCGGATTTGAGTGGTGGGCGCGACAGGGATTGAACCTGTGACCCCTGCCATGTCAAGGCAGTGCTCTCCCGCTGAGCTACGCGCCCGCCGATGCGGTGCACCGGGTATTACAGGCCGCCGCCCCGCGATGCAAGAGGGTCGGAGCCGGTCAGCGCGGCGCCATCCGCAAGGCACCATCCAACCGAATTGTTTCACCGTTCAGCATCGTGTTCCCGATGATATGGCAGACCAGCGCGGCATATTCCGACGGCCGTCCGAGTCGCGGCGGAAACGGTACGGCGGCGCCGAGGGTGTGTTGCGCCTCGTCCGGCAGGCCGGCCATCATCGGGGTTTCGAACACGCCGGGCGCGATCGTCATCACCCGGATTCCGTTGCGCGCCAACTCCCGCGCCAGCGGCAGCGTCATGCCGGCCACCCCGGCCTTCGAGGCGGCATAGGCGGCCTGGCCGATCTGCCCGTCGAACGCCGCGATCGAGGCGGTGTTCACGATCACCCCGCGCTCGCCGCCCTCATCCGGCGCACCTTCCGCCATCGCCGCGGCGGCGAGGCGGATAATGTTGAACGTGCCGATGAGGTTTACCGAAATCACCCGTGCGAACCGCTCGAGCGATGCCGGCCCGTCGCGTCCCAGCACCTTCTCGCCCAGCACGATTCCGGCGCAGTTCACCAGCCCGTGCAGCCCGCCAAACGCCGCCCGCGCAGTCGCGACAGCAGCCTCCGCCTGGCCGGCATCCGTCACATCCGTCCGCACGAACCGCGCGGCCGCTCCAAGTTCCGCCGCCAGCGCCATGCCCGGCCCCTCGGCCACATCCGCAAGCATCACGCGCCCGCCCTGCGCGGCAAGTGCACGCGCCGCGGCCGCACCAAGCCCGGAGCCACCGCCGGTGATCAGAAATACCCTGTCGCGAATGTCCATTTTTACTCCACCCCGTCAGATTGCCCGGCGTGCCATCATGCCTGGGCGCCGCCCTCGCCCGAGGCCAACTCTGGAAATGCGCTCTCGGCGAAGCGCACCACCTCGCCCGCCAGCCCAGCCTCGCCGCCCGCCTCGCCGCGCCGCAGCTGCACGCGCCGGATCTTCCCCGAAATCGTTTTAGGCAGATCGGTGACGAACACGATCTCGCGGATGCGCTTGAACGGCGCCAGCCGCGCTCGCGCATGCCGGAAGATCGACAGCGCGGTCGCCCGGTCCGCCACCGCGCCGGGCACCAGCGCGACATAGGCGACCGGCACCGAGAGGCGGATCTCGTCCGGCTTCGGCACCACCGCCGCCTCGGCGACGCTGGCGTGCTCGATCAGCACGCTCTCAAGCTCGAACGGGCTGATCCGGTAATCGGACGACTTGAACACGTCATCCGCGCGCCCGACAAAGGTGAGATAGCCATCGGCGTCGATCTGAGCGACATCGCCGGTCCGGTAATAGGCGCCGTCGGTGCCGCGCAGCGCGCCGGTTGCGGCATCGACATAGCCGCGCATTAGCCCGGCCGGCCGCGCCGCGCCGAGCGGCAGCGCCACCTCGCCCTCGGTCACCGAATCGTTCGCCTGGTCGAGAATGGCGATGCGATAGCCCGGCAGCGGCCTCCCCATCGACCCCGGCTTCACCGCCTGGCCCGGCGAATTGCCGATCTGCGCGGTCGTCTCGGTCTGGCCGTAGCCATCGCGGATCGTCAGCCCCCACATCGCCCGCACCCGGTCGATGATCTCGGCGTTCAGCGGCTCGCCGGCGCAGGCCAACTCGCGCAGTGCTACCTTCCATTGTGCGAGATCGTTCTGGATCAGCAGCCGCCAGACCGTCGGCGGCGCGCAGAGCGTCGTCACCTTGCAGCGGACCAGCGTATCGAGCAGCGCCTTCGCCTCGAAGCGCGGCTGGTTGACGATGAACACCGTCGCCCCCGCGTTCCACGGCGCGAAGAAACTGCTCCAGGCGTGCTTCGCCCAGCCCGGCGATGAAATGTTCAGATGCACATCCCCCGGCTGCAACCCGATCCAGTACATCGTCGAGAGGCTGCCGACCGGATAGGAATAGTGCGAATGCAGAACGAGTTTCGGCTTCGCCGTGGTACCCGAGGTGAAATAGAGCAGCAGAGGATCATCCGCCCGCGTCGGCCCGTCCGGCACGAAATCGGCGCTCTCGCCCCCCGGCGCGTAGGGCGTCCACCCATCGGGCGCGCCGCCGATCGCGATCCGCTGGAACGAGCCTGCCACCGCGTCGAACTTCGCCGCCTGGTCCGCCGTCGTCACCACGAAACGCGCCGCTCCGCGTTCCACCCGGTCCTGCAACTCCTCAGGCGTCAGCAGGGTCGTTGCCGGAATCACCACCGCGCCGAGCTTGATCGCCGCCAGCATCACATCCCAGAGCGGCACGACATTGCCGAGCAGCAGGATCAGCCGGTCGCCCCGCCGCACGCCCTGGGCGCGGAGGAAATTCGCCGTCCGGTTCGAGCGGGCGGACAATTCGGCGAAGCTCAGCCGCACGTCCTCCCCGCCTGCCGGATCGGCGATCCACAGCGCCGGGCGCTGCGCGCTGCCAGCATCGCGGGCGAGATGCGCGTCGAACCAGTCGAGCGCCCAGTTGAAATCCCGCGCCTCCGGCCAGCGGAATCCGGCGGAGGCGACGGCAAGATCGGTCCGGTGGTCGAGAAGGAACTGCCGCGCGGCGATGAAGTCGGTCATGGACGTTTCCTTTGTTCTGGTTCCGCGCCTCGGCACCGCTCAGGCGGGTTTCGACGCCGCCGAGATCGCCCGGAAGATCGCGGAAAAATCCTCGCCGCCATGCCCGGCTTCGGCGAAGGCGGCGTAGATGTCGCGCGCATGGCGGCCGAGCGCGGTCTCGGTCCCGGTCGCCGCCGACGCCTCCATCGCGAGGCCAAGATCCTTCAGCATCAGTGCTGCGGCGAAGCCCGGCCGGTATTCGTGGTTCGCCGGGCTCGCCGGCACCGGCCCCGGCACCGGGCAATAGGAGGTCAGCGACCAGCACTGGCCCGAGGCAGTGGAAGCCACGTCGAACAGTTTCTGCCGGTCGAGCCCAAGCCGGTCGGCCAGGGCAAAAGCCTCGCTCACCGCGATCATTGAGATGCCGAGGATCATGTTGTTGCAGATTTTCGCCGCCTGCCCGGCCCCGGCCCCGCCGCAATGCACGATGCGCCGGCCCATCGCCGCCAGCAGCGGCTCGCCGCGCTCGAACGCCTCGGCGCTGCCGCCGGCCATGAAAGTCAGCGTCCCCGCGCTGGCCCCGCCCACCCCGCCGGAGACCGGCGCATCGAGCGACAGCATGCCCCGCCCCGCCGCCACCGCGTGCGCGGCACGGGCAGAATCGACATCGATCGTCGAGCAGTCGATGAACAGCGTGCCGGCCCGCGCTGCCGGCAGAATGCCGTCCGCCGCCTCATAGACCGCGCGTACGATCGGGCCGGAAGGCAGCATGGTGATCACCGCATCGGCGTCGCGCGCCGCATCGGCGGCAAGCTCGACGATCGTCACACCTGCCGCCGCCGCCGCCTCGCGCGCAGCAGGCACGGTGTCGAAGCCGAGCACAGCATGGCCCGCGCGGACCAGATTGGCGGCCATCGGGCCGCCCATGTTGCCCAGGCCGATGAATCCGATCCGTGCCATGCGTGTCCTCCTGTCAGGTTGTTAGTGCGTCGAGCCCCAGCTCGTCGGCGCCGAGCGGCGCGAAATATGCATCGAGCGCGTCATCGTCCACCGCTTCGAGCGTCGCCGGCTGCCAGCGTGGATTGCGGTCCTTGTCGACGAGCTGCGCCCGCACGCCCTCGACGAAATCATGCGCGGCGACACAGCGCACCGCGACGCGGAATTCGCGGTCGATCGCGGTTTCCACCTTCGCATCGCCCCGCGCCGCACGCACGAGGCGCAGGCTGAGCTTCACCGAGGTCGGCGACATCCGCCTGATCGTTGCGGCTGCCTCGCGCGCCGCCGGTTCGGCATGCGCCTCCAGCGCCGCGAGAATTGCCTCCGCTGTCGGCGCCTTGTAGCAATCGTCGATCCAGGTGCGCGCTGCGAGCAGCGGCGAGGCCGGCGCAGCCGTCGCGAAGGCAGCGATGCAGTCATCGACATCGGCGCCATCGACCAGCGCCGCGAGAGCCGCTGTCAGCGCCGGCAGATGCCGGCTTTCCACATAATGATCGGCGATGCCGCACGAGACCGCATCGGCGCCGGTCATCCGGTGCGCGGTCAGTGCCGCGTGAATGCCGGTCTCGCCCGGCATCCGCCCGAGCAGGAAGGTGCCGCCGACATCCGGCACGAAGCCGATGCCGACCTCCGGCATCGCCAGCATCGTCCGCTCGGTGACGATGCGGTGCGACCCGTGCGCCGAAATGCCGACGCCGCCGCCCATCACGATCCCGTCCATCAGTGCCACGAAGGGTTTCGGATAATTCGCGATATGCGCGTTCATCCTGTATTCGTCGCCAAAGAACGGAAAGGCGAGGCGTTCGCCGCCGCTCTTCGCCGCATCGTACAGCGCGCGGATATCGCCGCCCGCGCAGAGCCCGCGCTCGCCGCGCCCGTCCACCATCACGAAGGCGACGGAAGGATCATCCGCCCAGCGCAGCAGTGCCGCGTCGATCGCCACTTCCATGTCGTGCGTCAGCGCGTTCAGCGCCCGCGGCCGGTTCAGGCTGATCCGGCCGACCCGCCCCTCGATCCGGATGTCGACATCCGCGGTGATCTCCCCGCTCATGCGTTCCGCCCGACCAGGCCGCGCGCAACGATCAGTCTCATGATTTCGTTCGTCCCTTCCAGAATCTGATGCACCCGCAGATCGCGCACGATCTTCTCGATGCCGTATTCGGCGAGATACCCGTAGCCGCCGAACAGTTGCAGCGCGTTGTTGGCAACGTTGAAACCGGTATCGGTGGCGATCCGCTTCGCCATCGCACAGCGCCGCGTCGCGTCCGCCTCGCCGCGGTCGAGTGAAGCTGCAGCCGACCACAGGAAGATCCGCGCCGCCTCCAGCTCGGTCGCCATATCCGCAAGCCGGAACTGCAACGCCTGGAAATCTTCCAGCCGCCGGCCAAATGCCTCGCGCTCGCCCATGTATCGCTGCGCCTTCTCCAGCGCCGCCTGCGCGCCGCCGAGCGAACAGGCGCCAATATTCACCCGCCCGCCATCGAGCCCGCTCATCGCGATGCGGAACCCCTCGCCTTCCGCGCCGAGCCGGAAGCGCGCCGGAATACGGCAGGATTCGAAAATCACCTGGCGGGTCGGCTGCGCGTTCCAGCCCATTTTCCGTTCGTTGGCGCCGAAGCCCAGACCCTTGGCATCCTTCGGCACCAAGAAGGAGGAAATCCCGCGCGGCCCGGCGCCGCCGCTGCGCGCCATCACCAGGTAAAGGTCGGTTGCCCCCGCACCCGAGATGAACTGCTTGACGCCGTCGAGCACGTAATCATCGCCATCGCGCACCGCCTTCGTCTTCAGCGCCGCCGCATCCGATCCCGCGCCCGGCTCGGTCAGACAGTAGCTGGCGAGATGCTCCATGCTCACCAGCGCCGGCAGCAGGTTCCGGCGCTGCGCGTCGTCACCGAACCGGTCGACCATCCAGGCCACCATGTTGTGGATCGACATATAGGCCGAAACCGCGGGGCAGCCGGTCGCCAGTGCCTCGAAGATCAACGCCGCGTCGAGCCGGGTCAGCCCCGAGCCGCCGCTCTCCTCGCGCACATAGATCCCGCCCATGCCGAGGGCGGCACCCTCGCGGATCACGTCGACAGGAAAATGCTTCGCCTCGTCCCAGGCAACCGCGTGCGGTGCGAGCCGCTCATCGGCGAAGCCGCGCGCCATCTCGGCAATCGCGCGCTGCGCCTCATCGAGCGCGAATTGCGGCGTTGCGTCGGATGGCGTCGTGGCGTTCATTGGTTCCTCCCGAAAGCGGCGTCTCCGTCAGCCGATCGGCTCGGGCACGACGGTCTTGACGATCGTCGCATCCAGCGCCTCGAACCCGGCATAGTCGATGGTCTCGTACAATTCGGCGCGCGTCAGCATCGCCTCGACGCAGTTCTGCGCACCGCCATCGCGCCTGATCGCGGTGTAGAGAGTTTCCACCGCCTTCGCCGAAACCCGCAGCGAGGTGACCGGCCAGATCACCATCCGGTAGCCCATTTCCTCGAACTCGGCGGCGGTGAAGAACGGCGTGCGGCCGAACTCGGTCATGTTGGCGAGCAGCGGCACGCCGGGCATCCGGCGGGCGAATTCGCGGAACATATCGGCGCTGTAGAGCGCTTCGGGGAAAATCGCATCCGCCCCGGCCTCGACATACATCTTCGCCCGGGCCACCGCGCCGTCCATCCCCTCGCTCGCCGCGGCATCGGTGCGCGCGATGATGTAGAGATTCCGGCGCGCATGGGCGGCCGCCGCCACCTTCGCCGCCATGTCGCGCGCATCGGCGAGCTTCTTGTCGTTCAGATGGCCGCATTTCTTCGGCAGCAGCTGGTCCTCGATATGCACGGCGCCCGCACCGGCATCCTCGAAGCTGCGCACCATGTGCATCACGTTGAGCGCCTCGCCATAGCCGGTGTCGCCATCGACGACCACCGGAAGGCCGGAGGCCCGCGCCACCTGGCGGACGAAGAAACACACTTCGTCGACGGTGATGATGCCGAGATCCGGCAGCCCCATCGAGGCGGTCATCGCCGCCCCGGAGAGATAACACGCCTCGAACCCGGCCCGCATCGCCTGGCGCCCGGCAAGCCCGTTATGCGCGCCCGGAATATGCACGATCGGCCCGCGCTCGACGAGTTCGCGGAAGCGCAGCCCGGCGGCGCGCTCCGGCAGGCCGGATGCTTGCAGATAGCTCATCGAACCCTCCTCAGCCGCGCTTTTCGAGCGGCACGAACTTGCGATCCTCCGGCCCTACGTAATTGGCCGAGGGACGAATGATCTTGTTGTCGGCGCGCTGTTCCATCACGTGCGCGCTCCAGCCGGCGGTCCGCGCGATCACGAAGAGCGGCGTGAACATCGCGGTCGGCACACCCATCATGTGGTACGACACGGCCGAGAACCAGTCGAGATTTGGGAACATCCGCTTCGCGTCGTGCATAACGCTCTCGATCCGCGCGGCGATGTTGAACATCTTCATCGATCCCGCCTGCTCCGAGAGCGACTGGGCGACGCGCTTGATCACCACGTTGCGCGGATCGGCGATGGTATAGACCGGATGGCCAAAGCCGATGATGACCTCGCGCGCCTCGATGCGCCGGCGGATATCCGCCTCCGCCTCGTCAGGGTCGGCGTAGCGCTTCTGCACCTCGAAGGCGAACTCGTTGGCGCCGCCATGCTTCGGCCCGCGCAGCGCACCGATGCCGGCAGTGATCGCCGAATGGATGTCAGACCCGGTGCCGGCGACGACGCGCGCGGCGAAGGTCGAGGCGTTGAATTCATGTTCAGCATACAGGATGAGCGAGGTATGCATCGCCCGCACCCAGGCATCGACCGGCCGCCGGCCGTGCAGCAGGTGCAGGAAATGCGCGCCGATCGACCCATCGTCGGTCTCGACCTCGATGCGACGGCCATTGGTGCTGAAATGATACCAGTAGAGCAGCATCGAGCCGAGTGAGGCGATCAGCCGGTCCGCCACGTCGCGCGCACCGGCCGGGTTGTGGTCGTGCGCCTCCGGCAGCACGCAGCCCAGGGCGGAGACGCCGCTGCGCATGACGTCCATCGGGTGCGCCGCCGCCGGCAGCGCCTCCATCACCTTGCGCACCGCATCCGGCAGCCCGCGCAGCGCCTGCAGTTTCGCGAGATAGGCCGAAAGCTCCGCCGAGGTGGGCAGCGTGCCATGGATGAGCAGATGCGCGATCTCCTCGAAGCTGCACGTCTCGGCAATGTCGAGAATGTCATAGCCGCGGTAATGCAGGTCGTTGCCGCTGCGGCCGACGCTGCACAGCGCGGTATTACCCGCGGCAACCCCCGAAAGGGCGACCGACTTCTTCGGCTTCGGCGCCGTCGTGGTCTCGCTCATGCTGTCTGTTCCTTGCGTCTCAGAAGATGCCCGGCTTGCCTTCGAGCAGCGCGCCCGCGGGCAAGGCGACATTCAGCCGGTCGAGCTCGCCCGCCGGCAGCCGCGCCAGGTCCTGCACCGCTTCAAGGAAGCGGGCGGCTTCGCGCGGCGAGATGATGCCGTCGGTCAGCGTCTCGAACTTGCGGATATAGTCCGCGCGCTCGAAGGGGCGGGCGCCGAGCGAATGCGCGTTGGCCACCGCCAGTTCGTCGACCAGCGTGCTACCATCCTTGAACCGGATCTCGACGCGGCCGCCGAAGGCCTTCTCGGCCGGATCGGTGGCGTGGTAGCGGCGCGTCCATTCCGGGTCCTCGGCGGTTTCGATCTTGTGCCACAGCGCCACCGTATCCGCCCGCCGCGCCCGCTTCGGCGCGTAGCTGTCGACATGGTGCCAGGTGCCATCCTGGAGCGCGACCGCAAAGATATACATGATGGAGTGGTCGAGCGTTTCGCGGCTCGCCTTCGGGTCCATCTTCTGCGGGTCGTTCGCCCCGGTTCCGATCACGTAATGGGTATGGTGCGAGGTGTGGATCGTGATCTTTTCGATCGCATCGAAATTCTCGATCTGCTCGCGCATCCGGAAAGCGAGGTCGATCAGCGCCTGGCTCTGATACTCGGCCGAATGCTCCTTGGTGTAGCTGTCCATGATCGCGCGCTTGGCCTCGCCCTTGCCCGGCAGCGGCACATGATAGACTGCGTCCTTGCCGCCCAGCATCCAGGCGATCACGCTGTCCTCGCCCTCATAGATCGGGCTCGGCGCGCCCTCGCCACGCATCGCGCGGTCGACCGCCTCGATCGCGAGCTTGCCGGCATGGGCGGGTGCGAAGGCCTTCCACGAGCTGATCTCGCCCTTGCGGCTCTGCCGCGTGGTGAAGCTGACATGCACCGCCTGCTGCACCGCCTGGAAGATCGTCTCCTGCTTCAGCCCGAGCAGCGCGCCGATGCCTGCCGCTTGCGCCGGGGCGAGATGCGCGATGTGATCCTTCTTCCATTCGTGCAGGCAGATCGCCCGCACGAGGTTGATCTGGATCTCGTACCCGGTCGCGATGCCGCGGATCAGGTCGCGCCCGGAGCGCTCCATCACCTGGCCGACCGCGAGGATCGGCGGAATATTGTCGCCCGGGTGCGAATAGTCGGCGGCGAGGAAGGTGTCGTGATAATCGAGCTCGCGCACCGCCGTGCCGTTTGCCCAGGCCGCCCATTCCGGGCTCACCGTCTTGCGCGCCGGCAGGCCGAACACCGTCGCCCCGCCGCGTTTCGCATGGCCGAGCGCCATGGCCCGCGCCGAAACCACCGGCCCGCGATTGACCGAAGCCACCGCCACCGCCGCGTTGTCGATGATCCGGTTGATGATCATCGCCGTCACGTCCTTGTCGACGGTCACCTTGTCCGCCGCCACGCCGGCGATCTTCCAGGCCAGCTGATTATCGCGCTTGAGCAGCGATTTCGAGGGGTGAACACGGACTTCGTGAAGTTTCATGGCGGTTCCGCTCGTGGTTGCAGGATGATGACTAGTCGCAATAGACCCGGCACTTCGCAGATGACAAGCGAATTGCAGCAAGTTGGATCAAAGCACCGCGACGGTATTGCAAATTTTGTGAATTCACCCGTCCGCACCCACGGCGCGGGCCCGCATCGCCTTCTTGTCGAGCTTGCCGACAGAGGTCTTGTCGAGGGCCTCGACATGAACCACCCGGTCGGGCACCGCGTATCGCGAGATCGCGCCGGCATCGGCGCGGGCCTGGACATGACTGCGCAGCGCCGCCTCGTCGGCCTCCATGCCCGCGCGAAGCACGACGAAAGCCACCGGGCGCTCGCCCCAGCGCTCGTCGGGAATGCCGACCACCGCCGCCTCGGAGACGGCCGGATGGGTGAGCAGGATCTCCTCCAGCCCGATCGAGGAAATCCACTCCCCGCCGGTCTTGATCACGTCCTTCACCCGGTCGACGATCCGCAGATATCCATCCGTGTCGATCGTGCCGATATCGCCGGTATGCAGCCAGCCGCCGCGCCACAGCGCCGCCGATGCTTCCGGGTTTCCGGCATAGCCGGGGGTGAGCGCAGGGGTGCGCGTCACCACCTCGCCGACCGACCTGCCGTCATGCGGCACGTCGTTCATCTCGTCGTCGACGATGCGCACCTCGACCAGCGGCCCCGGCAGGCCCGCCGCCATCCGATAGCCGATCTCGGCCTCGACCCGGTCCGGCAGCGTGTCGAGAATATCGCCGCGCAACTGCGCCAGCGTCATCACCGGGCAGGTTTCGGACATGCCATATCCGGCATAGATGTCGATCCCACGCGCCAGCGCCTCCTCACAGAGCGGGCGCGGCAGCGCCGAACCGCCGATGACGACGCGCCAGCGGCTGAAATCCGCCGCTTTCCCAGCCGGCGCGTTGAGAAGCATGTGCATGATCGTCGGCACGCAATGCGAAACCGTGACCTTCTCCTCCGCCAGGAGGCGCAGCACGGTGTCGGGCTGGAACCGGCCGACATAGACCTGCTGCATGCCGAGCATCGTCGCCGCATAGGGAAACCCCCAGGCGTGGACATGAAACATCGGCGTCAGCGGCATGTAGACATCCTCGCGGGAGAGGCCGCCATTCAGTCCAGAAACATTGATCCCGGTCAGCACCATCAGCGTGTGCAGCACGAGCTGGCGGTGGGTGAACATCACCCCCTTGGGCAGGCCGGTCGTGCCCGTCGTGTAGAAGGTCGTCGCCAGCGTGTCCTCGTCGAATTCCGGAAACGCGGCGAGCGGCGCCGTCGCCGCCAGCATCGTTTCATACTCGCCGGCGAAACCCTCCGGCACGGCGCTCTCGTCGTCGCGGATCAGCACCACCTTGCGCAGCTTCGGCAGCTGCTCGCGGATCGCCGCCAGAACCGGCAGGAAATCCGCGTGCACGAACAGGATTTCCGCCCCGGAATGATCGATCGTGTAGGCGATCTGCTCGGGGCTGAGGCGGATATTCACCATCATCAGCACAGCGCCGGCCATCGGCACCGCGAAATAGGCCTCGAGATAGCGGTGGCTGTCCCAGTCCATGAAGGCGACGCGCGTGCCCATGCCGGCGCCGAGTTCGCCCAGAAGACCGCCGAACCGGTGCACGCGGGCGGCGAATTGCGAATAGGTCAGCCGCGTGTCCCCGCGATAGACGATCTCCCGACGGCTTGCCTGCGCGATCGGCATCTTCAGCAACTGGCCGATCAGCAGCCGGTAGCGGAACGGTTCGTACGCCTCGTTCATGGGTCACATCCTCCGGTTCGCCCCCGATTGGCAGGAGGGCTTGCGCCCCATAGGATAGACGCGTATCGCGCCCGTCAACCCCGCCCGGAACGGGCCAGCAACGATGAGGAAACCCGAATGATCGCTCTGAAATCCCTGTTCGACCTGACCGGCAAGCGCGCCCTGATCACCGGCGGCTCGCGCGGGCTCGGGCTGCAGATCGCCGAGGCGCTCGGCGAGTTCGGCGCCACGATCGCCATCTCCGCGCGCAAGGCGGACGAACTGGACGAGGCGGTGAAGCACCTCGCCGGTCTCGGCATCACCGCCACCGCCCATGTCAGCGATCTCGGCAAGGAAGACGGGCCGAAGGCGCTGGCCGACTCGGTGCTGGCCGCCGGCCCGGTCGATATCCTGGTGAACAATGCCGGCGCCACCTGGGGTGCCCCTGCGGTCGACGTCACGCCCGAGGCCTGGGCGCGGGTGATGAACCTCAACGTCAACAACCTGTTCTTCCTCACCCAGGCGATCGCCGCCCGCTCGATGATCCCCCGCAAGTTCGGCAAGGTGCTCAACATCGCCTCGATCGCGGGGCTGCGCGGCCATCACCCGGACATCACCGGCACCATCCCCTACAACACCTCGAAAGGTGCGGTGGTGAACATGACCCGCGCGCTCGCCGCCGAATGGGGTCCGCACAACATCACGGTGAACGCGCTCGCCCCCGGCTTCTTCCCCTCGAAGATGACGCGTGGGCTCCTCGGCCAGTTCGAGGAAAAGATCCTGGCGAAGACGCCGATGAACAAGCTCGGCAACGATGCCGACCTCAAGGGCGCCGCCCTGCTCTTCTGCACCGCCGCCTCCGGCCACATCACCGGCCAGATCCTCGCGGTCGATGGCGGCTCCGGCGTGATCTAGAGCACTTTCCGATCCTTCCGGATCGGATGTAGTGCTCTATCTTGTTGATAAATAGAGCATCTTTATCCGATCAGATGATTCCATCTGATCGGATGATGCTCTAAGCGCCGCTCAGTCCCCGGACGCGGCGGCCACCGCGTCGCCGATCCGGGGGCGGAAGCCGAAGAACCCGCGCCCCGCATGCGGCCACAAGGCGCGGTCCCAGGCGCGGGCAATGCGCGCCGCCCCCACATCCGCCGCCGCCAGCGCCTGCGCGACCGGCCCGATGGGCGGATGCGCGGTCACCACCGTCAGCCGGTGCGCCGCCGCCCAGCCGGCGAGATCGTCCACTTCCAGCAACACCGGGCCAACGCCGAACAGCGCCGCCGCCCGCGCCATCGCATCCATCACCGCACCGCGGGCGAAGGCAGCCACCGCCGGCGCTACCCCGCCGCGCGCCCGCGCCTCCGGCATCGCCACCGCCGCCACCGCCCGCACCGTGCAGCCGGCAAGATCGAGCATCTCGGCCGCGCAATCCTCCTCATGCAGCAGCAGCGCGACATCGCCCGAAGGCGGCGGGTCGAAGCGCGGCGCCCGCGCCGCCGCCGGTGTCATTGTTTCCGCGAGCGGTTCCGCCGTCTCGTCGAGCAGCCCGCGCGGATCGAACCGTCCGCCGGTGAAGCGCGTGATATTCTCCGCCCGCGCGAGATAGTGCTTGCCCGGCGTATGTAGCCCTGCCACCCACCGCCATGACAATGTGTTAGATGCGATATCGCCATCGAGCAGGTGCCGGAGGAAGAAATCTGCCCCGAGTTCCCAGGGCAGACGCAGCGTGAAGATCCAGATCGAGGCGAACCACATCCGCGCATGATTGTGCAGATAATTCCGCGCGGCGATCTCCCGCGCCCATGAATCGAAACAGTCGATCCCGGTCTGCCCCGCGCAGGCATCGTGAAAGGCCCGCCGCAGCCCCGCTTCGGTCGCCAGCCGGTTCTCCGCCCGCCGCAACCCGGCGCAATAGAGCTCGAACACGCCGGGCCGGTGCTCCAGCCAGCCCTTCCAGTAGGTTCGCCAGCCCACCTCCTCGATGAATTTTGTCGCCGCCTCGCCATGCGCCGCCATCGCCGCCCGCGCCACCTCCGCCTCGGTGAGCAGCCGGTGACGCAGCCAGGGCGACAGGCGCGAGACCGCACCTTTCGTCTCCGGTCCCGGATCGGTATTGCGGCCGGCGGCGTAGCGCGCTCCGGCGCGCGGCAGGAAATCGGCGAGATGCTGCAGCCCGGCGGCGCGGGTCGGTATCGGTTCGGAACTCATGCCCGGCAGATGGCGCCTCCGCGGCTCTTGGCAATGCCGGCGGGATCGGCGAAACAGACTGACGGGAGGTTTGAGTGGACAAACAGATCCGGCACGAAGCGACCAGCGCCGATATCGCTGCTGCCGAACGCGTCCTCGGCATCGAGCAGACCGCGCCGGAGCGGGCGCTGATTGCCCAGGCCATCGCGGCCCAGATCGATCTCGCCCGCGCCCGCCGCGCGGTGACGCTGGACGATGATCTGGCGCCGGCATGCGTGTTCGAACCGCGCCTGCCCGGCTTCGACATGCCCGATCCCGGGCCGCTGATCCTGCCCCGCCCGACGCTTCCCTTTCCCGGGGCCGAAGACGACGAGGCGATCGCCTTTGCCCCCGCCAGCGCCCAGGCCGCCTGGATCCGCGCCGGCGAGCTGAGCGCGGTGCGGCTGACCACCATCTATTTCGAGCGGATCGCCCGGCTCGATCCCGCCCTCGGCGCCTTCGCCCGGCTCAACCCGGCAGCGCTGGACGACGCAGCCGCCCTCGATCACCGCGCCGCGCGGGGCGACTGGGCCGGACCGCTGCATGGCGTTCCCTGGGCCTGCAAGGATTTGATCGACACGGCCGGCATCATCACCGATTGGGGCGCGGAACCGTTCCGCGACCGGCTTCCGCCGGATGATGCGGTTGTCGTGCGGCGGCTGCGCGCGGCCGGCGCCGTGCTGCTGGGCAAGACGGTGGTCGGCGCGCTGGGCTATGGCGATGTCTGGCATGGCGGACGCACCCGCAATCCCTGGAACCCCGATGAAGGCGCCTCTGGCTCGTCGTCCGGTTCCGCCGCGGCCGTCGCCGCCGGACTCTGCGGCTTTGCGCTCGGCACCGAAACCCTCGGCTCGATCGTCGCCCCCGCTGCGCGCTGCGGTGCCGTTGGCCTGCGGCCGAGCTTCGGCAGGATCGCGCGCACCGGCGTCATGCCGCTGTGCCCGAGCCTCGACCGGATCGGGCCGCTCTGCCGCGACATCGCCGACACGGCGCTCGTGCTCGCCGCCCTCAACGGCGCCGACCCCGGCGATCCGTCGAGCCGGGATATCCCTTTCGGCGGCGCTGCCGCAGGCAACCCCGAGGGCCTGCGGCTTGGCGTTCTCGACGGCGATTTCGCCGGCGCCGAATGCGGCGCGGCGCGGTGGGCGCTGGACCAGCTGCGCGCGCTCGGCGTCACCCTCGTGCGGGTGGCGCTGCCCAAGCTGCCCTGGGAGAGCCTTGTTTCAGTGCTGATGGCCGAAGCCGCCGCCAGCTTCGAGCCGCTCACGCTTTCGGACCGCGATGATCTTCTCGCCCGGCAGGACGAGGCCGCCTGGCCGAACCAGTTCCGCCTCGCCCGGTTTCTCTCGGCGGTCGATCATGTCCAGCTCGATCGCTTGCGCCGGCGCGGGATGCAGGCCATGGCCGATCTCTTCGCCGAGGTCGATCTTCTCGCCGCCCCCTTCGCCGCCGGCCCGCTGCACACGCTGGCAGCCTTCACCGGCCATCCCTGCCTGTGCATGCCCATCGGCTTCACCAACACGCCCCCTCGCCCCTCGGCCGGGCTCGCCGCCCCCGAACAGGCACCGCCGCGACCCGTGCCGGCGGCGCTCTGCCTGTGGGGAAGACTGTTCGACGAAGCCAGGCTGCTCGCCGCGGGCCACGCCCTCGCCGGGCGCTGCGCGCTCGACCTCCGCCCGCCGCTGAGCCGGCGCGGCGGCATGAAAGGACACAGCGCCGGATGAAACAACCCGAAACGGCCCCCAACGCGCACGATATCGCGGACCAACTTCACATCATTCGCGCGAGCACCCTGTTCGATCCCGGCCATTACACGCTGCAGGCGCGGGATCTGCCCAAAGACACCGATCCGCTGGTCGATTTCTGCGATCGGGGCTGGCGCGTCGGTCTTCGGCCGAACCCGTTCTTCGATCCCGCCTACTATCTCGCCCGCAATCCGGATATCGCCACCTCCGGCGTCAATCCGCTGCTGCATTACATTCAGTTCGGCGATCGCGAGGGACGCGATCCGTCACCGTTGTTCCACGCCGCCTGGTATCGTGAGAGCTACGGCATCCCGGAGGCCCAGAACGCCCTCGCCGACTACCTCGCCCGCCGCCGCACCGGCAAGGTCAGCCCGGTCCCATTGTTCGATTCCCGGTGGTACCTCGACCACAACCCCGATGTCGCGGCCTCCGGCAACGATCCGTTCGAACATTTCTGCGCTTTCGGCGCTTCCGAGTTGCGCGACCCCTGCCCTGATTTCGACATCGCCTTCTACGCCGCCCGCTATGCCACCGAGATCGCCGGCGGCAATCCGTTCCTGCATTATCTCGCGCATCGCGACGGCGGGTTCCAGCCGGTTCGGCCCACCGCCGAACGGCTCATCGTCGGCGCGGTGCGCGCGGCAACCCGCCCGGCCGACAGTTTCGAGCCGCGCCAGCCCTTGCCGGCAGGCGCGCCGCGTCTTGCCACCGTTCTCGCCTACTACCTGCCGCAGTTCCACACGATCCCGGAAAACGACGCCTGGTGGGGAACCGGCTTCACCGAATGGACAAATCTGGCCCGTGCCACCCCCCGCTTCGCCGGGCATTACCAGCCCCGCGCGCCGCGCGATCTCGGCTTCTATTCGCTCGATGACCCCTCGGTCATGCTCCGCCAGATTACCATGGCAAAGGAGGCGGGCCTGGGCGGTTTCGTGTTCTACTACTACTGGTTCAACCGCCGGCGACTGCTGGACAAGCCGGTCGAGCGCTTCCTTGCCGACCCCTCGCTCGACATGAAGTTCTGCCTGATGTGGGCGAACGAGAACTGGACCCGGCGGTGGGACGGGCTGGAGCGCGAAATCCTGCTCGCCCAGGACTATCTCCCGCAGGACGACACGGCGCTGGTCGACGATTTCGCCCGCCATTTCGCCGATCCGCGCTACATCCGGCTCGAAGGCCGGCCGCTGCTCATGATCTACCGCGCCGCGCTCATCCCTGACCCGGAAGCGACCATCGCCCGCTGGCGCCGGCTGTTCATGGATCGCCACGGCGAGGATCCCCTGCTTTTCATGGCCCAGAGCTTCCATGACTACGACCCGAGGCGGCACGGTCTCGACGGCGCCGTCGAATTTCCCCCGCACAAGCTCGTCGTGGACACGCCGAAGCTGAACGCCTCGCTCGATCTTTTCGATCCCGAGTTTTCGGCCGATGTCTATCATTACAACGACATCGTCGCCACGTCCCTCGCCGACCCCGACCCCGCCTTTCCGCTGATCCGCACCGCCGTGACCGGCTGGGACAACGACCCCCGCCGCGAGGGCGCGGGAGTCGTGCTGCATGACGCAACACCGGCGACATACCAGGCCTGGCTTGCCGCGCTGATCGAGCGGGCCCGCCGCAATCCGGTGCAGGGCGAGCCGATCGTCTGCATCAACGCGTGGAACGAATGGGCCGAGGGCGCCTATCTCGAACCCGACCTGCATTATGGCGCCGCCTTCCTGAATGCCACCGCCCGTGCGATTGCCGGCCGCGCAGCCGCAGGAGCCGCCCCGAACATCCTGCTGGTAGGGCACGACGCCCTGCCCCATGGCGCGCAGATGCTGCTTCTGCACCTCGCCCGCACCCTGCGCCGGGAACATGGCATCGTCCCGCGCATCCTGCTGCTGAGCGGCGGCGAACTTGTTCCGGACTACGAGGCCGAGGGCATCGTCGACCTCGCCCCCAACGAGGCGGCGCTGCAACGTCATGTCGCATCCTACCGCGCGCTGGGAATCGACGCCGCGATCGTCAACAGCCTCGCCTCGGCGCGGGTCTGCATACCGCTGGCCGAACAGGGACTTCGCGGCGTTTTGCTGGTTCATGAAATGCCGCGGCTGGTGGAGGAGAAATCGCTGCGCGGCGTCGCCCGCCAGGGCATGCGCGCGGCGGCCGCGACTGTGTTCTCATCGGAGCACGTGCGCGACACGTTATGCGCGGCGCTTGATATAGCCCCCGCGGCGCATGTCGTCCCCCAGGGCAACTATCAGAATGTCAGCTACGACGCGGCGGCGCGCAAACGCTTCCGCGCCAGTCACGGCATCCCACCGGGCGCCTTTGTCGTGCTCGGTGTCGGTTTCGGCGACCTGCGCAAGGGGTTCGACCTGTTCCTGCAGGTTTTCCGCCTGCTCGTCACGACTCGGCGGGATATCCACTTCATCTGGCTCGGCGAGACCCATCTCTGGGTCCGCGACTATCTCGGGACCGAGATCGACGCAGCGCGCGAGACCGGCCGCTTCCAGCTGCTGCCCTTCACCAGCGACGTCGCGCCTGCCTATTGCGGCGCCGATCTCTACGCGCTGACCTCGCGCGAGGATCCGCTGCCGACGACGGTAATCGAGGCCATGAGCGCCGGCCTGCCCGCGATTGCCTTCGCGGGCGCCGGCGGCATCCCCGACCTCCTGCGCGAAACCGGCGCGGGTGCCAGCGTGCCAGCCGGCGACGTCGCCGCCTTCGCAGCGGCGACCGCCGCGCGGCTCGATCATGCAGCCCTCGCGGCCGACCGGCCTCGCATTAGCGCCGAAGCCGCGCGGCGGTTCGACTTCAACGCCTATGCCCGCCACCTGTTGGCGCTGGCCAAGCCCGATCTTGTGCGGATCTCGTGTTTCGTGACCAACTACAATTACGAGCAACATCTCCCGCGCCGCCTGGCCGGAATTTTCGGCCAGACCTACCCGGTCGAGGACATCACCCTGTTCGACGACGCCTCGACCGACAATTCGGTCAAGGTCGCACGGGAGACCGCCGCGACATGGCGCCGCAGCCTGTCCATCCGCACCAACGCGAGCAATACCGGCTCGCCTTTCGGCCAATGGCGTGAAGCTGCTGAAAAGGCGCGTGGCACTTTCGTCTGGATTGCCGAAGCCGATGACGATGCCGCGCCAGGCCTCCTCGCCGCTCTGGTCGACGCCCTCGCCGCCGCGCCGGACGCGGTGATGGCAATCGCCGACTCTCGGAGCATCGATGCCGATGGCAACCCGCTCATGCCGGATTACCGGCGTTATTACCTCGAAGCCGGCGCGCCGGAACTCGCGACGTCGATGACGATGGGGGCGCGAGAGTTCGCCACCCGCTTCCTTGCGGTGCGCAATCTCGTGCTGAATGTGAGCGGCGTGCTGTTCCGGCGGGATTCCCTGCTGGCCAGCCTCTCCCGCCTCGGCGACGAACTCCCGACATTTCGCCTTGCCGGCGACTGGCGGCTTTACCTCGACATGCTTGCCCATGCGGCGGGCAATGTCGTGTGGGTCGCCGAACCGCTGAACATCCACCGCCGGCACGAAGCCGGCGCAACCGGCACCCTCGCCGCCGCCGCGCATCTTGAGGAAATCGCCCGGATCCATGACATCGCGGACCGGCTGCTCGATCTCGACGACGATATTCGGGCCGCGCAGCGCCGCTGGCGGGACGAATTCGCCCACCGTGCCCGGCCCAGCGCTGGCAGCGCCACCTCAGCCCGAGGCACAGGGCAGAAAGCTCCTCGCGGATCAGCCAGGCGGAGTTGAAACTAAATTTTAAGATTTACATTCGATATCGTAACCATATCAGATTTTTTTGTTCAAAAATTAGGCTTATTTCAAAATTATATCGATTTTTAAAATGTAATATATTTTTAGATTTTTTGATGATTTAGATCAAATATTATTCTAATATTTCTTAGATCAGACCGTTTTCTTATACCGTCAGAAATGCTAGTTACAAACATGGAAGTCGAGGTCATTGTCTCTGCGTCCATCCATAAATTGATTTGTTATTGTCTATAAATTCCAACATTTGAGCGAGACCAATTATCGGCCTCGTTTATTTTTGAAGATATGCCTGATCTCAAATGAAATTTCTTATTACTGGCGGTTGTGGGTTTATCGGTTCGGCAGTTGTCCGGCGTATCGTCGGTCATACGCCCCATGAGGCAGTGACGGTCGACAAGATGACCTACGCCGCCTCGGAAGAGGCTCTGGGCGAGGCACTGGGGCACCCGCGTCATCACCTTGTCCAGGCCGACATCACCGATGCCACGGCAATGCGCGCCGTCTTCGAGACGCACCGGCCGGACATCGTGATGCATCTCGCCGCCGAATCGCATGTCGACCGCTCGATCGACGGGCCGCGCGATTTCATCGACACCAACATTACCGGCACCTTCGTCCTGCTCGAGGCCGTCCGCGCCTGGTTCGCCACCCTGGACGAGCCTGCCCGGCGCCGCTTCCGCTTCCACCACATCTCGACCGACGAAGTGTTCGGCGCCCTCGAACCCGGCGATGCCCCGTTCACCGAAACCACCCCCTACAACCCCCGCAGCCCCTATGCCGCCAGCAAGGCCGCCTCGGATCATCTTGTCCGCGCCTGGCAGCATACCTACGGCCTGCCGACCATCGTCTCCAACACCACCAACAATTACGGCCCCTGGCAGTTCCCCGAGAAACTCATTCCGCTGGTGCTGATCAACGCGCTGGAAGGCAAACCCCTGCCCGTCTACGGCGATGGCTCCAACATGCGGGACTGGCTATTCGTCGAGGATCACGCCGAGGCGCTCCTTGCCGTCGCCCTCACCGGCACGCCCGGCGAGACCTACGCCATCGGCGCCCGTCAGCCCCGCTCCAATCTCGACGTCGTCCGCACCATCTGCCGCTTGCTGGACGCGCGCCGCCCCGATCCCGCCGGCCCGCGCGAGCGGCTGATCACCTTCGTCACCGACCGTCCCGGCCACGATTTCCGCTACGAGATCGACCCCTCACGCAGCGAGGCGGCACTCGCCTGGCATGCCACGCATGATTTCGAAGCCGGTCTCGCCCGCACCGTCGACTGGTATCTCGCCAACGAGAGCTGGTGGCGCGCCATCCACGCCCGGCGCTATGCCGGCCAGCGCCTCGGGAACGCGGCATGATCCGCAAGGGCATCATCCTCGCCGGCGGCTCCGGCACCCGCCTTCACCCCTCCACCCTCGCCGCCTCGAAGCAGCTGCTCCCGGTCTACGACAAGCCGATGATCTATTATCCGCTGTCGACCCTGCTGCTCGCCGGCATCCGCGACCTGCTGCTGATCTCCACACCGCAGGATCTGCCGCAATTCCGCCGCCTGCTCGGCGATGGCAGCCAGTATGGCATCCATATCGACTATGTCGCCCAGCCCTCGCCGGACGGTCTCGCCCAGGCCTTTCTGATCGGCGAGGACTGGCTTGGCGGCGAAGCCTGCGCCCTCGCTCTCGGCGACAACCTGATCCACGCCGACCATCTCTCGCTCGCGCTGCGCCAGGCCGCCAGCCGAGACACAGGCGCGACCGTCTTCGCCTATCAGGTGCGCGATCCCGAGCGCTACGGCGTCGTCTCCTTCGACAGCGCCGGCCGCGCCACCGACATCGTCGAAAAGCCCGCCAATCCCCTGTCTCACTGGGCTGTAACCGGCCTCTATTTCTACGATCACCGTGTGACGGAGTTCGCCCACCGCATCCGCCCCTCGGCGCGCGGCGAACTCGAGATCACCGATCTCAACCGCCTCTATCTCGACGACGGTTCGCTCACCGTCGAGCGCCTCGGCCGCGGCACCGCATGGCTCGACGCCGGCACTCCCGACTCCCTGCTCCAGGCCGCAACCTTCGTGCAGACCATCCAGGCGCGCCAGGGACAGCTTGTCGGTTGCCCCGAGGAAGTCGCCTTCCGCATGGGCTTCATCGACGCCGACACATTGCGCCATCACGCCGCCCTCCTCGGCAAGACCGCGCTCGGCCGCGTGTTGCACGAACTCGCGGATGGAGAGGCGGCATGATCGAGTCCCTCAACCTTCCCGAGGTGAAGCTCGTCACCCCGCCGCGCTTCGCCGATTCCCGCGGCTGGTTCAGCGAAACCTGGAATCAGGCGAAGCTGGACGCCCTCGGTTTCACCGAATCCTTCGTGCAGGACAACCATTCCTCCTCCACCCGCCCCGGCACCATCCGCGGCCTGCACTGCCAGATCGCCCCCTTCGTCCAGGGCAAGCTCGTCCGCTGCATCCGCGGCGCGATCTGGGATGTCGCGGTCGATATCCGCCACGGCTCGCCGAGCTTCGGCCACTTTGCCGCTGCCGAACTCTCCGCCGCCAACGGCGCCCAGCTCTGGATCCCGCCCGGCTTCCTGCACGGGTTCTGCACGATCGAGCCCGAAACCGAGGTCGTCTACAAGGTCACCGCCCCTTACGACAAAGCCTCCGAGCGTGGCGTCATCTGGAACGACCCCGATCTCGCTTTGCCCTGGCCGATCCCCGCCGATGGCGCCCTGCTCTCGAACAAGGACAATCTCCTGCCCCGCCTTGCCGAGGCCGATCCCTGGTTCAGGATCTGAGATGGATACCCGCCCGATCCTGATCACTGGTGTGAGCGGCCAGCTCGGCCATGCTTTGTCCTTGCACGCGGCCAGAACCAACACCCGATTCCACGCTGTCGGCCGCCCCGGCTTCGATTTCGACGCACCGGAAACAATCGCCGCCGCCCTCGCCGACGCCGATCCCGCACTCGTCGTCAACGCCGCCGCCTGGACCGCCGTCGACGCCGCGGAAGCCAGCGCCGACGCCGCCTTCCGCGCCAATCGCGACGGCCCCGCCACCCTCGCCACTCTCTGCCGCGCCCGCGGTATCCCCCTCATCCATGTCTCGACCGACTATGTGTTCGACGGCACCAAGGGCGCGCCCTACACCGAAACCGACCCGATCGCCCCGCTCGGCGTCTATGGCGAAAGCAAGGCCGCCGGCGAGGCCGCCATTCTCGCCTCTGGCGCCGAGGCCATCATCCTCCGCACCGCCTGGGTGTTTTCCGCCAGCGGCAAGAATTTCGCCCGCACCATGATCGCCGCCGCCTCCCGCCTGTCGGCGCTGCGCGTCGTCGCCGACCAGCGCGGCGCCCCCACCGCCGCCGAAGATCTCGCCGAAGCCATCCTCGCCATCGCCGCCCGCATCGTCGCCGCGGGATGGCAGCCCGGCTTCGCCGGCATCTTCCACGCCACCAGCGCCGGCGACACCACCTGGCACGGCTTCGCCACCGAAATCCTCGCCATCGCCGCCCGCCACGGCACGCCGCACCCCGAAATCATCCCCATCGCCACCGCAGACTGGCCCACCCCCGCACGCCGCCCCGCCGACTCCCGGCTCGACACTACAAAACTCCGACAAACCTTCGGCCTCGCTCTCCCGCACTGGAAAGACGCCACCGCCCGCATCGTCCCCGCACTCCTCGCCCAGGAGCGCGCATCGTGATCACCATCCTGCTCTCCACCTATAACGGTGCGCAGTTTCTGTCCGACCAGCTCGCGAGCTTCGAGGCGCAGACCGATCGCAACTGGTGCCTGCTCTGGCGTGATGACGGCTCGTCGGATGCGACACGGGAGATCATGGCCGGTTTCGCCGGCCGCATCGGCGCCGAACGCTGCCGCGAGGCGCCCAATTCCGGCATACATCTCGGCGCCGGGCAGAGCTTCCTTTCCCTTCTCGCCGCTGCGAAAGACGCACGGATCATCGCCTTCGCCGATCAGGACGATGTCTGGCTGCCCGAAAAGCTCGCCCGTGCCCGGCTGGCGCTGAGCGGGCAGAATTCAGGCCCGCGCCTCTATACTGCCCGGCAGTATCTGGTCGATGCCAATCTCCAGAGCCGCCGGCTCTCGAACCTGCCCGCCCGCAAACCCGGCTTTCCGGCCTGCCTCACGCAGAACGTCGTCCATGGCAATACGGCGGTCATGAATCGCGCCGCCGCCGACCTCATCTGCCGCATCCCTGGCCCGGCCGGCACGGTGCATGACTGGTGGAGCTACATCGTGGTCAGCGCCTGCGGTGGCTCGATCACGGTCGATCCCAAGCCGGTCGTGCTCTACCGGCAGCACGAGGGTAACCTGATCGGATCGCCCCGCACGACCGTGGCCCGCGCCGTCGGTGCGATAAAACGCGGCCCTGATATCTTCATGACGATGATGCGGCGTCATGTCCGCCAGCTGGAGGCGCATGGCGACCTGCTCGCCGCCACAGCGCGCGCCGATCTCGCCCGCATCGCCGCCGGACTCGATGGCGGCTTCGCCCCACGTCTCAGCGCCATGCGCTGCCCCGGGCTGTCACGGCAGACGCCGCTCGAAAACCTGCTGTTCCGCCTCTGGTTTGTCCTCGGCTAGAGCATCATCCGATCAGATGGAATCATCTGATCGGATAAAGATGCTCTGTTTATCAATGTGATAGAGCACTACATCCGATCCAAAAGGATCGGAAAGTGCTCCAAAGGGACGCCTGCCTATTTCGCAGGCTCCCCGGCCGTCAGCATCTCCACCCGCCAGCCGCCATCTCCGGCAAGGTGGAGTCGCCGGGTGTGGTAGCGGATGATGGTCGAGCGATGGCCGACGCTGATGATTGTCGCCTCCGGTAATTCCTCGAGCAGGATCTGATACATCGAGGCCTCATAGGCCTCGTCCAGCGAGGAAGTCGCCTCGTCGAGGATCACCACATCCGGGCGGAGCAGCACGCAGCGCGCAAAGCCGATCCGCTGCTGTTCGCCGAGCGAAAGTTCGCGGTCCCAGGCCTGCTCGGAATCGAGCCGGTCGACGAGATGGCCAAGCCCCACCCGTTGCAGCACCGCCGCCACCGAAGCGGGATCGAGCACCTCGGCATAGGGAAAGCCGATGCTTTCGATCAACCGGCCATTCGCGAGATACGGCCGCTGCGGCACGAACAGCATCCGTCCGGCGGGCCTCGTCACCCGCCCCTCGCCGAAAGGCCAGATCCCGGCGATGGCGCGGACCAGCGTGCTCTTCCCCGATCCTGTCGGCCCGTTGAGCAGGAGCCTCTCGCCGGGGGCAACCCGCAGATCGAGCGCATCGAGCAGCTTGCGTCCGTCCGGCAGGGTGAGCGAGAGGTGTTCGATCGCAAGCCCCGCATCGTCCCCGCGCTCATAGACGATCCGCGGCGCCGCCGCGGCTTCGTGATGATGCCGCATGCTCACCTCCAGCGCGTAGAGACGATCGACGACCGCCCGCCATTCGGTGATCGACAGATAACCCTGCCCGATCGAGCTGAAATTGTTGAGGATGAAGGCAAAGGCCTGCTGGGTCTGGCCAAAGGCGTTGTTGGTCTGCGAGACCGTGCCGATCAGGATCCGCTTGGCGAGATAGGACGGGATCACCAGGCCGAAGGCAAGCAGCCCGCCCAACGTATTGAAGGAGAAGTTGAACGTGTTGACGAATACCGTGCGGTAGATCCGGCGATAGAATATCTCCACCACCGGCGCGAAATTCCGCTTCAGCCGCGTCGCCTCCGCGGCCCCGCTCTGCGCCGTCGCGATGGCCTCGGAGTTGTCCCGCACGCGGACCAGCTCGAAGCGGAAGTTTCCCTGCATGCGCTGCTGGATATTGTTGAGCCAGAACAATGGCTTGCCAATGATCAGGATCAGCCACGTGCCGCCGATCGCATAGACCAGGTTCATCCACAGCAGCAGGCCGGGAACATAGACGCCGAACAGCCGGAGATTGCGGCTGAGCAACCAGAGCATCACCGAGAACGAGACGATCGTGACAACCGACTGCAAGGCATTGAGCGGCAGGTTCACCGTCTGGCCGGTGAAGAAATCGATATCGTCGGAGATGCGCTGGTCGGGATTGTCGACATCGCGGTCGTCAAGCTGCATCCGGTAATGCGCCTGCCGGTCCATCCAGCCATCGACCATGTGTCCGGTCATCCACCGCCGCCAGCGGATCTGGAAGATCTGCACGAGATACTGGCTCGCCGTGTTGATCACCACGACCATCGCCGCCAGCCCGAGAAAGATCCAGAACAGGCGCCAGATTTTCGCCACGTCGTAGCGCTGCATCGCATCGAAGAACGATCCGTTCCAGACCGTCAGCGCGTAGTTCATCGCCACGATCACCAGCACCATGACGACGTTGACGATCATCAGCCCCCAGGCGATCCGCCGCTCCTCAGAGCGGAAGAACGGCTTGGCGACGTAAAACAGGCGGTAGAAAAATCCGGTCCGGGCGAGCTCGTCGTCCATCTCTGTCTCCGCATCCACAGGTGTTCCCGCCCCCATATAGGCGCGGATGGCGCAAGACCAGCCGGCAGCGCCATATCATCAGCATCCGGGCGCATTCCGGCGCATCGCTCTCGCGCCATCGTGAGCGCGGAAGCCGGCTCGGCGGTTGAATATCCCGCCCCGGCTTCAAACCTCCGGTCCATCGCACGCGTCCCTTCGGGCTCAATCATGCCTGACGGGCATTGCTCAAAGCCGACTTGCCGATGCCGGGCGCGGGTCTTAAGACCGGGGCCCGAACAGGAGGGATGACATGGCCAGTAGCGACACCGCCGGCAACGAGATTGCGCTGGAGCGCCAGAACGCGGTTCTCGCCCGCCCGATGACCGAGATGCGGCAGCTTGCCAACGCCGTTCGCGCGCTGGCGATCGACGGCGTCGAGGCCGCGAAGTCCGGCCATCCCGGCATGCCGATGGGCATGGCCGATGTCGCGACCGTGCTGTGGACGAAATTCATGAAGTTCGACGCCGCCGATCCGCACTGGCCGGACCGCGACCGCTTCATCCTCTCCGCCGGCCACGGCTCGATGCTGCTCTACGCGCTGCTGCACCTCACCGGCTACGAGGGCATGTCGATCGACGATCTGCGCCAGTTCCGCCAGCTCGGCGCCCGCGCCGCCGGCCATCCCGAGCGGATCGAGCATCCGGCCATCGAAATGACCACCGGTCCGCTCGGCCAGGGCATTTCCACGGCGACCGGCTTCGCCCTCGCCGAGCGCATGCTCGCCGCCCGCTTCGGCAAGGGCATGGTCGATCACCGCACCTGGGTCATCGCCTCGGATGGCGACATGATGGAAGGCGTGTCCCACGAGGCCTGCGCCATCGCCGGGCATCTCGGCCTGAACAAGCTCACCGTCTTTTACGATGACAACGAAATCTCGATCGACGGCGGCACCGACATCTCGATGACCGACGACGTGCTCAAGCGCTTCGCCGGCTATGGCTGGGCTACCCGCCGGATCGACGGGCATGACCCCGAGCAGATCGAATCCGCCATCCGCTTCGCCCTGCGCAGCCGCAAGCCGACGCTGATCGCCTGCCGCACCATCATCGGCTTCGGCGCGCCGAAAAAGGCCGGCACCCCGGCCACCCACGGTTCGCCCCTCGGCGCCGACGAAGCAGCCGCCGCCAAGGCCCTGCTCGGTTGGACCGCGCCACCCTTCACCGTACCGGACGACATCCTCGCCCCCTGGCGCGGGGCCGGGGCGCGCAGCGCCGGCGCGCACCGGGCCTGGGCAAAGCGCCACGCAGCGAGCAACCAGCGCGCTGCCTTCGATGCCGCCCTCGCCGGTGACCTGCCGCCCGACTACACCACCGCGATGGCCGCCCTGCGCGAGAAGATCGCTGCCGAGAAGCCCAACATCGCCACCCGCCAGGCCAGCCAGATGGCGCTCGACGCGGTGGTCCCCGTGGTCCCCGAAATGGTCGGCGGCTCGGCCGACCTCACCCCCTCGAACAACACGTTCGTAAAATCGATGGGCGTATTCACCGCGAAGGACCATTCCGGTCGCTACATCCATTTCGGCGTGCGCGAGCACGGCATGGGGACGACGCTGAACGGCCTCGCCCTGCATGGCGGGCTGATCCCCTATGGCGGCACGTTCTTCATCTTCTCCGACTATTGCCGCCCGGCCATCCGCCTCGCCGCGCTGATGCGCATCCGTTCGATCTTCGTGCTCACCCACGATTCGATCGGCCTCGGCGAGGATGGGCCGACCCATCAGCCGGTCGAGCATCTCGCCTCGTTCCGCGCCATGCCCAATGTCCTGGTGCTGCGCCCCGGCGATGCGATGGAAACCGCCGAATGCTGGGACATCGCGCTGAAGCACAAGGACGGCCCGGTCCTGCTCGTACTCAGCCGCCAGGCGATGCCGACCCTGCCGCGCGACCACGGCGCTGAAAACCTCTCCGCCCGCGGCGGCTATGTCGTCGCCCCGGCCGAGGGGCCGCGCCGCGCCACCATCCTCGCCACCGGCTCGGAAGTCGCCCTTGCGCTCAAGGCGCGCGAGATGCTGGCGGCCGAGGGCATCGCGGTCGCCGTGGCATCGGTGCCGAGCTTCGAACTGCTCGATCGCCAGGACCCCGGCTACCGCACCGAGGTGCTTGGCGAGGCTCCGCGAGTCGGCGTCGAGGCGGCGGTCGGGTTCGGCTGGGAACGCCTGCTCGGGGCCGATGGCACCTTCATCGGCATGCACGGCTTCGGCGCCAGCGCGCCATACCAGAAGCTGTTCCAGCATTTCGGCATCACCGCCGAGGCGATCGTTGCGGCAGTGAAAGCGAAGCTGTAATTCCGCCATCGACACTATCACCGCCTCCGGCTCACCTGAACGTTTTCGAGGGAGACTTCTTCACATGACCGTCAAAGTCGCGATCAACGGATTCGGCCGCATCGGGCGCCTCGTGCTGCGCGCGATGATCGAGAGCGGGCGTTCCGACGTCGAATGCGTCCTGATCAACGACCTCGGAAGCGTCGAGGACAACGCCCACCTGCTCCGCTACGACTCGGTGCATGGCCGCTTCCCCGGCACCGTCGAGGTGAAGGGTGACAGCATCGTCATTACCAATGCCGGTCGCACCTACGCGCCGATCCGCGTCTCCGCCGAGCGCGACCCGGCGAAGGTACCGATGCAGGGCGTCGACCTGGCGATGGAATGCACCGGCCTGTTCACCAAGCGCGACGCCGCGGCGAAGCTGATCGAGGCCGGCGCCCGCAAGGTCCTGGTCTCCGCCCCGGCCGACGGGGTGGACGCCACCATCGTCTACGGCGTGAACCACCACACGCTGACAAAGGACATGACGATCATCTCCAACGCCTCCTGCACCACCAACTGCCTCGCACCGATGGCGATGGTGCTGCACGAGACCTTCGGGATCGAGCGTGGCTACATGGTCACCATCCACTCCTATACCGGCGACCAGAAGACGGTGGACACCCTGCACAAGGATCGTCACCGCGCCCGCGCCGCCGCCCTCTCGATGATCCCGACCACCACGGGCGCGGCCCGCGCCGTCGGCCTCGTCCTGCCCGAGCTCCAGGGCAAGCTCGACGGCACCGCGATCCGCGTGCCCACCCCGAACGTCTCGCTCGTCTCGCTCGACGTGAACCTGAAGAAGCAGGCCAGCAAGGACGAGATCAACGCGGCGATGAAGGCCGCCGCCGAGGGCAAGCTCAAGGGCATCCTCGACTATTCGACCGAGGCCCTGGTCAGCGCCGACTTCAACCACGTCGCCTATTCCTGCAGCTTCGACGCGCCGCAGACCGCAGTGATCGACAACGCGCTCACCCGCGTCATGGGCTGGTACGACAATGAATGGGGCTTCTCGAACCGGATGAGCGACACCGCCGCCCTGTTCGGATCGCTCTGATGGCGGACTGGCGCCCGCTCGACGGGGTCGATGTCAGGGGAAAGCGCGTCCTCGTGCGCGCCGACCTCAACGTCCCGCTGCGCGACGGCCGGATCACCGACCTCACCCGCATCGAGCGCCTCTCGCCGACCATCGTCGAGCTCGCCGGCAAGGGTGCGAAGGTGATCGTGCTGTCGCATTTCGACCGGCCGAAGGGCAAGGTCGTGCCGGAGATGTCGCTCCGCCCCGTCGCCGCCGCGCTCGGTGAGGTGCTGCGCCGGCCCACCGCCTTCGCCGCTGACTGCATCGGCCCCGAGGCCGGGGCTGCCGTCGCCGCGATGGCGGAGGGCGACATCCTCGTGCTGGAAAACACCCGCTTCCATCCCGGCGAGGAGAGCAACGACCCTGGCCTGGCGAAGGCGATCGCCGCCAATGGCGACATCTTCGTCAACGACGCCTTCTCCGCCGCCCACCGCGCCCATGCCACCACCGAGGGTCTCGCCCATCTCCTGCCCGCCTATGCCGGCCGGCTGATGCAGGCAGAGCTGGCCGCCCTCGAAGCCGCGCTCAGCCACCCGAAACGCCCGGTCGGCGCCATCGTCGGCGGCTCGAAAGTCTCCACCAAACTCGACCTGCTGACCAACCTGATCACCAAGGTCGACCTGCTGGTGATCGGCGGCGCGATGGCGAACACCTTCCTTGCCGCCCAGGGCGCGGAACTCGGCAAGTCGCTGCAGGAACCCGCCCTGCACGATACCGCCCGCGCCATCGTCGAAGCCGCTGCGACGCATGGCTGCCGAATCCTGCTGCCGTCGGATTTCGTGGTCAGCGAGACCTTCGCGCCGAACCCGCCCACCGAAACCGTACCGGCGAACGCGGTGCCGGCGAACGCAATGGCGCTCGATGTCGGCCCCGCCACCACCGAGGCAATCATCGCTGCGGTGAAGGCGCTGAAAACGCTGATCTGGAACGGCCCGCTCGGCGCCTTCGAGACCCCGCCTTTCGACGCCTCGACCATGCGCCTCGCCGCTGCGGTGGCGGAGGCCACGGCCGGCGGGCTGATCTCGGTCGCCGGTGGCGGCGACACGGTGGCCGCACTCCGCCTTGCCGGCGTCACCGATCGCCTGACCTATGTCTCCTCGGCCGGCGGCGCCTTTCTTGAGTGGATGGAAGGCAAGACCCTGCCGGGAGTGGCAGCGCTCACGCCGCGCTGATCGATCGGCGCGCCATCGACGTCTGAACCCGCCGGTCCGGTTCCCCGGGCCGGCGGTCTTCGTTTCAGGAGGCGGTGCCGCCCACCGTCAGCCCGCCCATCAGGATGCTCGGCTGCCCGACGCCCACCGGCACGCCCTGCCCGTTCTTGCCGCAGGTGCCGATGCCGGGATCGAGTTCCAGGTCATTGCCGATCATCTCCACCCGGGTCAGCGCGTCCGGCCCGTTGCCGATCAGCGTCGCCCCCTTCACCGGTGCGCCGACCCGCCCATCCTCGATCAGGTAGGCTTCCGAGGCGGTGAACACGAACTTGCCCGAGGTGATATCGACCTGCCCGCCGCCGAAATTCGCCGCATAGATGCCGCGCTTGACCGAGCGGATCATGTCCTCCCGGCTGGCCTCGCCTTCCAGCATGATGGTGTTGGTCATCCGCGGCATCGGCAGATGCGCGTAGGATTGCCGCCGCCCATTGCCCGTCGGCGTCATGCCCATCAGCCGCGCGTTCTGCCGGTCCTGCATGTAGCCGGTCAGGATGCCGTCCTCGATGAGCACGGTGCGCCCGCTCGGCGTCCCTTCGTCATCCACGCTCAGCGAACCGCGCCGGTCAGGGATCGTGCCGTCATCGACCACGGTGACACCTTTCGAGCCAACGCGCTTGCCCATCAGCCCGGCAAAGGCCGAGGTCTTCTTGCGGTTGAAATCGCCCTCCAGCCCATGCCCGATCGCCTCATGCAGCAGAATGCCCGGCCAGCCCGCGCCGAGCACCACCGGCATCTCGCCGGCCGGCGCCGGCACGCTGTCGAGGTTCAGCGCCGCCTTGCGGATCGATTCGTCCACAGCCGCCCGCCAGAAGGCCGGCGCCGTCACGCCCTCATAGGTCGCGCGCCCGCCGGCGCCGTGGCCGCCGGATTCGCGCCGCCCGTCCTGCTCCATCACCACGGAAACATGCAGCACCACCAGCGGCCGCACATCGGCCACGCGCACCCCATCCGCCCGCAGGATCTCGACCACCTGCCACTCGCCGGCCAGGCTCGCCATCACCTGCACCACGCGCGGATCGGCGCCGCGGGCATAGGCGTCGATCTCGCCGAGCAGCGCCGCCCGCGCCGCGAAGGGCATCTCCGCGAGCGGATTATGTTCGGTATAGAGCCTGCGCGTTGCCGCCGCGGGGGCGACCGCCACCGTGCCGGCATCGCCCTGCCGCGCCGCGCGCAGCGTCTCCACCGCGCGCGCCAGGGCCGCGTCGGAAATCTCCCCGGCATGGGCATAGACCGCCGCCTCGCCGGTCACCGCGCGCAGGCCGAAACCGCGCCGGCTGTCGAAATTCGCATTGCGGATCCGCCCGTCATCCAGGCTCACCACCTCGGATTCGCGATATTCCAGGAACAGCTCGCCATCGTCGGCGGCCTCCAGCACGGGGGCGATGGCCCGCCGCGCCTCGATCACGTCGAGCCCGTCATTGCCATGGAACAGCCGGTCGGCGGTGGCGAGCATGTCTTGCATCGTGTCGGACATCATTCAGCGGCCTTCATTTCATAGGCGGGAAGCGGCACCGCCGCCGTCGCACCCCGCAGAGCGTGGCGGCAGGCGATGCAGGCGGCGAGCAGAAGCACGGCGTTCAGCTCGTGCACATAGCCGAGTTCGGCCATACCCGAGACCAGCGTGCTCATGCCAAGAATATATTGGAGCGAAACCAGCCCGGCCAAGAGCAGGAACAGGTCGCGTGCCTTCGCCCCCACCGGCGCGCGCAGCCCCATCGCCGCGGCGATCACGACGACGACCGCCGTCACCGTCGCCACCACCCGGTGATCGAACTGCACCGTCGCCTTGTTGGCGAGGAAATTGAGCCAGAGCGGATGCAGCGCCAGCGCATGCGGCGGCAGCGCGTGGCCGTCCATCAGCGGGAATGTATTGTAAACCTTGAGCGCGCCGCTCGCCGCCACCAGCGCGCCGAGGCCGATCGTGGCGATGATCAGCCCGATCGAGACGCTCAGCAGCCCGCGCAACCGGGCGAGGCCCGGCAGCCTCACGGGTTCGGGAGAACGCAGCGTCAGCGCGGTCCACAGCATTGCGGTGAAGATCAGCATCGCCAGCACGAAATGCGGCCCGAGATAGAGCGGCGAAGGCTGCAGGATACGGCTCGTCATGCCCTGATAGGTCATGTACCAGCCCATCGCCGCCTCGCCGGCGCCGAGCGCGAACAGGAACAGCAGCCAGGCCGCCAGCCGGTTCGAAATCCGCCCCCGCAGCCGGAAAACCGCCAGCGGCACCAGGAACACCACCGCCATCAACCGTCCCCAGTCGCGGTCGAGGAACATCGGCAGATAGAGCGACTGGAACTGAGCGAGCGTCATCTTCGACTGCATCGCCTGATACTGCGCCGTCGCCTTGTAGAGGCCGAAGGCGTGCTCCCATGCGGCATGGGTCAGCGGCGGGATGATGCCGGTAAAGGGCTGCCAGGTCTGGATCACGAACCCCGCGCCGATCGTCCGCGCATGGCCGCCGCCCACCACCATGCCGAAGATCATGAAACAGATGACGAGCAGCCAGGTGCCGACCAGCCGGTCCCCCCGCGCCGCCGTCCCGCTCATGCCGGCCGCCCGCGCAGTTCGAACCAGGCCCACACCGCGGCCGCCAGCAGCAGCACCGCGTTGAGCTGGTGCACGATGCCGATATCCAGGATTTTCGAGACGAGCGTGGTCACGCCGAGAATATACTGCACGATCAGCAGCGCGCCCATCACCAGGAACGCGTCGCGCGCCCGCGCCGGCAGGTCGGCGCGGACCGCCACTACCACCGCAGCCAGCACGCCCGCCGCCGCCACCGTGCCGAGCAGCCGGTGGTCGAACTGCGTCGCCGCCTTGTTGAGGAATAAATTGGTCCAGAACGGATGCAGCGCCGCGTAATCCGGCGGCACCCAGCGCCCCTGCATCAGCGGGAACGTGTTATCGATCGTATAGGCATGGGTTCCGGAGAGGAACGTCCCCGCCACGATGGCGATCACGATCAGCACGATCGAGCCCATCGCGATCCGCCGCACCCCCGCATAGCGCGCAGCCTCCGCCGGCGGCAGCCGCGCCTCGGCCGGCTTCAGCACGGTCAGCGCGGTGGCGAACACGGCAATCGCGAGCAGGGTCGCGAAACAATAGTGCACCGAGAGCCGGAACACCGAAACCTCGGTCAGCCCCGGCTGGAAGCCGGAGGCGACCATCCACCAGCCGATCAGCCCCTGCACCCCACCCAGGACGAACAGCGTCACCAGCCAGGGCCGCAGCCGCCGCTCGATCCGCCCGGTCCAGAGGAACCAGGCCAGAGGCACGCCGAAATCGAAGCCGAGCAGCCGGCCCCACATCCGGTGGATCCATTCCGGCCAGAAAATCGCCTTGAACCCGGCAAGGTCCATGCCGTGATTGAGCTGCTTGTATTGCGGAATCGTCTTGTAGAGCGCGAACATCCGCTCCCACGCCGCATGGGTCAGCGGCGGAATGACGCCCGAGACCGGCTGCCACGTCATGATCGACAGGCCGGCATTCATGTTCTGCACATAGGCACCGATTCCGAACATCTCGACGATCAGCGCGAAGCTGACGAACAGCCAGATCGCCACCATCCGCCGGCTTTCCGGGCTTGCCGCCCGCGCCTCGCGTGTGCCCAAAGAGCCGGCAAAACCCGCCACCGATTGCGATGCCATCAGACCATTTCCCGCATCTGTCCGTTACCAGACGCGGATTTGCACCTGAAATCCGGCTTGTAAACCCGCGTCTCGCGGTGATCTGCCCTTTCGTTCAATCTTGACCTCGCGCCGCAGTTGCGCCATGTGTGCGTCACAGCGGGACAAACACGCCCGCCGCCTCCGGCTCGTTACCGGGCATTCTCCCAATTACACTCCGAACCGGCCCGTACCCTTTTACGCCACGGGCACCTCACCTCGCGGAATCCCCATGAAGCTCGCCGAACTCAAGGCCAAATCCCCGACCGACCTGCTCAACCTCGCCGAGGAACTGCAGGTCGAGAACGCGTCGTCGCTGCGCAAGCAGGACATGATGTTCGCCATTCTCAAGGCCTATGCCGAGAACGACCAGGCGATCCATGGCGACGGCACGCTGGAAACCCTGCCCGACGGGTTCGGCTTCCTGCGCAGCCCGCAGAGCAACTACCTCCCCGGGCCGGATGACATCTACGTCTCTCCGGCGCAGATCCGCCGATTCGGCCTGCGCACCGGCGACACCGTCGCCGGCGAGATCCGCGCGCCCAAGGAAGGCGAGCGCTATTTCTCGCTGCAGAAGGTCGACACGATCAATTTCGAGGCGCCGGACGCGGTGCGCCACCGGATCAATTTCGACAACCTCACCCCGCTCTATCCCAACCAGCGCCTGCGGATGGAAGTCGAGGACGCGCCGCCGCCGGCCAAGGGCCAGCAGAAGGACTACACCGCCCGGGTGATGGATCTCATCGCCCCGATCGGCAAGGGCCAGCGCGCCCTCATCGTCGCCCCGCCGCGCACCGGCAAGACGGTAATGCTGCAGAGCATCGCCACCTCGATCTCAGCCAACCACCCCGAAGCCTTCCTCATCGTGCTGCTGATCGACGAGCGCCCCGAGGAAGTGACCGACATGGCCCGCACCGTGAAGGGCGAGGTCGTCGCCTCCACCTTCGACGAACCGGCGACCCGCCACGTCCAGGTCACCGAGATGGTGCTGGAAAAGGCCAAGCGCCTCGTCGAGCACAAGCGCGACGTGGTGATCCTGCTCGACTCGATCACCCGCCTCGCCCGCGCCTACAACGCGGTCGTCCCCTCCTCGGGCAAGGTGCTCACCGGCGGCGTCGATGCCAACGCCCTGCAGAAGCCGAAGCGCTTCTTCGGCGCCGCGCGCAACATCGAAGAAGGCGGCTCGCTCACCATCATCGCCACCGCGCTGATCGACACTGGCAGCCGCATGGACGAGGTGATCTTCGAAGAGTTCAAGGGCACCGGCAACTCCGAACTCATCCTCGACCGCAAGCTCTCCGACAAGCGCACCTTCCCGGCGATCGACATCACCAAGTCGGGCACCCGCAAGGAAGAGCTGCTGGTGGAGCGCGCGACGCTGTCGAAAATGTGGGTGCTGCGTCGCATCCTCAACCCGATGGGCCCCGGCGAGGCCATGGACTTCCTGCTCGACAAGCTCAAATACAGCAAGACCAACAACGACTTCTTCGAGGCCATGAACACCTGACCATGTCACCCTACGCACTGCCGCTGGCCGAACTGGCGCTCGCCAACTTCATCGGCATCATCAGCCCCGGCCCGGCCTTCCTGCTGGTCAGCCGGGCAGCGGCCGGGCGCGGCAGGGCGGCGGGCTTCGGCCTCAGCCTCGGTGTCGCCATTGCGGCCACCACCTGGGCCGCCGCCGCCTGCTTCGGCGTGTCCCTCGTAATGGCCCGTTTCGCAACGCTCTATGAGGCGATCCAGATCGCCGGCGGCCTGTATCTGGTCTGGATCGGCATCAGCGCCTGGCGCGCCCCGCCGCCGAAGCTCGACCTTGCCGGCCCCGCCGGCAATGGCAGCTTTGGCTTCCTGCGCGCCGTCGCCACCGGCGCAGCACTCAATCTCGGCAATCCGAAGATCGTGATCTTCTTCACCAGCATCTTCGTTGCCCTGTTGCCCGCCCATATCCCGCTCTGGATGACCTTTGCCGCCATCGCGGTCGTCGGCTTGCAGGAAGCCGCCTGGTATTGCCTGGTCACCCTGCTGTTCTCCGGCGCCCGCGTCCAGCGCGCCTATCGCCGCGCCGGGCTGTGGATCGAGCGCACCGTCGGCACGCTGCTGATCGCGATCGGCGCACGCATCCTCGGCGCGGCGGTGTAATCCGCTCGCCGAAACGTTTTGCAATCACCCGACCACCCCCTATATCCCGCCCAGAATCCAGACGGAGACATTCCTATGCCCGACGCCAACCAGCCCACGGATTACAAGGTCCGCGACATCACACTCGCCGACTGGGGCCGCAAGGAAATCTCGATGGCTGAAACCGAAATGCCGGGCCTGATGGCCCTGCGTGCGGAATTCGGGACATCAAAGCCGCTCAAGGGTGCGCGCATCGCCGGCTGCCTGCACATGACGATCCAGACCGCGGTGCTGATCGAAACCCTGGTCGATCTCGGCGCCACCGTCCGCTGGTCGTCCTGCAACATCTTCTCGACCCAGGACCACGCCGCCGCCGGTGTGGCCGCCGCCGGCGTGCCGGTCTTCGCCTGGAAGGGCATGAACGAGGAGGAATTCTGGTGGTGCATCGAACAGACGGTGCGCGGCCCGGACGGCTGGACGCCGAACATGATCCTCGATGATGGCGGCGACCTCACCAAGCTGATGCACGACAAATACCCCGAAATGATGGCCGACATCCGTGGCATTTCCGAGGAAACCACGACCGGCGTGCATCGCCTGCGCGAAATGGCGCGCGACGGCTCGCTGCTCTGCCCCGCCATCAACGTGAACGACAGCGTCACCAAGTCGAAATTCGACAATCTCTATGGCTGCCGCGAAAGCCTGGTCGACGGCATCCGCCGCGGCACCGATGTGATGATGGCCGGCAAGATCGCCGTCGTCGCCGGCTTCGGCGATGTCGGCAAGGGCTCGGCCGCCAGCCTGCGCAATGCCGGCTGCCGCGTGATGGTGACCGAAATCGACCCGATCTGCGCCCTCCAGGCGGCAATGGAAGGCTACGAAGTCATCACGATGGACGAGGCCGCGCCGAAGGGCGACATCTTCGTCACCGCCACCGGCAATATCGACGTCATCACCGCCGACCACATGCGGGCGATGAAGCACCGCGCCATCGTCTGCAATATCGGGCACTTTGACTCCGAGATCCAGATCGAGAGCCTGCGCAATTACAAGTGGGAAAACGTGAAGCCGCAGGTCGACGAGGTCGTCTTCCCCGACGGCAAGCGCCTGATCGTTCTCTCCGAGGGCCGGCTGGTCAATCTCGGCAACGCCACCGGGCACCCCTCCTTCGTCATGTCGGCGAGCTTCACCAACCAGGTTCTCGCGCAGATCGAGCTGTGGAACGCACCGTCCGGCCGCTACGAGCGGAAGGTCTACGTCCTGCCCAAGCATCTCGACGAAAAGGTCGCGGCCCTGCATCTCGAGAAGGTCGGCGCCAAGCTGACGAAGCTGAGCCGGGCGCAGGCGGAGTATATCGGCGTCGAGGCCGCCGGCCCCTTCAAGCACGACGACTACCGTTACTGAGGAGATGACGGAGATGGGCAGCTTCATCGCAGTCATGGCGCTCGCCGCCCTGTTCGGCGGCATGCTGTTCTTCGGCGGGGTGATGACCCCGCTGGTCTTCTCGAAACTGCCGCCGGACGTGGCCGGCCCGTTCATCCGGGCCGCCTTCCCGCGCTACTACCTGTTCATCATTGTCACCTCGGCGCTTGCCGCCATCGGCCTGCTGATCCGCGGCAACCCGTGGTACGCGCTGCTGGCGGTGATCGTCACCGGCGTCACCCTCTGGCTCTGGCTCGAATGGATGCCGCATCTCAATGCGGTGCGCGACGCTGGCAATCAGGTCGATTTCCAGCGCGGCCACCGGCTTTCGGTCTGGGTCAACGCCGTCCAGTTCGTGATCGTCTTCGTCCTGCTGGCCGGCCTCGCCGTCTGATTTTTTTGAAATGGCAAAGGCTTGTGAGCGGCTTTTGATCTTCCGGATCAGGGGTCGCTCACATCCCGCATGAGTCGAGCCTGATCAGCGGTGCGCGACGCTGGCAATCAGGTCGATTTCCAGCGCGGCCACCGGCTTTCGGTCTGGGTCAACGCCGTCCAGTTCGTGATCGTCTTCGTCCTGCTGGCCGGCCTCGCCGTCTGATTTTTTTGAAATGGCAAAGGCTTGTGAGCGGCTTTTGATCTTCCGGATCAGGGGTCGCTCACATCCCGCATGAGTCGAGCCTGATCACCCGCACGATCGCGCCTTCCGGCTCGGCCGGCGAATTTGGTGCGCGCAGCAGCAGCGCATCGGCCTGCGCCAACCGGCTCAGCATCGCCGAATCCTGCACCGGAAACGGCGTCACGCTCCAGTCGCCCGCCGCATCCCGCGCCAGCGTCGCCCGCAGATGGTCCGCCCGATGATCGTTCGCCGCCAGCGCCACGGTGCAGCGCGCGGCTTCGGTCGGCGGCGCATCGTCCGCCCGCCCGGTCAGCCGCGCGATCGCCGGGCCGAGGAACAGCACCGCGCAGACCAGCGCTGACACCGGATTCCCCGGCAGCCCCAGCACCGGCACGCCGCCCAGCATCCCCGCCATCAGCGGCTTGCCCGGCCGCATCGCGATCTTCCAGAAATCGACGTCGAGCCCCCGCTCGGCCAGCCCCGCCTGCACCAGGTCATGCGCGCCGACGCTCGCCCCCCCGGTCGTCACCAGCAGGTCGGCCCGCGCCGCCGCTTCCGCCGCCGCCCCGATCGCGGCGCGATCGTCCGGCGCCACCGGCAGGATCATTGCCTCGCCACCCACCGCACGGATATAGGCCGCCAGCGCGTGCGAATTGGAACTGACGATGCCGCCCGGCGGAATCGGCTCGCCCGGCATGGCGATCTCGTCGCCAGTCGCCAGCACCGCGACAACCGGCCGCCGCCGCACCGCGAGCCAGGGATGGTTCGCCGCCGCCGCCAGCCCGACATCACGCGCGCCCAGCACCCGCCCCGGCGCCAGCAGCGTCTCGCCGGCAGCGAAATCCTGGCCCGCCCGGCGGATATGCCGCCCCGGCCGCGCCGCCTCGCGCAGCGTCACCGAGGCGTCGTCATGCTCGGTGTCTTCCTGAATGATGATAGCGTCCGCCCCGGCCGGCACCACGCTGCCGGTGAACAGCCGCACCGCCTCGCCCGGCCCCACCGTCCCCGCGAACGGGTGCCCTGCCGGCGCCGCGCCAATCACCCGCAGCCGCGTCCCCGCCACGCCATCGGCGGCGCGCAACGCGAACCCGTCCATCGCCGAAACGTCATGCGGCGGCTGGGTCAGCCGTGCGACCACCGGCTCGGCCAGCACCCGACCCGCAGCCGCCGCCAGCGGGACGATTTCCGCGCCGGTCGGCGCCATCAGCGCCAGAATCCGCGCTCGTGCCTCCTCGACGCTGATCATCGCTTACTCCTGTCTGAAATCGCCCGATTTCCCGCCGGACTTGCGGATCACCCGCAGCCCCTCGATCCGCATCTCCCGCTCCGCCGCCTTCAGCATGTCATATACCGTCAGCGCCGCGACCGAGGCCGCGGTCAGCGCCTCCATCTCCACCCCGGTCGGCCCGGTGGTCTTCACCGTCGCCGCGATGCGGATGCCCGGCAACGCCGCATCCGGCTCCAGCTCCACGATCACCCCGGCAATCGCCAGCGGATGGCAGAGCGGGATCAGCTCCGAGGTCCGCTTCGCCGCCATGATCCCGGCAATCCGCGCCGTCGCCAGCACGTCGCCCTTTTTCGCCGTGCCCGCGGTCACCAGCGCCAGGGTCTCCGCCCGCATCGTCACGTGGCAGGCGGCGCTGGCTTCCCGCGCCGTCTCGGCCTTGCCCGAGACATCGACCATCCGCGCCGCCCCACGCTCGTCGATATGGGTGAGGCTCATGCCCCGAGCCCGAGCAGCCGGCGCGTCGCGGCGACGATGTCGCCCTGCCGCATCAGGCTCTCGCCGACCAGGATGCCCTGCACCCCCACCGCCTTCAGCCTGGTGATGTCGGCATAGTCGCGGATGCCGCTTTCCGCGACCACAAAGCGCTCCGGCGGGATCTGCCCGGCCAGCCGCTCCGAGACCGCAATATCGGTCTGCATCGTCTTGAGATTGCGGTTGTTGATGCCGATCAACCGGGCCTGCAGCCCAAGCGCGCGATCAAGCTCCGCCTCGTCATGCACTTCCACCAGCACGCTCATGTCGAGCGCGCTCGCCAGCTCCTCGAACGCCCGCGCCTGCTCGTCGCTCAGCGCCGCCATGATCAGCAGGATGCAGTCCGCCCCCATCGCGCGGCTTTCGTAGATCTGCCACTCGTCGAGGATGAAATCCTTGCGCAGTACCGGCAGGTCCACCGCCTCGCGCGCCGCCTGCAGATGCGCCACCTCGCCCTGGAAATATTTCCGGTCGGTCAGCACCGAAAGGCACACCGCCCCGCCCTCCTGATAGGCGCGGGCAATCGCCGCCGGGTCGAAATCAGCGCGGATCAGCCCGGCCGAGGGCGACGCCTTCTTGACCTCGGCGATCAACCCGGTCCGCCCGGAGGCCGCAGCATCCATCAGTGCCCGGGCGAAGCCGCGCGGCGGCGGCGCATCCTTCGCCCGTGCGCGCATCTCCTCAAGCCCGGTCTCCGCTTTCGCCGCCTCAACCTCGGCTAGCTTGTCGGCGCAGATCGTCTTCAGCACGTCCTGTTCGATCGTCTCGTTCATTGGATCAGGCCATTTCCCGGGTTGTTGCCGCGTCTGCCGCCGTGCCGGCGCGGCGCAGCCGCTCCAGCGCCGCCGCGGCGGCACCGTCATCGATCGCGCGGGCCGCGAGTGCCGCGCCCTCGCGCAGGGTTTCCGCCCGCCCTGCAACTATCAGCGCCGCCGCCGCGTTCAGCAGCACGGCATCGCGATACGCGCCGGGCGCGCCGGCGAGCAGGTTGCGCAGCGCCGCGGCGTTGTGCGCGGCATCGCCGCCGATGATCGCCTCCAGCGGCGCGCGGGCAAGCCCGGCATCCTCGGGGGTCACCGTCATCTCGACGATCCGCCCGCCCTCGAGCGAGACGACATGGCTCTCCCCGGCAATGGTCAGCTCGTCCAACCCCTGGCCATGCACCACCATCGCCCGCTCGGTGCCGAGCCCGGCCAGCGTCTCCGCCATCGGTCGCGCCCAGGCGGGGTCGAACACGCCCACCAGCTGCCGCTTCACCGAGGCCGGGTTGGCGAGCGGGCCCAGCAGGTTGAAGATCGTGCGGGTGCCGAGCGCGATCCGCGCCGCGGCGGCATGGCGCAGCCCCGCATGGTGGCGCGGCGCGTAGAGGAACACACAGCCCGCCTCGCGCAGGATCGCCGCCAGCCGCTCGAAGGGCGGCTCCACCTTCACGCCGAGCGCGGTCAGCACATCCGCCGCCCCAGCACGCGAGGAGAGCGCGCGGTTGCCGTGCTTGGCCACCGGCACGCCGGCGCCGGCGAGCACGAAGGTCACCGCGGTCGAGATGTTGAGCGTGCCCACGCCATCGCCGCCGGTGCCGCAGACATCGATCGCCCCAGGCGGTGCCGCAATCGGCCGCATCCGCGCGCGCATCGCCCGCACCGCGCCGGTCAGCTCCGCCACCGTCTCGCGCCGCACCCGCATCGCCATCAGCATCCCGGCGATCTGCGCGTCATTCGCCTTGCCGTCGATCACCGCGCCGAACGCCGCCTCGGCCAGTTCCTCGGACATCGTCTCGCCCCGCCCCAGCCGGTCGAGCACCGGCTTGAGATCGGCGAGAATCTCGCCCGCCCCCTGGTTCCGCCCGCGAGCGATGCCAAGGAAGTTGCGCAGCAGCGTGTGCCCGTGCGCGGTGGCGATGCTCTCGGGGTGGAACTGCACGCCGAAGATCGGCAGGTCGCGGTGCCGCAACCCCATGATCAGCCCGTCCTCGGTGAAGGCGGTGGGGATCAGCGACTCCGGCAATCCCTCGCGCTCGACGATCAGCGAGTGATAGCGCGTCGCCTCGAACGGGTCGGGCAGCGTCTCGAACACGTCCGACCCCTGGTGCCGGATCGGCGAGATCTTGCCATGCATCGGCACCGGCGCGCGCACCACCCGCCCGCCGAAGGCCTGGCCGATCGCCTGGTGCCCGAGGCAGACGCCGAGAATCGGCACCTTGCCGGCCGCCGCCGCGATGAGGTCGAGGCAGATCCCCGCCTCGTTCGGCGTGCATGGCCCGGGCGAAAGCACGATCGCCTCCGGCCGCATCGCCAGCGCCTCCTCCACGCTGATCCGGTCGTTGCGATGCACCGCGCATTCCGCCCCGAGATCGCCGAAGAACTGGACGAGGTTGAAGGTGAAACTGTCGTAGTTGTCGATCAGCAGGATCATCGTGCCGGCGCCTCGTTGGGGGTGACGTACTGGCCGGCATCCTCGGCGGCGCGGAACAGCGCGCGCGCCTTGGCGTGGCTCTCGGCAAGCTCGGCGTCGGGGTCCGAATCGGCGACGATGCCGACCCCGGCCTGGACATAGAGCCGCCCGTCCTTGATCAGCGCGGTGCGCAGCGCGATGCACGTATCCATCGTTCCGTTGGCGGCGAAATAGCCGATGCACCCGCCATAGAGCCCGCGCCGCGAGGGCTCGAACTCCTCGATGATCTCCATCGCCCGCACCTTCGGCGCGCCCGAGAGCGTGCCCGCCGGGAAGCCGGCGATCAGCGCGTCCAGCGCGTCGGCCTCGGGCCGGATACGGCCCTCGACATTCGAGGAGATGTGCATCACGTGCGAGAACCGCTCGATCACGAAACTCTCGGTCACGTTGACCGAGCCGATCTCGGCGACGCGGCCGATATCGTTGCGCGCGAGATCGAGCAGCATCAGGTGCTCGGCGCGCTCCTTCGGGTCTTCCAGCAGCTCGGTCTCCAGCGCCTCGTCCTCGGCGCGCGTCGCCCCGCGCCGGCGGGTGCCGGCGAGCGGGCGGATCGTCACCGTGCCGTCGCGCAGCCGCACTAGGATCTCAGGGCTGGAACCGACCGCCTGGTAGGCGCCGAAATCGAGGAAGAACAGGAACGGCGCGGGGTTGATCCGCCGCAGCGAGCGATACAGCGCGAAAGGCGGGAGCGTGAATTCCTGCTCGAAGCGCTGGCTCGCCACCACCTGGAACACGTCGCCGGCGGCGATGTAGTCCTTGCCCCGCAGCACCATCGCGCGGAACTCGTCCTCGCTCATGTTCGAACTCGCCGGCCCGGCCGGCGCGGCATGGCCGGGCAGCGCCGGCGTCGGCCGGTCGAGGGCCGCCATCGCCGCCTCGATCCGCCCGGTCGCGAGGCTCCACGCCTCCGCCGCCGAAACCCCCGCGCGCGGCCAGACCGGGGCGGCCAGCGTGATTTCGTCGCGCACCGAATCGAAAATCGCGAACACCCCCGGGCGCATCAGCACGCCATCGGGAATCCCGAGCACGTCCGGCTTTTCCGCCGGCAACTCCTCCATCAGCCGCACCATGTCATAGCCGAGATAACCGACCAGCCCGCCGGTCATCGGCGGCAGATGGTCCGGCAGGTCGAGCCGCGTCGCCGCGATCAGGTCGCGCAGGCTCTCGAAGGCCGGGCGCGGATCGGCCGCATAGCCTTCAGCATCCGCGGCCGGATCGCAGTTCACGCTGACCTCGCCGCGGTCGCACCGCCAGATCAGGTCCGGTGCGAAGCCGATCACCGAATAGCGCCCGCGCGCTGCCCCACCCTCGACGCTTTCGAGCAGGAAGGAATGCGCCGTGCCATGCGCGAGCTTGAGGAAGGCGGCGACCGGCGTGATCAGGTCGGCGGCGAGCAGGCGCCAGGCCAGCGCGCCCCGCCCGGCATTATAGGCGGCGCGGAAACGGGCGTGCTGGTTGGTCTCGGATGTCATCTCGCTGGCCTCAATTGCTGATCTGGTTCAACAGCTTGGTGTTGATCTTGACATGGTCGCGCTGGCGCAGCGCCGCGGCATAGGTCTGCAGCACGTCGTTCTGCATCGACTGCCCGAGCGACTCGGAAATGCGCTGGCGGAACGCCTCGTTGCTGCCCGGCTTCGGCTCGGCGATGTCGGTCACCACACCGACGACGAACCCCGCCTGCGTCTGCACCATGGTGGGCTCGCCTTTCTTCAGGCTGAACGCCACCTGGGCGAGTTGCGGCGGCACGCCCTTGGCCGGCTTCGCGCGCGTCATCGGTGCCGCGGTCGTTACCGTCAGCCCTGCCGCAGAGGCCGCTGCCGCCAGGCTCTTGCCGCCCTTCACCGCGGTCAGCAGCTTCGCCGCCGCGACCTCTTCCTGCCGCTCCACCTGCGCGCCGGTCCAGTCGGCCAGCACATCGGCCTTCACCTTGTCATAGGGCTTGAGCGCCGGCTTGATGATCCGGTGGACTGCGATGGCATAATAGCTATCGCCCGGCCCGCTCACCGCCTGCGGGGTATTGCCGGGGGCAGTGTCGAAAATCGCCTTGACGATCGCCTGCCGCAGCGCCGCTGGCCCGGGAATCCCCGCCGGCTTGCCGTCCACCGTCATTCCCTGGCGGTCCACGCTCACCTGCGCCTGGGCGAGATGCAGGCTCGCCGGCAGCTTGCCGAGTGCGGTGCTGCCCGCCAGCGCATCCTGCAGGTGGCTCAGCGTATTGTCCACCACGTTGCGCGCCTTGCGCAGCTGGATCTCGGCGCGGATCTGGTCCGTCACCGCGGAGAGCGGCTTGTCGCCGCCGGCAACCGCCTTGGTAACCCTGAACACGTAGATGCCGAGCGAACCCTTCACCGGAGCGGAGACCTCATCCGGCGTCGCCGCGAATACCGCCTTGGCCAGCGCCGCCGAGGGCAGGTCGGAGGGTTTCGCGTCGGTCATGACGACAGCGGTGGCACTCGCCGCCGCCGCCGCCTTCTGCACCGCCGCCCAGTCGGCCCCGCTTTTCCAGGTCTTCGCCAGCTCGGCCGCGCTCTTCGCGTCCTCCGCTGTGACGATCTCGACGGTCCGCTTCGGCGCCTGCGCGAATTTCGCCTTCTCCTGCTGGTATTGCGCCGCGATCTCGGCCTGCGTCACCGTCTCGCCCCTGGCGATCAGCGCCGGCGACAGCACCACCACGTCGGCCACGCGCAAGGCCGGCGTCGAGAACCGCTCCGGATGATCCCGCCAATAGCGCCGCAGCACGGTCTCGGCCGGGGCCGGCGGCGGGGTGGCGTCGGCGAGCGGCAGTGTCGCGAACTGCACCGTCCGCTCCTGCGCGGCATAGGCGAAGATCTGGTCGACCAGCGGCGCCGGCGCGTTCACCCCGGCGGTCAGCGCATCGATGATCTGCGACGATTTCAGTCCGCTGGCGATCTCGGCCATGAACGCCGCCGGCGTCAGGCTGTGATTGGCGAGCACGGCGTTGAAGGTCGCCTTGTCGAACTTGCCGTCCGGCCCGTGAAAGGCCGGGATCGCGAAAACCTGCTGGCGGATCGCCGAGGGCGGTGCCACCACCCCCATGCGCCGCGCCTCGAGCTGCATCGCCGCGCGGTCGATCGCCGAGCCCAGCGCCTGATCGGCGAACAGCCGACGCTCGCCCTTGCTCGGTTCGCGGCCGCTGTTCCGCGTCGCGTAGGCGTTCAGCGTGCGCTGGTAGTCTGCATTCACCGCCTCGATCTTGATCGGCTGCCCGCCCACGGTCGCGATCGCGTCGGAGGCGCCGATGCCCATCACCACGCTGGAGACGCCCCAGAACACGAACACGCCGATCAGCACGACGAAAAACGCGCGCACGATCCAATTGTCGAGCAGTTGGCGGATCATCGAAAGCATGCGGCAGCAACCTCATCCAGCGGGAAAGCCGCGTCTTACCACGGGCGCGCCCGATTGCCACCCGGCCCCGCCTCGTCTACCTCCTTCGCGCCATTGCAAAGGGAGACGCGGATGCCCCAGCTGATCGCCGGAAACTGGAAGATGAACGGCACACTCGCCGGCATCGCCGCCTATGCCGAAACGCTGCGCGCCACGTCCCCGGGTGCGGAGCTGCTGGTCTGCCCGCCGGCGCCGCTGATCGCCCCGCTGCGCGCTGCCCTCGCCGGCGCCCCGGTCGCCCTCGGCGCGCAGGATTGCGCGGTACAGCGCTCCGGCGCGCACACGGGCGATCTGTCGGCCGATCTGCTGGCCGAACTCGGCGCCACCCATGTCATTCTCGGCCATTCCGAACGCCGCGCCGATCATGCCGAATCCTCGGCCATCGTGCGTGAAAAGGCGCGCACCGCGATCGCCGCCGGCCTGATCCCGATCATCTGCGTCGGCGAAACCGAGGCGGAGCGCGATTCCGGCGAGGCCGAAACCGTGGTCCGCGCGCAGCTCGCCGGCAGTCTGCCGGAGGAGCTGGCGGGCCAGACCGTGCCCGGCGTCATCGCCCCCGGGATCATCGCCTATGAACCGGTCTGGGCGATCGGCACCGGCCGCACCCCCACCGATGAGGATGTCGCGGCGATGCACGCCTCGATCCGCGCTGCCCTGCGCCGCCAGCTCGGCGCCGCCGGGGCGACGATGCCGATCCTCTATGGCGGCTCGGTCAAACCCTCCAACGCGGCTGCCCTGCTCGCTCTGCCCGAGGTCGGCGGCGCCCTGGTCGGCGGCGCCAGCCTCAAGGCAGAGGATTTCCTCGCGATTGCCTCCGCCGCCCCGCGGGACTAGAGCACGTCCCGATCCCGGTGGATCGGATGTCGTGCTCTATCTTGACTGGTCATCAGAGCATCGACCCGACAATCGGATGTCCAGACCCCGCCGGGCGGTTCCATCCGGCGGGCTGATGCTCTAGAACCCGCGCGTCACTCCGAAAGGCCGCCACGCTCCCATGATTACCGTTCTGCTCGTCCTCCAGGCGTTCATCACCATTGCCCTGATCGGTGTCGTGCTGATCCAGCGCAGCGAGGGCGGCGGCCTCGGCCTCGGCACCAGCCAGGGCATGGGCAGCTTCATGACCGGGCGCGGCACCGCCAACCTGCTCACACGGGTCACCGCGGTGCTGGCGACGCTGTTCATGGTGCTCTCGCTGGTTCTCGCCCTGCTCTACCGGCACAGCGGCGGCGGCTCGGCCGAGGCGATCCTGAACGCGCCGTCGCCGGCAGGCCCGGCAAGAAACGCCGCCCCCGCCTCGCCGCTCGCCCCGCTGCCGCCGGTCCCTGGCGAATCGGCTCCCGCGGCGCCGGTTGCTGCCCAGAAGGCGACATCCCAGGCGGCGCCATCCAAGACGGCCCCCCCCGCAAAACCCGCACCGAGCGCCCCGGCGCCGACAAAGCAGTAATGCGAATCTCCTCTTTTGCCCGGCGCGGGGTTTTGCACCGCGCCGCCCTCTGCTATGGCGAAGGCCCATGACCCGGTATGTCTTCATCACCGGCGGCGTGGTTTCCTCGCTCGGCAAGGGTATCGCCTCCGCCTCCCTCGGCGCGCTGCTTCAGGCCCGCGGCTATTCGGTCCGCCTGCGCAAGCTCGACCCCTATCTCAACGTCGATCCGGGCACGATGAGCCCGTACCAGCACGGCGAGGTCTTCGTTACCGACGACGGCGCCGAGACCGATCTCGATCTCGGCCATTACGAGCGCTTCACCGGTGTGCACGCCACCAAGTCGGACAACGCGACGACCGGCCGCATCTATTCCGAGGTCATCGCCCGCGAGCGCCGCGGCGATTATCTCGGCGCCACCGTGCAGGTGATCCCGCACATCACCGACGCCATCAAGCAGGCCATCCTGCGCGACACCGCCGGGCTCGATTTCGTCCTCGTCGAGATCGGCGGCACGGTGGGCGACATCGAGAGCCTGCCCTTCCTCGAAGCCATCCGCCAGCTCGGCAACGAACTCGGCTCGCACGATGCGATGTTCGTCCACCTCACCCTGGTGCCCTACATCCCGAGCGCCGGCGAGCTGAAGACCAAGCCGACCCAGCATTCCGTCAAGGAATTGCTGAATGTCGGCATCCAGCCGCACATGCTGATCTGCCGTTGCGACCGCCCGATCCCCGAGGGCGAGCGCCGCAAGATCGCACTGTTCTGCAATGTCCGCCCCGAGGCGGTGGTCCCCGCCCTCGACGTGAGCACGATCTATGAGGTGCCGATCTCGTATCACGAGGCCGGGCTCGACCGCGAGGTGCTCCGCCATTTCAGCCTGCCGCACGATGCCGAGCCCGATCTCGATCGCTGGCGCCACATCGTCGAGACGGTGCACAACCCGGAGGGCGAGGTCACCATCGCCGTCGTCGGCAAATACACCAACCTGCTCGACTCCTATAAGTCGCTCGGCGAAGCGCTGACCCATGGCGGCATCGCCAACCGGGTGCGGGTCCGGCTCGACTGGGTCGATTCCGAAATCTTCGAGCAGCCCGGCGCCGTCGCCCGGCTCGACGGGGTGCACGGCATCCTCGTCCCCGGCGGCTTCGGCGAGCGCGGGACCGGCGGCAAGATCGAGGCGGTGCGCTTCGCCCGCGAGCGCAACGTCCCCTTCCTCGGCATCTGCTTCGGCATGCAGATGGCGGTGATCGAGGCGGCGCGGAATCTCGCCGGCCTGCCCCAGGCCTCCTCCACCGAATTCGGCCCCTGCGAGGTGCCGGTGGTCGGCCTGCTCACCGAATGGGCCCGCGGCAACGAGATCGAGCGCCGCGCCGCCGAAGGCAATCTCGGCGGCACCATGCGCCTCGGCGCCTATGCCGCCACCCTGGTGGAGGGCAGCCTCGTCCGTGCCGTCTATGGCGACGCCGCGACGATCGAGGAACGCCACCGCCATCGCTACGAGGTCAACATCCACTACCGCGAGCGGCTGGAATCCGCCGGCCTGCGCTTCTCCGGCCTCTCGCCGGACGGGCTGCTGCCGGAAATCGTCGAATACCCCGACCATCCCTGGTTCATCGGCGTGCAGTACCACCCCGAGCTGAAATCGAAACCCTTCGACCCGCATCCGCTCTTCGCCGGCTTCATCGAGGCGGCGGTCAAGCAGATGAGGCTGGTATGATCATGAAGACGGTCGAGATCGGCGATCTGCGCGTCGGCAACGACCTGCCCTTCACCCTCATCGCCGGCCCCTGCCAGATCGAGAGCGCCGAGCATGCGGGCGAGGTCGCCGGCGCGCTCGCGGCGATGACGCGCGAGCTTGGCATCGGCCTGATCTTCAAGTCGAGCTACGACAAGGCCAACCGCACCTCGCTCACCGCCGGGCGCGGCGTCGGCATGGCGCAGGGGTTGCAGATCCTCGCCGATATCCGGGCGAAATTCGGCATCCCGGTGCTGACCGACGTGCACGACGCCGCCCAGTGCGCCCCCGCCGCCGAGGCGGTGGACGTGCTGCAGATCCCCGCCTTCCTCTGCCGCCAGACCGACCTGCTGCTGGCTGCCGGCCATACCGGTCGGGCGATCAACGTCAAGAAGGGCCAGTTCCTCGCGCCGTGGGACATGCGCAACGTCGCCGCCAAGATCGCCAGCACCGGCAACGAACGCATCCTGCTCACCGAGCGCGGCGCCTCCTTTGGCTACAACACCCTGGTCTCCGACCTGCGGGCTTTGCCGATCATGGCGCAGACCGGCTATCCGGTGGTATTCGACGCGACCCATTCGGTCCAGCAACCGGGCGGCCAGGGCACCGCGTCGGGCGGCCAGCGCGAATTCGCCCCGATCCTCGCCCGCGCCGCCCTTGCGGTCGGCTGCGCCGCGGTCTTCATCGAATGCCACCCGGATCCCGACCGTGCGCCCTCCGACGGGCCGAACATGATCCCCCTGGCGGAGATGCCCGCCCTGCTCGCCCGCCTGCTCCGGTTCGACCGCCTGGCCAAATCGGCCTGACCCGCGCCGCTCCCGGCGCGGCGGACTGGTCTGGACCGCGCCGCTCCCGGCGCGGCGGCGCCCTCAGCGTCCCCGCATCATTTCTCGACGAACGCCTTCTCGATCACGTATTCGCCGGGGCGGGACGAACTGCCCTCGGTAAAGCCGCGCCGCTCCAGCAGCTGCACCATGTCGTCGAGAAAGACAGGGCTGCCGCAGAGCATCACCCGGTCGCCCTTGGGCGCGAGCGGCGGAAGGTCGATCCCCGGGCCGAAATTGCCGGTTTCGAGAATCTGGGTGATCCGCCCGTTATGCCGGAACGGCTCGCGCGTCACCGTCGGGTAATAGAGCAGCTGTCTGGAGACCTGCGGGCCGATGAACTCGTCCGCCGGCAGGGTCTTGGTGATGTAATCCTCATAGGCGAGGTCGCTGATGTGCCGGCAGCCATGGATCAGCACCACCTGGCTGAACCGCTCGTAGATATCCGGCTCGCGGATGATGCTCATGAACGGCGCGAGCCCGGTGCCGGTGCCCAGAAGATAGAGACGCTCGCCGGGGTGCATGTTGTCGGCCAGCAGTGTGCCGGTCGGCTTGCGCCCCACCAGCACCGGATCGCCCGGCTTGACGTGCTGCAGCCGCGAGGTCAGCGGTCCGTCCGGCACCTTGATGCTGAAGAATTCCAGATGATCGTCATAGCTTGCGCTGGCCATCGAATAGGCCCGCAGCAGCTTCTTGCCCTCGACCTCGAGCCCGATCATGGTGAATTGCCCGGCGATGAAGCGGAACGCCGGATCGCGGGTCACGGTGAAGCTGAACAGCCGATCGGTCCAGTGATGGACCTGGGTGACGGTTTCGGTATTGAAGGCGCTCATCTGTCGGGAAAACTCCGTCGTTCGTCCGTCCGGCGTCACCGGATGTTCATGATCGGCCCTGTTAATTGCGGAGGGAGGCGGCGATATCAAGCCCGGGCGGGGCAGATCTGCCCATGGCAGCGCTGCAAGCGCCTCCCACCCCTCGACAAGACCGGCCGGTTTGGCCAAAAACCGCGCAGATCAAGGAGACGAACCAATGACTCAGACCTACGTGGACGCGGCGGGCCTGCGCGTCGCCGCCGAGCTTCACCAGTTCATCGAGACCGAGGCGCTGCCCGGCACCGGACTCGCGCCGGCTTCCTTCTGGCAGGGTTTTGCCGATCTGGTCGCCCGCCACGCCCCCCGCAACGCCGAGCTGCTCGCCGAGCGCGACCGTCTCCAGGCCGCGATCGATGACTGGCACCGCTCCCGCCGTGGCCAGCCGATCGACCCCGCCGCCTACGAGGCCTTCCTGCGCGAGATCGGCTATCTCAAGCCCGAGCCCGGCGCGGTGAAGGTCACCTCGGCGCGCGTCGATCCCGAAATCGCCGCCATCGCCGGCCCGCAGCTCGTCGTGCCGGTGATGAACGCCCGCTACGCGCTGAACGCCGCCAATGCCCGCTGGGGCAGCCTCTACGACGCGCTCTACGGCACCGACGCCATTTCCGAATCCGGCGGGCTCGAGCGCGGCAAGGCCTATAACCCGCAGCGCGGCGCCGCCGTCGTCGCCCGCGGCCGCGCCTTCCTCGACGATCATTTCCCGCTGGCGACCGGCAGCCACGCCGATATCCGCGCCTTGCGCGTGCACAACGGCCATCTCGCCGCCGTGCTCGAAAGCGGCGAGACCGGCCTCAAACACGCCGACCAGTTCGTCGGCTATCGCGGCGACGCCGCCGCCCCCACCGCCATCCTGCTCCGCCATCACAACCTGCATGTCGAGATCGCGATCGACCCGACCAGCCCGATCGGCCGGACGGACAAGGCCGGCATCGCCGACCTCATCGTCGAATCCGCGATCAGCTCGATCATGGACGCCGAGGACAGCGTCGCCGCCGTCGATGCCGAGGACAAGGTGCTGGTCTACCGCAACTGGCTCGGCCTGATGGCCGGCACGCTGGAGGAACAGGTCGAGAAGGGCGGCAAGACCTTTACCCGCGCCCTCAACCCCGACCGCGCCTACACCGCGCCGGACGGCTCGACCCTCACCCTTCCCGGCCGGGTGCTGATGCTGGTCCGCAATGTCGGCCACCACATCTATACCGACACCGTCCTCGATGCCGCCGGCAAACCGATCCCCGAGACGATGCTCGACCTCGTGGTGACCTCCCTCTGCGGCCTGCATGACATCCGCCGCACCAGCGGGCTGCGCAACTCCCGCGCCGGCTCGGTCTACATCGTCAAGCCGAAGATGCACGGCGCCGACGAGGTGGCCTACGCCAACAGCCTCTTCGCCGCGACCGAAGCCCTGCTCGGCCTCGCGCCGGACACGCTGAAAATGGGGATCATGGACGAGGAGCGCCGCACCTCGGCCAATCTCAAGGCCTGCATCGCCGCCGCCGCCAGCCGCATCTTCTTCATCAACACCGGCTTCCTCGACCGCACCGGCGACGAAATCCACACCTCGATCGAGGCCGGCCCGATGATCCGCAAGAACGAGATCAGGAATACGCCCTGGATCAAGGCGTATGAGGACCGCAACGTCGATATCGGCATCGTCTGCGGCCTGCCCGGCCACGCCCAGATCGGCAAGGGCATGTGGGCCGCGCCCGACGCGATGGCGGCCATGCTCGACCAGAAGGTCGGCCACCCCCGCGCCGGCGCCAATACCGCCTGGGTGCCCTCGCCCACCGCGGCCACGCTGCACGCCCTGCACTACCACATGGTCGATGTCGCCGCCCGCCAGGCCGAACTGGCCTCCCGCCCGATGGGCTCGCTCACCGACCTGCTGACCATCCCGCTGGCCGACCGCCCGAACTGGCAGCCGGACGACATCCAGCAGGAGCTCGACAACAACGCCCAGGGCATCCTCGGCTACGTCGTCCGCTGGATCGACCAGGGGATCGGCTGCTCCAAGGTGCCGGACATCCACAACGTCGCGCTGATGGAAGACCGCGCCACCCTGCGCATCTCCGCCCAGCACATCGCCAACTGGCTGCATCACGGCATCGTCTCCGAGGCCCAGGTGATGGAGACGATGAAGCGCATGGCCGCGGTGGTCGATGGCCAGAACGCGGGCGACCCGGCCTATCGCAACATTGCGCCGGGCTTCGACGGTATCGCCTTCCAGGCGGCGTGCGACCTCGTTCTCAAGGGTCGCACCCAGCCGAACGGCTACACCGAGTTCATCCTGCACGACCGCCGGCGCGAGGCCAAAGCCTCCGCCTGATCTTTTGCTCCGCCGCCGCGTCCGCACCGGGCGCGGCGGTGCACGCTCTCCGCACCCTCAGCGGCAGCGGGCGATGTCAGGAGGAGTAGAGGATCAGCTTCGCGTGGGCGTCGGGTCGATCGCGTTGGCGCAGGCATCGCTCGGCGCCGCCGCCACCGGCCCCACCAGCGGGATGATCTTCAGCCCCGCCGATGTCACCCGGCACGGCGCCGCCGCCAGCCCGCAGCCCGAAAGACCGCCGGCAAGGCCGGCGAACAGCGCCACCAGGGAGGCGCAACGCAGAATTCCTGTTTTCATGATCGCATCGAACCAAACCCGGGCGGTCCGCGTCAATGCCCTGGCGCCTCGCCATCGCCGTGCCGGCGCCGCACCGTTCACCGCAGCGTTCGCGGTGCCCCGCCCGCTCATACGCGCACGGCATGAGTATTAGCCGCCACCCGGATGTTCCGGCGCCACCCGCGGCGACCCATCTCCGTTGCAAGCGGGCGCGTCCCGCATCACCAACACGGAGTTTTTCCATGCGCACAAGAACGATGATCACCGCCGCCCTCGCCATCATGGTCGGCATAGCCCCGGTCGCGGCACAGGCCATGCCGGCCGCAAGCGGGCCGCAACAGCAGCAGGGCGCCACGGTCCAGAGCCTGTCCCATACCGGCGGACGCACGGCATTCACCCATCAGCTGAAATCGATCCAGCGCCTCGAATCGCGCAACTGATCCCGATCGCCGCATCTGATCGGATAAAGATGCTCTATGCCCCGCGTTCGAGTGCGGCGGCGACGTGCTGGGCAAACCGGTGCGCCGTCGCCGAGGCGCCGGGCAACTCGATCAGCGCGATCTCGGTATCGGCGAGCGGCGGCAGCCGGTCGCCCTGCGGCAACGGCGTCAGGAAATCCGGGCACATCTCCCGCGGCAGCACGGCGACGCCGAGGCCGGCGCGCACCGCTGCCTGGGTTCCGGCAAGGCTGGTCGAGGTATAGGCGCAGCGCCAGGGGCAGCCGATCGCATCCAGCGCCGCGACGGCCCGCCGCCGATATACGCAGGGCTGCGGCGAGACGATCAGCGGCACCGGCCCCTGCCCGGGGACCGAAAGCCGGTCCCGCGCCACCCAGACCAGCGGCTCGCGCCAGACCCGCGTGCCCTCCAGCGCCACATCCGGCTCCCGCTTGACCAGCACGAGATCGAATCGCCCGGCCCGGAACCCCTCCTCCAGGTTGAGCGTCAGATCGCAGGTCACTTCCAGCTCGACTCTCGGATGCGCATCCACGAAGGCCGCCAAAACCTTCGGCAGATGCACCGTGGCGAAATCCTCCGGCACGCCGAGCCGCACCAGCCCCGCGACTTCCGGCTCCAGCAGATCGGCAAGCGCCGCATCGTTCAGCCGCAGCAGCTGCCGCGCATGCCCGAGCAGGCGTTCCCCTTCGTCGGTCAGGCGCAGATGGCGCGGCCCGCGCGCGAAGACCGGCCGGCCGAGCATGTCCTCAAGGCGTTTCATCTGCAGGCTAACGGCGGATTGCGTGCGCCCCAGCATCTCCCCGGCGCGGGTGAAGCCGCCCGCATCGGCGATGGTCACGAAACTGCGCAGCAGGTCGAGATCGAGGGTGCGAAGGGGCATCGGCATCTCATCATTAATTTTTCCAATGCTTGAGATATCGATAACTCGTTTCACAAATCAATGCCCTTGTCATACCGGATTGCGGGAAGGAGCCCGCACATGGATTTTTCTTATCTTCCCGCCTGCTTCGCCCTTGGTGGCGCCGCCTTCGCCGCGGCGGATCGCAGCGGCGAGCGCAGCCTGCGGCGCGCGGAACGCGCCGGCTGGGCAAGCCTCGCCGCCGCGGCCGGGCTGATCGCGCAGCTTTGGGCCGCACCCGGCCCGGCCGACGGACTCGCCGCGAGCCTCACCCTGCTCACCAGCTTCGTGGGCGCCGTGGTGCTGTCCTTCTCCACCCGTTACATGCGCGCCGATCCGCGCCGCCGTGCCTATGCAACGCGGGTTTCGCTGCTGCTGGCCTCGGTTCTTGTGCTCGTCCATGCCGGCAATGCGCTGGTGTTCCTGCCGGTCTGGGTCGCCAGCGGCCAGTTGCTTGCCGGGCTGATCGGCCATGCCGGGACGCCCGCCGCCGCGGCTGCCGCGCAGCAGGCACGGCGCGCCTTCGTGATCGGCGATGCGGCACTCCTTGCCGCCCTCGCCCTGCTCGGCGCCCATACGGGCTCGCCGGACATTGCGGCGATGATCAACGGCGCCGCATCGCTGCCGGCCGCGCTCCAGGGCCTTGCCGCCGGCCTGCTCCTCCTCGCCGCGATGGCCCGCTCGGCCCTGCCGCCGTTCTCCGCCTGGCTGATGCGCTCGATGACGGCGCCCACCCCGGTCTCCGCCCTGATGCATGCCGGTCTCGTCAATGCCGGGGGCTTCCTGCTGATCCGCTTCGCCGCCGTGCTCGCCGCCGCACCGGCGGTGCAGGCGCTCGCCATCGGCGCCGGCCTGTTCGCGGCATTCTGGGGCGGCTTCCTCCAGCTCGTCCGGCCGGAGATCAAGCAATCCCTCGCCGGATCGACCATCGCGCAGATGGGCTTCATGATCCTCACCTGCGGCCTCGGCGGCGATGCCGCGGCGCTCTGGCACCTCTTCGCGCACGGGCTGTTCAAGGCCTGGCTGTTCCTCGGTTCCGGCGCCGCCATCGGCCCGGTGCTGCGGCCAGCGCGGCCGCAGGGCGCAGCCATCACCGCGATCGCGGCACTGCTCGCCCTCGCTGCCATCGCCTGGCTCGATGCTCATGGCCTGGTCACCGGCGCGGCGCTGCTGCCCACCGCCCTGGCAATCGCCACCGGGGTTGGCGCCACCCTCTCGGCCGGCACGAAGCGGATGTTCCTGCTGCTGCCCGTCCTGTCGGGCTTGTACCTCGCCGGGCTCGGCGCGACCGAGGCGCTGCTCGCCGCCCCACCCACCGCGTCCCCCGGCGGCGATGGCCTCGTGTTCGCGCTCGCGGCCCTCTTCCTCGCCGGCGGCGTCGCGCAGGCGCTGCTGCGCCAGGGCGGAACCGGCCTGCCCCGCCCGCTGCATGTCCGGCTGCTGAACGCCTGAAAGGACCCGACCCATGAATGTCGATCTCGCCAGACCCACTTTCGCCGCTCCCGAGGCCACCGAAACGCTGGACGCCCAGATCGCCGCCGCGGCGCGCGCCGTCCCCGCGCTCTGGCCGCTGGATGGCGCTATCGCGGTCAACCCGCTCGCCGCCTTCGAGGACCATCCGTTCGAAACCGCGATCCGCGCCGGGGCGCGGCAGTATGGCGCCCGCGCGGCACTGCAGCTCGATCTCTGGCGCAGCCTCGCGCAACGGGGCCAGCCGCCGCGCGATGCCGTGCGCGATATCGCGATCGAGCGGCTCGGCGGGCTGGATGCAGCCTTCCACAGCCTTGGCCCGGACGTCACCCCGTTCGACTGCCTGATGGCACGACTGTTCGACCTGCCGCCATCACCGCCGATGCCCGCGCCCGCCGATCCTGCCGCGATGCTCGTCGCCCGCTGGTGCGCCACCTTCTTCGACCGTGGCACCGCCGCGCTGAAACTGCCCGGCAGCAGCCTCGGACTCTACGCCGCCGTGCTCGGCATGCTGCCGCACGAGCCGGCCTTCGCGGCGCGCCCCGACCTTCTGGGCCAGGCGCCGCGTGCCGCCCTGCCCGCCATCGCCTGGGCGCTCGACCGGCTGGGCGTGCCGGATGCCGGCCGCATGGCAGCACTGACGGCGCGCGTCGCACGGCTGCCGGGCTGGGCCGGCCATATCAACTGGCGCGAGGCGCATGCCGGACGGGAGCAGACCGAAGCCGCGCCGGCCAGCATGGCCGACCTGATCGCGCTCCTGCTGCTCGGCGATCTCGCCCTCGGCGCGCCGGCCGCCGCCTTCCCCGCACCGCGTGACGCGGCCGCCGCCACCCGGGCCAGCATCGCCCGGCATTTCGGGTTCTCGCCGGTGCTCGCCGCCCCCGCGCTCGACGATATCGCGGCGATGGACGACACCGATCTCGGCCTGATCTTCCAGCACGCCGCCGAGCGCGCCTATCGCGACGACCTGATCGCCCGCATCGCCCGCCAGCCGCACCATACCGCCGATGCCGCGCCCGCGGCAGCGCAACTCGTCTTCTGCATCGATGTGCGGTCGGAGCCGCTGCGCCGCGCGGTCGAAGCGGCCGGCGCCTACGAAACCTTCGGCTATGCCGGATTTTTCGGCCTGCCCATCGCGCTGCGCCTGCCGGATGGCGAGCGCCGGCCGCAGCTTCCCGCACTCGCCACGCCGCTGCACGATCTCGAACTCGCCGCAGCGCCAGGAGCGGATGCGGCGGCCCGCCGCAGCCTTGCCGCCGGGCGCGCCGGGGCGCGGGCCAATGCGAGCTTTGGCGAGCTGAAGACGGGTCTCGGCACCAGCTTCGCCACCGCCGAGGCCGCGGGCCCGCTGGGGGCCGCGATGATGATCGCCAACACGCTGGCGCCGCGCGCGATGCGGCGGCTGCGGCGGCTGTGGCACGGCGACCCGACCCACCTCGCGCCGGCAATCGCGCCGCATGGCACATGCACCGGCCTGCCCTTCGAGACCCGGCTTGCCAGCGCCCGCGCGCTGTTCGACCTCACCGGCCTGCCGACGGCCGGCACCGCGCCGCTCGTCGTGCTGGTCGGCCATGCTGCCGAGGCCAGCAACAACCCCTATCGCTCGACGCTGGATTGCGGCGCCTGCGGCGGCCATGGCGGCGGCGCCAATGCGCGCACGCTGGCGGCCATCCTCAATGACGAGGCGGTTCGCACCTCCCTCGCGGCGGAGGGCAAGCCGATCCCCGAGGGTACCTGGTTCCTCGCCGCCGAACACAACACCACGGCCGAAACCGTGACCCTGTTCGACACCGCTTCCGCCCCCGCCAGCCACGCCGCGGCGATCGACGCCCTCGCGCGCGATCTCGCCCGCGCCGCCGCCGCGAGCCGGGCCGCGCGCGCGGCTTCACCGGGCCGCGCCACCGACGATCCCGACACGGCCGCCGCGCACTGGGCGGATGTCCGGCCCGAATGGGGCCTCACCGGCAACGCCGCCTTCATTATCGGCCCGCGCGCCATGACCCGCGATGCCGATCTCGGCGGCCGCGCCTTCCTGCACAGCTATGACTGGGAAAACGACAACAGCGGCGCGGCGCTGGCGGCCATCCTCGCGGCACCGATGGTCGTCGCACAATGGATCAACTGCCAGTACCTGTTCTCGACGATCGACAACGACCGCCTCGGCGCCGGCGACAAGACGCTGCACAACCCGGTCGGCCGGATCGGCGTGGTGCTCGGCAATGGCGGCGACCTGCGGACCGGCCTGCCCCGCCAGTCGCTGTTCCATGACGACGGCACCCCGGCGCATGTGCCGCAGCGGCTGCTCGTCGTCATCCATGCGCCGGCCGCCCGCGTCGAGGCCGCCGTCGCCGGCAATGCCACAATCCGGCGCCTGTTCGCCCATCGCTGGGTTCTGCCGGTCGTCATCGATCCGCATACCGGCGCATGCCACGCCTGGCGCGAGATCGCCGCACTCCGCCCCGCTTCCTGACCGCCGCCGCCCGCATCATCCGGCAGGATCGCTCGCCCTGACCGGATGATCGCGGGCGCTGCTTTTGGCCACTCATACCATGTCTCGCTGATCGCGACCCATGGTGTCGAGTCTTTGCGTCTGCGCGCGGCGCCTGGCGTGGCGCTTCACATCTCCGCGTGACCCCTTGTCAGCCGAACTGATTGTCGTATACGTAACCTCGTTAACCAAAAGACAACATCCATCACGGATCATTGCCAGGCGAGGGTGGATCTTCGCCTGCCGCATTTCACGGAGGACAACCGGATGACCGTGACATACGAGGACCACGCCACGACGGACGGCATCTGGTTCGGCGCCTATCGCGACGGCGTTCCGCACGACATCGAAGAACAGCTCGATGCCATTCCCTCGCTCAACCACATGCTGGAAGCCTGGGTGCGGGAGCATGGTCCGCACCCGGCCTTCGTCAGCGCCGGCGCGCCGATGACCTATGCGCAAACACTTGAGCGGGCGCGGGCCTTCGCCGGGTTCCTGCAATCGCGCGGGCTCGGCAAAGGCGACCGCGTTGCGCTGATGATGCCGAATTCGCTGCAATACCCGGTCGCGGTCTTCGGCACGCTGCTGGCCGGCGCCACCGTCGTCAACGTCAATCCGCTCTACACCCCTCGTGAGTTGCACCACCAGTTGCGCGACAGCGGCGCGCGCCTGCTCGTGGTGTTCGAGACCTTCGCCGCCACCGCCGAACGCGGGATCGAGGGCACCGGGGTCGAAACCGTCGTCATCGCCGCGATCGGCGATCTGATCGGCGGGCTGCGCGGCCTCGTGCTCGATTTTTCGGTCCGCCACGTCGCAAGGGCGGTGCCGCCGCACCGGCTGCGCGGGGTGCGGTTCAACGCCGCGCTGGCGGAGGGACGCAGAGCCGGCCTGCGCGCGGTCCCGACCGGCCAGGACGATATCGCCTTCCTGCAATATACCGGCGGGACGACCGGCGTTGCCAAGGGCGCGATGCTCACCCACCGCAACATCATCGCCAACATCCTGCAGACCTCGGCCTGGAGCGGCGGTGAAGCCGCCGGCGCACGGCTGAACATCCTCACCCTGTTGCCGCTCTATCACGTGTTTTCGCTGACGGTGAACCTGTTCATGTTCATGGCGCTCGGCGGCCGCAACGTGCTGATCGCCAACCCCCGCGATACCGGCCACGTGCTGCGCAGCATCCGCCACGAAAAATTCGAGGTGATGGTCGGGATCAACACCCTGTTCAGCAACCTGCTGGACCATGAGGGGTTTCGCCGCCTCGACGTCTCGCGCCTGCGCCTCGTCATCGCCGGCGGCGCCGCGACCCGGGCCGACGTCGCGGCGCGCTGGCAGGCCACCACCGGCCTGCCGGTGAGCGAGGGGTATGGCCTGACCGAATGCTCGCCCGTGGTCTGCATGAACCCGATCGACATGAACCATCCCGACCGGATGGGCTTCAACGGCACGGTCGGCCTGCCGCTGCCCTCGACCATGGTGCGGCTGCGCCGTGCCGATGGCAGCTGGGCCGGCATCGGCGAGGAAGGCGAGATCTGCGTGCGCGGCCCGCAGGTGATGCGCGGCTACTGGCAGCGCCCGGCGGAGACCGCGCTGGTGATCGATGCGGCGGGCTGGCTGGCAACCGGAGATATCGGGGTGATGGACGAGCGGGGCTTCATCCGCCTCGTCGACCGGCTGAAGGAAATGATCCTGGTCTCGGGCTTCAACGTCTATCCCTCCGAGATCGAGGAGGTGGTGATGATGCACCCGGACGTGCGGGAGGCCGCTGCCATCGGCGTTCCCGACGCTGTCTCCGGCGAGCGGGTGAAGATCGTGGTCGTGCCGAAATCGGACCGGCTGACCGAGGCGGCACTGCTCGAACACTGCCGGCGCAACCTCACCTCCTACAAGATGCCCAAGATCGTCGAGTTCCGCCACGAGGAATTGCCGAAATCCCCGGTCGGCAAGATCCTCCGGCGCGAGTTGCGCCCGCCGGCCGCGCACTGACACGCAACGCCCGCCCGCCTGCCACACACGCGCCTGCCACCCGCGCGCAGGCCTGAATGGCGTCAGCCGGCCGGGTTCGGCCGCCGACCGTCAAGCGAGATGTCGTCGATCACGGTGATGGTGCGGCCGACCAGCATGTTCAGCCCATCGATCCCCCAGCGCTGCCGGTCCAGCCGGCCGACCGTGTGAAACCCGACCAGCCTGCCGCCGGCCATCCGCTTTGTCAGGACCATGCTGAACGGATGGGTCTGCCCGTGCATCGTGAGCTTGCCGTCGATCCTTGTGCCGCCCGCGGCACAATGCCCGGTGAAGCTTGTCTGCGGATACTGCTCGGGATCGAGAAACCCGCGCGACAACACCTGCGCGCGCACCAGCGCGTTCGGCAAGGCGAGGCTGGCGGTGACGAATGTCACGTCGATCCGGCAGGTATTCGCCGCGGGGTCGAACACGAGCGTCCCGGAGAGCTGCCGATAGGTGCCGGTGATGGTGAAGAGCAGCGCGGTCGAATGGGTTCGCGCCAGCATGTTGCCCGGCGTCAGAATCAGCTGCTCCTCACCCGCGCGCGCCCTACCGCCGAGGATCGGCACCATGGCGAGCGCCAGGGCAACCGTCACGGCGAGGCGAATGACAAGGCGATTGGCAAGGCGTGGCATGGCAGTCTCCCGGACCCGGTGGCGGATCGTCGCACGCTTGGATGAAGATTTGGTAATCCTGTCCCCGGCGATCGGCAGCGGTCAATGACGATGCGCCGCCCGGCCCCTATCCCGCCACCTGTGCCGCGCCGCTGAGCCGCAGCGCCGCGTTGACCAGCGCGACATGGGTGAAGGCCTGCGGGAAATTGCCGATCTGCCGGCGGTTGACCGTGTCGTATTCCTCGGCGAACAGCCCGACATCGTTGCGCAGGGCAACGAGTTTCTCGAACAGGGCCTCGGCCTCTTCCTGCCGGCCCATCATCGCGTAATTGTCCACCAGCCAGAAGCTGCACGCGAGGAACACGCCCTCGTTGCCCTCCAGACCGTCCTTGCCGGACTGCGTGTCGTAGCGGCGGACGAACCCGTCCTGCAACAGGGTCCGCTCGATCGCGGCGATGGTGCCGCGCATGCGCGGATCCTCCGGCGGCAGGAAGCCGACGATCGTCATCAGCAGCAGGCTGGCATCGAGCGTCTTCGAGCCATAGGCCTGCACGAAGCTGTTCATCCCGCTGTCGAACCCCTTCGCGCAGACCTCGTCGTGGATCTGCCGGCGGATCTCGCGCCAGCGCTCCACCGGCCCGTCATAGCCATAATCCTCGACCGAGCGGATCGCCCGGTCGAAGGCGACCCAGGCCATCACCTTGGAATGGACGAATTGCTGCCGCCCGCCGCGCACCTCCCAGATCCCCTCATCCGGCTCGGCCCAGATCCGCTCAAGGGTTTCGAGCAGCACGCGGCGGATGCTCCAGCTGTTCTCGTCCCGCTGCGCGCCGCCGACATGCGCCTGGTAGAGCGCGTTCATCACCTCGCCGAACACATCGAGCTGGCGCTGCCCGGCCGCGGCATTGCCGGCGCGCACCGGGCGCGAGCCCTCATAGCCGTCGAGCCAGTCGATCGTCCGCTCCTCCAGCCGCCGCTCGCCGGCGATGCCATACATGATCTGGATATCATCCGCGCCGCCGGCGATCGCGCGGTCGAGCCAGCGCGACCAGGCATGCGCCTCCTCGCGATAGCCCGCATTCATCAGCGCCTGCAGTGTGAAACTCGCATCACGCAGCCAGCAGAACCGGTAATCCCAGTTGCGCCCGCCGCCGAGCTGCTCGGGCAGCGAGGTCGTCGCCGCGGCGACGATCCCGCCGGTCTCCCAATGGGTCAGCGCCCGCAGCGTGATCAGCGACCGGCGGACGATCTCCGCCCACTGCCCGGCCACCGGCACACGCCGCGCCCAGCCGCGCCAGCTCTCCGCCGCCTGTTCCACCCCCGCCGCGACGTTGAACCGCCGCGGCACCCGCCGGTGCGAGGGCAGCCATTCGAGGCCGAATTCCACCGTCTCGCCGGCGGCGACGCTGAACGCCGCCTCGGTGTGCTGGTTACGCCCGGTCATCGGCACATCGCCCCACACCACCACCATGTCCGGCCCGGCGATGGCGACCAGCCCCTCATGGCCCGGCAGCCGCTGCACCCAGGGCACGACCCCGCCGAAGCCGAAGCGGAAGACGAGATCGAGCCGCATCGCGACCCGCCCGGACAGGCCGGTGACGATGCGGGCCAGCCGCGTCGTGTCATGCGGATGCGGCACCATGCAGTCGGTGATCCTGACGGCGCCGTCATCGGTGTGAAGATCGGTTTCCAGCACCAGCGTCTCCGGCCGGTAGCGCCGCTCCACCCGGCGCACCGGCAAATCCGGGGCGATCCGCCAACGGCCGTTCTCGCGCGTGCCGAGCAGTGCCGCGAAACACGGATCGGAATCGAAGCGCGGCAGGCACAGGAAATCGATCGATCCGTCCTTGCCCACCAGCGCCGCCGTCTGCCGGTCGCCGATGATCGCGTAATCCTCAATTCTCTGGCTCATGATTGTCTCCCGCTGCCATGGGTCCGCCGCCGCGCCGCGGCCGCGGCAGACATTGCAAAACTGCTTGTCAGCCTCCCTGTCGCCGCGCGAGTTCGGCGACGATCCGCCGCACGATGGAAAAGGGCGGCGCATCGATGTTCATGACGATCGGATCCTCGTCCGCCGCCGGCGGCTCCAGCGTTGCGAGCTGGCTGTCGAGCAGCGAGGCCGGCATGAAATGGCCGCGCCGCGCCGCGATCCGCGCGGCGAGCAGCTCTCGCGACCCGTCGAGATGAACGAGCGTGAATGGACCCGCACCGCCGCGCACCAGGTCGCGATAACGGCGCGTCAGCAGCGAGCTGACGATCACGCCGCCCGTGCCCGTCCTCCGCCATTCCGCAAGGCGCATGGCGATGCGGTGCAGCCAGGGCATCCGGTCCTCGTCGTCGAGCTGCTTGCCCGCGTGCATCTTCGCCCGGTTCGCCTGCGGGTGCAGATCATCGCCGTCGCAGAACGGCACGCCGAGCGCATCGGCCAGCAACAGGCCGATGGTGGATTTGCCGGATGCCGACACCCCCATGACCGCGAGGCGCGGCGGTGCGACCGGCTTCGGCAGGTCGAGGCGGCGCAGCATGGCGGCAACCGGCGCCAGCCCGGCGGACGAAACCGGATCGCCGTCGAAGTTGCGGATCGCGCCATGCTCATCGCCGATGATCGCCGCAGCACAGCCCGAGAGGAAAAACCCGGTCTCGACAACGCCGGCGATCGTGCGCAAGCCAGAGTCGAGCGCCTCCGGCGCGATATCCGCCGGCAGGGTGCAATCGGCGATGTGATGGCCGCCATCGGTGATGAACCGCGTCCCCGCCGCAATGCGTAGCGCCGGGGCAAGCCCCAGCTCGGCGAGACGCGCGCAGGTCCGCTCCGCCCCGTGCTGGACGATCTCGACCGGCAGACGCGCCCGCGTGCCGAGCCGTGAGACCAGCTTGCGCCGATCGGCGATGACGATGAAGCGCCGCGCCGATTGCGCCACCAGTTTCTCGCGCAGCAGCGCGCCGCCGGCGCCCTTGATCAGCCGCAGCGTGCCGAACTCGATCTCGTCGGCGCCATCGACCGCGAGATCGAGCGCCGCATCGAACGGGGCGAGGCGCAGGCCGAGCGCCTCCGCCTGTGCCGCCGTCTGCTCCGACGTCGCGACGCATGCGATGTCGAGCGCCTCGGCGCGGACGCGCGCGGCCAGCGCGTCGATGAAGTGCGCCGCCGTCGTCCCGGTGCCGAGCCCCACCCGCATGCCGGCGGCGACGAGACCGGCGGCTTCGCGCGCCACGGCACGCTTGCCAATTTCAGGATCAATGCCCATGCGCCGCGCCCCTCAGCCTGCCCAGCGCCCGGCGGCGGCCCGATCGGCGAGCCAGACCAGCCGCCCCGCCGGCGCGAGGCGGGCTGCCGGAGCATCGCGATCGGCGCCGCCGAGAACGCGGTCGAGCATCTCGCGCTTGCCGGCACCGGAGACGAGAAACACCACCAGCCGCGCGCTCTCCAGGATCGGGTAGGTCAGGGTGACGCGCGGCTCCGGCCGCCCCTTGGTCACCGGCATCACCCAGCGCTGCCGCTCGCCGAGCAGATCCTCCTGCCCGGGCAGCAGCGAGGCGGTGTGCCCGTCATCGCCCATGCCGAGCAGGCACAGATCGAAGACCGGACGCGCCGGATCGAGCAGTTCCCCGCCATGGATCGCGGCGAGGTCAAGCTGATAGGCGGCGGCGGCCTGATCGACGGTCATGCCGGCGAAGGGCACCGGATGCAGGCGGGGCGGCACCGGCAGCCGGTCGACCAGCGCCTCGCGGATCATCCGGACATTGCTCTTCGCGTCCTCCGGCGCGACGAAGCGCTCGTCGCCGAGCACGAGATCGATGCGCGCCCAGTCGATCGTCTCGCGCCACGGCGCCTCGGCGAGCCGCTCATACAGCGCCCGCGGGGTCGATCCGCCGGCAATGCAGGCGACGAAGCGCTCGCCCGCCGCCGCCGCCGCCGCCGCCGCGAAGAGCCGCGCCCCCTGGTCCGCGAAGGCTTCTGCATCCGGCACCACGACAAGTTCACCACGCACGGGTTTCATCCGGTTCTCCCCTCCAGCACGAAGCGCCGCATCGCTTCGGCAAAGCCGTCCTCGTCATTCGTCGATGTCGTGTAATGGGCCTTGCGCCTCACATCATCATCCGCGTTGCCCATTGCGATCGCGCAACCGCTGCGGGCGAACATGGCGACATCGTTGGGCATGTCGCCGATGGTCGCGATCCGCGCGTGCGGAATGCCCAGACGCTCGGCCAGCGCGTCGACCACCGCGCCCTTGTTCGCCTGCGTGCTGGTGATGTCGAGATAATAGGGCTGCGAGCAATTCGCCGTCACACCCTCGCCGAGCACCTCGCGCGCGGCCTCGCGGCAGGCCTGCATCCGCACCGCATCGTCGGTCACGCCGACGATCTTGACCACGCCATGCAGGCCGGCAAGGTCGAACCGCCCGACGATCTCGGGGTCGAACGCCACCGTCCGCCGCTCGCGCGCGACATGCGGCGCGGCGCCGTCGCGCACCAGCCAGCGGTCATGCGTATAGAGCCAGGCATCGAGCCCGTGATCGTCGAGCAACCCGACCGCCCGGCCGATCACCCCGTCATCGAGATCGTGCGCGGCGACGACATGGCTGAAATCCGGCGCCATCATCACGCCGCCGTTGAAGCCGGCGAGGGGCGTGTCGATACCGAGCGGCGCGCTCAGCATCCGCATGCCGCGCGGCGGCCGCCCGCTGGTGATCGCGAAACGGATGCCCGCCTCGCGCAAGGCGGCAACGGCCTGCCGCGTCGCCATCGTCAGCCGCTTGTCGTCAGTCACCAGCGTGCCGTCGACATCGGCGATCACGAGATCGATCGCACGTCTCACGCCCCGTGCTCCGCGGGATCGAGCGCGACCGGCCGCCACCGCCGCGTCGGGTCATCCTCGGACAGCAGCCGGTCCGCCGCCTCCGGGCCTTCACTGAAGCTGCGGTAGTTCGGAAATCCCTCCGCCTTCCGGCTGGCCCAGTCAGCGAGCACATCGCCGACCACGCGCCAGGTTTCCTCGACCATGTCGGCCCGCTGGAACAGCGTCTGGTCGCCGATCATGCAATCATAGAGCAGGGTTTCGTAGCCGACATTCGGCTCCGGCCGGAAGCGGTCGCGATAGCGGAACTGCATCCGCGCCGGGGCAAGCCGCATGGTCTGGCCGGGCTGCTTCACCTCGAACTCGATGGCGATGCCCTCATCGGGCTGGATGCGCAGCACCAGCCAGTTGGGTGGCAGATCGCCGATCGACGCGCCCTTGAACGGCGCCAGCGGCTGCTTGCGGAAGCGGATGGCGATTTCCGTCATGCGTTCGGCGAGGTGCTTGCCGGTGCGCAGATAGAAGGGCACGCCGGCCCAGCGCCAGTTGTCGATGGCAAGGCGCAGCGCGACATAAGTCTCGGTGTCCGACGCCGCCGCAACGCCCGGTTCCTCGCGATAGGCGCGCGCCGTGCGGCCGGACGCCTCGCCCGCGCCATATTGCCCGCGCACCGCATCCTCCGGCCGCATCGTGCGGATGGCGGAGAAGAGTTCGAGTTTCTTGTCGCGGATCGCCTCGGCCCGCACGCCCACCGGCGGCTCCATCGCGACCATCGCGACGAGCTGGAACACATGATTGGGCACCATGTCGCGCAGCGCGCCGGCCTGCTCGTAGAATTTCGCCCGCCCTTCGACGCCGACCGTCTCGGCCACGGTGATCTGCACGTGATCGATGCGGTCGCGGTTCCAGAGCGGATCGAAGAGTCCGTTGCCGAACCGCAGCGCCATGATGTTCTGCACCGTTTCCTTGCCGAGGAAATGATCGATCCGGTAGATCTGCCGCTCCGCGACCACGTCGAGCAACCGCCGGTTCAGCGCCCTGGCCGAGGCGAGGTCATGGCCGAACGGTTTCTCGACGACGATCCGCCGCCACGCCCTCTCGCTCGCCGCCCCCTCACCCGCCGCGTGCTCGGCCAGCAGGCCGGCGCGGCCGAGATGCTCGACGATCGGCGCGAAGAACCGGTCGGCCACGGCGAGGTAGAACAGCCGGTTGCCGCCGGTGCCTTGCGCGGCTTCGATCGCCTCCAGCCGGGATTTCAGGGCTTCGTAGAACGCATCCTCGGTGAAATCGCCCTTCACATAGTCGGCATGCGCGGTCAGGCGATTCCACGCCGCATCGTCGACCTGGCCGATCTGGTCCTCGGCCTCGGGATCGCCGACGAAGCTCTCCAGCATCGCGCGCAGCGAGCCGGTCCAGCCGGCGGCATCGAGATCGGCGATATCGGCGCCCAGCAGGCCGAAATGCTCGTTCACCAGCCCGGTATTGGCAAGGTTGAACAGGGCCGGCACCAGCAGCCGGCGGGTCAGGTCGCCGGCGGCGCCGAAGATCACCACGCTGCACGGCCCGGCGGGTGCCGCATCCGGCTGGCGGGAGGGTTGCGCCGGCGCGGTCATGCCGCACCTCCCGGCGTCGTGCCGCCCTGCCCTTGCGCGCCCTGCCCCTGCTCCAGATGGCCGCCGAACCCCTGGCGCATGGCCGAGAGGATCTTCTCGCCGAAGGTATGATCGAGGCGGGAGCGGAAGCGGGCGAAGAGGGCGGCGGTCAGCACATCCGCCGGCACCGCCTCCTCGATCGCGGCGTTGATCGTCCAGCGCCCCTCGCCGGAATCCTCGACATAGCCGCTATAGTCGGACAGCGCCCCGTCGCGCGCCAGCGCCGCGGCGGTGAGGTCGAGCAGCCAGGAGGAGATCACGCTGCCGCGCCGCCACACCTCGGCGATGTCGGCGACATCGAGATCATATCGCTCCGCTTCGGGCAGCGCTTCGGCGTCGCGGTTGCGCAGGATCGCGAACCCTTCGGCATAGGCCTGCATCAACCCGTATTCGATGCCGTTATGCACCATCTTGACGAAATGCCCGGCGCCGTTCGGCCCGGCATGGATGTAGCCCAGCTCGGCCCGCGGATCGCGCGCGGCGCGGCCGGGCGTGCGCTCGATCCCGCCAAGCCCCGGCGCCAGCGTGCGGAACACCTGATCGAGCCGGCGGACGACCTCGTCCTCGCCGCCGATCATCATGCAATAGCCGCGCTCCAGCCCCCACACGCCGCCCGAGGTGCCGACATCGACGAAATGGATTCCCTTGCGGTTCAGCCGCGTGGCATGAGCGATATCGTCGCGATAGAAGCTGTTGCCTCCGTCGATGACGACATCGTCCCGCCCGAGCATCTCGCCTAGCGCGTCGATCGTCTCGCTGGTGATCCGCCCGGCCGGCAGCATCACCCAGAGGACGCGCGGCGGGTCCAGCGCCCGCACGAGGCCGGCGAGGTCGCGCGCCCCCGTCGCACCTTCCGCCGCAAGCGTCTCGACGGCCTTCGCGGATGTGTCGAACACCACGCAGTCATGGCCGCCGTGCATCAGGCGGCGGGCAATGTTGGCGCCCATCCGGCCAAGGCCGATCACACCGATCTTCATGGCTCTGTCTCCGTTCCTGTTGCCGCGCCGGGCCGCTGACGGTCCCGCGATGCGGGGCCGCCGTGCCAGGCGCTCGTCAATGGTCTCCGGTCGGGCGCGGAGCTGCGCGCCCGCTAGAGCATGTTCCGATCCATCCGGATCGGATGTCGTGCTCTGTAGTCTGTTAGCCTGAGCATCCTTGTCCGGTCAGATGGTTTCATCTGACCGGATGATGCTCGAGGCTCAGGCGAAGGCGTGGTCGATGGCCTTCGCCAGTTCGGCCAGCCCCGCCTCCACCTCGGTGAGGTGAACGCGGATGGCCCGGCGCTCACGTTCGACGAGAACGCCGAGATCGCCTTCCGCCTGTGCCCCCTTCACCTGGCCGAAACTGTAGCGATGGCCGGGCACGGGGAGATCCGCCGCGTCGTCGGCGGTGATCTGCAGGAATACGCCTGTGTTCGGCCCGCCCTTGTAGGCCTGGCCGGTGGAATGGAGGAAGCGCGGCCCGAAGCCGACGCAGGTCGCAACCTTGCGGGCATCGCGCAGCCGCAGCCGGATGGCGGCCAGCGCCGCCTCATGCGCGGGCGTCTGCTCGATATAGGCGAGCAGGCCGATATAATCCCCGGCCCCGGCGCGATGGAAATGCTGCTTCACCCAGGCGGACAGCGTGTTGTGCCGGCCGAGTGCCGCTTCATTGGCGGCGTCGGCGAAGATGGCCACGCCGTTGGCGCTGAATGCCGGCGCGGGGGATGCCACCGCCGTGCCCGCCTCGTAGGCGTCGGTCAGCGCGCGGGTCTTCACCTTGCTCGCCTCGACATCCGGCTGGTCGAACGGGTTGATGCCGATGATGGCGCCGGCCACCGCGGTCGCCATTTCCCAGCGGAAGAATTCCTGGCCGATCTGGGCGACGTCGTCGAGCGTGATCCGCACCACCGGATGCCCGGCCTGCGCCAGTGCGGCGAGCCTTGCATCCTGGGCCTCATCCTCCTCACCCCTGAGCACGAGCTGGGCGAAGACGCGGTCATGGCCATAGACGGCCGGCGCGCCAAGCGCCTCGCCATCGACCGGGATCAGCCCGTGGCCGTGCTTGCCGGTGGATTCGGCGATCAGCTGTTCGAGCCAGGCGCCAAGCCCGGCGATCCGCTTCGTGGTCACGATCGTGACCTTGTCGCGGCCGAACCGCGTCGCGGCGGTGCCGAGCAGCAGGCCGAGCCGGACGCCGGGATTGCGGTCCGCCGGCACGCTCGCAGCACAGGAGGCGACCATGCGCGCCGTCCGCACCAGCAGGTCGGACACGTCGATCCCCATCGCCGCCGCCGGCACCAGGCCGAATTTCGACAGCACCGAATAGCGCCCGCCGATCGATTTCACGCCGTGGAACAGATGCGCGAACTGCGCCTGTTTCGCGACCTGTTCGAGCGAGGAGCCGGGATCGGTGACGGCGGTGAAATGCCGCGCCCAGCCGGCCTCGCCCACCGTCTCGATCATGCGGGCGCGGAAATGCGCGAGCATGATGTTCGGCTCCAGCGTGCCGCCCGATTTCGACGAGACGATGAACATCGTCCTCGCCAGGTCGAGCTTCGCCTCCAGCGCGCGGAGCTGCGCGGGATCGGTGCTGTCGAGCATGTGAAACCGCGGCCAGCCGGGACGGTGGCCGAAACTGGTGGCGAGCACCTCGGGCCCGAGGCTCGATCCGCCCATGCCGAGCAGTGCGACATGGGTGAAGCCGGCCTCGCGGATCGTGTTGGCGAAGCGGACCAGCGTGCCGACATGCGCGTGTTCCTGCCCGACAATGCCGAGCCACCCGAGCCAGTCCGCCTCGTCCGCCCCGCTCCACACGCGGGCATCGCCCGCCCAGAGCCGGCGGATCGTGCCATCGTCCCGCCAGCCAGCGGCGGCCTCGTCCACCGCGCGGGCGATCTCCTCCGGCGCCTCGATGCGCGCCGGATTGACCGCGACCAGCGCCTCGCGCTTCGCCGCGACCGCGCCGAGCAGCTTGTCGAACGCCTCGGCGAACTGCCGCACGCCGTCCTCGACCAGGTCCTGGGTGACGCTCGCCAGCGAAATCCCCTGCGCCTCGATCGCGGTCAGCGCGGCATGCGCCGCCTCGACCTCATGTTCCACCGCATCATGCACCACCGTGCCGTGATCGCGGAAGGCGTCCATCGTCGCCGGCGGCATGGTGTTCACCGTGTCGCGGCCGATCAGCCGCTCGACATAGAGCGTGTCGGGATAGGCGGGGTTCTTCACGCTGGTCGAGGCCCAGAGCAGGCGCTGCACCTGCGCCCCCCTGGCGGCGAGCGCGGCCCAGCCCTCGCCGGCGAAGATCCGGCGGAAACTCTGATAGGCGACCTTGGCATTGGCGATCGCCGCCTGACCAAGCAGCGGCTGGATCGTGCCCGCCGGTCCGCCGGCATCGATCCGGGCCTGCAACTCGCGGTCGATCACGTTGTCGATCCGGCTGACGAAGAAACTCGCAACACTGGCCACCTTCGAGACATCGCCGCCCTTCGCCGCATAATCCTCAAGCCCGGCGATATAGGATTGCGCCACGGCCTCGTAGCGCGGCACGGCGAACAGCAGCGTCACATTGACCGACATCCCCTCGGCGATCAGCGCGTGGATCGCGGGGATTCCGGCCGAGGTCGCCGGCACCTTGATCATCAGGTTCGGCCGGTCCACCGCCGCCCAGAGCCGCCGCGCCTCGTCGATCGTCCCTTGCGTGTCGTTGGCGAGATAGGGCGAGACCTCGAGGCTGATGAACCCGTCGCGCCCGGAGGTGTCGCGGTAGACCGGCGCCAGCGCGTCCGCCGCGGCCTGGATGTCGGCGATCGCCAGATGCTCGTAGATCTCCATCGGCGTGCCGTCATGGGCGGCGACGAAGCGCTCGAACGCCGAGCCGTATTCCGGCGCATGCGCGATCGCCTTTTCGAAGATCGCCGGGTTCGACGTCACCCCCCTGATCCCGTCGCGCTCGATCATGGCGGCAAGCTCCCCCCCCTCGATCAGGCCGCGCTGCACGAAATCGAGCCAGGGCGCCTGCCCGGCTTCAGCGAGTTGTTTCAGGGGGTTCATGCAGATCTCCTCAACGCAGGTCGTGATGGACGACGGTCCGGTGCCGGAGCGGGCGTATCGGCAGAACGCCGATCCTGTCCGGGACATGGGAAGGCACAGCGCCGATGTCACGTCCCGCCGCGTCACCGTTCCGTGACCGCAAGCGTGTGTGGCGCAACCGATCGCTCTTTTCAATGGCGCGATGCGACCGAGATATATCGATCAGCGCCGCACCGGCCGGGCGCCGCCGCCGCGCAATGAAGCTGACAGAAGCCCCGATCTCGATTAAAGAGCGCGCATGACCTCGACCCCCACCGAACTGATCCGCAACTTCTCGATCATCGCCCATATCGACCACGGCAAATCGACCCTGGCCGACCGGCTGATCCAGACCACCGGCGCGCTCTCCGCCCGCGAGATGACCGAGCAGGTGCTCGACAACATGGATATCGAGAAAGAGCGCGGGATCACCATCAAGGCGCAGACCGTGCGCCTCAACTACAAGGCGAAGGACGGCCAGACCTATGTCCTGAACCTGATGGACACGCCCGGCCATGTCGATTTCGCCTACGAGGTGAGCCGCTCGCTCGCCGCCTGCGAGGGCTCGCTGCTGGTGGTCGACGCCTCGCAGGGCGTGGAGGCGCAGACGCTGGCGAACGTGTACCAGGCGATCGACGCCAATCACGAGATCGTCCCCGTGCTCAACAAGATCGACCTGCCGGCCGCCGAGCCCGAGCGGGTGAAGCAGCAGATCGAGGACGTGATCGGGCTCGACGCATCGGACGCGGTGGAGATCTCCGCCAAGACCGGCATCAATATCGAGGCGGTGCTGGAAGCGCTCGTCACCCGCCTGCCGCCGCCGAAGGGCGACGCCGCCGCCCCGCTCAAGGCGATGCTGGTCGATAGCTGGTATGACCCCTATCTCGGTGTGATCATTCTCGTGCGCGTGCGCGACGGTCGGCTGCGCAAGGGCCAGCGCGTCCGCATGATGTCGAACGGCGCCGTCCATACCATCGACCAGGTCGGCACCTTCTCGCCGAAGCTGACCCCGCAGGCCGATCTCGGCCCCGGCGAGATCGGCTACATCACCGCCGCCATCAAGACGGTGGCCGACTGCAACGTGGGCGACACGATCACCGACGACCGCGTCCCCGCCACCGAACCCCTGCCCGGCTTCAAGCCGTCGATCCCGGTGGTCTGGTGCGGGCTCTACCCGGTCGATGCCGACGATTTCGAGAAGCTGCGCGACAGCCTCGCCAAGCTGCGGCTCAACGATGCGAGCTTCCATTACGAGGCCGAGACCTCGGCGGCGCTCGGCTTCGGCTTCCGCTGCGGCTTTCTCGGCCTGCTGCACCTCGAAATCATCCAGGAGCGCCTGTCGCGCGAATTCGATCTCGACCTGATCGCGACGGCGCCCTCGGTGGTCTACCGGCTCTACAAGACCAGCGGCGAGATGATGGAGCTGCACAACCCGGCGGACATGCCGGACGGCTCGATCATCGACCATATCGAGGAGCCGTGGATCCGCGCCACCATCATGGTGCCGGACGATTATCTCGGCGCCGTCCTTACCCTCTGCAACGAGCGCCGCGGCCAGCAGGTCGACCTCACCTATGTCGGCAACCGCGCCATGGCGGTCTACCGGCTGCCGCTCAACGAGGTGGTGTTCGATTTCTACGACCGGCTGAAATCGGTCAGCCGCGGCTATGCCAGCTTCGACTACCAGATGGACGACTATGTCGACGGCGATCTCGTGAAGATCTCCATCCTGGTCAACCAGGAGCCGGTGGACGCGCTGGCCTTCATCGCCCATCGCTCCGTCGCCGACACCCGCGGCCGCGCGATCTGCGCCAAGCTGAAGGACCTGATCCCCCGGCAGCTCTTCAAGATCGCCATCCAGGCGGCGATCGGCGGCCGGGTGATCGCCCGCGAAACCCTCGGCGCGCTGTCGAAGGACGTCACCGCCAAGTGCTATGGCGGCGACATCAGCCGCAAGCGCAAGCTGCTGGAGAAGCAGAAGGAGGGCAAGAAGCGGATGCGCCAGTTCGGCAAGGTCGAAATCCCGCAGACCGCCTTCCTCGCCGCCCTGAAGATGGACGCCTGAGCCCGGTGCTCGCCGCCGCCATCGCCGCGATCGGCACCGCGATCCTCGTCGCCCTCGCGCTCCTGCAATCCCGCCAGATCGCCGCCCTGCGCGGCGAGATCGCCGAACAATCCCGCGCCGGGCTGCGCGAGGCGTTCGACCGCGTGCAGGACGGCGCGCGGGCGCAAGGCGAGCAGCTCGCGCGGCTGCACGGCGCGATGAGCGACCTCTCCCTCCTGCTCGCCGGCAAGCTGGCCGAGGCCGAATCGGCGGCGCAGGCCGGCCGCGCCCAGGGGCTCAGCGAGACCATGGCCGCGATCGCCCGGCTGACCGAGAGCCAGACGCTGCTCGCCGATCGGATGAACCGCGATCTCGCCGGCGTCTCGCTCGCCCTGCGCGAGGGGCAGGAGGCGCTGCGCGGCCGCGTCGAGCAGAAGCTCGATGAAATCCGCACCGGCAATGAAGCCAAGCTCGACGCGATGCGCGCGGCGGTGGACGAGAAGCTGCAATCGGCGCTGGAGCAGAAGATCGGCGAGAGCTTCCAGCGCGTGGCCGAGCAGTTCGCCCAGGTGCAGCAGGCGATCGGCCAGGTGCAGTCGGTCGCCACCCAGGTGGGCGATCTCAAGCGGCTGTTCGCCAACGTGAAATCGCGCGGCGGCTGGGGCGAGGCGCAGATCCGCCAGACGCTGGACGACACGCTGCCGCCCGGCACGTTCGAAGCCAATTTCCGCGCCGATCCGAACGGCGCCGAGGCGGTCGAATTCGCGCTGCGCATGCCGGTGCGCGAGGGGGATCAGCCGGTCTGGCTACCGATCGACGCGAAATTCCCGACCGAGGATTACGACCGCCTGCTGCTCGCCGCCGAGGCGGGCGACCGCGACGGCGAAACCCAGGCGCTGCGGGCGCTCAGCGCCCGCATCCGCGACGAGGCGAAGAAGATCGCCCAGAAATACATCCGCCCGCCCCGCACGACGGATATCGCGATCCTGTACCTGCCGAGCGAGGGCCTGTTCGCCGAGGTTGCCCGGATTCCCGGCCTGGTCGAGCAGGTGCAGCGCGAGCACCGGGTGCTGATCCAGAGCCCGAGCCTGCTGCCCGCCTTGCTGCACACGATCCGGGTTGGCCATTTCACCGTCCAGCTCGAGCGCCGCGCCGGCGAAATCGGCCGCATCCTCTCGGCGGTGAAGCTCGAATGGGGCAAGCTCGGCGAGAGCATCGAGGCGCTGGCGAAACGCGCCGAACAGCTCTCGAAAGGGATCGACAGCACCCAGGTCCGCATCCGCGCCGTCGGCCGCAAGCTGCGCGACATCGACGAGCTCGACCCCACCGAAGCCCCTGCCCTGCTCGATCTCGACACCGCCGAGGAATAACGCCACCCCCCGCTTGAGCCCGGCGCGGTTGTTGGCTATGAAGCCGCTGCGCCGGAGGGATGGCCGAGCGGTCGAAGGCGCACGCTTGGAAAGCGTGTGTGCGTGAAAACGTACCGTGGGTTCGAATCCCACTCCCTCCGCCAGTTTCGCTTCTCACGCGATCTCAATCAGTATCAACCACCTGAAATCTCATCACTTTCCTCCGTGGCGGCGTCCTAATCCGTCTCACGAGATACCCCTCAATTGACCATGGTCCCATCCGCGCGCCGCACATGCATGCGCGCGAGTGCGTCATCACGCGTCAATCCGGGTCCAAGCGCTGCCTCGTCCGCCTGCGCCACATCCACCCAGACGAAGGAAGCAGATCCGCCGCGGGCCTTGTAGACCTGGACCTCCCGCGAACAAACCGGACAGCCGCCATCGTAATAAACGGTTGGACGGGCGGTCATTACACCCGCCGGGCAGCCAAAACGGCCAACGCGCTGCCGGCGCCAACCAGCCACTGCCATCCCAGCGTCAGCCTGCCGGGGCCGGCTATGGCCGCGGCCCGCGCCTGATCACGATGTTCCACCTCATCCGCCTGGCAGGCGACCAGCAGCGCGCGCAGCGCGCCGCCAGGCCCATGATCTGGCAGTTTGCGCACCTGTTCCTCGTAATGGTGGTCAACAAAGGTCTCAACCGCGTCGATCGTGGCGTAGTGAAGTGGATCCTAGAAATGGGACCAGGGGCTAAGTTGGAAATTGGCCGTTTTGTCATGATAGACGGAGCGGAACATGAGCAAGACGAGACGGAAGATTGAGGCGGGGCTGAAGGCGAAGATTGCCTTGGAGGCGCTGCGCGAGCAGGCAACGGTTGCTGACTTGGCGGCGCGGTATCAGGTTCATCCGAACCAGATTTACGCTTGGAAGAAGCAACTGCAGGAGCAGGCGGCGCGGGCGTTTGATCCGAAGATCGGGCAGGATGCGGAGGCCGCCGGGCAGCGGGAGATCGAGAAGCTGCATGCGAAAATCGGCCAACTGACGATCGAGAACGATTTTTTAGCAAAGAGGTCCGGAAGATGAGCGTGCCGGACCGGCGAGCGAAGCTCGATCGCGATCATGCTGTGCTGTCGATCCGCCGGCAGTGCGCGCTGCTAGGGCTGGCGCGATCCGGGGTGTACCGACGGCGTCGTGCGGCGAACGACAATGATCTGGACGTGATGCGGCGGATCGACGAGCTGTTTTTGCGCTGGCCGTTTCTGGGCTCGCGCCGGCTGATGGCGGTGCTCGCGGCCGAGGGGCTGCGGGTCAACCGCAAGCGAGTGCAACGGCTGATGCGGCTGATGGGGATTGCGGCGCTCGGGCCGAAGCCGCGGACCAGCAAGCCGTCGGCGGGGCACCGGATCTACCCGTATCTGTTACGGGACCTGGTGATCGACCGGCCGAACCGGGTCTGGTGCGCCGATATCACCTACCTGCCGATGGGCCGCGGCTTTCTCTACCTGGTGGCGATCATGGACTGGCATAGCCGAGCGGTGCTGGCCTGGCGGGTCTCGAACACGATGGACACCGGCTTTTGCATCTCGGCGCTCGAAGAGGCCCTGTCCCGGTTCGGCAAGCCGGAAATCTTCAACACCGACCAGGGTTCGCAATTCACCTCGATGGCGTTCACCGACGTCCTGACCGCGGCGGAGATCCGGATCTCGATGGACGGCAAGGGGCGCTGGATGGACAACGTGTTCATCGAGCGGCTCTGGCGATCGCTGAAATACGAAGACCTGTATATCAAGGGCTACGCTGACGGCACGGAACTGCGCGCCGGCCTGGGCCAATGGTTTGACTTCTACAACCACCAACGCCCTCACATGGCGTTGGACAACCGCGCGCCGATGGCGGTGTGGCGCGAAGCAATGGTCGGCATTCTGCCGCCGGCGGCCGTGGATATGACGCTTATCCTGCGGAGAAGCTTGGACAACGCTACCACGTTGCCCACATCTCCACAGCCGCAACAACAGCAGGTAGCTTGATAGCCCTTTGGGAGATCAGAACGGATCAGCTTCCATCTTAAATCCCGCCCCAAGTGGTCCACACCAAAGGGTCCACTTCACAGATCACGATACCGCGCGATGTGGTACAAACCTCAAAATTGGCTGCAACGTGTGAGCCGGGCTGTTGATGAGACCATGTCGGAGAGCGTAGGGACAACCGTGCCGGAATTGGGACTCACCCGCACCGTCGAACCCGCGACTACGCCAGACGCACCTCGCGCGAAGGTGCGCAAACGCGTTTGTGTCCTTGGAGCCAGCGGCACCATCGGCCGCGCGACGGCCGCAGCACTCGTGCGGCGTGGGCACGAGGTCGTCTGTTTCGTCCGGACGCGCTCTGGCGTTGGCGGATCGCTTGGGCAGGCGGAGATCGCTAGGGCCTTGCAGGGAGCAGCGGTAAGGGTGCTGGATCCAACCGACGCTGTTTCGCTTTCTCGCGACGGATTTGCAGGCGAGCGGTTCGACGCCCTGGTATCCTGTTTGGCCTCGCGCACGGGTGCGCCCAAAGACGCCTGGGCGATCGACTATGGCGCTCACCTCAACGTTCTGAATGCTGCGAGGCAGGCCGGCGTCGGCCATTTTGTGCTGCTATCCGCCATCTGTGTACAAAAGCCGCTCCTCGCCTTTCAGCAAGCCAAGCTTGCCTTCGAAGCGGCGCTGATCGAGTCCGGCTTGAGCTATTCCATCGTGCGACCGACAGCCTTCTTTAAGTCGCTGTCGGGCCAAATCGAGCGCGTGCGGCGCGGGCAACCCTTCCTGGTCTTTGGCAACGGCAACCTGACCGCCTGCAAGCCCATCAGCGATGACGATCTGGCTGATTACATTGCTGACTGCCTCCAGGAGGAAGATCGTTTGAACCGCATCCTGCCGATCGGCGGCCCTGGTGACGCAATCACACCGCGTCAGCAGGGCGAGGCCCTGTTCGCGCTGCTGGGCCGCCCGCCCAAATTTCGATCGGTGCCGGTGGCCCTCCTCGACATGATTGCGGGGGGGCTCGGGGCCCTGGGCCGCATCTCGCCGTCGCTGGCGCAAAAGGCGGAACTGGCGCGAATCGGCCGCTATTACGCCACTGAATCCATGCTCGTATTGGACCCGAAAACGGGCGATTACGACGCAACCGCAACGCCTTCGACGGGAACGCAAACCCTTTTTGACTTCTACCGCTCAGTTCTAGCTGGAGCGCCCGCGCCGGAACGTGGAGATCACGCCGTCTTCTAGAGCACGTTCCGATCAATCCGGATTGGATGTCGTGCTCTATCTTGTTGATAAACAGAGCATCTTTATTCGATCAGATGATTCCATCTGATCGGATGATGCTCCCAAATATATTTTATACAAAACGAGCGGACTTTCCCTCTGCCACTGGATTCGGTGCTGCAGGTCGCACATGGACCTTTGGGGTGTTTCGTCATAGGGGATCGGGCCGCTTGGCGGTGGGGTCGTGATGGGAACATGGGGCGGGTGATGCAGCAGGACGAGCGGTTCAGGGATGGTGGCGGTGACGGCTTTCCGGCGCTCGAGCGGGCGTGTCTGGCGATGCCCGATCCAGCGCGGCTGGAGCCGGTGGCGCGGGCGACGCACCGGCCGCGGGTGCTGCTGCTGTATGGATCGCTGCGCGAGCGCTCCTATTCGCGGTTTCTCATCGAGGAGGCGGCGCGGCTGCTCGGGCTGATGGGGGCGGAGGCGCGGATTTTCGATCCGCGCGAGCTGCCGGTGGCGCAAAGCGTTTCGGCCGATCATCCGAAGGTGCAGGAGCTGCGCGCGCTCTCGCTGTGGTCGGAGGCGCAGGTCTGGTGCAGTCCGGAAATGCATGGCGCGATCACCGGGGTGATGAAGAACCAGATCGACTGGATTCCGCTGGAGATCGGCGCGGTGCGGCCGACCCAGGGGCGAGTGCTGGCGGTGATGCAGGTTTCGGGCGGGTCGCAGAGTTTCAACGCGGTGAACACGCTGCGCCTGCTCGGGCGGTGGATGCGGATGTTCACCATTCCCAACCAGTCCAGCGTCGCCAAGGCCTATGAGCAATTCGACGCGGACGGGCGGATGCTGCCCTCGCCCTATTACGACCGGCTGGTCGATGTGATGGAGGAGCTGGTGCGCTTCACCTGGCTGCTGCGCGACCGGGCCGAGTATCTGGTGGATCGCTACAGCGAGCGGCGGGCGCAGCTGCCGGCGGAGACGACCACGAAACTCTGAGCCGGGATTGACCCGCGCGGGCAGCGCGCGCGGCTCCGCGACCCTGTGGGTGCGGAGCGATGCGGTGTCGCGTTTCAGGTGGGCACCGGCGGCGGATGCAGCCATGGCGGCGTGACGTCCGAGGATATGCCAAAGGACGTACCGGGCGATATGCCGGGCGATGTGCCAGGGGATGCGACGGGCGAAGCGCTGGCGGGTGCAACGCGCGGATCATGCGCCTGGTGCGGCGGTGGCTGGGCCGGGTGCGGCCGCGCTGTCCTGACGAGACAGGGCGGCAGGCGGAGTCCCAGCATGTGGCAGAGCGGGCGGAGCAGCCGGGCGAAGCGCGGATCCGACCCGATCAGGGCGAGGGCTTCGGGATCGTCGAGCAGGGCGCGGAGCTGGCTGGCACTGCAACGGGATTCGGGCACCGGGGCGAGCAGCCAGGCGCGGTGGCGCGGCAGGGGGTTGGCCGTGCTGGAGATGGCTGCGCGAGAGGGGGAAAGTTGCGGGGCTTGAGCGCGCTTCTTCGGGGCGCGCTTCTTCGGGGCGCCGGCAGCAAGGGCGGTGAAGCGGCGGGACAGACGGCCCAGCCACGTCCAGAGCCGGACCACCAGCGGCCGGTGCGGCGATGCGGGCTTCATCGTCTGGTCGAACACGAAGAACGCATCCTTCACCGCGCGCGCGGCGACGGCGCGGCGTAGACCATCGATGATGGCGGCGAAGCGAACGGCAATCGTCATGAACAAAACAAGACCATGAAGTGCCTTGGGTGGGCAAGGCGAAAGCGGATTCGCCGCCGCCGGGTTTACAGCGCCCCTCCCCGCCCCCACCTCCAGAGCACCGACTGATTGTGCGTGCGCGGGGGCTTCGCCCGCCGTTCATGCCCCATGGTCCGTGCGCGGCACGGACTCCGCCCCGGCGCTCACCTGCCGGGCCCATCCGCGGAGGAGCGAACACAAATGCAAAATCTCGTGGCCGGAACGGCATCGTTCTGGATGGCCCATCTTTCGACCATCATCGGCGTTGCGGTCGCGCTGCTGCTCGGCATCGGCGGCACCGCTTCCTCGCGCGCGGCGCTGGGGATCCTCGCGCGCTGGTCGGAGCGGCACGGGCACCGGATGCGCGCCGCGATCTTCGCCCGCCTGCTGCCGCCGGTCGTCGTCGGGATCTGGGCGCTGGCGCTGTATTTCACCGCCCTCGCGGTGGCGACGCCGCTGCGCCTCACGGGTCTGCTGGCGATCCTGCCGGTGGTGCTCAAGGTGGTGATGCTGCTGACGATCGCCTGGGCGGCGCTGCGCGTGGTCGCGGTGGGCGAGCGCGCCTATCCGGCGCATGTCGCGGCGCGGCGCGGCGAGACCCCGGACCCGATGCTGGTCGATGCGATCGGCAAGATCACGCGCATTCTCGTGGTCGCGGTGATCGGGATGATGGTGCTGCGGGAGCTGAATTTCTCGATCGCCAGCCTGCTCGCCTTTGGCGGGGTGGCGGGCATCGCCGTCGGCTTCGCCGCGCAGGGTGTGACCGCCAACCTGTTCGGCGCGCTGGTGGTCTATCTCGACCGGCCGTTCAAGGTGGGCGAGTGGATCGTGCTGCCCTCGCAGAACGTGTATGGCACGGTCGAGCATATCGGCTGGCGGACCACGACGCTGCGCGGCTTCGACACCAGGCCCTATTACGTGCCGAACCAGATTTTCAATTCATCGGTGGTGCAGACGCCGCCGCGGATGCAGGCGCGGCAGATCAGCACCACGATCGCGATCCGCTACGCCGATTTCGACCGGCTGGAAGCGATCACCGAGGCGTGCCGCCAGCATGTCGACAATCATCCCGACATCGACCAGTCGCTCGGCGCGATGGTGTATTTCGACCAGTATGGCACGCACGCATTGCAGATCATGGTGTGGTGCTTCACCCGGACGGTGGTGTGGGCGGAGTCGCTCGCGATCCAGGAGCGGCTGCTGATCGAGCTGGGGCGGATCGTGCGGCTGCACGGGGCGGAGCTTGCCTTGCCGGTCTCCGAGGTGCGGCTTGCCGGGCCGATGCCGCAGGCAGCACCTGTAGACATGGCGATGGCGGCCGGCGGCGTGCGGCCGGGGTAGAGCATCATCCAATCAGATGAAATCATCTGACCGGATAAAGATGCGCTGGTTATCGAGAGGATAAAGCACGTCCCGATCCGGATGGATCGGAACGCTCTCTAACATTCCGATAGAGCCGGTCGGGTTGGAATACCCGACCGGACCGGACAGCGCTCTCAGAACTTCGCGGTCAGACCCGCGATGAACTGCCGCGGGGCGCCCGGCTGGACCAGGATCGCGTTGGCGGTATTCGTGCCGAGCGAGTTGGTGCCGAAATAGCCACCGCTCGTGATGTAGCCGTTGTCGTTATACTTGGTGTCGAAGAGATTGTTGATGTTGAAGGACAGTTCGAGAACCTTCACGCCGCGCGAGAGGCTTTTCGGCACCGGAATGTTCGCCGTGATCGAGAGGTTGGCGACATTGAACCCCGACAGCTTGCGCGACGAGACGTTGTTGGTGTTGTTGTTGAAGTAGTGCTGCGAACCCGTATATTGATCGAGGAAGCCGAGGGTCACCAGCGTCGAGCCCACGAAGGTGCGGTAGTTCAGGCCGAAATTCAGCAACAGGTTCGGATTATAGGAGATCGGCTCGTTGTGATAGACGACGCCGCCGGTCTCGTATTGCAGATACTTGTTGTTGTCGAAGCTTGCATTGACGAAGCCGCGCCAATGGAAATTCGGCTCGACCGAGGCATCGAGCTGCACGCCCTGCAGCCGGGCATTCGCCGCCGCCAGCGAGGAGCTGACGATGTTCGTATGATAGATTGAAATCGCTTCGTCGGTCAGCGTATCGTTGAAGTAGTTCAGGTTCAGCGTCGCGTGATGCAAATAGGGCACGTGATCGCTGAACAGCTTGAGGCCGATTTCGTAGTCGCGCGCCTGGGTCGGCTTCAGGATCGAGAGGTTGACAGGATTTTGCTGGTTGGCGCCGAAGGCATTGTCGGTCGGGTTCTGGTAGGAGATCGCCATGCTGCCGTAGAGCGCGGCCCAGGGTGTGACCTCGTAGCGCAGCCCGATCGAGGGTTCGGCGCGGACAAAGGTCTTGGAGCCATCGCCGGCGCCGATCTGGTTGGTGCCACCGATCGGAAGATCGTTGTGGAAATCGGTGTGGTAGGACACCTCGGCGATGCCGGGCGTGATCGAGAACCCTTTGAACGGGTGGATCGTGTCTTGCAGGAAGGCGTTGGCGTAGGTGGTGTAGACAGTGAATTTCTGGATTTGCGCCGGATTTTGCTGGGTCGATCCGCCAACGCCGAGATAGTTGTAGCCGCGGTAGGGCGAGTAATACCGCTCGTAGATGACATAGCCGCCGAATTTGATGTCGTTATAGGGCAGGTGATAATCGAAATAGAGATTATCGCCATATTGATTCGTGGTCGGGTAATAATATTCGCTGTTGGTCGAGTTCGGGGCGTAGGCCGCACCCGCGAGCGGCGAATTGGTGCCGTAATTGTTGACGCGGTAATGGACGCGATGACCCCAGCGATACCAGAGATTGTTATGGAAGGTCATGTCCTTCGACAGCGCGACCGACATCTTGCTGTAGAGGATGGTGTCGCGGACCTGCAGCTGCTTGAACCAGATATCCGGCGTGCCGGTGCCGTAGAACCCTGAGGTCTGCTGGCTGAACAGCGGCGAGCCGGAATAGCCGGTGACGGTGACGCCGGGGATCGGGGTCAGCGGAATGAAACTCGGGCGCGGCGCGTATTCGACGTTGTTGTCGTTATAGACGGCGAAGCTGAGCGAGCCGTTGGAAAAATCCTTGACCAGCTTTGCATAGATCGCGTGCGACTGGGCGGGCCAGCTATAGTGCCCGACCGAGGTTCCGCCCCAGTAGCTCTTGGCACCGGCATAGCCGCCGCCGATGACGCCGCTCCAGCCATTGTATTCGCCGGTATCGAAGATGAAATGGAGGTTTTCGGTCTGCTGGCTGCCATAGGCGATGCCGACCTGGTAGTGCGGGCGCTTGGTGGGCTGGACCGGGACATAGTTGATCGTGCCGCCGACCGAGTCGAACCAGCGGGTATCCGGGTTGCCCGGGCCGTAGATGACGTTGATGCCGCTGAAGAGCTGGGTGATGGGGATTTCGTTGGAGTCCCACTGGCCGTTATGGGAAATCGTGTTGTTCATCGGAATGCCGTCGAACAGGACGGTCAGGCCGTTGCGCTCGGCGTCGCCGTTCGTCGATGACCAGCCGACCTTCGAACCGCGCAGCTGGATCTGGTAGCGGGCGGTATCGGAATTGCCGCCATAGCCGCGGATCTGCACGCCCGGCGCCGCGGACAGTGCGCCGGCCGAGCTGGTCGACGGGCCGAGGGCCTGGATGTCCTGCCGGCTGACGACCGCCTGCGACTGCGCGGATTTGAAGATTTTCTTCTTGGTGAGCTTGACGCTCGATTTGCCAAGATGCGTGTAATATTTCGTGGTCGCCGTCGCCGAAACCTGTCCGGCACTGACGGTCTGGGCGTGAGCGTGTGGCATGAGCGCGAACACACTGGCGCCCGCGAGCAAGGCGGTGCGCAGTGTCGAACTAACGGAAACGATGTTGGATAATTTCATTATCCGGCTCTCTCCCAGAGTAAACGCGGAGCGCGACAAGGGCGATGTCGCGGGTTCCAGCCAAGCGGTGAACGATGGGCCCGCGTCTAGAGGGGAGGTTACGTTTCGTCACGTTAAGGTTTGAAGTCACGCCCCGGGCAGAAGGACAATATCGGGCGGATGAGCGAGGGTTTCCGGATGGTTTCGAGCCGAAATTCGCCGGGGATACTCATATGTGAAAGTTGTTTTACAGAATAAATTGAAAAACAGGATCACGCCTTTGGTGGATTTCGGTGATTTTTTTGTTACATTGAAGAAATGTGATTTGCCGCGCGCGGCAAGGGAAGCGGGACGGGCTGGGGTGCGGGTGAGAAATTGTCATGGTGATTTCACAGTAATGAAATAAATCGTAACCTCTGCAATTTATCAGCAAGAACGGAAAGACCACACCTTGTCTTCGGAACGATGGTTCGGGAACCGCCCTCGACCTGATTGACACCGGTCGTTTCGTTGCAGATACACGCGCATCTGGCGTACAGGTTTGAAAACTTCAGGTCAGATGATCGGTCTTTCGCCGTTCGCCGCGTCCAATCCAGCATTATTCTTAGGTCACAGGAGCCTGACATCATGAAACGCTTTATCGTTGGCGCGATCTTCGCCTCGCTGCTGGCCGGCACCGGCCTTGCGCATGCCAGCGCGGTCACCACCGGCAAGACCCTTTACATGGCGCATTGCAGCGGCTGCCATCGTGCGAACGGCGCCGGTGGCGTGCATTTCGGCAAGGCGGTGTCGGCAAACCTGCGCGCCCCCGGGCTTGAAAACACCTATCACCACAGCACCAAGCTGCTGGTCCGCGCCATTCTCGATGCGCGCGACGAGGATGGCGACCGGCTCGATCAGCCCATGCCCGCGTGGAAGGGCCGCCTGAGCAAGGCCCAGGCGCTGGATATCATCGCCTATCTCAAGACCCTGCACGCCTGAAACCCGGCCGGGTGCCGTGCGGCGCCGATGACGGCGTGACACGGCGTTCGGCCTGACGCGGGCCCTTGGAGCGTCATCCGATCCTTTCGGATCGGAACGTGCTCCAGCTTCCGACACTCCCCTTTCCATCCTCGCGGGTGGAAAGGGGATTTCGTTTTCGGCCGATGGAAGGCGCAGCGCCGGCGGGCGATCCCTCAGAATTCCGCCCAGGCCTGTCCGTCGGTTTCGGCAAATTGTGCCGCGGCAGCCGGTGCTGCGGTAGGCTTGCGGGGCGCGGTTGCCGGCCGGGATGTTGCGGGACGGGACGCTGCGGGACGAGATGGGGCGGGACGGGGTGGGGCGGACGTCGCGACAGGCTGGCCCAGCTTGAACTGGGCGACCCGCTCGGCGAGGAGCTGGGCTTCTCCCATCAATCCACGGGTCGCGGCGGTCGTCTGCTCGGCCATGGCCGCGTTCTGCTGGGTCATCTGGTCCATCTGGCCGACCGCGGTGTTGACCTGGTCGAGCCCGGTGGCCTGCTCCTTCGCCGCTTCCGCGATCTCGGCGATCAACCCGCTCATCGTGCCGACTTCGGCGAGGATGCCAAGCATTGCCTGCTCGGTGTTGCTCACGAGTTTCACCCCGGTGGTGACCTCGCGATCCGACTTGCCGATGAGCGTCTTGATCTCCTTCGCCGCATCGGCCGAGCGCTGGGCCAGGGCGCGGACTTCGGTTGCGACCACGGCGAAGCCCCGCCCGGCATCGCCCGCGCGCGCCGCCTCGACCCCGGCGTTCAGCGCCAGGAGATTGGTCTGGAAGGCGATTTCGTCGATGACGCCGAGAATGTCGGAAATCTGCCTGGTCGATGCCTCGATCGCGCTCATCGCGACGACGGCCTCGCGCATCACCGTTCCCGAGGTTTCCGCCCGCTCGCGCGCGGTCAGGGTCACCTGATGCGCCTCGGCGCTGCTGGTCGCGGTGCGGTTGAGCGTTGCGGTGAGTTCGTTGATCGCGGCGGCACTCTGCTCGAGGCTGGCGGCCTGCTGTTCGGTGCGGCTGGACAGATTGTCCGTCGCCTCGGTGATCTCGGTCGAGACCATGGAGATTTTCTGCGCGGCCTCGGCGATCGCGCGCGTCGTCTCGCCGAGGCGGGTGACCGCCATGTTGAAATCCTGCCGCAACTGCTCGTGGACGCCGGCGAAGGGCTTTGTCAGCTGGATGGTCAGATCGCCGTTCGACAGGCTGGCGAGGCCCTGGGCGAGTTCGCCGACCACGAACATCTGCTGCGCGGCGGCTTCGGCCTTTTCCGCCTCGCTGCGGGCGCGCTCCGCCTCCTCGCGCGCGCGCATCGCGGCGGCTTCCTGTTCGAGGCTCAGCGTCTTGCGGGCGTTCTCCTGGAACACCGCGACGGAGCGCGCCATGTCGCCGATTTCGTCGCGCCGCTCGACCTCGACCTGCACATCGAGATCGCCCCGCATCAGCCGCATCATGGTGCCGCCGAGCGCGCGCAGCGGCCCGGTCACACCGCGGCGGATGATGAGCTGGGCCACCGCCATTACCAGGATGAAGCCGGCGATCAGGCCGATCAGGGTGACGAGGATCGTGTTCCGGGTTTCATGCGACATCGCGGCGAGGCGGGCGCTGGTCAGCCTGTCCATCCGGACGCGCTCGGCGATCATGTCCGCCGTGAGCGGCGGCAGGGTGGGGAGGCAGACGGTCAGCAGGCGCTGGCGGGTCGGCGGATCGGTGATCACATCCGTATTGCCGTTCACCGGCGGCTGCGCCGCGACGCAGCTCTCGCGGGCGAGCGCGTTGCCGCGGCGCTTGAAGTCTGCCAGCGGCTTGCGCTCGGATGGCAACGCCTTGATCGCGTCATCGAGCATGGTGTTGAAGAACGTCATTGACTGCCGGGCCCCCTCGCCTGCCCTGGCGTAGGCGTGCGGCGTGGTGGCCAGCGCCTGCCACTCACGATCGACCACGAAGGTCTGGATGGCGCGGTTGGCGAGGATTTCGAGCGTCTCGGCGCGGGCCAGCGTTCTGGTGATGTTTTCGGCGTGGCGATCGATCCGGGCGATGGCAAGGCTGGAATAGATGCCGGATGCGAGGGCGAAGACGGCAAACAGGGCGAGAACGAGATTGAATTTGAGGGATATGGACAGCGAGCGCATGCGATCTTCCATTCGTCGTCATCGGCCCGCGCCCCCCGGCAGACTCGGGCCGCTACTCAAGAGATGGCCTGCGGCATGCTGCGTGGTCTCCTTCCGTCCGCCGCGACGCCGGGATGTGAAAAGTTATATGAAACAAACATGTTTATAATTGATTAGCGCCTTCCTGCGGCAACCCGGTCCCGCGCCCAGCGCCCAGCGCCCAGCGCCCAGCGCCGAGATCCGGTCCATCAGGATCGGAACGTGCTTTGTTTATCAGAAAGATAGAGCACTACATCCGATCCGAAGGGATCGGAAAGTGCTTTGTTTATCAGAAAAATAGAGCACTACATCCGATCCGAAGGGATCGGAAAGTGCTCTAGGCTCTGGACTCAACTGATCCATGATGTGACGGCGAGGACGAGGCAAATACCAGCGAGGAAATTTCGTGCGGTTTTGTCATATCGTGTGGCGATGGCGCGCCAGTCCTTGAGCCTGCAGAAGGCGCGTTCGATGAGATTGCGCTTTCTGTAGGCGACGGGGTCGAAGTGCGGAATGGCGCGGCGGTTGGGCATGGGCGAGATCACCGGCCTGGTGCCTTGGCGGGTGAGGAAGGCGCGAAGATCATCAGCGTCGTAGGCTTTGTCGGCGATCAGCTCTTCTGGTGGCGGTATTGTGGGCAGAAGCGCCCTCGCGCCGCTGATGTCGGAGGCCTGTCCTGGCGTCAGGAGGAGTGCGGCGATGCGTCCCTGCTCATCTGCGACGGCGTGGATCTTGGTCGTCCGTCCACCCCTCGACCGGCCGATGGCCTGGCTTTGCGCCCCCCTTTACCGCCCGCGGCCGCGCGATGTGCCCGAACCGAGGTGCTGTCCACCATGGCGATGCGCGGCGGATCCGCGCAGGCGACAAGCGCCGCGAAGATCTCCTGCCAGAGGCCACGCTGGCTCCAGCGGTTGAACCGGTTGAACACAGTGGTTCGTGGCCCATAGGCCTCAGGAAGCGCTCGCCATCGCAAGCCCTCGCGAAAGCGATGCAGGATGCCGCTCAGCACCCGGCGGTCATCAACCCGAGGCTTGCCGCCAAGCTTCGGCAGCAATGGTTCGATCGCAGCCCATTGCGTGTCGTTCAGCCAGAAAAGTTCCGCCATGTTCCAAGTCCTCCAAACAGACTTGAATCAGACGCCCCGTAGTCATGGCAATAGGTACAGAACCTAGAAATCCAGGTTCAGCAGGGGAACGATCCGTGCCGCCAGCGCGGCCGGGTCGGGTGCCGCGACGCGCTGCTCGACGATCAGCGCGGCGAGGCCGTGGACGATCGACCATGCGGCGAGGGTGATTGTGGCGGCTTTCGCCGGCCCGACGCGTCGCGCGACGCGGTCGGCCAGCACCGCAAACGCGCCGTGCCGGGCAGCATGCCCCGCGCTCTTGTTGCGCCTGGCATGGACGCCGCTGAACATCAGCCGGAACAGGTCCGGATGGGCCACGGCGAATTCGACATAGGCGACGCCCTGCCGGCAGAGCGCGGCACGGTCGTCGGGATCGGTATCGGCGGCGCGCAAGGCCGCCTCCAGCAGGGCGAATCCGTGATCGGCGATCGCTTCCAGCAGGGCGTCCTTGTCGGCGAAATGGCGATAGGAGGCGGTCGGGGAGACGCCGGCGATGCGGGACGCGGCGCGCAAGGTGAGGCCTGCCCTGCCCTCGTCGCGGAGCAGGGTCGCGCCCGCTTCGATCAGGCTCTGGCGCAGATCGCCATGGTGATATTTCGAAGTTGACATCGTTAACATTCGCATGACATGTTGACATTGTAAACATGAAGTCGCGGCGACCGGAAGCAAGGCGCCGCGCCGTTCAGGGTCCACACCGAAACACGCGGTCCCAAAGCGGCTTCTGGGACGGCTTCTGGGAGGCTCCGGGGCGGATCAGGCCGGCAGGACGATCACCCCATCGGGAGCAGGATGATGAAGACCCAGGCTGAAATCGCGGATCTTTCGGCGTATCCGGACCTCGTCGTCGTCCTGCTCGGCATGAAGGTGAAGACGCTTGCCGGCCTGCGCACGCTGTTCGGCGTCGGCCGGCCGATCGGGGCGATGGCGCGGCAGGCCCCGGAGGGGCTGCTGCACCACGAGACATTCCTGTGGCGCATCAACCATGTCGGCATACGGCAATACTGGCGCGACCTCGAGTCGCTCGAACGGTTTACCCGCAGCGCGCCGCACAAGGATTGGTGGCGCGCGTTCAGCGCCGATACCGGCGGCACCGCGATCTGGCACGAGGCCTATCAGCGTGGCGGCGGGATGGAAGGAATCTATCTCGATCTGGACCGCAAGACGGGGTTCGGCACCTTCGCGCCGCTGCGGCCGCGCGACCGCGACACCGCATCGTCGCGCCAGCGCCTCGCCGGGCGGCCCTGAGGCGAGCGCTGGCCGGTCGCATCGCGCGGGTGAGCGATGGGCGGTGGGCGATGGGCGATGGGCGGTGGGGGCAAGTTTTTTTCGGCGTCGCTGTAACCTCGGGCGAGTTCGAGCATATCTGGAGGTAGCGGATGCGATTGGCGCATGCGCGGACCCCATCACGGAAGCAGCCAGAATGAAATTCAAAGCCTCCATGCTCACGCTCGGCACCGCAATCAGCCTTGGCGGTCTCGTCGCCGCCACCGTTCCGACCCCGGCCTTCGCGGCCTGCTCGGCCAAGATGTCCAAATGCGGGGGCAAGAAGATGAGCCACAAGGCAAGCCAGAAGAAGGCGAAGAGCATGAAAAAGGGATGCTGCGCCAGCAAGTGACGCCAGAGGCCGGCCGGGGGATGGAGGTGCGGCAGGGGCGCTGCGATCGCGGCGCTGCGATCGGCGCCCTGCCCCGGCCCGCACCCCGGCTGGTGTCGCGGGAGGAAGGATGACAACCGGCAGCGATGACAGGCCGAGCGCGCCGTGAGGTTCGAGGAGCGTGCGGAAGCGGCGGTCGATCTCGTTGCGGCCCTGGGCGAGATCGAATCATCGGGCCGCAATCTGGTGACCGCCCTGCTCGGGACGGCGCCGTTCGTCGCGTTCGAGCATTATCCGCCCGATGATATTCGCGATAAGCTGACCGGGGCGCAGTATTATTTCCATGCCCATCGCGGGCCGATCGAGAGCGGGCACATCCATTGCTTCCTGCGCCGGAAGAGCAAGGCGGGGATGACGCATGTCGTTGCCATCGGCCTCGATGACCATGGCCGCCCCGCCAGGATGTTCACCACCAATCGCTGGGTCACCAATGACGATTATGTGCCGGCGGACCGCCTGATCCCGCAACTGCACCGCATGGCCTGGCCGGAGGCGCCGGGGGATCGGGATGTCAACAAGGCGCTCGGCGCGCTGTTCCGGCTGTATCGTCCGCAGCTCGCCGCATTGCTGCGCCGGCGGGACCGGCGTCTTGCCGTTCATGCGGCGCGGATTGCGCCGCGCGACCCCAAGGCCGATGAAGGGCTGGAGATTCTCAGCACCATGCGGATCGACCTGCCGGCCACGCTGGCGCGGCTGCGCGCCCGGCTGGAGCGGATGGAGGGCGGCTAGAGCGTCATCCGATCGGATGGAAACATCTGATCGGATAAAGATGCTCTAATTATCAACAAGATAGAGCACGACATCCGATCCGGATGGATCGGAAGATGCTCCAGCCGGCCGGCTGCGTTCAGGACGGCGCGCGCAGCGGATTGAAGAAGGCGAGAATATCCTCGGCCAGCAGGTCCGGCTGTTCCATCGCGGCGAAGTGCCCTCCCCGCTCCATCACCGTCCAGCGCCTTATGTCGGTGAAGACGCGGGCGGCGACAGAACGCGGCGGGCGCAGGATTTCATGCGGGAATTCGGCATAGCCCATCGGCACGTCGATCGTGGTGCCGGGCGGCTGGATCACGCTGCCATGGGCGCGGGCGTAATAGGGCCAGAAGGACGAGCCGATGGCGCCGGTGAACCAGTAGAGCGCGATGTTCGCGAGCATGCGGTCGCGATCGATCGCGCGCTCGATGACGCCGCCGCAATCCGACCAGGTGCGGAACTTCTCCACCATCCATGCCGCAAGCCCGGCGGGCGAATCGGCCAGCGCGAAGGCGAGGGTCTGCGGCTTGGTGCCCTGGATGATCGTGTAGGCGGTTTCCTCGCGCGTCCAGTCATCGAGGCTGGCGAGATAGCGCCGCTCGGCGTCGGTATTGTCGGGGGATGGGGAAATCGCGTGGCGGGCGGCCATCAGGTAATTCAGGTGAATGCCGAGTAGGCGGTGGGGATGCACGACGGCGAGCCGGCTGGCGACGCCGGCCCCCCAGTCGCCGCCTTGCGCGCCGAACCGCCGGTAGCCGAGCACATCCGTCATCAGCCGGGCCAGGATGTCCGCCATGCCGGGGACGCCGTGGCGGGGCTGGCCGGGACGGAACGAGAGGGCGAAGCCCGGCAGCGACGGCGCCACCACCGTGCAGGCATCGGCAGGATCGCCGCCGAAGCGGGCGGGATCGGTGAGGCGGGGGATGATGTCGAGAAACTCGAAGACGGAACCGGGCCAGCCATGCATCAGCAGCAGCGGCATGGGCGACGGGCCGCGCCCTTCCACATGCAGGAAATGCAGTGGCTCACCGTCGATCTCGATGCGGAATTGCGGGAACTCGTTGAGCGCGGCTTCCTGGGCGCGCCAATCGAACCCGGTTGCCCAATAGGATGCGAGGTCGCGCAGATAGGCGACATCGGTGCCGAACGCCCAGGGCGCGCCGGGCGCTTCGTCCGGCAGCCTTGTGCGCAGGAGACGCTGGCGCAGATCGTCGAGCGCGGTTTCGGGAATGTTCAGGCGAAATTGCTGATCCCCTGTCATCATTCCTCCCCCGATACAGATGGCGAGCGGAGGATGCGCCAGCCGGCAACGGGGCACAAGGCCGGGCGGGGGAAACGCGCAGGACCGCGGCGGGTTCAACACGCTGAAACGGGATATTTACCATTTGCGCGAGGCCGGGAATCGCTCTAATTAACGTTAATAAATCTATCCAAAAATGTAAAATTATTGAGCACTTTTTAACTTTTATACATTTGACTGGGCTCGAGATCACATGAACACGACGTTTCCGCCACGCCGCAAGATCTTTTTACGCCGACACTCTCTGCTCGGCTTGTCGCCGCGCTTTCTGTTGGCCACCGGCCTGGCGCTGATCATCCTGCCCTTCTTTTCCTGATCGGGAGCGATCCGGCCGGGCTTTGACACGCTTCCGGCAGCGGCCCAGTGTGATGCTCTGGTTATCAGCAAGATAGAGCATCTTTACCTGATCATATGATGCTCTCGCCCGGAGTGTCGCCATGACCATCAATTCCCGACAATTCCGCATTCACCCGAGCGTTCCGGTCGACCTGTCGTCCTGGCCGACCGCGGTCGATCCGCTCTTTGACTCCAAGAGCGACTATCGCGCGGAACTCGACGATCACATCAAGCGGCTCAGCGAGATGCAGCAACTGCTCTACGCCTCGAACCGCCATGCCGTGCTTGTCATTTTCCAGGCGATGGACGCGGCCGGCAAGGATGGCGCGATCAAGCACGTGATGTCCGGCGTGAACCCGCAAGGCTGCCAGGTGTTCAGCTTCAAGCATCCGAGTGCGGTCGAACTCCAGCACGATTTCCTCTGGCGCACGACGCGCGACCTGCCCGAGCGCGGGCGGATCGGCATCTTCAACCGCTCCTATTACGAGGAGGTGCTGATCGCGCGCGTGCATCCCGAGATCCTCGCCAACGAGGGCGTGCCGGCGCCGCCGAAGGAGGCCAGCTCGATCTGGGATCATCGCTATCGCTCGATCAACGATTTCGAACGCCATCTGTCGGGAAACGGCACGAAGATCGTCAAGATCTTCCTGCACCTCTCGAAGGAGGAGCAGTTGCGCCGGCTGATCGACCGGATCGACGATCCCTCGAAGAACTGGAAGTTCAGCACCGCCGATGTCGAGGAGCGGAAATACTGGAAGGATTACATGGAAGCGTATCAGGATTGCCTGAACGCGACCAGCACGGTGAACGCGCCCTGGTACGCGGTGCCGGCGGACGACAAACACAACGCCCGCCTGATCATCTCGAACATCCTGCTGGAGACGATGCAGGAGCTGGACATGAGCTATCCCGAGGTGAGCGGCAAGCGGAAGAAGGAGCTCGCCAGCATCCGCAAGGACCTCGCGAAATCCTGACGGCGCGTCAGGGTTTCTTGCGCTCGCCGCCGAGATAGGCGGCCTGCACCTCGGGCGAGGTCAGCAGCGTTTTCGCGTCGTCCTCGATGACGAAGCGACCGACTTCGAGCACGTAGCCGCGATCGGCGAGTTTCAGCGCGCTGCGGGCGTTCTGCTCGACGATGAGGATGGTGACGCCGCTATTCGCGATCTCGCGCAGGGTGCGGAAAATGCCCTGCACGATGATCGGCGCGAGGCCGAGGCTCGGCTCGTCGAGCAGCAGCAGGCGCGGCTTCGCCATCAGCGCCCGGCCGATCGCCAGCATCTGCTGCTCGCCGCCGGACATCGTGCCGGCGAGCTGGCCGCGCCGCTCGGCGAGGCGGGGGAACATCTCCAGCACGAAGTCGAGCGAGCCGGCGACCTCGCCCGCCGGGCGGGTGAAGGCGCCGAGGCGGAGATTCTCCATCACGCTCAGCGTGCCGAACACCCGCCGCCCCTCGGGCGACTGGGCGATGCCGAGGCGGACGATGCGGTCCGCCCCCATGCGGGTGATGTCGGTCCCCTCGAAGATCACCGACCCGCTGCGCGGCGACAGCAGCCCCGAGATCGTGCGCATCAGCGTGGTCTTGCCGGCGCCGTTGGCACCGAGGATCGCCACGATCTCGCGCTGTTCCACCCGCAGCGAGACGCCTTTCAGCGCCTCGATCTGTCCGTAATTGACCTTGAGGTCGGCGATTTCGAGCAGGCTCACGATACGCCCTCCTCCTCGTCGTCATCGCGCCCGAGATAGGCCTCGATCACCTGCGTGTCGTTGCGGATGTCGTCCGGCCCGCCCTCGGCGATCTTCTGGCCGAAATTGATCACCACGATCTTGTCGGCGACGCTCATCACCACGTTCATGTCGTGCTCGACCAGCAGCACGGTGATGCCGCTGTCGCGGATGCCGAAGATCGTCTCGCTGAGGGCGGCGGATTCATTGTCGTTCAGGCCGGCGGCCGGCTCGTCGAGAATGATCATCTTGGGATCGGCCGCCAGCGTGCGGGCCAGCTCGACGCGGCGCTGCACGCCATAGGGCAGCGAGACCGCGCGGTCATGGGCGAAAGAATCGAGATCGAGGCGGCGCAGGATGTCGTGCGCGCGTTCGGCCAGTGCCGCCTCCTCCCGCCGCTGCGATGGCAGGCTGAGCAGCCCCTGCCACCATTGCTGGCGCACCCGCAGGTGGCAGCCGGCGCGGACGTTTTCCAGCACCGACATTTCGGGAAACAGCCGGATCGTCTGGAAGGTCCGCATGATGCCGGCGGCGGCGACGAGATGCGGGCGGCGGGCGGTGATGTCCTGGCCCTCGAAGCGGATGCTGCCCTCGGTCGGCCGGTAGACGCCGGTGATCATGTTGAACACGGTCGTCTTGCCGGCGCCGTTCGGGCCGATCAGGGCGACGATCTGCCCCTTGTCGACGGTGAAGGAGAGCTTGTCGACCGCGCGCAGCCCGCCGAAGCGGATGCCCAGCCCCTGGAGTTCGAGCAGCGCGCTCATGCCCGCGCCCCCCGCCGCGGCCACAGCCCCTGCGGGCGCAGCACCATCACCAGGATCATCGCGAAGCCGAAGACCAGGTAGCGGTATTGGGCGAAGTCGCGGAAGACCTGGGGCAGGACGAACATCAGCGCGGTGCCGAGCAGCACGCCGGGGATCGAGCCCTGGCCGCCGACGATGACGATGGCGAACAGCGTCACCGATTCGGTGAACTTGAAGGAGGACGGGCTGACGGTGGAGAGCTGCACCGCAAACAGCGTGCCGGCGAGGCCGGCGAGGCCGGCGCCGATGGCGAAGGCGAGCGTTTTCACCTTGCGCGGGTTGACGCCGATCGTCGTCGCGGCGAGTTCGTCCTGCTTGAGCCTGCTTGAGATAGCGCAGCGCGCGGCCGAATTCGGAGCCGTCGAGATTGCGCATCAACAGCAGCACGATGCCGAGCACCACCCAGTCGAGCCAGAACATCGCGTTCTGGCTCTCGATCTGCAGGCCGAACAGCGAGGGCACGCCGATGCCGGTGATGCCGTCCGACCCGCCGGTGAGGCCGAACAGGTCGTTCTGCATCGCAAGGACAAAGATCGCGTTGAAGCCGATGCTGGCGACCAGCAGATAGTCGCCGCGCAGGCGGATCAGCGGGGCGGCGAGCAGGGCGCCGAAGGCGGCGGCGAGCAGGATGGCGAAGGGGATGGTGAAGAAGATCGGCCAGTTGAAGGTGACGTTCAGGATTGCCGTGACATAGGCGCCGATGCCGAAATAGACGGCGTGGCCCATGTCGAACATGCCGGCGCGGCCGAGAATGATGTCTTCCGACAAGGCGACGATGCCATAGATCGCGAAGATCGCGGCGACCGAGACCCAGGCGCTGTTCAGCGCGAGCGGCAGCGCCAGGCCGAGGATCCAGACCGCGATGCCGGTGTTGCGGGTTGCGGTGGCGCTCATCACACTTTCTCCGCGACGCGTTCGCCCAGGATTCCCGAAGGCCGGATCAGCAGGATTCCGATCAGCAGCGCGAAGGTGATCGCGTCCTGCCAGGAGCTTGAGAGATAGCCGGCGGCGAAGGCGTTGAAGAGGCCGAGCAGGATGCCGCCGAGCATCGCCCCCGGGATGTTGCCGATGCCGCCGAGAATGGCGGCGATGAAGGCATAGAGCCCGTAGGTCCAGCCCATGGTGAAATAGACTTCGCGATAATAGACGCCGACGAACAGCCCGCCCACCGCGCCGAGCGCCGGGCCGATGACGAAGACGCTGGCGATTACGCGGTTGACGTTGATGCCCATCAGCCGCGCGGCGTCCTGGTCGATCGCGGCGGCGCGGATCGCGGTACCGAAGCGGGTGTGGTTCACGAACAGGTAGAGTGCCGCCATCAGCAGGAAGGAGACGAGGATGATCATCACCTGCACGAAGCTGATCGACGCGCCGGCGATGTGAAACGTGATCGCCGGCAGCAGGCCGGAGGGAAACACGCTGACCTGGGGGCTCCAGATCAGCATGATTCCGTTCTCGATCAGCAACGACGCGCCGAGTGCGGAGACCACGGCGGCGAGGCGATCCGCCTTGCGCAGCGGCCGGTAGGCGGCGAGTTCGAGCACGACGCCGGCGACCGCCACCACCACGACCGCCGCGACGAAGGCGAGGATCAGCAGGGCGGCGCCGGGATGGCCGGCACCGCCGAGCGAGGTGAGGAAGGTCAGGCCGATGAAGGCGCCGAGGATGCAGAGATCGCCATGGGCGAAGTTGATCAGGCGCATCACGCCATAGACCATCGTGTAGCCCAGCGCGATGAGGGCGTAGATGCCTCCGACCGTCAGGCCGTTGAAGACCTGCTGGATGAACGTTCCCATGGCGATGCCTCCTCCGCGCGCGCTCGGGTCGTCAGCCAGCCTTGGGGGCCGGGTAGACGATCGTGTAGCTCCCGTCGGCATTCACCTCGAAGGCGGTGAACGGGCTGCCGACGCGCTTGCCCTTGGCGTTCCAGCGGAACTGGCCGGTCAGGCCATCGAAGCTCTTCATGTTGTGCAGGTAATGTTCGAGCTTCGCCGGCTTGACGCTTTTGGTCTGCTCGATCGCCTGCATCACCGCGCGCATGCCATCGGCATTGGTGAGGGTGAACACCGAAGGCGGGCTCTGGTGATATTTCGCCTTGTAGGCGGCGACGAAGGCCTTGGCGGCGGGATAGGGAAGCTGTTCCGGGCCGGGCACGTTGACGATGATGGCGCCCTTCGCCGCGGAGCCGGCGATCTTGCCGAAGGCGACGTTCTGGTTGGCGTCACCGCCGACGAAGGCCGCGGTGATGCCGAGCTGGGCCATCTGCGCCTTGATCAGCCCGCCATCCGAGTAATAGCCGGAGAAATAGATCGCGTCCGGCTTCAGCGCCTTCAGCTTGGTCAGCACCGGCGTGAAATTCTGCGAGCCGGCGGAGATGAAGGCCTTGTCGACCACCTTGCCATGGTCGGCCTTGATGTTCTGGATCACCGCATCGGCGAGGCCGGTGGCGAAGCTCGAATGGTCGGTCAGCACCGCGATGCGCTTGAAGTGGCGCGCATCGACCATGTAGTGCGCGGTGAACTTCGCCTCGGCGCTGTTGGGTGCCGCGTTGCCGAACCAGGTCTTGTAGCCGCGCGAGAGCAGCTTGTTGCTGGTGCCATCCGAGGTCTGGATGACGTTCGAGCGCGCGTAGATCGGCTCGGCCGCGAGGGCGGCGCCGCTGGTGTAGGAGCCGATCACGGCGACCACGCCGTCATTGACCAGCTGGCGCGCGCAGATGGCCGCCTGGGAGGCCTTGCCTTCGTCATCGCAGGCCTTGACCTCGATCTTGCGGCCGAGCAGGCCGCCCTTGGCGTTCTGCTGCTCGGCCAGCAGCTTCACGGCCTTCTCGATGCCCTGCCCTTCATCGGCATAGGCGCCGGTGATGGGCGCCTGCACGCCGATCTTGATCGGCCCTGAGGCGGCATGGCCGGCAATGGTCGCCGCCACCAATGCGAAAGCCGATGCCAGCCCAATCCCCGTTTTGTGTCCCATCGCGTTCTCCTTTTGTCATTCGACTGAGCAAGCCTGTCGCAACCGCGCCCGCATTGCAACCTTTTGCACAGACAGTAAAAATGGGTATTCATTCCGAGACGGGGAAAGCAGAGCGAGATGCCTGGCACGATCGGTGGCGTTGATCGGCCCGACCGGCCTCATTTCATTGAATTTTGACCTGTCTTTTTTCAATAAAAAAATTTCAGATGTCGTTCGATGACTGCCCTGCCCGGCCGCGAGAGCGAAACGAGTTTTGAGTTCACGAATGTATCAGGCTTGAATTCCCAGGATCATGCGCGCCCATATCCGGGCCATGGCGCGATGCGAGGCGGGCGCGGACAGGCAGACATGCGGCGCTGACCAGCTACCCGAATTTGGAGAGGAGACCCGCTTGCCAAGCTGCACGAAGCTGAGTAGAAAGCCCCTCACGGAGCGCGGGCGTAGCTCAGGGGTAGAGCACAACCTTGCCAAGGTTGTGGTCGAGGGTTCGAATCCCTTCGCCCGCTCCAGATTTTCTATAGGAAATCAGCGGTTTAGAGCGGTCCTTCGGGGCCGCTTTTTGCTTTGGGGGCCCTTTGTCTGGGGGGTTCCAAACAGAATGCATTCAGCTGGAGCAAATTCAGCTTCGCCTCGTCTGACCGGATTCGGGTGGCGGGGCTCATTCGCTGGAGAATCATCCGATCAGAGGGAGTCATCCGATCGGGTAAAGATGCTCCGGGTATCGACAAGATAGAGCATTGTTCCGGGCGTCATCTCGTACGTGAGGTCGCTTGCGGCGCTCGAAGCCGATGGCGGGGCGTGGGTGGATGCAAAACCGGACAGCGACGAAAAAGCCCGGACAGGCATGGCGCCTGGCCGGGCTTGTTGCGTCATGGGCCACGCCACCGGGGGTTCCGGGGGCGCGGCGCATGGTTGTTTGTTAGCCGACGGACGCCATGCGGCTGTCCGCGGTCACCGGATATGCCAGGGTCGTGGCGATCGTGATTTCCACGTTCCTGCCCTGCACCAGCTCGGCCGGGATCACCGCGGCGCCATTGGTCCAGCGGCCATTGGGCTCGACATCGTGCCAGCCTTCGGCAAGGCCGGGGTGATCGAGCGCGATCGGCTCGCCCCCTGCTTTCAGGGCGCCGATCTTGACGCCGAGAACGCGGCGATCGCGCGGATCGGCGGTCAGTTCACCGGGGACCGCCGTCCGGGATGCGATCACGACGCTGCCGTCCTGCCGATGGATCGCGACGACCGCGGCGTCCTGTGTCGTCTCGATCGCAGCACGGTCGAGGATCCGCGCCCGGGCCCTCTCGACGAGCGGACCATGGTCGGCGAAGGGCGCGCAGCTGCGCGTCTCGCGGAGGGACTGCGCGAAATCCGGGTGCAGGATCAGGGCCTCGCCACCGTTCTCGAACGCGCCGCGATTGCCGGTTTCGAGGTAGCTTTCCGTTGCCATGCCCTCGGCCAGCAGCACCGCGTGGAACGGCAGTTCGACGTGGAAATACGTGACCTCGCGCATCGTGACCTGGCGGATCGTCGTGCCGTTGACCAGGATCTTGGCCGGGATCAGCACGCCTTCGAGGTAGAATGCGTGATCCGGGGAGACGACCAGGTCGCGGGCCGGAACGTTGTCTGCAATCGCGTTGGCGGAGATGACGACAGGCTGCACCGCTTCCGGCCGCGGATGGCGGGTGAGGTCGATCGTGCGCTTGCCCAGCCAGACCACCGGGGCGGTGCCGCCATCGTGCAGGAGGACGGTTTCGCCGGCGGTGAGGTGTTCCACGGCCACTGGGCCGCGCGCGGTCGCGATCAGCGTTCCCGCGGCAAAGCAGGGGTTGTTCGGGTTGTTCGGGTTAAAGATGCCGCCTGACGAGACCGTGAGAGTGGCCCCACTGGTCGCCTCCAGCGGGCTGAACACCTGGCCGCCGCTCGACACGGTGGTGTTGGTGCCGCTGCTGAACGTGTCCCCGATCGATTCGCCGCCGGAGGAGATGTTCACGGAGTCGGACGTCAATGCGTTGCCGCTCGTCACGCCACCCGCAGTCACGTCGAGCGTGCCGCCGGAGAGGGACGCGCTGAGCAGTTCGCCGCCGCTGTTGACGCTGACCGTATCGCCAGCCCCGAACGTCACGGCATTTCCGGAGACGACCGCGCCGCTCTCCACGATCAGTGTGGTGTTCGCACCGAGAGCGACAGGGCCGGCAATGGTCTGGCCGTTACTCAGATATTGTGTTGTGCCGTTGACGTTAACCGCCGACACGGTGCCGCCGGTAAGGACCGGCTCATTGTATTGGGTTGTCGCCATGCCACCGGAGCTGATGGTGCCACCGGCACCCGCGATAATGTTCGACACGGTTGCACCGGTGTTGATAGCGATATTACCGCCGCTCTCAACCAGCGCGCCGCTGAGCGTAGTGCCCACATTGAAATAGACGGTAGGCATATAAGTAGAGGGGTTAATATTATTGATGAAGGTATCGTTGACCGACGAACCGCCATTATAAGTTTGCATCCCCCCGTTGATCACGTTGCCACTGGTGGTGCCGCCATAGCCATACATGTACGCGTTATTGATGACCGAGCTGAGCAATTCGCCGCCCGCACTAACGTTTACTGTGGCTTTCGAGGTACCACCGTTATCAACGATCATCCCCGAGACAACGGCGCCGCTCTCGATGTTGAGAGTGGTTCCGCCGGCCAGTTCGACCAGGCCGCTGACGGTTGTGCTGCCATTCGTATAGACAGTGGTGCCGTTGTTGTTCACGGCAGACCAGTATGAATATCCGTTAAGCAAAGTGCGCTGGGTGTTGTTGGCCGTGGCCTGATCGACAATGGCGCCGTTCTGGAAGTTTGCCGCAGCGCCAGCACTTACGAATGTGCCGGACACAATGCCTGAAGGAGCGACAGTGATCAGACCGCCGCTGCCGACGATAAAGTTGTTGAGGCTGGAGCCGCCGGAGGAAACCTGGAGACTGGCACCGCTCAGAGTCGAGTTTTCGACCACGCCGCCACCTGAAACATTGATGGTGACGCCGGCACCTGTGTTCGTCAGCCCGCTGGCAGTCGCGCCCTGCTCGACAATCAGCGTCGCGCCCGCGTCGAGATTGACGAGGCCGGTAACGGTCACCCCGTTGCTGAGATACTGGGTGGTCCCGTTGGTGTTTACCGCAGACCAGGTTCCATTCAAATTCGTGGCCATATTCAATTCCTTTTTACAAACGCAGGTTATTCAATGTTGAGGAGAGGTTCGATCGTTCTGATGACCTGTTCGGACGTGATCAGACGCGTACACTCAAACTGCTTTGAGGTGTTCGCGTGCCGTGGACACCAGAAAAAATCATTGTGATCGAACATTTCACGCGGATCGTTCCAGCATGAATTGCAGGCATGCCAGTTGATGACGCGATACGGTGTTTCGAATTCATTGGTGGGGTGCGTGAACCCCGAAATCATCACGACGGGAGTCTCCATAGCCCAGGCCAGCCATGAAAGGCCGGAACTCAACCCAACAAAAAACGCGGCGTGCTTCAGCCAGCGGGCGCGCTCGGCCAGCGGGCGGTCTCCGGTCTCGTCCTCGGCGCCATGCGGAATCCGGTTCCACACATAGCCGGCGCCGTGTACCGGCTTCTGGTCGATGCAGATCACCCGGTAGCCCCTTGCCTTCAAGTGACTAACGACGTCGAGCCATCCCGTGGGATTGTTCCAGTATTTGCACTGGGCCGAACTCTGCGTCGCGATGCAGACATAGGGCTCCGCGATCGGCCTCGTATCATCCTCGAGCGCGATCCGGGGCCGGATTTCCGACGGATCCACCCCCAGAATGTAGGCGGCCGTCTTGTGCAGGCCGACATGGCGGAAATCGGTCGGCTGCAACGTGTTTTCGGTGTCCTTGAAGAACAGGCCGATGTGATAGTTCGCATAGGCCCGTTGCAGGGTGCTGTCGGCTTCGAGCTGCGCGGCCGTCATCAGCCGAAGCTCCGGATAGGTTGCCTCGAACAGCGGAATGAGCGCCGGCGACATGACACAGGTGACCCTCGCCTGCCGCGCCGCCGCGAACCGCGAGACATAGGGAAACCAGGCAAAGACGTCGCCGATGGTGCCGACCGGTATCTGCACGACCACGTTCTGATCCCGGAGATCGAGCACGTGCTGGAAGACAGGCTCCATGTCGCCTGCATCGCTACGTCGCTGGATCTTGATTTCAAAACGGACAAAATACCTCTTTTTCGACTTGAGAACGCCGGTCTTGATCTCGTTCTGATAAACGACAAGACCTGAATCCGCATCCGTCAGCGTTACGAACCACGCACCCCCCTCGAGTTCGGGGAGATAGACACGCGCGCCATCGAGAAAATCATAACGAATTCCAAGCGGCGCCTCGCAAACCGGCATTTCCGGCGGGTTAATGTAAGCCGAGCTCAACGAAGCAATCCTCTGTCAATTCAATATTCAGATCAGTTTATGCCGCTTAAATGATATTTTTCATATAAAAAGAGAATTTTCTCTTATAGCCCAGATCGTCAAACGCTATCCTAAAAGCTGTCTCAAACGCTGCCGTGGGTCTTCAGGACACTGAAGCACGGCCATCCTTGCCAAAACTAACGAAAGCCAAATACCGATTTCGTTCGTCTCGGTTATAGAGGAATTAATAACGTTCGGTCAATCAATACCAGCACTGGAGAATGTTTCAATAAATTTTATCCGATTATTTTTAAGACTATTTCCAGATTTATATTTTTATTTATACGATTTTTGTTTAAATAACATATTTAGTTTACTTATTTTTGTCTTGTGTATTCTAATTTTAGATCACCGAGACGGCGCGGGACAGGTGCGCCCGGCGCGTTCGCGAGTCTTGCCGCACCGGCCTCGGGACCGCAAGATCTGCCGCAACGCGCCGTGTGACAGCGTCTTCGCCCGCCGCTCACGACGATCAGGGCGACGGATGGGCGGACGGGGGAGCGGGGGAGCGGGCGAGAGCTTCATCCGATCCGGGGGGCGGAAAATGCTCTATGACGAGAGTGCCTGCGCGCGCACGAGGCGGGCGAAAGCCCCCTCACCCGCCATCAGGTCGGCATGCGTGCCCTGCTCCACGACCACCCCATCCGCAACCACCACGATCCTGTCGGCATCCCGCACCGTGGCGAGGCGGTGCGCCACGACGATGGTGGTGCGGCCGCGGCGAAGGCGGGCGAGCGCCTCCTGCACCGCCGCCTCGCTCTCGGCGTCCAGCGCGCTGGTTGCCTCGTCGAGCAGCAGGATCCGCGGATCGCGCAGCAGGGCGCGGGCCAGGGCCACGCGCTGGCGCTGGCCGCCCGAAAGCCGCTGGCCATTGACGCCGACACGGGTTTCGAACCCCTCGGGCAGATCGGCGATGAAGCCTGCCGCCGCCGCCTCGGCCGCCGCCCGGATCTCGGCGGGCGAGGCGCCCTTGCGGCCCATCCCGATATTGGCGGCAATCGTGTCGTCGAACAGCAGCGCGTCCTGGCCGACATAGGCGATCGCGCCGCGCAGGGATTGGAGGGAGACGGCGGCGATGTCGGCGCCATCGATCAGGATCGCGCCGCGATCGGCCTCGTAGAGCCGGGGGATCAGGGCCAGCGCCGTCGATTTGCCAGCGCCCGACGCGCCGACCAGGGCGAGAGTGCGCCCCGGCTCGGCGACGAAGGACAGATCGCGCAGCCCCGGCCTGCCATCCGGATAGGCGAACCCGACATGGCGGAATTCCACCCGGCCGGGACCGGGCGGCAGCTTCGCGGCGCCGGGGCGCTCGACGATGACGGAAGGCTCGTCGATCACGCGGAACACGCGCTCCAGCCCCGCCATGCCTTCCTGCACCGCGGCATTCATCGTGCCGAGCGCGCGCAACGGGCGGGAGGCGATCAGCAGCGCCGCCACGAAGCCGGTGAAATTGCCGATGCCCGCAGCGCCGGCGGCATGCCGCCAGCCGGCAAAGCCGATGACGAGGGCGATGGCGAGGCCGCCGAGGACTTCCAGCACCGGATCGAGCGCGGCCCGCCCGCGGATCATTCGCATCAGCGCCCGATACAGATGCTCGAACGCCCGGTCCGCCCGGCGGCGTTCATCCTCCTCGAGCCCATAGGCGCGGACGGTGCGGGCCTGGGCGAAGCTCTCGTTGAGCAGGGACGCGGCTTCGCCCATCCGCTCCTGCATGCCGCCCGAGGCGCGGCGGATGCGACGGCCGATCTTCTGGATCGGCAGCCCGGCCAGCGGGTAAAGCAGGGCGGCGATCAGGCTCAGTTCCCAGTCGATCCAGAGCATGGTGCCGACCAGCCCGATCAGCGTGAAGAAATCGGCGATGCCGTTCACCGCGCGGCTCATCGCCTCGCGGATCACCGTGGCATCGGTGGTGAAGCGGGCGGCGAGCGCTGCCGGCGGCTCGCGGTCGATCCGCACCAGTTCGGCGCTGGTCAGATGCCCGAACATCGAAACCTGCAGGCGGCGGATGGTGCCGAGCACGACCTGCTGCGTCAGCAGCGTCTGGGCGTATTGTGCGAGCGCCTTGATCACGGTGACGACGAGCACGATCAGCGGCACCTGGTACAGGATCCGCGGATCGCGCTTGGCGAACATGGTGAAGGCGCGGTCGATCAGCGCGGGGTAGAGCGCCGTCGTGCCCGACATCACCAGGGTGGCGACGATGATCAGCGCGACGCGGCCGCGATAGGCGGTGACATGTTGCCGCCACAGCCGCCGCGCGAGCGCGATGCTGCTGCCGGTTTCCATCATGAGAGATCCGTTTCCGCTTGCGATACCGCGTTACTGGCGCGGCGCCGGGTTCGCGTCAATCGCCGGTGAAGCTGCGGCGTGACCGCTCAGCGCCTCGCCCGCCCCCGGCGAGAGCCGGGCACAGACCGGCACCGAGAGCGCGCCGATGGCGCTGACGATGAGGAAGGCCCAGCCGTAATCGGCGATCGCGGGTTCGGTGTGCCCGGCCAGTGAAGTGGTGAATTCCAGCGCCCCGGCGGCAACCGATATGCCGAGGGTCAGGGTGATCTGCTGGAACGTGGCGTAGAAGCTCGTCGCGGCACTCATCCGGCTGCGCGGCACATCGGCATAGGCGATGGTGTTGAGGGCGGTGAACTGCAACGAGCGGAACACGCCGCCGACCAGCAGCACCGCGTCGAGCCCGAGTTCCGGCCAGCCGGGCCGGAACGCCGCGCAGGCAGCGGTGAAGACCACCGCGAGGCCGCCGAACAGCATCATCGCCACGCGAAAGCCGAGGCGGCGGAGGACCGGCTCGGCCAGCGGCTTCATCGCCAGCGCGCCGATGGCCGCGGCGAAGGTGATCGTGCCGGATTTCGCCGCGGTGTCGCCGAAGCCGAGCTGGAGCATCAGCGGCAGCAGGAACGGCATGGCGCCGGCCAGCACGCGGAAGAGGCTGCCGGCGATCGTCGAGTTCGCGAACGTGTCGATCCGCATCAGCGTCAGGTCGAGCACCGGGTGCGGATGGTGGCGCGCATGCCGGACATAGGCGAGTGCGGCCGCCACGCCGCCGGCGAAGCACAAGAGGCTCCAGCGCAGGGGAATGATGCCGCGGCCGATCGTCTCGAAGCCGGCCATCAGCAGCGCCATGGCAAGGCCGCTCCAGACCAGGCCGGCAAGATCGAGCCGGCCGGCCTCCGCCTCGTCCCTCACCTCGCGGATATGCCGGGTCACCGCGACGATGCCGATCAGGCCGATGGGCACGTTGATGTCGAAGGTCCAGCGCCAGGAGAGATAGGTGACGATGAAGCCGCCGAGCGGCGGGCCGATGATGGGGCCTAGCAGGGCCGGCATGGTGAGCCACGACGTGGCCGCGATCATGTCGCGCCGGCGGACCGACCGGAGCAGCAGCAGCCGGCCGACCGGCACCATCATCGCCCCGCCGAGCCCCTGGAAAATGCGCGCCGCGATCAGTTCGCCCAGGCTCTGCGACAGGCCGCAGAAAATCGACCCGAGGGTGAAGACGACAATCGCCGCCCGGAACACCGTCCGGCTGCCGAAGCGGTCGGCAACCCAGCCGGAGGCGGGGATGAAGACCGCGAGCGCGATCAGGTAGGAGGTGAGCGCGAGGCTCATGTGCAGCGGATCGGCGTGGAAGCTCTTTGCCATCGCCGGCAGGGCGGTGGCCACGATGGTGCCGTCGAGATTCTGCATGAACAGCGCCGTGGCGACGATCAGCGCGGTCAGGCGCATCCTGTGCGGCGGCAGCATCGGGCCGGCCTCGTCGTCGGGGGCGAGATCGGTCACGTCTCAGCCTTTCGGTTTCGGCGCTCCGGCGGTCGGCGGCGGCGGCGCGGGCCAGGCCAGGGGCGGCACCGTCATGAGGTCGGTGCCGTTCGCGGTCAGCTTGCCATCAGCCAGACCGAAGGTGACGGCGAGGCGCTGGCTGTCTTTCGGCCCGCGGACCAGAAAGGGCGACGCGGCTGCGGTGAGCGCGCTGATGCCACCGACGAGACCTGGATAATGGGTCGAGATCGTGCCGAGCGCGGCGCCGAACCCATCGGCGACCAGGTGCATACGGCCGCGCGGCTGGACGCGGGAATCGAAGCCGAACTCACCCTTGCCGGTGGCATCGAGCGGGCCGACCGCAAGCCGGACACCGAGGCTGCCATGCCCGCCATCCTGCGCCCAGCGATGCAGCGCCGGGGCCGCTTGCTGCCAGAGCGCCATGAAATCTGCCGGGGCCACGGCGCTTGTCTGCCCGGCCGGGCCCGCGATGGTGGGGGCGAAGGCGCCGGCAAGCCCGGCCGGCAGTTCGGCGGCGGGGCCGGAGACGGCAAGATCGAGGCTGAGCCGGCCGAGCTTGCCGCCGAAGGGCAGGTCGCCCAGCGTGGTGAAGATCGGCGACAGCGCCAGCCCGGACAGCTTTTCGTGGAGGGAAAACGCGGTCTCGGCGGTGCCGGCGCGCGGGTTGCGGGTGGTGGTGACGGAGATCGCCGCGATGCTGAGCAGGGTGAAGTTGGTGTTCTGGCTGTCGATCCTGAGATCGGTCGCGTGGAAGCTGCCGGCGCGAAGCGGATTGTCCGATCCCTGGAGCAGCGCGGCCGGATCGAATTGCTCGGCGGCGGCGATGCTGCCGAAATGCAGCGTCGCCGAAGGGCCATCGACCAGCGCGAGACGCCATGTCGATGCGGGGGTGAGGTTCAGCGTGAACGGCGTGCCGGGACGCACCATCAGGTCCAGCGCGGGAATCCCGATCGTCGGCGCCGGGCCGTTCGCAACGGGCGGCGTGAGGCGCAGCCCGCTCACCAGAACCTCGGCCCGGAGCGGCGAGGTGCCGCGGGTGATCGCGCCGCGCGTGACCGTCCAGCCATGCGAGCGCAGCACGGTGGCCACCTGGTCCACCGCCAGGGCAAGGCGGCTTTCGGCATACCACCACAGCCCGAGCCAGACGATCGCCACGACCACCAGCGCGAGGGACAGAAAACGGACCAGGCTTCGCATCTTGCGTCCTTTCAGCTGCGCGGGTCACATGCGCATCCTTACTGTAGCTGCGGCCCCGCCCAAGGCCAAACCGGCCGACATCCCGGTTTACCGGCAGCACCACGGCGGCTACACCGGAGCCCGCCAATACGGAGCTGGATCACGATGACGGAGCCGAAGATCGCGGTTCTCCTACCTTGTCACAACGAGGCGGCGGCGATCGGCGCTGTCATCCGCGCGTTCCGCGACGCCTTGCCGGGTGCGGAGATCTATGTTTTCGACAACAATTCGACCGACGATACCGCCGCGATCGCGCGCGAAGCGGGCGCGATCGTTCGTCAGGAGAGCTTGCAGGGCAAGGGATACGTGGTGCGGCGGATGTTCCGCGACATCCAGGCCGATCTCTATGTCATGGCGGATGGCGACGACACCTATGACGCCACCCTGGCCCCGGCGATGATCGCGCTCGCGCGGCGCGGGCCATACGACCTCGTCAACTGTGTGCGGCGCGAGACCGATGCCGCCGCCTATCGCAGCGGCCACCGGTTCGGCAACCACCTGCTCACCGGGGCGGTCCGCGCCATTTTCGGCGACCGGGTCGAGGACATGCTCTCCGGCTACAAGGTGCTGTCGCGCCGCTTCGTGAAATCCTTCCCGGTGCTGGCGACCGGGTTCGACATCGAGACCGAGCTTGCGGTCCACGCGCTCGAACTCGCGCTGCCGATCGCCCATGTCGAGGGCGAATACCGCCCGCGCCCGGCGGGATCGGCCAGCAAGCTGCGAACCTGGAGCGATGGCTGGCGCATCCTCCGGCTGATCCTGCGGCTGCTGCGGCACGAGCGGCCGCTGGCCTTTTTCGGCGCGCTCGGCCTCGCGGCGTTTCTGGCCGCTGCCGTGCTCATCGCACCGGTCATCGTGACGTATCTGCGCACCGGCCTCGTGCCGCGCCTGCCGACCGCGGTGCTGGCGACCGGCATCGTCCTCGCCGGCGCGCTGAGCCTGACCACCGGCGTCATCCTCGACACGGTGACCCGCGGGCGGCGGGAAACCCGGCTGCTCGCCTATCTGCGCCATCCAGCCCCAGAGCCCTGATCCAGAGCGTTGACCCGGGGCCTTGATCCGGGGCCTTGATCCGGGGCCTTGAGCGGGAGCCTTGACCAGAGCCTTGACCGGGGGCCTTGACCCGGCGCCCCGATCCGGCGCTTTGTGCATCGCGATAGCTTGACCCGCGACGGGAGTTCCCATGCCCAGCTGCGTCCCCTTCGATCAGCTCCAGCCCGGCCAGACCGCCGCGCTCGGAAAAACCATCACCGAGGCCGATATCCTGCTGTTTTCGGCGGTATCGATGGATACCAACCCGGTTCACCTGAACCAGGAGTTGGCCGACGAGACGCTGTTCAAGGGGCGGGTCGCGCATGGGATGCTGTGCGGCAGCCTGATCTCGGCCGTGCTCGGCACGGTGCTGCCGGGGCTGGGCACGATCTATCTTACCCAGTCGATGCGGTTTCGCGCGCCGGTGCGGATCGGCGATACCGTCACCGCCGAGGTCGAGGTCGCCTCGCTCGATCACGAGAAGCGGCGGGCGACGATGCGCACGCGGTGCTTCGTCCGCGGCAAGGTGGTGATCGAGGGCGAGGCGGTGGTGATCCCGCCTTCCGAGGCCGTCGTCGCCGTGGCGCAGAACGAGAAGCGCGCCGCCGAATGATCCGCGTCTTCCACGACTGGACGGCGATTCCCGCGGACGCGCGCGGCGCTTCGGTGGCACTCGGCAATTTCGACGGGATGCATCGCGGCCATATCGAAGTGCTGCGCGCAGCACACGCGGCAGGGCCGGAGGCGCCACGCGCCGTGCTCACCTTCGCGCCGCACCCGCGGGAGTTCTTCCGCCCCGAGGACCCGCCGTTCCGGCTGATGCTGGAGGCCGAGCGGGCGGCGGCGCTGGAAGAAGAGGGGATCGATTTTCTCTATGAACTCAGCTTCGATCGCGCCTTCTCGCAGCTGAGCGCCGAGGCATTCATCGGCGAGGTGCTGCATCGCGGCATCGGCGCGGCGCATCTGGCATGCGGCGCGGATTTCGCCTTCGGCCACCGCCGGGGCGGCGATGTCGCCCTGCTGCGCGAGACCGCGGAATTGCATGGCATCGGCCTCACGGTCGTGCCGCATCTGGATGATGCCGAGGGCCCGATTTCCTCCAGCCGGATCCGCCGGCTGTTGCAGGATGGCTATCCGGAACGCGCCGCCGCACTGCTCGGCCGGCCGCACGCGATTCGCGGCGTGGTCGCGCATGGCGACGCGCGGGGGCGGACGATCGGCTTTCCCACCGCCAACGTCGCACTCGGCCGGCATCTGGAACCCGCACGCGGCGTTTATGCGGTGACGGTGCGGCTCAAGGACGGCAGCAGGGTCAAGGGCGTCGCCAATATCGGGCGCCGCCCGACCGTGGCGGAGGGCGCGATCTCGCGGCTGGAGGCGCATCTGTTCGACTTCGCCGGCGATCTCTACGGCCAGGATATCACCGTCTCGCTGCACCATTTCATCCGCGAGGAGCGGCGCTACGCCGATTTCGACGCGCTGCGGGCGCAGATCGTGGCCGATGCGCAGGAGGCGCGGCGCCTGCTGGCGGCGATCTGACCGAAGCCCGATTAGAGCACGTTCCGATCCATCAGGATCGGATGTCGTGCTCTATCTTACTGATAACCAGAGCATCTTAATCCGATCAGATGATTCCATCTGATCGGATGATGCTCTAGGGCAGAGCGCTGTTGATGCGCGAGGGGCGCCATCCTCTTGCACCAATGCCTCAATCGCGGCGAAGACCGCCCTCGCCGACCGTCCAGATCGCGGCATCGCCGAGGGCGGCGAACTGCTCGCGCTCGGTCGCGGTGCAGAACACCTGCGCCTCCCCGCGCTGCAGGGCATCGCCGAGTGCCATCCGGTGCGCGGCATCGAGATGCACGAACGGCTCGTCGAGCAGCAGCACCGGCGCCGTGCCCCGGGCGGAGGCGACCAGCGCCACATGCGCGAGAACGATCGACACCAGCATCGCGCGTTGCTGCCCGGTCGAGGCCAGCGCCGCGACGAGGCCGCTCGCCGCCTGGGCGAGACCGAGATCGGCGCGCTGCGGCGAGATCGCGGCGACCGGCTCGGCACGCGAGGCGGCATAGCGGGCGCGCAGCCACTCCTCGACCTCCAGCGCCGGGCGGCGCGCGAGTTCGGCGCCGATCGGGCAGTCGAGCGACAGGCGCGCGGCGGGGAACGGATCGGCGGTGCCGGCGGCGAGCAGCGCGTTGAGCCGCTCGATGACGTAGAGCCGGGACGCGGTGAGTGCGGCGGCGTGGCGGGCCATCGAATCCTCGATCGTGGCGAGCCAGAGCGGGTCGTACCGCCCGGCCTCGATCAGCCGGTTGCGGTTGGCCGAGGCGGATTCGAAGGCAGCGACCTCGCTGGCATGGGCCGGTTCGAGGGCGAGCACCAGGCGGTCGAGAAACCGGCGGCGGGATGAGGCCCCCTCGGTGAACAGCCGGTCCATCTGCGGGGTGAGCCAGAGGCAGGAAAACCGGGCGGCGAGGCGCGAAGCCGGCACCGGCTCGCCATCCAGCAGCAGGCGCCGGCGATCCCCCTGCCCCGCCTCGATGCCTGTCCCGATCGCGAATCCGCCCTCCTTGCCCGCGAGCCTCGCGGCAACGGCCCAGCCGCCGGCGGCGCCCGGCGCATGGCGGGCCAGCTCGGCGAGGCGCGCGCCCCGCAGGCCCCGGCCCGGCGCGAGCAGCGAAACGGCTTCGAGCAGATTGGTCTTGCCCGCGCCGTTCGGCCCGGCAAGGGCGACGATCTTGCCGCCGGGCTGCCAGTCGAGCCGGGCGTAGGACCGGAAATCGGCAAGGCGAAGCGAGGCGATCCGCAACGCGGCGGCGGAACGCGCGGAAATGCCGGGGTTCGTCATCCGGTTCTGATAGTCGAGGCCGCCTCCCGCGGCCAGATGGCGTCAGCCGCCGGGCAACGGGCGGCTGACCCGGTAGGGCACCACGCCGCGCTCGGCGGTGCCGACATCGATCGTGCCATCGATCGGCGGCATGGCGCGATGCCGGCAGGAAACCCGCAGGCAGGAGCGGCAGCCGGGGCCGATCGGGTCGATGGCACCCGGCCGGTCGAGATCGAGCCCGGCGGCGTAGACGATCCGGGGCGCATACTGGATCTCGCAGCCGAGACCGACCGCGACGGCGCGCGGCCGCGCGAGGTAGGACGTGCCGCCGCCGCCGACCGTGCGGGCGATGCTGATATAGGTGGTCTCGCCCGGCGGCTGGGCGAGCTGGACCGAGATTTTTCCCGGCTGCGAAAACGCCTGGTAGACATTCCAGAGCGGGCACGGGCCGCCGAAACGGTCGAAGCGGAAGCGCGTGGCGCTGCTGCGCTTGAGCACGTTGCCGGCCACATCGGTCTTGAGGAAGAAGAACGGAATTCCCTGCGCGCCCGGCCGCTGCAACGTGCTGAGCCGGTGGCAGACCTGCTCGAAACTCGCCTGGAAGCGGATTTGCAGGCGCTGGATGTCGTATCGCTCGGCCTCCGCCTCGGCGAGAAAGCCGCCATAGGGCATGATCAGCGCGCCGGCGAAATAATTGGCCAGCGCGACGCGGGCGATGCCGCGCGCCGCATCGGAAGAGAATTTCGCCCGCTCGACCAGGCGCGAGATCAGCTTTCCATGGCTGAGCAGGCCGATCACATGGGCGAGGGAGAACCGGCGGGTTTCGAGCCGCATTTCCTCGGCGATCAGCAGCCGGCGGTTGCGCCGGTCGATCTGCCAGAGAATGCCGTCGGGCAGGAGATTGGCCGAGAGCACGACCTCGATCCGGTGCGCGGTGGCCAGATGATGTTCGAGTGCCGCAGATTCGTGGCCGAGCGCCGGGTGAATGTCGGCGGCGAGGCGCTCGGCCGCGAGGTCGATCTCGTGGAAGTAGTTCCGCTCGGACTGCACCCAGTCGCGCACCTCGTCATAGGGCGGCAAGGGGCCGGGTTCCTCGCGCCCGAGGGCGGTATCGCGCGCGACGCGGGTTTGCAGCGAGCGGTAGGCGGCATAGAGGGCGATGAAGCGGCGGGCAAGCTCCGGCGTGTCGCGCACCGCGACGCGGGCCTCGGCGAAGGTCAGCCGGCCGGGGCCGAGGGCGGGGTCGAGGGCGGCTTCGAGCAGGTCGCCGGCGCGGCGGACCTCGTCATCGCCGGACAGCTCGGCCGGCGGAATGCCGAGGAGATCGCAGAGCGGTGCGGCAAGGCGCGAGGGCACCGGCCGCCGGTCGTTCTCGATCTGGTTCATGTAGCTTGGCGACAGGCCGAGCTGGCGGGCGACATTGCGCTGCTGCAGGCCGCGCTGCTCGCGGATCAGTCTGATTCGGGCACCGGCGAAAAGTTTTGGTTCACGCAAAAGACAAATCCCTCGACGTGGCCAGGCCCTGCCGGCGCGACGTGGCGCAAGGTGGGAAGCGGCCGGCGATAGTCAGACCATCGACCGATCGGATGATCGCGCCCGATGGACTGGAAATACCATTGATGATCAACCGGATGACGCTCTAGAGCACGTTCCGATCCTTTTGGATCGGATGTAGTGCTCTAGCATATTGATAAGTAGAGCATGTTTATCCGATCAGATGATTCCATCTGATCGGATGATGCTCTAATGCCGCGGACCGTGCCGGTCAAACAGGGGGCTGCGCTGGATCAATGACCGATGCACTTCGTCTAGCTCATGTTCGGCATCGAGGCTGCGGCGGAGGGCATGATGAGACGGTTGCGCACCGGGATGTGGCTGGCGCTGGCGGTCGTGCTGGCAGGCTGCGCGCGTCCGGCGCTTCGGACGGCGCTGCCACGCCCAGAGCCGGCGCGCGGCACCGCGGGCACGATCTTCGATGCCGAGACCGCAGAGACACGGGCGGCGCTGGCGCGCGAGGTGCCGCGCGCCACCCTCCCCGCACCCGCCGCCGCCGCCGCCTGGATTGCGGCGACGCAGGGCACGCTGGCGCGCGCGGGTGTCAGCCTGACCCGGCCGCAGCTCATTGTCGTCGTCAATCGCGATCACAGCGTGCAACGACTCTGCCTCGTCGCCGCCGCCCCGTCGGAATCGTGGCGGGTGGTCGGCTGCGACGCGGTCTCGACCGGGCAATCCGGGCGGCGCGGATACTTTATCACCCCGGTCGGCGTGTTCGCCCACACCACGTCCATTCTCGATTACCGCGCGCTTGGCACATTCAACGAAAACCATGTGCGCGGGCTTGGCCTCAAGGGCATGCGGGTCTGGGATTTCGGCTGGCGGGTCGCGGAAAAAGGCTGGCGGCGCGATGGCGAGACCGGCGAGATCCGGCTGCTGGTGCATGCGACCGATCCCGACCTGCTGGAGCCGCGCCTCGGGCACCCGGCCTCGCAGGGATGCGTGCGGATCTCGGCGGCAATGAACCGCTTTCTCGATCGCCACGGCGTGCTGGACCGGGAGCAGGAGGCCGAAGCACGGGACAACATGCGGATGGCGGCGACGCTGCCGGCCGACCGCACCCCCTCGCCGCTCGCCGGCGGATTGCTGGTGGTGATCGATTCGGCGAACGCCGCCTGAAATGCCGGATCAGGCGGCGGTGATGCTGCTGCGGAAGACCAGCGGGTCGGCAATGCGCGGGAATGGTTCCCAGGTGGACCCCGTGCCGCGCACAATCACCGTGCCGTAATTGAACAGGCGGCCGGCCAGGGACTGGCGGACCTCGACGCTCTCGACCTTGTCCAGGCTCATCTCATGCGTGGTGCGGCCGAAAATGCCGCTTTTGTGGATCACCCGCCGGTCGGTGACCGCAAGCTCGGTCGACATGCGCCGAAGCCAGGCGACGAACAGCAGCCAGCAGCCGAGGAGGAACGCCGCCGCCGCCGCGAAATGCAGGATCGTCGCCGAACGGGGGGATGCCACGCCGCCCGCCACGATGAGGGCAAAGGCGATGACAATGGTGAACATCCCGCGCAGATAGACGAACCAGTGGAGATGCGTCCAGCTCAGCACGGTTTCGTCAGGCTGCAGGACCTGCTCGATATAGCTCAAGGAGAGGCTCTCCGCGCCGTGTGGGTCATGGTGAGCCCGCAGGGATTCGAACCCTGGACCCCAAGATTAAAAGTCTCGTGCTCTACCAACTGAGCTACGGGCTCTCACCAGATGACCCGCCGGAAAGACCAATTCCGGCGGGGTTCGTCAAGAGGCTGAGACGGATTGCCGGTATTACGCGGCGAGTTCCATCTTGATGATCTTGGTCGGGTCGGTGACGCGGCCGCTCTGGCCCTGGCCCTTCTTGATCTGGTCGACGAAGTCCATCCCCGCGGTGACCTGGCCGAACAGCGTGTATTGCCCGTCGAGCCAGGCGGCGGGGGCGAAGCAGATGAAGAACTGGCTGTTGCCGCTATTGGGGTCGGCGGTGCGGGCCATGCCGAGAGACCCGGTCAGGAACTTCGCCTTGTCGGTGAACTCGGCGGGGACGTTGGGCAGGTTGCTGCCGCCGGTGCCGGTGTTGGACGGGTCGCCGGTCTGCGCCATGAAGCCGGCGATCACGCGGAAGAACTCGCAGCCGTCATAGAAGCCGCGGGCGGTCAGCGTGCGGATCTGCTCGCAGGTTTTCGGCGCGAGGTCGGGGCGCAGCTCGATCGTGACGACGCCGAAGGGCAGCGTCAGGTGGATGGTGTTCGACGGGCTGGCGGCGGAAGCGGATTCGGACATGAAAACTCCGGCAAGAGGGGTGGATGCGGCGGCGGCTAATAGCGTGCGGCGTCTGATGATCATGGTCTGCCAACCCGGCGAAGGGTCCTCTCCAAGGTCAGTTTCGGAACGAAGCTCGAGATGTCGCCGCCCAGCTGGGCAATTTCCTTCACGAAGCGCGAGGAGATGAACTGGTGCCGCTCACTCGCCATCAGGAAGATGGTTTCGATCTGCTGGTCGAGCCGTGCGTTCATCCCGGCCATCTGGAACTCGTAATCGAAGTCGGAGACCGCGCGCAAGCCGCGCACGATCACTTGTGCGCCGACCTGCTGGGCGAAGCCGATCAGCAGCGAGTCGAACGGCTGGACGTCGATCACGGTGCCGGTGCGCGCGGCGATCGGCGCGATCTCGGCGCGCACCATCTCGACCCGCTCGTCGGTGGGGAAGAGCGGCCCCTTGCCGGCGTTGCGCGCGACACCGATGACCAGCTTCGCGCAGAGCTGCGCGGCGCGGCCGATGATGTCGAGATGTCCGTTGGTGATCGGATCGAAGGTTCCCGGATACAGCCCGACCAAGCCGCCCTCACGCATCCCGTTCCTCCAAGCCTTCCTCCTCGCCATCGTCGATGACCGGGAAAACGCTGGTCACCTGCTCATCTTTCTCGACCCGCACGAGTGTGACACCCATCGCCTGGCGGCCGGTGATGCGCACCTGATCGACCGGCGCGCGGATCAGCTTGCCCTGGTCGGTTACCAGCATGATGTCGTCGCCCGGCCGGACGGGGAAGCTCGCGGCAACCGCGCGGCCATTGCGCGCGGCGAGCGCGATATTGCCGATGCCCTGCCCGCCGCGGCCGGTGACGCGGTATTCATAGGCCGAGGAGAGCTTGCCGAAGCCGCCGGTGGTGACGGTGAGGAGCATTTCCTCGGCCGATTGCAGCTCGGCGATCCGCTCGGGGGCGAGCTGGATGTCGGCCGCCGCCTCGTCGTTTTCCACGGCATCGGCCTCGGGCTCCTCGCTGCCGGTGCGGCGCTGGGCGGCGGCGTATTTCAGGTAGGCCGCGCGCTCGTCCACATTCGCCTCGACATGGCGGAGCACGGAGAGCGAGATCACCTCGTCGCCGGCGCCGAGGCGGATGCCGCGCACGCCGCTGGAGTCGCGGCCGGCGAAGACGCGCAGGGTCTCGTCGGTGATCTGGAAGCGGATGCAGCGGGCCTGGCGGGTGGCGAGGAACACGTCGTCGCCCTCGCGGCAGGTGGCGACGCCGATCAGGCGGTCGCCCTCGTCGAGCTTCATCGCGATCAGGCCGGTCGAGCGCACGTTGCGGAAATCGGCGAGGCGATTACGCCGCACATTGCCCGAGGCGGTGGCGAAGACGAGGTGCAGGTCGTTCCACAGGCTTTCATCCTGCGGCAGCGGCAGCACGGCGGTGACGGCGTCGCCGTTCAGCTCGGGCAGGATGTTGACGATCGCCCTGCCCTTCGCCGCCGGCGCCGATTCGGGCAGGCGCCAGACCTTTTCGCGGAACGCCTTGCCGCCCTGGCTGAAGAACAGCACGAACTGGTGGGTATGGGCGTTGAAGCTGCGGGTGATCACGTCGTCGCCGCGCATCGAGGCGGCGGCGCGGCCGCGGCCGCCGCGGTTCTGGGCGCGGAAGGATTCGAGCGGGGTGCGCTTGATGAAGCCGTCGCGCGTCATGGTGACGACCATCTGGCCGGGCTCGATCAGGCTTTCATCGTCCTGGTCGGCGACGCTGTCCTCGATGCTGGTCAGGCGCGGGGCGGCGATGCGCGCGCGGATGGCGATCAGCTCGTCGCGCATCACCTCGAGCCGGCGCGGGCGGGAGGCGATGATTTCGAGCAGCTCGCCGATGCGGCGGCCGACCTCGGCGAGTTCGGACTGGATCTTTTCGCGTTCGAGCCCGGTCAGGCGCTGGAGGCGCAGTTCGAGAATGCCGCGGGCCTGCGCCTCGGTCAGGCGCACGGTGCCATCCGGCGAGATCTGGTTGCCGTGATCGTCGATCAGTTCGAGCAGCGGGCGGACATCGCCGGCCGGCCAGTCCCGCGCCATCAGGGCGGCTCTGGCGGAGGCGGCGTCCGGGGCGGCGCGGATCAGCGCGATCACCGCGTCGATATTCGCCACCGCGATGCCGAGCCCGACCAGCAGGTGCGCCCGGTCGCGCGCCTTGTTCAGCTCGAAGCGCGAGCGGCGGAGGATCACGTCCTCGCGGAAGGTGATGAAGCAGTCCAGCGCATCGCGCAGGCCGAGCTGGCGCGGCCGGCCGCCATCGAGGGCGAGCATGTTGATGCCGAAGCCGGTCTGCATCTGGGTGAAGCGGTAGAGATGGTTGAGCACGATTTCCGGCGTGGCGTCGCGCTTCAGCTCGATCACCATCCGCATGCCCTCGCGGTCGCTCTCGTCGCGCAGGTCGGCGATGCCCTCGATTTCCTTGGCCCGCACCAGCTCGGCGATGCGTTCGAGCAGGGTCGCCTTGTTCACCTGGTAGGGCAGCTCGCCGACGATGATCGCCATGCGGTCCTTGCGGATTTCCTCGATGACGGTCCGCGCGCGCACGACGATGCCGCCACGGCCGGTCTCGAAGGCGCTGCGGATGCCGGAGCGGCCGAGAATGATGCCGCCGGTCGGGAAATCCGGGCCGGGGACGATCCGCATCAGATCATCCAGCGTCGCCTCCGGCTGGGCGATGAGATGCAGCGTCGCGTCGATGATCTCGGCGGGATTGTGGGGGGGAATGTTGGTCGCCATGCCGACGGCGATGCCGTTGCCGCCATTGACCAGCAGGTTCGGGAAGGCGGCGGGCAGGACGCGGGGCTCGCTGTCGCTCTCGTCATAGGTCGGCTGGAAATCGACCGTGTCCTTGTCGATATCGGCGAGCAGCGCCATCGCGGCATCGGCGAGGCGGGCCTCGGTGTAGCGCATCGCTGCCGGCGGATCGCCGTCGACCGAGCCGAAATTGCCCTGGCCGTCGATCAGCGGCACCCGCATCGAGAAGCCCTGGGCCATGCGGACCGCGGCGTCATAGATCGCGGCGTCGCCATGCGGGTGATACTTGCCCATGACATCGCCGACCATGCGGGCGGATTTGCGATAGGGCTTGTCCGGCGTGTTGCCCGATTCCTGCATGGCGTAGAGGATGCGGCGATGCACCGGCTTCAGCCCGTCCCGCGCATCCGGCAGGGCGCGCGAGACGATCACGGACATGGCGTAATCGAGATAGGAGCGGCGCATCTCCTGCTCGATCGTCACGGGCACCTGGCCGCTTGGCCCTTCGGTCTGGTCGGTCGTGTCAGTCATGCCGGCGTCATATCACCTGCGCCGCGCGGGGGCGAGGGGTGCGGCTCAACAGCGCCCGGTCAGCCCGGCGAAAATGACGGCGATCCGGTCGGCAAGGCCACGCGGCGCCGGGCCGGCGGGGCGATGCAGATCGCGACGGGCGAGCACCGCCGGCAGGGCGGCGGCGAGGCCCTGGCGCGGCGCCCGGCGGCGCAGCAGGCGGGCGGCATCCTCGCGCAGGGATGCGGGATCGGTGCCGTCCTGCGGCAGCAGGTCGCGCCCGGCGGCTGCAAGTGCCGGGGCGGCGCGGAGAATGCCGGCAATGCCATAGCCGGTGCCGAGATCCTCCAGCGCCGCCAGCTCATCGAAATCGGTCACGCCAAGCACCGTGCCGGCACTCCGCGCCAGCCCGCCCGCCGTGCCGCGCGCATAGGCGAGAAAGGCGGCGCGGTCGGGAATCGGTTCGGCCTCGGCCTCGCGCGCATCGATCAGCGCGGTCAGCGCGGCGGCGGAAAAGATGCCCCCGGCGAGGCCGGCGCGGAGGGAAGCGGCCAGCGGATGGGCGCGCTCGGCCCCTTCCACCACCTCGCGCCACCAGTGCAGCCGGATCAGCGCCAGCGGCGGCTGGCTCGCCACCTCGCGCGCGCGGGCCAGCTCGTGGTTGAAGGCGTAGAGCACGAACAGCCAGCGCCGTGCTTCCGGCGGGGCGAAGATCGCGCCGAGAAAACGGTCCGGATCAACGCGGCGGAGAAGGGCGGCGAGGTCGGGTTCGGTCATTGCGAAACTCTTTCGATGCTTGACGCTGGCAGGGCCGGACCATAGCTACCGTGCGAGCGGTCGGCACGCCCCGTGCCGGCGCCGAAACAGAAGCCCAAACCGGATCGGAGATGCCCCATGGCCTTTGAACTCCCCGCGTTGCCGTATGCGCACGCAGCCCTTGCCGCGCATGGCATGTGCCAGGAAACGCTCGAACTTCACCACGGCAAGCACCATCAGGCCTATGTGACGGCGCTGAACGGCTTCGTCGAGAAGAACGCCGACCTGCAGGGCAAGAGCCTGGAGGAGATCGTCGCCTTCACCTACAACAAGGCCGATCTCGCGCCGGTGTTCAACAATGCCGGGCAACACTGGAACCACAACCTGTTCTGGCAGTGCATGTCGCCCACCGATGGCGGCAAGCTGCCGGGCCGGCTGGAGGCGAAGCTCGTCGAGGATTTCGGCGGCGTCGCGCAGTTCAAGGACGCGTTCAAGACCGCCGGCACCACCCAGTTCGGCTCGGGCTGGGCCTGGCTGATCCTGACCCCGGGCGGCAAGCTCGCCGTCACCAAGACGCCGAACGGCTCCAACCCGGTCGCGACGGGCGAGGGCAAGCCGCTGCTCGGCCTCGATGTGTGGGAACACTCCTACTATCTCGATTTCCGCAATCGCCGGCCGGACTATATCCAGAACTGGCTCGACAATCTGGCCAACTACGCCCACGCCGCGCATCTGCTGGGCTGAGGCCGGGCAAAGCCTGACGATATTCGCGGCCCCGGAGTTTCGCTCCGGGGCCGTTGCCGTTTGCGGCGCCTACTTCTTCTTCGGCTCGGCCGCCTTGGTCTCGGCCGGCTTCGAATCGGTCAGCACGTTGCTGATCGTGCTGCGCAGCACGGTGATGCGGACATTGGGGGCGATGTCGACCTCGATTTCCTCGGCGCCGTCCAGCGCCTTGACCACCTGGCCGACAATGCCGCCGCCAGTCACCACCTTGTCGCCGCGGCGGATCGAGGCGAGCCGCGCCTTCTGGGCCTTGGCCTGCTGCTGCTGCGGGCGGATCAGGATGAAGTAGAAGACGATGACGATCAGCACCAGCGGTGCGAAATTGATCACCGCCGCCGTGATGTCCGATGGCGATGACTGTCCGGCAGCGTAGGCGGTGGCGATGAACATGCGGAATATCCCGATCTGCTGTGGTGAAGCTTGTCCTTGCTCGGGCGGGACCATAGTTTGCACGCCCGCCCCGTCAAGCCGCGCGGGGCCTGCCTGAGGAGACGTCATGGACCAGCCGACACACGACCTGCTCGCCCGCATCGCCGATGCGCTCGACCGCCTCGCCCCGCCGCCGCCGCCGGCGGCCGAGGTGACCGCGCACGATGCCTATGTCTGGCATCCCGAGCGCGCGGCGCTGGAGCCGGTGGAGCAGGTCTCGCGCGTGCCGATCGGGCTGTTGCAGGGCGTGGAGCGGCAGAAGGACATCCTGACCGAGAACACGCTGCGCTTCGCCCGCGCCCTGCCGGCCAACAACGCGATGCTGTGGGGGGCGCGCGGGATGGGCAAGTCCTCGCTGGTGAAGGCCGCGCATGCGGCGGCGAATCGGGCCTATCCCGGCAGCCTCGCGCTGATCGAGATCCATCGCGAGGACATCGCCACCCTGCCCGCGCTGCTCGACATCCTGCGCGGCCAGCCCCGCCAGTGCCTGATCCTGTGCGACGATCTCAGCTTCGAGCGCGAGGATGCCGACTACAAGGCGCTGAAATCGGTGCTCGATGGCGGGATCAAGGGCCGGCCGGACAACGTGCTGTTCTACGCGACCTCGAACCGGCGGCACCTGATGCCGCGCGACATGATCGAGAACGAGCGCAGCACCGCGATCCACGCCTCGGAAGCGACCGAGGAGAAAGTGTCGCTCTCGGACCGGTTCGGCATCTGGCTCGGCTTTCACAATTGTGATCAGCAGACCTTCTTCGCCATGATCGAGGGGTATGCGAAGGCGTTCGCCCTCGATGTCGACACCGAAACCCTGCATGCCGAGGCGGTGGAATGGTCGGTGACGCGGGGAGCGCGGTCGGGGCGGGTGGCGTGGCAGTTCATCTGCGATCTCGCCGGACGGCTCGGCCGCCGCATCGAGGCCGGAGCGGCGCCTTGACAGCCCTGGGCCGCCCCCCGAAGACAGGGGCGTGACCAGCAACCCGGACCAGCACCCGAGCCGCGCATGACGACGGAGGGGGCGACGACGAACGGCGCCGCCCGCTCCTGGCGGCCGGACGAGCTTGGCCTGCCGCGCGCAACGGCGGCGGGGCTCGCGCTGGTCGGGCTGATCGCCGCCGGCGCGCTCTACGCCGCCCGGCACCTGCCGCGCTACCGCACGCCCATCGTCCCGGCGACCACCGTGCACCTGGTCCGGCTCGCGCCGCCCTTGCCGCTGCCACCCAAGCCGGTGCAGCCGCCGCCCCCGCCGCTGCCGGTGCCGCCGCCGCCGGTCCCGCCGCCGCCGCAACCCGCACCGCTGCCGCCACCGCCCGCGCCATCGCCGATGCCGCCCCCCAAACCGCTATCGAGGCCGCTGCCGAAAGTGGTGCATCGCCCGCCGCCGCCGCGCCCGGCGCCGAAGCAACACCCGGTTCCCCATCCGGTGCCGCATCCCGCGCCGCCGCCGAAGGCGAAGACGCCGCCGCCGCAGCCGGCTTTCGATTTCGCGCAATACGCCGCCAGCCTGCGCGCACCGTTGCAGCGCGAGGTGCATGTCACGCAGACGATGCGCATGCTCGGCGTTCGCGGCATCGCGTTCATCGAATTCACCCTCGCCCCGGATGGAAAGCTGCTCTCAGCACGGATCTACCGCAGCAGCGGCAACCCGCTGATCGATCGCGCCGCACTCGATGCGGTGCGGCAGCATCATTTCCCGCCCTTCCCCGGCACCGCCGACAAGAGTTTCGCGGTGCCCATCCAGATCCGCGTTCGCGGCTAGAGCGATGGTCGGGATTGAGATCGGCGGGCGGGTTTTCGCCCCCGCGCGGATTGCGGCTATAGGATTGAACCGCCCCGGCGGCGCGCCAGCGCGGGGCAGGATGAACGAGGAGCTGAGCCGATGAATGAAATCGTCCGTCTGGTCATGATGACGGGCGGCCTGCTGGCGGTGATGCCGGTATTGCTGCTGGTGACGATCGTGGTCGGGCTCGAACGGTTCTGGCTGCTCACGCGCACGCTCGGCGCCGGGCGGCGTATCCATGCCGCGCTGCGCGCGGTGGGCTACGGCAATCCGGCCGGGCTGCGCGACCTCGCCGCGCGCCACGGCACGACGCTGCAAGGCCACCTCATCGCCACCGCCCTCGCCTCGCGCGGGGAAACCGCCGACGAGCTCGACAACCATCTCGAGGAAGAGATCATGGACGCGATGCCGCGGATCACCCGCGGGCTCTGGATTCTCGACACCGCGGTGACGATCGCCCCGCTGCTCGGCCTGTTCGGCACGATCATCGGCATGATCCAGGCCTTCGACGTGCTGTCGAGCAATGGCGGCCCGGCGAAGGTGACGGGCGGGATCGCGGATGCGCTGGTCTCGACCGGCGCCGGCCTGCTGATCGCCATCATCGCGGTCTATCTCGTCAACTATTTCAACAACCTGACCCGCCGGATCGTGCAGCAGCTCGAACTCATCAAGGTGGTGCTGATCAACCGGCTGCACGGGCGCGGCCTCGCCGGTGACGATGCGGCCGAGGACGCGCCGAAACGCCGCGCCGCCGGCGTGGCGCGGGTCTGAGCGATGCGCCGCCGCCGCGACCTCATCGAGCGCGAACGCCCGCGGCTCGAAATCGTGCCGATGATCGACATCATGATGTTCCTGCTCGTGTTCTTCGTGATGATCGTGCTGAAGATGATCCCCGATTCCGGCGTCGCGCTGAAGCTGCCGGGCGCGCAGACGGCGAAGGAACTCAAGCCCGCCCAGGTGGTGGTGATGATCGACGCCGCCGGCGCGCTGCATGTGAAGAACCAGGTGGTTACCCTGGCGGGGCTGCGCGACTATCTCGGCCAGGTTCTCGCGGCGAAGCGGAATGTCGATGTCGTCATCGCCGGCGACAAGGATATCCGCTACCAGCGTCTGATGCAGGTGATGGACACCGTGCGCAAATCCGGGATCGTCAATGTCGGACTCGCCACCAGACGGGCCGGCGGCTGAGGCCGGCAGGACCACGGCCGAGGCGCTGCGCCTCGGCTTTCTCGGCCACCTGGCCGGCGAGCGGCGGGCCGCACTGCTCACCGTGTCGACCTATGGCGCGGATCTCGCCGGATTTGTCGGCTTCGTCAGCCGGCATATCGGCGCCGAGCCCGCAGGGGCCGATCTCGCGGCGCTGAGCCTTGCGGATTTCCGGGCCTGGCTGGCGAGGGACGCCGCCGATGGCATCGGCAACGCGACGCGGGCGAAGAAACTCTCCGCGGTGCGCAGCTTTTTCCATTGGCTTCGCCGCCGCCACGGCATCGTCAACGAGGCGCCCTTCCTGCTGCGCACGCCCCGAGCACGCCGCCCCCTGCCCCGCGCGCTGAGCGCGCCGGATGCCGTCGCCGTGGTCGAAAGCCTCGGCGACGATGCGGCAAGCCCGGCGCTTGCGGCGCGCGACACGGCCTTGATGGCGCTGCTCTATGGCGCCGGGCTGCGCATCCACGAGGCGCTGGGGCTCGATATCGGCGATCTGCCGCCGGACGGCGCGCCGCTCGTGGTTCGCGGCAAGGGCGGGCGGCAGCGGATCGTGCCGCTGCTGGCGGTGCTGCGGCGGGAAATCGCCGCCTGGCTGCGGCATCACCCCGCACCTGCGCCCGAGTCGCCGCTTTTTCTCGGCGCGCGCGGCGGGCGGCTCAATCCCGGCGTGGTGCAGCGCCGGCTGCGCGACTTCCGCCGGCTGAACAACCTGCCGGAGCATGCGACACCCCATGCGCTGCGCCATTCCTTCGCGACGCATCTGCTGGCCAACGGCGCCGATCTCAGGGCGATCCAGGAATTGCTCGGCCATGCCAGCCTCTCGACGACCCAGCGCTACACCGCGGTGGATACCGCGCGGCTGATGGATGTCTGGCAGGCGGCGCATCCCCGTGCCAGGGATGTCAGATGAAGCGCTCGATCCCGTCCCAGCGATAGGCGATCTGCGGCACGTCGACCCCGCCGACCTCGACGCTGCCATCCGCCACGCGCCGCCCGCCCATGCGCTCGTAGAACCAGCGGGCGGGATTGTCGGCCAGGACCCACAGGATCGCCGAGGCGCAGCCCCGTCCGGCGAGATGCGCCATCGCCGCGGTGAGCAGCTGCCGGCCGAGCCCGCGCTCGCGGAAATCGTCGAGCACGTAAAGCGTCTCGATCTCGGCATCGGCGACGCCATCGCCACGGCGCCGCCCGGTCACGAAGGCGACGACATCGCCGCTTCGGCCGGCTTCAGGCCGTTCGGGACCGGAGGCGACCGCCACATGCACGACGGCACCGCTGCGGATCACCCGGTTGTAATACTCCGCCTGGTCCGGCGCCGAGAGGCCGGTGAGCACTGGTTCGGGCAGGACGCCGGCATAGGCGCTCCGCCAGCTTTCCACGTGCACGGCGCCGATGCCGCGCGCATCCGCGGTGCGGGCGCGGCGGATCGCGATCATCCACGCCGCTCCATCCGACAGGCGAAAAATCCGTCGGTGCCGTCGCGCGCCGGGGACAGGCGCAGCGTGTCGCCATGCAGATAGGCCGGCAATCCGTCGGCGACCGGCAGGATCGCGAAATCGGGATGGCGGGCGAGAAAGCCCTCGATCTGCGCCTCGTTCTCCGGGCGCAGCACCGAACAGGTGGCATAGACCAGCCAGCCGCCCGGCTTGACCAGGCGCTGCGCGGCATCGAGGATCGCCGCCTGCTTGGCCGTGAGCTCGGCAAGGTCGGTCTCGGTCAGCTTCAGCCTCGCATCCGGGTTGCGCCGCCAGGTGCCCGCGCCGGTGCAGGGCGCATCGACCAGCACGCGGTCGAATTTCTTCTCCTGGCGCTTCACCCATTTGTCGCCCGATTCGAGCAGGTGGCGCTCGGCATTGTGGACCCCGGCGCGGCGCAGCCGGCGGATCGCGCCATCGAGCCGCGGCGCGGAGACATCGCAGGCGATGATGTGTCCCTTGTTGGCCATCGTCATCGCCATCGCCAGCGTCTTGCCGCCGGCGCCTGCGCAGTAATCGGCGACGCGCATGCCCGGTTGCGCCCCGGCGAGCAGGGCGACGAGCTGGCTGCCCTCGTCCTGGATTTCGACCAGCCCGTCGCGGAACGGGGCCGCGACGGTGACGTTCTGCCGGCCGGCGAGGCGCAGGCCCCACGGGCTGAGCCGCGTGATCTCCGCCTTCAGCCCGGCGCCGGCCAGCGCATCCAGCGCCGCCTCGCGGGTCGCCTTGAGCAGGTTGACCCGCAGATCGAGCGGCGCGGGCTGCATCATCGCGGCGCATTCGGCCGCCAGCCGGTCGCCGAAGCGCTCCCGCAGCAGGGGCAGCGCGAAATCGGGGATTTCCAGCTGGATCGCCTCGGGCATCGAGGGATGATCGAGCGTGTGGGTATCGAGCCGGTCGAGCGCGCGGCGCTCGGCGGCGTCGAGCGGCGGCGGGGCGAACCGCATCACGCCGAACAGGCCGGCGACGCGCTGTGCCTTCATGCCGGTGAGCACGTGCAGCGCGGCGATCAGCAGGCGCGCCGTCGGCTCGGCTTCGACACGGTCGAGCCACCAGCCGAGCCGGCGGCGGGCGCGCAGCACCGACCAGACGATCTCGCTGATCTCGCGCCGGTCGCCGCCGCCGATGAAGCGGCGGGTGCGCAGGAAGTCGTTGGCGATGGCGTCGGCTGGGCGGCGATCCGTCTCGATCGCCTCCAGCAGCTCGATTGCCGCCTGCAGCCGGCCCGCGGGGGTCAAGTCTCAGTCCTGCCGGTAATTCGGGGCCTCGCGCGTGATCGCCACGTCATGAACGTGGCTCTCGCGCAGGCCGGCGCCGGTGATGCGGCGGAACTGCGCCTTGGTCTGCAGCTCCGCGATCGTGGCGCAGCCGGTATAGCCCATGCCGGCGCGCAGGCCGCCGACGAGCTGGTGCACGACGCCTGCCATCGGCCCCTTGTAGCCGACGCGGCCCTCGATGCCTTCCGGCACGAGCTTCAGCGAATCCTTGATGTCCTGCTGGAAATAGCGGTCGGCCGAGCCGCGGGCCATCGCGCCGAGGCTGCCCATGCCGCGATAGGATTTGTAGGATCGTCCCTGGTAGAGGAACACCTCGCCGGGCGCCTCGTCGGTGCCGGCGAGGAGCGAGCCAATCATCACGCAATCGGCGCCGGCGGCGAGCGCCTTGACCACGTCGCCCGAGGTGCGGATGCCGCCATCGGCGATGGCGGGGACATCCGCCGCGTGGCAGGCGGCGGCGGTTTCCATCACGGCGGAGAATTGCGGCACGCCGACGCCGGCGACGACCCTTGTGGTGCAGATGCTGCCCGGCCCGATGCCGATCTTGATCGCATCCGCCCCCGCCTCGATCAGCGCCGCGGCGGCTTCGGGGGTGGCGACGTTGCCGGCGACGATCTGCACCGCGTTCGAGCGTTCCTTGATCCGGGCGACGGCGCGCAGCACGCCCTCGGAATGGCCGTGCGCGGTATCGACCACGACGACATCCACCCCGGCCGCGATCAACGCCTCGGCGCGACGCGCGCCGTCCTCGCCGACGCCGGTCGCCGCGGCGACGCGCAGGCGGCCAAGCTCGTCCTTGTTGGCCAGCGGATGCGCCTCCGCCTTGTCCATGTCCTTGACGGTGATCAGGCCGACGCAGCGATAGGCCTCGTCCACCACCAGCAGCTTCTCGATCCGGTGCTTGTGCAGCAGCGAGCGGGCAACTTCGGGCGCCACGTTCGCCGGCGCGGTGACAAGGTTATCCCGCGTCATCAGTTCGTGGACGCGGGCGGCGGGGTCGGTCGCGAAGCGGACGTCGCGATGGGTGAGAATGCCGACAAGGCGGTTGGTGCCGCGCTCGACCACGGGAACGCCGGAAATCCGGTGCTGCGCCATCAGCGCCTGTGCCTCGGCCAGGGTCTGCTCGGGATGGATGGTGAGCGGGTTGACCACCATGCCGCTCTCGAATTTCTTGACCTGGCGGACATGGTCGGCCTGGTCCTCGATCGAGAGGTTCTTGTGCACCACGCCGATGCCGCCCTGCTGCGCCATGGCGATCGCCATCTGCGCCTCGGTGACGGTGTCCATCGCGGCGGAAATGACCGGGATGTTGAGCGAGATGGTGCGCGTCAGCCGCGTGCGGGTGCTCGCCGCAGCCGGCAGCACCGTGGAAAAGCCGGGCACAAGCAGCACATCATCGAAGGCATAGGCCTCGGTGATGCGGTCTGCGCCGCGCGGGAGAGAAACGTCGTTGCTGGGAGCCATGGTGCGTCCTTGCCGGTTTGCGGACCTTGGCGATCCCTACTATCTGGCTCCCGCCGATCCGGCAAGGCCGGCGGCGCAGGGCAGACCGGGCGGCGCCGGATCTTGCGGCCTCAGCCGGCCGCGCGCGCCCGGCCGGGAACCAGGTCCTCCGCCTCGATCATCCTCGAGGGCGGCGGCAGCGCGTCCGCCGGCAGACGCGGACGGGCCTGCGGCGGATAGCCGCCAAGCGCCCGCGGCGGGTAGCCGCCAAGCTTATGCGGCGGGTGGGAGGGCATCGCGGCGGCCTGCGGCGCGCAGCCGGCGCTGCGGCGGACGAAGACGTGCATCCTTCCATCGTGCCCCGGCATGATCTCCATCTGCTCGCTGCACACACCCTTGCCCCCGCCGGCGGCGACCATGGTGATGCGCACGCCGCCGACTGGCGGCGCGGCGAGGCCGGCCATCGCCGGGAGCGCCGGCGGGCGCGCGGCAAGACGCGCGAGCGCTGCCATCTGCACCTGCATCGCGCGCTGCATCGCGTCCATCTCGCGGAACAGGGCCATCGGGGCGGCGGGCATCGCCACCACCGGCACCGCGACGGGCACGACCACGATCGCCGCGGGCGGCGCGGGCGGCGCGGCCAGGGCGGTGGCAGGCAGGGCGGCCACGGGCAGGACCAGCGCCGCCGCGGCAAGGGGCAGGAAGGAACGGATCATCGGCGTGACTCCTTCGATTTCGGCAAGTCTGGGATTTCGGCAAGTCTGGGATTTCGGCAAGTCTGGCAAGGCGGGATGAGGCGGTCCGGCGCCGGCGGGCATCCCGCTGACCGATGCCGATCTTGGCGCCCCACCCCGCCATGTCCAGCGTCATCCGCGCCCCTTCCCGTTCACATCGTCGCGCGCGGGCGGGATGGCGGCGCGGGGAAGCGGCTGATATCCTGCCGGCAAACAAACCGCCACGCCGAGGAAACCCCATGACCGATTTCACCGCCGGCCTCGAAAAGACCGCAGCGAATTACCAGGCGCTGTCGCCGCTCTCCTTCCTCGCGCGGACGGCGAGGGTCTGGCCGGAACGGACGGCGGTGGTTCACGGCGCGATCCGGCGGAGCTGGGCGGAAACCTTCGCCCGCTGCAAGCAGCTCGGCGCGGCGCTGGCGGCGCGGGGGATCGGGCGGGGCGATGTCGTCGCGGTGATGGCGCCCAACATCCCGGCCATGGTCGAGGCGCATTTCGGGGTCGCGATGGCGGGGGCGGTATTGAACACGCTCAACACCAGGCTGGATGCGCCGACCATCGCCTATATCCTGCGCCATGGCGAGGCGAAGCTGCTGCTGACCGACACCGAATTCGCGCCGGTGATCGGGGCGGCGCTGGCCGAGCTAGGCGATGCCGCGCCGCCGGTGATCGATATCGACGATCCCGAGGGGCCGGGCGGCGCGCGTCTCGGCGCGATGGAGTACGAGGACTTTCTCGCCACCGGCACGGCGGGATTCGACTGGCAATTCCCCGACGACGAATGGTCGGCGATCGCGCTGAACTATACCTCCGGCACCACCGGCAAGCCCAAGGGCGTCGTCTATCATCATCGCGGCGCCTATCTGAACGGGCTCGGCAACGCCATCACCTGGAACATGCGCCAGCACCCGGTCTATCTCTGGACGCTGCCGATGTTCCACTGCAACGGCTGGTGCTTCCCCTGGACCATCACCGCGCTGGCGGGAACGCATGTCTGCCTGCGGCGGATCGACGCGGCGCATATCGCCGCCGCCGTGGAGCGGCATGGGGTGACGCATCTCTGCGGCGCCCCGGTGATCATGAACATGATGATCAACGCGCCGGAGCCGCAGCGCGCGGTCTATGCCGGGCGCGGGGTCGCGATGATGACCGCGGGCGCGCCGCCGCCTGCCGCCGTGATCGAGGCGATGGAAGGGCTCGGCGTCGATCTCACCCATGTCTACGGGCTGACCGAAACCTACGGCCCGGTGACCTATTGCGCCTGGCAGGAGGCGTGGGATGGCCGGCCGGCGCCGGAACGCGCGGCGCTGCGGGCGCGGCAGGGCGTGACCTACGCGGTCGAGGAAGGGGCGATGGTCGCCGATCCGGCCACCCGCGCGCCGGTGCCGGCCGACGGGACGACGATGGGCGAGGTGTTCCTGCGCGGCAACATCGTCATGATGGGCTACCTGAAGGACGCGGCGGCGACGGAAAAATCCTTCGCCGGCGGCTGGTTCGCGACCGGCGATCTCGGCGTGATGCACCCGGATGGCTATATCGAGCTCAAGGACCGCTCGAAGGACATCATCATTTCCGGCGGGGAAAACATCTCCACCATCGAGATCGAGACCGTGCTCTATCGGCATCCGGCGGTGCTGGAGGCGGCCGTGGTGGCCGCGCCGGACGAGAAATGGGGCGAGGTGCCCTGCGCCTTCGTCGTGCTGCGGCCGGAGATGACCGCGACGGCGGAGGAGATCATCGGCTTCTGCCAGCAGAACATGGCGCGTTTCAAGGCGCCGAAGCGCATCGTGTTCAGCGAGCTGCCGAAGACATCGACCGGCAAGATCCAGAAATACGTGCTGCGCGAACGGGCGCGGGAAGGCTGAGCGACGCGAGGGCGTCATCCGATCGGACGACGCTCTGGAAGCGTCATCCGGTCAGAACAGGAAGTTGCGCTCGCCGTTCCATCGCGCGACCAGGCTGCGCGCCTCGGCCGATTCGTCGAGCAGCCGCCCATGGGCACGGGCAAGCGCCTCGGCATGGTGCAGTGCTGCCGCGAGCGCGCGCATCGCCGGGTCGGACGGCACCGTATGGCGCAACTCGCCGCCGCTATACGCGATCGGGTCGAGCACCATCCGCGCCGGATCGACCGGCTGGGCGAGATAGGCCGGCTCGCGCAGCAGGCTTGCCGGCGCATCGCGCAGACGCTCGAAGGGCACCCGGTAATGCGCCGAATACCCCGCCTGCGCCGCGTGCCCGCCGGCGGCCAGCACCTTGAGCCAGCCGATGGCGGATTTCTGCAGGTCGTGCCAACCGGAGCGGCGGGGATAATGCGCGAGTGAAGCGCCGGGCAGCCCCACGTGCGGCAATGCGACGCCATCGACCGACGCGCCGTGATTGCCCGGTGCGATCGCGCAGCGCGCCCCGAAGCCGCCGCGCACGATGACCTTGGGCACCGGCGGCATCTGCCGCGCGCGCCAGCGCAGCCGCCGCGGAATGACCAGCTCGGCGGGATCGTCATCGGCGGTATCGTGATAATTCACGAGCGGAAGCGCCACCGCCGGCGCCGGTGCGGCGGCCAGAAGCGGGGCCAGCCCGTCCTCGCCCGCGACGATGAACTCGTCGACGTCGAGAAACGCCACCCAGTCCGCCCGGTGCAGCCCGTCCGCGGTCTCGTAGAGCCAGGAATTCACCCGCGCCTCGTCGAAGCCGACGGCGCGCGCCTGGAACACCGAGATCGGCAGCCCCTCGTCGCGCAGCGCAAGCAGGATCGCGAGTGTGCGGTCGGTGCTGCCATTGTCGAGGAAGAGCAGGTGCGCCGCGAAGGTCGCGTTGTGGCGCACGAAGGCCTCGACAATGTCCTCCTCGTTCAGAATCCGGCTGGCGATGACGATCCGCATCGCCCGCCGGTCAGCTCCGGCGGCTGACGGTGAAGGCGGCGAGGCCGCGCAGCAGGTCGGCCTGCGCGCCGAACCCGTCGAGATAGGCGGCGGCCTGGCTGGCGAGATGCGCCGCATGGGTGCGCGCGCGCTCGATGCCCATCACCGCGACCATCGTCGCCTTGCCCTGGGCCGCATCCTTGCCGGCGGTCTTGCCGAGGCTCGCAGCCGAGCCTTCCTCGTCGAGAATGTCGTCGGCGATCTGGAAGGCCGCGCCGAGATCCCGCCCGTAGCCGGCGATATGGTGGCGCTGCGAGCCCTGCGCGCGGCCGAGAATGGCGCCGGCCTCGGCGCTGAACTGGATCAGCCGCCCGGTCTTGAGCGCTTGCAGGCGGGTGATCACCGGCGGTTCGAGCTGCTTTCCTTCCGAGACGATGTCGATCATCTGGCCGCCGACCATGCCGCGCGCGCCGGAGGCCGCCGCAAGGGCGAGCACCAGTTCGCAGCGCACCTCGGGGTCGGAATGGGTATCGGGCTCGGCCAGCACCTCGAAGGCGCGGGTCTGCAGCGCATCGCCGGCGAGGATCGCGGTCGCCTCGTCGAAGGCCTTGTGGCAGGAGGGCTTGCCGCGGCGCAGATCGTCATCGTCCATCGCCGGCAGGTCGTCATGCACCAGCGAATAGGCGTGCAGCATCTCGACCGCGGCGGCCACCCGCACCGCGCAGGTGAGGTTGACCGAAAACAGCCGCGCCGTCTCGATCACGAGGAAACCGCGCATCCGCTTGCCGCCGCCGAGCACCGCGTAGCGCATCGCCTCGACCAGCGGCCGCTCCTCGCCCTCCGGCAGGGGCAACAGCACGTCCAGCTCGGTCTCGATCAGTGCGGCGGCATCGCGCAGCGCCGCGGCGAGGGCGTCATCCGACCCGGCGGCGCTCACTGGTCGTCCTTCAGCGCGAGGGCGCCATCGGCGCGCGCGACGATCGACTGCACGCGGCTCTCCGCCTCGGCCAGACGCGCCTCGCAATGCTGCTTGAGGCGACTGCCACGCTCATAAGCCGCGATCGCGTCCTCAAGTTTCTGCTGCCCGGTTTCCAGCCCGCGCACGATGCGCTCAAGCTCGGCCAGGGCATCCTCGAAGGACAACTTGTCGATGTCCGGCCCCGTATCGGGGGCGCCGGCATCCGGCTTGGCTGCGGCCATGATCAAAACTCCCAAGTTTTCCTCGCGATAGAGACCTTTTCGATCCCATGGATCGAATGTAGCACTCTATCATATTGACAAACCGAGCTTCTTTAACTGATCGGATGATCCCATCTGACCGGATGATGCTCTATCCTGTTGATTATCAGAGCATCTTTATCCGGCCATATCATTCCATCTGACCGGATGATGCTCTAGCCCCGGATCAGTGCCGCATCAAGGCGCGGACATGGGCGGCGGTGCCGGCGGCGAGTGCATCGAGGTCGTACCCGCCTTCGAGCAGCGAGACCACCCTGCCGCCGCAATGACGGTCGGCAATGCCCACCAGCGCCTCGGTCAGCCAGGCGAAATCGGCGGTTTCCACGTTGAGTTCGGCGAGCGGGTCGAATTTATGCGCATCGAACCCGGCCGAGACGATCAGCAGCTCGGGCGCGAAACGCTCCAGCGCCGGCAGCAGCGTCTCCTGCCAGGCGGCGCGGAAGGCCTCGGAGCCCGAGCCCGGCGGCAGCACGGCATTGACGATATTGCCGGCCACCCCGCGCTCGGAGGGCCGGCCGGTGCCGGGGTAGCAGGGGTATTGGTGCGACGAGGCATAGAACAGGTCGGCATCGGTCTCGAACATCGCCTGGGTGCCGTTGCCGTGATGCACGTCGAAATCGACCACGGCGATGCGCCGGAGGCCCCGCGCGCGGGCATGGTGCGCGGCGATCGCGGCATTGGCGAAGAGACAGAACCCCATCGCCCGGTCGGGTTCGGCATGATGGCCGGGCGGGCGGGTGGCGACGAAGGCGGCCCGCGCCCAGCCCTCCATCACCGCGTCGACCCCGCGCATGGCACCGCCGGCCGAGCGCAGCGCGGCGGCAAGGCTGCCCCGGCTCATCAGCGTGTCGGCGTCGAGATGCACCTTCTCGCCCTCTGCCGGCAGTTTCGCGAGAATCGAGTCGACATAGGCGTCGTGATGCACCGCCCGCAGCGCCGACTCGGGGGCTTCGGGGGCGACCTCGCGCAGCAGGTGCTGGAATTCGGGGGTCTCCAGCGCGGCGAGCACGGCGCGCAGCCGGGCCGGGCGCTCGGGGTGGTGCGGGCCGGTATCGTGCTCGAAGCAGGCAGGATGGGTGATCAGGGCCACGGTCATTTTTCTTGGTATCTCCCCTTATTCTGACATTTCCCGAGGCGTCAGCTCATGTCGCCGGACCGCGCGGCACTGCTTCGTGGGGCGCGGCCTCGCGCGCGGCGCCGGCCGCACGAATGGTGAAGCTGAACACGCCCTTCACCTCGCTCCACGAGACCAGCGCGTGGCCGGCATCGCGGCAGAAATCACGAAAATCGACGACGGTGCCGGGGTCGGTCGCCAGCACGCGCAGCCGCGTTCCGGGTGCCAGGCGGCGCAGTTCGCGGGCCGCCCGCAGCACCGGCATCGGCCCTTTCAGATAGCGCGCATCGAGCTGCCTGTCCGCCATGACGGCATGGTGACGCCTCGCCGCCTCTTGAGCAATAGGCCCAATGGCGTGATAGAGGCGACGAACGCAACGGACGGGACAGATCATGACCTATCGCATCGGCATCGACCTGGGCGGGACCAAAATCGAGATCGCGGCGCTGATGCCGGACGGCTCGCTCGCGCATCGCAAGCGCGTGCCCACCCCCCAGGATTACGGCCGCACGATCGAGACCATCGCCGAACTGGTGCGGGAGGCGGAGGCGCAGCTCGGCACGGCGCACGGGGTCGGCATCGGCATTCCCGGCACGATCAGCCCGGCCACCGGCCTGGTCAAGAACGCCAATTCCGAGCGGCTGAACGGCAATCCGTTCGACAAGGACCTCGAAACCAAGCTCGGCCGGCCCGTGCGCGTCTCGAACGACGCGAACTGCTTCGCGATGAGCGAGGCGGCGGATGGCGCGGGCGCGGGCGCGCATTGCGTGTTCGGCGTGATCATCGGCACCGGCTGCGGCGGCGGCATCGTGGTCGACGGCAAGGTGCTGGAAGGGCGGCATCACATCGCCGGCGAATGGGGCCATACCCCGCTGCCCTGGCCGCGCATGGAGGAAATGCCGCTGCGCCGGTGCTGGTGCGGCAAGTCCGGGTGCCTCGAAACCTATATCGCCGGCCCCGCCCTCGCCGCCGAGGCCGATGGGCCGGGTGCGCGCGATGCCGGCCGCCTGCCGGCACGCGCCGCCGCCGGCGAGGAGCGCGCCATCCGCGCCCTCGCGACACATGCCGAGCGGCTGGCCCGGGGCCTCGCGATGATCGTGAACATCCTCGACCCGGACGTGATCGTGCTGGGCGGCGGGCTGTCCAACCTCGACCATCTCTACACCGACCTGCCGGGGCTGATGAAACCCTACATCATCAGCGATACGTTCGACACGCCGGTGGTCCGCAACAAGCACGGCGATTCCTCGGGCGTGCGGGGCGCGGCCTGGCTCTGGCCGGCGCCCTGAGCGAGCGCACGGCCCACACCTTCAGCCGGGAGGGCGGCCGAAGCAGAGGAAATGCGGGTTCTCGAACCCTTGCTTGCCGTAGCGCAGCGGGGTTTCATCCGCCATGGTGAGAACGCGGCCGCCGGCCGCCTCCAGCACCGCCTGCGGCGCCGCCGTGTCCCACTCCATGGTCCGGCCGAGACGGGGGTAGAAATCCGCCGCCCCCTCGGCAAGGCGGCAGAATTTCAGCGCCGAGCCGATATTGGTCAGCCGCGCCACCTTGTAGCGGGCGAGATAGGCGGCGAGCTGCGGATCGTCGGCGTAATGGCGCGAGGCATAGACGGTGATCCCCTCGTCCGGCGGCGTGCGGGCCGCGATCGGGTTACGGCCGGCGCTGGTCTGCCGCCACGCCCCCTGCCCCACGATCCCGCCATACACCGCCCCTTCCGCCGGCGCGCCGACCGCGCCGAGACGCACCCGCCCATCGACCACGAGCCCGATGCAGACGGCGAACTCGTCCCGCCCGGCGGCGAATTCCCGCGTGCCGTCGAGCGGATCGACCAGCCAGAAGCGCTGGCCCGGGTCGGTCTGCCGCCCGGCGGCGACCTCCTCCTCGGCGATCACCGGAATTTCCGGCGCGGCCCGGCGCAGACCCTCGACGATCAGGCGTTCGGCCCGCGTGTCGGCAATGGTGACCGGGGTTTCGTCGGCCTTGCGGTCGACCGCGAAGCCGCCGGCGCGGACGGCCAGGATTTCACTCCCCGCGGCCTCGGCCAGCGAGGCGGCGAGTTCGAGCAATTCACTGTCATTCATGCGCGCCTGATATCGCGGGGCTTGGAAAACGCCAAATTGGCGGGCATGCTGGTTCGCGACGCAAAACGAAACGGAAAACGGGACAAGACGGCATGATCGACATCGGCTTTGCCAAGACCGCGCTGCCCGAAAGCGGCGCCCTCGCCCTGCTGCTGGCCGAGGGGGCCGCACCGGAGGGGGTGGCGGCAGCACTCGATGCGGCACTCGATGGCGGCCTCGCCCGGGCGATGGCGGCGGCGCGCTTCACCGGCAAGCGCGGCCAGACCGCGACGCTGATCGCGCCCGGCGGCGGTCTCGACCGGGTCGTGCTGATCGGCCTCGGCGCCGCCGAGGACGTGACACCGCATCGCGCCGAAAGCGCCGGCGCCTCCGCCGCGGCGATGCTGCTGAGGGAGCCGGTGGCAGCCCTCGCCGCCGATGCGCTCGAACCCGCCCTGCTCGCCCATGCCGCCCTCGGCGCGCGGCTGCGCAGCTACCGGTTCGATCGCTACCGCACCCGCCAGAAGGAGGAGCAGAGGCCGAAACTCGCCCGCCTCACGGTGCTGGCGCCGGATGCCGCCGCGACGCGCACCGCCTTCACGCCGCTCGCCGCCCTCGCCGCCGGGGTGGAGCTGACGCGCGACCTCGTCTCCGAGCCCGCCAACATCCTCACCCCGGCCGAGATGGCCGACCGTGCGAAGGCGCTGAAGTCGCTCGGCGTGAAGGTCGAGGTGATGGACCAGCGCGACCTTGAGAAACGCGGCTTCGGCGCGCTGCTCGGCGTTGCCCGCGGCAGCGTCAACGAGCCGCGCGTGGTGGTGATGCAATGGCTCGGCGCCTCCGAGCCGGAAGCCCCGGCCGGCGGCCGCAAGGCGCAGGCGAAGCAGGCGGTGAAACCCGCGCGCAAGGCACGCGCCGTCCCGCGCGATCCGCTGGTCTTCATCGGCAAGGGCGTGACCTTCGATACCGGCGGCATCTCGATCAAGCCCGCCGCCGGGATGGAGGACATGAAATGGGACATGGCTGGCGCCGGCACGGTGATCGGGCTGATGGCGGCACTGGCCGGGCGCAAGGCGCGGGTCGACGCGGTCGGGCTGGTCGGGCTGGTCGAGAACATGCCCTCCGGCAGCGCGCAGCGGCCGGGCGATGTGGTCACCTCCCTCTCGGGCCAGACGATCGAGGTGCTCAATACCGACGCCGAGGGGCGGCTGGTGCTGGCGGATGTGCTGACCTACGCGCAGGAGCGGTTCCAGCCGCGCTTCATGATCGACCTCGCGACCCTGACCGGGGCGATCATCGTGGCGCTCGGCCATGAGAATGCCGGCCTGTTCTCGAACGACGACACGCTGGCCGGCCAGCTCGCCGAGGCGGCGAAGATCACCGGCGAGGGCGTGTGGCGGATGCCGATGGGCGATGCCTATGACAAGCTGATCGATTGCGACATCGCCGACATGAAGAATATCGGCGGCGGCCGGGCCGGCGGCTCGATCACCGCGGCGCAGTTCCTCCAGCGCTTCGTCAACAAGGTGCCCTGGGCGCATCTGGACATCGCCGGCATGGCCTGGGCGACGAAGGAGGGCGCGGTCGGCCCGAGAGGTGCGACCGGCTACGGCGTGCGCCTGCTCGACCGGCTGGTGGCCGACCATTACGAGCGCTGAAGCCTCCGGCCTGCTGCGCGCGGCGGGCGGCGCGATCCCGCGGATCCGCCTCGCCGGCGCCGCGATGCCGGCGGCCCTGCCCATCCCCCGGCCGGCGGATGCGGAGTTCATCGCGCCGGAATGGATCCGGCTTCACGCCGAGGCGCCGCGCGCGGCCTTCGACCTCGCCATGCTCGGGCCGATGCGGGCGCGCCTCGCCGGGCCGGGGCTGGTCTGGCATGGCGGCGCGCTGCTCGACGACGAGAGCGTCATGCCTGTCTATGTTCGCCGAATCGTGCAGCAGGAGGACGGGGCGATGCCGGCGCATCTCGCCGCCCTGCCGGTGCGGCGCGAGACCCGGCCGGGCTTCGTCTTTCACGGCTGGGGCGTGCGGGTCTATGGCCATCTGCTGATCGAGATGCTGCCGAAGCTGCTGCTGGCCATCCGGTTCCTGTCGCTGCTCGACGGGGTCCGCCCGGTGCTCGACCGCGAGATGCCGGACTGGTTCATCGCGATCATGCGCGATCATTTCGGTGTCGATACAGATGAGGCCATCTGGTACGATTCCGCGCGCGAGCAGCTCGATCTCGACCACGCCATCATCCTGCCGCTGCTCGGCCGCACAGGCGGATATCACCCGCTCACGGGCGGGCTGATCGACCACATGCTCTCCCGCATCGCCCGCCCGCCGGCAATGCCGATGGAGCGGATCTTCGTTGCCCGCGGCGATTTCGCCAACCCGCATGCGCCGCAGCGCCGCTACGCCAACGAGGACGAGATCGCCGCGATCGCCCGCGACGAATTCGGCTTCGCCGTGCTGCGGCCGGAAACCCTGCCCTTCGCCGAACAGATGGGGCTGTTCGCCGGCGCGCGGGCGATCGTGGGGCCGATGGGCTCGGGGCTGCACAACGCGATCTTTGCCGGGCCGGATTGCGTGACCGGCGTGATCCGCTGCCACGCGCTCGACCAGTCGGCGATCGCGGCACTGCGCGGCCAGCGGATCGGCCTGCTGAGCGAGGGCATCCACGAGACCGCGCCGCAGGCCTATACAGTGGAGCCCGACCGGTTCCGCCGCTTCCTCGCGGCGCTGCTTCAGTCGTGACCGGCGATGCGGTCGGTCAGCGCCAGCAATAGGCCGGTGAGCACCAGGGCCAGCATCAGGCCTGACTGATACAGCACGACGCGGTCGGGCTCGGCGCGCACCTCGAGAAACACCCGCAGCACATGCACCGCCGCGATCACGGTGATCGAGCCCAGCATTTTCAGCTTGAGCCCGCCGAAATCGATGCTGCCCATCCATTCCGGCCTGCGGTCGCCTTCCGCCAGGGTGATGCGGGCGACGAAATTCTCGTAGCCGGAGAGTATCACGAGCACGATCAGGTTGGCGGTGAGCGAGAGGTCGATCAGAGACAGCGTCGCCATGATCACCTGCGTCTCGCTCATCGCGATCAGGCCGGGGGCGGCATGGATGAGCTCGACGATGAACCGTGCGACGATCAGCGCCAGCAGCACCAGCATCGCGAGATAGAGCGGCGCCAGCAGCCAGCGGCCGCCGAACAGCAGCGCCTCGATGATGCGCACGACGCCGCCATTGCGGCGGGATGGGCGTTGTTCGCTCATGCGGTGGTCTCCGACGTCACGCGTTCGCGGACAAGTTCGGCCTGCCGGGCCAGCCGCGCAAGCCCCTCATCGATCGCGGGCAGGCCTACCGGCGGGGGCAAGGGCGGCGGATCCGGCAGGTCGGGATCGAACCAGGCGGCGAGCGCCGCGCCCCAGGCCTGGCAGCCTGCCCTGAACGCCGCCTCCGGCCGGGGTTCGAGGGCGAGCGCCGCCAGCCTGCCGGCGGTGCGGCGCAGGGCGGCATCGGTGACGATCGCGGCGCGCAGCAGCTTGTCGTCATCGCGGTGCGGCTCCATCATCACCCGCGCGATCGAGGCTTCGAGATTGTTGCTCGCCAGCCCCGCCTGCCGGCGGGCGGCCTCGGGCGGCGGCGCCGCGGCGGCCAGATGGGCGAAGGTCGCGACGAGATAGGCGCGGTGCGCGGCGATGGCCTCAAGCCGCGCCGCGCCAAGCCGGTTGCCCTCGAAACTCGGCCAGAGCACGAGATTGGCGGCCACCGCGAGGATGCCGCCGGCCAGCGTGAAGCCGACGCGCGAGGCGGCGACGACCCACTGGTTCGCTCCCGGATCGATCTGCTCGATCAGCAGCACGATCATCGGCGTGAGCAGCACGACCCAGGCGCTGTAGTTCACCCCGCGCACGGCGAAGGCGAACATGGTGAGCGGCACCATCGCCACTGCGAGATCCAGCCTCGTGTGCACCAAGAGGCCGATGCCGGCGGCGAGCAGCCCGCCGGCGACCGTGCCGCCGACCCGCTCGACCGCGCGCACCCAGGTGGCCGAGAAATGCGGCTGCAGCACGAGGATCACGGTGATGGCGAGCCAGTGGCCGAACGGGTTGCCGAGCCAGGCGACGAAGGCGAGAACCGGGGTGGCGACCAGTGTCGTCCGCAGCGCATGGCGCAGCGGCACCGACGCCAGGGTGAGATTGGAGCGCAGCGGCGCGAGGATGGCGGCGATCAGCCCGGGCTGCGCGCTCTCGGCCGCGACCGGCGCGCCGGGTGCGTTCGAGACGGTGATGAGCACCGAAAGCCGGTCGAGCGCCGCGGCGAGCGGCCGGCGCCGCGCCGGATCGCCCAAGGCGATGACCGCCCCCTCGCGCAGCGCGCCGAGTGCGGCGCGGAAGCCAGGGGTGTCGAGCGACTGGCCCGCCTCCAGCGCCGGGGCCATCGCCGCCAGCACGTCGCCAATGCCCGCCGCCGCCCGGCGGGACGCCTGATCGCCGCCGCCATGCGCGGCCATGTCCTCGCCCAGCGCGATCAGCGCGCCGAACAGCTGGTCGAACGTGGCGATGCGGAGCACGAGCACGTTCGCCCGCTGGCTGGCGGCGCCGCGCCGGCGCAGCGTGGCCAGGATCACGGCGCGGGCGCGCTCGATCGCCTCGCGCACCGCCCGGCGATGGCCGCGGGCGTGCAGGTCGAACCCGGTCTCGCCGCCGGGATCCGCCTCGCGTTCGGCAAGGTCGCGGGCCAGTTCGGCGAGCGCCAGCGCCGCATCCGCCAGCGCGGCGCGCGCCGGGCCGAACGGGCGGATGCGCCAGAGGGCGAGGGTCAGGATCGCGGCTTCCGCGGCTCCCGCCCAGAAGCCGAACGCCGCATGCGCTGCGGCGAGGGGCGAGCCGGTCGGCATGTCGAGCGCGAGGACGATGGTCACGGCCAGCAGGTTGCCGGCGAGCAGCCCGCCCTGACCATAGATCCGCGCGAGGCTGCAACAGAAGATGCCGAGCCCGGCGACCGGAATGGCCAGCAGCGGGCTCACCCCGTCCAGCAAGCGGAACAGGCCGAGGCAGATCGCCCCGCCGACGCCGAAGACCAGCATTGGCGGCAGGCGGGCGCGCAGCGCGCCGCCCGGATCGGTGAAACAGGCGAGCAGCGCGCCGAGTGCCGCAAGGCCGAGCTGCGGCAGGCCGAGCAAGGCGCCGGCGCCCAGCGTGCCGGCAACCGCGATCGCGGCGCGCACCCCCTCAAGCAGCGAGACGGCGCGGAAATTCAGCGCGAGGCTGCCGCCCGCCAGCGGCAGCCCCGCGCGATCGGTCAGGCGGGGTCGCGCATCAGCCCGCGTCATCGTCCGGCGGGCCGAACGTGCCGGTGCGCGGGAAGCCGGTCGGCGGCAGCCGTCCGGCCTGGCCGCGCGCCCCCAGCCATTCGGCGAGCCGCGTTTCGGTGCGCAGCTTGTCGCCAAGGCGCCAGCTCAGCCCGGCGGCAAGGGTGAAGCCCTTGGCGTCGGCCAGCCCGCCATCCTTGTATTTCTGCAGGATCACGCCGGCGCCGCGGGCCATTTCCGGCACCTGGTCGAGCGGGAAGACCAGCAGCTTGCGGTTCTGCCCGATCACCGCGAGATGATCGCCCACGATCTTGCGGCACAGCATCGCCTCCTGCCCCGGCCGGACGGTGAGGATCTGCTTGCCGGTGCGCTTCTCCGCACCCAGCTCGGCGCCGGAGATGATGAAGCCCCGCCCGTCGGTGCCGGCAACGAGATAGCGCGCCTCGGGATCGGCGATGAACAGCGACACCACCTCGTCCTCGTTGCCGAGATCGATCGCCAGCCGGATCGCCTGGCCATCGCCGCGGCCGCGCGGCAGTTCGGCGGCGCGCAGGCTGTAGACCCGGCCATTGGTCACGAAAACCGTCACCCGGTCGAGGCTGGAGCAGCGCAGCAGCGCCTTCGGCCGGTCGCCTTCCTTGAATTTCAGATCGGCCTCGGCCACGGCATGGCCCTTGAGCGCGCGGATCCAGCCTTTCTCCGACAGGATCACGGTGAGCGGCTCGCGCTCCACCAGCGCCTCGACCGCGACCTCGGTGAGCGCCGCAGCACCGCTGATCGTGGTGCGCCGCGCGCCCGGGCCGCCGCCGAATTTGCTGGCCGTCGCCTCGATTTCCGCCTCGATCCGCGCCCAGCGCTTCGCCGGATCGGCCATCATCGCATCCAGCGCCGCGCGCTCGGCGGTCAGCGCCTTGTGCTCCTTGCGGATTTCCATCTCCTCGAGCCGGCGCAGGCTGCGCAGCCGCATGTTGAGGATGGCCTCGGCCTGGGTGTCGGTCAGGGTGAAGGCGGCGATGAGGGCGGGTTTCGGCTCGTCCTCGGTGCGGATGATGCGGATCACCTCGTCGAGATTGAGAAAGACCGCGAGATAGCCTTCGAGGATTTCCAGCCGGCGGGCGATCGCGGCGAGCCGGTGGCGGGAGCGCCGCTCCAGCACCTCGTGCCGGTGATCGAGCCAGGCGCGCAGCATCTCGCGCAGCCCCATCACCCGCGGCGTGCGGTCGGCGTCGATCACGTTCATGTTCATGCTGAAGCGCTGCTCGAAGGCGGTGGCGCGGAACAGGCTCGCCATCAGCATGTCCGGATCGACGGTGCGCGATTTCGGCTCGAGCACGATGCGCACGCGCTCGGTGCTTTCGTCGCGGATGTCGCCCAGCAAGGGCAGCTTGCGCTCGGACATCAGCTGCGCGACCTGCTCGATGAGGCGGGATTTCTGCACCTGGTAGGGAATTTCGGTGACGACGATCTGCCACGTCCCGCCCTTGAGGTCGCTGCGGCTCCAGCGCGCCCGCACCCGCAGCGAGCCGCGGCCGGTCTCGTAGGCGGAGAGCAGGGTCGCACGGTCCTCGACCAGTTCGCCGCCGGTCGGGAAATCCGGCCCCTGCACGAAATCGAGCAGCGCCGCGGTCCCGGCATCAGGATGGCGGATCAGATGGATCGCGGCGGCGCAGAGCTCGGCCGCGTTGTGCGGCGGGATCGAGGTTGCCATGCCGACGGCGATGCCGGCCGCGCCATTGGCCAGCAGGTTGGGAAACGCGCCGGGCAGGACGACGGGCTCGGAATCCTCGTTGTCATAGGTCGGGCGGAAATCGACGGCGTCCTCGTCGATCCCCTCCAGCAACGCGGCGGCGACCTCGGTCAGCCGGCTTTCGGTGTAGCGCATCGCCGCGGCGTTATCGCCGTCGATATTGCCGAAATTGCCCTGGCCCTCGATCAGCGGGTAGCGCGAGGCGAAATCCTGCGCGAGGCGGACCAGCGCCTCGTAGATCGACATGTCGCCATGCGGGTGGAACTTGCCCATCACGTCGCCCACCACGCGGGCGCATTTCTTGAAGCCCGAGCCCGGATCGAGCCGAAGCTGGCGCATCGCGAAGATCAGCCGGCGATGGACCGGCTTCAGCCCGTCGCGCACATCCGGCAGCGACCGCGCCATGATGGTCGAGAGCGCATAGGCAAGGTACCGCTCCGAAAGGGCGGTGGCGAGTTTCGTGTCCTGAACATTGCCCAGGAGATCATCGGGCATCGTCGTCTCCGTTCAGCCTGCGGGTCAGCCGGTCATAGAGGTCGAGCCGGGACGTGGGAAGCGGGGCGTGGCGCGCGCCGAACGCATCGCGCGCGAGGAAATGGCCGGTCAGGGCCAGGCCGTCGCGGCAGGCGGCGAGATCGGCCTCGTCGTCGGCGGCATCCTCGTCGAGCAGGAAGGAAGGCAGCTTCAGCAGCCGCGGCGCCCAATCCCCGGCGGCGGCGCGCGAGACGGCGCGGCCGCTGCGCGGCGAGACGAAGGCGAGATCCGCCGCCGTGCCGGTCAGCGCGCAGCACGACAGGTCGAGCCCGTAGCCAAGCTCGCGCAGCAATTCCAGCTCGAAGCGCACCAGCGCCGGCAGCGCAGCACCGGCGACGCCGATGCCGCCCAGCAGCCGGGCAAGCCGGATGAAGGCGCCGCGATGGGGCTCGCGTTCCGGCAGCGCCCCGGACGCGACGGCACAGGCGGCGCGCAGCACCGCCAGCGCCAGCTTGTCCGCCATCGCGATCGCGGCGGCGGGATGCACCAGCTCGCCGCTGATGCTGCCGAGCTGTTCGGGCAGCCGCGCGACCCAGCGGGCGTTGATCAGATTGCCTTCCTGCCAGATCGCCGCCCCGCGCCGGCCGGCCCCGCCGCGCGCGAGGCCGTGCCAGGCGCCTTGCGTCTCGGTCAGGACGACGGCGCGCAGGTCGCTCTCGCCGAAAGCAGCGACGCTGAGGACGATCGCCGGCTCGCTCCACTCCACCCTGAAGGCCCGTCGCGGTTCAGAGCAGGGCCGGATCGTGGAGTTCGAGCCACCCGCCCGGCCCGTCCCCCGCCGCCACCGCGGCCTCGAACACGATGTCGACCTCGCCGAAAAACACCGGCAGGTCGAAGCGCCAGACCACGCTCTCGCCCGGCCTGATCTCGCGCACGGCGCGATGGATCGGCCGGCCCGTATCCGCGGCGGCGAAGCCGATCGCAAGCCGTGTCGGCGCCACCGGCGCGGGCAGCAGCCGCAGCCCCACCTCGAACCCCGACGCCCCCGCGGCAAAACAGCGCAGCGAAAGCCGGACATCCCCTCCCCCGGCGGGCGGCGCGAGGCAGAACCCGGTCTCCCCGGCCGGCCGCCAGCCCTGCGCGGGCAGGGTGCAGGCGATGCTGTCGCCGGCGAGGTCGAACACTTTCTGGCGGCGGGCGGCGGCGCGCGGCCCGGCGGCGGCGCGATCGAAGACGAGATGGTGCGGCGCCGCCCCGGCGCGCCAGGCGGGCGGCAGAAGGCGCGCGGCGAGCCCGGCCCCGCCGCCGGCCGTGCCCGCGCGGATCATGATCCGCCTGAAGGCCGCAAGGTCAGCGTCGATCGCGGGATTGGCGAGATCGGGGCAGACCGCCGGATCGATCACCAGCAGGTCGGCATTCGACCAGCCGAAATGCTGCAATACCTGGCCGAGCCCGAGCGTCACGATCTCGCCGTTCGGGTCCGGCACCAGGCGTTCGCCGCCGGTTTCGGGGGCGGTGACGATGGCAAGGCGGGTGCCGGCGACGCCGAGGGGATTGTGGATCGTGGCGATGCGGCGCCATGGCAGCGTGTTGAGCGCGTGCAGCCGGGCGCGGTCCGGCACCGGCTCGACGCTGACCAGCCCGGCATCCGGGTAGGAAGCGGCGAGTGCCACGGCGAGATAGGCATCGCCGATCACCATGATCCGGTGCGGCAGGAACGGCAGATCGAGCCCGCCGCCCGCCTCGCGCACCGCCGCGATGGCGGCCGCGGCATCGCAGCTGCCGGCGCGGACCCAGAGCGGATAGGCAAGATTGGGCAAGCTGACGCTGACCAGACCGACCCGCCCGGCCACCGCGTCGCGCACGCGCCGTGCTGGGTCGTCCGCCGGCGGGCTGGCTTCGCGGCCGGCTGCAGCGGGCGCGCTCTCGCCCGCGGCCAGACGGCGGGCGATGTCGCGCCGCTTCGCCGCGGTCAGCGGAGCCGGCGTGCGGGGCTGGAAATCCTCCATCGGCGCCTCGCTTCAGCCCGCCAGCGCCGCTTTCGCCACGCCGGCGAGATAGCCGGCGGCCACCGGCAGGATGGCGTCGTTGAAATCGTAGTTCTGGTTGTGCAGGAACGCGCCCTGGGCGGCGGGGCCGTTGCCGATCCAGGCATATGCGCCCGGAACCTCCTGCAGGAACCAGCCGAAATCCTCGCTCGCCATGGTCGGCGGCAGGTCGGCGAGAACCTTCATCCCGCGCTCCTGCGCCACCAGCCGGCCCCGCGCGGCCTCCTCCCGGTGGTTGATGGTCGCGGCCAGCCGTCGCTCGAACGTCACCTCGCCACGGCAGCCCATGGCGGCGGCGGTGTGCTCGACGATCTCGCGGATCCGCGCGGCGACGTGATCGAACACCTCCGGCAGCAGGGCGCGCACCGTGCCGCGCAGGGTCACCGTCTCGGGCACCTGGTTGTCGGCGTCGGCCCCCTTCAGGCCGCAGATCGAGACCACTGCGGCATCGAGCGGATTGACGTTGCGCGAGACCACCGCTTGCAGCGCGACGATGATCTGCGCCGCGCAGACCACCGGATCGGCGGTGAGATGGGGCATGGCCGCGTGGCCGGCATGGCCGTGGATGGCGATGGCGAGGCGCTCGCCCTGGGCCATCATCGGCCCGTCATGGATCATGATCGCGCCCGCTTCCAGGCCCGGCCAGTTGTGATAGCCGAAGATGCGCTCCATCGGGAACCGGCGGAACAGCCCGTCCTCCATCATCGCCAGCGCGCCGCCGAAGCCTTCCTCGGCGGGCTGGAAGACGAGATGGACGGTGCCCGACCAGTCCGGATCGTCGCGCAGCAGCATCGCCGCACCCAGCAGCGAGGTGGTATGCCCGTCATGCCCGCAGGCATGCATCACGCCGGGGGTTTTCGAGGCATAGGGCAGACCGGTCGCCTCGGTGATCGGCAGCGCGTCCATGTCCGCCCGCAGGCCGACGCTGCGGTTGCCGCCGCGCCGCAGCGTGGCGACGACGCCATGCCCGCCGATCCCGGCCTCGAACGGAATCCCCAGCTCGGTGAGCCGTTCGCACACGAATGACGCGGTGTTCCGCTCCTGCAACGAGAGTTCGGGGTGCTGGTGCAGGTAGCGGCGCCATTCGGTCAGTTGCGGGGCGAGACGCTCGGCATGGGTATCGGGCATGGATCACCTGTGAAGCTTCCATGGCAGAGTATGCGCCGCCGCCGCATCGCGGCAAGGGGTGGCGCAGCCTCAGGCCGGGCGGTTCACGGAATGAGACAAGGTTTGCCGCATCGCGGCATGGGTGTTAATCGACAGAGGGGCGGTGTCCCGCTCCTGCAATTCGTGGATGAATTCCAGGGACGGGCCGGCCACCAGGTCGCTGATTTTTAGAGTGTCCATCTTGAGCATGAAATCCGGTGGTTTTCAGCTTCGGGACACTGGATGAGGAGCCGAGATGGAAGAGCTGCTGGCCGGATATCGGCGGTTCCGCAACGGGCGCTGGCCGTCGCAGCGGGAAACCCTGGAGGCGCTGGCGCGCGACGGGCAGAGGCCGCACACGCTCGCCATCGGCTGCTGCGATTCCCGGGTGACCCCGGAGATGATCTTCGACTGCGCGCCCGGCGATGTTTTTACCGTGCGCAACATCGCCAATCTCGTGCCCCCCTACGCGCCGGACACCGCCAATCACGGCACCTCGGCGGCGCTTGAATTCGCGGTGCGGGTGCTGCGGGTGCGGCGCATCGCGGTGATCGGCCATTCCTCCTGCGGCGGCATCGCGGCGCTGCTGCACGAGCCGCCGCCCGAGGCGCGCGATTTCGTGGCGAACTGGGTGCGGATCGCCGAGCCGGCCCGCAAGCGCGCCGCCCGCTTCGCCGATGATCCGGTCGAGGCTGCCCGCCGCGCCGAGATCGAGAGCGTGCGGGTCTCGCTCGAAAACCTCATGACCTTCCCCTGGATCGCCGAGGCGCATGAAGCCGGCCAGCTCGGCGTCTATGGCTTCTATTTCGACGTATCGAGCGGCACGCTGCGCGAGGTCACGGCGGATGGCGAGCGGCTGATTGCCGAAGCCTCGTAGCGCGCAGGCAGATCCCAGCACAGAAAGGCAGAAGGCAGGACGATGGAAACGGCAGATCGCAAGGCCGACCGCAAATCGATCGGATCGTGGGAACGCGCGAAGCGCAACGGCGAGCGCCGCGCCCTGATCACCGCCTATGACTATCCCTTCGCGAAGCTCGCCGAGGCCGCCGGGATCGACGGCATCCTGATCGGCGACTCCCTCGGCATGACGGTCCAGGGCGAACGCGACACGCTGCGGGTCACGCTGGAGCAGATGGTCTATCATACCGGCATGGTCGCGCGCGGCGCGCCCTCCTGCCTGATCATGGCCGACCTGCCCTTCGGCAGTTTCGAGGCCGGCCCGGCCCAGGCCTTCGCCAGCGCCGCCCAGCTGCTCAAGGCCGGCGCCGACATCATCAAGCTCGAAGGCGGGGCGGCGATGGTCGAGACCGTGGGCTTCCTCTCGGCCCGCGCCGTGCCGGTCTGCGCGCATATCGGGCTGACGCCGCAGCATGTCCGCCAGCTCGGCGGCTTCCGCAAGCAGGGCAAGACCGAGGACGCGGCGGCGCGGATGATCGAGGAAGCCGGCGCCCTCGCCGAAGCCGGCGCGCGCATGGTGCTGATGGAGGCGATCCCGGCCGGGCTCGGCACCGAGATCACCCAGCGCGTCCGCGTGCCGACCATCGGCATCGGCGCCGGCAACGGGACCGACGCGCAGATTTTGGTGATGCACGACGTGCTGGGCCTGACCGGCGGCTATGTGCCCGGCTTCGCCAAGGTCTATGTCGATGGCGCCCGGGTGGTCCGCGAGGCGATCGGCGCCTATGCCGACGAGGTCCGCACCGGCGCCTTCCCGCCCGCTGAATAGGGCGTCAGCCGCAAATCGGCGTCACGCCGCGGGGGTGGGCTGTTATCAGTATACTGCTCTAGGCTCTGGACTCAACTGATCCAAGATGTGACGGCGAGGACAAGGCAAATACCAGCGAGGAAATTTCGTGCGGTTTTGTCATATCGTGTGGCGATGGCGCGCCAGTCCTTGAGCCTACAGAAGGCGCGTTCGATGAGATTGCGCTTTCTGTAGGCGACGGGGTCGAAGGGCGGAATGGCGCGGCGGTTGGGCATGGGCGAGATCACCGGCCTGGTGCCTTGGCGGGTGAGGAAGGCGCGAAGATCATCAGCGTCGTAGGCCTTGTCGGCGATCAGCTCTTCTGGTGGCGGTATTGTGGGCAGAAGCGCCCTCGCGCCGCTGATGTCGGAGGCCTGTCCTGGCGTCAGGAGGAGTGCGGCGATGCGTCCCTGCTCATCTGCGACGGCGTGGATCTTGGTCGTCCGTCCACCCCTCGACCGGCCGATGGCCTGGCTTTGCGCCCCCCTTTACCGCCCGCGGCCGCGCGATGTGCCCGAACCGAGGTGCTGTCCACCATGGCGATGCGCGGCGGATCCGCGCAGGCGACAAGCGCCGCGAAGATCTCCTGCCAGAGGCCACGCTGGCTCCAGCGGTTGAACCGGTTGAACACAGTGGTTCGTGGCCCATAGGCCTCAGGAAGCGCTCGCCATCGCAAGCCCTCGCGAAAGCGATGCAGGATGCCGCTCAGCACCCGGCGGTCATCAACCCGAGGCTTGCCGCCAAGCTTCGGCAGCAATGGTTCGATCGCAGCCCATTGCGTGTTGTTCAGCCAGAAAAGTTCCGCCATGTTCCAAGTCCTCCAAACAGACTTGAATCAGACGCCCCGTAGTCATGGCAATAGGTACAGAACCTAGAGCACTTTCCGATCCTTTTGGATCGGATGTAGTGCTCTATCATACTGACAAACCGAGCATCTTTATCCGATCAGATGATTCCATCTGATCGGATGATGCTCTAGCGCCCCTGCTGCGGAATGGCGAGGGTCGCGCTGCCCTTCCCCGCCGAACCAGCCGATCCGAACATCCCGCAACCAGCCAGCGTTCCCGCCAGCGCCAGCGCGAGGGCCAGGCCGATGATGCGCCTTGTCGTGGTCATGCCGCCTCTCCTTGATCGAAACGAAACGTGGGGCCGAAACGAAACGGGGCCCATACCCGGTGCGGATACAGGCCCCATGACGTCAAACCGGCAACCGGGTCAGCGCGAGCAGAACAACCAAATCAGCGCGAGTAGAACTCGACGACCAGGTTCGGTTCCATCTGCACGGGATAGGGAACGTCGGCCAGCTTCGGCGCGCGGGCGAAGGTGCCCTTCATCGCGCGGTGGTCGACCTCGATATATTCCGGAACGTCGCGCTCGGCGCTCTGCACCGAATCGAGCACCACGGCGAGCTGCTTCGACTTCTCGCGCACTTCGATCACGTCGCCGTCGCGCACCTGGTAGGAGGCGATGTTGACGCGGCGGCCGTTGACCATGATGTGGCCATGGCTGACGAACTGGCGCGAGGCGAACGGGGTGATCGCGAACTTCATGCGATAGACCACCGCATCGAGCCGGCGCTCCAGCAGTTCGATCAGGTTCTCGGAAGTATCGCCACGACGGCGCACCGCCTCCTCGTAATACTTGTAGAACTGCTTCTCGCTGATATTGCCGTAATAGCCGCGAAGCTTCTGCTTCGCCATCAGCTGCACGCCGAAGTCGGACGGCTTCTTGCGGCGCTGGCCGTGCTGGCCGGGGCCGTATTCGCGCTTGTTGATCGGGGATTTCGGCCGGCCCCAGAGATTGACGCCGAGGCGGCGGTTGATCTTGTACTTGCTCTCGGTACGCTTGGTCATGCGTGCCGCACTCCTTCTTGTTGACGCGGACCTGCCGCTGATGTTGCACCGGTAGGCTCCGCCACGCTTGCACCATGGATCAGGCGCGCAAGCATGACGGAACGGGCGCGCACCCCGAAGGTGCGTCCACGTTCCCGGCAGTGACCGGTTCGCTTAGTGACGCCGCGGCCGCTTGTCAAATCCAGCGGGGTCAGAGCGCGAGCATCGCCGGGTTTCGCACCCAGCGCGGCACGCTGCCGACGAGATCGAGGCTGACCCGCCGCGCCGGGCGGGCGAATACCAGCTCGGCGGCCCCGCCGCTCCACATGCCGCGATCCCCCTCGTCCGGGCTGAACCAGCCCACGCCGTGCCAGGCCGGCAGGCGCACGCCGTTGGCGACCACGCCTGCAGCACAGATGCCGAGGCTGCGGCGGTCTTCGGATGCGGGATCGGTATAGGCGGGCGGTGTCGCGCGGGCGCGCAGCACCAGCCGCAACACCGGCGCCAGCAGGATGAAATCGAGCCGCCCGCGGCGGCAGCGCGGCAGGATCGGCGGCGCGTCGCCGGCCCGCGCGTCGACCTGCGCGCCATGCACGATCTGATACCCGAGTTCGATGGCGCGGCAGTGAAGCATCGCCCGGACCGCCAGCAACGCCGCGCCGGACGTGACGACCGGGCGGCAGGACGACGCCGGCGCGCCCGGCACGCCGAGCTCCACCGCGAAGCGGTCGCGGTTGCCATCGTCGCGATAGGTCTCGCAGGGCAGGTTTTCCGCCCGGATCACCGCATGGCGGGCGAGTTCGACATGGTAATAGGTCACGGCAAACCGCGAACAGTCGCGCAGCACGGTCGCGCCGTTCACCAGCAGCGAGGCCGGGACCAGCCCCTCGCCCGCCAGCACCGCGTGCAGCGGCGAGAGCGTCACCGCGCACGCCGGCACGCCGGGGCCGAAAGCGCCCGGCGTGATGATCACCGGGTGCAGCAGCGGCGCCGCCTCGTCGCGCGAAAGGTCGATCGTCCGCGAGCCGATCCAGACGATCGGTTCCGTGCCGCCCCCCTCGGTCACCAGCCGATGGCCGGGACGCAGCGTCTCGACCGGCCGATACCCGTCCGCGGTCAGCAGCCGCGTGCCGCGGGCAAAGCAGGGCATGGCGCCGCCCACGGTGACATAAGTGCCGCCGAACCCGTCCGTCCCGATCGCGATCGCCGCCTGCGCCGCCGCCTCGGCGAGGCCGAACCCGCCCTGCCCGCTCACCGTGAGCGTGCCGCCGGCATCGCTGACCAGCGAGGGGGCGACGCCGATCAGGTCGATCGCGTCGCCGGAGGCCATGTTCACCACCGGATCGGTCATCGCGGCGACGTCGTTGATCGCAAGGGTGCCATCGGCGCCGGCAAAGGCGATGCTGCCGCCGGTGGCCGGCCCCGCGAGGTCGAGCACCGCACCCGCCGCGATGGTGGCGCCGCCGGCCAGCGTGCCGCCCAAAGCCAGCGTACCGCCGGACGCTTCCAGCGTGCCCGCCGCATCGACCGGGATGAGCCCGGGCGCGCCGATCGTGCCGATCAGCCCATATCCGGTGAGCGTGGCACCGGCTGCAAGGCTGATCGAAGCGGCGCGCAGCGCGCCGCCCTCAAGGGTCAGCGCCGCCCCCGCCGCGAGCGTGGCGGCGCCGGCCAGGGCGAGCGTGCCGCCGGCAAGGGTCGCAGCACCCGAATCGAGCAGGGAGGCGGCATCGAGCGTGCCGCCGACCGCGAGCGCCGCACCGCCGCCCAGCACCAGCGCGCCGCCGAGCGATGCCGCGGCGAGCCCGCCGATCGCCAGCGTGCCGCCGGCGAGATCGAGCCCGGCGGTGCCGGACAGCCGGGCGGATCCCGCAAGTTGCAGGGCGCCCGCGGCGATGGTCGCGGGGCCGAGGGTGAGGCTCGCATCGCCCGCGAGCCCGACCGTGCCGCCCGCCAGCGTGAACGTGCCGAAACCGAGTGCCGCGGTGCCCACCGCCGTCACCGCGCCGAAGCCATCGATCGTCGCCGCGCCGAACGCGGCAGCGCCGGTCAGGTCGAAGGTGCCGGCCGCGCCGCTGCCGAGAACCAGTGCGGCGGCGGCGATGCTGCCGGAAACATCGAGACGGCTGCCCGCCGCCGCGCTGCCGGCGATGGCGATCGTCCCCGCCGCGTCGAGCCGCCCGGCAACGCCCAGCGTGCCCGCCCCGGCGGCATCGCCCACCATCGCCCCGCCGCCGAGCGTGACCACCGCGCCGGCATCGAACAGCGCGATCCCGCCCGCGCCGATATCGAGTGCGGCCCCGGTGCCCGGCAGGTCGATCGTGCCGGTGAAATCATACGCGCCCGCGACCGAGGCGCTGCTGGCGGCGCCGGGCCCCACCACCAGGAGCGGGGCGCCGGCATGGCTGGCAAACACCACGAGATCGCCATTGGCCGGCGGCACACCGCCCCGCCAGGACGAGCCGGCATTGAACAGGCTGCCATCGGTGCCCGAGAAATCGAGCGTGCCGGGAGCGGCAAGCGCGATGCCGATCGCGGCACTCAGCCCGGCAAGCCCGGTGCCACCGGCGAAGTTCAGCACATCGCCCGTGCCGCCGCCCGGCGCGGTATAGACGAGAGCGGCGAGTTCCGCGTTCATCGCCAGCGCGGTCGCCGCACTCAGCACCAGCGAGGCGGCGGCCGTCCCACCCGCGCCGACGATCTCGCCATGAACCGCGCTGACGGTGAGTTGCAGCCCCGCCGTGCCGTTGCTCGGCACCAGCAGGCCGAGACCGATCAGCGGTGTCGCGACACCGTTCACCGCCTCGATCGAGGCGCCGGCGGCCGGCACGTCGTTCAGCGTCAGCGCGGCCGTGGCGGCGCGCAGGCCGATCACCGCATCCCCGGCCAGGTCCGTCTCCACCACCGGCGCCACCCCGGCGGGGATCGCGGCATGGATGGTGATGATCTCGCTCTGCGTGGTGTTGCCGGCGACGAGGCCCGCGACCTCGAACCCGGTGGTCGAGACGTTGAGCACCGACAGGCTGGTGAGGCCGGGCAGGACGATCCGGTCGCCGGGGGCGAAGCCGGCCAGGGTGGCGGCGAAATCGGCCGGGCTGTCGAGCACCAGGACCCCGCCCTGCTCGCCGAGCGTGCTGGCATAGGCGGTGGCGTCCTGCGCCGTGCTGGCCCCCGGCGCGAAGCTGATCGTGGCGTCGGCGCCGACGGTCACCGGTGTTGCGTTGAACACGCCGTAGAGCGGCGAGACCGTGCCCAGCTCCAGCACGCCGCCCGGCGCGATCGCGAGATCGACCCCGCCGCCGATGCTGCCGGCGGCGATGGCGAGCGGCGCCGGGCCGGGGGCGAGAATGGTGCCGGGCCCGACAATGGTTTCCGGTTCGCTGAAATTGCCCGCCAGCAGCAGCCCCGCCCCTTCGAGCGTGCTGCCGGCGGCGAGGGAGATGGCGTCGAACCCGGTGGCGGGCGCTGCGGCGTCGGCTTGCAGCGTGCCGGCGAAATCCACCACGCCGCCGGACGCGAGATCGAGCGCGCCGGCCAGCGTGCCGCCGCCGGGCAGCAGCGCCGTTCCCGACGCCGCGAGCCCGCTGGCCGCGAGCGCGCCGAAGGCGACGAGCGCGCCATCCGCGCCGATCGTGATCCCGGCGGCATCGAGGGTGCCGGAGCCGCCGACCACCAGCGTCGCGGCATCGAGCACAAGCCCGCCGGCGATCGACAGCGCGCCATCGATGGCGACCGTAGCACCGCTGCCGAACGTCGCCGTGGCGACGCCGAACGCCCCGTCGAGCCCGACCGATGCGCCGGCCGCCACGTCCAGCGCCGCGCCGAGCCCCTCGCCGCCGATCGCCGCGCCGTTGCCGAGCGTCACATCCGTGCCCACGCCCGGCACCACCCCGCCGGACCAGTCCGCCGCGCTCTGCCAGTCCCCGACGCCGCCGGCCCAGCCCGCACTCCCGCCGGCGACCGTGCCGGTGACGGCGATGCTCAGGCCGCCATTGGTCACCGCATCGGGCAGCACGCCGCCGGACTGGCGGAGCACGTATTCGAGCGTGCCCGCTGCCGTGGCGGCGAAGCGCACCGCGTCGAGCGCGCTGGCGAGACCGGCGAGGTCGCTCGCCGCGGCACTCAGCACCAGAGTGCCGGTGCCATTGCCGGCAACGCCGATCGCCGCAACGGACGCGGCATCGAGCAGGAACGCGCCCGTATCGGCGATCAGGCTGACGGTGAGGGTTTCGCCGCCGAGGCCGAATCCGGCGAGCAGGGAAGCGGGATCATCGGCAATCGCGAGGCCGAGCGTCTGCGCGCTGCCGGCGGCGAGGGTGAGCGCGGCGGGCGGCGCCACGAAGGCGGGCGGCGAATCCGGCAGGGCGCGCACCGCAACGGAGGAGGACAGCGTCGTCCCGCCGCTCGCCGCGGTGATGGCGATCGTCCCGGTGCCGGAAGTCGCGGCGCTGAGCGCGAGGCTCGCCAGCGCGGCGTTCACCTGCGTCGCACTGCCGCTCAGGGTGATCGCGCCGCCGCCCTGCGACACACTCGCCCCGCCGGCGGTGCTGGCGGAAAACCCGTAGCCGCCGGAGAGGGTGACAGTCGTCGCGGCACTGGCGGCGAGCCCGGCGAGGGCGAACCCGCCGGGCGGCACGCCGCCGAGGGAGGACAGCGTCAGCCCCTCGATCAGCCCGATCGCATCCGGCGCGATGAGTTCGAATGTGGACACGATGCCGCCCCCATGCGTGAGGACGGCATCATATTATTCTACCTTAAGTAGTTCAACCCGATCGTTCTACCCGCGCAGCTCCCGGCGCAGGATCTTGCCCGTCACGGTCTTGGGCAGGTCGTCGATGATCTCGACCAGGCGCGGATATTTGTAGGCGGCCATGCGCTCCTTGCAGAAGGCGACGATCTCCTCCTGCGTCACCTGCGTCCCCGGCCGCAGGCTGATCACGGCCTTCACCGTCTCGCCGCGATAGGCGTCGGCGATGCCCACCACCGCCGCCTCGCGCACCGCGGGATGGGTGTAGAGCACGTCCTCCACCTCGCGCGGCCAGACCTTGTAGCCGGCGGCGTTGATCATGTCCTTCTTGCGGTCGACCAGGTAGAACCAGCCGTCCTTATCCATGAAGCCGACATCGCCGGTATGGAAGCGGCCGTTGCGGATCGCCTCGGCGGTCTTGTCCGGCTTGTTCCAGTAGCCCGGCACGATCATCGGCCCCTGGCTGACGATCTCGCCGACCTCGCCCACCGGCAACTCCCGCCCCTCGTCGTCGCAGATCCAGGAGATGGTGTTGTAGGCCGGCACCCCGATCGACAGCGCGCCCGAGGCCGGATCGACCGGCGCCTCGCGCGACAGCGGGACGACATGCGTGGGCGAGTTGGTTTCGGTCAGCCCGTAGCCGTTATGGATGTAGTGCCCGAATGTCTCGCGGAAGGCGGTGACCACGCTGGGCGGGATCGGCGCGCCGCCGGAATAGATCCTGGTCATCGAGGCGAGCTTGGCGGGGGCGGCGTCCGGGTGGTTCATCATCGCGATGAAGGCGGTGATCGCGCCGATGGTGAACGCCGCCTTGTGTTCCTCGATCGCGTCCAGCATCACCCCCGGCTCGAAGCGATAGGCGAGGATCAACGGGGATGCGGTGATGAAGGCGGCGGCGATATGGCCGATCAGCCCGGTGATGTGGAACAGCGGCGCGATGCCGAGGATGGGCGCGCCCTCGCCGAGCCCGATCCAGTCACGATAGGTCTGGGCGTTGAAGGTGACGTTGCCATGGGTGTTCATCGCCCCCTTCGGCACGCCGGTCGTCCCCGAAGTGTAGACGAGGAAGGCGATGTCGTCCGGCTTGCAGGCGGGGGTGGGCGGCAGCGCCCCGCCCGCCCCGATCGCCGTCTCGAAATCGACCGCCCCGGCGCAGGCCACGCGCTGCATCCCGGCGAAGACGCGCTTGTCGTTGCGGGTCTGGAAGGCGAGGGCCGAGGTGGTCAGCACGATCTGCGGTCGTAACCCCGGCTCCAGCGCGCCCACCGTCTCGTCGCAGGTGGTGTCGTGGCAGACGACCGCCTTCGGCGTGCAGTCGGCGAACAGGATGCCGATTTCCCGCGCGCGGTTCATCGGGTTGACCGCCACCGCGATTCCCCCCGCTTTCCAGGCGCCGAGAATGGCGATGACGAATTGCGGCACGTTCTGCAGGTAGACCGCCAGCCGGTCCCCCGCGCCGAAGCCGTGCGCCGCGAGATAGCCAGCCAGCCCGTCGCTCAGCCGGTCAAGCTCGGCGTAGCTGATCCGGCCGTCGAAATAGAGGATGGCCGGCGCCTGCGGTGCCCGCGCCACGGCGGCGCGGAACATCGCCAGCGCATCGGTGAAATCGGGCGCAATCTCTGCGGGCTGGCCCGCATCGTAGAGCGCGAGCCAGGGTTTCTCGTCGTAGATGCTCATCCAGGCGTCCTTACTTGATCACGACGGGGTTCACCGGCGCGCCGGTGCCGTTGACGACCTTGAGCGGCGCTGCGGTGTAGAGGAAGGTCCACTGCCCGTCCTTCGCGCAATCATCGGCGAGGTCGTCGAGGGCGGCGATTTCGGTAAAGGTGACGCCGAGATTGCGCATCAGCGCGTTGTGCAGCGGCAGCACCACGCCGGAAACCGGGTCGGCGGTGATCTCGTTGGCGATCGTGTCGGTGACGAGATTGGGGATCTCCATCTCGTGGAACCACTTCACCAGCTCCTTGGAATAGGTCAGGCCCGGCTCCATGAAATCCTTGTAGAACTCGTCCTTCTCGCGCTTGTAGTAGGAGCCGATCCAGCCGGTGCGGATGATCAGGATGTCGTGCTTCTCGATTCTGGTGCCCTGTTTCTCGGCTGCCGCCATCAGGTCTTCGTGGGTGAAGGTCTCGGCGCGTTCCAGCCAGGGCTTGCCGCGATGGCGGGCCATGTCGATCAGGATGCCGCGGCCGACGATGCCGCGCTCGGCGATCGGCAGCACGCTGGCCTTGGTCATGCCGCCCGCCGTGGTGCGCGCGTCGTAACCGTTGTAGAGCGTGTCATCGCACCAGACATGGCCGAGCGCGTCATACTGCGTCGAGCCCTGCAGATACATGAACAGCACGTCGTCGGCGTATTCGGCATGGCCGGGAAACACCGGGCCCTTGCCGCACATGTAATGGCCCTTGTCCATCACGTTGATCCGCACCGGGTCCTTGCGGCCGGGCCAGACCGGATCGCCCTTCGGGTGGCACATCTGGATCTGCAAGGTGAAGGTCCTGCCCTGCTTCACCGACTGCACGCCGCGCAGCACCTCCTCGCTGGTGAGGAAGTTGAGCCCGCCGACCTCGTCGTCCGGCCCCCAGCGGCCCCAGTTCTTCGGGTCGTCCTTCAGCAGTTCGGTAACGGGAATCTCGGCGCGCAGTGATCCGGCCATCTTCGTTTCCTCCATGATGGGGCGGATCGTTGCCGCCCGGACGCATCCTGCAACGCGCATCCGGGCGGCACAAGAGGCAGCGAGACTGTCCGGCTCAGGCTGCTTCCGTCTGGAACAAAGCGGCCGGGTCCTCGTCCGCCGGGCCGAAGAACTCGAAGCGCAGACGCTCGCCCGGCACGCCGAGCGCGGCGAGCCCGCCGATCACCGCGCGCATGAAGGGCTTCGGCCCGCAGACATGAAACACCGTCTCCGCCGGCACATGCGCGTGCAGGAAGGCGGCGGTGACGAGACCTTCGTGATCGTAGTCGACGCCCAGCCGATCCGCCGCCGCGGGCTCGGCATAGAAGGTCGCGGTCGAGACGCCGGGCGCCTGCGCCTCCAGCGCGCGGACATGCTCGCGCATGGCATGGACGCTTCCGTTCAGCGCACCATGCACCCAGAAGACCGGCCGGTGCGGCGTCGTCGCCACGATTGTCTCCAGCATGCTGACCATCGGCGTGAGGCCGACGCCGCCGCTGACCAGGGCGACCGGTGCCGTCGATGCGGGATCGAGGAAGAAGTCGCCCGCCGGCGCGGCCACCCGCAGCATCGTGCCGGGCCTTGCATGGCCGTGCAGCCAGTTGGAGATCCGCCCCATCGCCTCGCGCTTGACGGTGATGCGATAGGCGCGGTCGTTCGGCGCACAGGAGATCGAATAATTGCGCCGCTGCGCGCCGATGCCCGGCACGTCGAAGGCGAAGCCGAGATACTGGCCGGGGCGGTGCCGCAGCACGGGCCCGCCATCGTCAGGCACCAGGGTGAAAGAGCGGATGACGCTGCTCTCCTCCACGACCGCCTCGATCACGAAATCCCGCCAGCCGTTCCAGCCGCCGGGGGCAGCGGCGAGATCGCGATAGATCGACGCCTCGCGGCCGACCAGCACCTCGGCAAGGAACCAGTAGGCCTCGCCCCAGGCGGCGAGGATCTCGGCACTCGCCGCATCGCCCAGCACATCGCCGATGGCCGCGAGCAGCGCGGTCGCCACATGCGGATAATGCTCGGGCAGGATGTTCAGCGCGACATGCTTCTGCGCGATCCGCTCGACCGCGCCCGAGAGCGGCGCGAGATCGTCGATATGCCGCGCATAGGCCAGCACGGCGCCGGCCAGCGCCCTGGGCTGCGCGGCCGCACCATCCTGGTGCGACTGGTTGAACAGCTCGGCGATCGCCGGGTTGCGGAACATCAGCTCATACATCCGGCGGGTGATGGCCAGCCCGTGCTGTTCAAGCGCGGGCACGGTGGCCTTGATGAGAGCGACGGTGCGGTCGGACAGCGGAGCGGGCATGGGCAATCTCTTCCTGCGGCGTGGGGCGGACCCCGATTAAAGATGTATATCGTATGCAGGTTTATACGCCTAAAAACATGGATTCAAAATACATGTTTTGAGCATCACCCATGCGCCGTCCCGCCTCGACAGGCGTAAGGGCCTTTACGATCCTTGCGGAGCGGATGGCGTGCTCGTGCAGACCTATTGGCTGTCGGTGGCCTCGAACTCGACGTCGCGGTGGACGTGCACCGACATCAGCACCCCGAATCCGAGCATCACGGCGGTCAGCGCCGAGCCGCCATAGGAGACCAGCGGCAGCGGCACGCCGCCCACCGGAATGAGCCCCATCACCATCGCCAGGTTGACGAAGCAATACAGGAACAGGTTCGTCGAGATGCCGATCGCCACCAGCCGGCCGAACTGGTGGCGGCAGCGCAGCGCCGTGTAGGTCGCCATCGCCACCATCGAGAGCAGGATGGAGAGCAGCACCGCCGAGCCGGCGAAGCCGAATTCCTCGGCGATGATGGTGAAGACGAAATCGGTCTGCTTCTCGGGCAGGAAATTCAGCTGGTTCTGCGAGCCGTGCAGATAGCCCTGCCCCCACATCCCGCCCGAGCCGAGCGCGATCTTCGACTGGATGATGTTGTAGCCGGCGCCGAGCGGATCGCGCCCCGGATGCAGGAAGGTGAGGATCCGCTCCTTCTGGTAGCCATGCAGGTGGTGATAGGCGAAGGGCGCGATCACGGCGACGAGCGCCAGCACGATCGCGAATTTCCACCACCGCACCCCGGCGCCGAACATCACCGCGCCGCCGATGCTCATGGTGATGACGGCGGTGCCGAGATTGGGTTCCTTCAGGATCAGCACCGCGGGCAGCAGGACGGTCAGCGCCGGCGGGACGAGGAACAGCGGATTGCCGACCTGCTCGTGGCTCGCGCGCTGGAACCAGGCGCCGAGCGCGAGTGCGAGGAACAGCTTCATCAGCTCCGAGGGTTGCACGTGCACGCCGCCGACATCGAGCCAGCGCTTGGCGCCGAGCCCGACATGGCCGAACTTCCAGACCGCGACCAGCAGCACCAGCCCGAGCCCGTAAAGCGGCCAGGCCAGTTTCGCGATCAGCCGGATATCGACCATCGCGATCCCGATCATCATGATCAGTGCCGCGAAGAAGCGCTCGATCTGCGGCGTGGCATAAGGCAGGCCATGCCCGCCCGCGGCCGAGTAGAGCGCCGCATAGCCGATGCCCGCCACCGCACAGCAGGCGAGAACGAACAGCCAGTTCATCCGCAGCAGCTTGGCCGGAATGCCGGTCCCGCGCTCGTAATAGGGACGGTAGGTCTTGTCGGTCAGCAACGGGGTCATGCGGGTCCGTTCCCGCCCGCGCTGGCCTCGGCCGGCGTCTCGATCACGGTGCCGGGCGGCGCGGCCCGCAGGTCGCGGGTCAGCGCCGCGGTCACGAGGTCATGCGCGATCGGGGCCGCCGCGGTCGCCCCCTCATCGCCATGCTCCACCGCCACCGCCACCGCCACCCGGGGCGCGTGCGCCGGGGCAAAGGCGATGAAGAAGGCGTTCGGGCGGAATTTCCAGGGCAGCGTCGCGTCGTTCAGGTTGGCCTTTTCCTCTGCCTGGGTGTTGTCATGCACCTGCGCCGTGCCGGTCTTGCCGGCCATGAACACCCCCGGCAGCGCGAGGCGCGCGGCATAGGCGGTGCCCTTGGTGGTGTTCACCACGTCGAACATCCCCTGGCGCACCGCGGCGAGGCTGCGTTCGTCGAGGCCGAGATCCGGCCAGCGGTCCGGCGTGTCCTGATGCAGAAGGTTCCGCCCGATCCCCCGCGCGACATGCGGCTCCACCGCCCGACCGGTCGAGATCCGCGCCGTCATCGTGGCCAGCCCCAGCGGCGTCACCTGGGTATAGCCCTGCCCGATGCCCTGGATCACGGTGTTGCCCTTGGTCCAGACCAGCCGGCGGCGGCGCGCCCAGGCGGTGGTGGGCAGAAACCCCTCGGAGACGGCCGGCAGGCCGATCGGCGGCTTGCCGATCAGCCCGAGCCGCCTTCCCATCGCCGCCATCCGGTCGATCCCGACCAGCAGGGCCGCATGGTAGAAGAACACGTCGCAGCTCTGTTGCAGGGCGGTGACCACGTTGATGTGGCCATGCCCGTAATGGTCCCAGCAATAGAAGGTGTGATTGCCGAGCTTGAGATAGCCTGGGCAGAAGAACCTGGTATCCGGCGTGATCACCCCGGCCTCCAGCGCCGCGAGCGCGGTGCAGGGCTTGAACGTCGAACCCGGCGCGTAGAGCCCGCGCGTCGCCCGGTCGCTCATCGGGTGCCTCGGGTTGGACATCCATGATTTCCAGACCGTCTCCGGCACGCCGGTATCGAACAGCGTCGGATCGAACCCCGGCTCGCTCGACAGCGTCAGCACTTCGCCGTTCTCGGTGTCGATCATCACCGCGGCACCCGACTGCCCGCTGAGCCGCTGCGCCGCGATCGATTGCAGGCCGGCATCGAGCGTCGTCTGCACCGTGCGGCCCTGCACGCCGTTGTCGCGGTCCAGCACGCGGACCACGGAGCCGTGGACGTTCACCTCGGTCTGCACGATGCCCGGCGTGCCGCGCAGCGCCATGTCGCGCACCCGCTCGATGCCGGCGCGCCCCACCCGCATCCCCGGCAGGGCGAGCAGCGGATTGGCGGCGGCCTCCGCCTGGGTCGGCCGTGCGACATAGCCGACCACATGGGCCATCTGCGCGCCGAACGGATAAACCCGCGAGGCCCCGACATCGACGAAGACGCCCGGCAGGTCGGTCGCGTGGACCTCGATCCGCGCCATGTCCTGCCAGTCCAGATAATCTTTCAAAAGCAGCGGGATATAGTGCGGCTTGCCCTTCAGCTCGCGGATGATCCGCGCCGTCTCGGCCGGATCGAGGCCGACGATCCCGGCAAAGCGCGTGATCACCGCCGCCGGGTCCGGCGCCTCGACCATCATGAACATCGCCCGCCAGTGACGCTTGTTGCTGGCGAGCAGCGCGCCATAGCGGTCGGTGATCAGCCCGCGCATCGGTGCGACGAGACGCTCGTTGATGGAATTGTGCTTCGCCAGCGTGGCGTATTTGCCGTGCTCGACCACCTGCATCCGGTAGAGGCGGGTGCCGAGCACGCCGAAGGCGCCGAGTTCGGCGGCGCCGAGCAGCAGGGCGCGGCGGGTGAAGATCGGGCGGATCTCGCGTTCGCGTTTCATCGCCGCTCAGGCCTGTTCCGGCGCGGCCGGCCCGGCATGGGCGCGCGCCAGCGGCACGACCACGAGCGGATAGATCAGCACGCAGGTGACGAATTCCAGAACGGTTGGCAACACCGGCAAGGTGGAGAATGTCAGCAGCATCCGCGCCAGCCATTCGAGCGTCACCACCGCGAGCGCGCAGCCGGCAAAGGCCAGCCAGATCACCATGAACCCCTGCCGCAACAGAATCCGGCGCGACATGCCGGCAACCGCCTGTTCAAGCAGCAGCAGCACCGACCAGACGCCGAGCGGCACGTCCCCGATCAGGCCGAGCAGCACCCCGATCAGTGCGACCACCGGCGCGGGCAGCGCCGCCGGACGGTAGATCGTCCAGAAAAATACCGACGACATCACGAACCCCGCCCGCACGTCCGATGCCGCCGGGAACAGTCCCGGCAGCGCCAGCAGAACCACCACCACGACGATCACGGCGGTCGGCAACGTCGCCCGCGCCGCGCGGTCGAGCGCGCGCATGACCTCCGCCACATCCATCATCCGCGGGCGAATCCCCGCCTCACGCCGCCCCCGGCGCGTGCGCGCCCGCCGTGTTGCCGCCACCGCCGACACCATCGGCGCCATATTCGAAAATGCGCAGCACCCGCAGGCTGTCCATCTGGGCGAACGGCACAACCACCGGGTCGTTGCGCCCCGCGTAATGCACGATCCCGATCGGCAGACCGTTCGGAAACACCCCGCCGACGCTGCTGGTCAGCACGATCGCTCCCTCGCGCGGGGGGGTGCCGGGCGCCCAGTAGAGCAGCCGCGGCGCACCGGTATTCTGCCCGATCATCATCGCCCGCGCGCCGCCGGGGCCGATCGCGACCGGCACCTTGCTGTTCAGGTCGGTGATCAGCAGCACCCGCGCCGAGCGCGAGCCCGACTCGATCACGCGGCCGACCACGCCGGCCCCGTCCATCGCCACGGCATCGTGCACATCGCCCGGCTCGCGCGGCAGGGTGACGAGCACCGAGCGGGAATACAACCCGCCAAGATCGGCGATCACCCGCGCGGTGAAGAAGGAGGGCGTCGGCGTCGGGACATAATGGAGCTGGGATTTCAGCGATTCGTTTTGCGCTTCGAGCGCGAGCGCCACCGCGCGCCACCGCCGCAGCTCGTGGTTCTGCCGGGCCAGCTCGGCATAGCCGGCGCGCAGGTGCAGCCAGGAGCCCAGCGCCCCGCGGTCGCTCTCGAGGGCGGCGACCGGCGCGATCGCGGCGCGATAGAGTGGCGCCAGCGCGTCGTCCACCTGGGTACGCAGGAAATCTCCGAGGTGCCGGTCGGCGCGGCCGGCCAGAACCAGGGCGAGCGACGCCATCAGCATCACGGGGAGGGTTAGCCGGGCAAGCGCCGCTCGCACGGGCATGGACAGCCGCAGCATGCGGCAAGCTCCGTTAATGAATGTTTATGGTGCGGCCGTCTTACGCCAAACCGCACCCGAGTCCAAGCCGCCGCCCCGGATTATGGCGGCGCGGCATCGTCCGGTTCGCGTCCCTGCAGATATTCGGCCAGCGCCCCCAGCACGAGGCCGGCCAGCACCATCTTCGCCGGATCGCGCCGGAGCAGCGCGAGCGCCACGGCCAGACCCTCGCGCCACACCCCGGCGCGCGCCGCCTCGGCCAACGCGCGCTTGCGGTGGCGCCAGCGATAGGTGCCCACCGCATGCAGCCCGACCGCGACGAGGATCAGCCCACCGCCGAGCGCCAACGCCGCATGCACGGGACCGATGGCCGCACCGAGCGCCTCCGTCGCGGCGGCGAGCAGGAAGCCGAGTCCGGCCAGCAGCAGCGCCAGCGCAGCCGCCGCAAGGCCGATCCTCACTCCAAGCCGCCGGAGGGTCGCGCCATCGAACAGCTCGACGAGACCGCGCAGCACCTCAGCGCCCCGCCGGGTCCGGGCCGGCGCTCACGGCGCCCGGCGCCGGCGGAACAGATGCGCCGCGACGAAGCCGAGCCCGGCCGCCATCGCCAGCGCCGCCAGCGGCTTCTCCCGCACCGTGTCCTCGATCCGCCCGGCCACCGCGCCGCCCTGCACGCGCAGGGCGCGGCTCAGCGTCTCGATATCGCGCTCGATGCCGGCGAGCCGGCCATCGAGGGCAGCGCGCAACTCGGTGAAAGCCTGGGTGCCGGCCTGGGCGCCAGCTTGCACACCGGTCTGCGCGCCGGTCTGCGCGTCCGAAGCGGCATGATCGCCAGCCTTGCCCGCGATCTCGCCGGCCAGCCCGGCCAGCCGCGCGCGCAGCGCCTCGAATTCGTGCTGGAAGCGGTCGAACTCGCCGCCCAGCCGGTCCGCGGCCTCACGTCCCGTTGCCGTCCAGTCCGTCATGCGAGCCTCCTTTCGTCGTATCGCTGCCGTCGGGGGCGAAACCGCCCCTCTCTCATGGCCCATCTTCATGGAATGGGACTCCCCGCCATGCGCTTCAAGCCGCCAGCCGCCCTCGCGCCACAGCATAGGAATTATCTATGACAGGGTTCTTCGGTCGGGAAAATCGATTAGACAGGGGCATGACCACCCAACTCGACGAACTGCCCCGCTCGCTTGCCGGCCTGTCGCTGCGGGATCTGGAATACGCCCAGGCCGTCGCCGAACTGCGGCATTTCGGCCAGGCGGCGGAGCGCTGCGGCGTTTCCCAGCCGGCGCTGTCCGAGCAGATCCGCAAGCTCGAGGCGATCCTCGGCGTCACCCTGTTCGAACGCGGGCGGCGGCGGGTGACGCTCACCCCGGCCGGCACCGCCCTGCTGGCGCAGATCGAACGGGTGATGGCCGAGGCCCGCCACCTCCTCACCCTCTCGCACGATCAGCCGGAGGGGCTGGCCGGCACGCTCGGCCTCGGCGCGATCGAGACGCTCGGCCCCTATTATCTTCCGGCGCTGCTGCGGTTGCTGCGCGCGGTGCGGCCGGACCTGTCGCTGCGCCTTACCGAGGGACGGACGGCGCGGCTGCTGGAACGGCTGGCGGATGGCACGCTCGACGTCGTGCTGCTCGCCGCCCCGGTGCCGCGGGGCCGCTTCGGCACCGCCCCGCTGTTCTTCGAGCCGTTCCAGCTCGCCGCCCCGCCCGGCCACGCGCTCGCCGGCCTGCGCCAGCTGATGCTCGACGACCTGCCGACCCAGGACCTGCTCCTCCTCGAAGAGGGCCACTGCCTGCGCGACCATGCGCTCTCCCTCTGCGATGCGAAGCCGGTCACCCGGCACGCCACCAGCCTGGAGACGCTCTGGCAGATGATCGCCGCCGGCGAGGGCTACTCGCTGCTGCCCGAACTCGCGGTGGTCGCACGGCCCGAGCTGCGCGATCTCGTGGTCTGCCGCCGGCTCGACGACACCAATGCCGGGCGGACGATCGTGCTCGCCTGGCGCGGCTCCGACCCGCGCGAGGCGGCGTTCCGCGACCTCGCCACGCTGCTCGCCAAGAACCGGCCGCCCTGCACCCATGCCCCCGCAGCCGGATGACGCCGCCCCCGGCAGGTGCTACCGCCACCGCGATGATCCGCGCCCTGAAATCCCGCACCCAGTCGCCCGCCGTCCAGGCCCGGATCGGCGAAGCGATCGGCGCTGTGCTTGGCTTCAGCCTGTGGACCACGCGCTGGCGGTTCGATGCCGCGCCCCTGCTCGACACGGTCGGCGCCGGCGCCCCGGTAATCGTCGCCTGCTGGCACGAATGCCTTCCCTCGATGCCGGCGGCGATGCGCGCCCTGCGCCGCCCGGCGGGTGCGCCGACGATCCACATGCTCGCCAGCCGCCACCGCGACGGCCAGCTCGTGGTCAACGCGCTGCGCCGGTTCGGGCTCGAAGCGATCTCGGCCTCCTCCTCGCGCGGCGGCGCCGCGGGGATGCTCGAACTCGCCCGGCTGGTGCGCGCCGGGCACCCGGTGGTGATCACGCCGGATGGGCCGCGCGGCCCGCGGCGGCGGGCGGCGGCGGGAGTCGCCCAGCTCGCGGCGCTGACCGGCGCGGCGGTCGTTTGCGCCGGTGCCGCCACCAGCCGCGCCATCGGGCTCGACAGCTGGGATTCGATGCGCCTGCCTTTGCCCTTCGGCCGCGGCGCGCTGGTCGCGGCGGCGCCGATCGCCGTGCCGCGCGACGACTGGGCGACCGCCCTGCCGCAAATCGAGGCCGAGATGAGCCGCACGCTGGACGAGGCGCTCGCCCGATGCCGCCGGCCCTGACCGCCTATCGCCTCGCCACCGCCGCGATCGCGCCGCTGCTGCCGCTCTGGCTGGCGCGGCGGGCGCGGCGCGGCAAGGAAATCGCCGCCCGCCTGCCGGAGCGCTACGGCATCGCCGGGATCGCGCGACCGCCGGGCCGGCTGGTCTGGGTCCATACCGCCAGCATGGGCGAGACGATGTCCGCCCTCGGCATGATCGACGCCCTGGCCGACGGCGCACCAGACGACAGGGCAACCGTGCTGCTGACCACCGGCACCCGCACCGCCGCCGCCCTTGCCCAGTCGCGGGCGCGGGCGCTGCACCAGTTCGTCCCGCTCGACGTCGCCGCCCATGCCGCGCGCTTTCTCGACCATTGGCGGCCGGACGCGGCGGTGTTCCTCGAATCCGAGATCTGGCCGAACCTGCTCGCCGGGCTCGACGCGCGGCGGATTCCCCGCTTCCTGTTCAATGCCCGCCTGTCCGCCCGCAGCGCCGCGCGCTGGCGCCGCGCCCCGCGCCTCGCCCGCGCCCTGTTCGGCGGGTTCCAGCTGATCGCCGCGCAATCGGCGCCGGATGCCGACGCCCTGCGCGGCCTCGGCCTCACCCGCGTCGAGACCTGGGGCAACCTGAAATTCGCCGCCCCCGACCTGCCGGACGACCCCGCCGCGCGCGCCGCTCTCGCCGCCGCCGCGGCCGGCCCGTTCATCCTCGCCGCCAGCACCCATCCGGGCGAGGATGCGCCGGTGATCGCCGCGCATCGCATTCTGCGTGCAACCCGGCCCGGCCTCGTCACCATCATCGCGCCGCGCCACCCCGAACGCGCCGCCGCCATCGCCGGTCTCGCCGGCGATCTGCCGGTTTCCCGGCGCTCGCGCGGCGAGGCGCCCGCGGCCGGCGGGCTCTACCTCGCCGATACGCTGGGCGAACTCGGCCTGTTCTACCGTCTCGCCGCCGTTTCCTTCATCGGCGGCTCGCTGGTTCCCATCGGCGGCCACAACATGATCGAGGCCGCCCAGCTCGGCTGCCCCGTGCTCACCGGCCCGCATCTGACGAATTTCGCCGAGGCCGCGGCAACGCTGCGCGCGGCCGGCGCCCTTGCGGATCTCGCCGGGCCGGACGATCTTGCCCCCGCCATCGCCACCCTGCTCGACGATCCCGCCCGCCGCGCCGCGATGGCCGCCGCCGGCCGCGCCGCCTGCGCCGGGCTCGCCGATCTGCCGGCCCGCCTCGCCCATATCGTTCTCGCCCGCACCGTTCCAGACAAGGCCCCCTGATGCGCGCCCCCGCCTTCTGGACCACCGATGCCTTCCCCGCACCGCTGCTCGCCCCGCTCGGCGTGATCACGCGGGCGCTGACGGCAAGGCGCGTCGCCCGGCCGGGATACGGCTCCGGCGCGCGCGTCTTCTGCGCCGGCAATGCCGGGGTCGGCGGCGCCGGCAAGACCATCCTCGCGCGCCACCTGCTCGCCCGCCTCGCCGACCGGGGCGAGACGGTCTTCGCCCTCACCCGCGGGCATGGCGGGCGCCTCGCCGGGCCGGTGCGGGTCGATCCCGCCCGGCACGACGCCGCCGATGTCGGCGACGAGGCGCTGCTCCTCGCCGCGACCGCGCCCACCATCGTCGCCCGCGACCGCGCGGCCGGCGCCGCGATGGCCGTCGCCGCCGGCGCGACCGCCATCGTCATGGATGACGGACTGCAAAACCCCGATCCGGTGAAGACCGCGTCGTTCCTCGTCATCGATGGCGGGGCCGGCTTCGGCAACGGGCGGCTGCTGCCGGCAGGGCCGCTGCGCGAGCCGGTCGACGCCGCCGCCGGGCGCTGCGCCGCCGCCGTGCTGATCGGCGCCGACCGCACCGGCGCCCGCGCCGCGCTGCCGCCATCCCTGCCGGTGCTCACGGCACGCCTCGTCAGCGATGCCGGGCAACTCGCCGGCACCCGAATCCTCGGCTTCGCCGGAATCGGCCGGCCGGAGAAATTTTTCGAGTCGCTGCGCGATGCCGGCGTCACGCTCGCCGGCGCGCTGCCCTTTCCCGACCATCACGCCTATCGCCCGGCCGATCTCGCCCGGCTCGACGCCGAGGCCGGCCGCCTCGGCGCCCGCCTCGCCACCACCGCGAAGGATGCGGTGAAACTGCCGCCGGCATTCCGCGCGCGCTGCGCGGTGATCGAGGCGGGGCTTGCCTTCGACGACCCGGCCGCGCTTGATCGGTTCCTGACATGAGCCTCCTGCACCAGATCGAAACCACCGCCGCCCGCGTCTTCCTCGGCATCTTCCGCGCCCTCGGCCCGGTTGCGGCCAGCAATCTCGCCGGCGCGCTCGGGCGCGGCATCGGCCCGCTGATCCCGACCTCGCGCGTGGCCGAGCAGAATCTCCGCCGCGCCATGCCGGAACTCGACGAAGCCGCCCGAAGCCGCATCATCCGCGAGGTGTGGGAAAGCCTTGCCCGCACCGCCGGCGAATTTCCCCATCTCGCCGCCCTGCGCGAAACCGCCGCCGGCCCCGGCTACGAGATCGTCGGCCGCGAGCATTGCCTGGCCCTCGCCGCCCAGGGTGGCCCGGCACTCATCTTCACCGCGCATTTCGGCAATTGGGAGCTGATCCCGCCGGTGCTGCACCGGCTCGGGGTCCGGCTCGCCTTCTTCTACCGCGCCGCCGCCAACCCGGCGGTCGACCGCCTGATCCTCGATTTGCGCGAGCAGGCCACCGGCGAGCCGGTCACCATGTTCGCCAAGGGGGCCGCCGGGGCCCGCGGCTCCTATGCCCATCTGGTGCGCGGCGGCATTCTCGGCATGCTGATGGACCAGAAGCTGAACGACGGCATTGCCTCGCCGCTGTTCGGCATCGATGCGATGACCGCCCCGGCGCTCGCCGTCTTCGCCCGCAAGTTTCGGTGCCCGATCCTGCCGGTGCGGGCGGAACGCATCGGCCCCGCGCGCATCCGCATCGTCTTCGAGCCGTTGCACCGGATCGAAATCACCGATGACCGCGAGGCCGACATCGCCGCCGGCACCGCCTGGATGAACGCGACGATCGAGCGCTGGGTGCGCCAGCGTCCCGGCCAGTGGCTCTGGCTGCACCGACGCTGGCCAAAGCTGGGCGTTGGCCCAAGCCGGTAGCCTAACACCCACCCGTCGGCTAAGGTGGCCGGACAATAACAAATCCGGGAGAAATCATGTCTGTTCTGGGTTCACATCACCGCCTCAAGCGCGACGCGCTGGGCCTGCCGCAGATCGTCGCCTCGACGCTCGCGAACATCGCACCGGCGATGAGTTTCTTCTTCGGCTTCGGGCTGATCGTCAGCGGGGCCGGCGTTGCCGCTCCGCTCACCATCCTCGTCGCCATGGTGGTGGTGCTGTTCCTGACCAACACCCTTGCCGAATTCTCGAAATACCGGCCCTCGACCGGCTCCTTCGTCACCTTCATCGGCATGGCGTTCGGCCCGGCGGCGGGGGCGGCGGCCTCGATTTTCGTGGTGTTCGGATATGTCGTCGCCGCCTCCTCGGTGGTGGTGATCTCGGGCGGCTGGGCGCATGACACGCTGAAGCTGTTCCTCGGCCTGAACATACCCTGGCAGCTGCTCAGCCTGCTCGAAACCGGCCTGGTCGGCATCCTGGTCTCGCGCGGCGTCGCCCTCTCGACCACCTGGGCCGCCGTGTTCTTCTATTTCGAACTCGCGCTGCTGCTGATCGGCGCGATCACCATGCTGGTGGTCAATGCAGGTCATCTCAGCCTCGCCCCGTTCGAGTGGAGCCATCTCTCCGGCGGGCTCAAGGGCATCGGCCTCGGCTTCCCGATCGCGATCTATCTCTTCATCGGCTGGGAAAACTCGGCAACCCTCGCCGAGGAAACCCGCGACGCGCGGCGCAACATCCCCCGCGCGCTGATCATCGGCACGCTGTCGATCGGCATTCTCTACATGTTCCTCGCCTATGCCACCGAGATCGCCTTCCACAACAATGCGACCGCGATCGGCAAGGCGGATATTCCCTTCGTCGACGCGTTCAAGGCCTCGGCGGCATCGTTCCTGATCATCGCCTATCTCGCCGGCGTCACCAGCATCTTCTCCTCTCTGCTCGGCCTGACCAACAGCCAGGCGCGCATCCTGTTCAGCTCCGGCCGCGAGGGGCTGCTGCCGCGCTTCTTCGGCAAGATCCACCCGCAGCACCGCACGCCCTTCGTCGCGATGTGGAGCTACGTGCTGGTGGCCCTCGGCATCGTCATCTTCTTCGGCTGGAACATCAAGCCGGTCGATCTCTTCGGCGAGACCGGCTCGCTCGGCACGATCCCGGTGATCCTGACCTATCTCGTCACCAACATCGCGCTGCCGGTCTACATGCTTCGCCACCACCGCAACGAGTTCAACCCGGTGAAGCACGCGCTGATCCCCATCCTCGGCACGATCCTGATGCTGTTCCCGCTCTGGGGCCTGATCCAGCCCGGCCAGCCCTACCCCTACAACATCTATCCCTGGGCGGCGCTCGGCGTGCTGGTCCTCTCGATCATCTATGGCCTCTCGCTCGCCAGGCGCGACCCCGACCTCGTGCAGAAGATCGGCTCCTATGTCGCCGACGAGGAATACTGATGTCGCGCCGCCACCGCATCGCCGTCATCGAGGGTGACGGCATCGGCCGCGAGGTGATCCCGGCGGCCCGCACGGTGCTCGACCGTGCGGCCTCCGCCTGCGGCTTCACGCTCGACTGGCGCGATTTCGACTGGAGCTGCGAAACCTGGAAAGCCACCGGGCGGATGATGCCGGAGGACGGCATCGCCAGGCTTGCCGACCACGACGCGATCTTTCTCGGCGCGGTCGGGTATCCCGGCGTGCCGGACCACATCTCGCTCTGGGGCCTGCTGATCCCGATCCGCCGCGAGTTCGACCAGTATGTAAATCTGCGCCCGGTCCGCCTGCTGCCCGGCGTGCCCTGCCCGCTCGCCAACAAGAAGCCAGGCGATATCGATTTCTGGGTGGTGCGCGAGAATGTCGAGGGCGAATACAGCCAGATCGGCGGGCGGATGTTCGCCGGCACCGAGCGCGAGTTCGTCGAGCAGACCGCGATCTTCACCCGCGCCGGCACCGACCGCATCCTGCGCTACGCCTTCGACCTCGCCCGCCGCCTCGGCCGCCCGCACGTCACCTCGGCGACCAAGTCGAACGGGATCTTCCACTCGATGCCGTTCTGGGACGAGCGCTTCGCCGCGATCGGCGCCGACTATCCGGAGATCCGCGCCGATCAATACCATATCGACATTCTCGCGGCCCGCTTCGTGATGAGCCCCGAGCGGTTCGATGTGGTCGTCGGCTCGAACCTGTTCGGCGACATCCTCTCCGATCTCGGCCCCGGCGTCACCGGCACGATTGCCGTCGCACCTTCGGCCAATCTCAACCCGGAGAAGAAATTCCCCTCGATGTTCGAGCCGGTGCATGGCTCCGCCCCCGACATCTTCGGCCAGCGCATCGCCAATCCGGTGGGTGCGATCTGGGCCGGGGCGATGATGCTCGATCATCTCGGCGAGGCCGAGGCCGCGGCGCTGGTGCTGGGCGCGATCGAGACCGCCCTCGGCGATCCCGCCTCCCCGCGGACGCCCGATCTCGGCGGCACCGCGAAGATGGACGATCTGGCGGGGGCCATCGCCGCCGCGATCTGATCGCGCTCAGAGCACGTTCCGATCAGATGAGTCCATCTGATCGGATGACGCTCTAATCCAGCGTCTTCGCGAAGCCGAACAGGGTGATGGCGAGGCCCTCGCGGAAATAGAACCGGTGCGCCCGCTCGCGATGGGTGCCGGATTCGAGCGTCAGCCGGGTGCAGCCGCGCCGGCGCGCCTCCGCCTCGCACCAGCCGAGCAGGGCGGCGCCATGCCCGGCGCTGCGGGAGGGGGCATCGGTGACGAGATCGTCGATATAGAACCGATACCCGTTCGCCGTGTCGTGAAAGGCGCGGAACACCGCCAGCGCGCGCGGCACGCCCGCCTCGTGCAGCAGCGCCATTTCTGCTCCCCCGGCCAGGATCCGGCGCATCGTCCCTTCGTAATCAGTGGGGAGATGCGGGCGCAGCACCCGGTGCAGCGCCTCGGAGCGGCCCAGCCAGTCCGCAAGATCATCCGCGCCGGCGGTCAGATGGACGATCGGCGGCATCATCCGCCGAGCAGCGCCACGGCGTCGCCGAGCAGGGCGGGGTTGCCGAGCGCCAGCGCCGTGCCGTCGCTCTCCAGGGTGAGCGGCGCACCGCGCCAGTCGGTCATCGCCCCGCCCGCCGCCTCGATCACCGGGGCCAGCGCCGACCAGTCCCACGGCTTGAGATCGGCTTCGGCGATGACATCGATCTGCCCCAAGGCGAGCAGCCCGTAGCCATAGGCATCGCCGCCATAGGTCACCCGCCGGCAGGCGCCGGCAAGCCGGCGGAACCGGCCGAATTGCGGTTCGGTGAACATGTCGGGCGAGGTGCAGGACAGCTCCGCCTCGGCCAGCGAGGCGACAATCCGCGTCCCCGGCGCACCGCCATGCGGGCCGGAAAAGCGCAGCTCGCCCTCATGGGCAAGCCATCGCTCGCCAAGCACCGGCTGGTCGATCAAGCCGAGTATCGGCCGCCCATGTTCCAGCAGCGCGATCAGGGTCGCAAACACTGGCCGGCCGGTGATGAAGGCCCGCGTGCCATCGATCGGGTCGATCACCCAGGTGAACCGCCCACCTTCCTTGCCGCCCATCTCCTCGCCGATCACGGCATGGTCCGGGCAATATTGGTCGAGAACGCGCCGGATCGCGGCTTCGGCGCCGCGATCCGCCAGTGTCACCGGGCTGGCATCCGCCTTGGTGTCGACATCGATCCGCGCCCGGAAATGCGCGCGGATCACGTCGCCCGCCGCGTCCGCCGCGGCCGAGGCCACGGCGACCGGATCAAACCTCATTTGAAGGTTTCGGGATGGTCGGACTGCTGGTTCAGATAGGCGATCATGTTGGCCCGGGCGACGTTGTTCTTGATGCCCGGATAGGCCATGTGCGTGCCCGCCACCGCCTTCATCGGATCGTAGAGCCATTCGTTCAGCTCATGCACGGTCCAGTCGCCGGTCGACTGCTTCTTCGCGGCCGCAGAGAAGCTGTAGCCCGCCGCGGCGAACATCTTCGCGCCGACCACACCGTAGAGATTGGGGCCGACGCCATTCGCGCCGCCCTTGTTGATCGAGTGGCAGGCCGAGCATTGCTGCTGGAACATCGCCTGACCCTTGGCCGGCGCGGCATTCGCCATCAGCGCCTTCACCGAAGGCGCGCTGGAATCGAGCCCGGTCGGCGCCGCACCCGCGGCGGCGGCCGTCGTCGCGGCGGGACCGGCTGCCGCGGCGAGGTTCACCGGATGGTCGGACTGCTTGTTGAGATAGGCGATCACGTCCGCCCGGGTCTGGTTGTTCTTGATCCCCGGATAGGCCATGTGCGTGCCCGCCACCGCCTTCATCGGCGCGTAGAGCCATTCGTCGAGCTCATGCGGCGTCCACTTGCCATCGGCATGCTGCTTCGCGGCGGCGGAGAAGGCATAGCCGGCCTTGGCGAACATCGGCGCGCCGACGACACCATACAGGTTCGGCCCGACTCCGTTCGCCCCGCCCTTGTTCACCGAGTGGCAGGCGGCGCATTGCTGCTGGAAGAAAGCCTGGCCCTTGCCCGCGTCGGCGCTGGCGTAAAGGGTGGCGATCACCGGCGCGCCGGAATCGAGACCCGCCGGCGCCGCGCCCTTCGAGGCCACCGCCGACCCGCCGGCGCCCGGCTTGGGCAGCGGGATCGGGCTGTCCGCCAGCGTGCGGAGATAGGCGATCGCATCGGCGCGGACATTGTCGTTCTTGATGCCGGAATAGCCCATGCGGGTGCCCGGCGCGAATTTCTGCGGATCGTCCAGCCACTCGTTCATCTTCTGGTAGGTCCAGACGCCGGACGACACCTTCTCCACCGCGCCGGAGAAGGTATAGCCGGCCTTCTTGAACATCGGGTCGCCCATCACGCCGTAGAGGTTCGGCCCGACACCGGCCGCGCCGCCCTTGTTGAGCGTGTGGCAGGCCGCGCATTGCTGCTGCACGAAGGCCTGGCCCTTCTTCACATCGGCCTTGAGGATAAGCCCGTCGATGGAGGGAATGCCGCTGCTCTGCGCCGCAACCGGCGCCTCGGCGGTCTTGATGACCGGCTTTTTCACATCCTTCTCGCCGGTGATCACCCCGGCGGCGTGGATCGCGATCCAGACCAGAAGCCCGGCCGAGAGGACGCCCCCGGCAATCTTGTTCAGCAGCAGCGGGTCGCGGCCCTTGCCGCCGTGGCCGGAAGACGGGTGGTTCTGATCACTCATAAGCGCGGTCCCTCCAAAGCTTTACGAGGGGATGTATAGCGATTTAGGAAAGTGCGACAAGCGATAACCATGGTGGCGACCCCATATCCTACAAGGAGGCAGATATTCCGGCTCCCATCGTCCTGATTCCCGCCCGCCTGGGTTCGACCCGGCTGCCCGGAAAACCCCTTGCCGAGATCGGCGGGCTGCCGATGATCGTCCATGTTCTCCGCCGCGCCGAGGAGGCCGCGATCGGCCCGGTTGCGGTCGCCTGCGCCGAATCCGCGATCGCCGAGGCGGTCCGCGCGGCGGGCGGCACGGCAGTGCTGACCGATCCCGACCTGCCCAGCGGGTCCGACCGCATCCACGCCGCCCTCGCCGCGCTCGATCCGGCCGGCATTCATGACATCGTGGTGAATCTTCAGGGCGACCTGCCCGGCTTCCCGCCGGACGCGCTGCGCGACCTCGTCGCCGTGCTGGACGATCCCGGATTCGACATCGCCACCCTCGTCGCCCCGGTCACCACGGCGGAGGAAGCCGCCGCCCCCTCGGTGGTCAAGGCCGCCTGCGGCTTCGGCGATGCGGCCACCGCCCCGGCGCTCTATTTCTCGCGCCACCCGATCCCCTCCGGGCCGGGGCCGCTCTGGCACCATGTCGGCGTGTATGCCTATCGCCGGGCGGCGCTCGACCGTTTCGTCGCCGCCCCGCCCTCGCCGCTGGAGCTGCGCGAGAAGCTCGAACAGCTCCGCGCCCTCGAACTCGGCCTGCGGATCGGTGCGGCACGGATTGACCGGGCGCCCTTCGGCGTCGATACCCGGGAAGACCTCGACCGCGCCCGCAGGGATCTTGCCGCATGACCCACCGAATCGCCTTCCAGGGCGCGCCCGGCGCCTATTCCGACCTCGCCTGCCGCACCGCCTATCCCGGCATGGCGACCCTGCCCTGCCAGACCTTCGAGGCGGCGATCGAGGCGGTGCGGACCGGCGAGGCCGAATACGCCATGCTGCCGACCGAGAACTCGCTTGCCGGCCGGGTGCCGGACATGCACGCCCTGCTGCCCGAGTCCGGCCTGTCGATCATCGGTGAGCATTTCCAGCGCGTGGAGCACTGCCTGCTGGCCCCGCGCGGCGCCATGATCGACGCCATCCGCCAGGTGCATTCCCACGCCGTCGCCCTCGGCCAGGTGCGGGCGCTGGTGCGCGAACTCGGCGCGCGCGCGGTGGTCGAGGCCGATACCGCCGGCTCGGCCGAACTCGTCGCCCGCTGGAACGACCTCTCCCGCGCCGCGATCGCCTCCTCCCTCGCCGCCGAGATCTACGGACTCGACATCCTCCGCCGCAACGTCGAGGACGCCGCCCACAACACCACCCGCTTCTACGTCATGGCTCGCACCCCGCGCCTGCCGCCGGCGGACACGCCGAACCCGATCACCAGCTTCGTCTTCCGGGTGCGCAACGTGCCGGCCGCGCTCTACAAGGCGCTCGGCGGCTTCGCCACCAACTCGGTGAACATGACGCGGCTGGAGAGCTACATGGTCGGCGGCCAGTTCGCCGCCACCCAGTTCCTCTGCGAGATCGACGGCCATCCCGAGCAGCGCAACGTCCGCCTCGCCCTCGAGGAACTCGATTTCTTCTCCCGCGAAATCCGCATCCTCGGCGTCTATCCCGCCGCCGCCTTCCGGCTGGAGCAGCGCATGGCCCGCCAGGGCGCCGACTGAAACCTGTAGTGGAAAAATCGTTAAAAACATTTGTTTTTTGGGATTTTTTAGAAAATAGTGAAGAATTTGTTTGAACCCTGCGCGCAGCCCTGCTAACCCGGCGGCAGTATCGGGCGCAAAACATTGCCCTCTTCACGGCCACCGTCACATGACGTGCGCGGCCCGGCCGTCGGGGACATTTGATGACGGGCAATTTGACCACAGATCTTTTCCAGCCGCCCTCCGGCGCCGTCGCTGACTGGAGCGCTGCGTGGAACTGGAGCGGGGCGTCGGTTCCCGGCGCCGGCGGCACGGCTGAAATCGACGGCGCGTCGGCCCTGGTCGATCCCGGCGTCACGATCGCGAACACGCTCCGGCTCGACGGCCAGCAGGCCACCGCGGGGCTGACCGGCAATGGCGGCGCCATCACCCTCGCCGCCGCCGCCCGTCTCGATATTGCCGGCCATGTCGATCTCTACGCGTGCGACGAGATCATGGCGGCGGGGGCGATGACGCTGGAAGGCGGATCCTCGGCCGATGTGGTGGTCGACATCGGCGCGCTCACCGGCCTGCCCGGTGCGGCCGCGCCGCAATTCACCAATGCCGGCACCATCACGGTCGGCACCGGCGCCACGCTGTCGGTAGGCGGCACGGCGTTCGACAATGCCGGCGCCGTCAACCTCGCCGGCGGGACGCTGGTGGTCGATGGCGGCGCGCTTTCGGGCGGCGGGACGATCGCGCTCGGCGACGGCACCTCGGTGCGCGTCACGGACGCGGTCTCCAGCCAGACCTTCGAATTCGGGCCGGGCCGCGCAACCCTCACCCTCGCCGACCCGTTTCTCGGCGCGAACGTGACCATCGGCGGCCTGTCCGGCAACGATGCCATCCTGCTGCCCTCCCTGGCCGGGGGATCGATCCGCGAAAGCGGCGCCACGGTCAGCCTGCTCGACGCGCAGGGCCATGTCGAGGGACGCTTCACCAGCGCCGATGCCGCGCCGCTCTTCGCCGCCACGGGGCCGGGCGGACTCAGCCTGACCGCCGGCATCGCCACCGAAACCGCCGCGGCCACGGCCAGCACCAATCCGCCCTGCTACGCGCGTGGCACGATGATCCTCACGCCGAACGGCCTGCGTCCGGTCGAAACCCTCGCGGCCGGCGACCGGGTGGTCACCGCCGCAGGGCACGTCGTGCCCGTCATCTGGACCGGATCGCGCGTGCTCGATCTCACCACGCATCCCGCGCCGGAGCAGGTGCAGCCGATCAGCTTCGCCGCCGGATCGCTCGCCCCCGGCCTGCCGGCGCGCCGCCTGCGCCTGTCGCCCGACCATGCCCTGCTGCTCGACGGCGTGCTAGTGCCGGCGCGGTTTCTCGTCAACGGCGCGACCATCTGCCGGGAGGAGGCCTGCCTCGCCATCTCGTATCACCATGTCGAACTCGTCCGGCACGACCTGCTGCTGGCCGAAGGCGCGCCCTGCGAAAGCTATCTCGACACCGGCAACCGGGCCGGCTTCGCCGCCTCCGAAACCTGTATCGTGCGCGGTCTGAACTGGGACCGGGACGCCTGCGCGCCGCTCTGCACCGGCGGCGCCCGCCTGCGCGCGATCCGCGAAACCCTGCACGCCCGCGCCCAAGCTCTCGGCTTCATGGTCGAGACAAGTGACGATGCGGCGCTATGGGCCGGCGGCGCGGTGATGCCGCTCGTGCCCGGCGAATGGATCGCGCTGCCGCCCGGCCATGGCGGGAAGGCCTTCCTGCACTCGTCCCGCTTCGTGCCCGGCTGTATCGATCCCGCGTCCGACGACCGGCGGCAGCTCGGCGTCGCTCTCGCGGAATTGCGAACCGAGACCGGCCCGCTCGACATCGCCGCCAGCGCGGTCCGCGGCTTTCATCCCCAGGCCCCCGGCGATCAGGCGATCTGGTCGACCGGCCATGGCGAACTCCGCCTGCCCGCGGGCGCGACGCGGCTTTTTGTCCGGCTCGCAGCTTTCCCGCAGCTGTGGCGGCGCGTAGAGTCAGCCGTCGGATCGGGCGTCGAAGCCGTTCATTTGTGCCGCTTTTAACGAAATGGAAACGTATTTGATGTACGATGTGTCTAAAATATGATCCAATTCATCTCAAGAATAAAGTTGCTCAGGAACTCGTAATATGAAATTTTAATTCGAATGAAATTCGTTCATTAAAAAGTATGGTATTTCGATTACTATTTGGTAATATGGTCTCAGAAATAACAGGAATTCGATCATGTCCCTGACCGACAACGACCACCAGAACCCCGCCGTCGAAGACACCGGCAAGGCCGAGCGGTCGACCACCCGCTACAGCCGCCGTCTCTCGGATAAAATCCTGATCGCATTCCACCACGCCTGCGACCAGGACGATTACGAGATTGCGGAAGATCTTCTCGGCATACTCGAACGCCTGCTCACCCGCCGGTCCATCCATCCCGACGCCAACCGCAGGAAGAGCATCGAAAGCCTCGTCGCGGCGCATGAGCGGCTGTGGCATCTGCGCCACCCCGAACGCCGCTACGCCTGACCGGCCGATCCCTGACAGGGTCTGGCTCGCGCCGCGCGGAACAGGGCCGCGTGGCAGCGTTTCAGACCCCAGATGTCAGGCGCCGGGCTCTCTGAGCAACGGGCCAAAGCCGCGCCGGTGATGCGCGGTGATCCCGAGGGTGATAATCGCCGCACGGTGGCTCGCCGTGCCGTATCCGGCGTTGCGCTCCCAGCCATAGCCGGGATGGCGCCGCGCCAGCCTCTCCATCGCCCGGTCGCGCACCACCTTCGCCGCGATCGACGCCGCCGCGATCGACAGCGACTGGGAATCCCCCCCCACCACGCACCGGCAGGGCATCGGCAGATCCGGCGCGATCTTGCCATCGACCAGCACGCGGTCGGGCCGGGTCCGCAGCCGCGCCACCGCCCGGCGCATCGCCAGCAGGCTGGCCCGCAGGATATTCAGCGCCTCGATCTCGGCAACGGATGAAGCCGCCACCGCGATCTCGGCGCCGGCACCGAGCAGTGCCGTCAGCGCCGCCTCCCGCCGTGCTGCCGAGAGACGCTTCGAATCATCGACCATTGCCACGATCGCCGCCGGCAGGTCGGGCGGCAGCACGGCGGCGGCAGCCACGACCGGCCCGGCCAGCGGGCCGCGCCCGACCTCGTCGACCCCCGCCACCACGCCGCCCAGGGCGCGCTCATGACTGAAATCAGGCATGCGGCTCGGTGCGCCTCGCCCGTGCCTCGCGCGCATTCGCCTCCAGCAACGCCGTCAGCCCCGCAAGGATCTGCCGTGGCGAGGGCGGACAGCCGGCGATCAGCAGATCAACCGGGATCACCGCCTGCACCCCGCCCAGAACCGGCGGCGCGCCCTTGAACACGCCGCCATCCAGCGCGCAGTCGCCGGCCGCGACGACGAAGCGCGGCGGCGCCATCCCGGCAAGGCTCTTGCGCAGCGCCTCGGCGAGGGTGCGCGTCGCCACCCCGGTCACCAGCAGGAGATCGGCGGCGCGGATGTCGTCCACCAGGACGATGCCCTGCGCGGCCATGCCGCCGCGCAACCGCCGGCAGGCGCCGATCTCGATCTCGCAGCCGCCGCAACTGCCGGCATCGACATGCCGCACCGCGAGGCTCCGGCCGAGCAGCGCCTGGCCCGTGGCCGCAAGCCGGGCACCCAGCACCCGGACCGGATCGTCCATGTCATCCATCATTATCATCCATCGATGTCATCCATCGATCGCCCCCGTCGGCACCGCGTAGCATGCCTCCAGCACGGCGAAGCCCTCGATATCCAGCCCGACAGCCGCCTCCTCCAGGCGGCTCGCGAGGCGCGGCGCCGGGTCGATCAGCGCCGCCGCCGCGATCTGCCCGTCATGCAGCTTCACCCAGTGATGCACCATCCCGCGCGACGAGGCGGCCGAGCCGAGCCCGGCGGCGCTCACCGGCGGCAGTGCTGCCACGATCTCGCCCGGCGGCGCCGCCTCGATCGCGGGCACGATCGCGCTCACGCGCGCCAGCACCGCCCGCGCCCGGTCGCGCGCCAGCGCCGCCGCCGGCCCCAGCGCCCGGCGGACGCGAAATCCACCCACCAGCCGCACCGACGGCACGGCCGCAGCCAGGGCGGCGGCGAGCGCCGGCAGCGCCTCCGGCCGGGCATCCACCTCCAGCCCGCCGGGCGTCACCGCGTCCATCATCAACCGGTGGCCGAACAGCACCGCCACGGCAGCGGCGATATCGTCCCGCACGCGGCCCAGGCGGGTCGCAAGCCCGGGCCGGCCCGCCGCCTCGAGCGCTGCCGTCAGCGCCAGCAGATGCGCCGTCACCCGCTCGATATCCAGCATCGCCGCCCGCAGCGCCGCGGCGCGGGGCGGAATATCGCACCCGCCCGCCGCCTCGGCGGCACGGGCGAAGGCAAGCGCATGCGCCACCACCGCATCGCCGGCCAGCCGCGCCGCGAAACGCGCCGCCGCGCGCGGCGACTTGCCATGCAGCAGCGCCGCGATGTCGCGGTGGGCATAGCCGTGGCGATGTTCGAGCCGGGCAATCCGCCCCGCCGCGATGGTGAACCGGCGATGCACCGGCCGGGCGATCAACCCGGCGACCGGCCCCTGCCCGACCTGAAACGCCCCCTCATCGGCCGGCGCGTCGAAGCGCGGCCAGGCGGCGTCGCCCTCGCCGTGGCGGATGGCCGGCCGGGTGTCGGTCGCACCCGTCGCGGTCGCGCCATGGGTTTCGGCCGCCCGCCGCTCATACCAGCCAGCCTCGGGGATCGCCGGCGAAAGCGCGGGATACGCGCCATTGTCCAGCGCCACCGCCACCAGCAGCGGCGCCGCACGAAAGAACAGCGCATGGGCACGGCCATCGGCGACGAACAGCCCGGCGAAATCCGCCGGGTCCACCAGCTCGGCGAGACGCAGCCAGTCCGCCGGCGCGAGCAGATGCAGCGCGGCGCCGCCGCAGGGCTCGACCGGCGCTGCCGCGAGCAGTGCCGCGATTTCCGCGTCGCTCATCGCAGCCCCGCCACCGGCGCCGCGCCGAGCAGCACCATCAGGACGAGCAGCAGCAACACGGCCGGCCCGCGCCCCGGCCTCTCGCCGGCGCCGCCCGCCGCCGGCAGCGTCAGCCCGCGCGCGGCTCCGATCCCGAGCAGCGCGACGAGCGTGCAAGCCAGCAGCGGCGAGACCGTCGCGGCCGCGCTGGCGATGCGGAAATCGCCGGCGAACACGCCGAAGGGCGGCATCCCGGCCAGCGCCGCGATCGCCCAGCGCCGCAGCCCGCCCTCGCCCGCCAGGGCGACGGCGATGCGGCCGAGCGCCACCCCCGCGAGGATCGTCGCCCCGCCGCGGACATCGCCGAGCCCGAACCCGACCATCGCCGCTCCGCCCTGCAACAACGCGAGCGCCTCCGCCGCCGGCCAGCGCCGCCAGAGCAGCGCGAGGCCACCGCCCATGCCGAGCACCCCGGCGACGATGCCGAGCCGCGCCGCCGTCACCCCGCCCAGCAGTGCGAGGGCGAGTGCGGCGAGCGTGAGGATCACGCCGGTTCGCGGCGCGCCGCCCGGCAGCACCAGCCGCACCGCCCCGAGCGCCGCCGCCGCGATGGCGAATTTCGCGGCATAGACCGCGATGCCCACCGGCCAGCCCAGCGGCGCGGTGGCCCGCGCGAGGCCGGAAGGGGCGATGAGCGCCACCAGCAGCGCCAGCCCGGCGGCGCGGCGCAGCATGGCTTCGGCATGAAACACCGCACGGTCGGGTCCGGCATAATCGCCGGGCACCGGTGCTGCGTCGGGCCAGGCCAGCAGCACACCGAGCGCCGCGAGACCCGCTTCCGCCACCGCGGGGCGGGGCACGGCGGCAAGGGCGGCGAAGCCGAGCAGCCAGCCGAGATCGGCCCCGAGACCGGACGCGGCAAGGCGGATCGCGGCAAGCCCGGGGCCGGCCATGCCGGGATCGATCCCTGCCATTACCCGTATCACCCGCCCCAGCGCGAGCAGCCCGACGAACAGCGCCGGGCCGGCAAGCCCAGCGGTGAGCTGCCCCGCCGCGAAACCGGGCATGATGGCAAGCAGGGTGATCGTCACCGCCAGCGCGGCCAACGGCCAGATGCCATGCAGCGGCGAGGCGAAGGCCGGGCGGATGCGGCGCTTGCGCAGGAGGCGGCGCAGATCCCGCACCGGCTGCGCGAACGGCATGCCGGCCTCCCCCGCCACCGCGCCGGCCAGCCGGGCACGAACGCATTCGAGCAGCAGCGCCGCCGCGCCAAGCAGCGCCACGGACAGCAAGGTGGCCATCGTCCGGCCGGCAAGGGCTGCGAGGATCACGACCACCACCCTGCGATGCGCGCCCCGCCGATCCGCCGGGCGAGCCAGGTCGCCGGGCCGCGCAGGGGCGCGGCAAATCCCGTCGCGTTGATCTGCGTCACCGGATCGCCGAAGGGCAGCCAGGCGGGCGGGCGGGCAAACCCGTCCTCGACGGGCGGCGCCTCGACCGGCCCGGCGCGCAGGCTCCAGCGCCACAGTCCCAGCAGCAGCCCGAGCGGGACCAGCAACAGAACCGGCGCGGTGACAAGGGCGAGCCCGGCGGCGGCGGCCACCGGCAGGCCGAGCGCGACGAGATCACGGCGCGGCAGATCCTCGGCGGCAGCGGCGCGCAGGCTGCGCGGCCGGCCGAGGCAGACCAGCGCGAAAAGCCCCGCCGCCGCGAACCCGGCCAGCGCGAAGCCGCCAGCAAGGGCGATGGCGACGAGATCACCCGGCCAGCCCGCCCGCAGCGCCGCCGCGAACGCGCCCTGAAACGCGACGAAACCCGGCCCCGGCGGCAGCAGGCTCGCCCAGAACACCGCCCCGCCGAAGCAGAGCGCGAAGCCCGGCATGCCGCGCGCCAGCCCGCCCAGCCAATCCGGCGCGCGCGAACCCGTCGCGTCCTCAATCCGTGATGCCGCGAGCGCCAGCACCGGCGCCGCCAGCGCTTCGGTCTCGAGCGCGAGCCGCATCGCCGTCGCATCGCCAAGCCCGGACGCGACCAGCGCCAGCCCGGCAAGCCCGATCGCCATCCCCTGGGCAAACCGGCGCAGATCGCCCCCCAGCGCGGCGAGCAGATATCCGGCGGGACACAGCACCGCCCCGGCCACGAGTATGATGCCTGGCAGCCCGGTTGCCGCGGCCAGCGCCAGCAGCGTGGCCGGCAGCACGGCGAGCGCCGCCGGCGCCGCACGGTCGCGAAGGCCCAGAAACCCCACGATCAATGCCGCAAAAACAAGCGTGTAGAGATTATTCGCGAGAATGACGACGAGGCCGGCAATTAGCAATATGGCGGAACCACCCAAGCCCGGCGCGGCCAGCAGCGCGGCAGATCCGCCCGCCAGCACGGCGGCGAGCAGCTCCGCCCGGCCCGGATCGATCGCCAGCGCCAGCCCGCCCGCCGGACCAAGCGCCGGCAGCGCGACCGCCAGAGGGCCGGGCAGCAGCACCGCGCCGCCCAGCGCCAGCACCGTCCCGGCCAGTGCCAGGCCGGCAGCAATGATTGGGGCGATCGACAAGAATCGCGCGAGCGAACGGGGCGCAGGGCGTGCCATGGTCCCTTGCTAGCAGGGCCCGGCCGAGTCGGGTATGGCGCCGATGTGACGGTTCAGGGCACGTGCCGATCCTGATGGATCGGATGATGCTCTATCATATTGATAAACAGAGCATCTTTATCCGACCAGATGTGTCCATCTGATCGGATGATGCTCTAGCCCGAAGCGGCGTGTCGCTGCAGCCGCCGCGCGGCGACCAGCAGCGCCAGCAGCGCCAGATCGGCCGCGACGAAGGCCGCCGGGCTGATCCGCGCGGTCGAGAGATTGGCATCGAGCACCCGCCACGGATCGATCCCGGAATTCAGCGCATACCATCCCGCCTCGCCACCGGCAGTGAGCGCCACGGCGCCGAGGGCGAGGACGAGGATCCCGGCCAGCGAGCGCCGGAACTCTGGCGGCGCGAGACGCCACAGCATCAGCCAGGCAAACAGGCCGAAGGGCACCATCGCCGCGGCGACGTCGATCTTCTGGGTCAGGAAGAAATGCCAGATCGAAAGTGCGGCAATCGGATAGACCAGCCGGTGCAGCACCTTCCACCGCCGTCCCAGCCGCGCCATCGCCGCATCGGTGGAGGTCGCGGCCAGCGCCAGCAGCCCGATCGTCGCGATCGTGCCGAGGATGAGGTAGAACACCGTAAACATCTGATTCAAGACGAATCCAATGGCGTATCCCTCATCCGCCGCATACAGAACGACATGCGCGAACGTATACGCCGCCGCGGCGAGGCCCAGCATCCGCCGCAGCATCGCCACCCGCATCCAGTCGAACACCGCCCGCGCCGGGGTGATGGCGAGGCCGAGCAGCAGGAAGCGGATCGCCCAGAATCCGGTCTGCAGCATCAGCTCATGAGTCGGCCGGCCGCCGAGCTGTCCCGCCTGCCGCTCCCACAGCATGTAGCCCGCCGGGGCGATGCAGAGCGCGAGGGCAATCGCCTTCAGCCAGGAAAACCGACCGGCCGGCGTGCGCCATGGCGCGCCGAAGACGCGGGGCTGGCGTTTCGGGCGAACCGGGATTTCGGCTTGCGGGGCAGCGTTCTGCATGGCGGCTCGGATTTGCGTTGCGGGACCAGAGATATGCCCTCAATTCGCCCCGCAACCACCATCCGGATGCGGATGAGAGCAAAATTCCGTTCAACATTCCGCGCTTGACCGTTCGGGGTGGCGGCTCGCATAACCTCTCGCCATGACATCCGCACGGCGCGCCGCCTGCCTCATCCCGCGAATTCGCCGCCCGGTCCTGATCTAGGGCCGGGATTGCACGACTGTCCTTTCCTCCGCCGGAGCCTTTTCGATGAACGACCAGCCGTCCAGCCCGCGTGACTACCGCGCCACCGTCTTCCTGCCGCGAACCGGCTTTCCGATGCGCGGAGACCTGCCGAAGCGCGAGCCAGAGGCGCTGGCGCGCTGGGCGGCGACGGGCCTGTTCGCCCGGCTGCGCGCCGATGCCGCCGGCCGGCCGCCCTTCATCCTGCATGACGGCCCGCCCTATGCGAACGGCAATTTGCATATCGGCCACGCGCTGAACAAGATCCACAAGGACCTGATCAACCGCGCCCGCCAGATGGCCGGGTTCGACGCCAATTACGTCCCCGGCTGGGACTGTCATGGCCTGCCGATCGAGTGGAAGGTCGAGGAAGGCTACCGCAAGGCGGGCCGCAACAAGGACGAGGTTCCGGTTCTCGAATTCCGCCGCGAATGCCGCGACTATGCCCAGCACTGGCTCGACGTGCAGGCCGAGGAGTTCAAGCGCCTCGGCGTCGAGGGCGACTGGGCGAACCGCTACGCCACGATGGATTTCGCCTCCGAAGCGGCCATTGCGGCGGAAATCCACAAATTCGCCGCCTCCGGCGCGCTCTATCGCGGGCTGCGGCCGGTGATGTGGAGCCCGGTCGAGAAGACCGCCTTGGCCGAGGCCGAGGTCGAGTATCAGGACCGGCGGGACACCGCGATCTGGGTCCGCTTCCCGGTGATCGGCGGCGATCTCGAGGGGGCGGCGATCGTGATCTGGACGACGACACCCTGGACCATCCCCGGCAACCGCGCCCTCGCCGCCGGGCCGGAGTTCGAATATGTCGTGATCCGCATCGCTGACACCACCGAGCACAGCCTCGCCCGCAAGGGCGAGCGCCTCGTCGTCGCCGCCGAGCTGCTCGATGCCTTCGCCGCCGAAACCGGCATCACCGCGCATGCGGTCGAGCAGACGCTGCGCGGCAAGGATCTCGGCGCCCTCGTCTGCGCCCACCCGCTGCGCGGCCAGGGCTATGATTACGATGTCCCGCTCCTGCTCGGCGATTTCGTCACCACCGAGGCCGGCACCGGCTTCGTCCACATGGCGCCCGCGCATGGCGAGGACGATTTCTTCCTCTGCCGCGCCAATGGCATCGAGGTGCCGGAAACCGTGAACGACGACGGCACCTACGCAGCCGACGTGCCGCTCTTCGCCGGCCTGCATGTCTACAAGGCCGCCGACCCGGTCTGCGCCGCGCTCACTGAAGCTGGCGGCCTGCTCCGGCGCGAGGAGTTCCTCCACTCCTATCCGCATTCCTGGCGGTCCAAGGCGCCGCTGATCTATCTCGCCCGACCCAACTGGTTCATCCGGATGGATGGCGAGGAGGCGATCCGCGCCCGCGCGCTGGAGGCGCTCGACCGCACCGCCTTCGTGCCCGACCAGGGCCGCAACCGCATCCGCTCGATGGTGGAGGCGCGGCCGGACTGGTGCATCTCCCGCCAGCGCGCCTGGGGCGTGCCGATCGCGATTTTCGTGCGCCGGGACGACAAGTCGATCCTGGCCGATCCGGCGGTCTTCGCCCGCACCCGCGCCCTGTTCGAGGCCGAGGGCGCCGATGCCTGGTATGCCCGCCCCGCCGCCGACTTCCTCGGGCCGGACCACGACCCCGCCGATTTCGAGCAGGTCTTCGACATCGTCGATGTCTGGTTCGAGAGCGGCTCGACCCACGCCTTCGTGCTGGAGGCGCGCGGCATGCCCTGGCCGGCGGATCTCTATCTCGAAGGCTCCGACCAGCATCGCGGCTGGTTCCAGGCCTCGCTGCTGGAAGCGGTCGGCACCCGCGGCACCGCGCCGTTCAAGGCGATCGTCACCGACGGCTTCGTGCTCGACGAGCAAGGCCGCAAGATGTCGAAATCGCTCGGCAACGTCACCGCGCCGCAGCAGGTGATCGACCAGTATGGCGCCGACATCCTGCGCCTGTGGGTGATGAATTCGGACATCCACAACGACCTGCGCATCGGCAAGGACATCCTCAAGCAGCAGGCCGATCTCTACCGCCGCATCCGCAACACGCTGCGCTGGGTGCTTGGCGGGCTCGACGGCTTTACCGAGGCCGAGGCGATGCCGGCCGCCGACATGCCGGCCCTCGAACGCTACGTGCTGCACCGCCTCTCCCGGCTCGATACGATGCTGCGCCGCGCCGTCGAGACGCATGACTGGACCGGCGTCTATCCGGCGATCCACCAGTTCTGCAACAACGACCTCTCTGCCTTCTATTTCGACATCCGCAAGGACGCGCTCTATTGCGACGTCCGGCTCGATGCCGAGGGCGGGCTCGTCGCCCAGAGCGAGACGCGGCGCGCCTGCCGCACCGTGCTCGACATCCTGTTCCGCTGCCTCGCGACATGGCTCGCCCCCGTCCTGCCCTTCACCGCCGACGAGGCCTGGCGCGCCCGCCATGGCGAGGCGGCCTGCGTGCATCTCGCGCAGTTCCCCGAACTTCCCGCCGCCTGGCGCGACGACGCGCTGGACGAGGCCTGGACCGAGATCCGCGCGGTGCGCCGCATCGCCAATGCCCGGATCGAGGAGGCCCGCCGCAACGGCGACATCGCCGCCTCGCTGCAGGCGAAGATCGTCCTCACCTTCGCGGTCGATGCGCCGGAAGCCCTGCGCGATGCGGACTGGGCGGAGATCATGATCACCTCGGCGGCGGCAACCGACATCGCCGCAGCACCCGAAGGTGCCGGGGCCAGCGCGCCGCTGCGCGCCGAGCCGGTGGTCGAGATCGCCGCCGGGGAGAAATGCGAGCGCTGCTGGAAAGTGCTGCCCGAGGTTGGAAGCAACCCTGCGCATCCCGGCCTGTGCCGCCGCTGCTGCTCGTATGTCGAATGACGGGTACGGCAAATCCCGGCGCGCCCGCCCAGGGTAACGCAAGCCGCCGCGCATTCGGCGCGCTGATGGCGCTGGTCGTGCTGGCCATCGACCAGGCCTCGAAGGCGTGGGTGCTCTACGGGCTCGACCTGCCGCGGCGCGGCAGCGTCGCGATCCTGCCGATGCTCAACTTCACCATGGTCTGGAACCACGGCGTCACCTTCGGCATCCTGGCCGGCGACGATGCGCGGCTGCTGCTGATCGCCGTCGCGACAATGGCCATCGCCGGGCTCTCGGTCTGGCTCTGGCGCAGCCCCTCACTGCTCTCGACCCTCGGCCTCGGCGCCATCATCGGCGGCGCCGCGGGCAATGTCATCTCGCGAATCGGCTATGGCGCCGTGGTCGATTTCGTCGATGTCCATGTCGGCACCCTGCATTGGTACGTGTTCAACCTCGCCGATGCCGCGATCGATGGCGGCATCGCCGCGCTGATCCTCGAAAGCCTGTTCAGCCACGACCGCGCCGGTCACTTGCCGCCTCCGGCGCGCGAGGATAAGGAAACGCCATGACCCGTTCATCGCGCGCGACCCTTCCGTTCCTGCTGCTCGGCCCGCTGCTGCTGGCCGGCTGCAGCCATCCCGCCAAGACGTTCGGGCTCGAACTCAGCCCGCCGGACGCGTTCGCGGTCGGCACCGAGGCGCCGCTGAGCGTGCCGCCGGATCTGCAAACCCTGCCGCCGCCGGTTCCCGGCGCGCCGCGGCCGCAGCAGGTCTCCGCCGCTGGCGAGGCGCAGAGCCTCCTCGCCCCGCAATCCACCTTGCAACCGGGCAGCACCAGCCTCGGCCCGGCGCAACAGGCGCTGCTGCAACAGGCTGGTCCCACTCCGCCCGCCCATATCCGCGCGACCATCAACCGTCAGGCCGAACAGGAAAGCCGCGGCACCGGCTTCGTGGATTCGCTGATGTCCTTCGGCGGCAAGACCCAGGGCGGCAACCAGGTGGTCAACGCGCAGTCCGAACAGAAGCGGCTGCAGGAAAACGCCGCCCTCGGCGAACCGGCGACGAAGGGTGCGACCCCGGCAGCCGCACCCGCCGGCGCATCGAAAGGCTTGCTCGGCCGGGTCCTCGACCTGTTCTGAGCCGTTTTCCACCGGCAAGGGTGCGGTTCGTCCGCCCCGCCGCTTGAAGTCGCCTCCGCGCGGGACATATCGCTGCCATGTCGAACAGCATCACGGCCCCACCGGCCGCGGCCCAACCCGGCCGCGCCGCGCCCTCCTTCGCCCTGACCACGCTCTTTGCCGTCGCCACCGGCGCGGTGGTGGCCAACATCTATTACGTGCAGCCGCTGGTCGGCACGATCGCGCCGGATATCGGCCTGCCGCCCGCGGTCGCGAGCCTGCTGGTGACGCTGACGCAGCTCGGCTACGCCGCCGGCCTGCTGCTGCTGGTGCCGCTGGGCGACCTGCTGGAAAACCGCAAGCTGATCGCGCGGATGGTCGGCGCCTCCGCCCTCGCCCTCGCCCTTGCCGCCTTCGCCTGGAACGGCGCGAGCTTTCTCGCCGCCTCGCTGCTGATCGGCGTCAGCTCGGCGGCGGTGCAGATCATGGTGCCGATGATCGCCTCCCTCACCCCGGATGCGATCCGCGGCCGGGTGGTGGGCAATGTGATGGCCGGCCTGCTGCTCGGCATCCTGCTCGCCCGGCCGATGGCAAGTTTCGTCGCCTGGCTCGCCGGCTGGCGGGCGGTGTTCGGGCTCTCGGCCGCCGGGATCGCGGCACTCACGGTCCTGCTGCGGCTGAAACTGCCGCGCGTGACGCCGAAGCTCGACCATCACTATGGCGAGCTGATCGTCTCGATGCTCGGCCTCTACCGCACCGAGCCGACGCTGCGCCGCCGTGCCGCCTATCAGACCTGCGCCTTCGCCGCCTTCACCCTGTACTGGACGGCGGCACCGCTGCTGCTGCTGCATGAATTCCACTATACGCAGCTCGGTGTCGCCATCTTCGCCCTGGTCGGCGCCGCCGGCGCCGCCGCAGCACCGATCGCCGGGCGGCTGGCCGATGCCGGATATGGCCGCCCCGGCACGGCGACGGCTCTCGGGCTGATCGCCCTGTCGTTCCTGATCTCGGGCTATGGCGCTTCCATCCACAGCGTCGTCCTTCTCGCCGGCGCCGGCGTGCTGCTCGATTTCGGCGTGCAGGCCAATAATTTGTTCGGCCAGCGCGCGATCTACGCCCTCGCCCCCGAGCTTCGGGCCCGGCTCAACGGCGCCTACATGACGGCCTTCTTCCTCGGCGGCGCCGCCGGCTCGGCCGTGGCCAGCACGCTACTCATTCGCGGCGGCTGGCACGTCGTCGCCCTTGTCGGCGCAGCACTGCCACTGACCGCCCTTATCTATTTCACGATCAACGAGTGGCGCCGGGCGAGGCTGCGGCACCACGGATGAAGGCGGCGCTCTCATCGAGGGTGGCGCGGCCCTCAGGCAGGATCGCCTGGAATATCGGCCAGACATGCGGCACCACCGGCCAGACCCGGAGCAGGCTGGCGACGCCGGCGGCCAGCGCCTTTTCGTGCAGGCGCACGGAATCATCACGCAGCACCTCGCGCGCGCCGACATGGGTGAGCATCGGCGGCAGGCCGGCGAGATCGGCATAGAGCGGCGAGGCCAGCGGATTGCGCGGGTCCGCCCCGGCGAGATAGGGCCGGGCGCCATCGGCCAGCCGGCTGGCCTTGATCATCGGATCGCGCCGGGCGTTCTCGACGATGCTGGCGCCGGTCGCCGCAAGGTCGGTCCAGGGCGAGAACAGCAGCAGCCGTGTCGGCATCGGCATCCCCGCCTCACGGAGCCGCAGCGCCAGCGCCAGGGCGAGGCCGCCGCCGGCGCTGTCGCCGGCGATGGCGAGGGCGGCGGGGTCGTACCCCTGGTCGATCAGGCCGGCCCAGGCGGCCTCGGCATCGTCGACCGCGGCGGGAAACGGATGCGCCGGGGCGAGCCGGTAATCGGCGGCGAAGACCCGCAGGCCCCTTGAGGCGAGGCCGCCGGTGATCGGGCGGTGGGATTCGGCGGAGCAGACGACATAGCCGCCGCCATGCAGATAAAGCACGGTCATCGCCGGCGGGGCGCCGAAGGCGGGTTCGACCCATTCGCCGGGGACGCCGCCGATGATCGAGGGCGTATATCGTGCCCCTCGCGGCGTGGGCATGGGCGAGCGGAACGCCCGTTGGAGGGTTTTGGAATCATGGGCCCTGGCCAGCTTTCGCTTGACCTCGAACCGCAGGACCGGATTGAGCAGGTGGGCAGCGAGGCTGGTCATGTGTGGGGTGCCGTGGCGAATTGAAGATCGGGGTTGAGTGCCTGTAAGATGGGGTCATGCCGATCCGCCGCCTAGACCCGACCACGATCAACCGTATCGCCGCCGGCGAGGTGATCGAACGGCCCGCCGCCGCGGTCAAGGAACTGGTGGAGAATGCGCTGGATGCCGGGGCCCGGCGGATCGGGGTGACGATCGAGGGCGGGGGGATCGGGCGGATCGAGGTGACCGATGACGGGCACGGGATTCCGGAGGCGGAACTGCCTCTGGCGATCGAACGGCATGCCACCTCGAAGCTGACGGACGAGGCGCTGGTCCGGATTGCCACGCTGGGGTTTCGGGGCGAGGCGCTGCCCTCGATCGGGGCGGCAGGGCGGCTGAGCGTGACGTCACGCCCGGCGGGGCAGGATTCGGCGGCCCGGATCGTGGTCGATGGCGGGGCGGTTCGGGAGGTCGAGCCGGTGGCCGGGCCGGTGGGGACGAGCGTGATCGTCGAGGATCTGTTCCATGCGACACCGGCGCGGCGGAAATTTCTGCGGAGTGCCGGTTCGGAAGCGGCGGCCTGCGCCGATGCGGTGCGGCACCTGGCGCTGGCGGCACCGGGGGTGGGGTTTTCGCTGACGATCGACGGGGCGACGAGTTTCGACCTGCCGCCACAGGACCGGCGGGGGCGGGTCGCGGCAATTTACGGGCGGGGGGATGCGGAGAAGCTGCTGGAGATCGAGGCGGTTCGGGAAGAGGTGGTGCTGCGGGGGTTCATTTCGCCGGCGAGCCTGACCCGGGCGACGGGGCGACACCAGCACATGGTGGTGAACGGGCGGCCGGTGCGGGACCCGCTTTTGCGGATGGCGCTGCGGCTGGCGTATCGGGAGCGGATTCCGGCGGGGCGGCATCCGCTGGCGGCCTTGTGGCTGGAGATCCCGCCGGAGATGCTGGATGTGAATGTGCATCCGGCGAAGGCGGAGTTGCGGTTCGCGGCGCCGGAGGCGGTGAGGTCGCTGATGATCGGGGCGGTGCAGCGGGCGCTGGCGATTCCGGCGGAGCTGGCGGTGGCGCCTTCGGTTTCGTTGCCGCGGGCGGGCTGGGCGACTGCGCCGATGCCACGGGCGGCGCGGGGGTTTGCGGAGGCGGAGCTGCGGGGGCTGGATTTGCCGCCGGGGCGGGTTGTGCCGGAGGTTTTGCCGGAGGTGCGGCCGGAGTATCCGCTGGGGACGCCGATCGCGCAGGTGTTTGACACGTATATTCTGGCGCAGAGCGGGGATGGGACGCTGGTTCTGGTGGACCAGCATGCGGCGCATGAGCGGCTGACGGAGATCCGGCTGCGGGCGGAGCGGGATTCGGGGGTGATTCCGGCGCAGGCGCTGCTGGCGCCGGCGGTGGTGGAGCTGGGGGCGGAGGATATTGCGCGGCTGCTCGGGGCGGCCGGGCGGCTGGCGGGGCTGGGGCTGGAGATCGAGGCGTTCGGGCCGGGGGCGGTGCTGGTGCGGGCGGTGCCGGCGGCGCTGATGCGGGCCGATCCTTCGGGGCTGGTGCGGGATGTTGCGGATACGCTGGCGGAGAGCGGGACGGCGACGGCGCTGGAGGTGCGGCTGGATGCGGTGCTGATCCGGATGGCGTGTCATCGGTCGGTGCGGGCGGGGCGGCGGCTCGCTTTTGCGGAGATGGAGGCGCTGTTGCGGGCGATGGAGACCACCCCCCTCGCCCAGACCTGCCCGCATGGGCGGCCGACGGTGTTGCGGCTGACGCAGGGCGATCTGGAGCGGATGTTTGGCCGGGCCGGCTGATCGTTTTGGAATCGTAACGATTTGGGCGCGATGAGGCGCTGGCGGGTTACGCGCTAAATTTGGCGCTGAGTTTCCGGCGCGGGGGGTTGAAGCGGGCGGCGCCGGGGGCGCGGGGCCAGGGCGCGTTGGCGGGCGGGATTTCGTATCGTGGTGGGGGGTTTGGCCGGGGCGCGGGCGGCGCCTGGGCGGGTTGGGCGGTGGTTTGCGGCGTTTGCGGTTCGGGTTGTGGGCGTTTGGTGCGCGGGCGGCGGAGGGAGGGCGGCGGGCGGAAGCCGATGGTGTGGCAGAGGGGGCGGAGGGTGCGGCCGATTGCGGGGTTGGCGGCGATGAGGGCCGTCATTTCCGGGGTGTCGAGCAGGGCGCGGAATTGGGCGGCGACGGAGGCGGTTCCGGGGATGAGGCGGGAGAGCCAGCCGAAGGATTGCGGGAGGGTGTGTGGCGGGCCGGCGCGGTGCGGGCGCTGACGGGTGCGGGGGGTGTGCGGCGGGGCGACGGCGAGGCGGGCGAAGCGGGCGGCGAGGCGGCGGATTCGCTGCCAGATGAGAACGATGAGCGGCCCGGCGACGCGGTGCCGCAACCCCTCCCCGGCGATATGGGCGCAGAGCGCTTCGATGAAGGCGTCGAAGCGGAGGAGCAGAAAACCGGGGGATGTGGGGCTTGGGGTGGTCACAGGAGCAAAAGTCCCATGAGGGGGTGGGGGTGGGCAAGGTTTTTTGTTAGTTTTGATCCGGTGCTTGTGTTTTTTGTCGGTTGGCGAAAAGCCAGCGAGACCCGGTGTGTAATCCAAACACCCGAATTCTGTGTGCGTGGAGGCGATGGTCGGTTGGGTCGGAAATGCGCTCAGAACGGACGTTCAGGCCTAGTTTCGGTGTATCGGAAATCAATCACGAGGCGAGTAGGCGGGCGACGATCGATAAATTAACGCAACAGAGCCAGCTTTAAACCTTCACCCAGGGTAAGTATTTTTTAAGATCAGGGATTAAATCACTAGCTTTTTCAAAACTTGGCCTGCCGATTTTCGGGGCATGTTTACCGTATTCTTTGGCCATTTTTTCCCCGTACTCTTCAAGTACATTGACGAGTATAAGGCTAAAGCCGATGCAACTGTCGTTGTAATATTCTATGGCCTCCATCAATTTGGGGTATCGATCATCAACACTGTTATTAGCATAGGGAGTACCAAAATAAAGGTTTATTCTCCTCGTATCATCGTTATCAGGTGTGTTTTTAATTTCGTCGATCCAAGCGTTGCGTTGTTTCACAACGTCGGCAAAACCCTCGATAGACTGCGTCAGAGGAGTTAGAAGAAGCAAAGCTCTACCGCTCGGGTTATTCAGATCTAAAAGAGTTTTTTGTAGTTCCGCAATAGGAGAATATGGGAGCGAAATCGTCTGCAGTGTGAGTTTAAGAGAAAAAGTGGTGCCAGCAGAGATTGCTGATGCATTCATCCGCATGTAATGGGATTCGTGATCAGTGCGTTGCTGTTTGTATTTGGCAACAAGATTTTTGGTATGCTGCTTTTTGGTCACAATGTAGGTGTTGGCGATATTGGAGGCAAAGCTCAGCGCCGCATTTACACCTCTTATTTCACGCAAGATTTCTTTCCGCCGTGCCGTCCGTTCGGCAAGAAGCTGGGCACCCCAGGTGCCAGCGAAAGCAGCAATAGAAGTGCTGAAAATAGCAATGGAAAGCGGCGAAGAAAGAACTTCTTTCGCAATTCCGAACAAATTTACAAATATATATTGGTCACTCATATGAAAAATCTACCGTGAAAATTTATGTAGAGATAGCATCATTCGTCAGAGACCTCGCCCATGGGAGAAACCAAAGGTAGCTTAGGTGAACGATACCCACGACTTTCATACCGCCGCAGATTAATGGGTTGCACTGCGCGGACCCAATCTACAAATCTTTGGATACATTGCCAATAATCGCCTTTTGAACAGGCCGCCAGAAACCTCCCTGTTCGCTCCCGGCCCCGATCCGACTACCAGCCAACCGGCGGTCAGTCGCCCAAACTCGTCTTTCCACGAGTTTTTTCGACGCCCCTAAAATGGCTGTTTATTTCAAACAGAGCACTGACCTCATGGCATCGGTCCGATGAAGAAGCATCCCGTCAGATAGTCTAAAATACTCCACTGTGGCCGGCAGCTTTAAATAGCGCGTCTATTAACGACACCCTAATTCGGCTATATATTAGTTATGCAACAGCATCGATGGACCGATCAAGCAATGAATGACAAGGATTTTTTGAAATTCGGAAAGAAACTCGGGCTGCTCAAAACTGTCAAATTCGATAACATTAATGAACAAAATATACGCGTCAATGACGTCAAAGATAAAATTTTTAAAATTAAACGTAATCTTGATGAAATATTTATGTTCTTAAAAGACAATACGGCCTACAATCGACAAACTCAGCACGCGTATTATTCTGCTTATTTGAGTCCGCAGGGAGGTAATTACGCGCGCATCTCGGCGCTTTTGTACGCGATTCTTCAAACGCAGAGCAGGCCATCACTAGATGATAGCACTGAAACTTGGCAGATACTGTTTAATCACAGGACGACCTTCGACGCCGTACAAAATCCCACAGATCTCCTAGACGCGTTATCTAATTTGAGTTCTGCTGACCCTGTCCCGGGTCCTACCGGAGGGATTTTCGACCGGATGTGGTACGTCCTCGCGGGCAGCAAAGGTTTCGGTGAAAAAACTGCGGCGCTGTTCATTAAGTCAATTATTGACGTCCATACTCTTGAAGTGAACACCAATTTGCGTTTCCTCGATAACGTTTATGTTGCGTCAGACGATTTCGTTCGCGTGCCAGTCGACTCTGTTATTAAGTATATCTTCAAGCACATTACCGGAAGCAATCTTGATTTCGACACGATTAATGATTTGATATTCAAAGTCGCCGGGAGAACCAATGATGAAGCCACCATATGGGATGACCTTTGGTTCTGGGGATTTATCACCCAGCATGGGGGCGGCGATGATCGCAAGCTTGCCATCAACGAAGCAAAATTCTGGGCGATCTACGGCACACCCAAGGAGAAATGGGCTGACGTAAGAGCGCAGGCGGAGAAATTTATCGAGGTACTACGTGCTTGTGGATTTAATTGATGCAGTCGGTTCATTGCGGTTGTATCTAATCATGCACTGGGACGTAAAGATAACCGTGCTACAGACGTGCCAGCCTTCTGACCCATAGGCTCCGGAAACTGTCTGTCGGCTACCGGCCCAAATCACACTTCCGCAACTCTCCCTCCCCTACCCCTCCCCTACCCCTACCCCTCCCCCTCCCCCACCCCCGGATCGGAGGAGCAAAATAACGCCGCCTCCGCCTCGCGTCTCCGTTTGAGGCCGGCGAGCAAAATTCCGTTGGCGAGGTCCCAGCGGGGGAATTGGGCGGCGGCGGCGGTGTAGTCGCCGTTGTTGAGGCAGCGGAGGAGGGTGGAGCGGAGGAAGTTGCCGGCGCCGAGGTTGTAGACGAAGTCGATGAGGGCGGCTTGTTGGTGTGGGGTCAGGGGGACGGTGACGGCGCGGGTGACGGTCTGGTTGGCGGTGGCGAGGTCGCGGCGGGCGAGGGTTTCGGCGGTGGTGCGGGTGATGGGTGGGGTTGTGGGGGTGATGGGGGTGTTGGTTTCGTCGCTTGTCGAGCCGTAGCCGATGGTCCAGGTGCCGGCGGCGTCGCGGTAGGGGGTGGGGGAAAAACCTTCGAAGGGGATGATGAAGGTTTCGAGGACGAGGGTGAGGATTGCGGCGGTGTCGGGTGTATTGGGGTCGGGAGTGGTGGGGTCGGGCGTATTGGGGTCGGGCGTGTTAGTGAAATTGGGGGCGGGGTCGGCGGGGATGGTGGGGGATTGTGGGGTGGTGTCGGGCATTGTCTCGTTCTCCTGCTGGATCGGGCGAGGATGCCATGCGGGCGGGAGGGTGAGAAAGACTAACGTTTGATAACATTACGGTGGCGGGCCGGGTAAAAGGCGGGTCGCAAAAAACGGGGCGGGATCAGGGGTTGGGTTCGCCGAAGCGTGTGGCGAGGGTGGCGAGGAGGCTGCCTGGGGGGAACGGGGCGTCGGGGGATATGCCGGCGCGGCGCCACATTTCGCCATAGGCGTGGAGGAAGGCGGATTCGGGGGGCAGGCGGGGCGGGTTGGGGCGGAGCAGGGCTTCGGGGCTTTCCCAGTAGCCGATCGGGTTGGCGAAGCGGGGCGGCATGATGGCGTAGCCGTGGGCGGGGTGGAGGCGGGTGAGAGCGGTCAGCAGGTCGGGGCCGAGTTCGCCCCAGTCGATCGCGTCCTTGGGGAAGCGTTCGGCGACGGCGAGGGCGAGGTCGATCACGTCGCCCTTCGTGGGGGTGGGGTTGAAGATCACGTTGTTGTTGAGGGTGGTTGTCCAGCCGCGGGGGCGGAGGCGGCGGTGGAACCAGGCGCGCTGGGTGACGAGGAATTTCTGCGCCGGCAGGGCGGCGGCGGGGCGCAGGGCGATGACGTCGGAATCGGTCCAGAGGCCGCCGTGGCGGGAGAGGACGATGTAGCGAAACCAGTCGGCGAAGCTGGCGATGGAGACGCGGCGGTTGGTGAAGAGGGCGGAGCGGGGGAGGATTGCGGCGGCGTCGGCCGTGGTGACACCGGAGGGGAGGTTGGGCTGGGGCGTGTAGGTCCAGATGGTGAGCGCGTAGCCCTGGGCGAGGACGCTGCGGATGGCGAGGCGTTCGAGGCGGCGGGGTGGGTCGCCGTGCCAGAACATGTGGGCCTGGATGGTCATTGCCAGAGGGTCATTGCCGGAGGGTCATTGAAAGAGGGTGATGACCAGGCCGCCGGCGCAGATGAGGGCGCCGCCGAGGAGGATGGCGGGGGATGGGCGGAGGCCGAAGCCGAGCCAGTTCACCAGCTGGGCGATGAGGAAGAAGAGGGTGACGTATATGCCGAGGACGCGTCCGAAATCCCATGGGCCGAGATTCACCACGAGGCCGTAGGCGGCGAGGACGAGGATGCCGGCGGCGAGGAAGGGGGCGCGGGCGAGGCCGTGATGGTGGAGGGCGGCGCGCATCAGGGCGTCGCCGCCGATCTCGAGGGTGGCGGCGGCGGCGAGGAGGGCGAGGATGGCGGCGGTGTTCACGGGGTGGGGGTTATTCTTCCGGCGTCATTCTTCGGGGCGGGGTTCGTTCAGCAGGTCGAGCGCGCCCTGGAGCATGTAGGAGGCGGCGGCGGCATCGACCCTTCCGGCGCGTTTGGCGCGGGAGAGATCGGCCTCGATGAGGGCGCGGTTGACGGCGGCGGAGGAGAGGCGTTCGTCCATCATCGCGACGGGAAGGCCGGTTTCGCGGGCGATGGCGTGGGCCCAGTCGCGCGCGGCCTGGGCGGCGGGGCCGAAGGAGCCGTCCATCGAGAGGGGCAGGCCGATGATCAGGGCGGCGGCACCTTCCTTGCGGGCGATGTCGAGAATGGTGGCGGCGGCATCGGCGAGCTTGCCGCGCTTCATCGCACCGTAAGGGGTGGCGAGGCGGCGGCCGACATCGGAAAGGGCGATGCCGATGATTTTCGATCCGGGGTCGAGGCCGATGAGCCTTGCGTTGCGCGGCAGGGTGGCGGCGAGGTCGGTCAGGTTGAACAGTGTCATGCGCGCGTTTATGGTCCAGCGCGCTCAGAAACCCAAGGGATCAGTCATGTCTCTCGATCACGCGACGGTAAGCCGCATCGCGAAACTCGCCCGTATCCGCCTCGACGAGGCGGAGGTGACGCGGATGCAAGGCGAGCTCAACGCGATTCTCGGCTATGTGGAACAATTGGCGGAAGTGGATGTCGAGGGTGTCGCGCCGCTGTCCGGCGGGGCGCAGATGGCGCTCAGGATGCGCGAGGACGAGGTGACGGACGGGAATTATCCCGACCGCGTGCTGGCGAACGCGCCGGAGCGGATCGGCGATTTCTTTGCGGTGCCGAAGGTGGTGGAATGAGCCTGATGGATATGACGATCGCCGCGGCGCTGGACGCGCTGGCGGCGAAAAAGGTTTCGGCGGTGGAGCTGGCCGAGGCGCATGTGGCGGCGGTGGAGGCGCTCAATCCGCGGCTGAACGCGTTCATCACGACGACGCCGGAGCTGGCGCTGGAGCAGGCGCGGGCGGCGGATGATGCGCGGGCGAAGGGCGAGGCCCCTGCCCTTGCGGGCATTCCGATCGCGATGAAGGATCTGTTCTGCACCGAGGGTGTGCGGACGACGGCGGGATCGAGGATCCTGGAGCCGTTCGTGCCGCCGTATGAGAGCACGGTTTCGGCCAGGCTGAAGGCGGCCGGGGCGGTGATGCTGGGCAAGGCCAATCTCGACGAGTTCGCGATGGGGTCATCCAACATCACGTCGGGCTACGGGCCGGTGGAGAATCCGTGGCAGCGGGCGGATGGCGCGAAGCTGGCGCCGGGCGGATCGTCCGGCGGGTCGGCCGCGGCGGTGGCCGCACGGATGGCGATGGGGGCGACGGGGACGGATACCGGCGGGTCGATCCGCCAGCCGGCGGCGTTCAGCGGGATCGCCGGGATCAAGCCGACCTATGGGCGGTGCTCGCGGTTCGGGATCATCGCGTTTGCCTCGTCGCTGGACCAGGCGGGGCCGATGGCGCGGACGGTGGAGGATTGCGCGATCCTGCTGCGCGAGATGAGCGGGTTCGATCCGAAGGATTCGACCTCGGCGGAGCGGGCGGTGCCGGATTTCCGGGCGGCGTGCGCGCGCGGGGTCAAGGGGCTCCGGATCGGGATTCCGGCGGAGTATCGCGTGGAGGGCATGCCGCGCGAGATCGAGACGCTGTGGCAGGACGGGATCGACTGGCTGCGGCGGGGGGGGGCGGAGATTGTGGATGTCTCGCTGCCGCACACGAAATACGGGCTGCCGGTGTATTACATCGTCGCACCGGCGGAAGCGTCGTCGAACCTCGCGCGGTATGACGGGGTGCGATTCGGCGCGCGCATCGAGGGCAAGGACCTGATCGACCTGTATGAGCGCACGCGGGCGGCCGGGTTTGGCGACGAGGTGAAGCGGCGGATCATGATCGGGACCTATGTGCTCTCGGCCGGGTATTACGACGCGTATTACCTCAAGGCGCAGAAGGTGCGGGCGCTGATCCTGCGGGATTTCCAGGAGGTGTTCGCGAAGGTGGACGCGCTGCTGACGCCGACCGCCCCCTCGGCGGCGTTCGCGCTGGGCGAGAAGATGGACGATCCGGTGACGATGTATCTCAACGACGTGTTCACCGTGCCGGCCTCGCTCGCCGGCGTGCCGGGGATGAGCGTGCCGGCGGGGCTGGATGCCGGCGGCCTGCCGCTCGGCTTGCAGGTACTGGGGCGGCATTTCGACGAGGAGACGGTGTTCGCCGTCTCGTCCGTGCTGGAGCGGGCGGCGGGGTTCGCGCACAGGCCGGGCGTGATCGCGGGAGGTGCGGCATGAGCTACGTGATCGAGGGGACGACCGGCGCGTGGGAGCTGGTGATCGGGCTTGAGGTCCATGCCCAGGTGATCTCGCGCTCGAAACTGTTCAGCGGCGCGGCGACGGCGTTTGGTGCCGCGCCGAACAGCCAGGTGAGCTTCGTCGATGCCGGGTTTCCGGGGATGCTGCCGGTGATCAACCGCGAATGCGTGGCGCAGGCGGTGCGCACCGGGCTGGGGCTCGCCGCGCATATCAACCTCGTCTCGCGGTTCGACCGGAAGAACTATTTCTACGCCGACCTGCCGCAGGGCTATCAGATCAGCCAGTACGAGCATCCGATCGTGGGCGCCGGGGCGATCGAGATCGAGCTGGAATCGGGCGAGACGCGGACGATCGGGATCACCCGGCTGCATCTGGAGCAGGATGCCGGCAAGTCGATGCATGACCAGCATCCGAGCAAGTCGCTGATCGATCTCAACCGCTCGGGGGTGGCGCTGATGGAGATCGTCAGCGAGCCGGACATGCGCTCGCCGGAAGAGGCCGGCGCCTATCTGCGCAAGCTGCGCACCATCCTGCGCTATCTCGGCACCTGCGACGGCAACATGGACGAGGGCTCGATGCGGGCGGACGTCAACGTGTCGGTGCGCAAGCATGGCGAGCCGTTCCGCACCCGCTGCGAGATCAAGAACGTCAACTCGATCCGCTTCGTGATGCAGGCGATCGAGGCGGAGGCGAAGCGGCAGATCGAGATCTGGGAAGCCGGCGGGACGGTGGACCAGGAGACGCGGCTGTTCGAGCCGGCGCGCGGCGTGACCCGCTCGATGCGGAGCAAGGAGGACGCGCACGACTACCGCTATTTCCCCGAGCCGGACCTGCTGCCGCTGGTGCTGGAGGAGGCATGGGTGGAGTCGCTGAAGGCGACGCTGCCGGAGCTGCCGGATGCGAAGCGGGCGCGGCTGATGCGCGACTTTGGCCTGTCGCGCTACGAGGCGTCGATTTTCGTGATGGAGCAGGTGACGGCGGATTTCTTCGAGACCGTCGTCGCCGGGCGCGATGCGAAGCTGGTGGCGAACTGGATGCTCGGCGATTTCTTCGCCCATCTCAACCGCACCGGGACGAGCATCGAGACCTCGCCGGTGACCGCCGCCCGGCTCGGCGAGCTGCTCGACCTGATCACCGACAAGACGATCAACGGCAAGATCGCCAAGGAGGTGCTGGAGCTGATGTTCGACACCGGCGATGCGGCGGGCGCGATCGTCGAGGCGCGCGGGCTGAAGCAGGTGACGGATACCGGCGCGATCGACGAGGCGATCGACAGGGTGGTTGCCGCCAATGCCGACAAGCTCGCCGAATACAAGGCGGGCAAGGACAAGCTGTTCGGCTTCTTCGTCGGCCAGGTGATGAAGGCGATGCAGGGCAAGGGCAACCCGGCGCTGGTGAACGAGGCGCTGAAGCGGAAGATCGGCGAGCCGGCTTCATCATGATCCGCGCCCTCGCCGCCCTGCTGCTCTGCGCCGGCCTCGCCCTCGGCCTCGCCTGTGCCCCGGCTGCCTTTGTCCCCACCGCCTTTGCCGCGACCGCGGCGCAGACGACGCTGAGCGGCGTGCCGCTCGGCAAGGGCGGGGTGGTCGAGGTGAGCGGGCTGGTGCCGCCGCTCGGCTTCACCATGACCGAGGCGGAGACGGGAAAGACCGTCACCGCACAGGATTTCCGCGGCAAGACGGTGCTGCTCTATTTCGGCTATACCAACTGCCCGGATGTCTGCCCCGACACGCTCTACAAGCTGCACATGCTGTTCCGCGCGCTGGGGCCGGCAGCGAAGAACGTGGTGTTCCTGTTCGTCACCATCGATCCGAAGCGGGACACCGATGCGGTGCTGGCGAAATATGTGGCGCTGTTCGACACGCAGTTCCGTGGCCTGCGGGGCACGCCGGACCAGATCTACCGGCTGGCGCGGCGGTATCGGGTGGTGGCATCGGTGCATCCCTCGCCCGATCCGCTGAAATACCAGGTGGTGCATTCGGCGCTGGTCTATGTGTTCGACGCGAAGGGTCGGGCGCGGTTCATCATCCCCGATCTCGGGCTGACGCGGCACCCCGACTACAAGGCGCTGGCCGCGGATATCGAGGCGGCGAACCGGAGCAAGGCGGGCGGCGTGCTGGGCTGGCTCGCGCGGTTCGAGTAACGCGCCGTCATCTTGCTCCTGACCGCGCGGTCAAAGCATCTTTATCAATATGACAGACCACTAAATCCGATCCGAAAGGATCGGAAAGTGCTCTATCTTGTTGATAATTAGAGCATCTTTATCCGATCAGATGATTCCATCTGATCGGATGATGCTCTAGCGTGGCGTCAGTGTGGCGAGATAGGCGGCGATGTCGGCGCGGTCGGCGCCGGTGAGCGCGTGGGCGATGCGGCGCATCACATAGTTCTTCCCCTGCCGTCCGGCGGCGATGGCGGACAGGGCGGCGAGCGTTGCCGCCGGCTTCAGGCCGGCGAGGCGCGGGGCGCCGATGGCGGGATTGCCGGCGAGATCGGCGCCGTGACAGACCATGCAGGGCAGCACCCCGCCCGCCGTGCCATGGGCGACGATGGTTGCGCCGCGCGCCGGATTGCCCGCTGCTTCGCCTTGGGGCGGGAGGGCGGCCACGGCGAGAGACGGCGGCAGGAGGAGGGTGGCGAGCAGCGCCGGCCGGAAATACGACACGGGCAGATCTTGCCTTCCCGTGTTACTGGCTGGCCGGGCGGCCATCGGCGCCATAGACGGTGAAGGGCACGGTGAGCGGCGGGGCGGCGGCGAATGTCAGGGTGACGCTCGCGGTCTGTCCCACCGCCATGTGCGGCTTCATGCACATGATGTGATAGGCGCCGGGAGAGAAGCGGAATTTGCCATGGGCCGGGATGGTGATGGATTGCACGTGGATCATCATGTCCATCCCGCTATGGTTCAGGCTGCGGTGCAGCATGGCGCTGCCGCAGGCGGGGGAACGGACGCCGGTGAGCACTGCGGGGCTGTCGCTTTCATTGGCCAGGGTGACGAAGCCGGCAGCCGGGATTTGTGGCAGCAGGTAGCGGAACCAGCCATCTTTGGCGGTGATCGCGGGGGCGGCGGGAGCGGCGGCGGCGGGCTGGGCCAGCCCTGCGGCGACCAGAACGGCGGCGACCAGAACGGCGGCGAGGAAAGCGGGGCGGCGCGGCATCAATAATTGTCCATCGTCTTGCGGATGAGCGCGGCCACGCCGGGCAGGTCGGGCCGCGAGGAGGGGAAGGTCGCGAGCAGGGCGATGGCCCACCCGTTCGGCCCGAAGAGATAGGTGGCGCTGCTGTGGCGGATGGCGCCCTCGGGATCGGGCGAATCGGGGCCGGTGGGGGCGCGGTAATAGACGCCGAAGCGCTGCGCCGCCGCCTTGAGTTCCGCCGGCGTGCCGCGCAGGCCGGTGAAGACCGGCGGCGGGCCGAATTTGGCGACGAAGGTCTTGAGCCGGGCGGCGGTGTCATAGGCGAGGTCGACGGTGACGAAGACGACCCGCAGATCCTTCCCGTACTTGCCGAGCAGGGGGACGAGTTTCGCCGCGTTTTGCAGGGTCAGCGGGCAGGTGTCCGGGCAGCGGGTAAAGCCGAAATAGAGGATCACCGGATGGCCGCGAAAGGTGGAGGCGGTGACGGTCTGGCCGGTTTCGACATCCTGCATGTGCAAGGCGAGCGGCGGCAAATGGCCTTCGAGCGGGATGATGGCAGGGCCGGCGGGGGCGCTTTCGGCCGAGGCGGAGCGCAGGGCGAGGCCGCCGAGGGCGAAACCGGACAGGCCGAGCATGGCCCGGCGGTCAAGGGCGTGTCGTGACATCGTGAACCTCCGTGGGAGGCCTTGTTAGAGCGGGATTCAGCACCCGGCAAGTCAGGCTCGCGTGAGGACAGGGCGGCAGCGCTTGACCGGCCGGCGCGGCGCGGCCATGCGATGCGGTCATGAAGCAGATGCAACCGGGCAGCGCCGCGCTGCTCGTCATTCTCGCCGCGACGCTGGCGCGGCTGGTGCTGGCCGCCGGCATGGGGCTCGGGATCGACGAGAGCTACATGGTCGCCGCCGCGCACACGTTCCAGCTGTCGTATTTCGATCATCCGCCGGTCTCGTGGTGGATGGAACTCGGCATCCAGCGGCTGACCGGGCTGCACACGCCGTTCATCGTGCGGCTGCCGTTCATCGCGACGTTCGCGGCGACGAGCGGGCTGATGTACGGGCTGACGCGGCGGCTGTTCTCGCCGGCGGCGGGGCTGTGGGCGGTGATCGGGTTGAATATCTCGCCCGTGTTCTCGTTTGCCTTCGGCACCTGGGTGCTGCCGGACGGGCCGCTGGATGCGTTCCTGGTCGGCGCCGCCTGGGCGCTGGCGCGGGCGCTGGGGATCGGGCGGACGGAGCAGGCGGCCACGCCCGATCCGGAATTCTGGCCGCTGGCGGGCATTCTGATCGGGCTCGCGATGGCCTCGAAATACAACGCGGTGCTGGTGCTGGCGGGGGCGCTGCTGTTCCTGCTGGTGGATGCGCGGGGGCGGCTGGCGCTGGCGACGCCGGGGCCGTGGGTGGCCTGCGTGCTGGCGGCGGGGATGTTCTCGCCGGTGGTGATCTGGAACGCGCTGAATGGCTGGGCCTCGTTCGGCTATCAGGGCGACCGGGCGGCCGGGCTGGCGCTGCACCCGCTGCGGCCCTTCGTGATCTGGGGCGGGGAGGCGCTGTTCGTCGCGCCCTGGATTTTCGTCCCCATGATCGGGCTCCTGATCGGCGGGCTGCTTGGGCGCGACCGGCGGGCGCGGCTGCTGGCCTGGCTCGGCGTCGTGCCGGTGGCGCTGTTCTCGGTGATCGGGTTGTGGTCCTCACGCAAGATTTTGTTCCACTGGGCGGCGCCGGGGTATCTCATGTTGTTCCCGCTGCTTGGCGACTGGGCGGTGCGCCAGCGCGGGGCGCTGCTTCTGTGGATCGGCCGGGCGGCGGCGGGGACGGCGGCGCTGCTGGCGGTGGCGGTGCTGTTCATCGCCGTGCAGGTGCGGCTCGGCATCGTGCCGGGGTTCGATGCGATGTTCCCGCCCGGAAAGTCGCCCACCTTGCAGGCGATCGACTGGACGAGTTTCCGCGCTTCACTCAAGGCGCGCGGGCAGCTCGACCGGCCGGGGCTGGCGCTCGCGGCACTGCGCTGGTTCGATGCGGGGAAGATCGCCTATGCGGTCGGGCCGGGAATGCGGATGACGGTGTTCGAGGGCAATCCGCATGAATTCGGCGTGACCACGCCGCCGCAATCGCTGATCGGAGAGAATATCCTGATCGCGGCGATGCCGGGATCGGTCTCGGCGATCGAGAAACGCTATGCGCCGCGGTTCCGCTCGATCACGGTGGAGCCGCCGATCGACATCGTTCATGACGGGCATGTGCTGCTGCGGGTGCCGGTGCTGATGGGGCACGATCTGCTCTCCTGGCCGGCGGCGCGGCGCTAGAGCATCATCCGATCAGATGAACTCATCTGATCGGATAAAGATGCTCGGTTTGTCAGTATGATAGAGCATCATCCGATCAGATGGGCTCATCTGATCGGATCAAGATGCTCTAGTAATCAAAAAGATAGAACACGTTCCGATCCTGATGGATCGGAACGTGTTCTAGCGTTCCGCAACTTCCAGCGTTCCGCAACCGAATCGGTCTCGTTGCTTGATCGGGGCATCATCCATGCCCATTTGTCATGAATGCAACCGATCCTGACGCGCGATCACGCGCTGTTCCTCGACCTGGACGGCACGTTGCTGGAATTTGCCCCGACGGCGGAGGAGGTGGCGGTGCCCGAGGGGCTCGCTTCGATGCTGCGCGGGCTGGCGGCGCAGCGCGACGGGGCGCTGGCGATCCTTTCGGGGCGGTCGCTCGCGCAGATCGACGTGGTGACCGGCGCCCCCTTCCCCGCCGGCGCCGAGCACGGCTTCGTGCTGCGCGACGCGGCGGGGGTGATCCATCATCCGCTGCACGAGACGGCGAACCGCGCGGCGTGGCGGGCGGCGCTGGAGGCGGCGGCGGCGGCGCATCCGGGCGTGCGGATCGAGGCGAAATCGGCCTCGCTGGTCGCGCATTTCCGGGCGGCTCCCGCGGCCGGGACGGCGCTGCGGGAGATGATCGGCGCGATGATCGCCGCCTCGCCCGAGGTGGAATTGCTGGCGGCGAACATGGCCTGGGAGATCCGCCCGCGCGGCGCGGGCAAGGGGCGCGCGCTGGAATGGTTCATGGCGCGGCCGCCTTTCGCCGGGCGGGTGCCGGTTTTCGTCGGCGATGACGTGACCGACGAGGAGGCGATCGCGGCGGCGGCGGCGCAAGGCGGGCATGGGCTGCATGTGCATCGCGATTTCGGCGGCAGGCCGGGTGCTGTGCTGGCCTGGCTCGGCAGCGCCCTCGTGCCGGGAGGGGTGTGAGATGGGGCGGCTCGTCGTCGTGTCCAACCGGGTGTCGCTGCCCACCGACAAGGGGGCCAAGGCCGGCGGGCTGGCGGTGGCGCTGGAGGAGGCGATGATCCCCGGCTCGCTCTGGTTCGGCTGGTCGGGACGGCGGAGCGCGAGCGATGCGGGACGGACGGCCATCGCCGAGCATCGCGGCATCACCTATGCGACGCTCGATCTGAGCGAGGCGGAGTATCGGCGCTTCTATGTCGGCTTCTCCAACGGCGCGCTGTGGCCGCTGCTGCATTACCGCAGCGGGTTGTTCGACTTCCGGCGCGACGAGTTCGAGGGGTATCTCGCGGTCAACGAGAGATTCGCCGCCCGGCTCGCGCCGCTGCTGGACCCGGACGACGTGATCTGGATCCATGACTACCAGCTGCTGACCATGGCCGAGGCGCTGCGGCGGCGCGGCGTCACCAACCGGATCGGGCTGTTCCTGCATATCCCCTTCGTGCCGCCGGCGATGCTGCACGTGCTGCCGGAGGCGTGCCAGCTGGTGCGGGCGATGGCGGCGGCGGACCTCGTCGGGTTCCAGACCGAGGGCGACCGGGCGAATTTCCTGGAGTGCGCCGCCTCCTGCATGGAGCTGCACCGCGACGGGGCGGGCGGCTTCGTTCATGACGGGCACCGCACGATGACGACGGTAACGCCGGTGGGGATCGACGCGGAGGGCTTCGCGCGCGCAGCGCAGCGGGCGGCGGGGATGGCGGATTCGCGGCGGCTGGTGTCGAGCCTGGTGGGGCGGGCACTGGCGATCGGGGTGGACCGGCTGGACTATACCAAGGGGTTGCCGCAGCGCTTCGACGCGTTCGGCCGGCTGTTCCAGCGGCACCCCGAGCATCTGCGCCGGATCAGCCTGTTGCAGATCGCCGCCCGCTCGCGCGAGGATGTCGACCGGTATCAGGCGCTGCGGCACGAGCTGGACCGGCAGGCCGGCAAGATCAACGGCGCCTATTCGGATTTCGACTGGACGCCGCTGCGCTACATGACGCGGGCGGTGAACCGCGCCACCATCGCCGGGTTCTACCGGATCGCCAGCATCGGGCTGGTGACGCCGCTGCGCGACGGGATGAACCTGGTGGCGAAGGAGTTCATCGCCGCCCAGGACCCGGCGGACCCGGGGGTGCTGGTGCTCTCGCGCTTCGCCGGGGCGGCGGAGGAGCTGACCGAGGCGCTGATCGTCAATCCGTATGACGCCGACCAGGTGGCGGATGCGATGCACGCGGCGCTGCTGATGCCGGCGGAGGAGCGGGTCGCGCGGCATGCGGCGCTGCTCGGCAAGATCAGGGCGCGGACCGCCGCCTCATTCTGCCGGAGCTTCCTCGACCAGTTGCGCGAGATCGAGCGCTGAGGCGCGTGCCGCCGCCAGCATATGCACGGGCGGCGCGGCGGTGACGGTGAGTTTCGGCTCCAGCGGCAGGGCGAGCGCGCGGGCGAGCAGGCAGAGCCCGTCGGAAGCGGTGCCGTAGAGTGGATCGCCGACGATGGGGAAGCCGGATTCGGCGCAATGGACGCGGAGCTGGTGGGTGCGGCCGGTGCGCGGGCGGAGTTCGAGCAGGGCCCTGCCCTGCCCCGCCGCGAGGCATCGCCAGTCGGTGATCGCGGGGTCGCCGCGCGGATCGGGCGCGATGCGCCAGCCGCCCTGGGTGGCGCGGCGGGCGAGCGCCAGTTCGATCGTGCCGTGCGGCGCGGCCGGAACACCCTCGACGATCGCCCAGTAGGTCTTGCCGACGCGGCGGGCGGCGAAGGCGCGTTGCAGCGCGACCAGCGTGGTCTTGCGGCGGGCGATGGCGAGGCAGCCGGAAGTGTCGGTATCGAGCCGGTGGACCAGCCACGGCCCGTCGGCGCCGCGCCGCCAGCGGGGGAACCAGTCTTCCACGCTCGGGCCGCCGGCGCGGCCGGCATGGCTCGGCAGGCCGGCGGGCTTGTCGATCACGATCAGGTGGGTCGAGTGGTGGAGGATGCGGGGCTCGGTCATCGCTCGCTCAGCGTCGTGCCATGGCCGGGCGCGGGTTCAGGCCGGGCGCGGCGGGGGGCGGAGATGGGCGGGCACCGCGAAGCCGAGGCGGCTCGGGATGTCCCATACCTCGTCGATCCGGCGGACGATGCGAAAGCCGGCGCGCTGGTAGTTCGGCAGGGCGCGGGGATGATCGGCGGTGCAGGTGTTCACCGTCATGCCGCGGACCGGGCCGGAGAAGACCCGCTCGATCGCCGCCCCCAGCAGGGCGAAGCCGAGGCCGCGACCGATCACCTCGGGCAGCAGGCCGAAATAGCTCAGATTGACATCCGGCCAGGAGGTCGCGTCCAGCTCGAAGAAGCCGGCGACCGCGCCATCGACCCGCAGCACGTACACCGCGATCGCCGGATCGGCCAGCAGGCGGGCGAGCATCGCATCCGGCATGATCCGCCGCAGCCACCACAGCCAGGGCTGGCCGACACGGTCGTAGAGGTCGCGATAGGTCGCGAGATCCATGTGCGGCACAGGCTCGATCGTGGCGCCTTCAGGCAGGTCGGGCCATGTGCGGGCGGGCATGCGGTCCATCCGCAGGAAGGTCACGGTGACGCAGGCGCGGTCGAAACTCTCGCCGGGGCGGACGCGGGCATATTCGAGCATGGCGCGGCTCAGTCCTCGAGGAAGCTCCTCAGCTTGCGGCTGCGCGAGGGATGCTTGAGCTTGCGCAGGGCCTTCGCCTCGATCTGGCGGATGCGCTCGCGGGTGACGTTGAATTGCTGGCCGACTTCCTCAAGCGTGTGGTCGGTGTTCATGCCGATGCCGAAGCGCATGCGCAGCACGCGCTCCTCGCGCGGGGTGAGCGAGGAGAGCACGCGGGTCGCGGCTTCGCGCAGATTGGCGTGAACCGCGGCATCGAGCGGGATGATCGCGTTCTTGTCCTCGATGAAATCGCCGAGATGGCTGTCTTCCTCGTCGCCGATCGGGGTTTCGAGGGAGATCGGCTCCTTGGCGATCTTGAGCACCTTGCGCACCTTCTCGAGCGGCATGCCGAGCTTCTCGGCCAGTTCCTCGGGGGTGGGCTCGCGGCCGATCTCGTGCAGCATCTGCCGCGAGGTGCGGACCAGCTTGTTGATCGTCTCGATCATGTGGACCGGGATGCGGATGGTGCGCGCCTGATCGGCGATCGAGCGGGTGATCGCCTGGCGGATCCACCAGGTCGCGTAGGTCGAGAACTTGTAGCCGCGGCGGTATTCGAATTTGTCCACCGCCTTCATCAGGCCGATATTGCCTTCCTGGATCAGGTCGAGGAATTGCAGGCCGCGATTGGTGTATTTCTTGGCGATGGAGATGACGAGGCGGAGATTGGCCTCGATCATTTCCTTCTTGGCGCGGGTGGAATCGCGCTCGCCGCGCGAGACGGTGGCATAGACGCGGCGGAATTCCTCGATCGGCAGCTGCGCCTCGGCGGCGATGCGGCCGATCTGGGCGCGCAGCTCGGTGATGCGGGTGCCGTAGCGCTCGACGAAGATTTTCCAGCCCTTGCCGGGGCGCTTGGCCACGTCGTCCAGCCAGGTCGGGTCCATCTCGCGGCCGCGATAGGCGGCGAGGAAGTCCTCGCGGGTGATCTTGCAGCCCTCGGCGAGGCGCAGCATCTGGCCTTCCAGACCGTTGAGCCGCTGGTTCAGCTCCTTGAGCTGGATCACCAGCTCCTCGATGCGGTTATTGTGCAGGCTGACCTGCTCGACCTTGGCGACCAGCTCGTCGCGCAGCTTTTCGTAGGTCTTTTCCGAGCGGGAGGCCATTTCCTCGCCGGCGTTCATCGCGTCCAGCCGCTTGTGCTGGAGCTTCATGAACTTCTCGTAGAGCTTCTCGACCTCGGTGAAGGTTTCGAAGACCTCGGGCTTGAGCTTCTCCTCGACCGCGGAGAGCGAGAGGCCGCTGGATTCGCCTTCCTCGTCCTCCTCGGGTTCCTCGGCGACCGGGGCGTTGGGGTTGAAGCCGGCATCGCCGCCGCCCTGGGTGGCTTCGAGATCGATCACGTCGCGCAGCAGCATCTTCCCGTCCTTGAGGGATTCATGCCACGAGATGATCGCGCGGAAGGTGAGCGGGCTTTCGCAGAGCCCGCCGATCATCATGTCGCGCCCGGCCTCGATGCGCTTGGCGATGGCGATCTCGCCCTCGCGGGAGAGCAGCTCGACCGTGCCCATCTCGCGCAGATACATCCGCACCGGATCATCGGTGCGGCTGCCGCTCGACTCGCTGATGTTGCCGGAGGCGGTTTCCTCGTCCTCGGTCGCTTCCTCGTCCTTCTCGGCGCGGGCGGCGGGTTCCGGCTCCTCGCCTTCCTCGCCCTCGACCACCTGGATGCCCATTTCGCTGAGCATCGACATCACGTCCTCGATCTGCTCGGAGCTGTTCTGCTCGGAGGGGAGGACGGCGTTCAGCTCGTCGAAGGTGATGTAGCCACGCTCCTTGCCGCGGGCGATCAGGCGCTTGACCGAGGCGGACTGGATGTCGAGCGTTGCGGTGTCGGCCTCGGCCTCGGGCGCCGCGGTCTCGGCTTGGGCAGCTTGTTTGGTCGCCATCAGTGCATCAATCTCCAGGGCAGCAACGCGAAGGGCGCGCTCGGTTCAGGCGTCAAGGTCGGCTTCGCCCCGCTCGGCGCGATAGCGCGCTTCCACGAGGGCCCGCAGACGGGTGTTGTTTTCGGGCGTCGGATCCTGCTCGAACCTCAGTCTCTGTTCCTCGCATTGTTGCCGCAGCCAGTCCAGATTCATCAGGCCGTATAGTCCGTACCAGAGCGACTGCAACGCATCGGCGCCGGTTGCGGACGTGTCGGTTCCGGTTCCGGGGCGCGGAATGCCGGCAAGAACGAGAGCGGCCTCCTCACCCAGACCTGACTGGGTCAAATGGTTGAGCAGGTGTTCAGAGTCAAGGGTTTCGGCGGTGGCGAGCCATGCGGCCATCGCGGCGCGCAGGCGGGCGCACTCCTCCGGCAAGGCGAGCAGGCCGAAGGCCTCCTCCAGCATCGGCAGCAGGTCGGGATGGGCGATGAGCAGGCCGGTCAGCAGCCGGGCGCGGCGGCGATGGGCGATGGCGGTGTCGATCGGAGGGCGGGGCAGGTTGAGCAGCGGCGGGTTGGCGAAGCCGGGACGCGAAAAGCCGGAACGCGAAAAGCCGGGACGCGAAAAGCCAGGACGGAAGGCCGCGCTGCCGCCGGGACGGGCCGCGGACGCGCGGTCGCGCCGGGCGGCGAAGAAACGGTCGAGCAGGGCGGCGCGGTATTCGCCGGCCAGGGCGCGGTCGTCGATCAGGCGGGCGAGCGCCTCCAGCCGGGCGCGCAGGGCGGCGCGGCCTTCCGGGGTGGACTGGTCGGCCGCCTCGGCGAGCAGGTCGTAGAGCGTGTCGGCCAGCGAGGGGATCGCGGCGAGGCGGGCGGCGAAGGCGGACGCGCCCTCACGGCGGACGAAACTGTCCGGATCATCGCCCGGCGGCAGGGCGAGCACGGCGAGGCCGCGCTCGGGGGTGAGCTGCTTCAGCGCGAGTTCGATGGTGCGCAGGGCCGCTCTGCGGCCGGCGGCATCGCCATCGAGGCAGAGGATGGGGCGCGGCGAGAGGCGCCAGAGTTCCTCGAGATGGGAGTCGGTGAGTGCGGTGCCGAGCGGGGCGACCGCGCCGGCGAAGCCGGCGGCGGCGAGCGCGATCACGTCCATATAGCCCTCCACCACGATCAGCGCCGCGCCGGTGCGGATGGCGGGGCGGGCGGAGTCGAGCCCGTAGAGGGTGCGGCGCTTGGAGAAGAGCGCGGTTTCCGGGCCGTTGAGGTATTTCGGCTGGCCATCGCCGAGCAGGCGGCCGCCGAAGCTGAGCATGCGGCCCTTGCGGTCGCGGATCGGGAACATCACGCGGTTGTAGAAATAATCGACCGCGCCGCGCTCGCCCTCCTTCATCAGCCCGGCCTCGATGAGGCGGGATTCGGCGATGCCCTGGCGGGCGAGTGCGGCGCGCAGCGCCCCCCTGCCCTCGCCCGACCAGCCAAGGCCGAAGCGGGCGATGGTCGGCGCATCGAGGCCGCGGGCGGCGAGATAGGCGCGGGCGGCCTCGCCCTCGGGGGCGGCGAGGCGGCGGCGGTATTCGGCGGCCGCGGCTTCGAGCACATCCGCCAGCTCCGCCTCGCGCTTCTGCGCCTCGGCGATGGCGGGGCTCGGCTTCGGCACCTCCAGCCCGGCCTCGGCGGCGAGGCGCTCGATCGCCTCGATGAAGCTCGCCCCCTCGCTCTGCATCACGAAGCTGATGGCGTCGCCATGCGCGCCGCAGCCGAAGCAGTGATAGTGATCGTCGTAGACGTAGAACGAAGGCGATTTCTCGTTGTGGAACGGGCAGCAGCCTTTCTGGTCGCGGCCGGCGCGCTCGAGGCGCACGCGGCGGGCGACCAGCGGGACGAGCGGCGTGCGGTTGCGCAGCTCGTCGAGAAATTGCGGCGGCAGGCTCATCCGCCGGCCAGCTTCGCCTTCACCGCGGCCGAGGCGGCGGCCATGTCGAGGGCCGCACCGTGCGCCGCCTTCAGCGCGGCGATGACCGCGCCCATCTGTTTCGGGCCGGTCGCACCGGTGGCGGCTATGGCGGCGGCGATGGCGGCATCGAGCGCCGCACCGGCGAGGGTTTGCGGCAGATAGGCCTCGATGATGGCGATTTCCGCCGCCTCGCGCGCGGCAAGCTCGGGGCGGTTGCCGGCGAGATATTGCGCCTCGGACTCGCGGCGGGATTTGACCATGCCGCGCAGCAGGGCGACGAGTTCGGCCTCGGCGATCGCCTCGACGCCGCGCGGGCGGGCGGCGATGTCGGCGTCCTTCACCTTGGCGAGGACCATGCGCAGGGTGGAGACGCGGATCTCGTCGCGCGCGCGCATGGCGGATTTCAGGTCTTCGGTCAGGCTGACGCGCAGGGCGGCGGCGGCTTCGCCGGGAACATTCGCTTGTGTGACGGTCATGACGGTCTCCGAACTTGTGCCGGCCGCGGACGCGGGGCGGCGCGGCCGTCAGCCGAAGGCCGCGCCCGTGCCGGCCAGCACGCCCGACGCCGCAAGGACGAGCAGTCTATCGCCGGAGAGCGGCCGGGAAAAGAGATATCCCTGGGCATCGATGTCGGGATAGGCCAGCAGGGCGGCGGCGTGCGCCTCGGTCTCGACGCCCTCGACGGTGACGCGCAGGCCGAGCGTGCGGCTGAACTCGATGATCGCCCTGACGATCTGAGCGGCGTTGCCCGGACGATCAAGCTCGCGGATGAAGCTGCGGTCGATCTTCAGGCGGTCGAAGGGAAAGGTGCGCAGGGTGGAGAGGGCGGCGAAACCGGTGCCGAAATCGTCGATCGCGATGCTGCAGCCAAGGGCGCGCAGGCGGCGGAGATTGTCGATCGTGCGGTCGTCGGTGGAGAGCAGGGCGGTTTCGGTGACTTCGAACTCGATGCGCCGGGGATCGAGGCCGGAGGCGGCGATGACCGCGGAAATCTGGTCGAATTGCAGCGCCTCGCGCAGATGCAGGGCGGAGAGGTTGATCGAGATCGAGATCTCGGGCGGCAGGCGCAGGGCGAAGGCGGCGGCCTCGGCCAGCACATGGCGGGTGACGGCGCCGATCAGCCCGCCGCGCTCGGCGATGGCGATGAAACCCTCCGGCCCGATCACGCCGCGCTGGGGATGGCGCCAGCGCACCAGCGCCTCGACCGCGCGCAGCCGGCGGCTGCGCAGATCGACGATCGGCTGGTATTCGAGGAAGAGTTCGCGGTCGTTCAGGGCGCGGCGGATGTCGCGCCGCAGGCCGCGCTGGGTCTGCACCTGGCGGTCCATCGCCTGGTCGAAGAGCTGCCAGGCGCCGCGGCCGCGCTGCTTGGCGCGGTAGAGGGCGAGATCGGCGTTGCGCAGCAGGGCGTCCGACGTGTCGGCATCCTCGGGCGCGAGGGCGATGCCGATGCTGACGCCGATCTCGACCGTCATGCCGTCGAGCCCGTAGGGCGGGGAGAGGCGCTCGATGATGCGGTCGGCCATCGAGGTCGCGTCGAGCCGGCTGCCGCCGGGCAGCAGGACGGCGAATTCGTCGCCGCCAAGGCGGGCGGCGATGTCGGTGTCGCGGATGGCGCCGCGCAGGCGGCCGGCGACGGCGCGCAGCAGGCTGTCCCCCAGGGCGTGGCCGTAGCTGTCGTTCACCGCCTTGAACTGGTCGAGATCGAGATAGAGCATGGCGGCGCCGGCGGTGGCGAGCGCCTGGTCGGCCAGGACGCCGAAAGCGGCGCGGTTGAGCAGCTCGGTCAGCGGATCGTGACGGGCGAGGAAATCGATCCGCTGGCGGGAGCTGTGCGCCACCGTGACATCCGAGCCGACGCCGCGATAGCCGGCGAAGAGGCCGTGATGGTCGAGCGTGGGCTTGCCGGTGAGCGACCACCAGCGGCGGTCATCCGCCGGGCCGACCGGCACCAGCAGGTCGCGGAACGGCCGGCGCAGGCCGATCTGACGGCGCAGTTCGGCATAGGGGTCGGAATTGGCATTGCCATCGGCGGCATCGGTATCGGCCGCGCTGGCATCCGTGGCGCCGAGGCTGGCGAGGAAGGTGAACAGGTTGCCGCCGATCGCGGTGGCGTCGCGGCGCGCTGCCTCGGCCAGACGCGGCGAGGGATGGACGAGGTTCAGCCGGGCGTCGGTCTCCCACAGCCAGTCGCTCGCATTGTCCTCGAAATCGCGCAGCAGCATCTGGATCGTCTCGTTGATCCGCCGCAGCTCGAAGGTGCTGACGCCGTGCTCGACCATGCGGCGGTTGAGCACGACCATGGTGAACAGGACGAAGGCGGAATAAAGGGCGAGCGTGATCACGATGGCGGGCTGCCAGAGACTGGCCGAGACGCGCAGGGCGGCGAAGGCGCCGGCGGTGAGCGGCAGCCAGAAGGCGAGCCTGGTGGCGAGCGGGCCGGCGGAAATGACGCTGGACAGCAGGCCGATGAACACGCCGATCAGCAGCCCCTGGCTATCCGGCGGCACCGCGCGGATCAGCAGGTTCAGATAGACCGCCCAGGCGGTGCCGAGCACCGCCGTGACGCCGTTGAAGGCGATGCGGATCAGCAGCAGGTCGGACCGGCGGCGGCGCAGTGCGGGCCAAGCGGCGGCGACGCCGAACAGGACGAGGCAGGCCAGCAGCAGCACGGCGAGCGACGCCGCCACTGCCGGGCGGTGCAGCGTGGCGCGGAAATCGACCGCGAGGACGATGGCGATGCCCATGCCGACCAGGCTCGCCACCCGGGTGAGCCGGGCGCGCAGCTCGAACCCCTCGATCGCCACCGACTCGGCGAGGTGGCGGGGCACCGCATCCGCGCCCAGCAGCGCGCGGATGACGCCGCGCAAGGCGGCCGGGCCCCCGGGCGATGGCCGGGAAAGGTCAGACATCGGCGGCGGGGGCTGCTGCGGGGGCGGCGAGATCAGTCATGAGGCAGGGGGAAGTGTTCCACGACACGTCTCTGGACTGGCGTTTCTCTAAATAGGTTCACTGTTTGCAATTTTTTGCAGCAAAAATGATATTTATATGTAACGATATATACATATGGCCGCAATGTTGCAAGCAGCGCACGCATGTGCGGCGCAGGCAGAGAGGGCGGAGCGGGATGAAAACCGGCCGGACGGCTTGGCCCGGCCGGGCGAGGAGGGTCCGGTTATCGAGAGCGTCGGGCGCCATCCGATCCCGCAGGATGGATGGCGCCCGCGCGATCAGAAGGCGGACAGGCCGGTCTGGGCGCGGCCGAGGATGAGGGCGTGGACGTCGTGCGCACCCTCATAGGTGTTGACGGTTTCGAGATTCACCATGTGACGGATCACGTGGTACTCGTCGACGATGCCGTTGCCGCCATGCATGTCGCGCGCGAGGCGGGCGATGTCGAGCGCCTTGCCGCAATTGTTGCGCTTGAGCAGGGAGATCATTTCCGGCGCCGCCTCGCCGGCATCGAGCAGGCGGCCGAGGCGCAGCACGCCGTGCAGGCCGAGCGTGATCTCGGTCTGCATGTCGGCCAGCTTCTTCTGGACGAGCTGGGTGCCGGCCAGGGGGCGACCGAACATCTGCCGGTCCAGCGTGTATTGCCGGGCCGCGTGCCAGCAGAATTCGGCAGCACCCAGCGCGCCCCAGGCAATGCCGTAGCGCGCGTTGTTGAGGCAGGAGAACGGGCCGCGCAGGCCCTTCACGCCGGGGAGCATGCGGTCCTCGGGGACGAAGACGTCCGAGAGCATGATCATGCCGGTGACCGAGGCGCGGAGCGAGACCTTGCCTTCGATCTTGGGCGTCTCCAGCCCTTTGGAGTCGCGATCGACCAGGAAGCCGCGGATCACGCCCTCGTCATCCTTGGCCCAGACCAGGCAGACATCGGCGATCGGCGAGTTGCTGATCCAGGTCTTCGAGCCGTTCAGCACAAAGCCGCCATCAACCTTCTTCGCCCGGGTGCGCATCGAACCCGGATCGGAGCCGGCATCGGGCTCGGTGAGGCCGAAGCAGCCGACCCATTCGCCGGTGCGCAGCTTCGGCAGGTAGCGGTCTTTCTGGGCCTCGGAGCCGAAGGCGTAGATCGGGTACATCACCAGCGAGGACTGCACCGAGAAGGCGGAGCGATAGCCGGAATCGACGCGCTCGACCTCGCGGGCGATCAGCCCGTAGGCGACATAAGAGACATCGGCGCAGCCATGGGTGGACAAAGTGGCGCCGAGAAAGCCCAGCTCGCCCATTTCGGACATGATCGAACGGTCGAAGCTTTCTTCGCGGAAGCCTTTAAGGACGCGCGGGAAGAGCTTGTTCTGGCAGTATTCGTGCGCCATGTCGCGGATGGCGCGCTCGTCTTCGGTCAGTTGCGCGTCGAGATGGAGGGCGTCCGACCAGTCGAACGGGGTGAACCCCCCCTTGCGGCCCGTCTTGCGGGGTGCGGCTTCGTCTATCCTCTTGATCTCGTTCATGCGGCGATTTCCGTATCCTCGTTGTGTTTGTCCTGGTCCGCGCCTTCCTCGCGGGGCCGGGACGTGTCGCGCCGGCGGATCTGCATGAAGGCGGGAATGTCGTTGCCGAAGCCGACCACGGCATCGCGCGGGGATTCGGCGCGGCCGCCGCGCTCGGCGCGGTCAGACCGATCGGGGCGCTCGGCGCGGTCAGACCGCTCGGGGCGGTCGGCGCGGTCGGGACGCTCGGACCGCTCGGAGCGGTCAGACCGCTCGGGACGGTCGGGACGTTCGGACCGTTCGGGGCGGCGGCGCTCGCCGGACCTGGCGGTTGTTGCGGCTTTGGGGCTCGCGGGTTCGGCGGCGGTGGCGGGCTTGGCGGCGGGTTTCGCCGCTCCCCTGCCCTTGCCGCGGCCGCGGCGGCCACGGCCGTCGGACTCCTCCCACTCCACCGGGTCGAGACCATCGACGGCGAGGCGGGGGATTTCATGGCCGGTGAGCCGCTCGATCGCCTCGACCGCGATCCGGTCCTCGGGGCCGGCGAGGGTCAGGGCGCGGCCCTGCAGGCCCGCCCGGCCGGTGCGGCCGATGCGGTGAACGTAATCCTCGGCGTGGTGCGGGACGTCGAAATTGAAGACATGCGACAGGCCGCCGATATCGATGCCGCGGGCGGCGACGTCGGAGCAGACGAGCAGGCGGATCTCGCCGGCCTTGAATTTCTCCAGCGTCGCGAAACGGGCCGATTGCGGCATGTCGCCATGCAGCATGCCGGCGGAGAACTGGTGCCGGACCAGCGACTTGCAGAGAATGTCGACATCGCGCTTGCGGTTGCAGAACACCAGCGCGTTCTGCACTTCCTCGCTGCGGATCAGCCGGCGCAGCGCCTCGCGCTTGTCATGCGTCGCGACGAGGGACAGGCCCTCGGTGATGGTGGTGGCGACGGTGGCCGGGCGGGAGACGGTGATTTCCTTCGGGTTCGAGAGGAAGGCGTCGGCCAGGCGGCGGATTTCGGGCGCCATGGTGGCGGAGAAGAACAGCGTCTGCCGCATCGCCGGCAGCATGGCGACGATGCGCTCGATATCGGGGATGAACCCCATGTCGAGCATGCGGTCGGCCTCGTCGATCACCAGCACGCGGACATCGGAGAGCAGCAGGCCGCCGCGCTCGAAAATGTCGATGAGGCGGCCGGGGGTGGCGATCAGCACATCGACCCCGCGGGTCAGCACGTCGCGTTGCTCGCCCATGCTCTCGCCGCCGATCAGCAGCGCGTGGTTGAGCTTCAGATGTTTGCCGTAGAGGACGAAATTCTCGGCGACCTGCAGGGCCAGTTCGCGCGTCGGCTCGAGGATGAGCGAGCGCGGCATCCGGGCGCGGGCGCGCGAGCCGGACAGGATGTCGAGCATCGGCAGGGTGAAGCTCGCGGTCTTGCCGGTGCCGGTCTGCGCGCAGGCCAGCACGTCCCGCCCCATCAGCACGACGGGGATCGCCTGCGCCTGGATCGGCGTCGGCGTCGTGTAGCCCTTCTCGGCGAGCGCTGTGAGGATGGGTTCGGACAGGCCGAGCGGCGCGAAGCCGGTTTCGGCCGGCGGTTCGGCGGCCGGTTCAGTGGCAGTGGTGGTGGGCGTGTGGGGCTCGATATCCCAGGATTCGGACAATATGCGGACCAATTCGGACAAGAGAAACTGATATGGCCCAGCCGGCTCGCCCACGCGCGGATAACGGCGCGGGTGGGAAAATCGGGCATGGGCGGGAGGGCGTTCAACGCTGCCCTTCACACCTCCGGTATCAGTGCAGACCACGTAAAAGTCAAGGTGTTGCCGTGTGCTGCGGTGTTCAGAGCGGCAGGGTGACGATCACCCGGAGGCCGCCGAGCGGGCTGTCGGCGAGGTGGAGGTCGCCGCCATGGGCAGCGACGATGTCGCGCGCGATGGCGAGACCAAGGCCGGTGCCGCTGGCGCTGCCGCTCTCGAAGGGGCGCAGCATCGCCGCGCGGCGGCTTGCGGGGAGGCCGGGGCCGTCATCGTCGATGGTGATCCGCAGGGTTTGCCCGCCTTCCTGGGCGGCGCCGATGACGATTCGGCCGGCGGCGTGGCGGGCGGCATTGTCGAGCAGGTTGGCGAGCGCGCGGCGCATCGCCTCCGGCCGCAGCACCACCGGGGGGAGCGGGGCGAGATCGAGCCCGATCGGCGCGCCGCCGCGCGCCGCCCGCGCCGCCAGATCCTCGATCAGCAGGGCGAGGTCGGCCGGTTGCGGCTGCTCGGTGCCCTCGCCGCGGGCGAAGGTGAGGTAGAGGCCGATCAGCCGCTCCATCTCGGCGATGTCCTCGGTCATGCCCTCGAGATCGGCGGTGTCGGGCGGCATCATCGCGAGGGCGAGGCGCAGCCGGGTGAGCGGGGTGCGCAGGTCGTGCGAGACGCCGGCGAGCATCGCGGTGCGCTGGACGAGGAAGCGGCGGATGCGGTCCTGCATCCGGTTGAAGGCGGTGGCGGCGCGGCGGACCTCGATCGCGCCCTCGGGGCGGATCGGGCCGGGATCGCGCCCCATGCCGAAGGCCTCGGCGGCGAAGGCGAGGCGGCGGATGGCGCGGATCTGGTTGCGCAGGAACAGGATGGCGATGCCGAGCAGCAGGATGGTGACGCCGGCGAGCCAGGCGAAGAAGATGTAGAGCGCGCCGACATAGAGCCGCTTGCGCGGCACATCGACCGTGAGCACGCCGCCCGAGAGCTGGATGTCGACCCGGATCATCCCCGGCGGGCCGCGCCAGGCGAGGGTGAAATCGCGGTCGAGATTCTGCCGCAGGGCGCGGGCGAGATCGGTATCGACCGGGCCGAAGGCGTGCGGCAGGCCGCGCGGGGTGAGCGTGGCGCCGGGATGGACGCGGATGCGGAACTCGAAGCGCCGGGCGGCGTGGGCGAAGATGCGGCTGCGGGCGGCGGGGTGGAGCGTCGCCTGGTCGAGCACGAAGGCGATCTCGCCGGCGACGCTGCCGGCGAGGCGGCGGGAGAGAACGTCGAGATGGCTGCCATAGAATATTTGCAGGGCGACGCCCTCGAGCAGGACCAGCGGCAGGACCACGATCAGCAGGGTGCGGCCGAACAGGCTGCGCGGCAGGATCTTGCGCAGCACGCGGTCGGGCTCGAGACCGCGCGGGGCCAGTCTCATGTGGCCAGTCTCATGTGGCCAGTCTCATGTGACGGGTCTCATGGGGCGGGTCTCACTGTGGTTAGTCTCATGAGGCGAGCCTCATGGGCCGGGCTTGAGGACGTAGCCGCGGCCGCGCACGGTTTGCAGGTAGCGCGGCTCGCGCGGGTCGGGCTCGATCTTGCGGCGCAGGCGGGTCACCTGCACGTCGATCGCGCGTTCGCCGGCCTCGTCCATGCCGAGGATCTCGGCCAGCGCCTCGCGCGAGAGCACCTCATGGGCGCGGGCGGCGAGGACGGCGAGCAGGCTCGCCTCGCCGCCGGTCAGGCGGACCGGGCCGCGCAGGGTGGTGAGTTCGCCGCGGGCAGGATCGAAGCTCGCCGCCCCCAGCCGGACCGGGCCGGCTTGCTGCGCGGGCGGCGCGGCGCGGCGGAGCATCGCGCGGATCCGCAGCAGCAATTCCCGCGGGTCGAACGGCTTGCCGAGATAATCATCCGCCCCCGCCTCGAAGCCGGCGATGCGGTCTTCCGGCGCGCCGCGGGCGGTGAGCAGCAGGATCGGCAGATCGGGCGCGCGGTCGGCGCGGAGGGATTCGACGAAGTCGAGCCCGGTTTCCTCGGGCATCATCACGTCGAGCACCATCATGTCGGGGTCGACCACGCGCAGGGTTTCGCGGGCGGCGGCGGCACTTTCGGCGACGGTGACGCGAAAGCCGTTCTCGACCAGGTAGCGCTGCATCAGGGCGCGCAGGCGGGCATCGTCATCGACCAGCAGGATATGGGCGCCGGCCGCCCCGCTCATCGCCGCGCGGTGCGCCCGGCATCGGCCCGGTCGAGATAGGCGCGGGCCTCATCCTTCATCATGCCGCGCAGCACGCGGCGGAACCCCTCGACGGCGGGGCCGCCGGCCTCGCGGAAGGCGGCGGTCAGGCGCTCGCGCTGGGCCTCGAACAGCTTGCGCTCCAGCGCCGCCCCCGCGGGCGTGAGGCTGAGCAGGCGCTGGCGGCGATCCGCCCGGCCGGGAATCTGCTCGACATAGCCATCGCGGATCAGCGGGCCGAGGACGCGGGCGAGGCTCTGCTTGGCGATGCCGAGAATGTGTAGCAGCTCGCCGACCGGCAGGCCGGGGTTGCGGCCGATGAAATGCAGCGTGCGGTGATGCGCGCGGCCGAAGCCCATTTCCGCGAGAATCGCGTCCGCCGCGGCCACGAGGTCGCGGTTGGCGAAGAAGATCATGTCCTGGGCGAGGCGGAGTTCTTCCTCGCGGAGGAAAAGGAGACCGGCAGCCGTGCCGGGTTGGGCTGTCTTTTCGTGCATGGCGTCGATGCCCATACTGAAGCGGGACGTCTGTGATAAGACAGGAATTATGGCTTTCCTGCAAGAACCGTTGCGCAGCCGCGCGCAATCGCCGTCAAAACCTCATTCCTGCTCCCTGAGAAACATCGCTTGGCCATCGCGGGCGGCCTGGATTAAGAGTTGGGTTCCTCGTTCGAGGAGACCGACATCAAAGAGGACGCGAGGCGATGAGTCTGATTCCGTTTGACGACCGCGACGGCATGATCTGGTGGGACGGCGCGCTGCGCCCCTGGCGGGATGCCAAGCTGCACGTGCTGAGCCACGGGCTGCATTACGCCTCCGCCGTCTTCGAGGGCGAGCGGTCCTATGGCGGGAACATCTTCCGCCTCCGCGACCATACCAACCGGCTGATCCAGTCGGGCAAGCTGCTCGGCTTCGACATTCCCTTCACCGCCGACGAGATCGACGCCGCCTGCAACGAGGTGCTCAAGGCGAACGGGCTGACTGACGCCTATGTCCGCCCCCTCGCCTGGCGCGGCTCGGAGATGCTCGCGGTTTCCGCCCAGCAGACCAAAATCCATCTCGCCATCGCCGCCTGGCCGTGGCCGAACCTGTTCGGCAACGACCGGATGAAGGGCATCACCCTCGGCATGGCGCAGTGGCGCCGGCCGGACGCGCGGACCGCGCCGACCGCCTCGAAGGCCGCCGGGCTCTACATGATCGGCACGCTCTCGAAGCACGCGGCCGAGGCCGAGGGGTTCAACGACGCGCTGATGCTCACCCTCGACGGGCATGTCGCCGAGGCGACGGGGGCGAACATTTTCTTCGCGATCGACGGCGAACTGCACACGCCGACGCCGGATTGCTTCCTCGACGGGATCACCCGCCGCACCGTGATGGCGCTGGCCCGCGCGCGGCAGATCCCGGTGCATGAGCGGCACATCCTGCCCGAGGAGATGGCGAAGGCGAGCGAGGTGTTCCTCGCCGGCACCGCCGCCGAGGTGACGCCGGTGCGCCAGATCGGCGAGCTGACCTTCACCCCCGGCCCGATCACCGAGACGCTGATCGCGGATTATACCGCCCTCGTCCACATGTCGCCGGAAGAGGTGGCCAAGCGGGCGGCGTGACCGTACCGCGGTTTGGCGACCACGCGGCGAACGAGCGCACCTTCCTCGCCTGGGTGCGCACCGCCATCGCGGTGATGGCGTTCGGCTTTCTCGTCGAACGCTTCAACCTGTTTCTGCAGGTGGCCGGGCAGTCGCTCGGCCGCACCTTCACCGTGTCGGGGACGCTGGCCTCGGACGCGGTGGGGATCGCGCTGATCATCGCCGGGGCGCTGATGGTCGCCGCCGCGATGCTGCGCTTCGTCGCCAACCGGCGGGCGATTCTCGACGAGGCCGCCCGCGCGCCGGGGAATGACCGGCTCGACCTGGCACTCGCCGGGATGATCGTCGCACTCGGGCTGGGGCTCGCGGCCTATCTCGCGGTGACGATCCTGCGCGGGGCGGGCTGATCCAGATCGCCGACGCCCGGCAGGATTGCGCTGACGGGGCGTTTGCCGGGTTTCGCGGCGGCGTTATGATCAGATGATGTCATCCGCACCACGCGCTGTCGCCGAAGCGGCGCCGGATCTCGCGACGAGCCGGCGCCTGCCGCTGCTGCTCGGCTTCCTGATCGCGATCGGGCCGGTGTCGGTCGACATGTATCTGCCTGCCTTTCCGACCATCGCCCGGCAGTTCCACGACCCGGCCGGGCCGGGGCTGACGCTCGCCGCCTATTTCGCCGGGCTCGCCGCGGGGCAGATGACGCAGGGGCCGTTTTCCGACCGGGCCGGGCGGCGGCTGCCGATCCTGCTCGGGCTCGGGCTCTATATCGCCGCCTCGATCGGCTGCACGCTGGCATGGAACACGGCATCGCTGTCGTGGTTCCGGCTGCTCGCCGCCTTTGGCGGCTCGGCCGCGGTGGTGGTGCCGCGGGCGATGGTGCGCGACATCGCCGACGGACCGGCGGCGGCGATGCTGTTCTCGCGGCTGATGCTGGTGATGGGGGTGGCGCCGATCATCGCCCCGATTCTCGGCAGCGCGGTGATCGCCTTCGGCTCGTGGCGGTGGATCTTTGTCCTGGCGACGCTCTACGGGATCGTCGCGATCGCGATGGTATGGGTGAAGCTGCCGGATACGCTGCCGGTCTCGCGGCGGAGCACGGTGGGGTTTCGCACCATCATCATCCGCTACGGGCAGATCGCCGCCGAGCGCGGCTTCCTGACCCATGCGCTGACCGGCACCTTCGCGATCGGCGCGCTGTTCGCCTATCTTGCCGGCACGCCGGCGGTGTTCATCGGCGCGTATCACTGGCACCCGCTCGCCTATGCGCTGCTGTTCGGGCTGAATGCGGCGATCTATATCGGGTTCAACCAGTGGAACCCGCATCTGGTGGCGCGGGCGGGGCTGCGGCCGGTGATTTCGGCTTCGGTCGTCGCACTTTTGTGCGGGACCATCGTGCTGGTGGTGGCGGCGCTGCGCGGCGGCGGGCCGCTGCCGATCATCGCCGGGCTGTTCATCTGCCAGGCGAGTTACGGGCTGACGCTGCCAAGCGCGCTGGTCGCCGCCCTCTCGCGGCACCAGGCGCATGCGGGCTCGGCCTCGGCCCTGCTCGGCACCTGGCAATATGTCGGCGGGGCGATCACCGGCGCGCTGGTCGGCGCCTTCGCCGACGGCACCGCCCGGCCAATGGCCTTCGCCATGTTCGCATGCGCGTCCCTCGCCGCACTCGCCGCCGCCTTCCGACCCCGACGCCTGACCTGACAGACTCACCTGACGAGGATTTCATGCCCAGCATCATCGGCATTCCCGCCTGCACCAAGTTCATCGGCAACCACCACCAGCACGCGACCCCGGCGCGCTACGGCGAGGCGGTGATCGCGGCGAGCGACGCGCTGCCGCTGCTGATCCCGCCGGAAGGCGAGGCGATGATCGCCGTGCTCGACCGGCTGGACGGCATCCTGTTCAACGGCAGCCCGAGCAACGTGATGCCGACGCGCTACGGCGTTGCCAATGACGAGACGCCGGACGCGCATGATGCCGACCGCGACGCGACGACGCTGCCGCTGATCCGCGCCGCCCTTGCCCGCGGGATGCCGGTGCTCGGCATCTGCCGCGGGTTGCAGGAACTCAACGTCGCCCTTGGCGGGACGCTGCACCAGCGCGTGCATACGCTCCCCGGGCGGCTCGATCATCGCGCCGGCGAGGGCACGCGGGCCGAGCAGATGGCGCTCAAGCACGAGGTGCGGCTGAGCGGCGCGCTGCGGCATATCTGCGGGGCGGAGACGATCATGGTCAATTCGCTGCACGGCCAGGCGATCGACCGGCTGGCGCCGGGGCTCGCGGCCGAGGCGGTGGCGCCGGACGGGACGATCGAGGCGGTGCGGGTCGAGGGGGCGACGGGCTTCGCCATCGCCGTGCAATGGCACCCGGAATGGGCGGTGATGGAGGCGCCGGACCGGCAGCGCCTGTTCGCGGCCTTTGGCGAGGCGTGCCGGGCCTGGCGCGGCGGGCGGGCGGCGGCCTGACTTTTGCCGCCGTTGATTCTATATGAACGGTTTACGCGAAAGGACGGGTCCCATGGATATCCAGACGATCGACACGCAATATGACCAGTTGCAGGGCCAGGCGCAGCAGACGGCCGGCCAGCTGAAGGCGCTGGCGCAGAAGCTGCAAGCGGCGCGGGACGCCGGGAACCAGGACGCGCGGGAGTGGCTGCTGGACCTGCGCGAGATCGCGCTGGCGATCCAGGCGGAGCAGAATCAGGTGGGCGGGCTGCTCCAGGCGCTTCACAATTTCGTGGCGAACCAGCCGGCCGCGCTCGCCGGCTCGGTGCCCCAAACTCAGCCGATGTCTCAGCCGGCTTACCAGCCCCAGGGTCAGCCCCAGAGTCAGCCAATGACCCAGCCGGCGTATCAGCCGCAGCCGCAATACCCCCAGCAGGGCTATCCCCAGCAGGGCGGCGGGCTGCTCGGCGGGTTCCTGAATTCGGGCTTTGGCCGGGCGATCGCGATGGGGGCCGGGTTCGGCCTCGGCGACGACCTGATCAACAGCATTTTCTGACCGGCCCGACATGAACTGGCTTTCCGAATTCGTCCGCCCGCGCATTCGCACCCTGCTCGGGCGCAAGGAGGCGCCGGACAATCTCTGGCATCAGTGCAGCGCCTGCCAGCAGATGATCTTTCACCGCGAACTGGAGACCAACCTCAAGGTCTGCCCGCATTGCGGCCACCACATGCGGGCGACGGCGGCCGAGCGGCTGGCCTGGACCTTCGATGGCGGCAAGTTCCAGCGGATCGACCTGCCCAGGGTGCCGGTCGATCCGCTGAAATTCCAGGATCGCAAGAAATATCCCGACCGGCTCGCCGATGCACGCAGGAAGACCGGGATGGAGGATGCCGTGCTGGTCGCGCATGGCACCGTGGGCGGGCATCGGGCGGTGATCGCGGCGATGGATTTCCGCTTCATGGGCGGCTCGATGGGGGCGGCGATGGGCGAGGCGCTGGTCGCCGCCGCCCGGCTCGCGGTGTTGCAGAAGGCGGCGCTGATCGTGTTCACCGCCTCGGGCGGGGCGCGGATGCAGGAAGGGCCGGTGAGCCTGATGCAGATGCCGCGCAGCACCATCGCGGTGCAGATGGTCCGCGAGGCGGGGCTGCCCTATATCGTCGTGCTGACCGATCCGACCACCGGCGGGGTGACCGCCTCGTTCGCGATGCTCGGCGATATCCAGATCGCCGAGCCGAACGCGCTGATCGGCTTTGCCGGGGCGCGGGTGATCGAGGAGACGATCCGCGAGAAACTGCCGGAAGGCTTCCAGCGCGCCGAATACCTGCTCGAACACGGCATGGTCGACATGGTGCTGGCGCGCGGCGAGATGGCGGCGACGCTCGGGCGGCTGCTCGGCCTGCTCAAGGTGGGGCGGCCGGACGCGGAGGCGGCGTGAGGCGCGGCGTGAGGCGCGGCGCAAGGCGGGCGGCATGAGCGGGGCGGCGACGGGATCGAGCCGGATCGATGCGCGGATCGAGCGGCTGCACACGCTCTATCCGCGGCTGATCGACCTGCGGCTGGAACGGCTGGAGCGGCTGCTGGCAGCGCTCGGCCATCCCGAGCGGCGCCTGCCGCCGACGATCCATGTCGCCGGGACCAACGGCAAGGGCAGCGTCTGCGCCTTCCTGCGCGGCATGGCCGAGGCGGCGGGGCTGCGCGCGCATGTCTATACCTCGCCGCATCTCGTGCGGTTCAACGAGCGCATCCGGCTGGCCGGCGCGCTGGTCAGCGATGACGAGCTGGACGCAGCGCTCGACGAGGTGGAGCGGGTGAACGACGCCGCCCCCATCACCGTGTTCGAGGCGATCACCGCCGCCGCCTTCGTGCTGTTCGCATCCCGCCCGGCGGAGATCGCCATCATCGAGGTGGGGCTCGGCGGCACCTTCGATGCGACCAACGTGATCCCGCCGCCGGCAGCCGCCGCGATCACCGCGATCTCGCTCGATCACCGCGAATTCCTCGGCGATACCGAAACCGTGATCGCCGCCGAGAAGGCCGGGATCATGAAGGCGGGCAGCCGGGCCGTGACCGGGTTCCAGACGCCGGAGGTACTGGCCGTGCTGGATGCCAGGGCGAAGGCGGCCGGGGTGAAGCTCGCGGTGCGCGGGCGGCAGTGGCGGATCATGCAGCAGGGCGCGGGTGCTGTGTATGAGGATGAGGACGGGCGGCTGGAGCTGCCCCGCCCTGCCCTGCCCGGCGCGCATCAATTCGACAATGCCGGCATCGCCATCGCCGCCCTGCGCGCCGGCGGGTTCGGGTTCGGCGAGGCCGCTTTCGCGCGCGGCATGGCGGCGGCGGAATGGCCGGCGCGGTTGCAGCGCCTCGCCGCGCCGCTGGAAGCGCTGCTGCCTTCGGGCTCGGAACTCTGGCTCGATGGCGCGCATAATCCGGGCGGGGCGCAGGCGCTGGCCGAGGTTTTGGCCGGCTGGGAGGGGGAGACGCATCTCGTCGTCGGGATGAAGCAGGCCAAGGACGTCGCGGAATTCCTGCGCATCCTGCTGCCGCAGGCGGCATCGGTGCAGGCGGTGGTCGAGCCGGGGCAGCATCTCGCCTTGCCGGTCGAGGCGATCATCGAGGCGTCGGGCGGGGTGGCGACGGCGGGGCCGGATGTGGAAACCGCGCTGCGGCGGCTCGCCGCGGACGGGGCGCCGAAGCGGGTGCTGATCTGCGGCTCGCTCTATCTCGCCGGGGTGATCCTGGCACGGCAGGACGCGGCGCCGGCAGAAGGGTGAACTCACGCGCCATGCGGCGCGGGGCTGATCTTCCGCGCCATGCGGCCGGCCCGGCTTGCCTGAACGGCGCGATGCGCCCGATACTCGCGGTGGATCAAAAATGGGAGACCGGAATGTCCACCACGATGAAAGCCTGGGCCGTTGTCGAGAACGGGGCGCCGCTGAAGGAAATCGACCTGCCGATGCCCGAGCCGAAGGGGCAGGAGATCTTGCTGGAGGTGACGCATTGCGGCGTCTGCCATTCCGACCTGCATCTCTGGGACGGGTATTACGATCTCGGCAGCGCCGGGCGTTATGAGATCGTGCGGCGGGGAATCACGCTGCCGCTGGCGCTGGGCCATGAGATCGTCGGCCGGGTGGTGAAGCTCGGGCCGGAGGCGAGCGGGGCGAAGGTGGGGGATGTGCGGATCGTGTATCCCTGGGTCGGCTGCGGCGAATGCGCGCGGTGCAAGGCGGGCGAGGACAATCTCTGCGCCAAGCAGCGCTCGCTCGGCATCTACCAGCATGGCGGCTACGCGACCCATGTGATCGCGGCGCATGCGGGGCACCTCGTCGATCCCGGCGATCTCGATCCCGCGCTGGCGGCGACCTATGCGTGTTCGGGCATCACGGTCTATGCCGCGATCCGCAAGGTGATGCCGCTGCCGGCGGACACGCCGGTGGTGCTGATCGGCGCGGGCGGGCTCGGGCTGTCGGCGATCGCGGTGCTGCGCGCGCTCGGGCACAGGGCGATCGTCAGCGTCGATACCAGCGCGACGAAGCGCGCGGCGGCGCTGGCGGCGGGCGCCAGCGCGGTGGTGGATGGCAACGATCCGGCGCTGCACAAGGCGATCATCGCGGCGTGCGGCGGGCAGCCGGAGGCGATCATCGACCTCGTCAACGGCTCGGGCACGGCGAAGGCGGCGCATGCGGCGCTGGCCAAGGGCGGCAAGCTGATCATGGTCGGGCTGTTCGGCGGCGAGCTGAACATCCCCCTGCCCTTCATGCCGATGCGGGCGCTGACATTGCAGGGCAGTTTCGTCGGCACGCCGGGCGATCTGCGCGAGCTGGTCGATCTCGCCCAGGGCGGGGCGCTGCCGAAGCTGCAGATCGAGACGGTGCCGCAGCGCGAGGCGGATGCGGCGATCCACCGGCTCAAGGCCGGCGAGGTGACCGGGCGGCTGGTGCTGGTGGCCGAGGGCGCTTGATCGAGAAGCTCGAATACCTGCTGGCGCTGGCGCGCGAGCGGCACTTCGGCCGCGGCGCGGAGAGCTGCGGTGTGACCCAGCCCACCTTCTCGGCGGGGATTCGCGCGCTGGAGGAGGCGCTGGGGATGCCGCTGGTCGAGCGGTCGTCACGCTTTCAGGGGTTTACCCCTGAGGGCGAGCGGGTGCTCGACTGGGCGCGGCGCATCGTCGGCGACATGCAGGCGATGCGCGCCGATATCCGCGCGCTGAAGCTGGGGCTTTCGGGGTTGCTGCGGATCGCCGCGATCCCGACCGCGCTGGCCACGATCACGGAACTCACGACGCCCTATCGGCGCCAGCACGATGCGGTGCGGTTCTCGATCCAGTCCTGCACCTCGAACGAGGTGCTGCGGCGGCTGGAGAATTTCGAGGTCGATGCCGGGGTGACCTATATCGACAACGAGCCGGTGGGCAAGAACCGGGTGGTGCCGCTCTATGAGGAGCGCTACCGGCTGCTGACGGCGGCGGATGCGCCGCTCGGCCGGCGCGATCAGGTGAGCTGGGCCGAGGTCGGGCGGATCCCGCTCTGCCTGCTGACGCCGGACATGCAGAACCGGCGGATTCTCGACCGGCTGCTGCGCAATGCCGGCACCGAGCTGCGGCCGACGCTGGAGAGCAACTCGATCGTCGTGCTGGTGAGCCATGTGCAGACCGGGCGCTGGGCCTGCGTGCTGCCGGAGAAGCTGGCGCAGATTTTCGGACTGACGCCGCGGCTGCGGGCGATCCCGATCACCGGGCCGGAGGAGGTTCACGCGGTCGGGCTGGTGCTGCCGAACCGCGAGCCGGTCTCGCCGCTGGTGGCGGCGCTGGTGGAGGTGGCGGAAGCGCGGGCGGCGGCGCTGGCCGCGCCCGGCCGGGCGGGTGTTTGATAGACGTTTTCTATCAAACAATCCGGTCTTTGGCTTGTTTACCGACGTGAACTTGGGGATAATAGAGAAATCATTAACCTGCATCGCTTAAGCAGGAGACTCGGTCATCCTGGCCGAGCGAGGAAACGGGATAGTCGGAATGGACCAGACGCCAGCCCAGTGGAACGAAGACGCGGCACGCGCCGTGATCCGGGATCATGTCGGCGAGGAAGGCCCGCTGCTGCCAATCCTGCACGCATTGCAGGAGAGTTTTGGGCATGTGCCGCGCGCGGCGGAGCCGCTGATCGCCGAGGCGCTCAACATCACCCGCGCCGAAGTTCATGGGGTGATCAGCTTCTATCATGATTTCCGCCGCGAGCCGGCCGGCCGCCACGTGCTGAAACTGTGCCGGGCCGAGGCCTGCCAGTCGATGGGGTCGGAGGCGAATGCGCGGCGCCTGCTCGATGCGCTCGGGCTGGACTGGGGCGGCACCACGCCGGACGGGCGGCTCACCGTCGAGGCGGTGTATTGCCTTGGCCTGTGCGCGACGGCGCCGGGCGCGCTGTTCGACGACGAGCCGGTGGGGCGGGCCGATGCCGCCACGCTCGAAGCTTTGGTCGCGGAGGCCGCGTGATGAAGATTTTCGTACCCCAGGACATGGCCGCCGTTGCGATCGGGGCGAACCGGGTTGCCGCCGCGATCGAGGCGGAGGCGCAGGCGCGCAACATTCCGGTGACGATCGTGCGCAACGGCTCGCGCGGGATGTTCTTCATGGAGCCGCTGGTCGAGGTCGCCACCGCATCGGGGCGGATCGGCTATCGCAATATCGGCGTCGCCGACGTGCCGGGGCTGTTCGAGGCCCGCTTCTTCGACGGCGCGCCGCATGAAAAATGCGTCGGCCATGTCGAGGAGATCGCCTATCTCGCAAAGCAGACGCGCTTCACCTTCGGCCGCGCCGGGATCATCGATCCGCTCTCGCTCGAGGATTACCGCCATCATGGCGGCTACAAGGGGCTGGAGGCCGCGCTGTCGATGGGGCCGGCGGCGACCGTCGCCGCGGTGAAGGAGAGCGGGCTGCGCGGGCGCGGCGGTGCTGGCTTCCCGACCGGGATCAAGTGGGAGACCGTCGCCCGGGCGGCGGCGGACCGGAAATACATCGTCTGCAACGCCGACGAGGGCGATTCCGGCACCTTCGCCGACCGTCTGATCATGGAAGCCGATCCGTTCATGCTGATCGAGGGCATGACGATCGCGGGTGTCGCGGTGGGCGCGACCAAGGGATATGTCTATATCCGCTCGGAATATCCGCTCGCGATCCGGATGATGCGCCGGGCGATCGAGCTGGCGGAGCGCGCCGGCTATCTCGGCAAGGGGATCAACGGCAGCGCGCATGATTTCGACCTCGAAGTGCGGGTCGGCGCCGGGGCCTATGTCTGCGGCGAGGAGACCTCGCTGCTGGAGAGCCTCGAGGGCAAGCGCGGGCAGGTGCGGCCGAAGCCGCCGTTGCCGGCGATCGAGGGGCTGTTCGGCCGGCCGACCATCATCAACAACACGATCAGCCTCGCCAGCGTGCCGTTCATCCTCGCCGAGGGGGCGAAGCGCTATGCCGAGGTCGGCTACGGGCGCTCGCGCGGGACGATGCCGGTGCAGCTCGCCGGCAATGTGAAGCAGGGCGGGCTGTTCGAATGCGCCTTCGGCGTGACGCTGGGCGAGCTGGTGAACGAGATCGGCGGCGGCACCGCATCGGGCCGGCCGGTGAAGGCGGTGCAGGCGGGCGGGCCGCTCGGCGCCTATTTCCCGCCCTCGATGTTCGACACGCCCTATGATTACGAGGCCTTCGCCAAGCGCGACGGGCTGATCGGCCATGGCGGGCTCGTGGTGTTCGACGACACCGCCGACATGGTGCAGATGGCCCGTTTCGCGATGGAATTCTGCGCCCTCGAATCCTGCGGCAAGTGCACGCCCTGCCGCATCGGCTCGACGCGCGGGGTGGAGACGTTCGACCGCCTTCGCGCCGGCATCGAGCCGGAGAAGAACCTGGCACTAGTGCGCGATCTCTGCGAGACGATGAAATTCGGCTCGCTCTGCGCGCTGGGCGGCTTCACGCCGTATCCGGTGCTGTCCGCCATCAACCATTTCCCGGAAGAGTTTCGCGCGCCGAAACTCCCCGCCGCAGCTGAGTGAAGGAGAACCACCATGGGTCTCGTCCATGAAATCGACTACGGCACCAAGCCCAGCGAGGCGGAAAGCCTCGTTACCCTGACGATCGACGGGGTGAAGGTCAGCGTGCCGGAAGGCACGTCGGTCATGCGGGCGGCGATGGAGATCGGCACGCAGATCCCCAAGCTCTGCGCCACCGACATGCTGGACAGTTTCGGCTCGTGCCGGCTCTGCCTCGTGGAGATCGAGGGGCGCGCGGGCACGCCGGCCTCCTGCACCACGCCGGTGGCGGAGGGCATGGTGGTCCACACCCAGAACGAGCGGCTCGGCAAGCTGCGCCGCGGGGTGATGGAGCTTTACATCTCCGACCACCCGCTGGACTGCCTGACCTGCTCGGCCAATGGCAATTGCGAGTTGCAGGACATGGCCGGCGCGGTCGGGCTGCGGGAGGTGCGCTATGGCTATGAGGGCGAGAACCATCTCGACTCGGCCAAGGACCTCTCCAACCCGTATTTCCAGTTCGATCCGGCCAAGTGCATCGTCTGCTCGCGCTGCGTGCGGGCCTGCGAGGAGGTGCAGGGCACCTTCGCGCTGACCATTGCCGGGCGCGGCTTCGACTCAAAGGTTTCGCCGGGGATGGAGGAGAGTTTCTTCGAATCCGAGTGCGTGTCGTGCGGCGCCTGCGTGCAGGCTTGCCCGACCGCGACGCTGATGGAGAAATCCGTCGTCGAGATCGGCCAGCCGGAACATTCGGTGGTGACGACCTGCGCCTATTGCGGTGTGGGCTGCTCGTTCAAGGCGGAAATGCGCGGCGAGGAACTCGTGCGCATGGTGCCCTACAAGGACGGCAAGGCGAATCATGGCCATTCCTGCGTGAAGGGGCGCTTCGCCTGGGGCTATGCGACGCATCAGGACCGGATCACCAAGCCGATGATCCGGGCGAAGATTTCCGATCCGTGGCGGGAAGTGTCGTGGGACGAGGCGATCAGCCATGTCGCCTCGGAGTTCAAGCGGATCCAGACGACCTATGGCAAGGGCTCGGTCGGCGGTATCACCTCGTCGCGCTGCACCAACGAGGAGACCTTCCTCGTGCAGAAGCTGGTCCGCGCCGGGTTCGGCAACAATAACGTCGATACCTGCGCGCGGGTGTGCCACTCGCCGACCGGCTATGGCCTGTCGCAGACCTTCGGCACCTCGGCGGGGACGCAGGATTTCGACAGCGTCGAGCAGGCCGACGTGATTCTGGTGATCGGCGCCAACCCGACCGATGGCCACCCGGTGTTCGGCTCGCGGATGAAGAAGCGGCTGCGCGAGGGGGCGAAGCTGATCGTGATCGATCCGCGGCGGATCGACCTCGTCCGCACCCCGCATGTCGAGGCGGCGCATCATCTGCCGCTACGGCCGGGCACCAATGTCGCCATGCTGACCGCCCTCGCCCATGTGATCGTCACCGAGAACCTCTTCGACGAGGCTTTCGTCCGCGAGCGCTGCGATCTCGACGCCTTTACCCAGTGGGCCGAGTTCGCCGCCGCCGAGCGGAACAGCCCCGAGGCGCTGGCGGCGACCACGGGCGTCGATCCGCAACTCGTGCGGGCGGCGGCGCGGCTCTACGCCACGGGCGGGAATGCCGCGATCTATTACGGGCTTGGCGTGACCGAGCACAGCCAGGGCACGACGGCGGTGATGGCGCTCGCCAATCTCGCGATGGCGACCGGCAATATCGGCCGCGTCGGCGTCGGCGTGAACCCGCTGCGCGGGCAGAACAACGTGCAGGGCAGCTGCGACATGGGCAGTTTCCCGCATGAGTTCAGCGGCTATCGCCATGTCTCGACACCGGAAGTCCGGCAAGCTTTCGAGATCGATTGGGGCGTTTCGCTCGATGGCGAGCCGGGACTGCGCATCCCGAACATGCTGGACGCCGCGGTGGATGGCACGTTCAAGGGGCTCTACATCCAGGGCGAGGACATCGCGCAGTCCGACCCGGACATCAAGCATGTCACCGCCGGGCTCGCGGCGATGGAATGCGTCGTCGTGCAGGATCTGTTCCTGAACGAGACGGCGCAGTTCGCCCATGTGTTCCTGCCGGGCTCGACCTTCCTCGAGAAGAACGGCACCTTCACCAATGCCGAGCGGCGCATCCAGCTCGTGCGCAAGGTGATGACGCCGAAGAACGGCTACGAGGACTGGGAGGTCACCCAGCTGATCGCCCGGGCGCTGGGCTACAACATGAACTACACGCATCCCTCCGAGATCATGGACGAGATCGCGCGGCTGACGCCGAGCTTCTCGGGCGTGTCCTTCGGCCTGCTGGAGCGGGAAGGCTCGGTGCAGTGGCCCTGCAACGAAACCGCACCGGAAGGCACGCCGGTGATGCATGTGGACGGGTTCGTCCGCGGCCGGGGGCGGTTCTTTGTCACCGAATATGTCGCGACCGACGAGAAGACCGGGCCGCGCTTCCCGCTGCTGCTGACCACCGGGCGCATCCTGTCGCAATACAATGTCGGCGCGCAGACGCGGCGCACCGCCAATACCGCCTGGCACGAGGAGGATCTGCTCGAGATCCATCCGCACGATGCCGAGCAGCGCGGGATCAATGACGGGGCGTGGGTCAAGCTCGCGAGCCGGGCCGGCGAGACCTCGCTGCGCGCGAAGGTGACAGACCGCGTGGCGCCGGGGGTGGTCTACACCACCTTCCATCACCCGATGACGATGGCCAATGTCGTCACCACCGACTATTCGGACTGGGCGACCAACTGCCCTGAATACAAGGTGACGGCGGTGCAGGTCTCGCCCTCGAACGGGCCGACGGCGACGCAGCAGGACTACGCCGATCTCGGCCGCCGGACGCGGCAGATCGAGGCCGTGCCGGCGGAATGACGTCTCTGCCCGCCCCTGTCGTGCGGGTGGCGGCGACGGCGTTCCATCATGGCGACGTCGTTGCCGGCACCAGGCTGGTGCCGGAGGAGACGGCCGTGGCGCTGAGCTACGACCGGGTCGGCTATGCCGTGATGATGGCGACACCGCGGGATCTCGAGGATTTCGCGATCGGGTTCAGCCTGTCGGAAGGCATCGTCGACCGCGCCGAGGATGTGCGGGAGTGCCGCATCGTCGCCGTCGAGGACGGGGTGGAGTGCCGGATGCAGGTTGGCACCGAGATCGGCGAGCGGCTGGCCCGCCGGCGCCGTCACCTTGCCGGTGCACTCGGCTGCGGGCTGTGCGGGCTGGAGAGTCTCGCCGAGGCGAACCGACGCTTGCCGGTGGTCGGCTCGGCGCTGAGCGTCTCGGCCGAGGCGGTGATGCAGGGCATGCGGGCGATGGCCGGGCAGCAGGCGCTGAACCGCGAGACCAGGGCGGTGCATGCCGCCGGGTTTCTCGACCCGGCCGATGGTTCGGTGCTGGTGCGCGAGGATGTCGGCCGGCACAACGCGCTCGACAAGGTGTTCGGCGCCCTCGCCCGCGCCGGGCGGCCTGCCGCCGGCGGGGTCGTGCTGATGACCAGCCGGGTCTCGATCGAGCTGATCCAGAAATGCGCGGTCGCCGGCGCGCCGGTGATCGTCGCGGTGTCGGTGCCGAGCGCCCATGCGATCCGCGCCGCCGAAACCGCCGGAATTACGCTCGCCGCCGTCGCGCGCGATGACGGGTTTGAAGTTTTTACCCACGAAACACGCATTCGCTTTGGAGCTGCCAGCCATGTCGCCTGAAGATCAGGACCGCAAACTCGTCTACATGGCGAACCAGATCGCCACTTTTTTCAACACCGCCGCCGATGACGAGGCGGTGGCCAGCATCGAGGCGCATATCCGCAAGTTCTGGGACCCCAGGATGCGGGCGAAGATCATCGCCTTCCGCGCGCATGGCGGCACGGGGCTGACAGAAAGCGCGGCCGCGGCGGTGGATCGCCTGTCCCGCGAAGTCGCCAGAGCATGATCCGTTCGGACGGAATCCTCTGACCGGATAAAGATTCTTTAATCATCGACATGCTAGAGCACGAAAACCGATCCTGATGGATCGGATGTCGTGCTCTAGCGCCTGAGGCGGCAATTCCGTCGAAAGAAGATGCGGCGGTCCAAATAAAACTTACTATCCGTTCAATATTGGTGCCGCGTCATTCAATACTGACGCGGAATTCTTTATTGTTGCATGTCGTTTTGCGGTCTGACCGGACAGCGTGACTGCTTATATCGTAATTCATGCCGAAATACACGAAAATGTGTTGACGAAATACTGTGACATGGTAATGGCGCGGCTAGTCCAAGCACAAGGAGCGACAACAATGGATTGGTTGAATCCGCCCGCACTCGCAGCGGCGATGAGAGACGCGGGCACCGCCAAGGGGAACCTGCCGGCCAAGACGATCGTTCTCACCGGCATCCTGTCGGGCCTGTTCCTCGGGTTCACGACAACGCTGTTCGTGTCCGCCCTGGTCGCCACCGGCAATCTGGTGGTCAGCGCGATGTTCTTCCCGGTCGGCTTCATCCTGCTGGTGCTGCTTGGCCTCGAACTGTTCACCGGCAACGCGGCGCTGCTGCCCTATGCCGGCATGGTCGGGCGGCTCGGCTTCGGCAGCATCGTCAGCGGTCTGGTGCTCGTTTATGTCGGCAACCTGATCGGCAGCCTGGCCTATGCGGCACTTTTCGCCGCGATCGACACCAAGTTCTTCACCGTCGCACCGGATGCGGTGGGCGCGAAGATCGCCGCCATCGCGACGCTCAAGGTGATCCCCTACATGCATGCCGGCGGCGCCGGCTGGTTGACCGCGTTCTCCAAGGGCGTGGTCTGCAACTGGATGGTCAGCCTCGGCGCGGTGATGGCGCTCGTCTCGCGCTCGGTGATCGGCAAGATCTTCGCGATGTTCATGCCGATCATGGCCTTCGTCGCGCAAGGCTTCGAGCACTGCGTGGTCAACATGTTCGCGATCCCCTGCGGCATCATGCTCGGTGCGAAGGTGACGGTCGGGCAGTGGTGGGTCTGGAACGAGATCCCGGTGACGCTCGGCAACATCGTCGGCGCCGTGGTGATCACGGCCCTTGGCCTCTACCTCGCGCATGGCGCCACGGCGGCGGCAGAGCCGGCGGCGGCGACCGCACCGGCGGAGTGAGCTAGAGCATCATCCGATCAGATGGAATCATCTGATCGGATAAAGATGCTCTAATTATCAATAGGATAGAGCACGACATCCGATCCGGATGGATCGGAACGTGCTCTAAATCGCATGACCAGAGCGAGGGGCCGTGCCGGAAGGCGCGGCCCTTCTGCATTCAGATGAGCGTGCCCTCGAAGGGCGGCAGATAGTCCGGCGCCTCGAACTCGACGACCCAGAGATCGGGGTCGAAGCCGAGCTGCTTCTCGACATAGGAATCGGCCCGCGCATCGTCGACCGGATCGGGGCCGGTGGCGCGCAGCCAGGCCGGGCGGCCCAGCGCATCGCGCGTCTGGCTCAGGATCACCACCCCCATCCGGCCGCGCAGCAGCACCAGCACGCCGCCGGCATCCTCGTCGCCACGATGCAGCAGCATGCCGGGCCTGCCATCGGCGGCGCCGAGCCGCAGCGCCATCTGCACCCAGATGCCGGCCTTGATGCGCGGCTCGCTCATCGGTCTTGACCTCTCGACGGCCGTACCGAACTCTGTTGATAATGACTGAAGAAAACCCACGGGGAAAAGCTCATGGACTGGTTCCGCTCCTTGCCTCGACTGCTTGCCACGCTGCTCTGCGCCGCACCGGCGCTGGCCCATGCCGCCTCGCCGCCGAAGCTGCAGAAGGTCACGTTCGGGCTCGACTGGGTGGCCGAGGCCGAATATGGCGGCTTCTATCAGGCGGTGGCGGAGGGCATCTACCGCAGATATGGCCTCGACGTGACGATCCGCGAGGGCGGGCCGCAGGTGAACAACGCGCAGCTGCTGCTCGCCGGGCGGCTCGATTTCGACATCACCTCGAACAGCTTCCTCGCCTTCAATTTCGTGCAGCAGAAGATCCCCTTCGTCGCGGTCGCCGCGTTCTTCCAGAAGGATATCGACGTGCTGATCGCGCATCGGGGCGCGAACGAGGACAGTTTCGCCGCACTCAAGGGCAAGCCGATCGCGATTTCGGCGGATACGCGGGCGGGGTGGTGGCTCTTTCTCAAGCAGAAATACGGCTATAGCGACAGCCAGATCCGCCCCTACGATTTCAGCCTCGCCCCGTTCTTCACCAGCAAGGACCTCGTGGTGCAGGGGTTTCTCACCTCGGAGCCGTTTCTCGTGAAGCAGAAGACCGGGCATTTCCCGGTGGTGCTGCGGCTCGACCAGGCGGGGTTCGACGGGTATGGCGAGTTGATCGCGACCTCGCGCAAGCTGGCCAAGACCGACCCCTCGGTGGTGCGCCGCTTCATCGAGGCGTCGGCCGCGGGGTGGAAATCCTATCTCGACGGCAATCCGGCGCCCGCCTTCGCGCTGATCCGCAAGGCCAACCCGGACATGACGCCGGCGCTGCTGAAATTCGGCTATGACCAGCTCAAGGCGCATCAGGTGGTGGAGGATGCGACCACGGCGAAGATCGGGATCGGCGGGATGACCGATGCGCGGTGGAAGGGCTTCTACGAGCAGATGCGCGCGGCCGGGCTGTATCCGGCGCAGTTCGACTATCGCAAGGCCTATACGCTGCGCTTCCTGCCGAAGGGGAAAGCGGCCGCGCGCTGAGATGGTGCGGCTCGAGCAGGTAACGCGGCAGTTCGGGACGGGAATTGTCGCGCTCGCGGGGATCGATGCGGAAATCGGGCGGGGCGAGTTCGTCGCCCTGCTCGGGCCCTCGGGCTGCGGCAAGTCGACGCTGCTGCGGCTGCTGGCCGGACTCGATGCGCCGGATGCGGGGCGGCTGGCCTGGGACGGGGGTGCGGCACCCGGCGCGGGCGAGATCGGCTTCGTGTTCCAGGATGCCACGCTGCTCCCCTGGGCGAGTGCGGCGCGGAACGTGCATTTGCCGCTGCGCCTCGCCGGGCAACACTTCGAGGAGGACGCGGCCTCGGTCCATGCGCTGCTGGCGCGACTCGGGCTGGCGGGGTTCGAGGATGCGAAGCCGGCCGCCTTGTCGGGCGGGATGCGGATGCGGGTGGCGATCGCGCGGGCGCTGGTGTCGCGGCCGCGGCTGCTGCTGATGGACGAGCCGTTCGCCGCCCTTGATGAATTCACCCGCAATCGGTTGCAGGATGATTTGCTGGCGCTGTGGCGGGAGACCGGCAGCACGATCGTGTTCGTCACCCATTCGATCTACGAGGCGGCGTATCTCGCCACGCGCATCGTGGTGATGACGCCGCGGCCGGGGCGGATCGCCGCGGAGATTGCCAGCCCGCTCGCCGAGGGCGGGGATAGGCGGACCGATCCAGCCTATGCCGCGCTGGTCCGCGAGGTGACGGAGACGCTGCGCGCGGTGATGCCGGCATGAGACGCGCCGAGCGATGGGCGCCGATCGTCTTTGGCGTTGCGGCGCTGGCGCTGTGGCAGGGGCTGGTGATCGGCTTGCGGGTGAAGCCTTACGTGCTGCCGGGGCCGGCGGCGATCGTGATCGCATTCTGGGCGGACCGGGCCTCGCTGCTGCTGTCGCTGGTCTCGACCCTCGCGGTGACCGGGGCGGCGCTGCTGGCGGCGGCGTTGCTCGGCATGGCGCTGGCGATGGCGATGGCGGCGAGCCGGCTGGCGCGCGCGGCGATCCAGCCCTGGGCGGTGGTGTTGCAGGTGACGCCGGTGGTCGCCATCGCACCGCTGATCATCATCTGGGTGCATCAGCAATTCGCCGCCATGGTGGTTTGCGCCACCATCGTCGCGTTCTTCCCGGTGCTGTCCAACACTGCGGCGGGGCTGGCGGCGACGCCGCCGGAGCTGGCCGACCTGTTCCGGCTGAACGGGGCAAGCCGATGGCAGACGCTGGCGCTGCTGCGGCTGCCATCCGCCCTGCCCTTCTTCCTCGCCGGGCTGCGGATTGCCGGCACGCTGGCGCTGGTGGGCGCGGTGGTGGCGGAGTTCGTCGCGAGTTCGGGCGGGTTTGCCGGCGGCCTGGCCGGGCGCATCCTGGAGGCCGGCTACCGGCTGGAGATACCGCGCATGTTCGCCGCCCTCACCTTGCTCGCGCTGACCGGGATCGGGATCTATGCCGCACTCGGCGCCTTCGAGCGGACGATGCTGCGCCGCTTCGGCGCCGGCGGGCGGGATGCGCGCGAGGGTACTTGATCAGGGGGCGCTTGATACTGGCGGGTTGTTCTGGCACAGGCGCGCGCATGACCCGCAAGATGACCGATGCCCAGCTCGACTATGAACGCAAGCGCGCCGCCAAGGCCAAGATGAGCCTTGACGAGTGGCTGAAGACCAAGGACCGCCGCGCCGCCGAGGCGGCTTCGGCAGTGGCCGCCCCGGCGCGGGCGGAGAAGAAACCCGGCCTGCTGCGGCGGCTGATCGACCGGGCGCACAAGCCGATCTAGAGCATCATCCGGTAAGATGGACTCATCTGGTCGGATAAAGATGCTCTAATTATCAATATCATAGAGCACGACATCCGATCCTGATGGATCGGAACGTGCTCTAAAGCATCATACGGTCAGATGGCTCCATCTGATCGGATAAAAACTCTTTTATTGTCAAGATAATAGAGCGTCATCCGATCCATCGGGATCGGAAACCGCGCTACCCGACGGCGTCGATGTCCGGCGCCATCGGGTTCTTCATGCCGACGATGTGATAGCCGCAATCGACGTGGTGGATCTCGCCGGTCACGCCGCGGGAGAGGTCGGACAGGAGATAGAGGCCGGAGGCGCCGACTTCCTCCAGCATCACGTTGCGCTCCAGCGGCGCGTTGAGCTGGTTCCATTTCAGGATGTAGCTGAAATCACCGATGCCGGAGGCGGCGAGCGTCTTGATCGGGCCGGCGGACAGGCCGTTGACCCGGATCGCGTCGCGCCCGAGATCGGCGGCGAGGTAGCGCACCGAGGCTTCCAGCGCCGCCTTGGCCACGCCCATCACGTTGTAGTGCGGGGTGACGCGCTCGGCGCCGAGATAGGTCAGCGTCACCATCGCGCCGCCGCGCTTCATCAGCGCCGAGGCGCGCTGGGCGGCCGCGGTGAAGGAGAAGCAGGAAATGTCCATCGCCTGGAGGAAGGCGGCGCGCGGCGTGTCGGCATAGCGGCCGCGGAGGAACTGCTTGTCGGCGAAGCCGATGGCGTGGACCAGGAAGTCGATCTCGCCCCAGCGGTCGGCGATGGCGGCGAAGGCATCGTCGAGTGCCGCATCGTCGGTGACGTCGCAGGGGATGACGAGGTCGGACTCGACACTTTCGGCGAGCGGGCGGATGCGCTTCTCCAGCGCCTCGCCCTGATAGGTGAAGGCGAGTTCGCCGCCCTGCGCGGCGACGGCCTGCGCGATGGCCCAGGCGATCGAGCGGTTGTTCGCAACCCCCATGATGACGCCGCGCTTGCCACGCATCAGCGTGCCGGTGAGCGGGTAGGTCGGGGTGGATTCCTGCATGTCGGGGGCTCCAGTCTGGCATGTCGCGGCCTTCCCTGCCGGGGTGGTGGCAGGGGGCGGCATGGACTATCAAATATTGCGACACGGAAGAGAGAGCAACCGATGATCGATGTCAGTGCCGATCCGTTCCGGCTTTTCGCCACCTGGATGCAGGACGCCGAGGCCAGCGAACCCAATGATCCCAATGCGATGACGCTGGCCACCGCCACGCCGGACGGACGGCCTTCGGCCCGGATCGTGCTGCTGAAATCATGGGATGAAACCGGATTTATTTTCTACACGAACCTGGAGAGCCGGAAATCGCTGGAGATCCGGGCGAATCCGGCAGTGTCGCTGCTGTTCCACTGGAAGTCGCTGCGGCGGCAGATCCGCATCGAGGGGCGGTGCCGCACCGTGCCGGATGAAGAGGCGGATGCGTATTTCGACAGCCGGCCGCGGATTTCACGGCTCGGCGCCTGGGCGTCCGACCAGTCGCGCCCGCTCGGCGCGCGGGAGGAGCTTGAACGGCGCCTGGAAGAGGCGACCGCGCGCTATGCCGAGGGGCCGATCCCCCGCCCGCCGCACTGGTCGGGCTGGCATGTGACGCCGGAGACGATCGAGTTCTGGCAGGACCGGGAGTTCCGCCTGCATGACCGGGCGGTGTTCAGCCGCGCCGGGGCGGGATGGACGGCGACGAGACTGTTCCCGTGACCGCCGGGCTGCTCATCCGCGACGCGACGCTGCCGGATGGGCGGCGCGGGGTGGATATCCTGATCCGCGACGGGGTGATCGCGGCGGTGGCGCCGGGGCTAGGCGCCACGGCGGAGACCGTGATCGATGCGGCGGGGGATCTGGTCGCGCCCCCTTTCGTCGATTCGCACCTGCATCTGGATTCCACCCTCTCGCTCGGCCTGCCGCGGCTGAACCGCAGCGGCACGCTGCTGGAGGGGATCGCGCTCTGGGGCGAGCTGAAGCCGGACCTCACGGTGGAGGCGATCCATGCGCGGGCGAAGCGTCTCTGCACCTGGTCGATCGCGCAGGGGATCGGGGCGATCCGCTCGCATGTCGATATCTGCGACGACCGGCTGCTCGCCGTCGAGGCGCTGACGGCGCTGCGGGCGGAGATGGCGCCGTGGATCACCATCCAGCTCGTCGCCTTTCCGCAGGATGGCTGGCTGCGCTACCCGCGCGCGGCGGAGAACCTGCGCCGGGCGATGGCGATGGGGATCGACGTGATCGGGGGGATTCCGCATTTCGAGCGGAGCATGGCGGACGGGGCCGAGAGCGTGCGCCAGCTGATGGCGATCGCGGCCGAAGCCGGCATGATGGTCGACATGCATTGCGACGAGAGCGACGATCCGCTGTCGCGCCATATCGAGACGCTGGCGGCGGAGACCGTGCGGCACGGGATGCAGGGGCGGGTTGCCGGCTCACACCTCACCTCGATGCACTCGATGGACAATTACTACGCGAGCAAGCTGATTCCGCTGATCGCCGAGGCGGGGATTTCCGCCATCGCCAATCCGCTGATCAACATCACGTTGCAGGGGCGGCACGATACCTATCCGAAGCGGCGGGGCCTGACGCGGGTGCCGGAGCTGATGGCGGCGGGGGTGAATGTCGCCTTCGGGCATGATTGCGTGATGGACCCGTGGTATCCGCTCGGCACGCACGACATGCTGGAGGTGGCCTCGATGGGGCTGCATGTCGCGCAGATGACCGGGGTGGAGGCGATGCGCGCCTGTTTCGACGCGGTGACGACGAACGCGGCGCGGGCGATGGGGCTCGCGGGCTATGGCATGGCCCCCGGCTGCCGGGGCGATCTGGTGCAGCTCGACGCGGCCGATCCGATCGAGGCGATCCGCACCCGGGCGGCGCGGCGGCGGGTTATACGCGGCGGCGCCGTGATTGCCGAGGCGCCGGCGCGGGTGAGCCGGCTGCGGTTGGGCGACGCGGCGATGGAGATCGGCTTGCGGGCCGGCGGCTAGAGCATCATCCGATCAGATGGGATCATCCGATCGGATAAAGATGCTCTAATTATCAACAAGATAGAGCACGACATCCGATCCTGATGGATCGGAACGTGCTCTAAGGGCTTGCGTTCGGGGCGCGCAAGTGTTGGCGCGCAGGCGGATTTGAGACGCTGGACCGGATCAGGCGGGCGCGCTGCGGCCGCGCTCGAACCCGGCTTCGCGGGCGAGGTCTTCGATGAGGCGAAGCAGCGGCCCCTTGGGCGCCCCGGCAAAGCGCTCCTGCGCGGCGAGGCCGGTGAAGAGTTTCGGCAGGTCGTGCAGGCTGAGATCGACCTTGCGCTTCAGCGCGTCCTCGATCTGCTTGCGGCGCAGCCCGCCGGACGCGCCCTCGCGGTTGAGCAGGATGGTGGGACGCTGGGGCTGCCCCGGTATGGTCGCGGCGGCGATCAGCCGCACCGTGTCGCGCAGGCTGGCGAGGCTCGGATCGAGCACGATGATGCGGTGCTGCGAGAGTTCGAGCAGTTCGCGGTGCTGCTGGATCGGCATGAAGGGCAGATCGACGATGACGAAATTGAACCGCATGCGGATCGCGTCGATGACGCGGCGGGCAGCGCCTGGCGGGGCTGCGGGCTGGCGTTCGAGATCGGGCGGCGAGCCGAGCACGTGCAGGCGGTTGCGCACCGGGCAGACGGCGGCGGCGACCGCCGCCCCCGGATCCTCACCCGGATCGGCCAGCAGCGACTGGAAGGCATGCTGGAAGGTCACGCCGAACCATTCCTGTGTCGGGCCGATGAAGGGATCGGCATCGAGCAGGAGGGTGTGGCGGCTGGCATCGACGCCGAGATACCAGGCCAGCGCGGCGGCGATGGTGCTGGTGCCGACGCCACCGCGGGCGCCGATGACCGAGATCACCCGGCCGCCGCGCGTGAGGTCGGTCACCGGGGCGTTGCGGGTGATCAGCGAGGCGAAGTGGCGGGTGACGATCTCGCGGTTGATCGGCTTGAACAGGTAGTCCACCGCGCCGACGCGGCGGGTGATGTCGCGATAGAGATCGACATCGTCGATCTCGCCGATGACGAGCAGCGAGACCGAGGGCTCGATGACGTCGCCAAGTTCGAGCAGGCCCTGTATCGGCCGCTCGTCCCGCCCGATATCGACGACGACGATCTGCGGCGTCGGCATCTTGGCGAGGGTGGCGATGGCGGTCTTGACGGTGCCGCGGCGGATGTCGGCGGTGTTGTGGATGCCGGTCTGGGCGAGATCCTGCAATCCTTCGCGCAGCACGGTCTCGGTCGCGGCATCGAGCGCAAAGCCGATGACGGTGATCTGTTCCTGACGGCCGCCAAGGCCGCCATCGTCGACCGCGATGTTGCCGCCGATACTATCCATGGCGGGCGCGCCGGTGTGCGGGGCGCAGCCGGGCGCCGGAAAGTCCGTTGCGGGATGCCTGGGCCGTGTCCGACTTCATGACATCCCGATAGACCGAAAAGCTTAAGGAATGCTTTCAGCCGACGGCGAATTTGCTCTCGATGTTACCCCGCGTTGCATGCGCGTAGGGGCAGACGATTTCCGCCTTGCGCACCAGGTCTTCCGCCGCCGCGCGGTCCATGCCGGGGATGGTGACGGTGAGATGGGCGGTGATGCCGAAGCCGGTGCCGTCGTCGCGCGGGCCGATGCCGACCTCGGCATGCACCGCAGCGTCCTCGGGGATCTTCACCTTTTCCTGGCCGGCGACGTATTTCAGCGCGCCGAGAAAGCAGGCGGAATAGCCGAGCGCGAAGAGCTGCTCGGGGTTGGTGCCGACACCGCCATCGCCGCCGAGTTCCTTCGGCGTGCTCAGATCGACCTTGAGGCGGCCGTCGCTGGTCTCGGCATGGCCGGTGCGCCCGCCGGTGGCGTGGCCGCGCGCGTGATAAAGGGGGTTCATCGGTGGTTCCTCCGTGTTGTCGTTGACAGGTTCATGAGATGATGACGGCGGGCGATCCTGCAAGGGCATCGCGGCGCGGGCATGGCCGAGCGGGCCGTGGCCGCTGCCGTAACCGGGGGACGCGCGCAGGGCGGCGGCGAGAAACGCCTCGGCGGCGGCGATCGCCTCGGCCAGGGGCAGCCCGCGGGCGAGGCCGCAGGCGATGGCACTCGCCAACGTGCAGCCGGTGCCGTGGGTGTGGCGCGTTGCGATGCGCTGATGGGTGAAGACGGTCATCCCCTCCGCGGTGAACAGGCGATCGACCAGCGTGTCCCCCTCGAAATGGCCGCCCTTGAGCAGCACCGCCCGCGCGCCCATGCCGAGCAGCGCGGCGCCGGCGCGCAGCGCGTCCGCCGCCGTGTCCACCGCGCCTCCGGTGAGCGCCGCCGCCTCGTCGCGATTGGGGGTGATCAGCGTGGCGCGCGGCAGCAGGTGGTCGCGGATGATTGCGAGCGCGCCCGCGCCGGCCAGCGCGGTGCCGCTGGTCGAGGCGAGGACGGGGTCGAGCACCAGCGGGGCGGCGGGGGCGGCGGCCGAGATCGCCCGGGCGACCTCCTCGGCCGTCCCGGCCCTGCCGAGCATGCCGAGCTTGATCGCATCGACGCCGAGATCGGCCACCACCATGCGGATGGCGCGGCCGACGAGATCGGGCGGGACCGGGGCGATGGCGGCGATGCCGGCGGTGTCCTGCGCGGTGACGGCGGTGATCGCGGTCATCGCGTAGCCGCCCAGGGCGGTTATGGTCTTGACGTCGGCCTCGATGCCGGCGCCGCCGCCGCTGTCCGACCCGCCGATGGCGAGGACGCGGAACCAGCCCATTGCCGCGCTCAGCGCGCCGATTCCGCCTCGATCACGGCGCAAAGCTCGTCGACCACGGCGGCGACGAGATCCTCGTCCTCGCCCTCGGCCATCACCCGGATCAGCGGCTCGGTGCCGGAGGCGCGCAGCAGCAGGCGACCGCTGCCGGCGAGCCGCGCCTCCGCCGCCGTTGCCGCCGCCGTGACCACGGGCGAGAGCAATGGCGAGGCGCCGCTGTAGCGGACATTGCGCAGCAATTGCGGCAATGGCGTGAAGAGGCGGCAGACCTCGCTCGCCGGCCGTCCCTCGCGCACCAGCACCGCCAGCACCTGGAGGGCGGCGATCAGCCCGTCGCCGGTGGTGGCGAAATCGGCGAGGATGACATGGCCGGACTGCTCGCCGCCGAGATTGAGCCCGTGCGCGCGCATGGTTTCGGCGACGTAGCGGTCGCCGACCGGGGTGCGGTGCAGGGCGAGGCCGAGGCCGGCGAGGTAGCGCTCCAGCCCGAGATTGGACATCACGGTGGCGACGATGCCGGCGCCGGACAGTCTGCCATCGGCCTGGAAGGCGCGGGCGATCAGCGCCAGCACCTGGTCGCCATCGATGATGCGGCCGCGCTCGTCGGCGAGGATCACGCGGTCGGCATCGCCATCGAGGGCGACGCCGATATCGGCGCGGTGGCGCACCACCGCCGCCGAGAGGGCGGAGGGGACGGTCGAGCCGCATTCGTGGTTGATGTTGAACCCGTCCGGGCTGACGCCGAGGGGGATGACCTCGGCGCCGAGTTCCCACAGCGCCGCCGGGGCGACCTTGTAGGCGGCGCCATTGGCGCAGTCGAGCACGACGCGCAGCCCGTCGAGCCGGAGGCCGCGCGGCAGGCTCGATTTCGCGGATTCGACGTAGCGGCCGGCGGCATCGACCAGCCGCGTGGCGCGGCCCAGCGCCGAGGCGGCGGCGAGGCGGCCGGCGAGATCCTGCTCCATCAGCGCCTCGATCTCGGCCTCCACCACGTCGGACAGCTTGGCGCCGTCCGGGCCGAACAGCTTGATGCCGTTATCCTCGAACGGGTTGTGCGAGGCGGAGATGACGACGCCGAGATCGGCGCGCAGGCTGCGGGTGAGCATGGCGATGGCGGGGGTGGGCAGCGGGCCGGCCAGCGTCACGTCCATCCCGGCGCCGATGAAGCCGGCGGTCAGCGCCGGTTCGAGCATGTAGCCGGACAGGCGGGTGTCCTTGCCGATGATGACGCGGTGGCGGTGATCGCCGCGGGTGAAGCGCAGCCCGGCGGCCTGGCCGAGGCGCAGCGCGATTTCGGCTGTCATCGGCGCGGTGTTGGCGCGGCCGCGAATACCGTCGGTGCCGAACAGGCGGCGTTTGGGGCGGGGCGGGATCTGGTTCATCGCGGATCGAAACCTTGCTGGCGCCGGGCGGGCGCGGGGCGGAGCGGCGGGCGCAGTATCCCAAGAGACGCGCCCGCGGTCCAGTCAGGACGCGGCGAGGGCCTGCCAGACGCGCAGCGCCTGCACCGTGCCGGGGACATCATGGACGCGGAGGATCGCCGCCCCCTGCCCCGCAGCGAACAGGGCGGCGGCGATGGAGCCGGGGTCGCGGCGGGCGGGGTCGGGCTCGCCGGCCAGCTCGCCGATGAAGCGCTTGCGCGAGACGCCGGCCAGGACCGGGTGGCCGAGCGCGCGGAACGCCGGCAGGGCGCGCAGCAGCGCCACGTTCTGCGCGCCCTGCTTGGCGAAGCCGAAGCCGGGATCGAGCGCGATGGCGGCCGGCGCGATGCCGGCTTCGAGGGCAGCGTCGCGGGTGGCGGCAAGCTCGGCCACGACATCGGCGAGGAGATCGGCGTAGACCGCCTGCGCGTTCATCGTCGCCGGGGTGCCGCGCATGTGCATCAGGATCACCGGGCAGCCGGCGGCGGCGACCAGCCCGGCGGCTTCGGGATCGTGGCGCAGGCCGGAGACGTCGTTGACGATGCGCGCTCCGGCTTCGAGGGCGGCGCGCATGGTGGCGGCGTTGCGGGTATCGACCGAGACCACCGCGCCATCGCCCGCCAGCGCGCGGATGACCGGGACAACGCGGGCGATTTCAGCCTCGGGCGGCACCGCGGCGGCGCCGGGGCGGGTGCTTTCGCCGCCGACATCGAGGATCGCCGCACCGGCCGCGCGCATGGCCCGCCCGGCCTCGATCAGGGTAGGGGGATCGGGATCGGCGCCGCCGCCGGAGAAACTGTCCGGCGTGACGTTGATGATGCCCATGACGAGCGGGTTGGCGAGGCTGAGCCCGGCCCAGCGCGGCGATGGTTCAGTGGTGTCGGTCATCCGCGCCGGATAGAGCATCGCCCGGCCGGGGGGAAGCATCCGGTCGGGCGGCGCACCTGCGCGGCGGCGGGCTCAGCCGAGGCCGGGGATGGTCAGCGTGTGGTGATGCTGCTTGCCGTCCAGCGTCTGCTGCGCCGCCTGGAGCGCCTGGGCGGGGCCGATGCCCTGCAGCATGCCGGACGTGCCGGCCTGGGTGGCCTGCAGCCCGGCGAGGGTGGCCTGCAGCGCGGCGCCGAAGCCGGGATGGCTGGTGGAGGCGACGCCGCCGGCATAGGCGACGGGCGGGGCGGCGGCGGCGAGATTGCGGATGATCATGTGCGTGACCCTTTCACTGCCGGGCGGGGGAAGCGCGGTTTTGGCGCCTGTATCCCGATCGGACCGATGGGAACTTTGCATGAAGCGTGCCAGAGGCTGCGCGCCGGCGGGCGGCGGGCGCAGGCAGCAGGGGCAGGCGGCATGGGCGGCGGACGGCAGGGCGGCAGATTTTGCCGTGCCGGCAGATATTGCCGGGCAGGAAGTTCCGGCCATATCCGCTTGATGCCCCGGTTTCCCAGCTCGACCGACCTGCTCGACCGCATCGTGCCGCGCTTCGGCACCATCAGCCTCGGCGGAATCGCCTATGGCGAGGGGCCGCGCCACCGTCTCGACATCCATCGCCCGGCCGGTCCGGTCGTGCGGAAGCTGCCGGTGGTGGTGTTTTTCTATGGCGGGTCGTGGCAGAGCGGCGCGCGGGGCGAATACGCCTTTGTCGGCCGGGCGCTGGCGCGGCTCGGCCTGGTGGTGGCGATCCCGGATTACCGGCTTTATCCGGAGGTGCGCTATCCGGATTTCATCGACGACGCCGCACGGGCGACCGCCTTCGTGCGGCGGAATGCCGGGCAGTTCGGCGGCGACAGGCGGGCGGTGTTCGTCGCTGGCCATTCCGCCGGGGCCTATCTCGCGATGATGCTCGCCCTGAAGGGGGACTATCTCGCCGCTGCGGGGGAGGATGAAGCCGCACTCGCCGGCGCCATCGGGCTCGCCGGGCCCTATGATTTCCTGCCGATGACCGGGCCGGTCTATCGCCGGATCTTCGACCGCTTCGCCGACGATCCGGTCTGCCAGCCGATCAGCCACGCGAGCGCCGCCGCCCCGCCATCGCTGCTGATCACCGGCGCGCGGGATCGCCTCGTCGCGCCGGCCAACACGGCTGCCCTCGCCGCCCGGCTGCGGCAGGAGGGCGCGGTGGTGGATACGCGGGTTTACGAACGGGTCTCGCATGTGAATTTGCTGCTCGCGGTGCTGCCGAGCTTCGGGCTGCTGCCGCCGGTCTGGCGGGAGATCGCCGCGTTCATCGGCCGCACCGCGCCGCAGCCGGGCGATGCGCGGGACGATGGCGGGCGGACGGCCGATATGGCGGGGCGGCAGCATCCGGGCTAGAGCACGTTCCGATCCGATGATTCCATCTGATCGGATGATGCTCTAAGCTTCGATCATGAACGACACCTCATCGGTCCTGTATATCGGCAGCCGCCGCTATTCCTCGTGGTCGCTGCGCGGGTGGCTGGCGGTGCGGCTCGCCGGGCTCGCGGTGGAGGAGCGGGTGATCCCGCTGGCGGGCGGGCATACGCCAGCGGTCAAGGCGGCGTCGCCCTCGGGGATGGTGCCGTTCCTCGAACACGAGGGCGCGCGGGTCTGGGACAGTCTCGCCATCGTCGAGTATTGCGCCGAGATCGCGCCGCAGCTCTGGCCGGCGGCGCGCATCGCCCGCGCCCATGCCCGCGCCATCACCGCCGAGATGCATTCCGGCTTCCGCGAACTCCGCCTCGCCATGCCGATGAATTGCACGCGCAGGCTGGACCCCGCCGAGCCGGCGGCGGCGGTGCGCGCCGATCTCGACCGGATCGAGGCGATCTGGGCGGAGACGCGCGCACGCTTCGGCGCCGGCGGGCCGTTCCTGTTCGGCGCGGCGATGACGGCGGCGGATGCGATGTATGCGCCGGTGGTCTCGCGGCTGCTGACCTACCGGCCGGAGGTCTCGGCCGCGACCGCGGCCTATATCGCCGCGGTGCGGGCGCATGAGCTGGTCGATGCCTGGTATCGCGCCGCCGCCGCCGAGCCCGAGGCGTGGAAGATCGCCCGGTTCGAGGCGTGATCCCACCGCTCGGCGCCGTATCGGCGGGCGGGGATGGCGGCGGGGGCGAGACGATCGAGGCGGTGGCCGCAGCCGCGCGGGCCTGCACGGTCTGCGCCGCATCGCTGCCGCTCGGCCCGCGCCCGGTGTTCCGCATCTCGGCCACGGCGCGGGTGCTGATCGTCGGGCAGGCGCCGGGGACGAAGGTTCACGCGAGCGGGATTCCCTGGAACGATCCCTCGGGCGACCGGCTGCGCGACTGGCTCGGCATCGACCGGGAGGCGTTCTACGACGAGAGCCGGATCGCGATCGTGCCGATGGGGCTGTGCTACCCGGGACGGCTTCCGCGCGGCGGCGACGCCCCGCCCCGGCCGGAATGCGGCAGGCTCTGGCAGGCGCGGCTGCGCGCGGCGATGCCGGCGATCCGCCTCACGCTGCTGGTCGGCAGCCACGCGATTCTCTATCATCTCGGCAAGGGGTCGATGGAGGAGCGGGTGCGCGGCTTCGCGGCGCATCTGCCCGCGCGGTTTGCGCTGCCGCATCCCTCCTGGCGGACACGGGCCTGGGCGGCGCGGCGGCCCTGGTTCGAGACCGAGGTGATCCCTGCCCTGCGCGACGCTTTCGCCGCCGCCCTCTCACCGCAAGGAGACACGACATGATCCCCCGCCTGACCGATGCCGAACGCGCCGCCCTTGTCGACCTGTTGCCGGAATGGACGCTGGCGAAGGAGCGCGACGCGATCGAGCGGCGCTTCACCTTCGCCAATTTCTCGGAAGCCTTCGCCTTCATGACGCGGGTGGCACTGCTGGCCGAGGCGCATGACCATCACCCGGAATGGTCGAATGTCTATAACCGGGTGACGATCCTGCTCTCGACCCATGACGCGGGCGGGCTTTCGGCGCGCGATATCCGCCTCGCCGAGGCGATCGACCGGCTGGCCTGACCCGAGCCGGCTTTTCTGGCGCGGCGCCCTCCCCTATCGTCGCGCCGCCAACAGGGGGATAGCCGATGCGCAACGACAGGATCGACGACGTTCTCGCCCATATCGACGCGGAGCTGGACAGCGCGCGCGGGCGCTGGTTCGAGCTGCTGCGGATCCCCTCGATCAGCGCGCAGGGGCTGACCGAGGCCTCGCCGCACCGGGCGGATTGCCTGCGCGCCGCGTCGCACATGCGCGACCTGCTCGCGGGGATGGGTTTCGCGGCGCGCCTGTCGGCGACCAGGGGCCTGCCCGGGGTGATCGCGACGCATCACCACGCCGGGCCGGAGGCGCCGACCGTGCTGTATTACGGGCATTACGACGTGCAGCCCGCCGATCCGCTGGAATTGTGGGAGAGCGATCCGTTCGCGCCGGTGCTGGTCGATCATCCGGAAGGGGCGCGCGTGGTCGCCCGCGGGGCGGTGGACGACAAGGGCCAGGTGATGATGGTGCTGGAGGCGGTGCGCGCCTGGCTCGACGTGACGGGCGGCCTGCCGGTGAACCTCACCGTGCTGCTGGAGGGCGAGGAGGAATGCGGCAGCCCCTCGCTCGCCGCCCTGCTGGAGGCCGAGCGCGACGCGCTGAAGGCGGATTTCGTGCTCGTCGCCGACACCAACATGTGGGACCGGCAGACCCCGGCGATCACCACCAGCCTGCGCGGGCTCGCGGCGGTCGAGGTGCGGATTGCAGGGCCCGATCGCGACCTGCATTCCGGCCTGTTCGGCGGGCCGGCGCTCAACCCGATCCGCGCGCTGACGCGGATTCTGGGCGAGTTGTTCGACGCCGACGGGCGGGTGGCGATTCCGGGCTTCTATGACGGGATTCTCGACATTCCGGCGGATGTGCTCGCCTCGTGGCGGGCGAGCGGGTTCGACGAGGCCGCCTGGCTCGGCGGGGTGGGGCTGCGCCATGCCAGCGGCGAGCGCGGGTTCTCGGCGCTGGAGCAGAACTGGGCGCGGCCGACCGCCGAGATCAACGGGATTTTCGGCGGCTATCAGGGCGAGGGCACCAAGACGGTGATTCCCGCCGAGGCCGGTGCGAAGCTCACCTTCCGCCTGGTGCCGGGGCAGGACCCGGCGAAGGTGGTCGAGGGGTTCAAGGATTTCGTCACCGCGCGGCTGCTGCCGGATGCGACGGCGCGGTTCGAGGTGCACGGCGCCTCGGCCGGGCTGGTGGTGCCGGTGGATCTGCCCTTCGTGCGCGCGGCGCGGGCGGCGCTGGAGCGGGAATTCGGCCGCGCGCCGGTGCTGGCCGGCTGCGGCGCGTCGATCCCCGTGGTCGAGGCGTTCGAGCGGCAGCTCGGGCTCAAGACCCTGCTGGTCGGCTTCGGGCTCGACGATGACCGCATCCACAGCCCGAACGAGAAATTCGAGATGCGCTGCTTTCATCGCGGCATGCGGGCGGAGGCGCGGATGCTCGCCGCCTTCGCCGGCTGAGGCGGTGGCCGGCTTCCTGGAGGCCGCCGGCCTGCGCGGCGCGGCGGGCGGGCCGTTCGACCTCACCCTCGGGCGCGGCGAGGCGGTGGCGATCACCGGGCCGTCCGGCGCGGGCAAGTCGGTGCTGCTGCGGATGATCGCGGATCTCGACCCGCATGAGGGGCGGGTGACGCTGGGAGGGGCCGACCGCGCGGCGATGCCGGCACCATCATGGCGGCGGCGCGTCGCCTATCTGCCGGCCGAGCCGGGCTGGTGGCACGAGACCGCCGCCGCCCATTTCCCCGACCGCGCGGCGGCAGCGGAGATGATGCCGCAGCTCGCCCTGGCGCCGGCGCTGCTCGACCAGGCGATCCACCGGCTGTCGACCGGCGAGCGGATGCGCCTCGCGCTGATCCGCACCATCCTGCCCCGGCCCGATGTGCTGCTGCTGGATGAGCCGACCGGCGCGCTCGATCCGAAGGCGACCGGGCTGGTCGAGACGCTGCTGGCGCTGCGGCTCGCCGCCGGCACCGCGATCGTGATGGTGACGCATGACGAGGCGCAGGCGCAGCGGCTCGGCGCGCACCGGATGCATCTCGAAGGCGGGCGGCTGAACCTCGCATGACCCCGATCGATCTCACCCCGGCGGACCTGCTGATCGCCGCCTCGCTCGTGCTGGTCGATGCGCTGGCCTCGGTGCTGCTCGGCCTCAGGCTACACCGGCAGCTGCTGGTCGCGGCGGCGCGCTGCGCGGTGCAGCTGCTGCTGATCGGGTTTCTGCTCCGCTTCGTCTTCGCCGCCGAGGCGCCGCTGCTCACGCTCGGCATCATCCTGCTGATGGTCGCGATCGCGGGGCGCGAGGTCGCGGCGCGGCCGGAGCGGCGGCTCGTGCGCTACGGCAACCAGATCGCCGGGCTGTCGGCCGTGGCGCTGGCCACCTTCATCACCGCGATCTTCGCGCTCGCCACCGCGATCCGCCCGGAACCCTGGTATGCCGCGCGCTATGCCATTCCGCTCGCCGGGATCATGCTCGGCAACGCGCTCAACGCCGCCTCGCTCTCGCTCGACGCGCTGCTCTCGGCGGTGACGCGCGAGCGCGCCGCGATCGAGGCGCAGCTCGCCCTCGGGGCGCGTTTCCGCGACGCGATGCGCCCGCTGATCCGCGAGGCGGTGCGGCGGGGGATGCTGCCGATCGTCAACACCATGTCCGCCGCCGGGCTGGTGACGCTGCCCGGCATCATGACCGGGCAGATCCTGGCCGGGCTGTCGCCGGTTTCGGCGGTGAAATACCAGATCATGCTGATGTTCCTGCTCGCCGGGGCGACCGGCATCGCCGCCGTGGGCGCGGCCTATTTCGCGGCACGGCGGCTGACCGACGAGCGCGAGCGGCTGCGGCTCGACCGGCTGCACTGAGCCCCGGCGGCGAAACCGCCGCACTGACCGGCGCGGCGGTTTCGCCACACTGACCGGCGCGGCGGTTTCGCCGCACTGAATGGCGCGGCGGTTTCGCCGCACTGAATGGCGCGGCGGTTTCGCCGCACTGAATGGCGCGGCGGTTTCGCCGCACTGAATGGCGCGGCGGTTTCGCCACGCTGAATGGCGCGGCGGTTTCGCCGCGCTGAATGGCGCGGCGGTTTCGCCGCGACGCGATCTCCGATAGGACGTCCACATGGACCGCACGACAAACACCACCGCCCTCCCCCTCATTCCGCGCGCCGCCCTGTTCGGCAATCCGCGCCGGGCGGGGGCGCAGATCAGCCCCGATGGCGGCACGATCGCCTTTCTCGCGCCGCGCAACGGGGTGCTGAACCTGTTCGTCGCCCCGCGCGGGCGGATCGACGCGGCGCAGCCGCTGACCGACGAGCGGCGGCGCGGCATTCCGGGCTATGCCTGGGCGCATGACGGGCGGCATCTGCTCGTGGTCAAGGACAATGACGGGGACGAGAATTTCCATCTCCACGCCGTCGACCGCGAGACCGGGGCGATGCGCGACCTGACGCCGCACGGGCCGATCCAGGCGAGCATCGTCAAGCTCTCCCGCCGCCATCCCGGCGAGGCGGTGGTCAGCCACAATGCGCGCGACCCGCAATGGCCGGATCTCTACCGGATCGAGATCGCGACCGGGCGGGCGACGATGATCGCGGAAAATCCCGGCCTCGCCGGCTTCGATGTGGACGAGGATTTCGCCCTGCGCCTCGCCGCGCGGCTGGAGGGCGACGGCAGCCAGACGGTGCTGCGCCCGGATGGCGCCGGCGGTTGGTCGCCGTTCATGCGGTTCGCGCCGGAAGACGCGATGACCTCGGGCGTGCTCGGCCTGTTCACCACCGATGGGCGGACGACGCTGATGCTGAGCAGCGCGGGGCGCGATACCGCCGCACTGTTCCGGCTCGACCTTGAGACCGGCGACGCCACGCTGCTTGCCGAGGATGCGCGGGCGGATATCGGCGAGATCATCGTCCGGCTGCACGAGAACACGCCGCTCGCCTATGGGGTGAATTACGAGCGCAACCGCTACGTGGCGCTCGATCCCGCGATCCAGCCGGATCTCGACGCGCTCGACGCCGCCGGGATCGGCGATTGGGGCATCCAGTCGCGCAGCGAGGACGACCGGTTCTGGATCGTCGGCGCCGCCTCGGACACGGCGCCGGGCGTCGCCTGGCTGTATGACCGCGAGAGCCGCCAGCTCGAAAAACTCTACGACACACGCCCCGATCTTGCCGAAGCCACGCTCGCGCCGATGCGCCCGGTGGTGATCGCCGCGCGGGACGGGTTGTCGCTCGTGTCATACCTCACCGTGCCGCCGGATGGGGGGGATGCGCCGCGCCCGCTGGTGCTGCTGGTGCATGGCGGGCCGTGGGCGCGGGATTCCTTCGGGTTCAACCCGTATCACCAATGGCTGGCCAATCGGGGCTATGCCGTGCTGTCGGTCAATTTCCGGGCCTCGACCGGGTTCGGCAAGGCGTTCCTCACGGCCGGCGACCGCGAATGGGGCCGGGCAATGGATGACGACCTGCTCGATGCGGTGGACTGGGCGATCGGCCAGGGCATCGCCGATCCGAGCCGGATCGCCATCATGGGCGGCTCCTATGGCGGCTACGCGACGCTGGCCGCGATGACGCGGAACCCCGAGCGCTACGCCTGCGGGGTGGATATTGTCGGCCCGTCCAATCTCGAGACGCTGCTCGCGACGATTCCGCCCTATTGGGAGGCCGGGCGCAGCATCTTCACCCGCGCGCTCGGCGACCCGGCAACGCCGGAGGGGGCGGCGTTGCTGCGCGAGCGCTCGCCGGTGCACCAGGCGGCGCATCTCGCCCGGCCGCTGCTGATCGGCCAGGGGGCGAACGATCCGCGGGTGAACCAGGCGGAATCCGACCAGATGGTGGCGGCGCTGAAGGCGAAGGGCATCGCGGTGACTTACGTGCTGTTCCCCGACGAGGGGCACGGGTTCGCGCGGCCGGAAAACAGCATCGCCTTCAACGCGATCACCGAGCATTTCCTCGCCGCCCATCTCGGCGGGCGGGCGGAGGCGCTGGCGGCGGACGAGATCGGCCGCTCGACGGCGCAACTCCTCGAAGGGGCGGACATCCTGCGATGAAGGGCATCGTCACCCGCAAGCGCGTCATGATGGCGCTGGAAATCCTGTTCAATTTCCTGCTGCCCTGGACGGTCTATCATTTCAGCAAGCCGCATGTCGGCGAGATCCACGCGATCATGGCCTCGGCGGCGCCGCCGATCGTCTGGAGTCTCGTCGAATTCGCGCGCCACCGGCGGGTGGATGCGATTTCGGTCATGGTGCTGGGCGGCATCGCGCTGTCCCTGGTCGGCTTCGCGCTCGGCGGCTCGCCCAAGCTGCTGCTGATGCGCGAATCGCTGATCACCGGGCTGATCGGCCTCGTGTTCATCGGCTCGGCGCTGATCCGCCGGCCGCTGATCTATGTGCTCGCCAGCGCCAGCCTGAAGCGGCAATCGGCCGAGGACAGCGCGGAATTCGAGGCGCATCGCGACCAGCCGGGATTCCGGCGGGTGATGAGCGTGATGACGATCGTCTGGGGCATCGGGCTGGTGGTGGAAACGGCGGTGCGCAGCGTGCTGGTGTTTTCGCTGCCGGTCGGCCGGTTTCTCATCGTCGGGCCGATCGTCGGCTACGCGACCATCGGGCTGCTGATGCTGTGGACCTTCCTCTATGGCCGCGCCGCCGAGAAGGCCGGGCTGATCGGGGAGTGAGGCGCCACGGCCGAATAATTTATCTTTATTAAAATTTATCTTATTAATTTGTAATGTTTTCGCCAAGTCCCATATATTGACCCGCATGGACGGGCGCTGCGGTGCCGGGACCGTGCGTGAGGGCCGGCAGGGACCGCGATGCGGAACGCGGCGTCCGAACGGCCACTCCGATGGTGGCAAGCCTGCGGCGGGATCCGCCCGCATCGCAGGATGGAGGCGAACACAACATGACGGCCGGTTCCATTCCGCTGACCCTGGCGCGCGTCAGCCCGGCGCGCGCGCCGCAGCCCGATCGAGCCGCGCCGATCCCGCTGCGCGCGCTGATCGAGGCGTTTGACTGGGGGGCCACGCCGCTCGGGCCGATCGGCTCGTGGCCGGCGATCCGCCGCCGCCGGATCGAGCTGATCTGCGCCTCGCAGACCGCCATCGCCACCATGTGGGGCAAGGAGGGCGTGCTGATCTACAACGATGCCTGCGCCGCATTGCTCGGGCGGTGGCATCCGCACAGCCTCGGGCGGATGGCGCGCGAGGCGCCGGGCGGGGTGCGGCGGCTCATCCTCGACATTCTGCGCCGGACGCTGGAGAGCGAATGCGTGATCCTGCCGGATCATTGCCTCGTCGCCGACCGCAACGGCAGGCCGGAGCGGGTCTGGCTGGGCCTGTCCTCGGTGCCGATCATCGACGGCGCCGGACGGATCGACGGCGCGCATGTCGTGCTGCGCGACACCACGGCGGAGGTGCGCGGGCGCGCGGCGGTGGAGGCGGAGCTGCGGCAGGCGCACAAGATGGACGCCATCGGCCAGATGACCGGCGGAATCTCGCATGATTTCAACAATATCCTGACCGGGATCCTCGGCAATCTCGACATGCTGGCGGCACGGCTGGAGCAGGGTGAGATTGTGGCCGCACGGTCGTATCTCGATGGCGCGCGCAGCGCCGCCGCCCGCGCCGCCGGCCTCACCCAGCGCCTGCTCGCCTTCGCGCGGCGGCAGACGCTGGCCCCCGCCGCGATCGACATCCCCGCGCTGATCGAGGACATGCACGAGCTGATCGACCGCATGGCGGGGCCGGCAATCGCGGTGCGGACAATCTGCCCGCCCGATATCCGCCTTGGCTTCTGCGACCGCAACCAGCTGGAAAACGCGCTGCTCAACCTCGCGATCAACGCGCGCGACGCCATGCCGGAGGGCGGGGTGCTGACGCTGGCGGCGGCCAACGCGATGCTCGGCCCGCCGCCACGCGGCCAGCGCCGGGGCGAAGGGGCGTATGTGCGGATCGGCATCGCCGATACCGGCAAAGGCATGACGGAGGCGGTGATGGCGCAGGCCTTCGAGCCGTTCTTCACCACCAAGCCGGCCGGCCAGGGCACCGGGCTCGGCCTGTCGATGGTCTATGGCTTCGTCCAGCAATCGGGCGGGCATGTCGAGATCGCCAGCCGGATCGGCGAGGGCACCACCGTCGACCTGTTCATCCCCTGCCCCGCCGCGGACATGCCGGCCGCACCGGCGACAGAGACGCTGGCCGAGGTGGCCCCGCTCGCCTCACGCCTGCCGGCGGGGCGCGACGTGGTGCTGATCGTCGATGACGAGGACGCGCTGCGGTCGCTGCTGGCCGACATGCTGGGCGAGCAGGGATTTGCCGTGCGGCAGGCGGCGGAGGCCGAATCCGGCCTCGACTGGCTGCGCGCCGATCCGACGATCGGCCTGCTGATCGCCGATATCGGCCTGCCCGGCGCGATGAACGGGCTCGCCCTCGCCGCCAGCGCGCGCGAGATGCGGCCGGATCTGCCGGTGCTGTTCGTCACCGGGCTCGCCGAGGAGGCGGGAGAGGTGGCGGCAGGAGATTCGGTGACAGGGGATGGGGCGGCGCGGACGGCGATGCTGCGCAAGCCATTCACCTTCGAGTGCCTGTGCCGGCAGCTTTTTCTCCTGCTGCACGGCGATGATGACAAACCGCCGATAGGATGAGTGGGCGACGCGCGGCGGCGGTCAGGCCGATGCTGTGCCGGGCGGCGGCGGTCAGGCCGCCGCTATGCCGGGCGGCGGCGGTCAGGCCGATGCTATGCCGGGCGGCGGCGGTCAGGCCGATGCTATGCCGGGCGGCGGCGGTCAGGCCGATGCTATGCCGGGCGGCGGCGGTCAGGCCGATGCTATGCCGGGCGGCGGCGGTCAGGCCGATGCTATGCCGGGCGGCGGCGGTCAGGCCGCCGCGAGACCGCGCAGCGCCCGGGCCTGGTCCGGCCAATGGGGCAGGCCGCGCGCGTGTTTCCAGGCGATCGCCCCCATCTGCGCCCGCAGCGCGGGGCTGAAGACGAGCCGGCGCATCGCCTTGCCCAGCTGGGCCACGTCATCCACCGGAGCGACGATGCCTGCCCCGGTCGGCACCAGTTCGCCGGCGGCACCGCCATCGGTGATCGCGACCGGCAGGCCCCGCGCCATCGCCTCGGCGACCGCCATGCCAAACCCCTCGAAGCGGGTGGCGAGGGCGAAGAGATCGGCTTCGGCCCAGGCATTCTCCAGCGCGCTGCCGGTGAGCGGGCCCCGCCGCTCGACCCTCGCCGCGACGCCAAGCTCGGCGGCAAGCCGGTCGAGACCCTCGGCATAATCAGGGTCGCGCAGCTCGCCGGCGATCACCAGCCGCCAGTCGAGATCGTGCAGCGAGGCGAGCGCGCGGATCAGGATATCGTGCCCCTTGCGATAGGTCAGCGTGCCGAGGGAAAGCACCGCGCAGGGGCTGCCATCGGGCAGGACCGGGTTGAGCGTGCGGCATTCGTAGCGGTCGGTACCCGGGACGAGAACGCTGATCCGGTCGTGCAGCACGCCGAATTCGGCGGACAGGCGCCCGGCGATCGGCTCGCTCGCGGCGATGACCCGGGCGAAGCCGGGCAACGCCTCCCGCTCCAGCGACTTGAACGCCTGCCGCACATCTTCCGGCGTGCCGGGTTCGAGCGAGGTCGGGTGATGGATGAGGGCGAAGGCGCCGCGCGCCTGCAGCGCCGGGATCGCGGCGCGGGCATGGGCGAAGGCCGCGCCCTCCAGCAGGATCGGGCCATCCAGCCGCAGCCGATCGGCGAAATCGGGGCCGACCGGTTGATCGAGCGCGAAGATCTCGACGCCGCCGCCCGCCTCGCGCCAGGCGGTGAGCAGGCGGCGATGGTAGAACGAGGCCCCGGTCACCGAGTCGAACGGGGCTTCCGTGATCAGGATCAGCTTCATTTGCCGGCCATGCCACAGCCGCCCCGATCTGGCCAGAGAGGCGTGCCAGAGAGGTGTGGCGCGATCAGGCGCGCAGGTTGAAGGCGACCGGCGGAACCGGCCTGCCGGCGGCGTCCTGCGCGTAGGATTGCAGCGGCTCGACCGCGGCGCGGCTGTTGTCGAGCGCCTGCATGACGGTGCGGATCACGCGCTGCTGGGTCTCGATCGCATCGCGCAGGAGCGCGCCATTGGCGCTGACCGCCTTCTCCAGCCGGCGCTGCGCCGCCTCGGCCTGCCGGCGCTCGCGCGGCGGCAGCTTCGCGCCGGCTTCCATCGCCGCCTCGAACGCGGCGATGGCCCCGCGCTTGGCCGCTTCCAGCGTGGCGCTGGCGGCGAAATCGTGCAGGGAAAGACGGCGGTTTTCTTCCTCGAGAATGGCGGCAAGGGCGTCCGCGGCGGCGATGGGGCCGCAGGGCGAGGTTTCGGTGTTCATGATCCGGCTCCTGGGGATAAGGATGGGGCGACCGATCCGCCGGGGGCGGGGACGGAGCTGGAAGGGGAGGTCGCCGTGGCGGGCTGGGGCTTGGTGCTGTCGCGCTCGGCCAGGAGCGCCTGTTCGATCATCGGCGCGAGGCCGAGGCCGCCGCGCGCCTCGATCGATTTCGCGACCGCGTTGATGAAGAAGGGGCGGAACGATTTTTCCACCGCGCCGCCGCTGAACGGTGCCGCGGCGGAGCCGGCGGAGGCGAACATCGGCTTGAGCAGCTGGGCGATCGCCATCGCCTCGAATTTGTGGGCGGCCTGGACGATGGCCTGATTGCTCATCGGCGCGGTGCCGCGGGCGGGCGGGGTTGCTACGGGCCTGGTGAGCTGATCGAGTGAAACGGCCGATGCGGCGCCGGGGATCGGGCTCAGGCTCATTGCACGACCAGCCGCGCCTGCAGGGCGCCGGCCGCCTTGATCGCCTGGAGGATGCTGATCATGTCGTGCGGCGCAACGCCGAGCGCGTTCAGGCTGGAGACCAGCTGCTGCAGGCTGATATTGCCCTGGACGATGTCCATTCTCTTGCCTTTCCCCTTCTTGACGGAAATCGAGGTCTGCGCGGTCGAGACCGTGTTGCCGCCGGCCAGCGCGTTGGGCTGGCTGACCACCGGGGTGTTCTTTACCGTGACGGTGATGTTGCCCTCGTCGATGGCGACGGTGCTGATGCGAACATTCGCCCCCATCACGATCGTGCCCGTCGCCTCGTCGACGACGACGACCGCCGGCGTGGAGGGCTGGACCCGCAGATCCTCGATATCGGCGAGGTTCTGCACGACGTTGCGCCCCTCGAGGTCGAGGGTGATGGTGCGCGGATCGTCGACCGTGGCGATGCCGGGGCCGAGCCGCGCGTTGATGACCTGGGCAATGCGCGTCGCGGTGGTGAAATCGGGGTTGCGCAGTTCGAGCTTGGGCTGCTTCTGCGCGGCAAGCTTGAAATTCACCGAGCGCTCGACGATGGCGCCATTGGTGATGCGGCCGACGGTGGGCACACCCTGGGTGAAGGATGCGTTCGCCCCCGCCGCCTGGATCGCGCCGGTGACCAGCGAGCCCTGCGCCACGGCATAGACCCGGCCATCGGCGCCGAGCAGCGGGGTGACGAGCAGGGTGCCGCCGGTCAGGTCGGTCGCATCGCCCATCGCCGAGACCGTGACGTCGATCGTCTCGCCGCTATGCACGAAGGCGGGCAGGTTCGCCGTCACCATCACCGCGGCGATGTCCTTGGTCTGCAGGTTGGCCGCCTGGCTCTGGGTGTTGACGCCGAGGCGCTCGAGCATGCCGATCAGCGACTGGCGGGTAAACACCGAGTTGTTGAGCGAATCGCCGGTGCCCTTGAGACCGACCACCAGCCCGTAGCCGACCAGCTGGTTGTTGCGGATCCCCTGGATGTCGGTGATGTCCTTGATCCGCACCTCGGCGAATGCCGGCCGCGCGCAGGCGAACAGCAGATAGAAAGCTGCCCAGAGCAGCAGAATTGCCGCGCGCCAGCGATGGCGGCCGCGGAAGGAGATATCAAAGAAATTTCGGGTCATCTGGCGCGATCATTTTGGTCACGCGGCGGAGTTTCGCAGGAAAAGGTTAATATTTTGCAGCTAAGGAAGGATTCAGCCGGGTGAAAGCGGCGCGCCCGCGCGAGGCGCCCAGGGAGGTGAGGATGACACGGGTTTCAGGACTGGGCGGGCCGGGCGGCATCGGCGGCACCGCGCGCGGCGGCACGGCGCGGCCGGCCGGCGAGAGCTTCAGCCTCGCCGCCCCGGCGCAGCACGCCACCGCCGCCCTCGCCCCGGTGAGCATCGCCGCGCTGATCGGGTTGCAGGACGAGGGCGGCGAGGCCCGCCGGCAGGGAGCAGCGAAACGCGCCGGCGAACGCGCGCTCGGCGCGCTGGCCGCGCTGCAACGGGCGGTTCTCGGCGGCGGCGCGCCGGATCTCGACGCGCTGGCGCGGAGTGCTGCAGAGATCGAGCTACCGGCCGACCCGGCGCTGCGCGCCATCGTCGGCGCCATCCGCCTGCGCGCGCGGGTCGAGCTCGCCCGCCACGGCAGGTTGTGACCATAAGGTGAATTGCACCCTCCCCGCCCTTGGCGGCGGCGGTCGGCACGGGTATAAGCCGCCAGCCTGAGGCCTCACCCTTACTGACCCCGGGGCCCGTGCGTTGGAGGAAGTGACAGTCATGTTAATTACTCTTGCACCGGACTACATCCCGAGCGATGATGAAGAGTTCATGAACCCGACCCAGGTCGAGTTCTTCCGGCAGAAGCTGCTCCGCTGGCGGCACGACCTGCTGATGGAGGCGAACGGAACCCTCGCCAGCCTGTCCGAAGGCGGCATCCTCGAGCCCGACATCACCGACCGCGCGAGCGTCGAGACCGACCGCGCGCTCGAACTGCGCACCCGCGACCGCGCGCGCAAGCTGATCGGCAAGATCGACCAGGCGCTGGCGCGGGTCGAGAACGGCACCTATGGCTATTGCGAGGAAACCGGCGAGCCGATCGGGCTGAAGCGGCTGATGGCGCGGCCGATCGCGACCCTGTCGATCGAGGCGCAGGAACGCCACGAGCGGCAGGAACGCATCCAGCGGGACGACTGAGTGCTGCAGACCGCCGATCCATCCGGATCGGGGCGTGTTCTGCCTGGCAACAAGATAGAGCATGGCATCCGATCCTGATGGATCGGAACGTGCTCAAGTTATTAGAGAGTAGAGCACTACATCCGATCCATCAGGATCGGAAAGTGCTCTACAACCCCGCGATCTCGCGGAATTCAGTTTCGCTCAGCATGGTCACGCCGAGGCTCGCGGCCTTTGCCGCCTTCGAGCCGGCTTCCGCCCCCACCACGACGAAATCGGTCTTTTTCGAGACCGATTCGGTGACTTTGGCGCCCAGCGCCTCGGCCCGCGCCTTCGCCTCCGGGCGGGTCAGCGTTTCCAGCGTGCCGGTGAAGACGATCGTCTTGCCGGCGAGCGCGCCGCCTTCCGCCGCAACCTCGTCCTCGATGGTCAGCGTCGGCACCAGCCGGTCGAGCAGGTCGCGGTTGTGCGGCTCGGCGAAGAAGCCGGCGAGTTCCTCGGCGATCGACGGGCCGATGCCGGAAATCGAGCCGAGTTCCAGCCGCGCATCCGAGCCGATCACGCCGGCCTGCTCCATCTGCTGGCGCCAGGCGGCATAGGAGGAATAGTGGCGGGCCAGCAGCTTGGCGTTCTGCTCGCCGATCCGCCTGATGCCGAGGGCGAAGATGAAGCGGGCGAACGGCACACGCCGGCGCGCCTCGATCGCGGCGACGAGCTTGCGCGCCGAAACCTCGCCCCAGCCCTCCAGTGCCGCGATCGCGGCCTCGCGGTCGCGCATGGCAAAAATATCCGCAGGGCTCCGGAGCCAGCCGAGGGCGTGGAACTGCTCGACCGTCCGCTCCCCCATCCCCTCGATGTCGAAGGCGGGGCGCGCGCAGAAATGGATCAGCCGCTCGACCACCTGGGCCGGGCAGCTCAGCCCGCCGGTGCAGCGGCGCACCACCTCGCCGGCCGGGCGGATCGCCAGCGCGCCGCAGGCCGGGCAGTGATCGGGGAAGACGAAGGGCACCGAATCGGCCGGCCGGCGCTCGGGCAGGGCGCGGAGGATCTGCGGGATGACGTCGCCGGCGCGCTGAAGCTCCACCGTGTCGCCGATCCGCACATCCTTGCGGGCGATCTCGTCCTCGTTGTGCAGGGTCGCGTGGCTGACCAGCACGCCGCCGACATTGACCGGGTCGAGCCGGGCGCGGGGGGTGAGCGCGCCGGTGCGGCCGACCTGGATGTCGATCCCGCGCAGGGTGGTCAGCGCCCGCTCGGCGGGGAATTTCCAGGCCACCGCCCAGCGCGGTGCGCGGCCGGCGAAGCCGAGGCGCTCCTGCAGCGCGAGATCGTCGATTTTATAGACGACGCCGTCGATATCGTAGTCGAGCCCGGCGCGGCGCTCGGCCACCGAGCGCTGGAACGCCTCGGCCTGCGCCTCGCTCACCCGTTCGGCCAGCGGGTTGACCGGGAAGCCCCAGCGCCGCAGCGTGGCGAGATAGTCCCAATGGGTCGCGCCCACCGCAGCACTCGCAGCCCCCCGCGCATAGGCGAAGAGCGAGAGGCGGCGGGCGGCGGTGATCGCGGGGTCGAGCTGGCGGAGGCTGCCGGCTGCGGCGTTGCGCGGGTTGGCGAACTGGCGGGACTGGCCCTGGTTGAGGGCGATGAAATCCGTCTTGGTCATGTAGACCTCGCCGCGGATCTCGATGAAATCGGGCGCGTCGTCCGGCAGGGTGGCGGGCAGCTCGCGCAGGGTGCGGAGGTTTTCGGTGACGTCCTCGCCCTCGGTGCCGTCGCCGCGCGTGGCGCCGCGCATGAAGCGGCGGTTCCCGTAGGTCAGCGAGATCGACAGGCCGTCGATCTTGGGTTCGGCGACGAAGGCGAGCGGGGCCACGCCGAGGCCGAGAAAGCGGCGGATGCTGGCGCAGAATTCGGCGAAATCCGCAGGCTCGAACACGTTGTCGAGCGAGAGCATGGGCACGCGGTGGCGCAGCTTGCCGAAGGCGCCGGAGGGGGTGGCGCCGACCTGGTCGAGGGCTGCGGCGCTTTCGGGATGGGCGGCGCGCAGCGACTCGGCCTCGCGCCGCAGGGCGTCATAGGCGGCGTCGTCCATGATCGGCGCATCGTCGCGGTAATAGGCGGCGTCCGCCGCGGCGAGGCGGGCGAGCAGCTCGGCGAGGCGGGCCTGCGGGTCGGCCGCATCGGGCAGGCCAGGCGGGCGGGCGCTCACGAGTGGCCCAGCAGGCTGCGCGCGGCGTCGCGCGCGGCATCGGTAATCGTTTCTCCGGCAAGCATGCGGGCGATTTCCTCCTGCCGTGCGGCGGCGTCAAGCCGGCTGATGAGCGTCATCGCGCGGTCGCGCCCGCTCGCCTTGCTGACCTGGAAGTGGGAATCGGCGCGGGCGGCGACCTGCGGCGAATGGGTGACGACAAGAACCTGGGTGTCGCGCGCGATCCGGGCGAGGCGATCGCCCACCGCCGCCGCGGTGGCGCCGCCGATGCCGCTGTCCACCTCGTCGAAGATCAGGGCGGCGACGGGCGATTCGCCGGCCAGCACCACGTTCAGCGCCAGCAGCAGGCGGGACAGCTCGCCGCCGGAGGCGACCTTGTCGAGCGGGCCGGGCGCGCTGCCGGGATTGGTGGCGACGAGGAAGCGCACCGAATCGGCGCCGTTCGCGTTCCACTGCGCCTCCGCGAGGTCGGTGCGGGCGACGAGGAAGCGGGCGCGATCGAGCCGGAGCGGGGGAAGCTCGGCGGCGATGGCGGCGGCGAGGCGCTCGGCCGCCGCCTGCCGGGCGGCACTCAGCGTCGCGGCCGCCGCGCCATAGGCGGTGCGGGCGGTGCGGCTCGCCGCCTCGGCGCGGGACAGAGCCTCGGTGCCGGCATCGAGCGTGGCGAGGCGGGCGCGGAACCGTTCGAGCAGGGCGGGCAGTTCGACGACGGGCACCGCGTGCTTGCGCGCCATGCCGCGCAGGGCGAACAGCCGCTCCTCGATCGCCTCCAGCCCGCGCGGATCGGCCTCGGCCTCGGACACGGCGCGGGAGAGCAGGGTTTCGGCTTCGGCCAGGGCTTCCTCGGCGCGCTCGATCGCGGCGAGCGCGGGGCCGATCGACGCGCCCTGCTCGGCCTCGGCGATGCGGGCGAGCGCGCGGGCGGCCGCACGCAGCGTCGCCGCCGGTCCGGCGGAGCGGCGCTCGCGCGGGGCAAGCTCGGCAAGCGCGCCGCCGATCGCCTCGGCGCGGCGCTCCGCCCCTTGCAGGCGCTGGCGGGCGGCGGCGAGTTCCTCCTCCTCGCCGGCGCGCGGCGCGAGTGTTGCGAGTTCGTCGGCCGCGTGGCGGAGGAATTCCTCGTCGCGCCGCGCGGCATCGAGCGCGGCCTCGGCCTCTTCGCGCGCCGCCTCCGCCGCGCGCCAGGTGGAGAAGGCGGCGGCCACCTCGTCGCGCAGCGCGGGCGCGACGCCGAAGCGGTCGAGCATCTCGCGCTGGGTTGCGGGGTCGGTCAGGCCGAACTGGGCGTGCTGGCCCTGGATCTCGATCAGCAGGTCCGCGACCCGGCGCAGCAGGGCCACGCTCACCGGCTGGTCGTTGACCAGGGCGCGGGACTTGCCATCGCGCGCGACGATGCGGCGGAGCAGGATTTCATCGCCGGTCTCGATCCCCTGCTCGGCCAGCAGCGCCAGCGCCGGATGGGTGGCGGGAATGGCGAAGGAGGCGGTGACCACTGCGCGGGCCGCGCCGGCGCGCACCAGCCCGGCATCGGCGCGGTCGCCCAGGGCGAGGCCGAGCGAATCGAGCAGGATGGACTTGCCGGCGCCGGTTTCGCCGGTGAAGACGGTCAGGCCCGGTTCGAAGCCGATATCCAGCCGGTCGATCAGGACGACGTCGCGGATGGACAGCGCCGTGAGCATGGCTCCGCCCGCCCCCGGTCAGAGCAGGCCGAAGAGGAACCCGCCCGTGGCCTTCGGCTTCGCCGCGTCGGTCACAAGCCCGTGCCGGCGCAGCGTGTCATAGGCGTGAAGGTACCAGCGCGAGCCGGGGTAATTGTGGCCGAGCACGGCGGCGTTCCGCCGCGCTTCCTTGACCAGCCCGAGATCGAGATAGCACTCCACCAGCCGGTCCAGCGCCTCGGGGGCGAAGGTCGTGGTCTGGTATTGCTGGACCACGACCTGGTAGCGGCTGATCGCCGCGGCGTAGAGATTCTGCCGCTGGTAGAAGCGGCCGATCTCCATCTGGTGGCCGGCGAGACGGTTCTCGACCAGGCGGAGCTTGATCCGGGCGTCGCGGGCATAGGCGCTGTCGGGGAAGCGGGAGACCACGTCCTGCAAGGCCTGGGCGGCTTCGAGGGTGAAGGTTTGGTCGCGCTGGACGTCCTCGATCTGCTCGTAGAAGCAGAGCGCCTTCAGGTAATAGGCGTAGGCGGCTTCGGGGCTTGCCGGGTGCAGCTCGATGAAGCGGTTCAGCGCGCTTACCGCGGAGTCGAAATTCTGCCGGCGGTATTGCGCGTAGCCCTGGAGCAGCTCGGCGTGGCTCTCCCAGGTCGAGTAGGGGTAATTGACCTCGATCTCGCCGAAGAGCTGGGCGGCCTTCTTGTTCTCGCCCTTGTGCAGCTGGGCGATGCCCTCGGCATAGAGGGCGTCGGCCGGTTGCAGCGGCTTGGCGGCGTGCTTGTGCGCGGCCGCGTCGGCGCCGGTCTTGGCGCTGCCGCCGAACAGGCCGCAACCGCCGAGGGCGAGCGGCGAGAGCAGGAGCAGGGCCGGCAGCGCGCGCGGGCGGCGCCGGCGCGTGCGCGGCTGCGAGGGGGTGAGGCGGGCCGGCCGAGCCGGAGTCTGCGAATGCGTCATCGGGGCCGGCTTATAGCATGTGATTCGGCGCCGCGAAGCCTCTGGCCCGCCCGCGCGCGGCGAAACGTGCGGGAAAGCTTGCAAATCCGGGCGAAAAAGCCTATTCCCGCGACAGTCGCGGACATGGTGTCCACGGCTTGTCGCCAGACCGATGCCGGGACGAATTGGACTATCCCGGCCGGAACAGCGCGCGGTTCTGCGGATTTCCCGCTCGGGGGATTCGCGGAGTGCCGGCGCCGCCCCGGAACGGTCCGCCACGGCGGCACCCGAAACCTCGTCCGGACAGATCCGGACAGTCGTGACCGCACCGGATGAAACTCCGCGCGGCGCGCCAGCCAAACCGGCCGCAAGACGGTCTCGTTTCAAGGATTCAAACCGCTTCATGGGTTCAACCGCAACTGCCATGCGCTCGCAGGGCGCTGATCATAATTCCGGCACCGAGGATTTCGCCGCGCTGCTCGACAGCACGCTCGGCAGCAATACCGGCTTCGAGGGCTCGGTCGTCTCTGGCCGGGTGTCGCGCATCGATGATGATTTCGTCGTCGTCGATGTCGGTCTGAAGAGCGAGGGCCGCGTGCCGCTGAAGGAATTCGGTGGCCAGGAGATCAAGTCCGGTGACACGTTCGACCTGTATATCGAGCGCTACGAGGACAAGGACGGCTCGATCGTGCTGTCGCGCGAGAAGGCGCGTCGCGAGGAGGCATGGACGGCGCTGGAGCGCGCCTATGAGCAGCAGGCCCGCGTCAACGGCGTGATCCACGGCCGCGTCAAGGGCGGCTTCACCGTCGATCTCGGCGGCGCCACGGCGTTCCTGCCGGGCAGCCAGGTCGATATCCGCCCGGTGCGCGACGTCACCCCGCTGATGGGCGTGCAGCAGCCGTTCCAGATCCTCAAGATGGACCGCGCGCGCGGCAACATCGTGGTCTCGCGCCGCGCCGTGCTCGAGGAAACCCGGGCGGAACAGCGCAGCGAGCTGATCCAGGGCCTCAAGGAAGGCCAGATCCTCGATGGCGTGGTGAAGAACATCACCGATTACGGCGCCTTCGTCGATCTCGGCGGCGTCGATGGCCTGCTGCACGTGACCGACATCGCCTGGCGCCGCATCAACCATCCGGCCGAGGCGCTGACCATCGGCCAGCCGGTGCGGGTGCAGGTGATCCGCTTCAACCCGGACACGCAGCGCATCAGCCTCGGCATGAAGCAGCTCGAGACCGATCCCTGGGAAGGCGTGGACGTCAAGTATCCGCCCGGAATCAAGGCGACCGGCCGGGTCACCAATATCACCGACTACGGCGCCTTCGTGGAGCTGGAGCCGGGCGTCGAGGGTCTCGTGCACGTCTCCGAGATGTCGTGGACCAAGAAGAACGCGCATCCCGGCAAGATCGTCGCGACGAGCCAGGAAGTCGAGGTCATGGTGCTCGACGTGGATGCCGGCAAGCGCCGCATCTCGCTCGGTCTCAAGCAGGTCCAGCGCAACCCGTGGGAGCAGTTCCTCGACGAGCATCCGGTTGGCTCGATCGTCGAAGGCGAGATCCGCAACATGACCGAGTTCGGTCTGTTCGTCGGCCTCGCGCCGGAGATCGACGGCATGGTCCACATGTCCGACCTGTCGTGGGACGAGCCGGGCGAACTTGCCATGGCGAAGTTCAACAAGGGCGACATGGTCAAGGCGAAGGTTCTCGACGTCGATGTCGAGAAGGAGCGCATCAGCCTCGGCGTGAAGCAGCTTGAGGAAGATCCCGCCGCCGGCGTGCTCGACCGTGTCCACAAGGGCATGATCGTGACCTGCGTGATCACCGCCGTGCAGGCGAACGGCCTCGAGGTGAAGGTGGACGACGTTCTCACCGGCTTCATCCGCCGCGCCGAACTCGCCCGCGACAAGGCCGATCAGCGGCCGGAGAAGTTCGCTCCGGGCGAGAAGATCGACGCCAAGATCACCGCCGTCGACCGCGCCGCGCGCAAGCTGCAGCTCACGGTCAAGGGCAAGGAGATCGACGAGGAGAAGCAGGCGATGGCCGATTACGGCTCGTCCGACTCGGGCGCCTCGCTCGGCGACATCCTCGGCGCCGCCATCCGCCGCCGCAACCAGCAGGCGCAGGGCGAGAACTGAACCGGCGCGCGCCCGGCTCCGGCGCCATGCCGGGTCCGGGCGATGCCGGGCGGCGCCTTTGCTCCGCAGGACCAACGCGAACGCCGCCCCCCCAGGGGCGGCGTTTGTCGTTGCGGATGTTGTTCGGGACGCGGCATGATCCGTGATGCCGGGCGGGAGGCGTGCCCTATCATATCGATAAACAGAGCATCCTTATCCGATCGGATGATGCTCTATTTATCAAAAAGATAGAGCACTACATCCGATCCAATCGGATCGGAAAGTGCTCTAGGGCCAGCGACCCTCGGCGCTTTCGATCTGCGCGCGGGTGGTCAGGCGGTAGGGGCCTTCGGCGATTTCCGGCGCGTGGTCCGGCAGTTTTTCGGGATCGGCCCAGCATTCGGGGACGCCCAGGGTCTGGGTGCAGTAGGGCGGCGGCGGCGGCGGGATGTATTTCGGCGCGCAATAGCTCTTGTCCCGGTCGAGCCGGACCATCGAGCAGTCGCGCCCGGTGACCAGCGAGACGACCGCATCCGGCACGGTGCGGTGGATCGTGGTCAGGGTGACGACATTCGCGGCCACGGTGGCACCCGCGCCGATGCCGCACCCGGCGAGCGGAATTGCACAGAGCATGACAAGCATTCGTCGCATTGGCAGCAGAATGCCATGAAAAAATGAAGACCTGGTTACGTTGCCCAACGTGCCGCGCGCGGCTATGGTCCGCCGCGATGACCCGATCCAGCCCGCGGGATACCCCTCCCCGGCGCCAAGCGAGCGAGAGCCCGAGTGCCCGATATTTTCGATGAAGTCGCCGAAGACCTGCGTGCCGAGCGCACGCGGCAGTTCCTCGTCCGGTATGCCGGCGCGATGGCTGCCGCCGCACTGGTCGTGCTGGCCGCGATCGGCGGATGGAAGGCGTGGCAGTGGCACCGCCATCAGCTCGATGTGCGGGCGGCGGAAGGCTACACCGCGCTGATCGCCGAGATCGGCCAGCAGGCTGGCGGAGCGACCAAGGCGGGCGATCTCGCCGATGCGAAGCGCCTCGCGGGATATGCCGCCACCGCGCCGGCCGGCTATGCCAATCTCGCCCGGCTGCGCGCCGCAGCGCTCTATGAGCAGGGCGGCGATGGCCAGGCCGCGCAGCGCCAGTGGTCGGCGATCGCGGCACCGGGCAGCGGCGCGCTGCCGACGATCCGCGATCTCGCGATCCTGCTCGGCGCGCAGCACGAGATGGGGGCGAAGGACGATGCCGCCGCCCGCGCCGGGCTGCAGACGCTGAACCGGCCCGGCAATCCGTGGCAGCCGCTGGCCCAGCTCGATCTCGCCCTGCTCGACATCAAGGCCGGCAAGACCGCCCCTGCCAGCGCGCTGCTGGCGGAGGTCAGCGCCAATCCCGCCTCCGCGCCCAATCTGCGCAATCTCGCCCAGGGCCTGATTGCGAAACTGAAGGGATGACCCTCCGGACCATGACCGATCTTCGCGCCCTTTCCACCATCGGGCGGCGCGGCGCGCTGCTGTCCTCGCTGGCGATGCTCTCGGGCTGCGGCCTGCTCTCGACGCCGCCGAAACCGCCTGTGCCGGGCCGCAAGATCCCGGTGCTGCCGCCGCACAACCCGCTGCGCGCCGGCGCCGCGGCGCCACCGGTGACGCTGCCGGCGCCGCAGACGCGGACGGTCTGGGGCCAGGCCGGCGCCACCGCCGCGCATGATGCCGGCGTGAGCGCCCTGCCCGCGCGGCTGCGCATGGCCTGGCGCGACGATGTCGGCGCTGGCGCGACCTATCGCCGCACGCTGCACGCAGCCCCCGTGGTCGCCGCCGGGCGGGTGTTCACCATGGATGCCAATGGCGTGGTCGAGGCCCGCGCGGTTGCCGACGGGCACCGGCTGTGGCGGCGCCCGATGCGCCCGCGACACGACAACAGCTTCGCCTATGGCGGCGGGATCGCGGCGGATGACGCGGCGCTGTATGTCGCCTCGGGCTTCGGCCAGCTCCTCGCCCTCGATCCGGCGAGCGGCAAGCCGCGCTGGACCAAGACGCTCGATCAGCCGTTCCGCTCGGCCCCCGGGCTCGGCGGCGGGATGATCTTCGTGACCATGCTCGACAACACGCTCCAGGCCTTCGATGCGAAGACCGGCGCCTTCGCCTGGCGGTTCCCGACCGGGACTGGCGCCGCCGGGTCGATGTTCGGCGCCGGCACGCCGGCCTATCAGGATGGCATCGTGGTCGCCGGCTTCGGCTCGGGCGTGCTGGCCGGGGTGAACGCTACCGGCGGCTCCGCCGTGTGGGAGCAGAGCCTTGCCGCGGGCTACGACCAGACCAATCCGCTCGATGTCTCCAGCATCGTCGCGAGCCCGGTGATCGCCGGGGGGCTGGCGATCGCCACCGGGCTCGCCGGCACCACCGTCGCCTTCGACCTGCGCTCGGGACGGCGGATCTGGAGCATCGGCGCCGGCGGCGGCGAGACCCCCGCCATTGCCGGCGACTGGCTGTTCCTGCTGACCGAGGGGCAGCGCCTCGCGGCGATCCGGGTGGCGGACGGCGTCGTCGGCTGGGTGACCGACCTGCCGGCCTATGGCAATCCGGCGCGGCGGCGCCAGCCGCTCACCTGGCACGGCCCGCTGGTGGCCGGCGCGGGGCTGCTGCTGACCGGCTCGGACCGGCGGATGATCGTGGTCGACGCCGTGACCGGCCGGCTGCTCACCCCGCCCGACCAGGGTCTGGCCCTCAATGGCGAGGCCGACCTCGCCGCGATCACCGCTGCGGGGACGCTGTTCGCGCTGACCCGCAACGCGGTGCTGACCGCGTATCGATGACCACCTCCCCTGCCCGCACCCCGCGGGTCGCGATCTGCGGGCGGCCGAATGTCGGCAAATCCACCCTGTTCAACCGGCTGGCGGGCAAGCGCATCGCGCTCGTCGCCGACGAGCCGGGGGTCACGCGCGACCGCAAGGAAGCCTGGGGTGAGCTTGCCGGGGTGAAGGTGCAGCTGATCGACACCGCAGGGCTGGAGGAAGCGCCGCCGGACACGTTGCCGGGGCGGATGCGCGCCTCGACCGGGACGGCGGTGGACGAGGCCGATCTCGTGCTGTTCGTGTTCGACGCCCGCGCCGGGCTGCTGCCGGAGGACCGGCATTTCGCCACCTGGCTGCGCCGGGCGGGCAAGCCGGTGATCGTCGTCGCCAACAAGGCGGAGGGGCGCAGCGGCAGCAATGCGGCGCTGGAGGCCTATGCGCTCGGCCTCGGCGAGCCGGTGCCGGTTTCGGCCGAGCATAACGAGGGCGTCTCCGACCTGGTCGACCGCATCGTCGAGGCGCTGCCGGAGGCGGACGGCGCTGCGGAGGAGGATGGCGAGCGGCCGTTGCATCTGGCCATCGTCGGGCGGCCGAATGCCGGCAAGTCGACGCTGATGAACCGGCTGCTGGGCGAACAGCGGGTGATCACCGGCCCCGAACCGGGCCTGACGCGCGATGCGATCGCCGCCGAGCTGACCGATTCGGACGGGCGGGTCTACCGGCTGTTCGACACTGCCGGGCTGCGCCGGCGCGCGCGGGTCGAGGCGGGGCTGGAGAGGCTTTCGACCTCATCGACGATCGAGGCGCTGAAATTCGCCGATACGGTGGTGCTCGCGATCGATGCGCATGAGGGGCTGCACGATCAGGATTTCACAATCGCCCGGCTGATCGAGCGCGAGGGGCGCGCCTGCGTGATCGCGCTGACCAAATGGGACCTGGTGGAAGACCGCGACCGCACCCGCCGCGCCATTCTCGAACGGCTCGAGCACTCGCTCTCGCAGATGAAGGGGATCACGCTGGTGCCGCTTTCGGGCGAAACCGGCGAGGGCGTCAGGAAACTGCTGCCGGCGGTGCGCGAGGCGGACCGGATCTGGAACACGCGGGTGACCACCTCCGCGCTCAACCGCTGGTTCGAGAGCGCGCTGGAGCGGTTTCCGCCGCCGCTGGTCGAAGGTCGGCGGCTCAAGCTGCGCTATATCACCCAGGTGAAGGCGCGACCGCCGAGCTTCGCGGTGTTCGGCACGCGGGCGGAGCTGACGCCGGACAGCTACCAGCGCTACCTGGTGAACTCGCTGCGCGAGCGGTTCGGCCTCGAGGGCGCGCCGATCCGGCTTTCGCTGCGCGGCACCAAGAACCCCTACGTGGACGAATAGGCCGGCGGACCGGCGGCGCGGACAGAGCATCATCCGATCAGATGGAGCCACCTGATCGGATAAAGACGCTCTGGTTATCAACGAGATAGAGCACGACATCCGATCCGTGAGGATCGGGAGATGCTCTAATATTGGCCGTTCTGGTAGCCGTTACCCTGATTGTAGGGGGTTCCCTGATTATAGGGGTTGCCCTGATTGTAGGGAGTCCCCTGGTTGTACGGGTTGCCCTGGTCAGGAGCGCCGTTGTTGTAGCGGTCACGGTGATCCTGCCGGTATTGGCCATCCTGCGGATACTGGTTGCCCTGCTGATACTGGCCATCCTGCGGATACTGGTTGCCCTGCTGATACTGGCCGTCCTGCCGATACTGGTTGTACTGGCGATACTGGTCGCCTTGCGGCCCGTCGGGGCGACGATAGGTGCCATAGGCGCCGGGCGGCGGGGCGGGTTGCGGGGTTGTCAGCGCGCCACCGAGGGCGCCGACCGCGCCGCCGATCAGCGCGCCGGTCGCGGGGCTGCCGCCGGTGGCCGCCCCGATCGCGGCCCCCGTGCCGGCGCCGATCGCCGCTCCCCCCAGGGCGCGCTGGCCGGGATCATAGGGGTTGGTGCAGCCGGCCAGCGCCAGTGCCATCGCAACCGCAGCGACGGCAGCGCCGGAGCGGCGCGGGGAAAGGCGGGATGGGATCGGGGTCATGCTCTGCTCCTCCACAAATGGACTGCATCTCTCGCCGGACCGACCGGACCGGACCGCACGCAGCCATGAAAACTCCATGCGGGCAAGAGATGGCCCGGCGATGGTGGAAATGTGGCGATTGTGGAGCAGACTGGAGTACATCCTATTTCATCAATTACGGCCACGCTTTATGACCAAACCAACAGATGTAACAATATATTTTTCGTACATAAGTCGGATATGTGGAGCATGTGTATAAGGAGGAATATCGACATGAAAATCTAATGGATGACTATCAGGTGCAATTACAAAACTTTCAACAGAATGACCACGTTTTTCAAGATGATTTACCAATTCCTCAATATCTCGCCTTCGATAGATAACAGTATGACCTGTTTCAAGAGTATCATTATTCGATGAAAGATTGAATTCAGTGGTATGAACTGCAAGTCCATTTGGTTTTAGTGTTTTTTCTACTGCATTTATAAGAGGCCATTTCGGAATGGGGTCGGAACGTTTTTGATGAGGGGTTGGATGGTTGGGCCAAATGTGATTCCGGGCAGGTGTTCGAAGCCTTGCCGGAGACACCATGTGGACGCCAACCACCCGTGCGCAGCATAGCCGCACCGGACTGCGCTATGGAAGTGACGTGACCGACGCGGAGTGGTTGCTCCTGTCGCCGTTCCTGCCCGCGCCGAGCCGATGCGGCCGGCATCGGAAGTGGGAGATGCGCGAGATTGTCAACGCGATCTTCTACGTCTTGCGTGGTGGGATTGCCTGGAGCCTGCTGCCGAAGGACTTTCCGCCGTGGCCCACGGCGTATCGCTGGTTTGCCCGGTTCCGCGACGACGGCACCTGGGAGCGGATCAACCACCATCTGGTGATGCGCGACCGCGAGAGGGTGGGTCGCGAGGCCAGTCCGACGGCGGCCGTGATCGACAGTCAAAGCGTCAAGACGACAGAGAGTGGCGGCACGCGGGGGTACGATGCTGGAAAGAAGATCAAGGGGCGCAAGCGGCACGCCATGGTCGATACCGACGGCCGGGCGCTCAAGCTGCAGGCCCATTCGGCGGCCATCCAGGATCGTGACGGGGCTGGACCGCTGCTCCGTGCGTCGCGTGCGAGTTGGCCGTTTGTGGCGCTGGGCTACGCAGATGGCGGCTATGCCGGGCCCCGTGTCGCCGACGCCAGCCCGATCCGCATCGAGGTGGTGCGCAAGGCCAACAACCAGGTCGGCTTCGCCGTCATCGCTCGACGCTGGGTCGTCGAACGGTTCTTCGCCTGGATCAATCGCAACAGGCGGCTGGCAAAGGATTTCGAAGCCACTATCGAGAGTGTCGAGGCCTTCCTCTACGCCGCGTCCAGCATTCTCCTGCTACGCAGATTGGCTCGTTAATAATCCGATTCGAAATGGACTCTAACAAAATTCATACCATTTTCGAGTGAACCGAGATGCTCGAAGCAGCATGATGACCAATTAAAATCAAAATCTACAAATTCTCTATCTATATTATTCATATCGCAAGTTTTATACGAAACACGTCTTTCAAAATTATGATAGTCAATTAAGTCTTCAAAATAGAGTCCAGAAAGATTTTCACTAAACTGATTTCCACCCTTCCAAGCATCACCAATTTCTGGCGGCGCGTCGGTCGCAACAATTAAAGCTCCCATACTAGCAAAAAGAGACGGTAATCTCTCAGTCCCAACCCCAAAAACCAGACCTTTTTTCTCTTGCCTTAAGATGTTATTTTTTTCTAAATGATGGATTATAAATACCCACTCCCATAATTTTCTATGAAATCCAAAAGGTGTTTTAAGTTTATTACAAATTTTATTAAATTTTGGATTAAAAAAATCAGTTGATGAACAGGTTGAATATTTCATAAAACTTGTATTATTATTTTCATTAAATGGAGGCTGTGGAAGATAATTTGACGACAGAAAGGTGCTCTCAATTTTATTTAATTTTGATTCTAGAATATTTATCTTTTCAAGTAAAAATTGTATATTTTCCGAAACATTATCCATGGATGAATCTCCCGTTTTCATGCAGCCGGAAAGGTTTTACAGCGCGCCGCCGCGCCGGCCGATGGCGCCGCCCAGGCGCAAGCGCAGGGCGTTCAGCTTGATGAAGCCCGCCGCGTCCTGCTGGTTGTAGGCGCCCTCGTCATCCTCGAAGGTGACCATCCGCGCCGAGTAGAGCGAGTTGGGGCTTTCGCGGCCGGCGACGATCACGTTGCCCTTGTAGAGTTTCAGGCGCACCCGGCCGGTGACCGAGTTCTGGCTGGCGTCGATCAGTGCCTGCAGCATCCGCCGCTCGGGGCTGAACCAGAAGCCGTTATAGATCAGCTCGGCATAGCGCGGCATCAGGCTGTCCTTCAGATGCGCGGCCTCGCGGTCGAGCGTGATGCTCTCGATGGCGCGATGCGCCGCGAGCAGGATCGTGCCGCCCGGGGTTTCGTAGATGCCGCGCGACTTCATGCCGACGAACCGGTTCTCGACGAGATCGAGCCGGCCGATGCCGTTGTCGCGGCCCAGCTCGTTGAGCCTGGTCAGCAGTGTGGCCGGCGAGAGTGAGACGCCGTTGAGCGCGACCGCATCACCCTGCGCGAAATCGATGCTGATTTCAGTGACCACATCCGGCGCCGCCTCGGGGCTGATCGTCCGCTGGTAGACGATCTCGTCCGGCGCCTCGGCGGGGTCTTCGAGGATCTTGCCCTCGGAGGAGGAGTGCAGCAGGTTGGCATCGACCGAGAACGGCGCCTCGCCGCGCTTGTCGCGGGAGATCGGGATCTGGTGCGCCTCGGCGAATTCGAGCAGCTTCGTGCGGCTGGTCAGGTTCCACTCGCGCCAGGGGGCGACGACCTTCACATCCGGCTTCAGCGCGTAATAGGCGAGTTCGAAGCGGACCTGGTCGTTGCCCTTGCCGGTCGCGCCATGGGCCACCGCATCCGCCCCCACCGCCTCGGCGATCTCGATCTGGCGCTGCGCGATCAGCGGCCGGGCGATCGAGGTGCCGAGCAGATACTGGCCCTCGTAGAGCGCGTTGGCGCGGAACATCGGGAAGACGAAATCCTTCACGAAGGTCTCGCGCAGATCCTCGACGAAGATTTCCTTGACGCCGAACATCTCGGCCTTGCGCCGCGCCGGCTCCAGCTCCTCGCCCTGGCCGAGATCGGCGGTGAAGGTGACGACCTCCGCCCCGCGCTCGGTCTGCAGCCAGCGGAGAATGACACTGGTATCGAGCCCGCCCGAATAGGCCAGCACAACTTTCTTTACGGTGTTTTCAGCCATCGTTCTCTGTCCCGGTTCTGCCTCAGGCGCGGCCTATCAGCCGGATCGCGGCGCGGCAAGAGCCGGCGCGGCGGATCAGGTCGACGTGGTGGACGGTGCGGCGTGCGATTTCGGCCCCACCAGCCGGCGCAGCCGCGCGATGGTCGCCGGCGTGTCCCAATCCCCCGCCCCTTGCAGCGAGGCGACCATCTGCCCCGCGCGGTCGACGATCACGGTGAAGGGGATGCCGCCGATGTTGAACGCATCGAGCGCGCTCGAACTCGGGTCGAGCAGCATCGGCACGCCGGTGATGTGGTGGCGGGCGAAATAGGGGCGCACCGCCTTGATCCCCTGGCTGTCCACCGAGATCGGCAGGACGCGCAGGCCATCGGCGCGGATCTTCGGGTCGAGCGCCAGCAGGGTCGGCAGTTCGGCGCGGCAGGGCGGGCACCAGGTGGCCCAGAAATTCACCACCAGCCCCTCGCCGCGGAAGGCGGCCAGCGTCATCCGCCGGCCGGAGGCGTCGAGGAAATGGAAATCCGGCACCGGCTGCGGCACGGTGGCGTCGAGATTGGGGCCGACATCCGGCAGCGTCATCGCCGCGGCGGATTTGCCGATCCCGGCGAGCGAAGTTAAGTCAGGCAGGACAAGACCCGCACCCAGTTGCGCGAACCGCCGCCGAGAAAGCCCGAAACGCATGACCGCCGATACCTCTTCCAATCCGAATACGACGAATTCTGGTGCCGAACCGGCCGGAGCGCAACCATCCCGCCTGCAATGGGGCGGACGTTTCGCCGCCGGTCCCGCATCCGTGATGCAGGCGATCAACGCCTCGATCGGGTTCGACCAGCGGCTCTGGCAGGAGGATATCGAGGGCAGCCTCGCCCATGCCGGCATGCTGGCGGCGCAGGGCATCATCTCGACCGAGGACGAGGCGGCGATCCGCGCCGGGCTCGGCGAGATCGCCGGGGCGATCGCCGATGGCGCCTTTACCTTCGACCCCGCACTCGAGGACATCCATACCAATATCGAGGCCTGGCTGGTCGCGCGGATCGGCGAGGCCGGGCGGCGGCTGCATACCGGGCGCAGCCGCAACGACCAGGTGGCGACCGATTTCAGGCTCTGGGTGCGCAAGGCGATCGACAGTCTCGACGAGCAGGTGCGCGGGCTGATGCGCGCGCTGGCGGACCGCGCGGCCGAGCACGCGGCGACGATCATGCCCGGCTTCACCCATCTGCAGACCGCCCAGCCGGTGACGCTCGGGCATCACCTGCTCGCCTATGTCGAGATGCTCGGGCGCGACCGCGGCCGCCTTGCCGATGCGCGCCGGCGGCTGAACGAATGCCCGCTCGGCGCCGCGGCCCTTGCCGGCACCACCTTCCCGATCGATCGCGGCATGACCGCCGCCGCCCTCGGCTTCGACCGGCCGACCGCGAATTCGCTCGATTCGGTGTCCGACCGCGACTTCGCGCTTGAATTCCTGTCCGCCCTCTCCATCCTCGCGGTGCATCTTTCGCGCTTCGCCGAGGAGATCATCATCTGGACCAGCGCGCCCTATCGCTTCATCCGGCTGTCCGACGCCTATACCACCGGCTCGTCGATCATGCCGCAGAAGCGCAATCCTGACGCCGCCGAGCTGGCCCGGGCCAAGGCGGGGCGGATTTTCGGCGCGCTCACCGGGCTGCTCGCGGTGATGAAGGGGCTGCCGCTCGCCTATGCGAAGGACATGCAGGAGGACAAGGAGCCGGTGTTCGACGCCGCCGACGCCGCCGAGCTGTGCCTGGCCGCGATGACCGGCATGGTGCGCGACATGGAGCCGGACGCAGCACGGATGCGCGCGGTGGCTGGCGCCGATTTCGCCACCGCGACGGATCTTGCCGATTATCTCGTGCGCGATCTCGGCCTGCCCTTCCGCACCGCCCATCACGTCACCGGGCAGATCGTGAGTGCGGCGGAATCGCGCGGGCTCGACCTCGTCGCCCTGCCGCTCGCGGTGATGCAGGAGATCGAGCCGCGGATCACCGAGGCGGTGTATGACGTGCTGACCATCGAGGCCTCGGTCGCCGCGCGGCGTACCCTGGGCGGCACCGCGCCGGACAATGTCGCCCGCGCCGCGGCGCGCTGGCAGGAGGCGCTGGCATGACCCGCGGGCTGCTGCTCGTCCTGTTCGCCTGCGCCGCCCTCGCCGCCTGCGGCCGCGCCGGCGCGCCCTCGCCGCCCGGCCCGGCGGGGCAGATCACCTATCCGCACCAATATCCCTCCGAATGATGAACGCCCTCACCAGCGACCAGGCCTGGCGCCGCCTCGTTGCCGCCCGGCCGAACCTGTCGTTCCACGCGATGGACGGGCTGTGCCTCGATGGCGTGCCGCTCGCCGCCATCGCCGCCGCCCATGGCACGCCGAGCTGGGTCTATAGCGCCGCGACGATCGAGGGGCGGCTCGCCGGCCTGCGCGCCGCGTTCGCAGCCGAGGGGCTGGCGCCGGCGATCCGCTACGCGGTGAAGGCGAACGACCATCTCGCCATTCTGAGCCTGGTCCGGGCCGGCGGCGCCGGGGCGGATGTGACCAGTGCCGGCGAGTTCGCCCGCGCCGCCGCCGCCGGGATCGCGCCGGGGGCGATGGTGTTCTCCGGCGTGGGCAAGCGGGAGGATGAGCTGCGCCGCGCGCTCGAAGCCGGGATCGGCCAGATCAACGTCGAGAGCGCCGAGGAGCTGGAGATGATCTCCGGCATCGCCGCTTCGATGGGGGGTGCGGCACCGGTCGCGCTGCGGGTGAACCCGGATGTCGCCGCCGGCGGGCACGACAAGATCAGCACCGGCCGCAAGGGCGACAAGTTCGGCATCGGCTTCGATGACGCGGGCGCGCTCTACCGCCGCGCCGCCATCCTGCCCGGCATCGCGGCGGTCGGGTTTTCCACCCATATCGGCAGCCAGATCTTCGCCCCCGCCGCCTTCGAGGCGGCGTATCAGCGGGTGCTCGGGCTGATCCAGACGCTGCGCGGCGAGGGGCTGGCGGTGCGCCGCTTTGATCTCGGCGGCGGATTCGGCATTCCCTATGACGACGGCGCCGCCTTCCCCTTCGCGGCGCAGGCGGCGATGGTGCGCCGCGTGCTCGGCGGCCAGGATCTGGAGCTGATCGTCGAGCCCGGCCGCTGGCTGGTCGGCCCGGCCGGCGTGCTGATCGCCCGGGTGACGCTCGTCAAGCGCGCCGGTGCCGAGCGATTCGTCGTGCTCGATGCCGGGATGAACGACCTGATGCGCCCGGCGCTCTATGGCGCGCTTCACGGCATCGTCCCCGTCGCCGCCGCCGATGCCGCCGGCGCGCCGCTGCCGGCCGAGGCGGTCGGCCCGGTCTGCGAGAGCAGCGACCGGTTCGGCAGTTACGAGTTGCCCGATCTCGCGCCCGGCGCGCTGGTCGCCCTGCTCGATGCCGGGGCCTATGGCGCGACGATGAGCAGCACCTATAACGGTCGGCCGCTGGCAGCCCAGGTGATGATCGCCGATGGCGCGCCGCAGCTGATCCGCCGGCGGCAGGCGCTCGACGATCTCTGGCGCGACGAGATCGTGCCGCAGCGCCGGTAATGCCGGCGACGCGCCTCGCCCGGCTGCGGCGGCGGGCGCGCCGCGTTCTGGTGATCGAGGCCGTCGCCCTCGCCGCGATGCTGCCGGCCGGCGTAATCGCGATATTCCTCATCGTCGGGCTTGCCGGGTTCGGCGGCTGGCGGGCCGATCTCGCCGCGCTGATCGGCCTTGGCCTCGCGCTGCGCCACGCGATCACGCACTATCGCCCGCCCGCGCCGGAGGCAGCCGACCGAAGGATCGAGCGCGATTCCCGCCTGCCGCACCGCCCGCTCGCAGCCCTTGGCGACGAGCCGGCGCTGGCCGGCGCGGCACCGCTCTGGGAAGCGCATCGCGCCCGCACCGATCGCGCCCTCGCCACCGCCAGGGTGGGTTTGCCACGGCCGGATTTCGCCGCACACGATCCGTTCGCGCTGCGCTTCCTGCTCCTGCTCGGCGTGATCGCCGCCTGGATCGCCGCCGGATCGCAGGCCGGATCGCGGCTCGCGGCCAGTGTCGAGTTCACCTCGCCCTTCGCCCGGCCGGGCCTTGCGGTACAGGCCTGGATCACGCCGCCGCGCTGGGCGGGGGCGACGCCGCGCCTGATCGGCGCCGGCACGGACAAGGTGACGGCACTTGCCGGCTCCACGCTCGCCATCATCGTCACCGGCGCCGGCAATGCCGCGCCGGCGGCCTGGATCGGCGGCAAGGCGCTGGGTTTCGCCGGGATCGGCACCGGCAGTTTCCGCGCGCAGCAGACGCTCGACCGCTCGACGACGCTCAGCATCGGGCCGTTCTGGGACCGGATCGCCCGGAAGACGATCACCGTGATCGCGCCGACACCGCCGCGAATCGGCTTCGCCGCGCCACCGGCGCCGACCCCGGCGGCGCGGCGCGTCGGCCTCGCCTGGCGCGGCAGCAGCCGCTACGGGCTGACCCGTCTCGGCCTCGTGCTGCGGCCGGTGGAGGCGCCGGGGGGCGTCGCCGACCGGGCCGCCCTGCCGGTGGCAAAGCCGCAGGGCGAGGATTTCGCCGGTAGCGCCCGGCTCGACCTGCTGGCCAGCCCGCTCGCCGGCATGAAGGTGGCGGCGACGCTGGAGGCGGTGAACCGCGACGGCCAGACCGGCTCATCGGCGCCGGCGCAACTCCTCCTGCCCGCGCCCGCGCTGCACGACCCGACGGCGCGGGCGCTGGAGGCGATCCGCCAGGCGCTGGCGCGCGGCACCCCGGGGCGCGCGGCGCTCGGTGCGCGGCTCCGCAGCCTCGCCGCCGCGCCGCCGGGCAAGCTGACGCCGGAGACGCGCGCGGCACTCGCCCATTTCGCCGCCGGATTCGGGCCGAAAACCCCGGATTACGCTCAGGCCGAGGCGGGGCTGTGGACGCTGGTGCAGCGCGCCGAGCTTGGCACCGCCTACGAGGCGACGCGCCAGCTCGACGCGGCGGCGCAGGCGCTGCGGGATGAGCTTTCCCGGGAATTATCCCATCCCATGTCCGGCCAGAAGACGGCGCCTTCGCGGTTTCGGCAGCTGATGCAGCGGCTCGACCGGGCGATGCAGGCGCGGCAGGACGCCACGCCACGGTCCGCGCGCGGCGATCAGGCACAGCAGGCGGCGCAGCGGGCGGCGATCGACCGGCTGGCGCACCAGATCCGGCAGGAGCTGGCCTCCGGGCAGACGGCGCAGGCCGAGCGCGACATGGCAAGGCTCAGGCAGATGCTGAACCGGCTGACCGCGCCGCAGGCGAGCGGTTCGGCGGCAGCACAACAGCAACAGCAACAGCAGCAGCGGCAAGCGGCCGCACGCCGGCTGGCCGCGATCATGCGCGGGGAAGCGAAGCTGATGGACCGGACCGCGCGGCGCGACGCGATGCCGGCGCCGGGTGGCCAGCCCGCTTTACCGGCGCAGCCCGGTGCTGCGGGCCTTGCACAGAGTCAGGAGGGGCTGCGCAGCCAGCTTGCCGCCGCCGCCCGGTCGATGCAGGGGGCCGGCCTGCCCGGCCAGTCCACGCTCGGCCAGGGCCAGCGGGCGATGACCGCCGCGCGTAACGCGCTCGGCACCGGCGATATTCCGGCCGCGCTTTCCGGCGAGCGGCAGGCGATCGCCGCACTGCAACAGGCGGCGGGCGCGCTGGCGGCGATGGCGGGACAGAGCCCGGCGGGCGGCGGGCAGGTGGCGGCGGGGCAGAACGCGGCCGGCGGCGATGGCGCGTTCGGCAACCAGAACGCCAGCGATGTCAGCCTCGGCAAGGCGGGGCTGCATTCCACCGCGCGGCAGATCGAGAACGCGCTGATCCGCCGCGACCAGACGCCGGAGCTGCCGGCGGAGGCGCACCGCTATTACGGCAGGCTGCTGGGCGGGGAGTGAGGCGCGGCGCCGAACGGCGAAAGGCCGCCGGCAATGCGCGGCGGCCTTCGGAAATATCTCTATTCTCCGTGCTTTATCGGCACTCGCTCTACTGGCAGGCGAGGCATTCCTCGTAATCGGTGGTGCTGGTCGCCGCGGCGGCGGGCGGCAGCTTGGCGATAAGGGCGGCGTCCCCATGCTCGTGGCGCTGCACCTTCTCGCTCACCGTGTCGGCCCGCTGGATCGACAGCGAGCGGCAGTAATAGAGCGACTTCACGCCCTTCTTCCAGGCCTGAAAATGGATCTGGTGCAGGTCCCGCTTGTGCACATTGGCGGGCAGGAACACGTTGATCGACTGGCTCTGGCAGATATAGGGCGTGCGGTCGGCGGCGTGCTCGATCACCCAGCGTTGGTCGAGCTCGAAGGCGGTCTTGAAGACGGCTTTCTCATCGTCGGTCAGGAAGTCGAGATGCTGGACCGAGCCCTTGTTGACGGTGATGTTCGACCAAGTTTCCTCATCGTCGCGGCCCTTGGCGGCGAGGAGAAGCTGGAGGTGGCGGTTGCGCACCGAGAAGCTGCCGGACAGGGTCTTCTGCAGGAACACGTTGGCGGCGATCGGCTCGATTCCCGGGCTGGAATTGCCGGCGATGATCGAGATCGAGGCGGTCGGCGCGATCGCCATCTTGTGGGAGAAGCGCTCCATCACGCCATATTCGGCGGCATCCGGGCAGGGCCCGCGTTCCTCGGCGAGCTTGCGCGAGGCGGCATCGGCGCCGGCGCGGATGTGGCGGAAGATGCGGATGTTCCACGCCTTCGCCATCGCGCTCTCGAAGGGGATGCCGAGCGCTTGCAGCAGCGAGTGGAAGCCCATCACGCCGAGGCCGACCGAGCGCTCGCGCATCGCGGCGTATTTGGCGCGGGCCATCGAATCAGGCGCGTTGTCGATGAAATCCTGCAGCACATTGTCGAGGAAGCGCATCACGTCCTCGATGAATTGCGGATTGTCGTGCCATTCGAGCCAGGTCTCGAGATTGATCGAGGACAGGCAGCAGACCGCGGTGCGCTGCTGGCCGTGCTGGTCGAGCCCGGTGGGCAGGGTGATCTCGGCGCAGAGATTGGAGGTTTTCACCTCGAGGCCGGCGAGCTTGTGGTGCTCGGGGCGGGCGTTGTTCACATGGTCGCCGAAGATGATGTAGGGCTCGCCGGTCTCGATCCTCGCGGTGAGGATGCGGATCCAGAGCGAGCGGGCAGAGACGGAGCGGACATGCGCGCCGTCCTTGGGCGAGGTGAGCGACCACATCTCGTCCGCCTCGACGGCGCGCATGAACGCGTCGGAGACCAGGATGCCGTGATGCAGGTTGAGCGCCTTGCGGTTCGGATCGCCGCCGGTGGGGCGGCGGATCTCGATGAATTCCTCGACCTCGGGATGCGAGATCGGCAGGTAGACGGCGGCCGAGCCGCGGCGCAGCGAGCCCTGGCTGATCGCCAGCGTCAGGCTGTCCATCACCCGGATGAAGGGAACCACGCCGGAGGTCTTGCCGTTCTGGCCGACCTTCTCGCCGATCGATCGGAGATTGCCCCAGTAGGAGCCGATGCCCCCGCCCTTGGAGGCGAGCCAGACATTCTCGTTCCAGAGATCGACGATGCCTTCGAGACTGTCCGACGCTTCGTTGAGGAAGCAGGAGATCGGCAGGCCGCGCTTGGTGCCGCCGTTCGAGAGCACCGGGGTGGCCGGCATGAACCACAGCTTGCTGATGTAGTCATACAGCCGCTGGGCGTGCTCGGCGTCGTCGCCGTAATAGGAGGCGACGCGGGCGAACAGGTCCTGATAGCCCTCGCCGGGCATCAGGTAGCGGTCGTTCAGCGTGGCGCGGCCGAATTCGGTGAGCAGCTGGTCGCGCGAGCGGTCGACCCTGATCTGGTGCCCACCGCGGATCTGGACATCCGTGTCGAGCAATGCGGGTTCGGGTCGGTTGATCGCGTTCATCGCAGTTGCAGCTCCTCGGTTCAGCGCGCCCCCATCACTACATATTGGGCAGGCCGCGCGCAATCGACACTAGATCAAGTTGGTCCAAAAAATTTCTCTTGCCCCGAGTCGGTGCCGCGGCGGCAAGCGTGTTCATTGTTTGTTCCAAGGATAGCCAAGACGCCGGAGGCCGGCAAGCGCGGACAGCAAGCGCGGACAGCAAGCGCGGACAGCAAGCGCGGACAGCACTGGGCAAAAGAAAACCCGCGCGAATCGCATCGCGCGGGTTCTGGAGCACGTTCCGCTCCTTTCGGATCGGAACGTTCCCTAATCTGTTGTCAACCAGTGGCTCTCAGCGCAGCCCCTGGCAGAAGGTCTGGATCCGGGTGCAGGCGTCGCGCAGCGCCTCGGTCGAGGTGGCGTAGCTGACCCGGAAATAGCCGGGATAGACGAAGGCGCTGCCATGCACGGCGGCGACGCCCTGCTCTTCGAGCAGCGCGGTGACGAAGGCCTCGTCATCGACGATCTTCGTGCCGCCCGCGGAGGTCTTGCCGAGGCAGCCGGCGATCGAGGGGAAGACGTAGAACGCGCCCTCGGGCCGCGCGCAGGTGATGCCCGGCGCCTCGTTCAGCATGGCGACCACGAGGTCGCGCCGCTCGCGATAGGCGGCGCGCATGACATCGATCGCATCCTCCGGGCCTTCCAGCGCGGCGAGGGCCGCGGCCTGGCTGACCGAGGAGGTGTTCGAGGTGGACTGGCTCTGCAGCTTGTCCATCGCCTTGGTAAGCGCGAGCGGCGCGCCGCAGAAGCCGATTCGCCAGCCGGTCATCGCATAGGCCTTGGAGCAGCCGTTCATCGTCACCGTGCGCTCGCGCAGCTTCGGCTCGACGCCGACGATGGTGGCGGGCTTGAACCCGTCATAGACGAGCTTCTCGTAGATGTCGTCGGTGAACACCCAGATGTCGGGGTGGCGGAGCAGCACGTCGCAGATCGGACGGAGGTCTTCCGCCGAATAGGCAGCCCCGGTCGGGTTCGAGGGCGAGTTCAGCATCAGCCACTTGGTCTTCGGCGTGATCGCCGCCTCGAGATCCTCGGCGCGCAGCTTGAAGCCGTTGTTCTGGCTGCACGGCACGAAGACCGGCTTGCCCTCGGCGAGCTGGACGATGTCGGGGTAGCTGACCCAGCACGGCGTCGGGATGATCACCTCGTCGCCGGCCTCGATCGTGGCGAGCATGGCGTTGAAGATGACCTGCTTGCCGCCGGTCGAGACGATGATTTCCTGCGGCGTGTAGTCGATCCCGTTGTCGCGCTTGAACTTCGCGGCGACGGCCTTGCGCAGCGCCATGGTGCCGGCGACGTCGGTATATTTGGTCTCGCCCGCCTCGATCGCGGCGATGGCGGCGCGCTTGATGTGGTCGGGCGTGTCGAAATCCGGCTCGCCGGCGGAGAGGCTGATGATGTCGCGCCCCTCGGCCTTGAGCTGACGCGCCTTGGTCGAGATGGCGATCGTCTGGCTCGGGCTGATGCGATTGAGGCGTGCGGCGATCAGGTTCATGTGCGATACTCCCCGTGACAACGGCCTCGATGTAACCGAACTATGGTGCGATGAACATGGGCGCGGCGTGGCATCCGGCCCGAATTGCACACATGGCGGCACATGGCGGGACTTGCCGAGCCGGCGGCAACGCCATATCAGTCAGGCCCGGATGGGGTGTAGCCAAGCGGTAAGGCAGCGGATTTTGATTCCGCCATGCGGAGGTTCGAATCCTCCCACCCCAGCCAGCGCCGGCGGGCTTCGCCTCTGGCCTGGATCAGGACGGCCCGGACCGGGCAGGAGCAGGGTTCCGACATGAACGAAACACAGACCGCAGCGCCGCTGCCGACCAGCTTCCGCGGCACGGCGCATTTCACCCTCTCGGCCGATCGCGGCTGGGGGCAGCGGGCGCGGCTCGCGCTCGCCGACATGGCGGAGGGCGTGCGGCTGTGGCAGCTGGTCTGGACGCTGGCGTTCTACGACATCAAGCTGCGCTATCGCGGCTCGGCGCTCGGCCCGTTCTGGCTGACCATCTCGACCGGCGTGCAGGTCGGCGCCATGGCCTTTCTCTACGGCGTGCTGTTCCACACCGATATCCATACCTACCTGCCCTATCTCGCGATCTCGCTGGTGCTGTGGACCTATCTCAACACGCTGATCTCGGAGGGGAGCACCTGCTTCACCCAGACCGACACGCTGATCAAGGGCACGCGCATGCCCTTCAGCGTGCACGCCGCGCGCAATGTGGTGCGCAACACGATCGTGCTCGGGCATAACCTGATCGTGATCGTCGTCGTGTTCCTGATCATGGGCGTGCATCAGAGCCTGTATTCGCTGCTGGCGATCCCGGCCCTGGCGCTCTGGATGATCGACGCGCTGGCGATCTCGCTGCTGATGGGCGCGCTCTGCGCGCGGTTCCGCGACCTGCCGCAGATCATCCTCTCGGTGATGCAGATCGCCTTCTTCATCACCCCGGTGATCTGGTACGCCAAGGTGCTGGACAGCCACCCGATCGGCCGGCTGCTGATCGATCTCAACCCGTTCTATCCCATCCTCGAAATCCTGCGCGCCCCGCTGCTCGGCACCCCGATCAGCACCCGGCTGGTGCTGGCCGCGATCGGCGTCTCGGCGCTGCTGGTGGGCGTCGCGGCAATCGGCTTCGCGCGGATGCGCGGCCGCGTGGCCTACTGGGTCTAGACCATGGCATATCTGACCGCCTTCGACATTTCGGTGGATTTTCCGCTCTATCACGGGGATAGCCGGTCGCTGAAGAAAACCCTGCTCGGCCATGCCTCGTCGCGCTTCGCGCAGGACCGGCGCAGCCGCCCGGTGGTGCAGGCGCTGCGCAACATCTCCTTCTCGCTGAAGACCGGCGACCGGCTCGGGCTGATCGGCTCGAACGGCTCGGGCAAGACCACCCTGCTGCGCGCCCTCTCGGGCATCTACCAGCCGACCGCAGGCTCCCTGTCGATGGAAGGGCGGCTGCAATCGCTGCTCGATCCCGGGCAGGGCATGAACCCCGATCTCACGGGGCGGGAGAACATCCGCCTGCGCGGCCGCTTCCTCGGCCTGCCGCGGCCGGAGATCGACCGGCTGGAGGCGGATGTCGAGGATTTCTCCGAGCTTGGCCAGTTCCTCGACCTGCCGGTGCGCAATTATTCCTCCGGCATGGTGGTGCGCCTCGCCTTCGCGATGGCGACCGCCTTTCCCCCCGAGATCCTGCTGATGGACGAGTGGATTCTCGCCGGCGACGCCGCCTTCATGGAAAAGGCGCGCGGGCGGGTCGAGGGCATGGTGCGCCATGCCGACATCCTCGTGCTCGCCAGCCACAGCCCCTCGATCCTGGTGGAGTGGTGCAACCGGCTGCTCTGGCTGGAGGGCGGGCAGATCCGCGCCGATGGCCTGCCGATGCAGGTCCTCGCGGACTATCTGCCGCCCCAGCAATACGACGAGCTGGTTGCCGCGCATGGCCGGAGCGATGTCGCCGACCGGCTGCCGGCGCAGGACTGAGCGCTGCCACAGGACGCCGCGCTCTCCACAACATATTGTGGATAAGCCAGCACTCGCCACAAGATCGGGTGAAAATCGGCATGAGGCGCCGCCGATCCGGGTTGCCGGATGGCGGCTCTGCCCCCATAGTGTGGGGAGCGAATCAAACCGGTGATCATGCCCCCTTCCCTGCAACCGAGCCGCCGCCGCACCGGTGGACGGCGCGCCAGGGGCCGGCCGCCGGGGTCACCGTCGCCCGCCTGATGTCTGCCTCTCACGCCCTCAAGGATCGTCCCGAATGTCCGTTACCCTGCCCGACACCGCCGCCCCCATTCCGGTCGAGACGCCGCCGCATTTCGACCTGCTGACCGAAAACCCGGTCTACAAGCCGTTCCGCTACCCCTGGGCCTACGAATCGTGGCTGACCCAGCAGCGCGTGCACTGGCTGCCCGAGGAAGTCCCCCTCGCGGACGACGTGAAGGACTGGCACCGGAACCTCACCGAGGGCGAGCGCAACCTGCTCACCCAGATCTTCCGCTTCTTCACCCAGGCGGATGTCGAGGTGAACAATTGCTACATGAAGCACTACAGCCAGGTGTTCAAACCGACCGAGGTGCTGATGATGCTCTCGGCCTTCTCGAACATCGAGACCATCCACATCGCCGCCTACTCGCATCTGCTCGACACCATCGGCATGCCCGAAGTCGAATACTCGGCCTTCCTCAAATACAAGGAGATGAAGGACAAGTACGACTACATGCAGGAATTCCGCGTCGACTCGAAGCACGAGATCGCCAAGACGCTGGCCGCCTTCGGCGCCTTCACCGAGGGGCTGCAGCTCTTCGCCTCCTTCGCGATCCTGCTGAACTTCCCGCGCTTCAACAAGATGAAGGGGATGGGCCAGATCGTCTCCTGGTCGGTGCGCGACGAGAGCCTGCACTGCCTGTCGATCATCCGGCTGTTCCGCACCTTCGTCGCCGAGAACCCGGAAATCTGGACCGAGACGCTCCGCCAGGAACTCTATACGTGCTGTGCCACCATCGTCGAGCATGAGGACGCCTTCATCGACCTCGCGTTCGAGTTCGGCGCGGTGGAAGGGCTGACCGGGGAAGAGGTGAAGCGCTATATCCGCTACATCGCCGATCGCCGGCTGCTGCAGCTCGGTCTCGACCCGCTTTTCAATGTCGACAAGAACCCGCTGCCCTGGCTCGACGAGATGCTGAACGCGGTCGAGCACGCGAATTTCTTCGAGAACCGCGCCACCGAATACAGCAAGGCCTCGACGGTCGGCTCCTGGGAAGAGGCCTGGATCTGATCTGATCTGATCTGGGCCCAGCCGGGGCGCGCAGCGGAGCAGGATGTCCGATCCGTCAGGATCGGACAGTGTTCTAGAGCACTTTCCGATCCTTTTGGATCGGATGTAGTGCTCTGTCATACTGATAAACCGAGCATCTTTATCCGATCAGATGATTCCATCTGATCGGATGATGCTCTACGCCGCGTTCTCCTCGCTCTCGCGCTCCTGCCGGGGCGCGGGGTGGAGGGCAGCCCGGCCGCGGCGGCGGCGATAGGGGAAGAGCTGCGGCCAGAGCAGCCTGTCCTCGGGCGGCAGGAACCGCGGTTCGGATCGGGACACGGAGCGGGACTCGGCACGAGTTTCAGTACGCGCTTCGGGGCGGGATTGGGGCCGCGATCCGGGACGGTCGGGCGGCGGGGCTTCGTCGGTGAGAGCAGACATGGCGACCTGTCATCAGTTGGTGGAGACACTACCGCGAACCCGGCGCGCGGACGCGGCAGCAATAGGCGGGCGACGTTAACAAACCGTTTCGCTTCCGGTGCGAGAACCGGAAACGATACGGAAGATTCCGCATCTTGTTCTGTTAGAGCAACGTCCGCCCTCGCGGGCCGGGCGCATCACTCTATCGTGTTGATAATGGTTGTATCCTTGTCAAATCGGACAGGATCATCCCATCGGGTAGTCGCGGGAGCCTCGAACCGCATCGATCGTTCGTGACGCGCGCTTCTAACATTGGGCGCCGCACGGGCAAATGAAGACTTGATGTCATCTCCCCCATGATGCCCGGTTCAGCCGGCGATCTCGCCGCTTGGAGCCGCAACGCCGGGCTGATATGGTTCAGCCATGCGCCAAACGCAGCCCGCCCTTGCCGCGGACTCTGCTCTGGTTCGCGACATTCTCGCTTTCGCCGCGCCCGGCAGCGCGACGCTCCACGAACGCGCCGAGGGAATCGATTATTTCGTCAATGCGTTCTGGACCGCGGGGCAGCGCCAGGCGCATGCGATCCACGAGATTTCCTATCGCGCCTGCTTCAAGCCGCAACTGCCGGAATTCTTCATCTCCCGCCTCACCGCACCCGGCGATCTCGTCTTCGACCCGTTCATGGGGCGCGGCACCACGCCGCTGCAGGCCGCCCTGATGGGACGGCGCGCCGGCGGCAACGACATCAGCGGGCTTGGGGTGATGATGTGCCGCCCACGGCTGCGGCCGGTCGGGCCGGACGCGGTCGAGGCGGCGCTGCGCCGGGTCGAATGGTCGCGCGGCGCGGTCCGCCGGCCCGAGCTGCTCGCCTTCTACCACCCGGCAACCCTGGCCCGGCTCGAGGCGCTGCGGGACTGGATCGACGCCCGCGCGCCGCCCGGCGACGACCGCCCCGATCCGGTCGCGGACTGGATTCGCATGGTGGCGCTCAACCGCCTCGCCGGCCACTCCCCCGGCTTCTTCTCCGGCCGCTCGATGCCGCCCAACCAGGCGGTGTCGGTCGCATCGCAATTGCGGATCAACGCGCGGCTCGGCCTCGCGCCGCCGGAGCGCGATATCGCCGCGCTGATCCTGCGCAAATCCCGCGCCCTGCTGCGCGACGGCACGATGCCGGGTGGTGCCGTGTTGGGCGGCGCGCGCCCCTGCCTGTTCACCGGCCCGGCCTGGGACATCCCGCTCGAGGCCGGCGCGGTCGCGCTCGCGGTGACCTCGCCGCCCTTTCTCGATGTCGTCGACTACGCGGCGGATAACTGGCTGCGCTGCTGGTTCGCCGGGCTCGATGCCGGCGCCGCGGCGCTCGGCCAGCACCGCGGCGCGGCGGGCTGGATGGCGATGATCCGGCGCGCGCTCGCCGAGCTGGCCCGGCTGGTACGGCCGGGCGGGCATGTCGCCTTCGAGGTGGGCGAGGTGCGGGGCGGGCGAATCCTGCTCGAACGGCAGGTCTGGCAGGCGGCGGCGGGCCTGCCGTTCGAGCGGCTGGGCGTGCTGGTCAACCGGCAGCTTTTCACCAAGACGTCGAATTGCTGGGGGGTGAGCAATTTCACCCGCGGGACGAATTCAAACCGCGTCGTGCTGCTGCGCCGGAGCGGGGGCGGCGGTCAGAGCATCACCTGATCGGATGATGCTCTGTTTATCAATATGGTAGAGCACGGCATCCGATCCGAGAGGATCGGAAAGCGCTCTAGGGTTTGTGGGGATTCATCGTGAGTTGATGACGGCTGCGGCGAGGTAGATCATTGCCTGGAAGCTCTGGTCTGTTTTGCAGGCGCGCAGGGCGATGCGTTTGAACTCTTTGAGCTTGCAGAAGAAATTCTCGACCAGATGACGCCATTTGTAGATTTCGCGGTCGATTTTCAGCTTCAGTGCCCGGGCCGGATGCTGGGAAATGACGACCCGGGCGCCTCTTTCGTTGAGTTCTGCGACCAGAGCGTTGCTGTCGAATGCCTTGTCTGCGATCAATCCACCGAATTCGACGTTGTCGATCAGTGGCGGGACCTCGATGCCGTCATGGCGATTGCCCGGCATGAGACGAAAGCGCACAAGGTTGCCCAGGGCATCCGTCAGCGCCAGGATTTTGGTTGTCATGCCACCTTTGGAACAGCCTATGGCCTGGCTTTGAGTCCCCCTTTTGCGCCCTGGCCGTGACGGTGGACCTTGACGATCGTGGCGTCGACCATGGCGTATTCCATATCGGGTTCATCAGATACCGCGTCGAAAATCCGTTTGAAAACATCAGCGCGGCGCCAGTCGTTGAACCGGCGGTAGGCCGTGCTCCAGTTGCCAAACATCGAAGGCAGATCACGCCACGGACTGCCAGTGCGGACAATCCAAAGTACCGCTTCCAGAAACAGCCGATTGTCCCGCCCGCTGCGGCCAGGGTCACTCGCCTTGCCAAGACAATGCGGTTCCATCCTCGCCCATTGGGCGTCCGTCAGTACAAATCGTTCCATTCACAGCTTGAATCACAGCAACACCCAAATGGGAATCCCAAATCCCCACAAACCCTAGTGTCCCGAATCTGAAATCCATCGGATTTCAGATTCACAGTGGACACTAGAAAAAACAATCGTTTAGTGGCCTGCTTGTCCCTGAAATTCACCCACGAATTTCAGGGGCAGGACACTAGGACGCGATGGCGCCGTAGAGCGCCGGCCGGCGGTCGGCCAGCAGCGTGTCGCGCCGGCGGGTTTCGGCCAGATGGGCAGGATCGATGCGGGCCAGCAGCCGGGTCGGCGTCGCCCCCGCCCGGGCCAGCACCGCGCCATCCGGCCCGCAGATCGAGGACTGGCCGATATAGTCGAGGCCCGGCTCGCTGCCGCAGCGATTGGCATAGGCGATGTAGACCTGGTTCTCATAGGCGCGGGCGGGGATCAGCGCGTCCGCCACCACGTGATAGGGCGGCATCAGCGCCGTCGGCACCAGAACGAGGTCGGCCCCCGCCAGCGCCATCACCCGCGCGGTTTCGGGGAATTCGATGTCATAGCAAATCGCCACGCCAAGACTGAGCCCGCGCCAGGCGACCAGCGGAAACCCCTCGCCCCGCACGGCGAACATGTCGCGGTCGAGATCGCCGAAAAGATGCGCCTTGCGATAGATCAGTCGCACGCCGCCGGCCTCGTCGATCAGCGCCGCGCTGTTCGCCACCGCATCGCCCACCAGCTCGGGGAAGCCGAAACAGAGCGCGATGCCTTCCACGCGGGCGATCTCCTGCGCCCGGGCCAGCGCCGGGCTCTCGGGGGCGAGGGCCAGCGCCCGCGCCCGGGCCGGACCGAGATTGTAGCCGGAGAGAAACAATTCGGGCAGCACCAGGAGGTCGGCGCCGGCCGAGGCGGCATCCCGCGCCTCGGCGGCGAGCAGGTCGAGTGCGCCCGCCGGATCGGCGAACCGCCCCTCGGTCTGGCAGAGGGCGAGGGTGATGCTCATGCCTCGATGCATAGACCCGCCCCGGCAGCGGGGCAATCGGCGCGGCGCCCGCCCTTACATCGATGCCAGAACCAGCTGGTCGCCGCTGCGGGCGATCGCCCCCATCCGCGCCCCGGCGGCGCCCGAGGCCATCACGATGTCGCCCGGCGCGATCAGGTCGGCGGCCGGGCCGAAAAAGCCGACATCGCCCAGCGTGTCGAGCGCCCCCTCCCCTGCGCGGTAGTGCCAGAGAGTGAAGCCGTTGGCATAGGCGAGGACGGAAAGGTTGCGCAGGATGAAAGCCATGGTCTGTCTCCTCAGCGTGACCACCGGCCGGCTGGCCGATAGGAACATAACAAGAACAAAATAACCACAGGTTGTATTCTGCGCAAGCATTAACTGTCCGTTTACCGCAAATCTTTCTTCCCAAACCGGGTAAATCCGTTAAGACCAACGCGATGCAGCATGACGATATCTGGCGTGCGATCGACGCCCTGGCGGCGCAGCGCGGGCTCTCGCCCTCCGCGCTCGCGCGCAGCGCCGGGCTCGACGCGACCAGCTTCAACCTCTCCAAGCGGCGCGCGCCGGACGGGCGGCTGCGCTGGCCTTCCACCGAGAGCATCGCCAAGATCCTGGCCGCCAGCCAAACCGGATTCGAAACCTTCGCGGCACTGGCCGCTGGCAGCCCGCTCGCGATGACGGACGCGGCTCAAGCCGCAATGACGGACGCGGCTCAGGCCGCGATTGCTGACGCGGCTCAGGCCGCGATTGCTGACGCGGCTCAGGCCGCGATGATCCCCGACGAACCGCCGGCGGAAGCCAGGCCCGCAACGCCTGACGACGCGCCGCCCGAGACGCTGGCGGAGCCCGACGGCGTCCAGCCCGGCACGGTCTGGCGCGCGGTGCCGGTGATCGGCCTCGGCGCGGCCGATGACGAGTCCTTCGACGACGAGGGCTATCCCAGCGGCACAGGCTGGCGCCGGCTGGAACGGGTCATTGCCGAGGCCGGCATCGTCGATGATCCGCATCTCTTCGCCCTCGTGGTGGAGGACGATTCGCTGGAGCCGGTCTGCCGGCGCGGCCATGTCGTCATCGTCTCGCCGGATGCGCCGGTGCGGATGGGCGATCTCGTGGTGGCCCGGCTTGCGCCGGGCGGCCTCGTCGCCGGCCGCCTGCTCCGCCGCACCATCTCGCGGATCGACCTTGCCGCGCTCACCCCCGCCGCCGCGCCGCGCGCATTGCCGGCCGAGGCGGTCGTAGCCCTCCAGCGCATCGTATGGATCAGCCAGTAGGCGGCACTCTTCCCGCCGGCGCGGCGGGGCTGTAAGGAGACCGTCATGCGGTTGCCGACGCGCCATCTCCTGGGAATCGAAGGTCTTCACCCGCGCGACATTTCCGCCCTGCTCGACCTCGCCGAGAGCTACGTGCTGCTCAACCGGTCGGGCAAGACGCGGCGGGACGTGCTGCGCGGCCGGACCCTGATCAACCTGTTCTTCGAGGATTCCACCCGCACCCGCACGAGCTTCGAGCTCGCCGGCAAGCGGCTCGGCGCCGATGTGATCAACATGTCGGTCTCGACCTCCTCGGTCTCCAAGGGCGAGACCCTGCTCGACACCGCGGCGACGCTGAACGCGATGAACTGCGACCTGCTGGTGGTCCGCCACAAGGCCTCCGGCGCGCCCGCGCTGCTCGCCCAGAAGGTGGATGCCGCGGTGATCAACGCCGGCGACGGGATGCACGAACACCCGACCCAGGCGCTGCTCGACGCGCTGACGATCCGCCGCAACAAGGGCACGCTCGCCGGCCTCACCGTCGCCATCTGCGGCGATATCGCGCATTCCCGCGTCGCCCGCTCGAACCTGCTGCTGCTCACCGCGATGGGCAGCCGGGTGCGCGTGGTTGGCCCGCCGACGCTGATCCCCTCGGGGATCGATCAGTTCGGCGCCACCGTGTTCCATGACATGCGCGAGGGCCTGCGCGACGCCGACATCGTGATGGCGCTGCGGTTGCAGACCGAGCGGATGAGCGCCGGGCTGATCCCCAGCGCGCGCGAGTTCTTCACCTTCTACGGGCTCGATGCCGCGAAGCTCGCCGTGGCGAAGCCGGACGCGCTGGTGATGCATCCCGGCCCGATGAATCGCGGCGTCGAGATCGACAGCCAGGTGGCCGACGACCCCACCCGCTCGGTGATTCGCGAGCAGGTGGAAATGGGCGTCGCCATCCGCATGGCGGTGCTCGACGTGCTGGCCCGGACGGCGCTCGCCCATGCATGACACGCCCCCCGACACGCTGATCCGCGGCGCGCGGATCGTCGATCCCGCCACCGGCCACGACGCGGTGGGCGACCTGCTGGTGCGCGACGGCGTCATCGCCGATTTCGGCGCCGGTCTCGGCCGGCCGGATGGGGCGGTGATGATCGACGCCGGCGAGCAGATCCTCTGCCCCGGCCTGGTCGATGCCCGCGCCTCGCTCGGCGAGCCCGGCTATGAATACCGCGAGACCATCGCCACCGCCGCCGAGGCCGCCAATGCCGCCGGCATCACCACCATCGCCGTGCTGCCGGACAATATCCCCGCCACCGACGACCCGGCGCTGGTCCGCGCCCTTGCCGGTGCAGGGGCAGCGACCGGGCGGCTCACCATCGCCCCCTACGGCGCGGCGACGCGCGGCTGCAAGGGCGAGATGATCGCCGAATACGGCCTGCTGCGCGCGGCCGGCGCGGTCGCCTTCTCCGATGGCGCGCGGGCGATCGGCCCGGCCGGGCTGATGCGCCGCGCCCTGTCCTACGCGCGCGGCTTCGGCGCCATGATCGTCCAGCATCCGGAGGAGCCGAGCCTTGCCGCCGGCGGTGCGGCGACCGCCGGGGCACGGGCGACGCTGATGGGCCTGCCCGGAATCCCGGCCTGCGCCGAGGCGATGATGGTCGCGCGCGACATCCGCCTTGCCGAACTCACCGGCGGCGCGGTGCATTTCGCCCATGTCTCGACCGGCGAGGCGCTCGACCTGATCCGTGGCGCGAAACGGCGGGGCCTCGCGATCACCTGCGACACCGCGCCGCCCTATTTCGACCTCAACGAGAACGCGATCGGCGATTTCCGCACCTATGCGAAGCTGTCGCCGCCGCTGCGCAGCGAGGCCGACCGCCTCGCCGTCTGCGCCGCTCTGGCCGATGGCACGATCGACGCCGTGGTCTCCGACCACCAGCCGCGCGACGCCGACGACAAGCGCCTGCCCTTCGCCGAGGCCGCCCCTGGCGGCGCCGGCCTCGCCACCCTGCTCGCGGTGACGCTGGCGCAGGTGCAGTCCGGCGGGCTCGGGCTGATCGCGGCACTCTCCCTGCTGACCGACCGGCCGGCGCGGCTGTTCGGGCTGGATGCCGGGCGCATCGCCCGCGGTGTCGCGGCCGATCTCTGCCTGTTCGCCCCCGAGCGGCCCTGGCGGATCGAGGCCGGCGCCCTGCCCGGCAAGGCGCAGAACACGCCCTTCGACGGACGGCCGGTCGAAGGGGTGGTCAGCTTCACGTGGAAGGCCGGGCGGCGGGTGCACGGATGATCGCGCTGTACGCCCTGCTCGGCTACCTGCTCGGTTCGATCCCCTTCGGCCTGCTGCTCACCCGCGCGGCCGGGCTCGGCGATGTGCGGCGGATCGGCTCGGGCAATATCGGTGCGACCAACGTGCTGCGCACCGGGCGCAAGAGCCTCGCCGCGCTGACCCTGCTGCTCGATGGCGGCAAGGGCGCCGCCGCCGTGCTGCTCGCCCGCCATGCCGGCGGCACGGCCGCCGATCTCGCCGCGCTGTTCGCGGTGATCGGCCATCTCTACCCCGTCTGGCTCGGCTTTCGCGGCGGCAAGGGGGTGGCGACCGGGCTCGGCGTGCTGCTCGCCCTCGTCTTTCCGGTCGGCGCCGCCTGCTGCCTGATCTGGCTCGCCATGGCGTTCTGGCGGAAGATTTCCTCCCTCGCCGCGCTGACCGCCTTCGCCGCGGCCCCGCTGCTCGCCCTGCTGTCCGGGCGCTTCCATGCGGCGCCGGTCGCCCTCGCCATCGCCGCCCTCGTCGTCTTCAAGCACCGGGCGAACATCGCGCGGCTGCGCGCCGGCACCGAGCCGAGGATCAGGCTGTCGGCGTGAGCGATCCGGCGACGCTTCTGCGCCTGATCCGCACCGAGGGCGTGGGGCCCCAGACCTTCCGCCGCCTGCGCGAGCGCTTCGCCAGCCCCGCGGAGGCGCTGGACGCGCTGCCCGGCCTCGCGCGCATGGGCGGGCGGCGGGGCGCCCTGCGGATTCCCGCTCCCGCGGACATCCACCGCGAGCTCGACCGCCATGCCGAACTCGGCGCAAGGCTGCTCTTTCTCGGCGATGCGGATTATCCGCCGCTGCTCGCCTTGCTGCCGGACGCGCCGCCGGTCATCGCGGTGAAAGGCGACATCGCCCTGCTTCATCGCCAGATCGTCGCCGTGGTCGGCGCACGCAACGCCACGGCCAATGGACGGCGGATCGCCGCGGACATCGCCGGCGAGATCGCCGCCGCCGGGCATCCGGTGGTCTCCGGCCTCGCCCGCGGGATCGACGCCGCTGCCCACGCGGCGGCGCTGCGCGAGGGCACCACCATCGCGGCCATTCCCGGCGGGCTCGACATGGTCTACCCGCCCGAACACCGCGACCTGCAGGCCCGCATCGCCGAGGCTGGCGCCGTGGTGGCCGAGGCGCCGCCCGGCACCGCACCGCTCGCCCGGCATTTCCCCAAGCGCAACCGCATCATCGCCGGCCTCGCCCTCGGCGTCGTCGTCATCGAGGCGGCGCTGCGCTCGGGCAGCCTGCTCACCGCCCGCTTCGCGCGCGACTATGGCCGCGAGCTGTTCGCCGTGCCCGGCTCGCCGCTCGACGAGCGCGCCCGCGGTGGCAACGAGCTGATCCGCCAGGGCGCATGGCTTGCCGAATCAGCCGCCGACATCCTCGCCAACCTGCCGCCCCGGCCCGGCGCGCTGTTTCCCGACGCGCGGATCGCCGCCCCGCCCGCCGGCCTCGCCGAGCCGCCGATGGCGGAGCCCGAGCCGGGCGACGCGCTCGACCGCGCCCGACGCGAAATCCCGCCGCTGCTCTCCGCCAGCCCGGTCGGTGTTGACGAACTGGCACGGCACTGCCAGTTCTCCACACCGATCATTGTTGCCGTGCTGGCCGAGCTTGAACTTGCCGGCCGGATCGAAACCCTGCCGGGCAACCGGGTCTGTCTGCTCTCAGAGTGCTGAACGGGACACCGCGCTAGACATGAATGCCATCGTCGTCGTTGAATCTCCGGCCAAGGCCAAGACGATCAACAAATATCTCGGCGACGGGTTCACCGTCCTCGCCTCCTTCGGCCATGTCCGCGATCTGCCGCCGAAGGATGGCTCGGTGCGCCCGGACGAGGATTTCGCGATGTCGTGGGAGGAGGATGCCCGCGGCGACCGCCAGGTGGCCGCCATCGCCAAGGCGCTGAAAGGGGCGGACACGCTCTACCTCGCCACCGACCCGGATCGCGAGGGTGAGGCGATTTCCTGGCATGTCCGCGCCATGCTCGAGGCGCGCAACGTGCTCAAGGGCAAGCAGGTCCACCGCATCACCTTCAACGAGATCACCAAATCGGCGGTGCAGGCGGCGTTGCGCGCCCCGCGCGACCTCGACACGCCGCTGATCGAAGCCTATCTCGCCCGCCGCGCGCTGGATTATCTGGTCGGCTTCACTCTCTCGCCGGTGCTCTGGCGCAAGCTGCCCGGCAGCAAGAGCGCCGGGCGCGTGCAGTCGGTCGCGCTGCGGCTGATCTGCGAGCGCGAGGCCGAGATCGAGCTGTTCCGCCCGCGCGAATACTGGACGATCGAGGCCGAGTTCCGCACCCCCGCCGGCGCGCCGTTCCGCGCCCGCCTCACCCATCTCGACGGCCGCAAGCTCGACCAGTTCGACCTTGCGGACAAGGCAGCGGCCGATGCGGCGAAGGCGGCGGTCGAACGCGGCACCTTCAGCGTCGTCTCGATCGAGAAGAAGCGCGTCCGCCGCAACCCGCCGCCGCCCTTCACCACCTCGACCCTGCAACAGGACGCCTCGCGCAAGCTGCATATGACGGCGCAATCCATCATGCGCACCGCCCAGCAGCTCTACGAGGGGGTGGAGATCGGCGGCGAGACGGTGGGCCTGATCACCTACATGCGAACCGACGGCGTGCAGATGGCGCGCGAGGCGATCACCGCCGCCCGCGACCAGGTGAAGAACGCGTTCGGTGCGAACTACCTGCCCGCCGCCCCGCGCGAATACCAGTCCAAGGCGAAGAACGCGCAGGAAGCCCACGAGGCGATCCGCCCGACCGATTTCGCCCTTACCCCCGAGCGCGCCGCCCGCCATCTCTCGCCCGAGCAGGCGCGGCTGTATGAGCTGATCTACAAGCGCGCCCTCGCCTCGCAGATGCAGTCGGCCGAGCTGGACCAGACCACGGTCGAGCTTGCCGATGCCGCCGGCACCACCCTGCGCGCCACCGGCTCGATCCTCGCCTTCGACGGTTTCCTCAAGCTCTACCGCGAGGGCATGGACGAGGACCCGGAGGACGAGACCGCGCGGCTGCTGCCGCCGATGGCGAAATCCGACCCGCTCGCCAGCGGGCCGGTGGCCGCCGAGCAGCATTTCACCCAGCCGCCGCCGCGCTTTTCCGAGGCCACCCTGGTCAAGCGGATGGAGGAGCTCGGCATCGGCCGGCCCTCGACCTATGCCTCGATCCTGACCGTGCTGCGCGAGCGCAACTATGTGCGGATGGAAAACCGCCGCTTCATCCCCGAGGATCGCGGCCGGCTGGTCACGGCCTTCCTGGTCGGCTTCTTCGGCCGGTACGTCGAGACCGGCTTCACCGCCAATCTGGAGGAGAAGCTCGACGAGGTCTCCGACGGCCGGCTCGACTGGCGGGCGGTGATGCGGGATTTCTGGGCCGACTTCTCCGGCGCGGTCGAGCAGATCAAGGATCTCAAGATCTCCGACGTGATCGACGCGCTGGACGAGGATCTCGGCCCGCATTTCTTCCCCGCCCGCGAGGACGGGTCGGACCCGCGGGTCTGCCAGGCCTGCGGCAGCGGCCGGCTCGGCCTGCGGCTCGGCCGCTTTGGCGCGTTCATCGGCTGCTCGAACTATCCCGAATGCCAGTATACCCGCCGCCTCGCCGTCGAGGGCGGCGAGGAGGAGGGCGAGCAGCTGCGCGACGGGATGAAGCAGCTCGGCGAAAATGCCGAGGGGATTCCCGTCACGCTGCGGCGCGGCCCCTATGGTCTCTATGTCCAGCTCGGCGAGCCCGATCCGGAGGACAAGAAGGCGAAGCCCCGCCGCGCCGCCCTGCCGCGCGGGATGACCGGCGAGGCGATCACGCTGGAGCAGGCGATCGGCCTGCTCTCGCTGCCGCGCGTGATCGGCGTGCATCCGGAGACGAAGCAGGAGATCCAGGCCGGCATCGGCCGGTTCGGCCCGTATGTGAAGATGGGCCCGATCTTCGCCTCGCTCGACAAGGATGACGACGTGCTGGCCGTCGGCCTCAACCGCGCGGTGATGGTGCTGGCGAAGAAGCAGGAAGGCATCCGCGATCTCGGCCCGCACCCGAAGGACAGCGAGAGCGTGACCGCGCGCAAGGGCCGCTTCGGCCCCTATGTCCAGCATGGCAAGACGGTCGCGACCCTGCCGCGCGGCAGCGAACTCGGCACGGTGACGCTGGAGGAGGCGGTCGCCCTGCTCGCCGAGAAGGGCAAGACGCTGGCGCCGCGCGGCCGCAAGGGCGCCAAGCCCGCAGCAAAGTCGCCCACAGCAAAGTCGCCCACAGCAAAGTCGAGGGACGCGGCGGCGCCGAAGGCCGCCAGCGCGAAGCCGAAAGCCGCCGCGAAGCCGAAGGCCGCTGCGAAACCGAAGGCGGCCGCCACCAAGGCAAAGCCCGCCGCCCGCAAGGCCGCGCGCTCCGGCGGCTGAGCCGCCCGCTTCCGGTTCCGACTCCTATTCTGACTCTGGGCCGGGCCGGACGATCCGCCCGCCCGCGAGCGGCGCGGGCACGCCGGTCGTCCCGGGCAGCGAGAGCGGCAGGCCGCGCAGGGCGCGAACCGCGAGAAACCCGAAACACTGCGCCTCCAGCGCATCGCCATCCCAGCCCACCGCCTCGACCGGCTCGACCGGGGCGGCGAAGTGCCGGCGCAGCGCCGCCATGATCGCGGCATTGTGCCGTCCGCCGCCGGCCACCAGCACGCGCAGCGGCGGCGCCGGCAGCGGCGAGGCCGCGATCGCCGCGGCGGTGAAGGCGGCGAGCAGCGCCGCCCCGTCCGCGGCGGACAATCCCTCCGTCGCCGCCGCGAGGCGGGTGGAGAAATGCAGCCGGTCGAGCGATTTCGGCGCCGGCCTCGCGAACCAGGGATCGTCCATCAGCCGCGCGAGACGCCGCTCATCCAGACGCCCGGCGGCGGCCAGCGCGCCGTCAGCGTCGAAGGCGGCGCCGGTGGCGCGCTGCACCCAGTCGTCCAGCGGGCCGTTGCCGGGCCCGGTGTCGCAGGCCAGTACCTCGCCCGCCGGGCCGAGCCAGGTGATGTTGGCGACCCCGCCGATATTGACCACCAGCAGCGGCTTCTCCAGCGCCTCGGCAAGGGCGGCGTGGAACAGCGGCGCGAGCGGCGCGCCCTGCCCGCCGGCGGCGACATCGGCGCTGCGGAAATCATGCACCACCGGCAGCCGCGTCTTGTGGGCGAGATGCGCCGCATCGCCGATCTGCCAGGTCCGCCGCCGGTCGGGGTCGTGCAGGATGGTCTGGCCGTGGAACCCCACCACATCGGCCCGGCTCGCCACCATCGCCACCGCCTCGGCATGGCGGTCGGCCAGCAGGCGGTCGAGCGCGCGGAGTTCCGGGTCGTCGGCCGGCAGTCCGGGGGCGGCGTCGAGCAGGGCGCGCAGCCGGGCGCGGAGCGGCTCCTCGTAGAACAGCGTGGCCGAGCGGCCGGTAGCGAGGATGCGCTCGCCATCGGTCCGGATCACCGCGGCATCGACCCCGTCGAGCGAGGTGCCGCTCATCAGGCCGATCGCGTGCAGCGCGGCGCCGTCGTTAGCGGTCTGGAAACCTGTTTCGGGCATGCTTCGCTTATCCGCCGCGGCGGCGGGGTTTACAAGAACCGGAGCAAAGGATCGGACGTGGAACCTCGCGCGGCGCGCGGCAGCTTCCGCCCGGCGGTCAACGGGCGCACCTTCCTGCCCTGGCTGTTGCTCGGCATCGCGAGCCTGGCCTGGCTGTCGCCGGCACGGGCGATGCTCCATGTGCTGGGCGTGATCGCCGCCGCCATGTTCGAGGGGAAGCAGGTGGTGCCGGCGGTGCTGCCGAGCGATTTCTTCGCCTTCTGGCCGGCCGCGCATATCGCCGTCTCGGCCGCGCCGGCGAGCCTCTATACGCCGTTCCGCTTTCTTGGCTGGACGGCGGCGCATGTAGGGGCGGGGCTGCCGGGCTTCATGCAGTTCTTCTACCCGCCGCCGGCGCTTCTCGCGATGCTGCCGCTGGCCCCGCTCGCGCCCGGCGCCGGCCTGCTGGTGTGGACGATCCTGATCGCCCTGCCCTGCCCGTTCCTGCTACGCCGCGCCGGCGCGCCATGGCCGGTCATCGCGGCGGGGCTGCTCGGGCCCGCGTCGCTCATCGGCGTGTCGATCGGTGAATTCGGCCCGCTCTCGGGCTGCATCTTCATCGCCGCACTCGCCGCGGCGTCGGCCCGGCAACCGGCGGCGGGCGCGCTGTTCGGGCTGCTCTCGCTCAAGCCGCAGGCCGGGCTGCTCGGCCCGGTGGTGCTGCTCGCGCGCGGCGACTGGCGGGGCCTTGCCACCGGCGCAGCACTGGCAGCCGCCCTGGCCGCCGCGATCACCCTGATCACCGGCCCGGCGATCTGGGCGGCCTGGCTCGGCCCGGGCATGGCGGCGGCGCACGCCCATCTCGTCGCCCCGTTCCCGGCGCGCTACGAGCTGAACGGTGTGTCGGTGTTCTGGATGGCGCGCAGCCTCGGCGCCAGCGTGGCGCTTGCCGGCGCGGCGCAGGCCGCCGCGGCACTGGCCGCCGCGACCTGGTGCTGGCGGGCCTGGCGAGTTCCAGCGCCGGACCCGGTCGCCCGCGCCTCGCTCACCGTCTGCCTCACCCTGCTCGTCACGCCCTACGCCTATGTGAACGATATGGCCGCGCTTTCGGTGATGACCGCCTGGCTCGCCTGGCGGCGCGGCCGGCTGGAGCCGGCGGATGTGCTGCTCTGGCTCTGGCCGGTGCTCGGGCCGCTGCTGGCGAGCCTCGCGCATGTCGAGGCCGCCCCGCTGGCGATCCTGCTCGGCGCCCTGCGCGCCGCGCGTGCGACGGGCGGAATTGGCACGCCGGCCCCCGCGTGCTACCCCGCGCCCATCTGAAGACAAACGGGCCGGTTGCGGCCACCCCGACCACGGCGGAACCATGATCATGACCGATACCGGCGATTTCCTGCGCGAGGCAGAAGCGCGCGGCTACATTTTCCAGTGCACCGACACCGAAGGGCTGCGCGAGGCGATGCGTGCCGGCCCGATCGCCGGCTATATCGGCTTCGACTGCACGGCCGACAGCCTGCATGTCGGCCACATGATCCAGATCATGATGCTCCGCCTGCTGCAGAAGCACGGGCACAAGCCGGTCGCCATTCTCGGCGGCGGCACCACCCGCATCGGCGACCCCTCCTTCCGCGAAGAAGCCCGCCAGCTCCTCACCGAGGAACAGATCGCGCTGAACATGGCCGGCATCCGCGACAACATCGCCGCCTATCTGCGCTTCGGCGACGGTCCCTCCGACGCCGTCATGGTCAACAATGCCGACTGGCTGGATACGCTCGGCTATATCGACCTGCTGCGCGAGGTCGGCGTGCATTTCAGCGTCAACCGCATGCTGTCCTTCGACTCGGTCCGCTCGCGGCTGGAGCGCGAACAGGGGCTGACCTTCCTCGAATTCAACTACTCGATCCTGCAGGCCTATGATTTCCGCGAGCTGAACCGCCGCTACGGCGTGGTGCTCCAGATGGGCGGGTCGGACCAGTGGGGCAACATCGTCCAGGGCATCGACCTCGTCCGCCGCACCGACGCCAAGCAGGTCTATGGCCTGACCGCGCCGCTGATCACCACCGCCTCGGGGGCGAAGATGGGCAAGACCGCGGCCGGCGCCGTCTGGCTCTCGGCCGCAAGGCGCAGCCCGTTCGACTACTGGCAGTTCTGGCGCAACACCGAGGATGCGGATGTCGGCCGCTTCCTGCGCCTGTTTACCGACCTGCCGCTCGACGAGATCGCCCGGCTGGAGGCGCTGCAAGGGGCCGAGATCAACGAGGCGAAGAAGATCCTCGCCACCGAGGCGACCGCGCTCTGCCACGGGCGCGCCGCCGCCGAGGCCGCGGCCGAGACCGCGCGCCGCACCTTCGAGGGCGGCGAGGCGGCGGAAACCCTGCCGGGGATCGATATCCCCGCCGCCGAGCTTGCAGCCGGCATTCCCGCCTTCGCCCTGCTGGTGAAAGCCGGGCTCGCCGCCAGCAACGGCGAGGCGCGCCGGCTGATCCGCGGCGGCGGCGCGCGGCTCAACGACGCCCCGATCGCCGAGGAGGCGCACATGGTCACCCTCGCCGACGTGATCGACGGCGCGGCCAAGCTCTCGTCCGGCAAGAAGCACCACCGCCTGGTCCGCCCGGCATGAGCGCGCCGCCCTTCGTCACCCCCGCGCAGGAAAGCGCTGCCGCGGCGATCGCCGCCCTGCATGACGAGCTGTTCCTGTTCGATGACTGGATGGACCGCTACCAGTTCATCATCGAACTCGGCCAGGCGCTGCCCGCCTTCCCCGAGGCGCTGAAGACCGACGACCGGCTGGTGCCCGGCTGCCAGAGCCGGGTCTGGCTGGAGCCGAAGCTCGCGGATGGGAAGCTCTATTTCGCCGGCGCGTCGGACGCCGCGATCGTCAGCGGCCTCGTCGCCATGCTGTTGCAGGTCTATTCCGGCCGCCCCCCGGCGGAGATCCGCGCCACACCGCCGGTTTTCCTCAAGGAATGGGGGCTGATCGGCGCCTTGTCCGGCAATCGCGGCAACGGCGTCGCGGCGATGTCCGAACGCATCCAGCGCTTCGCCGCCTCATGAGTCCGGCGCGCTCCCGCCGATGACTTCGCGCACGATGTAGAGCGGCCGCTGCTTGCTCTCCTCGTAGAGCCGGCCGAGATATTCGCCGATCATGCCGAGGGCGATGAGCTGCACCCCGCCGAGGAACAGGATGGCGACCAGCAGCGAGGGATAGCCCTGCACCGGGTTGCCATAGACCAGCTTGCGAAAGATCGTCACCGCCGCGTAGACGAAGGCGAAGACCGAGACGGCGAAGCCGAGATAGGAAGCCAGCCGCAGCGGCGCGCTGGAAAACGAGGTCACCCCCTCCAGCGCGAAATTCCACAATTTCCAGTAGGTCCAGCTGGTCCGCCCGGCATGGCGCGGGGCGCGGTGATAGGCGATGGTGGTGGTGCGGAAGCCGATCCAGGCGAACAGTCCCTTCATGAACCGCCGCCGCTCCGGCAGCCGCTTCAGCGCCTCCAGCGCCGGCCGGGCGATCAGCCGGAAATCCCCGGTATCGCGCGGGATCGGCACATCGCTCAGCCGGTTCATCACCCGGTAGAACATGTGCGCGGTCCACCGCTTCACCGCGCCGTCGCCCTCGCGCGAGACCCGCGTGGCGTTGACCACGTCATAACCCTCGCGCCATTTCGCCAGCAGCGCGGGAATCGCCTCGGGCGGGTCCTGCAAATCGGCGTCGAGTGGAACCGCCACCGCGCCGCGCGCATGGTCGAGCCCGGCGGTCAGCGCCGCCTCCTTGCCGAAATTGCGCGACAGGTCGATCACCCGCACCCGCGCATCGCGCGCGGCGAGGCCGAGCAGGGCGGCGAGCGTCGCATCCCGGCTGCCGTCATTGACGCAGACCAGCTCCCAGCTCTCGCCGCTGCCATCGAGCACGGTGGCGAGCCGCTCGTAGAGCGGCGCCACATTGCCGGCCTCGTTGTGAAACGGCACGACGACCGAAACCGTGACCGGGCTTGCCTGTGCCGACACGACATGTCCCTTTCCTGCGCCATGCGCCATGCGCCATGCGCCATGCGCCATGCGCCATGCGCCGTGCGACCGCGCGCGCCGCGCAGAGGCCGGCGCCATCACAACCATAACGCGAGTGATTTCCTTTTATCGGCAAACCGGCGCCGCGGCAAACGGCGCCTGCACGGCTCAGTAAAAGATCCGGGCCAGGATCTGCGGCAACACGGCGAGATTGGCCAGCGCCATCACCGCCGCCGGCAGCGCGGCCAGCGTCTCGATCGCCTGACGCGAAGCCACCGTGCCCGGTCTCCAGCCCGGTCCGGGCCGCAGGAAAAGCAGAAACGGCAGGATCACCAGGAAATAGCGCCCCTGGATACCGTCGATCCGGTCGTACCCGGTATAGGTCCAGCTCAGATAGACCGCGAGCATCATCGCCAGCACGCCGCCCAGCACCAGCAGCGCCGCGAACCCGGCATCGCCCGCCGAGCGACGGTCGGCGGGGCCGGCCAGCATCGTGCCGAGGAGTGCCACGAGCAGGGCGAGGCTCCAGCCCTGATAGTCCCATCGGGGCAGTATGACCGAGAGCCAGCCGAGTGTGCCGATCGCCTCGCGCAGGTAGAGCGGCGCGTTGGCGGCGAGGGCGTGGAGGGGCAGCAGGGCCACCGCAAGCGGATGCGCGATCAGGCTGCGCAGGCCGGCGGCCGGATCGATCGTGGTCAGCCACAGGTCGTGCCGGCCGGGCCAGAGCGGCCCCGGATGGTAGGGGGCGACGTGATAGATGGGCGCCGCCGAGACATGATGCGCCACGCCGAGCCAGACCAGCGACGGCACCGCCAGCAGTGACAGCCGGGCCAGAACGGCGCGCCAGCGCGGCTGCGCCAGCGGCAGCAGGCCGATGAACAGCAGCGGCATGTAGGGCGGCTTGGTCATGATCATCAGCACGAGCAGCGCGGCGGCGAGCCAGCGCCGGGCGGGCTCACGCTCGGGATCGCTTGTCAGCAGCGCCGCCGCGAGCGCGGCCGCGCCGATCATCTGGCCATCGACGTTGAACGAGGCGGCGAGCGACACCGTCATCGGCAGCATCAGCATCGCGAACAGCAGGGCATGCCCCCAGCGCGCCAGCGCCAGCGCCGCCGCCCCCATGGCAAGAAACGCCGCCAGCATCAGGACCCGGCCGAGCAGCACCGTCCGCCAGGGCGACAGGCCGGCGAGCCAACCGGCGCCGAGCCCGATCGTCGCCGGCAGGAACAGCGCCGGAAAATACGCAACGGTGTTCGGACAATCCATGAGCGTCGTGCGACCGGACCACCTTACCGCCCGCGCCTGTGCCATCTGCGCCTGCGAGACCCGCTTGTTGCCTTCCCCGTTCTCCAGCATCAGCTGCCAAATACGGACGACGGCGGCGTTGTTGGTCACCGCGGAAGAGACATGGTGCTGGAGGGGATCTATCACCCGATGGCCGAGAAGCTGGCCATAGAGCAACCCATCGGCCCGCGCCATCTGACACGGCTCGTCGGCCACCTGGCCGATCGGCACGAGGAACGCGAGTTCCGTGCCGGTCGCCAATCCGAAACAGAGGAACAGCGCAACCAGTCTTCGCGGCCGGGCGAGCGCAGAGACCAGACGGCACAGGGGCTGAAACATCCGCAGCGGAGAGATCGACAATGGTGGTTTCCAAATTCAGCAATGCGGCGCCGGCACGCTCACGTCAGACCGCGAAAAACGGCTCCGGATAATGACGGAACTATGTGCGGCGGATGAAGGAATGGCAAGCCGGGCGGCGCCGGGTTGGCGGCCGCCACCCGGCCGCGTTGCCTTTGCGCCACTTGTTTGCCAAGGAAGCCGCACCCTCAACCGCCGGAGCCGCCATGACCCTGCTGACCGCAATCCTGTTCGCCTTCCTGCAAGGCGCCACGGAACTCTTTCCCGTCTCCAGCCTTGGCCATGTCGTGATCGTCCCCGCCCTGCTGCACTGGCGGATCGACCAGGCCGCGCCGTCCTTCCTGCCCTTCGTGGTGCTTCTGCATGTCGGCACCGCGACGGCGCTGCTGCTCTATTTCTGGCGTGAATGGTGGGCGATGTTCACCGGCCTGCTCGGCCGCGGCGACCCCGGCGAGGTCGATGCCCAGCGCGGCCTGCTGCTGCGCCTCGTCGTTGCCACGCTGCCCGCCGTGATCATCGGCTTCGCGCTGAAAAAGCCGATCCAGCATCTCTTCGCCAGTCCCGAAATCGCCGCCGCCTTCCTCATCGCCAACGGCGCGGTGCTGGTGATCGGCGAAAAGCTGCGTCGACGCCGCACCGGGAACGGGTTCGGCATCGGCCAGATGACGCTGCGCGACGCCGTGATCATCGGCCTGTTCCAGTGCCTCGCCTTCCTGCCCGGCCTGTCGCGCTCGGGCTCGGCGATCGTGGGCGGCCTGACCCGCGGGCTCGACCACGAGGCCGCCGCCCGCTTCGCCTTCCTGATGGCGACCCCGGTGATCGCCGGCGCCGCCGTGGTCGAGGTGCCGCATCTGCTGCACCACGCCGCCGCCGCGCGGGGCATGTTCGGCACCGCCGTGATCGCCGCCATCGTCGCCGGGGTGGTGGCGTATCTCTCGACCGCCTTCCTGATGCGCTATTTCCGCGATCACGACCGCTGGGCGCTCGGCCCCTTCGCCTTCTACTGCGCCGTTCTCGGCGGGCTGAGCCTGATCCTGATCCCGGCCGGCATCTGATGGCAACGGCGCGCCCCGACATCGCCCGCCTGATGGGCGCGCGCGGGGCGCGCAGCATCGCCCAGGGCGCGCTGGTGGTCGATTTCGCGCTTTATGTGACCAGGCTCGGCTGGAGTGCCACGCTGCTTGGCGTTGTCTTCGCCCTGTCGATCCTGTTCGCCGTTGCGGTGACGACGCTGGTCGGCCCCGCCAGCGACCGCTTCGGCCGCAAGCGCTTCGTCCTCGTCTACGAGGCGATCTCGGTGATTGCGTCGCTGATCGGCCTGCTGACCCAGGCGACGCTGCCGCTCGCCTTCGCCGCGGTGATCGGCGGCTTCGGCCGGGGTGCGAACGGCGCCGCCGGCCCCTTTGCGCCGGCGGAACAATCCTGGCTGTCCGGCCTGATCGAGAAGCGGGAGTTCGGCACGGTGCTGTCGCTCAACACCGCGATCGGGTTTTTCGGCATGGCCATCGGCGCCGTGCTGGCTGGGCTGATCGGCGCGGCGCGGCCGATGTTCGCCCTGCCGCTCGCGGCCTCGCTGATCGCAACCCTGCTGCTCGCCCTCACCCCCGATCCGCCACGCCTGCCTGAAGCCGCCCGGACCGAGGGGCACGAGGCCGTCTCGAAGGCGGAGAACAGCCTGCTGTGGAAACTCGCCGGGCTCAATGTTCTCAACGGCACCGGGATCGGCCTGTCCGGCCCGTTCATCTCCTGGTGGTTCGCCGCCCGCTTCCATGCAGGGGCTGCCGCCATCGGCCCCGCGCTCGCGATCGCCTTCGCCGCGGCCGGGATCGCGGCACTGACCACCGGGCGGCTGACCCGGCTTCTCGGCACGGTGCGGGCGGTGGTGCTGATGCGCGGGATCGGGCTGGTCAGCCTGTTCGCCCTGCCCTTCGCGCCGAGCTTCGGCGTGGCACTGGTCATCTACGCCCTGCGCTCGGCCTTCAACCGCGGCACGGCCGGGGCGCGCCAGGCGGTCGCCCTCGGCATTGTGCGCAGCGAGCGGCGGGGGCTTGCCGCCAGCGTCAACACGATCTCGGTGCTCATCCCGCGCGGCGTCGCCCCGGCGCTGGCCGGCGTGCTGTTCGAGTCCGGCGCCCTCGCCGCACCCTTCCTGCTCGCCGGGCTGTTCCAGGGGGCGTATCTGTTCTTCTATCCTCGCGTCTTCGGGCGCCACGATCCATCGAGGTCCGCATGATCCTTCGCCTCTGCCTGCTGCTGGCATTGCTTGTTCCGCTCACCGCCCAGGCGCATGTCAATCTTGCCGCCGCGCCGATCGGGCGGATGGACCTGCCCTGGTGGCGGCAGCGTTTCGAGCACACGAGGCAGGAGGCGCGCGCGCATCCCAATGCGCGGCTGGTCTGGCTCGGCGATTCGATCACCGAATACTGGCATCGCGAGGGGAAGCACCCCTACCAGCAGATCCTGCCGATCTGGCGGCATTATTACGGGCGTTACGACGCGCTGAATTTCGGCCTGATCGGCGACACCACGGCGAGCGTGATCTGGCGGATCGACCATGGCGAGTTCGCCGGCCTGCATCCGAGACTCGTCGTGCTGCTGATCGGCGCCAACAATCTCGGCCGCACCCATTGGGGGGCCGGGCAGACGGTGCCGGGAATCGAGGCGGTGGTGGATGATCTGCACCGCCATGTTCCCCGCGCGCATGTGCTGCTGCTCGGCATCCTGCCCTCGATCCGCTCGGCGTGGATCAGCGCGCAGACGCGGACAATCAACGCGGCTCTCGCCCGCCACTATGCCGCAAGCTCGCTCGTCACGTTCCGCGATGTCGGGCATGTGCTGGAGACCGGCGGCCGCCCCGACCCGGCACTCTATGTAGATCCGCGGATGCACCCCCCCGAGCCCGCGCTGCACCCGGATGCCGAGGGCATGCGCCGGATCGCCGCCGCGTTGCAGCCGACGATCGAGCGGCTGATGCGCTGACCTGAACGGCGCCCGCGATCAGGCCCGTGATCAGGCCCGCGATCAGGAGAGGGCGAGGCCCTGTTCGATCAGGCCGATCGTGGGGGCGATGCCGTACAGGGCGATGAAGCCGCCGAAACGCGGGCCCTCGGTCTGGCCGAGCAGGACCTGGTAAAGGCAGCCGAACCATTCGCGCAGGCTGGCGAAGGGGTGGCGCTTGCCGATGTCGTAGAGCAGGTTCTGCAGGGCTTCGGCGTCGGCATCATCGGGGATGGTTTTCAGAGCATCCGCGAGGTCGAGCAGGGCGGCGCGCTCCAGCTCGGTGGGGGGGCGGTATTGCTTCGCCGGCTTGATGAAATCCTGATAGTAGCGGACCGCGAAATCGACCAGCCGGGCGAGGAAGGGGGCGGTGTCCGGCGTTGCCTCGGGCCGGTAGGCGCGGATGAAGCCCCAGAGCAGGTCGGGGGTTTCGGCGTTCACCACCGAGGCGAGGTTGAGCAGCATGGCGAAGGGGATCGGGCTGCTCGACGCGGTGGGGATGTCGCCGCCATGGATGAACCAGGCGGGATTGTCCTCCGCCCTACCCTTGCCTTCGCGCAGATTGTCCTGGTGGGTCAGGTATTCGTCGGTGGCGCGGGGGATGACGTCGAAATACAGGCGCTTGGCACGCTGGGGCGAAGCGAACATGAACTGGCCGAGGCTTTCGGCCGGGGCATAGGTCAGCCATTGCTCGACCGAGAGGCCGTTACCCTTCGACTTGCTGATCTTCTGGCCGTGTTCGTCGAGGAACAGCTCGTAGGTGAAGCTTTCGGGCGGCTCGCCGCCGAGGGCGCGGACGATGGCGCTGGAGAGACGGACGGAATCGATCAGGTCCTTGCCGGACATTTCGTAGTCCACCCCGAGGGCGAACCAGCGCATCGCCCAGTCCGCCTTCCATTGCAGCTTGGCCCCGCCATCGAGGATCGAGGTTTCGTGGAGGATGCCGGTTTCCGGATCGCGCCAGGTGACGGTTGCGGCATCGACATCGACCTCGTCGATCGCGACCTGCATGACCTGGCCGGTGCGCGGGTGCAGCGGCAGGATGGGCGAATAGGTGGCGCGGCGCTCGGGGCCGAGGGTCGGGCGGATGATGTCGCGGATGACATCGTGCTTCGCGGCGACGGCGCGCAGCGCGTCGTTGAAGCGGCCGGAGGTGTAGTATTCGGTGGAGGAGGCGAATTCGTATTCGAAGCCGAAGGAGTCGAGGAAGGCTTGCAGCCGGGCGTTGTTGTGGGCGCCGAAGCTCGGATGGGTGCCGAAGGGGTCGGGCACGCGGGTGAGCGGCTGGCCGATGAATTCGCGCAGCATGTCCTGCTGCGGAACATTGCCGGGGACTTTGCGCAAGGCGTCCATGTCATCGGAGAAGGCGAGCAGCTTCGAGGGCAGGCCGGTGAGTCTGGTGAAGGCGAGCCTGATCCAGGAGGTGCGGGCGACCTCCATGAAGGTGCCGATATGCGGCAGGCCGGACGGGCCGTAGCCGGTTTCGAACAGGGCCGTGGATTTCCCCGATTTGTGCAGGCGGTGGACGACGCGTTCGGCTTCGCGGAAGGGCCAGCTCGTGGGGGTATCGGCTTCGGACTGTGTCATGCGTTGCGTTTAGGATTGGCGCGCGGCCGGGTCAAACGCTTGAATCGGGCATGGGTGTGCGGCCGGGCGCGGGGGGCGCCGGATCGTCAGGTGCGGAGGCGGTGTGGGGGGATGAAGCGGCGGTCCGGCGGGCGGGGCCAGGGGGTGACTGGCTTGCCGCCGGGCGCAGGCGCCTGGTGCGGGGCGGCCAGGTTCATGCGGGTGTAGGTCGCCGCCGAAGCGGGATCGGGCGCGGGATCGGGCGCAAGATCGGGCACGGGTTTGGGCGCGGGTTTGGGCCGTGGTTTGCGCTTGCGGGGCGGCAGCGCGAGGATGGGCGGCAGGCGGAGGCCGAGCGTGTGGCAGAGCGGGCGGAGGATGCGGCCGGCGGTGGGGGTTGCGGCGATGAAGCCCTGCATGTCCGGCGCATCGAGCAGGGCGCGGAGCTGCGGCGCGAGGGCGGCGGCGGCGGGAAAGGTTTGCCGCAGCCAGCCGAAATCGCGCGGCAGGGGCGAGCGCGCGGCGGCGCGTGGCAGAGGTGAGCGCGCGGCGGCGCGGCCTGGACGGCGGGCGCGATGGCGCGGCGACGCGGGCGGCCTGGCGGCGAGGGATTCGAAGCGGGCGCAGAGGCGGCGCAGGCGGGACCAGGCGAGAACGGTGACCGGGCCGCCGCGGCGGCAGCGCATGCCCTCGGCGGCGACGCAGGCGCAGAGTGCGGCGATGAAGCCGACGAAGCGGAGCAGAAAGCCCTGCGGTGCGGCTTCGGTTGTCATTTTTTCTAACAAGCACGATCGGCGGGGGGTAGGCAAGGAGCATGCGCAGGCGGGAAGGTGGTTGACAGGGCTGGCCCTGCTTCAGGCGAGGGCGGGGTTTGCCACTTCCTGATAGGCCTCGGTGATGCGGAGATTGTATTCGTCGAGATAGTTCTGGAGTTCGACGCGGTCGATCAAGGCGATGCCGGCGGCGTTGGCGAGGTCGGTTGCGGATCTGGTGAAGTAGGCGTTGGTGACGACGATGGCGTCGTCGCAGGCGTAGACGTTGCGGGCGGAGATCGCGTCCTGCACGGCGGCGGCGGCGACGCTGCCGGACTCGCTGATCGCGTGGATGACGACGCGTTTGCCGAACTGGGCGCCGAACATCACGCTGCCGCGATCGCCGCCGGGCCGGGTTTCATCGATTTCGAAGCCGGCGATCCTGAACAGGGCGGCGAGGAATTTTTCGAAATCATCGGTGTTCATCGCATCGACATGGGCGATCGAGACGGTGCGGTCGGGGTCGAAATGAACCAGCCGGGCATCGAGGCGCTGGACCAGGAGATCGAGATGAATGGCTTCGCAGATGTCCAGCACGTCCCTGACACGCTGGCGGGGCAGCAGGGGCGTTCCGTAGGTCGTCGCGGCGCGATCGTTGAAGGGCAACTCGGGATGCCTGATGTTGCTGGACCACAGGACATGGAGAAAGAGGCAGAGGTCGTTCCTGAAGCGGGGGCCGGTTTCGGCGATCCATGATTTCAGCGTCTCGCGCAGGCTGTCCCGGACATGGGGCACGGACTCCAGGCAAAACGCGCGGTAATCCTCGCTGAAACGGGTGGTGAGCAGAAGCTTGCCGAAGAGTTCCGGCGCATCGCGCAATTCGGCGAAGCCTTTGCGGACCAGGATTTCGCGGAAGATGGCGGTATCCGAGTGATTGTCGTTCGCCGCCGGGTCGGTCAGGGCGGCGAGTTCGAGCCCAGCTTCGCCGGAGCCGGCGATGGCGATGAAATTGGCGAAATAGGGGATCCGGAACCGGGCGTATTTTTGCAGGATGTTGTTGCGCGCGGTGTCGAGCCGGGCCTGGTTTCGCCGCTTCAGGAGCAGGCGAAGGAGCAGGTTTCTGGGCCGGTATTGAAATTCGGGGAGGAAGGCGGGATCGAGCGGGATCTGCGCCGCCGCTTCGCCCGACGCGGGCTCATCGGCGTCATGCGCCGCCGGGCACCACGGGCATTCGGTTTCGAAGGAGGTTTTCCCGCAATCGATGCATCGATAGATCAACGCCATCTCCCCTGGAGCACGTGCCGATCCTTTTGGAGCGGGTGTCGCGCCCTGTTTCATTGATATCGCGAGCATGCTGATCCGGTCAGATGAGCTCGGCCGACCGGGTGATGCTCTAACCCACCGCGAGAGGTTTTACCCTAGCCGGTGCGGGCTGAGAATGGCGGGAGATGGGAAAAAACGTCCAATATTATAGCGTTTTCAGGTTTTTATTGTTTTGTTTATGATTGTTGAGATGAGCGACAAATATCCGGGATGGCTTTCAGGGTTAGATTCTGGCGGCTCAGGTGTTGGACGGGTGGGCCGATATTTCCATGCCGATCTGCACGCGCCCGGCGGTTCTGGCGCACAGGCGCCGGGCGTAGGCGTCCTGGCCGGGGGAGACGGCCTTGCCGTCGACGAGAAGGAAGTGGCCGCTGATCGGCTGGAAGTGAAACAGGCCGACTGCCGTATCATTGATATATATGAATTTTACTATGTTTGAACTGTACGACATGTCGACAATGAGGCGGCAGGCGTTTTGGGACACGTTTGCGATTTTTACCTTGTAATCATTTATGCTTATGGGCGTGACAATGATATGAAGGTGTTTCGATCTGTGATTTATATAATCTATTGTATGTATAAATTGTCCGGTTCCCATATACATCAAGTCCAGCGACTGATAAAAATAGGCTATACTCTTTCTGCCGTTGAAACGATAATGAGTGAAAGAATACAGATTTCCAAAATAAGCATATTCGACGAAAACGATGATTGGAAGCGTAATAATTATTCCGATAAAAAAACCAAAAAATAGCCATTTTATTGTATCTTGCACGACCGACTCCGTTTCATTCTTTGGTTTTTGTAGCGTTTTTATATTGGAATCGTGTATATATTTTAATATTATTAACAAACTTATACAGTTTTTCTATGAATGATTAGGTCGCTAAGGATTTGCGGTGGGCGGGCGACGCGATGGACTGCGGCGCGCGTGGCGGAAACGGGAATAGAGCCCAGAGCAGTTTCCGATTCTTTCGGATTGGATGTCGTGCTCTATCCTGTTGATAAACCCAGCGTCTTTATCCGATCAGATGATTCCATCTGATTGGACGATGGTCTGGACAACAAGATGAGGCGAGACGCGGCATCAGGTACGAGCCGGGGCAAAAAGTCCGGTCAGATGAAAGCAGGCATAAAGAGGCCAGGCGGTAATGAGGAGGCCCGCACCGTCGATATATCGTTGGGCGGGGAAAGCGACGAGGCAACCGAGGATGCCGGTGCCGATCGTGTACGCGGCGGTCAGTCCGAAGAGGAGACATGTGTCGCGCGGTTGCGGTGCGGGGTGGGTGACTGGCCGGCGCATGATGAGGATCAGCAGAAGTGCGGCGGCAGCCAGCACGAAGGGGAGGTTCAGCATCGTCATGCGTCCGAACAGCCGCGCGAGCGCACCGGCAATCCAGAGGACATAGATCACTTTTTCATGCCGGATGACGGCGAAGGAAAATGTCTGCATCTCGTGATTGAAAGCCACCCAGCTCTGCTGGGGCTGGCGGAGGGGAAGGACGGTCTCGCGGAGCATGACGTCATAATAGCGGGCGAAGATATCGAAATAACCGATCGCCTCGGAGGCGAGAGAGGCGTGACCGGTAGAATTCAGCGGCGTTGCCGGGATCTGGCGACTGCGGATGAGTTCGGATTTGCGGCTCAGGATTTCGGCTCCGATCGGGCGCAGCCTGGGGGGCAATTCCGCTTCGGTGGCCGGAGTGAGGATTTCAGCGGCGAGGCCGGAGATCTCGTAGCCGCCGAACGAAACAATGTTGAAACTATCCAGCGTTGCGAGACGGACGCTGGCAATGACAAGAAAGGGCAGCGCAAGTAACGCCGCCGTGCGGGTGGGCTGAAGCCAGTGCGCGCGGGATGTGTTGCTGCGTTGCTGGAGCCACGCGATGAGTATGGGGAGAACGACGATGAAGGGCAGTTGCGCGGGGTCGAGGAGATAGGCCGCACTCCCGAAGATACCGGCGCGGAGGGAGGCGAGGCGCGAGGCAGGGGCGATGGCGGCGTCGAGCGAGGCCGCGAGGGCGGCGAGGAGAGCCGCGCGGGCAAGGATTTCGGGAATTTCGGCGCGTCCCCAGATCAGCAGCATATTGCTGAGGGGAAAAGCTAGAGCAATCGCGGCGGCGGCGGCGGGCGATGCGCCGGCGCGACGGGATGAGGACGCCAGTTGAAACCCGGCGACGAGGAATAGCGAGACCTGCACCCAAGGCAGCAGGGCGGGAAACCGGCCGTCAAACGTGATGACCAGATAGACGATGCGATACAGCGGAAAGCGTGCACCGGCAAAGCACGCGATCCCCGAGCAAGGGGCGAGCCAGCTTGCAGTGTCACCCGTAATCCAGGGATGCATCAGACCAAAGCATGTCAGCAGAGACACCACGGCGACACTAACCGCCAGGCAAGTGGTTTGCCATGTGATGGTATTGCGGGGCATCGAGGCGGCCTTTCGGTGAATTTCTTTGAGGCGCTGCGGGAGCAGGTCCCGATCCCGCCGGATCGGATGGTGCGCTCTATCATGTCGGCTAACGGAGCAACATCTCCCGCCGCGGCGGGGGGAGACGATCGATGGCATAGACATGCCGCTCCCCTCTCTCTGCGCTTTGGATCGAGGTTTTGAATTCCATGCCCAGTTTTTTCAGAACGGAAATCGATCCCTCGTTTTCAGGCGAGGCTTGAGCAAGGAGGCGGCTTAATTGAAGTGTCTCCAGACCATACTCGATTTGACCACGTCCAATCTCGGTCGCGTATCCGCGCCCCCAGACAGCACGCCTGAGCACAAACCCGCATTCATAGTCCGGCTGGTTCAGGACGTTGCACGGGAGCAAACCTGCAAATCCGACGAACGCCGCAGTGTCGCGCTCAACAAGAATGCCTAACTTCCTGCCACTATGCGCATGGTCGAAATTGGCTTCGAAGAATGAGATCGACTGTTCAAAAGACATGGAGGCGCCCGCAAAGGCCATCTTCATCACGTCTGCGTCTGACAGCACATGGTCGTGCAGATGTTGAAGGTCGCCCGAAAGCGGGGTTCGCAAAACGAGGCGCGGGGTGGCGATAATGTCCATGGCTAAAACCGTTTCTGATGCTGATGGATCGGATGTAGTGCTCTATCATATTGATAAACAGCGCATCTTTATCCGATCAGGTAATCCATCCGGTTTGATGATGCTCTCGTTGTTTTGAGCGGCAAGGCTGCGGGGTGTGCGGTTGCGGATCAGGCCTGAAGCTAAGCCGAGATTGATTGCGGCTCCAGCTTTGACAGACACTCTTTACATCGACCCCACCAAATGTCGGGCTGTCACAAGCTGCCACATGAGTTCGGCGCCTGGGCGGTCAGCGCTACGGGCGGCGCGAGGGAGCCTGGCTCAGGCGTTCCCGAACCGGACTGGCAGGGGGGCGGGAGATGCTCGATCAGGCGGTCGGCGAGCATATTCAGCAGGTGAAGCGCGAAGCCAGGGTGCTGGAAATAAAGGCTCTGCATCCTGGTGGCGGAGAGCGCAAGCAGGGAGCAGTCGGTGCGCGCCGCCACGGTGGCGGTGTGTTGGCCGTGGCGCGAGAGAACCCCAAGCTCGCCCACGATGCTCCCCGGTCCGAGAGCCACGCCGAGGTCCGGCAGCACCAGTTCGCCGGTATCGACCCAAAACACTTCCTTCGCCGGGTCGCCACGGTGAAAGAGCGTGGCCCCCGCAGGCAGGTCGCGGCGCATTGTGTACGGGCGGAGGATGGCGACGTCGAAGGTGGCGTTGTCGGAGATGGAGGCACGCTGGAGCCGCAAGACTTGCAGCAAGCGCCACGCATTCATCGGCAGCAGGCAGGCGTGCAGGATCAGCACTGGGTAGAGGCGGCCCAGCGCGCCGTAGCTGATGAACAATATGTTGCTGAGCAGCGCGACCGAACGTAACGGGCGCATGGTCCGCATGCAGAAGGTCGCGAAGACCGCACCCGCAGCTGTGTATCCGAACAGGGCGATCAGATCAGACCTGTTTAGAAAAGATAAAATACTCAACGGCTGACCGACTGAACAGGTTTTGTCCGAATAGAACACAGAAACCTGATGCCGCTCACCTATATATTAGGATTACGTTGCTAAGATTAAAATATGTCTCCAATTCTAAATATACAAATTTTTGTTACTTTCCTGTATCAGCGATCGCGGCCATGAGACAGACGTGATGAAAGTGCCTCCTCGACAACGCAAGTAGGATTTCGGCCATTCCTGAAGCGGCGGGGTGGGCATTGGTGTGCTTGGGTATGAGCGGCGATGGAGACAAAGCCGCAACGGAAGCTGCCGGCGACATTTCCGTGGGGAGAGATCGAAGTCGCGTTCGATCAGCGATCGATGTCTGGGGCTCTTATTTTTAGTTATTTTGAGTGGCAGAACAAGTGTAGTTATCGTTGATGAGGAATCTCAGTCCAAGCTATGTTATATCCGTTTGTATTCGTGAACGAACCAATTCACCGCCTACTGAAATTACTCAACTATTTTTTCGGTCAGGCTGTAATTTCGTCCGTGAGGTCAGATTCAGAATAGAGAAATTTTCTGGAAACAAAGATATCAGGCGTAATTCAAAACTTAATTCAGACGACCGTGGCAATACTTATATTTTTTTCCAGTACCACAGAAACATTTCTCGTTTCGCCGAAGTTTTGGAGCACCGTTTTGGAACAAATTTGGGTAGACGCTGGATGCTTGCGGACGTTCCCTTTTAGATATTGAAAAATTCATCTTTGTTATGTGTACAGATCCTCCACCTACACCAATTGACAGATCTAAGCCCTTCACAAGAATAGCTATATCACATCCATCAAGCTCTGCTCCGCTAGTTTTTAATAACGTCTCTCTATTTTTTATAATTGTATCTCGTCCCTCTCTACATTCTATATTAAAATTTTTATATACCATATCTAGTTGCTCAATAATTAATCTTTTTGGAGGATCGACCCTGAGAACAAGATTAAACTTCCCTAATTGACTCCTAATTTTTAATTTTTGACCTATTATTTCAGCATCCCAGTTTGACACTGATATTTGAAATTCATTTTCGAAAATCTTTAACGTTTGGTCACCATTTTGATTATAAAGCGATGCATTTATACGGAATGCTTCACCGGGTTTTTGGGGTGGCAAAATAGAAAATACTTCTTCCTCATCAATCGTTAGAAGGGATCTAACATTTTTCGCTGTGATCGTACCAAGAACGATCTCTGGATGGGCTGTACCAATGTCTAGTTCTCCCCGAGAAAAATCAATCTGCTTGCAGCGAGGCGATTTAGCATGTAATAATAGGGTTTCGGTTGATAAAACTCCACGAGTCTTTCTGTCATGACATTTGCCGCAAAGTAGTATGATCTGCAATGGATCGTGTATCACTGCATCTCTGAATTCCGTACCAATATGATCAAATTGATAATAGGCGTTACCGCAGACAATACAGCCAAATCCATCTCTTTGTCGTATCTGGCGCTTAATTTCTGCAGGGATACTTCGGGGTAGATTGTACCGATTTACTACCAAACAACTCATCTCCTCTATTCAGTACGATGCTCCACAAACATTCAAATTTATGATCGAATCTAATCAATTTATAAATAAAAATCTAAATATAAATTAATTCAATAAATCATCATATATGCTTATTTCGTCTTAATGTTTTTTTTTAGTTTGCACATCATATGCAATCAAGAAAATTATGACGACATAAGGTGAACTTGCCGCACCTACAGCAAACAGTGGTATATTGTTAGAACCGACGACTGCGTTGCAATTTTTATAACAGAGCTGCCCCCCCTCCCCCGCCGCAGCAGCGGGGGGGGGGGGGGGGGAGCAGAATCATGAGGCGGATTGGTGGGTGGTGGCGAAGGTTATTTCGGGCCAGCGTTCGGCGATGAAGCGGAGCGAGAAGGTGTCGCGGGCGAGGAAGACGGGGGAGTCGTCGCGGTCGTGGCCGAGGGTGGATTGGTTGGCTTCGATGAAGTCTTTCAGGCGTTTGGGGTCGGGGCAGGAAATCCAGCGGGCGGTGACGTAGGGGGCGGGTTCGAAGCGGATGGGGATTTTGTATTCGGCGTCGATGCGGGCTTGCAGGACGTCGAGCTGGAGGGCGCCGACGACGCCGACGATCCAGTCCGCACCCAGCATCGGGCGGAAGACCTGGGCGACGCCTTCTTCGGCGAGGTCTTCGAGGGCGCGGCGGAGCTGCTTGGCTTTCATCGGGTCGGTCAGGACGACGCGGCGGAGGATTTCGGGGGCGAAGCTCGGGATGCCGGTGAAGCGGAGGGTTTCGCCTTCGGTCAGCGTGTCGCCCACGCGCAGCGAGCCGTGGTTGGGGATGCCGATGATGTCGCCGGGGAAGGCTTCCTCGGCGAGGGAGCGGTCCTGGGCGAAGAAGAAGATCGGGGCCTGGATCGCCATCGGCTTGCCGGAGCGGACGTGGAGCAGTTTCATGCCGCGCTGGAACCGGCCGGAGCAGATGCGGGTGAAGGCGATGCGGTCGCGGTGGTTGGGGTCCATGTTGGCCTGGACCTTGAAGACGAAGCCGGTGACGGTTTTCTGTTCCGCGCGGACGGGGTGGGGTTCGGCGCGCTGGGTGGTGGGCGGCGGGGCGTGTTCGGCGAGGAGGGTGAGGAGTTCGACGACGCCGTAATCCTTGAGCGCGGTGCCGAAGACGACGGGGGTGAGGTGGCCGGCGAGGAAGGCTTCGCGGTCGAAGGCGGGGTAGGCGCCGGTGAGTTCGACGGCGTCGCGCAGCTCGGCCATCTGGTCGTCGGGGATGATGACGGGTTCGGCGGGTTCGCCATCCGGGGCGACGCGGCCGATGGGGCGGTTGGCGCGGATGTCCCAGCAGCCGCGAAAGAGGCCGCCCATGCCGACCGGCCAGACCAGGGGGCAGACGTCGAGCGCGAGGGTGCTCGCGATTTCATCGAGCAGGGTGAAGGGGTCCTGGCCTTCGCGGTCGATCTTGTTGACGAAGGTGATGATCGGGATGTCGCGCAGGCGGCAGACCTCGAAGAGCTTGAGGGTCTGGGCCTCGATGCCGCGGGCGGCGTCGATCACCATGACGGCGGCGTCGACCGCGGTGAGGGTGCGGTAGGTGTCTTCGGAGAAGTCCTGGTGGCCTGGCGTGTCGAGCAGGTTGAAGACGACGTCGTGCCAGGTGAAGGTCATGACCGAGGAGGTGACGGAGATGCCGCGCTGGCGTTCGATGGCCATCCAGTCCGAGCGGGTGTTGCGGCGCTCGCGGCGGGCCTTGACCATGCCGGCCTCGCGGATGGCGCCGCCGAAGAGGAGGAGCTTCTCGGTCAGGGTGGTCTTGCCGGCGTCGGGGTGGGAGATGATCGCGAAGGTGCGGCGGGGGAAGGCACCGGTGCTGGCGGGGGAAGCGTCCTGCGCGAGCGTTGTCAATTCGTCACTCATGCCCAGCCTATAGCAACGGCAGGGCGTGATGGGTAGGCAAGGCGGATGAGCGGGACGCGCAAGGCGGTGCTGATCGGGGCGGAGGTGTATCGGGCGGCGATCGCGGTGCCGCCGCATCCGCTGGCGACGATGCGCGCGCCGGTGGCGGAGGATCTGATCCGGGCGATGGGGTGGCTGGCGGCGGGGCAGTATCGGACGGCGCCGGTGGCGGGGCGGGCGGCGCTGGAGCGGTTTCACGATCCGGCCTATCTCGACGCGCTGGAGGCGGCGGAACGGACGCAGGCGGTGCCGGCGGAGGTGCGGGCGCGGTTCGGCATCGGGGCGGAGGGCAATCCGGTGCATCGCGCGGTGTATCGGCGGCCGGCGACCTCGGCGGGGGGGGCGATGCTGGCGGCAAGGCTGACGGCTTCGGGCGGGGTCGCGCATGTGCCGGCGGCGGGGAACCATCATGCCTGGCCGGCGCGGGCGAGCGGGTTCTGCTATATCAACGACGCGGTGCTGGCGCTGATGGAGTGGCTCGACCTTGGGCTGGAGCGGCTGGTCTATCTCGATCTCGACGCGCATCACGGCGATGGGGTGGAGGCGGCGTTCGCGCGCGATGGGCGGGTGACGACGATCAGCGTGCATGAGGCGGGGCGCTGGCCGCGGACGGGGGTGACGAGCGACGCGGCGGCGGGGGTGTTGAATTTCGCCGTGCCGGAGGGGTTTTGCGACGCGGAGCTGGCGTTCCTGATGGAGGCGCGGATTTTGCCGGCGATCGCGGCGGCGCGGCCGGAGGGGATCGTGTTCCTGCCGGGGGCGGATGCGCTGGCGGATGATCCGATGAGCCGGCTGGCGCTGTCGAACCGGGGGTTGTGGGCGGCGCTGGAGGCGATCCGGGGGTTGGCGCCGCGGCTGATCGTGCTCGGGGGGGGCGGGTACAATCCGTATGCGCTCGGGCGGGCCTGGGCGGGGATGTGGGGGATGCTGAACGGGCACGCGGTGCCGGAGGCGCTGCCGCAGGCGGCCTTGGACGTGCTGGCGGGAATCAGCTATTTCCGCCAGCAGTCGCGGCCACGGCCGGCGCGCTGGCTCACCCGCCTCGACGATCCGCCGCAGGCGGGCGTGGTGCGGGATGAGGTGCGCCGCCTCGCCGCGTGATGCAATGAGGAGCAGGACGATGAGACGCTGGATGGGATTTTGCCTCGCGGCCGGGATTGCTGGCGGATTGGCCGGCGGGGTGGCGGCGGCGGCGATCACCGGGCCGCAGACGACGCTGCCGACCGAGACGATCACCATCGTCAACCAGCATGGCAAGCGCTTCGTCTTCAAGGTGGAACAGGCGCTGACGCCGAAGCAGCAGGAAGTCGGGCTGATGTTCCGCAAGAGTGTTGCCGCCGATGGCGGGATGATCTTTCCGTGGAGCCCGCCGCAGGTTTCCGAGATGTGGATGAAGAACACGCTGGTGCCGCTGGACATGGTGTTCGTCGGGCCGCACGGGACGATCCGGCATATTGCCAACGACACGGTGCCGCAGAGCCTGCGGATCATTTCGAGCCGGGTGCCCGTGGCGGCGACGATCGAGTTGCAGGGCGGGATCACCGCGAAGGACGACATCGATGTCGGCGACAAGGTGATCGGGCCGCAATTCGGGAATGGCAAGTGAGGCGCTTGCCTCGCACCTTGCTGGCGCTGTAGGTAGCAATCGTCCGAGCGGGGCGTGGCGCAGCCTGGTAGCGCGCTTGTTTTGGGTACAAGAGGCCCCCGGTTCGAATCCGGGCGCCCCGAGACGGACAGGCCGAGAGGAATTGCACGATGAACCGCGCCAGAATCTATTTGCCGCCGAAAAGCGCCATGCAGTCCGGCTGGGCGAAGACGAGGGAATGGGTGCTGGAATTCGAGCCGGCGATGGCCAAGCGGATCGACCCGCTGATGGGCTGGACCGGCAGCGGCGACATGCTGGCCAGCGAGGTGCGGCTGCGCTTCGCGACCCGCGAGGAGGCCATCGCCTATGCCGAGGCGCATGGCATCGCCTTCGACCTCGAAATCCCGACCGAGCGGCACCGCAAGCCCAAGGCCTATGCCGATAATTTCCGCCCCGACCGGCGGGCGAACTGGACCCACTGACCGCCCTGCCCGCCCCCCGCGCCGATGCGTCGTGGTGGCTGGAAATCGGCGACGAATTAAGCGATTGTCGCGACCGGACGGCCCTGTAGCTCAACTGGATAGAGCACCCGCCTTCTAAGCGGGTGGTTGCGTGTTCGAGTCACGCCAGGGTCGCCAATTTTGCGCCGCCAATTCTTGTTGTGCGTGCCGGGGCGCGAATCGCCAGAGCATCATCCGATCCTGATGGATCGGAACGTGCTCTAAAACTGGATTCTGGACACCTTTCCCCGCCTCGCCATACATCCGGAAATGGAACGATCGTGACCGGGCCGCACGGTGAGGTTTTATCGTTAAAAACATTGTCAATTCACAATCTTTTGTTTGACAAGAAAGTGAAGAACTATTTAATACGCCTCATACAGGAGGGCTATTTATGGCAAAGAAGATTTTGTTGAAGAACCCGGCGACGGGAATAACAAAAAATGGATTTTATGGATTTAGCTGGACAACGTTTTTTTTCGGTGGATTTCCCGCTTTATTTCGTGGCGATTATATGATCGGGCTGATTTTTATCGTCCTGAGTATCTTAACTGCTGGCGTGGCCGGATTCATTTTCGCCTTCTCGTATAACCGGCGCTATACGACCAAGCTCCTTGAAGAAGGCTACCGGTTCGCCGGCTCGGAGGCCGAGAATGCCGCAGCGGCGGCGAAGCTCGGGGTCGACCTCTCGGCGACCGCCGTTCCCCAGGCAGCCTGAACCGCAGCCCAGAGCACCATCCCTGCCGGCACCAGCCGGCAGGGCGAGGTTTTTTTCAGGCGCCGGAGCAAGGAAGGCGCCTGCGGCCGTCTCATTCGGGGAGCGGCTGCCCCCTGGTTTCCGGCATGAACGGGGCGACCAACAGGCCAAGCAGGTAGATCACCGAGAAATCCATCGCCACATGCGCAAGCCCGCCCAGCGCGCCGATCAGCTGGCCGGCCAGCAGCGGGCCGAGAAAGGCGATGAAGCGCGAGGCGTTGAAGACGAAGGCCGAGGCGGTGCCGCGCACATTGGTGGCGAACAGCTCGGGCAGGTAGATCGCGTACCAGGCGAAGGCGCCGAGCGTCCAGAACCCGTTCAGCAGCGCGGCCGCCAGCAGGACCGGCAGCGAGTGCGACCAGAGATAGACCGCGGGCGTCATGATCAGCCCGCCGGCGAACAGGAAGACGAGATAGAGCCGGCGGCCCATCCAGTCCGCGAGGAAGCCGGAGGCGAGATAGCCGAGGATCGCGCCGGCGGTGTAGACGAGGCCGGCGACGCTCGCCCAGTAGGGCCCGCTCAGGCCGTGATGGGCTGCGAACCCGCCGACGAAGCCGGGAATCCAGGTGGCGATGCCCCACCAGCCCATCGTGGTGCCGACCGACATCAGGCAGGCCAGCAGGGTGCGGCGGCGGCCCTCGGCGTCGGCGAAGAGCTGGAACAGGGTGAAGGGCCGGCGATCGGCCCTGGCGACGGGTTGGGTACGCTCGGTCACCGCCCAGCGCTTCTCGCGCACCGCTGCCAGCCAGCTCGCCGATTCCTCGATGCGGCTGCGCAGGATCAGCACCAGGAAGCCGGGCAGCACGCCGACGAGGAACATCACCCGCCAGGCTTCCGGCCCGAGGGGGCGGACAAAATACCACACCGCGGCGGCGAGGAACGCGCCGAAGCCGAAGCCCGATTGCAGGAACCCCGCCCCTTTCGGCCGCGCCTCGTTCGGCCAGGTCTCGGCCAGCAGGGCGTTGCCGGTGCTCCATTCGCTGCCGAGAAACAGGCCGGTGAGGAAGCGGAACGCCACCAGCATGAGGACCGAGGAGCTGAAGGCGGTGAGGCCGGTGAACACGCTGTAGCCCACCACCGAGATCAGCAGCATCCGCTTGCGGCCGATATAGTCGGCGACGATGCCGCCGATCGTGCCGCCGGCGGCCCAGCCGAGCAGGGTGATGGCGATGGCGAGACCGGCCGCCTGGTGCAGGTGGCTGCGCTCGGACGCGGGCAGCAGGGCGATCATCGCCGGGCCGATCACGGTGATCAGCGCGTAGGTTTCATAGCCATCGAAGACCCAGCCGAAAAACGCCGCGGTCAGGATGCGCCAATGCGACGGCGTGAGCCGCGCGGCCCACGGCTTCGGCGCGTCAGCACCGGTGGTTGAATGTGCCATCTGGAAGTCCTCCCTGCAGGCAGCAGACCGAAAATCGGCAGTTTCGTCAACACGCTCGCGATCCGTTTTCAGAGCGGAACGGTGTTTCGCCCCCTTGCCCGCCCGGCAGGGCCATCGCAGGATGCGATGGCTGCCAGCGAAACGACGCCGGTTCCTGAGGGGGAAGCGGCGCGTTAGGCTGCGCGCGGGACAAATCGCCGGATCGGAGCGATGCGGCGCGAGGAGGAGACAGAATGGACGGTTTCGCCGAACCCCATGCGGAGGATGCCTATGCGGCGATCCGCACCGAGATCCGCAAGCTCTGCGCCGGGTTTCCGGGCGAATACTGGCGCCGGCTCGACGAGGAGGGCGCCTATCCGGAGGCGTTCGTCGGCGCGCTCGCCCGCGATGGCTGGCTGGCGGCGCTGATCCCGGAGGAATATGGCGGCTCGGGCCTGCCGCTTTCGGGGGCGGCGGCGATCCTGGAGGAGATCCAGCAGAGCGGCTGCAACGGCGCGGCCTGCCATGCGCAGATGTATATCATGGGCACGCTGCTGCGGCATGGCAGCGCGGCACAGAAGGCGACCTACCTGCCGCAGATCGCCAGCGGGGCGCTGCGGTTGCAGGCCTTTGGCGTGACCGAGCCGACCAGCGGCACCGACACCACCGCCCTCAAGACCACGGCGCGGCGCGAGGGCGGGCACTACGTGGTCAATGGCCAGAAGATCTGGACCTCGCGGGCGGAGCATTCGGACCTGATGCTGCTGCTCGCCCGCACCACGCCGCGCGAGGCGGTGGCGAAGAAGACCGACGGGCTCTCGGTGTTCCTGATCGACATGCGCGAGGCGCGCGGCAACGGGCTGACCATCCGCCCGATCCGCACGATGATGAACCACGCGACGACGGAGGTGTTTTTCGATGATTTGCGGATCCCGGCGGACACGCTGGTCGGCGAGGAGGGCAAGGGGTTCCGCTATATCCTGTCGGGCATGAACGCGGAGCGCATCCTGATCGCGGCGGAGTGCATCGGCGATGCCAAGTGGTTTACCAGCAAGTCGGTCTCGTATGCGAACGGGCGGGAGGTGTTCGGCCGGCCGATCGGGCAGAACCAGGGCATCCAGTTCCCGATCGCGCGGGCCTATGCGCGGATGCGGGCGGCGGAGCTGATGGTGCGCGAGGCGGCGGCGCGCTACGAGGCGGGGCAGAATTGCGGGGCGGAGGCCAACATGGCGAAGATGCTGGCGGCCGAAGCCTCGTGGGAGGCGGCGGAAGCCTGCATCCAGACCCATGGCGGGTTCGGCTTCGCCGCCGAATACGACATCGAGCGCAAGTTCCGCGAGACGCGGCTTTACCAGGTGGCGCCGATCTCGACCAATCTCGTGCTGTCGTATCTCGCCGAACACGTGCTCGGCATGCCGAGGTCGTATTGATGCGCGCGCCGCTGGCGGGGCTGACGGTCGTCGCCGTCGAGCAGGCGGTGGCGGCGCCCTATTGCACGGCGCGGCTCGCCGATGCGGGGGCGCGGGTGATCAAGATCGAGCGGCCGGAGGGCGATTTCGCGCGCTTCTATGACGACGCGCTCAAGGCGGGGTCGAGCTATTTCGTCTGGCTCAACCGGGGCAAGGAATCGGTCGTGCTCGATCTGGCCACGCCGGACGGGCGAGCGCGGCTGGCGGCACTGATCGGGACCGCGGATATCCTGGTGCAGAACCTCAAGCCCGGCGCGATGGCGCGGATGGGGCTCGGCATCGAGACGCTGCGCGCCGCCCACGAGCGGCTGATCTGCTGCTCGATCTCGGGCTATGGCGAGAGCGGACCACTGGCCGGGCGCAAGGCCTATGACCTGCTGATCCAGGCGGAATCGGGGCTCGCCTCGATCACCGGCGGGCCGGGCGAGCCGGCGCGGGTGGGGATTTCGATCGTGGATATCGCGACCGGCGCGGCCGGGCACGCGGCGATCCTGGAGGCGCTGATCGCGCGCGGACAGAGCGGGCAAGGCGCGGATATCCGGATTTCGATGTTCGACGTGATCGCCGACTGGCTGGCGGTGCCGCTGCTCAACGCCGAGGCCGGGCGGCCGCCGAAGCGCGTCGGCCTCGCGCATCCCTCGGTCGCACCCTATGGCGTGTTTACCGCCGCGGATGGCGACGCCGTGCTGATCTCGATCCAGAGCGAGCGGGAGTGGCACACGCTGTGCCGCGACATCCTCGAACGGTCGGAGCTGGTGGAGGATCCGCGGTTTTCCAGCAATGTCGCGCGGGTGAACCACCGGGCGGAGACCGATGCGGCGGTGGCCGAAGCCTTCGCCCGCCTGCCCGGCGCGGCACTGGCCGAGAGGTTGGACCGCGCGGACCTCGCCTTCGCGCGGATGAACGACATGGCGGCGCTTTCGGCGCATCCGCATCTGCGCCGGATCACGGTGGAGACCGCAGCCGGGCCGGCGGCGATTCCGGCGCCGCCGGCGATCGTGGCCGGGGTGATGCGGGATTATGGCAGGGTGCCGGCACTCGGCGAGCATACTGAAGCGGTGCTCGCGGAGCTGGACGCGGCGGCGGGCGGGAAAGGTTGAGCGCGATGGAACAGGTTGACGAGGCGATGCTGCGGCAGTGGATCGGCCGACAGGAAACCGCGGAGGATGTGCTCGCGCCGCGGCTGGTGCGGGAGTTCCGCGCGACGCTCGATCTTGGCGACGAGATGCCGGCGCCGGGCGAGATCGCGCCGCTCGCGGTGCATTGGTGCCTGTCGCCGCCGACGGTGGTGGGCGCGCGGCTCGGCGCCGACGGGCACCCGGCGCGCGGCGGATTCCTGCCGCCGGTTCCCCTGCCCCGGCGGATGTGGGCGGGCGGCGCGCTCGAATTCCACGACACGCTGCGCGTGGGCGACACGGTGCGGCGCAGTTCGGAGATCGGCGATGTCGTCGTCAAGCAGGGGCGGACCGGGACGCTGTGTTTCGTGACGGTGCGGCACACGCTCGCCACCGCGCGGGGGGTGGCGCTGCGCGAGCGGCACGACATCGTCTATCGCGGCCTTGATGCGGGGCAAGGCGGGGCGGGGCAAGGCGGGGCGGGGCAAGGCGGGGCGGGGCCAGGTGGAGCGCGGCCGGCAGCGGTGACCGACAAGGCGGGGACGGACAAGGCGGCGGCGCCGGCGACGTGGCGGCGGGAGATGACGGCGAGCCCGACCCTGCTGTTCCGCTACTCGGCGGTGACGTTCAACGGCCATCGCATCCATTACGACCGCAGCTATGTCACCGGGGTCGAGTTCTATCCGGGGTTGATCGTGCACGGGCCGTTGCAGGCGACCTGGCTGTTGCAGTTCGCCGAGGAGATCGGCGGGCGGCGGCCGGAGAGCTTCAGCTTCCGCGGGGTGCAGCCGCTGTTCGATTTCGAGGTGTTCGCGCTGTGCGCGCGGCGCGAGGGGGATGGGTTCGCACTCTGGGTCGAGACCAATGACGGCAAGCGGACGATGGAGGCACGGGCCGCATGAGCGGGTTCGCCGCGATCGCGCCGCTGTTCGTGCCGGCGGACCGGCCGGAGCGCTATGCCAAGGCGGCGGCGAGCGGCGCCGATGCGGTGATCGTCGATCTGGAGGACGCGGTGGCGCCGGCGCGCAAGGCGATGGCCCGGGCGGCGCTGGCGGAGGGGTTCGCCACGCTGCCGGCCGGGGTTGCCGCCTTCGTGCGGGTGAACGCGGCGGGCACGGAATGGCACGAGGACGATCTTGCCGCGATCGTCGCACTGCCGGTTGCCGGGATCGTGCTGGCGAAGGCGGAGACGCCAGCGCAGGCCGAGCGCGCCGCGATGGGGCGCGGGGTGATCGCGCTGATCGAATCGGCGCGGGGCATGGCGATGGCGCGCGAGATCGCCGCGAGCCCGGCGGTGCGGCGGCTGGCCTTCGGCAGCATCGATTATTGCGCCGATCTCGGCGCCACGCATCTGCGCGAGGTGCTGCTGCCGGCGCGGGCGGAGCTGGTGCTGGCATCGCGCCTCGCCGGGCTGGCGGCGCCGCTCGACGGGGTGACGCCGGCGCTCGATGACGCGGCACTGATCGAGGATGACGCGCGCCACGCGATGAGCCTCGGTTTCGGCGGCAAGCTCTGCATCCATCCAAAACAGATCGGCCCGGCGCGGGCCGGCTTCGCGCCGGCGGCGGCCGAGATCGACTGGGCGCGGCAGATCCTCGCCGCCGGGGATGAGGGGGCGGTCGCGGTTGGCGGGACGATGGTGGACGCGCCGGTGCGGCTGCGGGCGCGGCAGATCCTCGCCCGCGCCGGCGAGACAAGGGAACAGGACGGGACGGCATGAGCACGACGACGACGACCGACGCCGCGGACATCGAGGCGGGCATCACCGGAGACCTCGCGCGCTTCGCCGCCGGGCTGGGCATGGCGGATCTGCCGGCGGCGGTGACGCAGCGGATCGGCCTGCTGGCGTTGGACGCGGTGGGCAACGCGGTGCGGGCGCGGGAGGCGGCGGAGAGCACGAGGGCGCTGATCGCCGCGGTGCGGGCGATGGGCATGGGGGATGGCGAGGCGCCGGTTTTCGCCGATCCGGCCGGTTATGCCGCCGCCGGGGCGACGCTGATCAACTGCGCGCTGGTGCATTCGCTGGATTTCGACGACACCCATGCGGCGGCGATCGTGCATCCCGGCGCGCCGGTGATCCCGGCGGCGCTGGGGGCGGCGGCGATGAGCGGGGCGGATGGGGCGACGGTGATCGCGGCGATCGCGGCGGGGTATGAGGTGGCGCTGCGGCTCGCCCTGGCGCTGCCGGCCGGCGCGCATTACGACCGCGGCTTCCATCCGAGTGCGACTTGCGGGAGTTTCGGCGCGATGGCCGCGGTCGGGCGTGTGTTCGGGCTGAGCCCGGCGGCGATGGCGTCGGGCTTCGGCATCGTGCTCAGCCAGACCGCGGGCAGTTTGCAATTCCTCGCCAACGGGGCCTGGACCAAGCGCTTCCAGGTGGGCTGGGCGGGGATGGCGGGAATGGCCGCCGCCTGCCTCGCGCGCGAGGGGTTCAAGGGCGCGGCGGCGCCGATCGAGGGGCGGCACGGGTTTCTCAACGCCTATAGCCCGGCGCCGGAGCCGGAGCGGGTGCTGGCCGGGCTCGGCACCGACTGGGAGCTGATGAAGACCGGGGTGAAACCCTATCCCTCGTGCCGCTGGGGTCATGCCGGGATCGACGCGGCGATCGCGCTGCGGGCGGAGCTTGGGCTGCGGGCCGAGGAGATCGAGGACGCGACGCTCGGGATCTCGCGCGCGGGGATGCTGCTGATCGGCGAGCCGGCCTCGCGCAAGGCGCGGCCGGAAAACATCGTCGATGCGCAGTTCAGCGGGCCCTTCGTGATCGCCACCGCGCTGGCGACCGGCCGGATGGACTGGGCGAGCTATGAGCTTCTGGACGACCCCGGGATCCGCGCGCTGATGGCGCGGGTGCGCTGCGAGAACGACCCGGATATCGAGGCCGAGTTTCCGCGGAACATGTCCGGCAAGCTGACGGTGCACGCGCGGGGGCAGCGTTTCGTGCGGCGCGTGGTGGTGCCGCGGGGCGAGCCGGAGACGTTTCCCGACGAGGCGGCGTTCCGCGCCAAGTTCGACGGGCTGACGCGGCAGGTGTTGGGCGCGGCGCAGGCCGAGCGCCTGGCCGATGCGGTGCTGGGCCTCGGCGCGCGGGACGAGGTGGCGGGCTTGTTCGCGCTGAGCCGGCCGGGAGCGGCGCAAGACGGGGCGCAAGACGGGGTGCTGTGAACAAAACGGGAATTACTTAACAGCGAGTATATAATTCTGGACCATTCCCAGAACCTATGAAAATCCCGTAATTTGGGACAAATATCCCGGCAAGAAAAAGGCCCCGGACATGTCCGGGGCCAGTTTGTATCGATGGGAGGAGATGAGGCGTCAAACAACCATCTCTGGTCTGCTTTCCAACATCGATGCAACCCTAGGTTATTTTTCTGCATGGGGCAAGCGAAATCCGCCACGGGCGATGAACTAGAGCATCATCCGATCAGATGGAATCATCTGATCGGATAAAGATGCTCGACTTATCAATATGATAGAGCACTACATCCGATCCAATCGGATCGGAAAGTGCTCTAGATCAATGACGGCGGCAGCTGCGCGGGGGACGATGGCGGGCGCGGCAAGAGTGCCGGCGCGCCATGGAGGATCACGATCATGCAAGCTGCAACCAGACCCGTTGCTGCATCTGTTGTCCCGCTTGATGCGAGAGGCCGCGCCGGGCGGGCGCGCTTCCGCCTCGCCGCGCTGGGCGCGCTGCTCGCGCTTGGCGGCTGCGCGACCACCGCAGAGGCGCCGCTGGGGGCGGCGCTGGGGCCGACGGATCTCGCGTTCGTCACCACCGCCTCGCAACTGGTGAATTTCGATCTCGACGCCTGTTCGTTCGTCAGGCGCGGGCCGATCGAGCCGACGGCGCGGGCGGCGGTGGAGCAGGTTTGCGCCGATGCCGCGACCTATGCGCCGCGGCTGCAGGCGCTGGCGGCGCGCGAGGGCGTGAGACTGCCCACCGCCCTGCCCTTCGACCTCAAGGAAAAACTCGTCTCGCTCAATTATCACCCGCAGCCGAACCTGACCGTCGAGTTCCTGCGCGACGAGATCGGCAGCCATGAGAGCGCCATCGCGGTGTTCCAGGGCGAACTGCGCGAGGGGCGGAACCAGGCGTTCCAGCAGACCGCGCGCGATGGGCTGCCGGTGCTGGAGCGCAACCTCGCGATGCTGCGCGCCGCCCTGCCTCCGGGGATGGCAGAATGAAAAGCGCCCGGACGGCAGGACCGTCCGGGCGCCCGCATTAGAGCACTTTCCGATCCTTTTGGATCGGATGTAGTGCTCTATCATATTGATAAACCGAGCATCTTCATCCGATCAGATGATTCCATCCGATCGGATGATGCTCTAGTCGATCAGAAAACCTTGCCGACCTGGGCGAGGAAGACGACGTTGTTGCGCGCGCCGCCACGGGTTTGCAGGTCGGTCGAGAGTTCGGCCTGGCCGAAGATGGTGGGCGAGAGGAACGAACCGGCGATGATGCCGAGGCGGGTGAAATCGTTGCGGTTGCCGGTATCGGTCGTGACGCCCGCCTTGACCTCCGACACCCTGCCGCCGAAGGTTTTCTCGAAGCTCAGGCCGACATAACCGGCCGTCTGCGGGTGGAAATAATACGGCGCGTAGACGATCAGCTGGCCGACCGGGTCGGTTTTCAGATGGACGCCGGGGGAGACGCTGGTGTCGCCATAGACATAGCCATCGGCCCAGACCTGGAGGTCGAGCCGGCGGCCCTTGGCCTGGCCGAAGATTTTGTGGGTGAAGCCGATTTCGAGATTGTTCACCCAGTTGTTGGTGCTGGCGTTCAGCGCGATCGAGGGGTTGTAGGACCCGGAGGGCGGGCTGACGAAATAGGCGAGGACGGCGGTTTCGTCCTCGGCGGGGTTGTTGAGCGGGTAGATGAAGGCGGAGAGCTGCGGCTCGGCGAAGCCGCCCTGGTGCGACAGGCTCTGGCCGCCGACCCGCTGGTTGCCGAGGAAGGAGGTAGACTCTAGGTATTGATTTTATGCTCGAAAGTGCCTAAAAGTGCCGTATGCGCTCACCGTTTCCTGCCTTCATGTCCACAGGCGAAGCCGCTGCCTATCTCGGGCGTGGCGTGAAGACGCTTCAGCGGTGGGACCGCGAGGGCACGCTTTCTCCGGCCGGCAGGACCAAGACCGGGCGGCGGGCCTACACGCGGGAGCAGTTGGACACGTTCCTTGGTCAGCAGATCGGACGCCCCGAGCCGCACCGGGTCATCGCCTACTGTCGCGTCTCGTCGGCGGCGCAGAAGCCGGACCTGAAAAATCAGAGGCGCGTTCTGGAGGAATTCGCTGCGGCACGCGGCCTTGTGGATGTCGAGTGGATCGAAGAAGTCGGCGGGGGCCTCAACTTCAACCGCAAGCGGTTCCTCGAAATCATGGACGCCGTATCACGCCGGGAGGTGCGGACTATCGTTCTGGCACACAAGGATCGGCTGGTGCGGTTCGGCTACCAGTGGTTCGAGCATCACTGCAAGGCGCACGGCTGCGACATCCTCGTGCTGAACAACGAAAGCCTGTCGCCGGAACAGGAGATGGTCCAAGACCTGATGACCATCGTGCATTGTTTTTCAAGCCGGCTCTACGGTTTGCGCAACTACAAGAAGAAGCTCAGCGAAGCCATCGGCCAGGATGTGAAGCCATGATCCTGGCCCACAAGATCGCATTGGACCCGACCGTCGAGCAGGCGATTCACTTTGCCCGCGCCGCCGGCACCGCGCGCTTCGCATGGAACTGGGGCCTTGCGGAATGGAAACGCCTATACGAAGCCGGTGAGAAGCCAAGCGCCACGAAGCTCAAGGCGCAGTGGAACGCTGTACGTCGCACGGAATTTCCCTGGTCGTGCGACGTAACGAAGTGCGCCAGTGGTCAGGCAATCATGAACCTCGGCACGGCCTTCGGAAACTTCTTCCGTGACCTGAAGAAACCCAAGGGCCAGCCCAAGGCCGGCTACCCGAAGTTCAAGAAGAAAGGCCAGCACGACAGCTTCGCACTTTGGAACGACCAGTTCGAGGCGCACAGCTGTCGTGAACGGTTCGGCAAGGATCGGGGCGAAATCCGCATCCCGAACCTCGGCTGGGTTCGGATGCGCGAACCGCTGCGGATCGGTGGGCGCATCCTCGGCGCTGTCGTCAGCCGCGAGGCCGGGCGCTGGTTCGTGGCGATCCAGTGCGAGATGCCGGACGCAGAAGCCGCACACCCTGCGCCCGGCTCCGTCGTTGGTGTCGATCTCGGCATCTCGGCGCTGATGGCGTTGTCGCGCCAAATGCCGGATGGGCGCACGAAGATCGAGAACCCGAAGGCGCTGCGCAAGGCGATGCGGCGCGTCAAGAAGCTCTCCCGGCGCATCAGCCGGCAGGAAGAGGCCCGGAAGAAGCGGGCCGCCAAGACGAGCCGCCGGACGCGGAAGCGCCGCGCTCAGCTGGCGAAGCTGCATGGGCGCGTGGCGAACATCCGCCGCGACGCCATCCACAAGGCAACCACGGCAGTTGCCAGCACCTTCGAGACGATCGTCCTCGAAGACCTGAACGTCGCCGGCATGGGCAAGAACCACGCCCTTGCCGGCTCTGTCTCCGACGCGGCTTTCGGTGAGATTCGCCGGCAGTTCGAATACAAGGCGCGGATGCGCGGCGGCCACGTGTATGTGGCTGATCGCTTCTTCCCGTCCAGCAAAACGTGTTCGGCCTGCGGCTGCGTCGTGGACAAGCTGCCGCTCTCTATCAGGTCGTGGGCATGTGCCGAGTGCGGCACCGTTCACGACCGCGACGAGAACGCGGCGATCAACCTTGAACACCTCGTGGTAGGCCCGGCTTGGGCCGAACCGTCGCCGGGCATTCCGGCGGCAACGCTCGGGGAGATTGCGGCGCTGGCCGCCTCGCAAGAGGCGGTGAAACTGCGGTCAGTGAACCGAGAGCTAAACCCGTGCGCACATGTGCGCACAAATTAGGAAGCAGACATAGGGGACGATGAGCTGCGCGCCCCATTGCATGCCGTCCACCGGGTTGAAGGTGTGGACGAGGCGGAGGATCGGCACGTCGGTCTCGATGTTGGTGTGGCCGAGCTTGGTGCCGTGCTGGGTGTAGAACGTGGTCGCCGAGGCGAACTGGTTGTAGAGCATCGCGACGCTGACATTGGGCGGCGGCGACGGCGCGTCATACGGCAGCGGGCCGCCGGCCTGGGCCGGCAGGGTCATCGCCGCGACGGCGAGGCCGACACCGAAGGCGGCGCCGGCGACGGACAAAGCGGCGCGGGAGAATTTCGAGGCTGTCTTGTCGGTCATGGACGGTCTCCTTGTTGGGTGGTCACGGTTTTTTTTTGGAGATTTCCCGATCCTGCCGGAATGGGAAACCCCTGCTGGAGTGCCGATCGGGGCGATATCATCCGATCGGGTAGCGAGTATCCGGATGGATGATAGTGTGGTGCCATTCGTGACGAAGAATGACAATCTCATTACCTCCGGATAGGGCAGTTTCGTTATCGTTTACGTAAGATCGTGACGTAAAGGTCACACTCAGGCTAGGCGAAGACGGGTTAATATTCGATCAACACGCGGCGGAACCGGCCTTACAGGTAGCCGGTTCCCGCCTCCGCGGCGAAGCGCGTGGGCGTGCCGTTCCAGATGATGCGGCCATGCTCGATGACATAGACACGGTCGGCATGCGGCAGGGCGAAGGTGACGTTCTGCTCGCCGAGAAGGACCGTGATGTCGGTGGTCTCGCGCAGGCGGGACAGCGCCTCGGACAGCTGGCCGAGGATGACCGGGGCGAGGCCGAGGGTCGGCTCGTCGAGGATCAGCAGGCGCGGCTTGAGCATCAGCGAGCGGGCGATGGCGAGCATCTGCTGCTCGCCGCCGGAGAGGGTGCGCGATTCCTGGGTGCCGCGGACGCGCAGGATGGGGAACAGCTCGTGCAGCCAGTCGAGCCGGGAGGCGCGTTCGCCGGGCGGCAGGCGCTGGCCGGCGAGTTCGAGATTCTCGGCGACCGACAGGCGGCCGAACAGCTCGCGGGTTTCCGGGCACTGGACGATGCCGGCGCGCGCGATTGCCGCCGCCGATTCGCCGGCGCGCTTCGCCCCGTCCCAGCTGATCGCGCCGCGGAACGGGACGAGGCCGGAGATGGCGTTGAACAGCGAGGTCTTGCCGGCGCCGTTGAGGCCGACGATGGAGACGAACTCGCCCTCGTGCACGGTGAGGGAGACATTCTCCAGCGCCTGCGCCTTGCCGTAGAAGACGCTGATGTCCTCGGCCTGGAGCAGCACCTTGTGGGCGGCGATCTCGGCCTCGGGGCGTTCGTGGGTTTCGATGCCGCCGCCGAGATAGACGCGGCGGACGGTTTCGTCCTGCATCACCTGCTCGGAGGAGCCTTCGGCGATCTTTTCGCCGAGATAGAGGGCGAGCACGCGGTCCGCCAGAGAGGCGATGCTCTTGACGTTGTGGTCGACCAGCATGACGGCGCGGCCCTGGTCGCGGAAGCGGCGGATCAGGGCGGAGAAATCATGCACCTCGGCACTGGTCAGGCCGGCGAAGGGTTCGTCGACCAGCACCACGCTCGGGTTGCGGGCGATCGCCTTGGCGAGTTCCATCCGCCGCAGGTCGGCGAAGGGGAGCGTTGCCGGCAGGCGGTCGAGCACCTCGCCGAGGCCGCATTCCTCGCCGATTCGCCGCGCCGTCTCGATCGCGCCCGGCGGCGGGCGGAGGCGGCTCAGGCTGTCGGGCAGCAGGCCGAGCAGGATGTTCTCCAGCACGGTTTGCAGCCGCAACGGGCGGGAGTGCTGGAAGACGATGCCGACCCCGGCGCGGGCGATGTCGTAGGTCGGGCGGCCGGCGATGTCCTGCCCGTCGAGCAGGATCTGCCCGGCGGTGGGGCGGACGACGCCCATGATCATCTGCATGACCGTGGACTTGCCCGAGCCGTTGGGGCCGATCAGGCCGAGGATCTCGCCGGGATAGAGGTTGAAGTCGAGCGACTTGACGGCGATGAGGCCGCCGAAGCGCTTGTGCAGCCCGCTGACGGCGAGGCGCGGGGTGGTGGTGGTGTTCATGCGCCCCTCCGGTGCGGCAGCAGGCCGAGCAGACCGTCCGGGAACAGCACGATCACCACCAGCGCGATCAGGGCGACGACGAAGGTGGAGAGCTGGCCGATCGGGCGGAGGAGTTCGCCGGCGACGATGAGGAAGACCGAGCCGATGGCGCCGCCGATGATGGTGCGGCGGCCGCCGAGCACGGCGGCGATGATCACCCGCACGCCGATCGAGATGTCGACCACGGCGCTGACCGAGGCGGTGCCGAGATAGAAGACGAGGAAGGCACCGGCGAGGCCGGAGAACAGCGCGGAGACGGCGAAGGCGAGGATCTTGTGGCGGGTCGCGTTGAAGCCGAGCGCTGCCGCGGCCACCTGGTCCTGCCCGGCGGCCTGCAGGATCATCCCCAGCGAGGAGCGGGAGATCAGGAACAGGATCAGCCCGCTGACCAGCATGAAGGCGAGCGCGTATTCGTAGTTGGCCGCACTGCTGATCGAGAGCACGTCCGGCACCGAGAGGCCGATCTCGCCGCCGGTGACGCCGGCGAAGATGACGATGGCCTGTTGCAGCAGCAGCACCGAGACCAGGGTGATCAGGCCGAGATAGGGGCCGGAGAGGCGCAATGCGGGGATGGCCAGGGCAACGCCGCCGGCCACCGCGGCGAGGGCGCCGACGACGATGGCGAGCGGCACCGGCAGGCCGAGCAGCGCGTTCGACATGCCCGCGCCATAGGCGCCGAGGCCGATCAGGAAGGTCGGGCCGAAATTGACCTCGCCGGCATAGCCGAACAGCAGATCCCACGACATCGCGAAGACGGCGAAGTAGAAGGCGGTGGTCAGCACGCCGAGGATGTAGCCATTGGCGCCGAGCGGGAAGAGCGCCAGCACGATGAGGAAGACCGCGAGCGCGGCCAGGCGGGATTTCGGTATCGTCGACATCAGCGCCGTCCCAGCAGCCCTTGCGGCCGCATGTAGATCACCACGACGAGAAGGATGAGGGCCGGCACCTCGCGCAGCGAGGGCGAGACCAGGTAGGCGGTGACGGTTTCGATGTAGCCGACGATATAGGCCGCGATCAGCGTGCCGGAGACCGAGCCGAGCCCGCCCAGCACGACAATGGTGAAGGCGCTGCCGGTCAGCCCCGGCACGTAATCGGACCCCGAGCCGAGGAAGCTGCCGAGCAGCACGCCGGCGATGCCCGCGAGCAGGCCGTAGATCACCCAGACGAAGAGGTAGATCCGGTCGAGCTCGAAGCCGAGCAGGGTGAGCGCCCGCGGGTTGATCGAGGCGGCGAGCAGGCGGCGGCCGACCTGGGTGCGGTTGACCAGCAGCCAGAGCGCGCCCATCACCGCCCAGGCGACGGCGGCGATGAAGATCTCGTTGATCGGGGTGCGGACGCCGAGGATGGAGACCGTGCCGGCGATCAGCGGCTGCACCGTGATCGGGCTGTTGGTGAAGGCGTAGGACAGCGACTCCTGGATCATCACGCCCCAGAGCAGGGTCGCCGTCAGCACGAACAGCTCGCGCTCATGCGCGGGCACGGCGCGGGAATTCTCGATCGGGCGGACGATGCCGCCATAGGTCACGAGGGCCGCGACGAGGCAGACGGCGACGCCGGCGAGGGCGCCGACATAGGGGCCGAAGCCGAGCGAGGTATCGAGATACCAGGCGATCATCGCGGCGATGACCATCAGGCCGCCATGCGCGAGATTGAGGACGCCGGAGACGCCGAAGATGAGCGTGAAGCCCAGCGCGCCGAGCGCGTAGAGCGTGCTGATCGCGAAACCGTCGATCAGGATCTGGATCGCTAGCAAGTCCTACCCTCCCAGGTCAGACGAAAACGTGGGCAGATCCCGCCGGCGACAGGGCCGGCGGGACCGCGGGGCGGGTCAGGATTTCGGGACGGGCACGAAGCCGGGGAACTTCGCCTTGGCGTTGGCGAGCTTCAGCGGCCAGATGCATTTCTGCTGGCCGGCCTGCCATTGCAGGGCAACGCCGGTGACATAGTCGGGGCCGTATTTCAGCGCGTGGGCGAACTTGCTCTTCGCGCCCTGAAAGGCGATCTGGCCCTGGGTGCCGACCATGTTGGTCTGTTCCAGCGCATGGACGATGGGCAGCGGCTTGGTGGATTTCGCACGCTTCAGCGCATCGGCGAGCGCATAGACGGCATCATAGGTCGAGTAGGCCGAATAGGCCGGGGAGTAACCAAATTTCTTCACATAGGCGTCGGTGAAGGGGAGGGTTTTCGGCGTGATGGCAACGCCCGGGGCGGCGGTGCTGCCGGTGATCACACCCTCGGTCGCGCCGTTGGTGGCTTTCCAGAACACGTCGGAGCCGGCCTGGGCGTTGATCCCGGCGAGCGCCACGGGCACTTTCTGCTGCGCCCACTGCACCGTCGGCTGCACGCCGACATGGGCCCAGCCGGCGATGATGACGTTGGGCTTCAGCGTCTCGATCTTCTGGTAGATCGGGGTGAAATCGGACGTGTTGGGCGCGAAGCGGATATTGTCGAGCACCTTCAGGCCGATCTTGGGCAGGCAGGAATCGTAGCCGGCGTCGAGCGGCTTGGTCCAGGCGGCGTCCTCGCTCATGACCACGGCGGTCTTCATGTGGAACTGGTCGACCAGGGTCGCCTTCGAGGCGTCGCACACCGCGCGGGCGAGATAGGCGGCCGGCATGTAGGCGTGGAAGATGTATTGATGGGCCTTGAAGTCCTTGTGGACGTATTCGGACAGCTCGTTGGCGGCCGCACCGGTGATCATGTAGGGCTCGTGCAGGCGGGCGGCCCAGGGTTCGAGCGCCAGCGCCACCTCGCTGACGAAGGTGCCGATGATGGCGACGGCGTGATCCTGCCTCACCATGCGCTGGAAGGAGCGGATGGCATCGGTGGTGGAAAGGTGATCGTCCTCGATCACCAGCTTGATCGGCCGGCCGTCGATCCCGCCGGCGGCGTTGATCTGCTCGGCGGCGAGTGTCGCGCCATTGGCGATGGCCTTGCCGGGAATGGTGCCAATTTCGGAGGTGATGCCGACGACGATCGGCTTCGCGGCCTGTGCCGCCACCGGCACCACCGCCATGGCCGCGCCGGCGAAGGCGGCGGCGAACGCTGTTTTCTTTCTGGACATTGGTAGCTCCCCTTATTCGCAGTTTTGAATTTGATTGAGGGGATCATGCCATAGGTTGCGCATTCGGCAAGGGGGTATCGCACGCAGGAAGGCGCTTTTCGGAATTCGCCACGCGAAATCCGCGACGGCAACCATTCGTTAATAGAACATCCGTAAATTTACCTCTAGCGCGTCTCACCCCTGAGACCTGTCCCGTTTGAGGAAAAATGCCTTGGCTCCACCACCGGACAGAATATTCCCGCCCGCGCGGACGACGCGGCGATTTTCAACCAGGCTTGCGGCGACGCGGCTGCTGGCGGCGCTGATCGCGATCGGGAGCGGCACGGCGGCGGCCCCGGCCGGACAGAAGGCGCGGCACGCGGCGGCGGTGGCGGTGGCGGGCGGACGGCTGAACATCGCCCAGGGCAGCGGCAGGCTGGTGACGCTGCGCGGCACCGCGGCGAACGTGTTCGTCGCCGATCCGAAAGTGGTGTCGGTGCGACCGGCCAGCGCGCATACGCTGTTCGTGTTCGGCACCGCGCCGGGCTTCACCACCATCGCCGTGACCGATTCGCAGGGGCATGACGTGGCGACGTTCCGGGTCGCGGTGACCCCCGGCACCTATCACGCCGCGGCAATCCGCGCCGGCGCGGCGCGGACGGCTCCCGGCGCGCGGCTCGCGATCAGCAGTGCTGCGCATGGCGTGGTGGTGCGCGGCACGGTGGCGACGCCGGTGCAGGACTACCAGGTGATGCAGCAGGCGCACCTGATCGCCGGCAAGGGCGGCCACGTGGTCAATCAGACCGAGGTGCGGCTGCCGCAGCAGGTGGCGCTCAAGGTGCGGATCGCGCAGATGTCGCGCACGATCACGCAGCAGCTCGGGATCAACTGGCAGAGCGCGGGCAATGGGATTTCGGTGGGCAAGTTCCTGTTCGGGTTCAGCGCGCTCGACGTGCTGAACGGATCGAGCCCGGCGACGCCGGCCGCGGGGAGCTACAATGCCGGGCTTTCGACCGGTGGCGGCGCGATCGACAGCATTCTCGACGCGCTGAACAGCGACAATCTCGCGCATATCCTGGCTGAGCCGACGCTGACCGCACTCTCGGGGCAGAGCGCGAGCTTCATCGATGGCGGCTCCTTCCCGGTGCCGGTGCCCGGGCAGAACGGCCAGGTGACGGTGCAGTACAAGGATTTCGGCGTGCAGCTGAAATTCCGCCCCGTGGTGCTCGATAACGGCAGCATCATCCTGCATGTCGAGCCGACGGTGAGCGCGCCGACGACGCAGAACGCCTTCCAGATCGCGGTGGCGGGCACGTCGATCGTGGTGCCGTCGCTGTCCACCCAGTCGGCCTCGACAACGGTCGTGATCGGCAGCGGACAGACCCTCGCCATCGCCGGCCTGCTCAGCAACAGCAGCAACCAGACCGACAAGTCGGTGCCGGGGCTCGGCGACATTCCGGTGCTCGGCGCCGCGTTTCGCGCCGACAGCTACGACCGGCAGGAGGAGGAACTCGTGATCCTCGTGACCCCCTATCTCGTCAAGCCGGTGGACCAGGCGGGGCGGATGATGACGCCGGACCAGGGATGGTCGCCGCCCAACCAGATCCAGCGGGTCTTTCTCGGGCGCGACAATGGCGGCGGGCACGCGGTCGTGCTGCCGGGCCAGGCCGGGTTCATCCTGCGATGAGGACGACGATGGGCGAGCGCAGCGCAAGGCGGCACGGTCGCGCGGCCATCCTGCTCGGGGCGAGCGCGCTGCTGCTGGCCGGCTGCGCCGGGGGCGACCCGTTCGCGCGGCCGGGAACATGGCGGGAGAACGGTGCGCCGATGCACAATATCGCGATCGAGCTGGTCAATCCGCATGATCTCGTCGCCGGGCGCGGCGATGCGCGGCTGACCGGGCCGATCGCGGAAAAGGCGGTGGGTAGCGCGCTGAAGGCGCCGGCAGGCGGCGGCGGCGGCGCAGCTCCGCTCGGCGGGGCCGGCGGTGGTGGCGGTGGCGGTGGCGGCGGCATGGCATCGTCCGGCGGGCTGTCGGGGATCACCCAATGACCGGGCGGAGGACACGGTGGCTGCCAGGGGCGATGCTCGGCATTGTCGCGGCGGCGCTCGCCGGCTGCGCTGGGCCGGCGCGGACCAGCGCCGCACGCCCGGCGCTCGGCGCCAACACGCTGAACGTGGCGGAGACGGCGCTGGCGGGGAACCGGCCGGATCTCGCGCTGCATGTCGCCGATGCGGTGCTGAAGCTCGACCCGGGCAATGTGCGGGCGCGGCTGATCCATGGAGATGCCGCCTATCTGCTCGGCGACTGCCAGACGGCGACGCGCGATTACACCGCGCTGCTCGGCGCCGCACCGCATGATGCGCGGGCGGAGATCGGGCTTGGCCGCTGCGCGTTGCGCGGCGGCGGACGCGGGGCGGTGACCGCGTTCCGGCGGGCGACGCGGGACGACCCGCACAATGCTGTGGCGTTCAACGATCTCGGAGTGGCACTGTCCCAGCGCGGCGCCTTCGCCGCGGCGGCGCCGGCCTTCCGCCGGGCGCTGGCGCTGCGCCCCAACTTCCGGGCGGCGCGGGCGAATCTCGGCCTTGCCCTGGCGCTTGGCGGCAATGCCGGCGCCGGCGCCGCGATCATCGCGCCGCTTGCGCAAGGCGGGCCGATTTCGGCGCCGGAGCGGGCGGATTATGCCGCCGCCCTCGCCCTTTCCGGCCATCACGGCGCGGCGCGGCAGGTGCTCGACGCGACGATGCCGGCGGCGGAGGCGGACGCCGTGGAGACGCGGATGGCGCGGCTTGCGGCACGGCCGGCTGCAGGGGCGAAGCGCGCGGTCAACTGACTGCGCTAGGGTTTGTAGGGATTCATCGTGAGTTGATGACGGCTGCGGCGAGGTAGATCATTGCCTGGAAGCTCTGGTCTGTTTTGCAGGCGCGCAGGGCGATGCGTTTGAACTCTTTGAGCTTGCAGAAGAAATTCTCGACCAGATGACGCCATTTGTAGATTTCGCGGTCGATTTTCAGCTTCAGTGCCCGGGCCGGATGCTGGGAAATGACGACCCGGGCGCCTCTTTCGTTGAGTTCTGCGACCAGAGCGTTGCTGTCGAATGCCTTGTCTGCGATCAATCCACCGAATTCGACGTTGTCGATCAGTGGCGGGACCTCGATGCCGTCATGGCGATTGCCCGGCATGAGACGAAAGCGCACAAGGTTGCCCAGGGCATCCGTCAGCGCCAGGATTTTGGTTGTCATGCCACCTTTGGAACAGCCTATGGCCTGGCTTTGAGTCCCCCTTTTGCGCCCTGGCCGTGACGGTGGACCTTGACGATCGTGGCGTCGACCATGGCGTATTCCATATCGGGTTCATCAGATACCGCGTCGAAAATCCGTTTGAAAACATCAGCGCGGCGCCAGTCGTTGAACCGGCGGTAGGCCGTGCTCCAGTTGCCAAACATCGAAGGCAGATCACGCCACGGACTGCCAGTGCGGACAATCCAAAGTACCGCTTCCAGAAACAGCCGATTGTCCCGCCCGCTGCGGCCAGGGTCACTCGCCTTGCCAAGACAATGCGGTTCCATCCTCGCCCATTGGGCGTCCGTCAGTACAAATCGTTCCATTCACAGCTTGAATCACAGCAACACCCAAATGGGAATCCCAAATCCCCACAAACTCTAGAGCACGTTCCGATCCATCAGGATCGGATGTCGTGCTCTATCTTGTTGATAATTAGAGCATCTTTATCCGATCAGATAGTTCCATCCGATCGGATTAAGATGCTCTAGCGCGAGAGCGCAGGCGGTGCGGGTTCAGCCGGCGCCGAGGACGAGCTTGCGGACCCGCGGCGCGCTGCCCTTGGCGCGGTAGAGCCGCATGTCGGCCTGGCGCAGCAGGTCATCCAGCGTATTGCCGGGTTTCGCGCCGTCGATCCCGATGCTGACCCCGACTTCCAGCCCGTGCGCCGTGAGGGTCTGGGCGAAGGCCTGGCGGATCCGGGTGGCAATGGAGGAGGCGGTTTCGCCGGTGCCGCCATCGATCAGGATGGCGAATTCGTCGCCGCCGAGCCGGCCGACCACATCGCCGGCGCGCACGCTTTCCATGCAGATCCGGCCCAGTTCGCGCAGCAGGCGGTCGCCCTCGGCATGGCCGAGCGTGTCGTTGATGCGCTTGAAGCCGTCGATGTCGAGCACCAGCAGCATGCAGGAGGTGGCGCGCAAGCGGCGCTCGGCCTGGATGGTGAAGCCACGGCGGTTGAGCACGCCGGTGAGGAAGTCGGTATGGGCGGCGCTGTCGAGCAGGCGCTCGCGCAGCATCCGCACCAGATGGCTGGCGCACAACGCATCGCAGAACACGAAGATGATGCCCTCGCCGGCCGAGATGACGAGCCAGAGCCGCAGCGCGGCGGGCGTGCCGTGCTGGAGCAGGTCGGCGGCGCGAACGACGATGAAGACGCCATGGACGACGAGGGCGGCCGCCAGCGGGTAGCGCGCGGCCGCGGGGGCGGGAATCCGCACGACCTCGACCAGCAGCAGCGCGATCATCAACAGGGTCAGCGGCGTCTGCGCGACGAGATAGAGCCAGGGTTTGGCGGCGAAGGGGAGCGTGGCGCCGATGGCCCACCAGGCGAGGCCCGGCAGCAAGGCCAGCAGCATCGGGCTGGACCGGCCGGCGAGGCGGCGCGCGCCCAGCCACATCATCCCGTAGGCCATCAGCAGGAGACCGGGCGCCAGCCCGTGGGCAAGCCAATGGGCGCCGAACCTGCCGGCAATGAAGGCACCGAGCCCGGCCGCGCCGATGAAATAGGCGCTACCCCACCATTTCAACATTTCGGCGCCGGAAAGGAAGCCGGTCACGACAAGAAGAATGCCGGCCAGCACGGTCATACCGTCGAAGAACAGATAGATGTAGGAAAGATCCATTCCTCAGCGCCCGGAGACAATGATTTGGTTTTTGACTTTGATGGCAAGACCGGGATGACCGACTTGCCGCGCCCCTCAAAAAACAGGTATTTAGGTTGTATTTTATTATTGATATTTATTCTCGATTATTCGCTAATCGTATCCAAGATGTTTACCTTTGTCAAATTTTGATTTGGTGACGTGGACCTACCAAATCGGTGCATAAGCCGGCGTTTGCCGTCATGAGGCATACGGGAGATGTCGGCCGATCGGATGTCACGGTTGCAAATTCTGATTGCAGCTATCGGCGAACGCCACATCCGGTCTGGCGGGCGGCGGCGGATCCCCTACCCGCCGGTCACGCTCATGTGGCGGGCGACGGCGGGGGCGCGGCCGGCGCGGTCGATCACGAAATCATGGCCTTTCGGCTTGCGGGCGATCGCATCGCGGATCGCCTGGCGCAGCACGGCGTCATCGTCCGAGCCGCGCAGGACGGCGCGCAGATCCGCCGCGTCGTCCTGGCCGAGGCACATATAGAGCGTGCCGGTGCAGGTCAGCCGCACCCGGTTGCAGCCTTCGCAGAAATTATGCGTGAGCGGGGTGATGAAGCCGAGCCGCGTGCCGGTCTCGGCGACGTCGAAATACCGGGCGGGGCCGCCGGTGACGTAGTCGGTCGGCGTCAGGGTCCAGCGCGCGGCGAGGCGCTGGCGGACGGTGGAGAGCGGCAGGTATTGATCGGTCCGGTCCTGGTCGACCTCGCCGAGCGGCATCGTTTCGATCAGGCAGAAATCGAAGCCGTGCTGGCCGCACCAGTCCAGCATCGTGTCGAACTCGTCCTCGTTCACGCCCCTGAGCGCCACGGCGTTGATCTTGACCTTGAGCCCCGCCGCCTTCGCCGCCATCACGCCCTCGATCACCTGGGGCAGCCGGCCCCAGCGGGTGATGGACTGGAATTTTTCGGCATCGAGCGTGTCGATCGAGACGTTCACCCGCTTCACCCCGGCGGCGGCGAGGTCTTCGGCGAATCGGCCGAGCTGGCTGCCATTGGTGGTCAGGGTCAGTTCGTCGAGCCCGTGGCCGAGACGCTGTCCGAGGCGGTTGAGCAGCGTCATCACGCCACGGCGGACCAGCGGCTCGCCGCCGGTCAGGCGCAGCTTGCGCACGCCGAGATCGACGAAGGCGCCGGCCAGCCGCTCCAGCTCCTCGAGCGAGAGCAGGTCCGCCTTGGGCAGGAAGGTCATGTCCTCCGCCATGCAGTAGACGCAGCGGAAATCGCAGCGGTCGGTGACCGAAATGCGGAGATAGGTGATGGCGCGGCCGAACGGGTCGATCATGGGCGTCATGTTTACGCTCGCGCGACCAAAGGCAAGACCCGCGGCGGCGCAAACCGCTGGAGCGGCGGGCGCAGGGGGGAATTGCGGCATTTCCGTGCCATGCGGCTTGACCGGGACAAGATCTCTGCACCATATGTTGCTGCAATATATACGCCCGCGCGTTCGCCGCCGCCGAAGGGCCGCGCGCGCCGCTCTCTCTCTGAGGTATGATGATGACGCTTCCCCTGATGCCGAAGGCCACCGCGGTGTGGCTGATCGAGAAGACCGCCTTGACCTTCGAGCAGATCGCGGATTTCTGCGGCATGCATCCGCTCGAGGTGCAGGCGATCGCCGATGGCGAGGTGGCGCAGGGGATCGTCGGCTACGATCCGGTCGCCAACAAGCAGACCACCGCCGATGAAATCCGCCGCTGCGAGGCCGATCCCAAGGCGCGGCTGAAAATGTTGCAGGCCGCCATCCCCGGCGGGCGGCGCAGCAAGGGGGCGCGCTATACCCCGGTGGCCAAGCGGATCGACCGGCCGGATGCGATCGCGTTCATGCTGCGCAACTATCCGCACGTGCAGGACGCGCAGATCGTCAAGCTGCTCGGCACCACCAAGGACACGATCCAGAAGGTGCGCGACAAGTCGCACTGGAACAGCGCCAATATCAAGCCGCGCGACCCGGTGATCCTCGGCCTGTGCAAGCAGTCCGACCTAAACGACGTGGTGGGGGCGGCGAATGCGCGGATCGAGCGCGAAGGCGAGGAAGTGCCGCAGCCGATGACGGATTCGAGCGACGAGGCGGCCTGAGAGCGGGTCAACCGCAGGAAATCAGGCGCCCGGACCGGTGATCCGGCCCGGGCGGGTCAAACGGCACGGAACCGCGTGCCGATAAATTTTTCCGGCACGATGTCTCGTGCCGCTATGTTTTCCAGCACGATGTCTCGTGCGGACAGATTTTCCGGCACGATGTCTCGTGCCGGGGCGCACCGATCAGCTGACGCGGATGCGCTCGATTTCTTCCTTCAGGCGAAGTTTTTCCAGTTTGAGCCGGGCGAGATTTTCATCATCCGGTCGCGGCCGGCGGTCCTCGTCGTTGATGCGGGATTCAAGGCCGGCGTGACGTTGCTTCAGGGATTCCAGTCTCGCTTGCAGGCTCATCCTCGACTCCTTTCCGAGTGTGGATCGTTGTGGCGCAAGCCGGGCGGTGCCCGGCCGGGCGCCTGACCAAAAGTCTAGTCCTGCGCGTTCCGGTTGTCATCAATCTTTTATATTCGCGCCCGCGCCGGCGAGCATGCGGAAGGCGGCGGGGCACGGGGAGGGCAAAACCGGGATAGGCCAGCCTCGCGCGGCTGTGCTAGAAGCGAAACATGCTGACCGACAAGGACAACCTGCTCCGCCAATTGCACGGCCTGCGCAGCGAACACCGGGATCTCGACTCGGTGATCGCGCGGCTCGGCGACGAGATGCTGACCGACCAGTTGCAGATCCAGCGGCTGAAGAAGCGCAAGCTGCTGCTGCGCGACCAGATCCTGAGGCTCGAAAGCCGGCTGATCCCGGACGATATCGCGTGACGCCGCGCATCGGGATCATCATGGGCAGCCGGTCGGACTGGCCGACCATGCGCCATGCCGCCGAGACGCTTGAGGCACTCGGCATCGCCTTCGAGGCGCGCGTCGTCTCCGCCCATCGCACGCCGCTGCGGATGGTCGAGTATGCCCATGAAGCGCGCGGACGGGGGCTGGCCGCGATCATCGCCGGGGCCGGTGGGGCCGCGCATCTGCCCGGCATGGTCGCCGCCCTCACCCCGGTGCCGGTGCTCGGCGTGCCGGTGGAGAGTGCGGCGCTGAAAGGGGTGGACAGCCTGCATTCGATCGTGCAGATGCCCGGCGGCGTGCCGGTCGCTACCTTCGCGATCGGCAAGGCCGGGGCGATCAACGCCGCCCTCTTCGCCGCCGCGATGCTCGCGGTGACGGACAAGGAAATCGAGGCCAGGCTCGACGCCTGGCGCCGCACCCAGACCGACAGCGTGCCCGACCTGCCCGAGGATCCGCCCACAGAATGACCGGTTTTCCGCTTCCCCCCAACGCCACGATCGGCATCGTCGGCGGTGGCCAGCTCGGCCGCATGTCCGCCATGGCGGCGGCTCGGCTCGGCTATCGCTGCCATATCTTCACCCCCGAACCCGACGCGCCGGCCTCGCAGGTCGCGGCCGCGACGACGCGGGCGGATTATGACGACAATGCCGCGTTGCTGCGCTTCGCCGATGCGGTGGACGTGATCACCTTCGAGTTCGAGAACGTCTCGGCCGAGGGGCTCGACCTGCTGGCCGATCGCCGCCCGGTGCGGCCGGGGCCGGAGATTCTGCGGATCAGCCAGGACCGGATCGCGGAGAAGCGTTTCCTCAACGAGGCCGGCATCGGCACCGCGCCCTGGGCGCCGGTGGAAACCATGGCGGAGCTGACCGCCGCCATCGCCGCGATCGGCCTGCCCGCCGTGCTCAAGACCACGCGGCTCGGCTATGACGGCAAGGGCCAGGCGCTGATCCGCACCGAGGCGGAGGCGGAGATGGCCTTTGGCCTGCTGCATCCGAAGCCGCTGATCCTGGAAGGCTTCGTCGATTTCGCGGCGGAGGGGTCGGTCGTCGTCGCGCGCGGGGCGGATGGGACGGTCAGCGCCTTCGACATGGTCGAGAACCGGCATCGCGACCATATTCTCGATCTTACCCTGGCCCCTGCCCCGTTCGACCCCGCGCTGCGGGAGACGGCGCGGGAGATGGCGCGCCTCGTCGCCGAGCGGATCGGCCTGGTAGGGCTGCTCGCGGTGGAGTTCTTCATCGGCCGGGATGGCCAGGTGCTGGCCAACGAGATCGCGCCGCGGCCGCATAATTCCGGGCACTGGACGATCGATGCCTGCCCGGCCAGCCAGTTCGAGCTGCATATCCGCGCCGTCGCCGGGCTGCCCCTGCCGCCGGCGATCCGCCATTCCGACGCGGTGATGAAGAACCTGGTCGGGCCGGAGGATATCGCGCTCTGGCCGCGGATCGTCGCGACGTCAGGGCTGATCCCGCATCATTACGGCAAGACCGCCGCGCGGCCGGGGCGCAAGCTCGGCCATGTCAACGTGCTGTTCCCGCACGGCGCGCTGCCCGGCGAATTCGGCATCCGGGCGGCGCTCGGGCCGCTGGCAGGCGGCACGGATCAGTGAGCCTGCCGCTCGCAGGCGGCACGGATCAGTAAAGCTGCCGCTGGCGGCTAAACAGGACTAGAGCATGTTCCGATCCATCCGGATCGGATGTCATGCTCTATCTTGTTGATAATTAGAGCATCTTTATCCGATCAGATGATTCCATCTGATCGGATGATGCTCTAGCTGGGCAGGAGCAGACGCGCGGTTTCCAGCGTGTCGGCCTCGGCGGCCGGCTTGTCGTCGCGGATCCGCAGGATACGGGGGAAGCGCAGCGCGATGCCGGATTTGTGGCGGGTGGAACGCTGCGCCGCGTCGAACCCGACTTCCAGCACGATCGCCTTCTCCACCTCGCGCACCGGGCCGTAGCTCGCGACCGTGTGGGCGCGGATCCAGCGGTCGAGCCGTTGCAGCTCGGCATCGGTATAGCCGGAATAGGCCTTGCCGACCGGCACCAGCGCGCCCTCCGCCGTCCAGACGCCGAAGGTGTAGTCGGAATAATAGGAGGAGCGCTTGCCGTGGCCGCGCTGGGCATACATCAGCACGCAGTCGAGGCTGAGCGGGTCGCGCTTCCATTTCCACCAATGGCCCTTTGGGCGGCCGGCGAGATAGGGGCTGTCGGCGCGCTTGAGCATCAGCCCCTCGATCGCGGCATCGCGGGCGCCGGCGCGCAGGGCGGCGAGATCGGCGGCGGCGGCGAAAGGGATCAGCTCCGAAAGGTCCATCGACGCCGGAGAGGTGCTGGCGAACCAGGCTTCGAGCCGGGCGCGGCGGGCATCGAAGGGCAGGCCCCGGAGGTCGGTTTCGCCCTCGAACAGCATGTCATACAGCCGCACGCCGACCGGGTAGGCGGCGCGGAGTTTCGCCGGGACGCTCTTGCGGTTGAGGCGCTGCTGGAGATCGGCGAAGGGGGCCACCGCGCCATCGCGGATGACCAGCAGCTCGCCATCGAGCACGGCGTTGAAATCCATCGCCGCGACGATTTCGGGGAAGGCGGCGGAGATGTCTTCCGCGCCGCGGGAGTAGAGCCGGCTGCCGCCGGGGGTGGAGACGAGCTGCACGCGGATGCCGTCCCATTTCCATTCGGCGCGATGGGCGGACCAGTCGAGTGTCGCGAGATCCGCCGCCTCGATCGGGTGGGCCAGCATCGGCGGGCGAAAGACGGGGGCGGCACCGGGGGCCGGGCGCGGGGCGCGGCCTTCCAGCCAGTCGAACAGCGCGGTGTAGGGCGGCTCCAGCCCGTGCCAGACTTCCTCGATCTCGTCGGCCTCGACGGCGAATTGCCGGGCCAGGGCGAGTTTGGCGAGGCGCAGTGCGGCGCCGACGCGCAGGCCGCCGGTGATCAGCTTGATCAGGGCGATGCGGGTCGAGACGTCGCTCGCATCGAGCCAGGCTTCGATGAGCGCCGGGATTTCGGCGCGCGGCGCCGCGCGCAGGGCGGCGACGAGATCGGGCAGGCCGGGCGGGGCCGCGCGCGCGGCCGGCGGCCAGAGCAGGGCGATGGTCTCGGCGAGGTCGCCGACGAAATCATAGGAAAGGGCGAACAGCTCGGGATCGGTGCGGGCGGCGGCCAGTTCGCGCAGCATGGCGGGTTTCGCGCCGGGAAAATCGAGCGCGCCGGCGATAGCGGCGAGCGCGTAGCCGCGCTCGGGATCGGGGCGGTGGGCGAAGTAATCGGCGAGGAGTGCGATCTTGGCGTTGCGCCCGGTGGTGTAGAGCAGGCGTTCCAGCAGGTCGGCGAAGGGTTTCATTCCTGCTCCGCCTCATCGCCATAGCCGATCAGGCTGAGCGCGCGGCCGCGCCGGCCCATCAGCGAGAGCTGGCGCAGCAGGGCCGCCTCGGCGCCATGGGTGACCCAGATTTCCGGGGCGGCGACATCCTCCACCGTGGCGAGCAGCTCGTCCCAGTCGGCATGGTCGGAGATCACCAGCGGCAGCTCGACGCCGGAGGCCTTGGCGCGCTGGCGGACGCGCATCCAGCCCGAGGCGATTGCGATCACCGGATCATCGAGCCGCCGCGCCCAGCGATCCGCCACCGCCGAGGGCGGGGCGAGGACGATGGCGCCCTTGAGCGCGTCCTTGTCGGCGACCGTGGCGGGGCGGAGATCGCCCAAGGACACGCCGAGGGCTTGATAGAGATCGCAGAGTTTTTGCAGGGCGCCGTGGAGGTAGATCGGGGACTCGTATCCGGCTTCGCGCAGCAGGGCGATCAGCCGCTGCGCCTTGCCGAGACCATAGGCGCCGACGAGATGGGCGCGGGCGGGAAAGATCGTCATGGAATGGAGCAGTTTCGCGATTTCCGACGCGGCGTCCGGGTGGCGGAAGACCGGCAGGCCGAAGGTCGCTTCGGTGACGAACACGTCGCACGCCACCGGGACGAAGGGCGCGCAGGTGGGATCGCGCCGGCGCTTGTAGTCGCCCGAGATCACCGCGCGGCTGCCCTCGTAGTCCAGCACCACCTGGCAGGAGCCGAGGACATGGCCGGCGGGGACGAGGGAGATTCCAACGCCGTTGACGCGGACGATCTCGCCCGGGGCGGCCGCCTGCTGCACGGCGCCGGCCCGCGCCTCGCCCATCCGCACCCGCATGATCGCGAGGGTTTCGGCGCTGGCCAGCACGTGGCGATGGCCCGGCCGGGCATGGTCGGCATGGCCATGGGTGATCACCGCGCGGTCGACGGCGCGGGTGGGGTCGATGAAGAAATCGCCGGGCACGCAATGGAGCCCTTCGGGGCGGGGATGCAGCCAGGTTTCGGGATGCGGAGGCATGGCGGGAAGATGGGGACGGATTGCAGGTTTCGCCAAGTCTGCCATGTCTGGCGCGTGACCGCCCTGCCCCCCCGTTTCGCCGACTGGTTCGCCGCGCGCGGCTGGACGCCGCGGCCGCACCAGCTCGCCGTGCTGGGTGCGGTGCGGCGGCGCGAGAGCGCGCTGCTGATCGCCCCCACCGGCGGGGGCAAGACGCTGGCCGGGTTCCTGCCCAGCCTGATCGCGCTGGCGGAGGCGCCGCCCGAGGGGCTGCACACGATCTATGTCAGCCCGCTGAAGGCGCTGGCCACCGATATCGCGCGGAACCTGGAAGCGCCGGTGGCGGAGATGGGCCTGCCGATCCGCATCGAGACCCGCACCGGGGATACGCCGGCGAACCGGCGGGCGCGGCAGCGCGCGCGGCCGCCGCATATCCTGCTGACCACGCCGGAGAGCCTCGCCTTGCTGCTCTACGATCCCGAGGCGGCGTCGCGCTTCGCGGGGCTGGCTTCCATCGTGATCGACGAGGTGCATGCGCTGGCCGGGACCAAGCGGGGCGACCAGCTCGCGCTCTGCCTCGCGCGGCTGGCGCGGCTCGCACCGGGGGCGGTGCGGATCGGGCTGTCGGCGACGATCGCCCATCCCGCGGCGATCCGCGCCTGGGTTTCGCCGGATGGCAAGGGTGGGGCGACCGCGATGATCGCGGGCGAAGCCGGGGCGGCGCCGGAGATCGGGATGCTGATCGGGCCGGCGCGGATGCCGTGGTCCGGCCATATGGGGCTTATGGCGGCGGCGGCGGTGCTGGCGCGCATCCGCGAGGCGCGGATGACGATCGTGTTCGTGAACACCCGCGCCCAGGCCGAGCTGATGTTCGAGGCGCTGTGGAAGCATAACGAGGAGACCCTGCCGATCGCGCTGCATCACGGCAGCCTCGCGGTGGAGCAGCGGCGGCGGGTCGAGGCGGCGATGGCGGGCGGGACGCTGCGCGCGGTGGTCGCGACCTCCTCGCTCGATCTCGGCATCGACTGGGCGGGGGTGGACCAGGTGATCCAGATCGGTGCGCCCAAGGGGGTGTCGCGCCTGCTGCAACGGCTGGGGCGGGCCAATCACCGGCTCGACGAGGCCTCGCGCGCGCTGCTCGTGCCGGCCAACCGCTTCGAGGTGCTGGAATGCGCCGCGGCGATCGAGGGGGTGGCGGCGCAGGATCTCGACGGCGATCCGCCACGGCCGGGCGGGCTCGATGTGCTGGCGCAGCACGTGCTGGGCTGCGCCTGCGCCGCCTCCTTCCATCCCGACGACCTGTTCGCCGAGATTACCGAAGCGGCGCCCTATGCCGCGCTGGCGCGGGAGGATTTCGACCAGGTGGTGCGCTTCGTCGAGGACGGGGGGTATGCGCTTGCGGTGTATGAGCGGTATCGCCGCCTGTTTCGCGATGCCGAGGGGGTGGTGCATGTGCGCAGCGAGGCGGTGGCGCGGCGGCTGCGGATGAATATCGGCACCATCGTCGAGGCGCCGGTGCTGAAGGTGCGGCTCGGCGCAGGGCGCGGCGGGGCGGTGCTCGGCGAGGTCGAGGAGTATTTCGCGGCGATGCTGGCGCCGGGCGACACGTTCCGCTTCGCCGGCCGGCTGCTGCGCTTTATCGGCATTCGCGAGACCAGCGTGCTCTGTGCCGAGGGCGGGACGGGGGAGCCGAAGATTCCGGCCTATGTCGGCGGGCGGATGCCGCTTTCGACCAACCTCGCCGACCGGGTGCGGCTGATGCTGCACACGCCGGCGACATGGGACCGCTTTCCCGAACCGGTGCGCGAATGGCTCGGCCTGCAGGCGGCGCGCTCGGCGCTGCCGGCGCCGGACGACCTGCTGGTGGAGACGTTTCCGCGCGGCGGGCGATGGTATCTCGTGGCGTATTGCTTCGAGGGGCGGCAGGCGCACCAGGCGCTGGGGATGCTGCTGACCCGCCGGCTGGAGCGGCTCGGCTTCCAGCCGCTCGGCTATGTCGCGACCGATTACGTGCTCGGCATCTGGTGCGCGCGGGAGCCGACCGGGATCGGGCGGTTGTTCGAGGAGGACCTGCTCGGCGAGGATCTGGATGCGTGGATGGCGGAAAGCTCGATGCTGCGGCGCAGTTTCCGCAATGTCGCGGTCATCGCCGGGCTGATCGAGCGGGTGCATCCGGGCGGCGAAAAGAACCGTAGACAGATCACCGTCAATACCGATCTGATCTATGATGTTCTCCGCAAGCACGATCCAAGCCATATTCTCCTCCGCGCCACCTGGGCCGATGCCGCGCACGGGCTGGTCGATCTCGCCCGCATCGCCGGGATGCTGGCGCGCGCGCGCGGGCGGGTGCATCACCGCGCCCTGCCCCGGGTTTCGCCGCTCGCCGTGCCGGTGCTGCTGGAAATCGGGCGCGAGCGCGTCGGCGGCGCCGAGGCCGAGGAGGCGCTGCTCGGCGAGGCGGAGGCGCTCGTCGCCGAGGCGATGGGAACGGGCACTCTGGTCTAACGCACGCGCTTGTGAAATGAGCGGCATCATGACTGCCGCACCGATTCACCGCGCCGCCGGGCGCTTCCTGCTCGACCCCGCCGGCGCCGTGTTCTGGCCGGACCGGCGGACGCTGGTCGTCGCCGATCTGCATCTGGAGAAAGCCTCGTCGATCGCCGCGCGCGGCGGCTTGCTGCCGCCTTACGACAGCCGGGCGACGCTCGATCGGCTCGCGCTGCTGTTGCGCCGCTACGCGCCGGAGCGGGTGATCGCGCTCGGCGACAGTTTCCACGATGCGGCCGGCCGCGCCCGGCTGCCGGCGCAGGAGGCGTCGCATCTCGCGCGGATGGAGGCGGCGCATCGCTTCCTCTGGATCGAGGGCAATCACGATGCCGGCGCGGGGCTTGCCGAACACGCCGAGGGCGATGCCGTGTTTCGCCATGTGGCCGGCGAGGTGGCGCAAGGGCAGATCGAGTTTTCCGGGCATTTCCATCCGAAGGCGCGGATCGCGACGCGGGCGGCCGCGGTGGCGCGGCCGTGCTTCGTGGCCGATTCGCATCGCGTGCTGCTGCCGGCCTTCGGCGCCTATGCCGGCGGGCTGGAGGTGACTTCGCCGCCGATCCGTGCCCTGTTCCCGCGCGGCGGGCAGGTGTTCCTGCTCGGGCGCGAGCGGGTTTATGCGTTTCCCCTCGCCCATGCCGGAAAGGCCGCGTGATGGCGACTTCACTGCTCTGGCTGCGCAACGACCTGCGCCTCGCCGACAATCCGGCGCTGGCCGCCGCCATCGAGGGCGGCGCGGTGCTGGCGGTTTTCGTGCTCGACCCGGCGGCGGAGACGGGCGGGGCGTCGCGCTGGTGGCTGCATCATTCGCTCGCCGCCCTTGCGGCCGATTTCGCCGCGCGCGGTGGGCGGCTCGTGTTGCGGCGGGGCGATGCGGCGGCGATCATCCCGGCGCTGGCGAAGGAGATTGGCGCGGTCGGCGTCCATGCCGGGCGGGCGCACGAGCCCTGGCTGCGCGATGCCGACCGGCGCGTGGCGGCGGCGTTGCAGGATGCGGGGATCGGGTTTCACCGCCATCGCTCGGCGCTGATGTTCGGCCCGGAGCGGATCACCACCAAGACCGGCGGGGTCTATGGCGTGTATACGCCGTTCTCCCGCGCCTGTTTCGAGGCGTTTGCGCCGCGCCCGCCGATCGCGGCACCGGGGCGGATCGAAGCCGCCGGCGACCCGGGCAGCGAGCGCCTCGCCGATTGGGGGCTGCTGCCGACGCAGCCCGACTGGGCCGGCGGGCTGCGGGCGAGCTGGACGCCGGGCGAGGCCGGGGCGCGGGCGCGGCTCGACGCCTTTCTCGCCAATGGTTTCGGCGAATACGACCGCCAGCGCGACCTGCCGGGGATTGCCGGCACCTCGGGCCTCTCGCCGCATCTGCATTGGGGGGAGATCGCGATCGATGCGGTCTGGCGCGACGCCACGGCGGCGGCGGGGCGCGACGCGGCGCGGCAGACCTTCCTCAAGGAGCTGATCTGGCGCGAATTCGCCGCCTATCTGCTCTGGCACACGCCGGATCTCGCGACCCGGCCGATGAAGGCGCAATTCGCCAACATGGCCTGGCGGGAGAGTGCGGCGGACCTCGCCGCCTGGCAGCGCGGGCGGACGGGGGTGCCCATCGTCGATGCCGGGATGCGCCAGCTCTGGCAGACCGGCTGGATGCATAACCGGGTGCGGATGATCGTCGCCTCCTTCCTGGTCAAGCACCTGCTGCTGCCCTGGCAGGCGGGGGAGCGATGGTTTCATGACTGTCTCGTCGATGCCGATGCGGCCTCGAACGCGGCCTCGTGGCAATGGGTGGCGGGCAGCGGGGCGGATGCAGCACCCTATTTCCGCATCTTCAACCCGGTGTTGCAGGGGCGGAAATTCGACCCGGACGGCGCCTATGTCCGCCGTTTCGTGCCCGAACTCGCCAATCTGCCGGACAAGTATGTCCACGCGCCATGGGAGGCGCCGGAGATCGTGCTGCGCGGCGCCGGCATCAGGCTCGGGACGCGCTATCCGAACCCGATCGTCGGGCTTTCCGAGGGGCGGGAGCGCGCACTCGCCGCCTTCGCCGCGATCAGCGGGACGGCGCCATGAGCGGGGGGCGGCTTGCCGTGATCGGCGGCGGCATCGCCGGGATGGCGATGGCGTGGCTGGCCCGCGCGCGGCGGGATGTCGTGCTGTTCGAGGCGGCGCCGGTCCTCGGCGGCCATGCCGATACCCAGCATGTGCGGCTCGGGACGCAGGAGATCGCGGTCGATACCGGGTTCATCGTGCTGAACGATCGCAACTATCCGAATCTCGAAGCCTTTTTCCGCGAACTCGGCGTTGCCACCCATGACACCGACATGTCCTTCGGCGTGTCGATCGGTGGGGGCGAGCTCGAATATGGCGGCGGCTCGCTCGGGCAGTTGTTCGCGCAGCGGCGCAATCTGGTGCGGCCGCGCTTCCTGCGCATGCTGCGCGACGTGATGCGCTTCAACCGCGAGGCGCCGTCGCTGCTGCACGCGACCGGCGATGAATCGCTCGGCGCCTGGCTCGATCGCAACCGCTATGGCCGGGATTTCGTCGAGGATCATATCCTGCCGATGGGGGCGGCGATCTGGTCCGCCTCGGTCGAGGGGATGCGGGCGTTCCCGGCGCGGCATTTCGCCCGGTTCTTCCACAATCACGGCCTGCTGACGCTGAACGACCGGCCGCAATGGCGGACGGTGACCGGCGGCTCGCGCCGCTATGTCGAGCGTGTGGCGGCTTCACTCGGCGACCGGGTGCGGCTTTCGGCGCCGGTGCGAAAGGTGCGGCGCGCGGAGGGCGGCGTCATCGTCGTCACCGATGCGGGAGAGGAAACATTCGACGAGGTGGTGTTCGCCTGCCATGCCGACCAGGCGCTGGCGATGCTGGCCGACGCTTCGCCGGACGCGCGGGGGATTCTGGGCGCGGTGCGGTTTCAGCCCAACCGCGCGGTGCTACATACCGACACGGCGCTGATGCCGCGGCGACAGGCGGTGTGGTCGTCATGGAACTATCTCGCCCGCGACGCCGCCGATCATGGCAGGGCGGTCAGCGTTACCTACTGGATGAACCGCTTGCAGGGGCTGGCGGTCGCCGAGCCGCTGCTGGTCAGCCTCAACCCGCTGGTCGCGCCTGATCCGGCCACGGTGCTGGTGGTGCGCGATTATACCCATCCGCAATTCGACGCGGCGGCGATGGCGGCGCAGGAGCGGCTCGGCGAGATCCAGGGGCGGGGCGGACTGTGGTTCGCCGGCGCCTGGACCGGCTGGGGGTTTCACGAGGACGGCATCGCCTCGGCCGTGCGGGTGGCGCGGGCGATGGGGCTCGATATCCCCTGGCAGGGCACGGACGCGGCGCGATGAGCGGGGCGGGCATCTATGAGGGCGTGCTGCGCCATGTGCGCCATGCGCCGCCAAGGCGCAGCTTCGCCTACCGGCTGTGGATGCTCGATATCGATCTTGACGCGATTGACGGGTTCGCTTGCGCGAGCCGGGTGTTTCGCCACAATCGCTTCGGCCTCGTCGCCCTGCACGACCGCGACCACGGGCCGCGTGACGGCAGCGCGTTGCGCCCCTGGGTGGAGGCGGCGCTGGGCGAGGCGGGACTTTCCGCCTTCGCCGCGCGCATCCGTTTGATCACCATTCCCCGTATCCTCGGGTATGCGTTCAACCCGATCAGCTTTTACATCTGCTACGACCGGGAGGGCCGGCTCGGCGCCGTGCTGCACCAGGTGAAGAACACGTTCGGCGACCAGATCGGCTATCTGATCCCGGCGGCTTCGGGATCGCCGATCCGCCAGCGCGCGGACAAGCGGATGCATGTCTCGCCGCTGTTCGACATGCAGGGCGGCTACGCCTTCACCCTCACCCCGCCGGGGCGGCGCTTCGCGGTGCGGATCGTTCATGGCGCGCCCGCGCCGCGGCTGACCGCCTCGATGGCGCTGGTCCGGCGGGACGCCACCGACGCTGCACTGCTCCGCGCGGTGCTGCTTATGCCGCTGCTGCCGCTCAAGATCATCGCCGCAATCCATTGGGAGGCGCTGCTCACGCTGCTGCGCGGCGCCACGTTTCACAGCGAGCCGAAAGACGGCCATCCGCCGATCGTCCGAGGAGATCCTGCATGACCGACGCCACCGCCCTCTCCGCCCCGCCGCTGCCGCGCGACCGCAGGCTACGCCTCGGCCTCGGCATCGCGCGGATGATCCGCGTGGGCACGCTGGAAGTGGTGCTGCCGGATGGCTCGGTGCATCATTTCGCCGGCGCCGCACCGGGGCCGAACGCGACGCTGGTGGTGCGCGACGCGCGGATGATCGCGAGGCTCGCCTTCGGCGGCAGCCTTGGCCTCGCCGAAGCCTATCTCGAAGGCTGGTGGGACAGCCCCCGGCTGATCGACGTGCTGCATCTCGGCACGCTGAACGAGGAGAGCTGGGAGGAATTGCTGCGCGGCAAGCTCTGGGCGCGGGCGGTGAATTTCATCGCCCACCGGCTGCGGCCGAACACGCGGCGCGGCGCGCGGCGCAACATCTCCGAGCATTACGATCTCGGCAACGATTTCTACGCCGCCTGGCTCGACCCCAGCATGACCTATTCCGCCGCCGTGTTCGCGCCGGGACAAGCCGGGCTGGAAGCCGCGCAGGAGGCGAAATATCACCGGCTCTGCCGCGCCCTCGGGCTCGAAGCGGGGATGCGGGTGCTGGAGGTGGGCTGCGGCTGGGGCGGTTTCGCCGAGATCGCGGCGCGGCATTATGGCGCGCAGGTCACCGGCATCACCCTCTCGCGCGAGCAGCTCGCCTATGCGCAGGCGCGGATCGACGCGGCGGGGCTCGGCGGGCGCGTGGAATTCCGGTTGCAGGATTATCGCGACGTGCCGGAGACCTTCGACCGGATCGCCTCGATCGAGATGTTCGAGGCGGTGGGCGAGACCTACTGGCCGGCCTATTTCACCGCGCTGCGCGAGCGGCTGGCGCCGGGCGGGCTCGCCGGGTTGCAGGTGATCACCATCGCCGACCGGTATTTCGAGGAGTATCGGCGCAGCGCCGATTTCATCCAGCGCCATGTCTTTCCCGGCGGCATGCTGCCCTCGCCGGCGCGGCTGCGCGCGGAGATCGGCCGCGCCGGGTTCACGCTGCGCGACGCGTTCCATTTCGGGCAGGATTATGCCGAGACGCTGTCGCGCTGGCAGGAGGCGTTCCAGTCCGCCTGGCCGCGGATCGCGAAGATGTCGCGGCAATATGACGCGCGGTTCAAGCGGCTGTGGGAGTTCTATCTCGCCTATTGCGAGGCCGGGTTCCGCGCCGGGTGGACCGATGTCGGCCAGTTCGTGATCGCGCGGGGCTGATTGGCCGCGCGGACGACGCGGCGGCAGCTGCTGACCTACGCCGCCCCTGCCCTGCCGCTGGCGATGCTGGGCCTGCCGCTGCTGGTGATCCTGCCGGATTTCTGGGCCGGGGCGATGCGGCTCGATCTTGCGACCGTCGGCGTCGTGCTGACCGCGGTGCGGATTTTCGATGTGGTGATCGACCCGATGGTGGGGCGGCTTTCCGACCTCAGCCGCTCGCGCTTCGGGCGGCGCAAGCCGTTCATGGCGCTGGCGATGCCGGTGGCGGCGGTGGGGGCGATCGGGCTGTTCTTCCCGCCCGCCGGCGCGGGGGCGCTCTGGCTGTTCGTGTTCTATGCGCTGGTGACCTGGGGGTGGACCGCGCTTTCGCTGCCCTATTGGGCGTGGGGGGCGGAGCTTTCGGACGATTATGCCGAGCGCCAGCGGATCACCAGCCTGCGCGAGGGCGGGACCATTCTCGGCATCCTGATCTCGGCGCTGGCGCCGGTGCTGCTCGGCATCACCTCGCATGTCGGGCAGGCGCATCTGCTCGCGCTGCTGACGATCGGGCTGGCGGGGCCGGCGGTGGCGCTCGCGCTGCTCGCCGTGCCGGACCCGAAGCCGGTGAAGCAGGCAATGCGGCCGGCGGGGCTCGGCGCAGCGCTGCGGCTGATCGGCGGCAATGCGCCGTTTCGCCGGCTGATCCTGGCCTGGGCGGTGAACGGGCTGGCGAACGGGCTGCCGGCGGCGCTCATCCTGATCGTGTTCGACAAGGTGCTGCACGCGCCCGATGCCTCGGGGCCGATCCTGCTGGTCTATTTCGCGGCGGGGGTTGTCTCGGTGCCGTTCTGGCTGGCGCTTTCGGTGCGGGCGGGGAAGCATCGGGCGTGGATGCTGGCGATGGCGGTCTCGGGGCTTGCCTTCGGCTTCGTGCCGTCGATCCTGCATACGGCGCATCCGCTCATCTGGTTCGGCGTGATCAGCCTGTTCACCGGCGCCGGGCTGGGGGCGGATTTCACCATTCCGCCGGCGATCCAGGCGGATGTCGTCGATGTCGACGAGTTGGCGAGCGGGGAGCAGCGGGCGGGGCTGTATTTCGCCGCGGCGACGATGGCGCAGAAGGCCGGCAACGCGCTGGCGCCGGGGATCGCCTTTCCGCTGCTGGGGCTTGCGGGATTTTCGACCCACGGCCAGAACGGGACCATGCAGGTCATGGTTTTGCTCGTGCTTTATTGCGGCGTGCCGGCGGCGCTGAAGATCGCCGCCGCCGCGATCATGCGGCGCTTTCCGATCGACCGGACGGCGCAGGAGCAGTTGCGCGCGGCGATCGCGGTGCGGGCATGATGGCGCGGCTGCAGCCGGGTGCGAAGCTGCGGGTGGTGGGCGACGTGCATGGCGATTCCGCGGCCTTCGCCGCTGCCTGCGCGACGGAGCGCTTCGTCGTCCAGCTCGGCGACCTCGTCGATGACGGGCCGGACACGCCGGGCGCGCTGCGGCTGATGTTCGACCTGCTCGATGCCGGGCGCGGGGTGTTTCTGCTTGGCAATCACGACTACAAGCTCGCCCGCGCGCTGCGCGGGGACGGTGTGCAGGTGGGCGAGGCGCTGGCGGCGACGATTGCCGCACTCGATCCGGCGATGGCGGCGCGGGCGGTGGAGGAGATCGGCCGGGCGCCGGCCTGGATCGTCGCCGGGCGGGCGGTGTTCGTGCATGGCGGGTTCGATCCGGCGATGCTGTTCACCAGGCCGCGAACGATGGCGGACAAGCGCGACCGGCTGCTCGCCCGCGCGCTCTTTGGCCAGACCACCGGGCGGGTGACGGGAATGGGCAAGCCCGAGCGGTTGCTCGACTGGGTGGACCGGATTCCCGAGGGCATGACGGTCTATTGCGGGCATGACCAGCGCAGCACCAACGGGCGGCCGCTGACGCTGGAGGGACGCGCCAGCGGACGGGCGATCATGATGGATACCGGGGCCGGCAAGGGCGGGCATCTGTCCTGGCTGGATATCGATTTATCCTGATATCCTGATGTCCAGCATGGACATCGATTTGCGCTGATGTCCGGCACGGACATCGATTTTCACTGATGTCCTGCACGGACATCGATTTTCACTGATGTCCTGCACGGACATCGATCCGACAAGATGCGCTGACTGGAAATCGAAATGCCCCGATCTCCTTGCCGGAGATCGGGGCATGGCGCATTTAGCCAGTCTGACGAAACGTCAGATGTGCAGGGCGTGGCCGTCGACCGCCAGGGCCGCCTCCTTCACCGCCTCGTTGAGCGAGGGATGGGCGTGGCTGGTGCGGGCGACATCCTCGGCGGAGGCGCCGAACTCGATCGCCAGCACCAGCTCGGCGATGATCGTGCCGGCATCCGGGCCGATGATATGGGCGCCGAGCAGCTTGTCGGTCGTTTTGTCGGAGAGGAGCTTCACGAACCCGTCGGTCTCGCCCATGGCGCGGGCGCGGCCATTCGCCATGAAGGGGAATTTGCCGACCTTGTAGGCCACACCTTCGGCTTTCAGCTCTTCCTCGGTCTTGCCGACGGAGGCGACTTCCGGCCAGGTGTAGACCACGCCGGGGATGGCGCCGTAGTTGACATGGCCCGCCTGACCGGCCAGCAGCTCGGCGAGGGCGACGCCCTCTTCCTCGGCCTTGTGGGCGAGCATCGGGCCGGCGATGACGTCGCCGATCGCGTAGATGCCGGGGACGTTGGTGGCGTAGTGGCCATTCGTCTTGACCCGGCCGCGCTCGTCGGTCGCGACACCCACAGCGTCGAGCCCGAGCGCCTCGGTATGGGCGCGGCGGCCGATCGCGACGAGGACGACATCGGCCTCCAGCGTTTCGGCGGCACCGCCCTTGGCGGGTTCGAGCGTGAGGGTGACGCCCTTGGCGGTCTTGGCGGCGCCGGTGACCTTGGTGCCGAGCTTGAACTTCATGCCGAGCTTGCCGAGGGTTTTCTGGAAGGCGGTGGCGACCTCGCCATCCATCGTCGGCACCAGCCGGTCGAGGAACTCGACCACGGTGACCTCGGCGCCAAGGCGACGCCAGACGCTGCCGAGTTCGAGGCCGATATAGCCGCCGCCGATCACCACGAGATGCTTCGGCACGCTCGCCAGCGCGATGGCGCCGGTGGAGGTGACGATCTGCGTTTCGTCGATCTCGACGCCGGGGAGCGGCACGCTCTCGCTGCCGGTGGCGATGACGATGTGTTTCGCGCCGTATTCCTTGCCGTCAACCACGATCGTGCTGGCGGATTTGAACGACGCGGCGCCCTTGAGCCAGGTCACCTTGTTCTTCTTGAAGAGGAACTCGACGCCCTTGGTGTTGGCGCCGACGACCTCGTCCTTGTGGCCCATCATCCTGGCCAGATCGAAGGAGACGTTCTCGGCGGAGACGCCGTGGCGGGCGAAGCCGTGCAGGAGCTCGTGGTAGTTCTCGGAGGATTGCAGCAGCGCCTTGGAGGGGATGCAGCCCACATTGAGGCAGGTGCCGCCGAGGGTCGCGCGCTTTTCCACGCACGCGACCTTCATGCCGAGCTGGGCCGCGCGGATGGCGCAGACATAGCCGCCCGGACCGGCCCCGATGACGATGACGTCGAACTGATCGGCCATGATGCGCTCCTCAGATGTCCAGCAGCAGGCGGCGGGGATCCTCGATGCTTTCCTTCACCCGGACGAGGAAGGAGACCGCCTCGCGGCCATCGATGATGCGGTGGTCGTAGGACAGGGCGAGATACATCATCGGCCGGATCTCGACCTTGCCGCCGACTGCCATCGGGCGGTCCTGGATCTTGTGCATGCCGAGAATGGCGGATTGCGGCGGGTTGATGATCGGCGTGGACATCAGCGAGCCGAACACGCCGCCATTGGTGATCGAGAAGGAGCCGCCCGACAGCTCGTCGAGCTTCAGCGCGCCGTCGCGGGCGCGCTTGCCGAAATCGGCGATCGCGCCCTCGATCTGCGGGAAGTTCAGCTGGTCGGCATCGCGCAGCACCGGCACGACCAGGCCCGAGGGGCTGGAGACGGCGATGCCCATGTTGACGAAGTTCTTGTAGACGATCTCGTCGCCGTCGATCTCGGCGTTGACCGCCGGGAACTCGCGCAGGGCGGCGATGCAGGCGCGGACGAAGAAGCTCATGAAGCCGAGGCGGATGCCCTTGTGCTTCTTCTCGAACACGTCCTTGTATTCGGCGCGGAGCGCCATGACCGGGCCCATGTCCACCTCGTTGAAGGTGGTGAGCATGGCGGCGGTGTTCTGCGCTTCCTTCAGCCTTGCGGCGATGGTCTTGCGCAGGCGGGTCATCTTCACCCGCTCCTCGCGCGCATCGGCGGTGCGCGGCGCCCTGGGGGCTGCCCTGGGAGCTGCCGGCGCTGTGGCTGCGGCCGGCGTCTCGATGAAGGCCAGCACGTCGCCCTTGGTGATGCGGCCGTCCTTGCCGGTGCCGTCAACCTGGGCGGCGTCGATCTTCTGCTCGGTCATCATTTTCTGCGCGGCCGGCATCGGCGCGTGGCCGGTGCGGGCGACCGGGCCGGAGGGCGGCGGCGGCGGGTTGACGCCGGGCTGCGGGTTGGCGGCCGGGCGGGCTTCCGGCGCGGCAGCGGCGCCGGTGCCGGCACCGATCGTGCCCAGCAGGGCGCCGACCTCGACCTCGGCCCCCTCATCGGCGGCGATCGCCTCGATCGTGCCGGCCTGCGGGGCGTTGACCTCGACGGTGACCTTGTCGGTCTCCAGCTCGACGATCGGCTCATCCTGGGCGACGGTCTCGCCCACTTTCCTGATCCAGCGCGCGACGGTCGCGGTGGTCACGCTCTCGCCGAGGGTGGGAACCTTGATTTCGGTGCTCATGCTTCCTGCCTTACTTCCTGTTCCTGCCCGCGCCTCAGACGCCGAGCGCTTCCCTGACCAGGGCCGCCTGCTCGGCGGCATGGATCTTTGCCAGCCCCGTCGCCGGGCTCGCCGCCGCCTTGCGGCCGGCAAAGCGCGGGCGCGAGGCGGCCATTTTCGTTGCGGTGCATTCCAGCGTCGCCTCGATCCGGCGGTCGAGGAAATGCCAGTAGCCCATGTTCTCGGGCTCTTCCTGGCACCAGATCACCTCGGCGTTCACATAGGCCTCGATCGCGGTCTTGAGCGCCTTCCTGGGGAAGGGATAGAGCTGCTCGATCCGCACGATCGCGACATCGTCGATCCCGCGGTCCCGCCGCTCGGCCAGCAGGTCGTAATAGACCTTGCCGGAGCAGAGCACGACGCGGCGCACCTTCTCGGGGGCCACCAGCGCGTCGGTCTCGGGGATGACGGTGCGGAAGGCAGAGCCGTTGGTCATGTCATCCAGCGTCGAGACGGCGAGCTTGTGCCGCAGCAGCGATTTCGGCGTCATGATGATCAGCGGCTTGCGGAAGTTCCGCTTCAGCTGGCGGCGCAGCGCGTGGAAATAGTTGGCCGGGGTGGTGATGTTGCACACCGCCATGTTGTTCTCGGCGCAGAGCTGGAGGAAGCGCTCGGGACGGGCGGAGGAATGTTCCGGCCCCTGCCCTTCATAGCCGTGCGGCAGCAGCAGGGTCAGGCCGGACATGCGCAGCCACTTGCTCTCGCCGGCGGCGATGAACTGGTCGATGATGACCTGCGCGCCATTGGCGAAGTCGCCGAACTGGCCTTCCCAGAGCACGAGGGTGCGCGGATCGGCCAGCGAGTAGCCGTATTCGAAGCCGAGCACGCCGGCCTCGGAGAGCAGCGAGTTGAAGATCTCGATGCGGGACTGCGCGTCCTCGATATTGTTGAGGGGGACGTATTCGTTCTGGTTGGTCTGGTCGATCAGCACGGCGTGGCGCTGGCTGAACGTGCCGCGCTGGCAATCCTCGCCGGAGAGGCGGACGCGATGGCCTTCGAGCAGGAGCGAGCCGAAGGCAAGGGCCTCGCCGGTCGCCCAGTCGATCCCCTCGCCGGTGCGGATCATCTCGGCCTTGGCGTCGAGCTGGCGGGCGATCTTGGGATTGACCTCGAACCCCTCGGGCACGTGGGCGAGCGCATCGCCGATCCGGCGCAGCGTTTCGAGCGAGATGGCGGTGGGTTCCTCGGTCTCGCCATCCTCGTCGCGCGCGGAGTTGAGGCCGGCCCAGTGGCCTTCCAGCCAGTCCGCCTTGTTGGGCTTGTAGCTGGCGGCGGCCTTGTAGGCCTCTTCCAGGGTGGCGACGAAATCCTTGTGGATCTGGTCGGATTCGGCGGTGCTGACCGCGCCCTCGGCGGCGAGGCGCTCGGCGTAGAGGGTGCGGGTGGTCTTGCGGCCGCGGATCGCCTGATACATCAGCGGCTGGGTGAAGGCGGGCTCGTCGGTCTCGTTATGGCCGTGGCGGCGGTAGCAGACCAGGTCGATCACCACATCCACCCCGAATTCCATGCGGAACTCGGTGGCGAGCCGGGCGATGAAGGAGACCGCCTCGGGATCGTCGCCATTCACGTGGAAGATCGGCGACTGCACGGATTTGGCGACATCGGTGCAGTAGAGGCCGGAATAGGCGTGGGCCGGCACGGTGGTGAAGCCGATCTGGTTGTTCACCACGATATGCACCGTGCCGCCGGTGCGGTAGCCGATGAGCTGGCTCATCGCCAGGGTTTCATAGACCAGGCCCTGGCCGGCGAAGGCGGCGTCGCCATGCATCAGGATGCCCATGACCGAGCGGCGGCCGCGGGTGTCGCCCGCCATGTCCTGCCGGGCGCGGACCTTGCCGGCGACGACCGGGTCCACCGCCTCGAGATGCGAGGGGTTGGGCTGGAGCGAGAGATGCACCTTGCGGCCGGCGATCATCACGTCGGTCGAGGTGCCGAGATGGTATTTGACGTCGCCCGAGCCCTGCACCGCATCCGGCTTGAAGCTCTCGCCGCCGAATTCGGAGAAGACCGCGGTGAAGGGCTTCTTGACGATGTTGACCAGCGTGTTGAGCCGGCCGCGATGCGGCATGCCGATGGCGATTTCGCCAACACCGCCTTCCGCCGCGGTCTCGATGATCGCGTGCAGCGCGGGGATGGTGCTTTCGCCGCCTTCGAGGCCGAAGCGCTTGGTGCCGACATAGCGGCGCTGGCAGAAGGTCTCGAAGCCCTCGGCCTCGGTGAGCTGGGTGAGGACGCGGCGCTTGCCGGCGGCATCGAGCGCGGTGCGCCAGGGCGCGCCCTCGACGCGGCGCTGGATCCAGGATTTCTGCTCGGGATCCTGGATGTGCATGAACTCGACGCCGATCTTGCCGCAATAGCTCTCGCGCAGGATCGCGATGATCTCGCGCATCGTCGCGGTTTCGCGGCCCAGCACCATGTCGATGAAGATCGGCCGGTCCATGTCGGCCTCGGTGAAGCCGTAGGTCGCGGGATCAAGCTCGGGATGGGGGCCGGGCTCGCGCAGGCCCAGCGGATCGAGATCGGCCTGGAGATGGCCGCGCACGCGATAGGCCCGGATGAACATCAGGGCACGGATCGAATCGATCGTGCCCTGGCGGGAAAGCGGTGCATCCTTGCCCGGTGCGGAAGGGGCTGCCGGTCGCTCGAAGCTGACCGGTCGCGGCGCCCAGGAGGCGCCGGCCGCGTCGCTCAGCACCGATCGCGCATCGTCGCCGAGGGCGGCGAACAGGCTGGCGAAATCCGGATCGACCGAATCAGGCGCCTCGACCCATTTCGCATAAAGATTTGCGATGAAGGCCGCGTTGCCGCCGTTCATCGCTGTCGCAAGAATATCCACACCCGCCATCTCAGATGTCCCTCGGCCGTATCTGGCTCATGGAGTTCGCGCCGGCATGGAGCCGGCGCGTCTTTCAAATCGTGGTCGTCACATAGTCCAATCGGTCAGGCCGTTGCACCGTCAGGGATCGCCTCAGGGATGCTTTCCTTGCATGAACCCCTGCATGCACACCTGCATGCACCCTTGGCGATCGGAGACGGAACGACAAGCCTGATGTCTCCCGGCTCAGGCGCGAAGCGCCTTGACCATGGTGCTGCCCAGCGAAGCCGGGCTGTCGGCCACATGGATGCCGGCGTGCTTCATCGCCTCGATCTTGGCCTGCGCGGTGTCGCGCCCGCCGGAGATCACGGCGCCGGCATGCCCCATGCGGCGGCCCGGCGGCGCGGTGACGCCGGCGATGAAGCCCACGGTGGGCTTCTTCACCTTGTTGCGGGCCAGGAACTCTGCCGCCTCGATCTCGCTCTGCCCGCCGATTTCGCCGATCATGATCAATGCCTCGGTCTCATCATCGGCCAGAAACATTTCCAGAACGTCAACGAAATCGAGCCCTTTCACCGGGTCGCCGCCGATGCCGACGCAGCTCGACTGGCCGAGCCCGGCCGCCGTGGTCTGCGCCACCGCCTCATAGGTCAGCGTGCCGGAGCGCGACACGATGCCGACCTTGCCGCGGCGGTGGATGTGCCCCGGCATGATGCCGATCTTGCAGGCATCCGGCGTGATGACGCCCGGGCAGTTCGGCCCGACCAGGATCGATTTCGAGCCGGCGAGCGCGCGGTGGACCTTCACCATGTCGAGCACCGGAATGCCCTCGGTGATGCAGACGATCAGCGGGATCTCGGCGTCGATCGCCTCGAGGATGGCGTCAGCCGCGAAGGGCGGCGGGACGTAGATCGCGCTCGCATCGGCGCCGGTCGCCTCGCGGGCCTCGGCCACGGTGTCGAACACCGGCAGGTCGAGATGGCGGGTGCCGCCCTTGCCCGGGGTGACGCCGCCCATGACCTTGGTGCCGTAGGCGATCGCCTGTTCGGAGTGGAAGGTGCCCTGCGCGCCGGTGAAGCCCTGGGTGATGACCTTGGTTTCGGCGTTGACGAGAATAGCCATTATGCGGCCTCCTTCACGGCGGCGACGATCTTCTGCGCCGCGTCAGCGAGATTGTCGGCCGCGATGATCGGCAGGCCGGATTTGGAGAGGATGTCCTTGCCGAGCTGCACGTTGGTGCCCTCGAGGCGGACGACCAGCGGCACCGAGAGCGAGACCTCGCGCGCCGCGGCGACCACGCCCTCGGCGATCACGTCGCAGCGCATGATGCCGCCGAAGATGTTGACCAGGATGCCTTCGACATTCGGGTCCGACAGGATGATCTTGAAGGCCGCGGTGACGCGCTCCTTGGTCGCCCCGCCGCCGACATCGAGGAAGTTCGCGGGCTCGGCGCCGTAGAGCTTGATGATGTCCATCGTCGCCATCGCGAGGCCGGCGCCGTTGACCATGCAGCCGATCGAGCCATCCAGCGCCACGTAGTTCAGGCTGTGCTTGGCGGCTTCGAGTTCCTTCGGGTCTTCCTCGGCCTCGTCGCGCAGCTTTTCGAGGTCGGGGTGACGGTAGAGCGCGTTGTCGTCGAAGCTGACCTTGGCGTCGAGGGCGACAACCTCGCCGGCGCCGGTGACGACCAGCGGGTTGATCTCGACGATCGCGCAGTCGAGTGCCACGAAGGCCTTGTACATCGCGTTCACGAATTTCGCGAAGGCCTTCATCTGGGTGGCGTCGAGCCCGAGACCGAAGCCGAGGCGGCGGGCGTGGAAGCCGGAGATGCCGCTCGCCGGATCGACCGCGACGCGGAGAATTTTCTCAGGGTGCTTCTCGGCGACTTCCTCGATCTCCATGCCGCCCTCGGTCGAGGCCATGATGACGATCTCGGATTTCGCGCGGTCGACCAGCAGCGAGAGGTAGAGTTCGCGTTTGATGTCGCAGCCGGCCTCGACATAGACGCGGCGGACGACGCGGCCGGCGGCGCCGGTCTGCTTGGTCACCAGCGTGTTGCCGAGCATCGCCTCGGCGGCGGCGGCGACGTCCTCGGGCGATTTCGCGAGGCGGACACCGCCCTTGCCCTCGGGATCGTCCTTGAAATGGCCGGCGCCGCGGCCGCCGGCATGGATCTGCGACTTCACGACATAGATCGGGCCGGGAAGCTTGCGCGCCGCCTCGGCGGCCTCCTCGCCGGTCCAGGCGACATGCCCGTCCAGCACCGCGACGCCATAGGATTTCAGCAATTCCTTGGCCTGGTATTCATGTATGTTCATTGGGCCCCCTTACGGTGATCATTCGCCTGTCAGTCGAAACCGATTGCCTGCGCGCCGTCCGTCCTGGGCGGAACCGCCGTCGTGCGGCCTAGACCAATGGCCGGGACGGCGCAACAGCATCTCAGGTGAGATGCGCGAGGGCGAAATAGGCCTCGCTGCGCATTTCCTCGAGGCGGGAGACGGTGCGCTCGAAGATCGCGACCCCCTCGCCCGAGGTGTAGAGTGCTGCGGGTTCCGCCGCGGCCGAGGCGTAGAGCTTCACCCGGTGCTCGTAGAGCGCGTCGATCAGGGTGATGAAGCGCCGCGCTTCGTCGAAATTGTCCGGCGAAAGACGGGGAATCCCGTCGATCAGCACGGTGTCGTAATGGGTGGCGAGGGCGAGATAATCACCCGAGCCGAGCGCCTGGGCGCAGAGGGCGGCGAAGTCGAACCGGGCGACGCCGCTGGCGGCGAGCGGCACGGCGAGCTTGCGGCCGAAGACGGTGAGGGTTTCGGCACACGGGGCGACGCCGCCGGTCAGTTCGGCGAACACATCATCGAGAGCGCGCTCGGCCCGGCCATCGGCGGGGACGTACCAGTTGCGCGCGCCGCGCACGCGCTCGCGCCGGTAGTCGCGCCCGCCATCGAGCACCATCACGTCGAGATGGCGCTTGAGCAGGCCGATGAAGGGGCGGAAACTCTCATAGCCCGGCTTGTTGCGGTAGAGATCGTCCGGCAGCGTGTTCGAGGTGGCGACGACGACCACGGCGCGGGCGAACAGCGCCTCGAACAGGCGGGCGAGGATCATCGCATCGCCGATATCGTGGACCTGGAACTCGTCGAAGCAGAGCAGCACGGATTCGGCGGCGATGGCGTCGGCGAGCGAGAGCACCGCATCCTCGTCGGGCCGCTCGGCGCGCAGCCGGTGCAGCCTCGCATGGGCCTGCTGCATGAATTCGTGGAAATGCACCCGGCGCTTGCGCGGCACCTCGGCGGCGCTGAAAAACAGGTCCATCAGCATGGACTTGCCGCGGCCGACCTCGCCCACGAGATAAAGGCCCGAGGGGTAATCCTCCGGCACCTCGTCCACCCGCTTCTTGTTGAGCAGGCGGCCGAGCCAGCCATTGGGCGGGGCCTTGGGGGTGGGATCGTAGGCGCGCAGGCGGGACCAGAGTTCGTGCAGACGCTCGGCGGCACGGCGCTGCACCGGGTCCGGCAGGATCGTGCCGGCCTCGATCAGCGCCCGGTAGGCCGACATCAATCCATCATCGGTCCGCTCTGGAGCCTTCATGAGCATGAGCAGGGCGGGTAGCGCACTCCATGCGGCAGCGCAACATCGGGCCGGCGGTCAGGCGGGGACGAGCGCCTGCAGGGCGAAGGCGAAAATTCCAAAAGCGATTACGCTCGAGACATAAATGAGCGAAAACCAGGCCAGCTTGCGCAACTTGTCATGGTTGCGCAAAGTGCGGTTCAGCCACGCGTCGATCGTCGTCAGCATTGTTGCGGTCTCCTGCTGCATCATCCTCGCGGGCGGCGCGCCGTCCCGCATTGCCGTCGAATTGGGGTGCGGGGGCGGCGGCGCAACCCGCGCCGGGCGCGGGGCTGGATGGCTCGAATGTTGCCCGGCCGGGCGAAGGCGGTTATCCCGGTTTCGCTCCTGCCGTATTCCACAGTCACGAGGATGGCGAATTTGTCGATCTTGCGCCGCACCGCCCCGCTCGCCGCCGCACTCCTGCTCGCCGGCTGCGGCCTGTCGAACGAACTTGTCGGCGGCGGCGGCAACGCCCGGCTGGGCGAGCCGAAGCCGCAGGCGCCGGTGGCGGGGTTCGTCGTCACGCCGGTGCCGGAGGCGAGCGTCGCGGCGCACGAGATCCTGCAGAAGGGCGGCAATGCGGTGGATGCCGCGGTGGCGGCGGGCTTCGCCCTCGGCGTCACCCTGCCCTCGCGCGCCGGGCTCGGCGGCGGCGCTGTTTGTCTCATCGACATGCCGCATGACGAGGGCGGCACCGGCCGCCCCGTCGCATTGCTGTTTCCGCCCGGCACGCCGCGCGGCAGCCAGGCAGGGGCGGCGCGCCCGGCGGCGGTGCCGCAGATGGCGCGCGGGCTGCTCGCCATGCAGGCGCGCTACGGCGCCCTGCCGCTCGCCACCGACATGGCGCCCGCCGCCACGATGGCCGGCGGCGGCGTTCCGGTTTCGCGCGCGCTGGCGGCTGATCTTGGCGTGGTGGGCGATGCGCTGCTGGCCGATCCGGCCGCGCGCAACGTGTTCGCCAGCCCCGCCGGCCAGCTGTTGCAGGCCGGCGAGACGCTGCGCCAGCCGGACCTCGCCGCCACGCTCGCGCGGTTGCAGAGCGGCGGGGTGCTGAGCTTCTACCAGGGGCACCTGGCGGACAGCCTGCTCGCCGGGGCGGCCGAGGCGGGCGCGGGGCTGACCGCGACCGACCTGCGCGCCGATGCCGCGCGCTATGCCACGCCGGATATCGTTCATGCGCTGGGCGCGGACATCGCTTTGCCGCCGACCGCTGCCGGGATGGGCACGCGCGCGGCGATAGAGGCGCTGGCGAGCGCGCCGGACGATCTCGCCGGGGCGGGGCGCGACGCGCTGGCTGCCGCCGCCGCTGCGCGGCATGTGACCGGGTTCGGCGCGCTGCCGGCTTCGGCGGGATATGCGATCGCCGATGCGAAGGGCGGCGTGGTCGGCTGTGCGACGACGATGAACAACCTGTTCGGCACCGGGCGGATCGCCACCGGGACGGGCATCCTGCTCGCCGCCTCGCCGAAGCGGGTCAGCCCGCCGCTGCTGAGCGTGGCGCTCGCGACCACGGATGGCGCCTTCCGCGCGGTGACGACGGGAGCGGGACAGGCGGGCGCGCCGCTCGCAGCCGGGGCGGCGATGGCCGAATCGCTGCGCGCCGGCCAGGCGATGCCGCATCCGGTGCCGGCGCCGGGCCGGGCGAATGCGATCGCCTGTTCGGGCACGCTGCCGGGAGCGCCGAAATCCTGCGCCGCCGTGGCCGATCCGCGCGGCGCCGGGCTCGCCATCGGGTCGCGCTGAGGCGGCCATGGCACTGAAAACCGGCACGGCGGGGCGGGTTCCGCCCTTTCTGGTGATGGACGTGATTTCGGCGGCCAATGCGCTCGCCGCGAGTCCGGCAGCGGCGAATCGCCGGGTGATCCGCATGGAGGTCGGCCAGCCCGGCGCCGGCGCGCCCGAGGGGGTGCGCCGCGCCATTGCCTGCGCGATGGAGGGGCGCGATCCGCTCGGCTATACCGAGGCGCTGGGGCTTGCCGGGCTGCGCCGGCGGATCGCCGCGCATTACGCCGACTGGTATGGGCTCGACCTGCCCGCCGCGCGCATCGCGGTGACCGCCGGGGCCTCGGGCGGGTTTCCGCTCGCCTTCCTCGCCGCGTTCGAGCCGGGGGACACGATCGCCCTCGCCGCGCCCTGCTATCCGCCCTATCTGAACATCATGACAGCACTCGGGCTGCGGCCGCTGCTGCTGCCGGCGACCGAGGAGGCCGGGTTCCAGCCGACGGTCGCGATGCTCGAAGCGCTCGATCCGCAGCCGGACGGGCTGCTGATCGCCTCGCCGGCCAATCCGACCGGGGCGATGCTGCATCCCGACGACCTCGCCGCCCTCACCCGGCACTGCCATGCGAACGGCATCCGGCTGATCAGCGACGAGATCTATCACGGCCTGACCTATGGCACGCCGGCCGCCACCGCCGCCGCCTTCAGCCCCTCGGCGATCGTGATCAACTCGTTCTCGAAATATTTCTCGATGACGGGATGGCGCGTCGGCTGGATGGTGCTGCCGGAGGAGCTGGTGCGGCCGGTGGAGTGCCTGGCGCAGAACATGTTCATCTGCGCGCCGCATGTCGCCCAGCGCGCGGCCGAGGCGGCGTTCGACTGCCACGCCGAACTCTCGGCGCGGCGCGATGCCTATGCAAGCTCGCGCGCCCTGCTGCTCGACGCCCTGCCCCGCGCCGGGATGACGAAGCTCTCGCCGGCGGATGGCGCCTTCTACATCTATGCCGACATCGCGGCGAGCGGGCAGGACAGCGCCGAATTCTGCCGGGCGATGCTGCACGAGCTGCACATTGCGGCGACGCCGGGGCATGATTTCGACACCGCGCGCGGCGGCGATTTCGTGCGGTTTTCCTATTGCGCGGACGAGGCCGACATCGCCGAGGCGGCGCGCCGGCTGACCGAATCGCCGCCCGGACGCAGGTAAGGCTGTTTCAGTAGGAACCGAAAGCGACCCCGCTGGTGGGATCGACATAGACCATTTCGTCGGCCACCCGGCGGACGCCGCCGATCCCCTCGGCGAGCACGATCAGCGCCATCCGCTCGGCATCGCTGAAGACGGGGCCGGAGAGCGTCGCGATACCGTGATCGACCTTGACCTCGATGGTCGCCTTGGGCGCCCAGTTGGTTTTCTCGATGGCGGCGCGGATGCGGGTTGCCACCACGTCGTCACTCACCGGCGTGTCCTCGATCACCAGCAGGGCGGTGATCAGGCGGGAGAGGATGTTGCGGCGGTTGAGCATGCCGAGCAGGACCTCGCCCTGGACCACCGGCAGTTGCTTCACATGGTAGGTTTCCATGATGTCGATCGCGTCGGAGAGCGGCGTGTCGGGGCCGACGGAGCGGACCGGCGTGGTCATGATCTCGCCGACATGGCGGCCGCGGGTGCGCGCGAACTGGCGGGCCGAGGTTTCGGGGGCGAGGAAGCCGCGCCACCAGCCGATTTCCGGCACGGTTTCAAGCTCGGGGCGGCGGAGCATGTCGCCATCGGTGACGATGCCGAGCAGGCGGCCGCCGCGGTCGATCACCGGGAGGGCCGAGAGATTCTGGTCCAGCATGATGCGGCCGGCATCAGCGAGGGTGGTTTCCGGCTCGACGGTGAGCGGCCCCACCGTCATGATCTCGCGCACGTTCATCGGATCCTCCTTCTGGCTGAGGGGGATGATGGGCGCGCTGCCCGCCGCGCGCATTGACCTGCGTCAAACGCTGGCGCGGGCGAATAGAGCACGCTCCGATCCCGATGGATCGGATGATGCTCTAGGCGCCGGCGCGGGCGATCTCGTGCAGGGCGTGCGGCTTGACGACGCTGATATTGTGGTCGGGTGTGACGTCGATCACGCCCTGCTTGCGCAGCGCCGAGAGGGCGCGGGAGACGGTTTCGATGGTCAGGCCGAGATAGTCGGCAAGGTCGGTGCGGGTCATCGGCAGGCGCAGCGATTCCCTGCCGCCGCCGCACAGCATCGCGCGGTGGCTCCAGCCATCGATGAAGCTGGCGAGACGCTCGATCGCGCTCTTGCGGCCGAGCAGGAGCATCTGTTCCTGGGCGACGATCAGCTCGTGCGAGGCGACGTCGAGCAGGCGGCGCTCGAGTGCGGGGAAGCGGGAGAAGACGCCGCGCAGCTCGGTGCGGTCGAACCGGCAGAGGCGGACATCCTCGATCGCCTCGGCGCTGAAGGTGTAGCGGTCGTCGGCGGCGAGGCCGACGAAATCGCCGGGGCCGACAAAGCCGGTGATCTGCCGCCTGCCATCCGGCAGATCCTTGTGCAGGCGGGCAGTGCCGGCATTGATGTTGAAGAAATAGCGTGCGCTGTCGCCCTCGATGGCGAAGCTGTGGCCGCGGGCGACCGTGATCTGCCGGGCGACGCTGGCGAGGAAGTGCAGGTCTTCGTCGGCGAGTGCGTCGCACAGGCCGATATGACGCGCACCGCACCCCGCGCACAGACCCGGAATGATGGCTTCGGAAAGATTTATCGGCGAACGATGCGCCCGATCCCGCTGCTCCAACATCTGCGCGCCCTTCTGACGTCTCAGAATGTTGTATCTAGGCCAGCCGACGCGCGGGGCGCAACCGCAATCATTTTGAACCGACTGTTCGTTATGTCATCGAAATCATGCCTGGGGCGGCATCTGAACCGGAATTTGATCAGGGTTCCGGCGGCAATACTTGATTTCGATCAAGGCGGGCGGCGTCGTGGCGGGCAATCCTGTCATGCTTATTGATGATGAGGATCATGCACGAACCGGCATTCCTGATTGAACCGATGAACGAGGCGCAGATCGACCCGTGTTTCGTGCTGGCGCGCCTCGTGCAGCCCTGGCTGGACTTGCCGCGCTGGCGCCGCCACGCGCGCGGGCTGCTCGGGGCGGACCCGAACCGGCGCGGGACGATCACGATCCGCTGGGTGCGGCGCGACAATCCGTGCGGCCTCGCCTGTTACCGGTGCGTGAGCGACATCGAGCACGGGATGGTGATGGCTGTGCGGCCCTTCGCGGTGATGGACCCGCTGCATGGGCGGGAGCTGCGCGCCGCCATGGCGACGCGGCTCGCGGCGATGGCGCGGGCGGCCGGCTGCGGGGCGATGCGGATCGTCTCGACCGGGCCGGACATGCCCACGGAAGCGCTCGCCGCCATGGCCCGCGCGGTGACCAGCACCGGCGAGCATACGTTCCTGTTCTGAACCCCTCTTTCCAGAGCACGTTCCGATCCATCAGGATCGGATGTCGTGCTCTGTTGTGTTGATAAACCGAATACGGCACCGCGTGGTGGCGGATGCGCCAACGCGCCCCGATCCAGCGGATCGGGGCGCGCGCGCATTCCCGCGCCGTCAGGGGAAATGGCGGCGGGCGTAGAGCCAGGCGATGACGTAGAGCCCGAAATAGACGAACGGGATGAACAGGATGAGGCCTTCGAGTCCGCCGAGCATGGGGGGGTCTCCTCAAACGTGGTTGCTGTTGTGGTTGCGGGCGCGGACGGCGCTTTCCTGCGCCTCGAACAGCACGGCACCGCTGGCGGCGATCAGCACGATCATCACCGTGCCGACGAGCCAGCCGAAATACCAGGGGCCTTCATCGCCGGTGACCACCGCGAGCAGGATGGCGGCGACCAGGATGCCCCCGAGGGCGACGAACTTGATCATGGACAGCATGGATGGTGCCTCCCGCTTCAATAGGAGTGGTCGTTGGCGATGACGGCCTCGGTTTTCACCTTGCCGCGCATGACGCGGAAGGCCCAGGCCGTGTAGCTCAGGATGATCGGCACGAAGACCAGCGCGAAGGCCAGCATCCAGCCGAGATTATAGGCGCTGCCGGAGGCGTTCCACACCGTCAGGCTCTGCGCCGGGGCGGTGGTGGAGGGCATCAGGAAGGGGAACATCGCCGCCCCGGTGGTGAAGATCGTGCCGATCCAGGCCAGCGCGCCGAGCCACCAGCCGAGGATCGGCTTGCGGGCGGCGAGCGCGAGCAGGCCCGCGATCATGCCGAACAGGCCCACAGCCGGCAGCAGCCAGAGCACCGGGTGCTGGTGGAAATTGTCCATCCAGGCGCCCGCGCGCATCGCGACCGCAGGGCCGCCGAGCGGGGTCGCCGGCATCGCCGGGTTGACCGGGGCGGTGTAGGCGAAGCCCTTGATGAAGCGGACCCAGACGCCACCGATCGTGAACAGGGCGGCGGCGAGCAGGCCGGCGGGCACCGCGTAGCGCCGGGCGCGCTCGGCGATCGGGCCCTCGCCGCGGATCATCAGCATCGCCCCGCCCTGATGGACGGCAAGGGCGAGCGACATCACGCCGCACATCACCGCGAAGGGGTTGAGCAGGTACCAGACGAAGCTCTCGTCCTGGTAATACTGGCCGTCCCAGCCGAAATGGAACCCCACCCCCTGGAGCACGTTGCCGAAGGCGGCACCGTAGATGATCATCGGCAGGGCGCCGGAGATCAGGAATGCCCAGTCCCAGGTCGAGCGCCAGCGCCTTGCATCGACCTTGGAGCGGTATTCGAAGGCGACCGGGCGCATGATCATGCTGAAGAGCAGCAGGATCATCACCACGTAGAAGGTCGAGAAGGAGGTGGCGTAGAGCGTCGGGAAGGCGGCGAAGATGGCGCCGCCGCCGAGGATGAACCAGACCTGGTTGCCATCCCAGTGCGGGCCGATCACGGCGAGTGCGGTGCGGCGCTCGGCATCGGTGCGGCCGACGAAGCGCAGCAGCGCGCCGACCCCCATGTCCATCCCCACCATGATGGCGAGGCCGCAGAGCAGCACCCCGAGCAGCACCGCCCAGATGAGCTTGAGCGCGATATAGAGTTCCATGGCGCGGTTTCCTTATTGCCAGGACTTGTCGGCGAAGCCGGGGCGCATCAGTCCGACGCCGACCGGAGCCTCGACCGGGCGGGGATGGGCGTGCTCGCCGGGGCCGAGCCTTGCGTATTTGAACATCAGGTAAAGCTCGGCGGCGATGAACAGGCTGTAGAGCAGGGCGAAGCCGATCAGCGAGAACAGCATGTAGCCGACCGAGTGGCTGGAGGCGGACTGGAAGGTCGGCAGCCAGCCATAGACCGTCCAGGGCTGGCGGCCGTTCTCGGCGGTGATCCAGCCGAATTCGCAGGCCAGCACCGGCAGCGGGATCGCCCACATCGCCGCGCGCATCACCATCGGGTGTTTCTCAAGCTCGTTGCGCAGGCTGTAATAGGCGCCGAAGGCGAAGACCACGAGGAAGGCGAGGCCAAGCCCGACCATCAGGCGGAAGCTCCAGAACTCGACGAAGACGTTGGGGATCGATTCGCGGCCGGTTTTCTGCAGGATGCCGGGCAGGTTCGCGGGCGTGATCCTGGAGAGATCCTGATCCGGCGCGAAGCGCTGGGCGAGGAAGCCGTAGCCCATGTCCGCCTCGTTCTTGCGGAAGGCGGCGAGTGCCGCCGGGCTGTGGGTTTCGCCATATTGCTTGAGCGCGATCACCGCCTGGATGCCCTTGGCGGCGCGGGTTTGCGCCTGCTGCTCGAGTTCGGCGATGCCGGGGATGCGGACGTTCCAGGCATGCGCGACCAGCGGGGTCAGCACATAGGGCACGCCGATCTCGAAATCGTTTTTCTGGGTGCGGTCGTTCGGCACGGCGGCGATCAGCCACGGCGCGCCCGGCCCCTTGGTGGTGTGCCAGATGCCTTCCATCGCGGCGAGCTTGGCGGGCTGCACCAGATAGTCCATCCGGCCGAGCGCATCGCCCAGCGTGACCACGCCGAGGGTGGAGATCAGCCCGAAAATCGCGGCGATGCGGAAGGAGCGGGCGGCGAATTCGCGGTGCTGGCGGCGCAGCAGGTAGTAGGCGGAGATGCCCATCACGAACATCGAGCCGGTGACGTAGCCGGCGATCGAGGTGTGGACGAATTTCGCCTGCGCGTCCTGGCTGAAGACGAGGGAGGCGAAGCTGTGGAACTGCATCCGCATCGTGTCGGGGTCGAATTTGGCGCCGGTCGGGTCCTGCATGAAGCCGTTGGCGATCAGGATCCACAGCGCCGAGAGATTCGAGCCGAGGGCGACGAGATAGGTGATGGCGAGGTGGGCGGGGCGGCTCAGCCGGTCCCAGCCGAAGATCATCAGGCCGATGAAGGTGCTTTCCATGAAGAAGGCCATCAGCCCCTCGATGGCGAGCGGGGTGCCGAAGACGTCGCCCACGAAATGCGAATACATCGACCAGTTGGTGCCGAACTCGAATTCCATGGTCAGGCCGGTGGCAACGCCGATGGCGAAGTTGATGCCGAACAGCTTGCCCCAGAACAGGGCCATGTCCTTGTAGATCTGCTTGCCGGTGATGACGTAGACCGTCTCCATCGTCGCGAGCAGGAAGGTCATCCCCAGCGTGAGGGGGACGAACAGGAAGTGATACAGCGCGGTCAGCGCGAATTGCAGGCGCGACAGGTCGACGACTGTCGGGTCGATCATGGTGAACTCCTGGCCCGATGACCGGCGGGACCCCCGCCCGGCCGTGGTTGGCATTGCCCAGAGCGTTAGACCGCTGGGGCGGCGCCGCATTGATCTGTATCAATCCGTTGCAGGCGGGCTCAGAAGTGGCGCGACATCTCCCGCAGCCGTGACAGCCGCGCCACAGGCCCCTCGCCCCGGCGGAGCGCGCCGAAGCGGCCATCGGCGACGATGCGGCCCTGCTCCAGCATCACCACGCGGTCGTCATCGGCGAGGTGGTCGAGACGGTGGGTGATGGCGATGACCGTGCGCCCGGCGGCAAGGCCGGCGAGCGCGCGGCGGAATTCAGCCTCGGTCAGCGGGTCGAGCCCCTCGGTCGGCTCGTCGAGCAGCAGGAAGGGGGTGGCGCGCAGGGCGGCGCGGGCGAGCGAGAGCCGCCGCGCCTCGCCGCCGGAGAGTTTTGCCCCCGCCTCGCCCACCAGCGAATCGAGGCCGTCGGGACGGGTGCTGACGAAATCGGCGAGGCGGGCTATCTCGAGCGCGCGCCAGAGTGCCGCGTCGTCGGCATCCGGGCGGGCGAGGAGGAGGTTGTCGCGCAGGGTGCCGGCGAAGATCGCGGTGGTCTGCGAGACCACGGTGAAGAGCGAGCGCAGGTCATCGCCGCGGATGGTGGCGAGATCGACGCCGCCGAGCGTGGCGCTGCCCGCCGCGGGCGGGGCGAAGCGGAGCAGCAGGTTGAACAGCGAGGTCTTGCCCGCGCCGCTGCGGCCGAGAATGGTGACGTGCTCGCCCTCGGCGATCGCGAGGTCGATGCCGGCGAGCGCCGCATGGGCGGCGTCGGGATAGCGGAGCGAGACGCCATCGAGCCTGAGGTCGAGCCGGGCCGGGCGGGGCGGGCTGGAGGCGGGCTCGGCGACGGGGGGCGGACGGTCGAGCAGGTCGAAGACGCGGCGGGCGGATTCGGCCATGCCGCCGAGGAGCTGGAAGGCGGCCGGCAGCGGGGCGACCGCTTCGAAGGCGGCCATCGCGCCGAGGGCGAGCAGGGCGATGACCGGGCCGGCGATGCGGTGCGCCGCCGCCAGCGTGCCTGCGAGCGGGAGCATCGCCAGCATGGTCAGGCCGGAGGCGAGCAGGATGGCGGCGGCGCCGAAGCCTGCGATCGCCGCGAGGCGGCGCTGGGCGGCGAGCAGGGCGACGCTCGCCGCATCGACCCGCGCCGCCATCGCCCCGCTCGCATTGCAGGTGAGCAGTTCGGCCATGCCCTGGACGGAATCGACGAGATCGGCGCGCAGCTGCACCTGCACCGCGACGGCGGCGCGGGCGGGGTTGCGGCCGAGACCGAGGCTCGCCAGCGGCACCGCGACGCCGGCGATGGTCAGGCCGAGCAGGAGCAGCAGCCCGGCCGCGGGCGAGACGATGGCGAAGCCGAGCGCCATGACCAGCGCCGCCGCAGCCGCGATCACGAAGGGCGAGACGACGCGGAGAAAAAAATCGCCCAGCCGGTCGATATCGGCGACGAGGCGGGAGAGCAGGTCGCCGCCGCGCTCGCCGGCGAGGCCGACCGGGGCGAGCGGTTCGAGCCCGGCATAGGCGACCATCCGCAGCCGGGCGAGCAGGCGGAACGTCGCCTCGTGATCGACCAGCCTGCCGGCATAGCGGGCGAGCACGCGCAGGGTGGCGAAGAAGCGCACCCCGGCGGCCGGGGTGAAGAAATTGAACACGTTCTGCGCCGCGTAGCCGGCGAGGCCGGCGACGCCGGTGGCGGCGAGGAACCAGCCGGAGAGCGCGAGCAGGGCGAAATTCGCCAGCACGGTGAGCAGGCCGAGTGCTACGCCGGCGAGCACCCAGGCCCGGTAGGGCGCGTAGAGGCGGAGCAGGCGGATCAGGTCGCGCATGGTGCCTCCGCGGCGCCGAGCAGGGCGGCGTAAGCGCCGCCGCGGGCGAGCAGCTCGTCATGCGTGCCGGATTCGGCGAGGCGCCCGCCCTCCAGCACCAGGATGCGGTCGGCCCGGCGCACCGTGGCGAGGCGGTGGGCGATCAGGATCGCGGTGCGGCCGCGGGCGAGGTCGGCGATGGCGGCGGCGATCTCGGCCTCGGTTTCGAGGTCGAGATGGGCGGTGGCTTCGTCGAGGATCAGCAGCCGCGCGTCGCGCAGGAAGGCGCGGGCAAGGGCGAGGCGCTGGACCTGGCCGCCGGAGAGCCCGGCGCCGCCATCGCCGATGCTTGTCTCGATCCCGGCGGGCAGGCGGTCGATCTCGTCGAGCAGGCGGGCGCGGCGGAGGGCCTCGCGCAGCGCCGCGTCGTCCGCTTCCGGCCGGGCGAGGCGCAGGTTCGCGGCGATCGTGCCGGCGAAGACGCGGGGGGTCTGCGGCACATAGGCGAGTTGCGCCCACCAGGCCTCACGGTCGAGCGCGGTGAGCGCGGTGTCGTCATTGACGAGGACGGCGCCGGAGTGCGGGGCGACGAAGCCGAGCAGGGCGGCGGCGAGGGTGGATTTGCCCGCACCGGAGCGGCCGACGATGGCGGTGAGCGTGCCGGCGGGAAAGGCGCAGTCGATCCCGTGCAGCACCGTCTGGCCGGGCTCGTGGGCGATGGTGAGGCCGGCGCAGCGCAGCGACAGCGGACCGGATGGCGGAGCGGCATCGCCCCAGGTCGTCGCGGGTTGTGTATCGAGCACGTCGAAGATGCGGCCGGCGGCGGCCAGCGCCGTCATTCGCGCGTGGTAATGGGTGGCGAGGCCGCGCAGGGGGAGGAAGAATTCCGGCACCAGCAGCAGCACGAAGAAGGCGGGAAAGAAGCCGATATGCCCGTGCAGCAGCCGCGCGCCGAACAGCACGGCGACCAGGGCGATCGAGAGCGAGGCGAAGAATTCCAGCACCGCCGAGGTGAGGAAGGCGATGCGCAGCCCGGCCATGGTGGCGCGGCGGTATTCATCGGCGATGCGCCCGATCAGCGCGATCTCGTCGCGCGCGCGGCCGAACAGCCGCAGCGTGGTGATCCCCTGCACGGCATCGAGGAAGCGGGCGCTCATGGTCAGCAATTCGCGCCATTGCCGGCGGTTGATCGCCTCGGCGCGGTAGCCGACAAAGACCATGAAGACCGGGATGATCGGGCCGGTGACGAGCAGGACGAGGAAGCTGATCCAGTCCACCGGGAAGATGGCGGCGAGAATGGCGAGCGGGACCAGTGCGACCAGCGCCATCTGCGGCAGGTAGCGGGCGAGATAGGGCTCCAGCGCCTCGACACCGTCGAGCAGGGTGGCGGCGAGGTCGGCGCTGCGCTCGCCGGCGGCGTAAGCGGGGCCGAGGGCGAAGAGATGGTCGAGCAGGGTGCGGCGGAGCGAGAGCTTGACCGCGGCGGCGGCGTGGTGGGCGGCGTGTTCAGCAGCAAAGCTCAAAGCCGCGCGCAGGAGCAGCAGCCCGGCCAGCGCCGCGAGCGGCAGCGCCAGCGCGGCGGCGGCTTCGTGGCGGAAGATCAGCGCGGTGACGACATGGGCGAGCAGCAGCGCCTGAGCGATCACCGCGAGGCCGGCGGCGAGGCCGAGCCCGATGGCGAGCGCGAGCCAGCGCCGCGCCCCCTGCCCCGCCGCGATCAGGCGACGGTCGAGCGCGCGGCGGGGCGGGGTGGCGGAAGCCTCGTTGGATGGTGCGGTCAAGTCTGTCCTCTCAGGCGGCGCCGGCGGCCGCAGCGCCGGGCGCGGGCGGCGGACGGTTCACATGCGGTGCCCGTTCTGGCATTGACATGAATCAAGCGGTATCGGGCAAGCCCCGCGGGCGCGGCGGGATGTGGCCTGGCCCTGCCGCCGGGATCATTTTTCAGGGAGATCTTCATTCATGGCGGCATTGAAACGCAATCTCATCTTCGTTCTCGCCGCCATCATCACCGGACTGGTCTCCATCGCCTTCGGCATCGGCGTCGTCCGCGCGACGGCGCTGTTCCAGCATGTCACGGCGCAGCACGGCTGGATCGTGTTCCTGCTTTGCCCGGCGGGGCTCGCGCTCATCGTCTATCTCACCCGGCAGGTGTTTCCCGGCGCGCAGGGCTCGGGCATTCCGCAGGCGATGGCCGGGTTGCAGATGCAGGATTCGGCCGATGTCGATTCGGTGCTGTCGCTGCGGATCGCGGTGGGGAAATTCCTGCTGACGCTGATCGGCTTCGCGAGCGGCGCGTCGATCGGCAAGGAGGGGCCGACGGTGCAGATCGGCTGTGCTGCGATGAATATCTGCGGGCGGATGGGGCTGGAGCGCACCCATGCGCTGCAGCGGCTGCTGATCCTCGCCGGGGGGGCGGCGGGCATCACCTGCGCCTTCAACGCGCCGCTGGCCGGCATCGTCTTCGCGATCGAGGAGATGGCGCGCAGCTTCGATGACCGGCAGGTGCGCTCGATCATCCTCGCCGCCTTCGCGAGCGGCATCACCCTGATGTTCGTCCTCGGCTACCAGCCTTATTTCGGCTTCTCGCACGCGGTGCTGAAGCTGGACTGGGTCTGGCTGCTGATCCCGGTCTGCGCCGTGATCGGCGGGCTCGCGGGCGGGGTGTTCGCGCAGATCCTGGTGACACCGTGGAAGTTCCTGCCCGGCGCGATCAACCGCCTCGCGCAGAAGCAGCCGGTGATTTTCGCCGCCTTCTGCGGCCTCGTGCTCGCGGCGATCGGCTTCGCCTCGCACGGGATGGTGTTCGATGCGAGCTATGCCAATGCGCGGGATGCGATGGTTTCGGGCGTGCTGCCGCCGGTCGATTTCGCGCCGCTGAAATTCCTCGCCACCCTGGTGTCGTATCTCTCGGGGATTCCGGGGGGGATTTTCGCGCCCTCCCTCGCTGTCGGCGTCGGCGTCGGCACGGCGTTCGTGCATCTGCTGCCGGGATTGCCGGTGGCGGGATTCGCGATGGTGGGCATGGCCGGGTATTTCGCCGGCGTCGTGCAGTCGCCGCTGACGGCGGCGGTGATCGTGATCGAGATGACCTCCGATCCGTCGATGTCGGTGCCGGTCGGGATTGCCGCGATCCTCGGCACCATGGCTTCGCGGCTGGTCTGCAAGGAGCCGGTCTATCACGCGATGTCGCACCAGTTCCTGCGCGTCGTCGAGAACCGGCCGATCCCCAAGCCCAATACGGTGGAGCCGGCGCCCGAGGCGCATCGCTGATCCGCCGCTTGCCTCGGCGGGGCGGCGGCTGCATCCTCGCCGCAAGACACAGGACAGTTTCCGGGAGACCGCGATGGATGCCGCCGAACTCCGCGCCTTGCAGGCGCCGCTGAAGCAGAAATACCGCGAGGATGCCGCCTCGGCGCGGATCGTCTCGCGCGCGGTGGGCGAGATCGTGCAGGGCGGGCTCGCCTGCGTGGTGCGCGGCCATGACGGCGAGGTGACCGCCGGGCTGCACGAGGCGGCCGGCGGCGACGGCTCGCAGGCCTGTTCGGGCGACATGCTGCTGGAGGCGCTGGTCGCCTGCGCCGGGGTGACGCTGTCCGCCGTCGCGACCGCGATGGGGGTGATTGTGAAGCGCGGCAGCATCACCGCCGAGGGGGTATGGGACGCGCGCGGGACGCTGGCGATCGACCGCGCCACGCCGGTGGGTGTCACCGAGATTTCGCTGCGCTTCGATCTCGACACCGATGCGGACGAGAAAAGCGTGGCCCGGCTGATCGAGAGCACCGAGCGCTATTGCGTGATCCTGCAGACGCTGCGCAACCCGCCGCGGATCGAGGCGATTCGCGGCTGACCCCCTTCAGCCGGGTTTTTGATCCGGCTGAGGGCAGTCAGCCGGGTTTTTGATCCGGCTGAGGTCGGTCAGCCGGGATCGAGGCGGAACAGGCCGGTCTCGCCGACATCGAGCGTGGAAAAACGCGCGGCCGGCAGGCCGGCGGCCTCGCGGGCGGCGGCGAGGTCGCGCTCCGGGGCGTCGATCGCCTCGTCGGTGAGCTGGAACGTGCCGAAATGCATCCCCACCGCCCGCGCCGCCCCCAGCTCGGCGAAGGCGCGCACCGCATCCGCCGGGTTCATGTGGACATTGCCCATGAACCAGCGCGGCTCGTAGGCGCCGATCGGCAGCAAGGCGAGGCCGGGGCGGCCGAGACGCTCGCGGATCATGCGGAAATAGCCGGTATAGCCGGTGTCGCCGGCGAAATAGAGCTGGCCGGCTTCATGGCGCAGCATGAAACCGCCCCAGAGCGTGGCGTTGCGGTCGCGCAGGGTGCGGGCGGCGAAATGCCGCGCCGGGGTCAGGGTGATGCGGGTGCCGTGCAGCTCGGCATGGTGCCACCAGTCAAGCTCGGTGACCGGGCCGAGCCCCTTGCGGGTGAGAAAGGCGCGGTTGCCGAGCGGGGTGAAGATCGGGATGCGGCCGAAGCGCGCGTGCAGGGCGGCGAGGGTCGGGATGTCGCAATGGTCGTAATGGTTGTGCGAGAGCAGGATCGCGTCCGGCTTCGGCATCGCCTCGAGCGTGAGGCCGGGCGGGCGGACCCGGCGCGGCCCGGCCCAGCCGACCGGCGAGCAGCGATCCGAGAGGATCGGGTCGGTCAGCAGCACGAGGCCCGGCAGGCGGATCAGGAAGCTCGCATGGCCGATGAAGGTCACCGCCGCCTCGCCCGCCGCCACCGCGGCGGGCGGCGGAGCAAAGATCCGGTTTTCCACCCGGTCGGGCCATTTCGCCCGTCCCTCGCGCCGCGTGACCCAGCGGAGCATCGGGAAGCGGCCGGTGCGGCGGCGGGCGCCTTCGGGGTTGAAGAAGCGGGCGCCGTCGTAATGATCCGAAACCGGGTAGGCCAAGGTCAGCCGAACGCCGCGTTGAAGGCGCCGCCATCGAGCAGCAGGTTCTGGCCGACGATGAAGCCCGCCTGTGCGCCGCAGAGGAAGGCGCAGGCATCGCCGAATTCCTCCGGCGTGCCGACGCGGCCGGTCGGGTTGGCGGCGGCGCGGGCGGCGAGCTCGTCCTCGACCGAGCGGCCGGAGGCGCGGGCGGCGGAGGCCGCGTTGTCCCGCAGACGGTCGGTCATGAAGGGGCCGGGGAGAAGATTGTTGATCGTCACGTTGTGCTTCGCGACCTGGCGGGCGAGGCCGGCGACGAAGCCGGTGAGCCCGGCGCGGGCGCCATTGGACAGGCCAAGGGCGGGGATCGGCGATTTCACCGCCGCCGAGGTGATGTTGACGATGCGGCCGAAGCGGCGCTCGATCATGCCATCCACCGTCGCGCGGATCAGCGCGATCGGGGTGAGCATGTTGGCGCGCAGGGCGGCTTCCCAGTCGGCGTCGGTGAATTTGCGGAAATCGCCGGCGGGCGGGCCGCCGGCATTGTTGATCAGGATGTCCGGCGCGGGGCAGAGGGCGAGCGCCGCGGCGCGGCCCGCCTCGGTGGTGATGTCGCCGGCCGCGATCTCGACCTTCACCCCGGTTTCGGCGCGGATCGCCGCCGCCGTTTCGGCCAGCGCCGCCTCGCCGCGCGCGGTGATCACCAGATCCACGCCCTCGCGGGCGAGGGAGACGGCCACGGCGCGGCCGAGCCCCTTGCTGGCCGCGCACACGATCGCCCGCTTGCCCTTCAATCCGAGTTCCATCTCCGCTCCCTTCCCTGTCCTGCTTGTGTCGAGGCCGCGTCCATAGCATCAGATGGGCGCGACACCGAATTCGACAGGGGACCATGATCGCCGCCATGACCGAACGCGCGCTGACCGGGCTGAAGGTGATCGACCTGACCAGGGTGCTGGGCGGGCCGTATTGCACGATGATCCTCGCCGATCACGGCGCGGACGTGATCAAGATCGAGCCGCCGCAGGGCGACGAGGTGCGCGACTGGGGACCGCCTTTCCTCGAGCGGGCGGACGGGGCGCGGGATGCGAGCTATTTCCTCGGTGCCAATCGCAACAAGCGGGCGATGACGCTCGACCTCGCGCACGAGCAGGGGCGCGCGGTGCTGCTGCGGCTGCTGGAGGAGGCCGACGTGCTGGTGGAGAATTTCAAGCCCGGCACGCTGGAGAAGTGGAATATCGGCCAGGCGGCGCTGGCCCCGCGCTTTCCGCGCCTCGTGCATTGCCGGATCTCGGGGTTCGGCGCCGACGGGCCGTTCGGCGGGCTGCCGGGCTATGACGCGGTGGTGCAGGCGATGACCGGGCTGATGACCATCAACGGCCGCCCCGGCGAGGGGCCGCTCAGGATGGGGACGCCGGTGGTCGATCTCGCGACCGGGCTGTATTCGGCGGTCGGCATCCTGATGGCGTTGCAGGAGCGCCAGCGCTCGGGGCGCGGGCAGTTCATCGACATGACGCTGCACGATGCGGGCATGGCGCTGCTGCACCCGGCGGCGGCGAATTACCTGCTGAACGGCAAGCGGCCGGCGGCGACGGGCAACGCCCATCCCAACATCGCCCCCTATGACACCTTCCCGACCGCGACCTGCGAGATTTTCATCGCCGGCGGCAATGACGGGCAGTTCCGCAAGCTCTGCGCGCTGCTGGAGCGGCCGGACCTCGCCGCCGATCCGCGCTTTGCCACCAATGCCGACCGGCTCGCCAACCGCGCGGCGATGACCGCGGCGCTGAGCGAGGCGCTCGCCGGGCATGACGGCGAGGAACTCGCCGAGCGGATGATCCGCGCCGGGATTCCGGCCGGGCCGGTGCGGCCGGTGGATGCGGCGCTGGAGAGCGAGCACGCGCGCCACCGCGCCATGGTCGCGGAGCTGGACGGGGTGCGCACGCTGGGCACGCCGATCAAGTTCTCGCGCACGCCGGGCGGGCCGCACGCGGCACCGCCGGGCTTTGCCGCGCATCTCGACGAGATCCTCGCCGAGCATGGCTATACCGGGGCCGAGATCGCCGCGCTGGAGGCGGCGGGGGTCATCCGCCGCGCCCGGCGCGGCTGATTTTTGCCCCGCCGCGTGGGGCTGGTCCCTGCCCTGCCCCGCACGGGGCGGGGTCAGTGGATCAGGATGAAGTGGATGGTTGCCGTCACCTGCTCGGATTTCGCCTTCGAGCCGGGCGGGAATTTCGGCACCTGCGCACCGTTGAACAGCCCATACCACGCCATGTCGAGCAGCGGCGCGCCGGAGCGGCTGACCATGTGCAGGTCGATCACCCGCCCGTCGGGCAGCACGGTGAAGCTCACCGTCACCGAGCCCTGCTGGCCCTGGGCGGCGGCACCCTCGGGGTAATAATCATGCGTGTTCACCCATTTGTTGAAGGCGCTCTGCCAGTCCGGCCCGGCCTTGCCCTTGAAGACGATGTCGGGCGCATGGCGGTTGAAGTCGGGGGCGGCGGGGGCGAGGTTGAGCGCCGTGCTGCGATGGGTGAGCGCGGTGCTCGGCCGGCTGCCGAAGGACATGCCGTTCATCACGACATAGCTGTGGCGCGGCGCCGGGCGAGACGGGCGGGGCGGCGATTTCGGCACCGGCGGGGCGTGCGGGACGATGGAGGCCTGCATCGGCGGCGGGGCGAACTGGCGCGTGTCGAGATGGACCGCGGGCGGCGCTGGTGATGGCGCGGGAACCGGCTTGGGTGCTGGTTGCGGCGGCGGGGCGGCAAGCGGCGGCGGCGGCAGGGATGGTGTGGCCTCGGGCGCGTGGCGGGGTTCTGCGGGGGCGGCGTCGTGCTTCGCCGTGTGGGTCAGGCCGGAATTCTGAAACACGACTTCGATGCCGGATTGGGGGTGCGGCTCGGGCAACCGACGGCGATGCACCACGTAGAGCAGCAGGAGCAGGATCGCCGCGTGCAGGGCGATCGAGACCGGGAGCGGAATCCGCCAGCGCCGGCGCCGTCGCGGCCGCGCCATCGGCGGCGGCGCGGCACCGAGTGCGACACCGCCGGCGCGGACCGGATCAGTAATGCGGATAGGCGTAGTAGCCGGGCGGCGCATAGGACGGCGCGCCGTAATTGTAGGACGGTCGGTATCCGCGCGCATAGCCTTCCATCTTGTTGCCGTGCGCTACCATACACTGGGCATAGGCGACGTTGTAGCGCGCCTGCATCGAGTCCGCCGCGTTCTGGGCGTTGCCGCCGCCCATGGTGCTGCCGAGCAGCAGGCCGGAACCCGCGCCGATCGCGGCCCCGGTGCCGGCATTGCCGCCGGCAGCGCCGAGCAGCGCGCCGGCGGCGGCGCCGAGCAGGGTGCCGCCGACCGCGGTGTTGGTGGCGGACTGGCCGGCGGCCTGGGCCTCGGCCGGGTTGATCTGGCGGCTCGCGTAATAGCGGCAGAGCGAATCGTCGTGGCGGAACTGGTCGAAGGAGATTCCGGGGCCGGGCATCGAGACCACGCTCGGCCCGCTCGGCGGGGCTACGGCGCAGCCGGCGAGAAGCAGGGCGATGGCGGCGGCGGCAGGCAGAACTGGCTTCATGATGTTCATCCTGTTGGTTGGCGGCCTGCCGGGATAGTTGGGCGAGGCACGGCGGAAAGCAACGCCCCGCCGCCGCACCGGAGCCTGGCTTCGGGGCGGCGGCGGGGGATTGTTACAATCCGTCGAAAAATTCCTTCACCTTGGCGAAGAAGCCTTCATGCTCGGGGCTGCCGGCGGCGGTGGTCCCGGCCTCGCGCTCGAATTCCTCGAGCAGTTCGCGCTGGCGCCTGGTCAGGTTCTGCGGGGTTTCGACCGCGACCTGGATATACATGTCGCCGCGCGCCGAACTGCGCAGCACCGAGAACCCCTTGCCGCGCAGGCGGAACTGGTCGCCCGTCTGGGTGCCGGCGGGGATCTTGACCCGGGCGCGGGAGCCATCGATCGCGGGAACCTCGATCTCGCCGCCCAAGGCGGCCTGGGCCATGCGCAGCGGCACGCGGCAGAAGACGTTCGCACCGTCGCGCTGGAAGATCGGATGCGGGCGGATCGCGACATGGACGTAGAGATCGCCGGGCTGCGCGCCGCGGCCGCCGGCCTCGCCCTCGCCGGAGAGGCGGATGCGCGTGCCATCCTCGACGCCGGCGGGAATGGAGACCGAGAGGGTGCGCTCGCGCGGCACGGTGCCGACGCCGGAGCAGACCCGGCAGGGATTGCGGACGGTGCGGCCGGCGCCGCCGCAGGTCGGGCAGGTGCGCTCGACGACGAAGAAGCCCTGCTGGGCGCGCACGCGACCGGCGCCGCCGCAGGTCGAACACGCCTCGTTGGCGGCGGATTTGTCGGCCGAGCCGGAGCCCGAACAGGCATCGCAGGAGACGCGCGTCGGCACCCGGATCTCGCTCTTGGTGCCGGCGAAGGCCTGGGTCAGGTCGATCTCGACGGCGGCGCGGATATCCGCCCCGCCGCGCTCGGCCCGGCCGCCGCGGCGCCCGCCCATCGCCTCGCCGAACATCTGCTCGAAAATATCGCCGATGCCGCCCTCGAACCCGCCGAAACCGCCGAAGCCGCCGCCGCCAAAGCCGCCGGCACCCGGCCCGCCGCCTTCGAACGCGGCATGGCCGAAGCGGTCATAGGCGGCGCGCTTCTGCTCGTCCTTGAGGACGTCGTAGGCTTCGTTGATGTCCTTGAATTTCTGCTCGGCCGCGGCATCGCCCGGATTGCGGTCCGGGTGATATTGCATCGCCAGCTTGCGATAGGCCTTTTTCAGCTCATCGGCGGCGGCGCTCCGCGATACGCCGAGCAGTTCATAATAATCCGTCTTCGCCATGATCCCGGCTCAATCCCGACAATCTCAGAAACAAGAATGTCCCGGACCATCGCTGGTCCGGGACTGGCAAGCATCTATCGTGCGGCGGCGACCGTCACGCGGACTTCTTCTTGTCGTCGACATCCTCGAACTCGGCGTCGACCACCTTGTCGCCCGGCGCGGACTCGGCACCCGGCTGGGCGGCGCCAGCCTCGGCCTGCGCCTTGTACATCGCCTCGCCGACACGCATCGCGACCTGGGTCAGCCGCTCGGTGGCCGACTTGATGGCCTCGAGATCGCTGCCCTCGAGCGCCGAGCGGACCGCGGCGATGGCCGCCTCGGCCTCGCCCTTGTCCTGGGCGGAGACCTTGCCCTCGTTGTCCTTCAGCGTCTTTTCGGTCTGGTGGACGAGACCGTCGGCATGGTTGCGGGCATCGACCAGCTCGCGCTTGACCTTGTCGGCCGCGGCGTTCGCCTCGGCATCCTTGACCATGCGCTCGATATCGGTGTCCGACAGGCCGCCGGAGGCCTGGATGCGGATCTGCTGCTCCTTGCCGGTCGCCTTGTCCTTGGCCGAGACGGAGACGATGCCGTTGGCGTCGATATCGAAGGTGACCTCGATCTGCGGCACGCCGCGCGGGGCCGCGGGAATGCCGGTCAGGTCGAAATTGCCGAGCAGCTTGTTGTCCGCCGCCATCTCGCGCTCGCCCTGGTAGACCTTGATGGTCACGGCGGTCTGGTTGTCGTCGGCGGTGGAGAAGGTCTGGCTCTTCTTGGTCGGGATCGTGGTGTTGCGGTCGATCAGGCGGGTGAACACGCCGCCCAGCGTCTCGATGCCGAGCGAGAGGGGGGTGACGTCGAGCAGGAGGACGTCCTTGACGTCGCCCTTCAGCACCGCGCCCTGGATGGCCGCGCCGATGGCCACGACCTCGTCGGGGTTGACGTTGCGGGCGGGTTCCTTGCCGAAGAAGGTCTTCACCGTCTCGATGACCTTGGGCATGCGGGTCATGCCGCCGACCAGGATCACCTCGTCGATCTCGCCGGCGGTCACACCGGCATCCTTCAGCGCCGCGCGGCACGGGCCGAGCGTGCGCTCGACCAGATCATCGACGAGGCTTTCGAGCTTGGCGCGGGTCAGCTTCATCACGAGATGCTTCGGCCCCGAGGCGTCGGCGGTGATGAAGGGCAGGTTGATCTCGGTTTCCTTCGAGGAGGACAGCTCGATCTTGGCCTTTTCCGCGGCTTCCTTGAGGCGCTGGAGGGCCAGCTTGTCCTTGCGCAGGTCGATACCCTGCTCGCGCTTGAACTCGTCGGCCAGGTAGTCGATCACGCGCTGGTCGAAATCCTCGCCGCCGAGGAAGGTGTCGCCATTGGTGGATTTCACCTCGAACACGCCATCGCCCAGTTCGAGGATCGAGACGTCGAACGTGCCGCCGCCGAGGTCGTAGACCGCGATGGTGCCGCCGTTCTTCTTGTCCATGCCGTAGGCGAGGGCCGCGGCGGTGGGCTCGTTGATGATGCGCAGCACTTCGAGCCCGGCGATCTTGCCGGCGTCCTTGGTGGCCTGGCGCTGGGCGTCGTTGAAGTAGGCGGGGACGGTGATGACCGCCTGGGTGACGGCTTCGCCGAGATAGGCCTCGGCGGTTTCCTTCATCTTGGTGAGCACGAAGGACGAGATCTGGCTCGGCGCGAAGCGCTGGCCGCGGGATTCGACCCAGGCATCGCCATTGTCGCCGCGGACGATATTGTAGGAGACGAGGCCCTTGTCCTTCTCGACGGTGGGATCCTCGTAGCGGCGGCCGATCAGGCGCTTGACCGCGTAAAGCGTGTTGGTCGGGTTGGTGACCGCCTGGCGCTTGGCGGACTGGCCGACCAGGCGCTCGCCGCTCTCGGAGAAGGCGATCATTGAGGGTGTCGTGCGGGCGCCTTCGCTGTTCTCGACCACGCGGACATCCTTGCCCTCCATGATCGCGACGCAGGAATTGGTGGTACCGAGGTCGATGCCGATGACCTTGCTCATAGAAACACTCCTTTCAGCGGGTGCGCCGGACCCGAAGCATCGGGCACACCCCTATTGTTTCGCCCGCTTGATGTATTGAACCACCCCTGCGGGCACAAGGGGTCGGCTGGCCGGAGGGGCCGGAATTTTGGCGCAGCGGCGATGACCGACGCGCGGGGATCAGGCCTCGATATCGAGCGGCTTGCCGGGCTGGCCGCCGGAGGGCGCCTTCGCCACCACCACCATCGCCGGGCGGAGCAGGCGGCCGTTCAGCGTCCATGTCCGGCTCCAGGCCTGGATCACCGTGCCGGGCGGGGAGTCGGCGGTTTCCTGCTCGGCCATCGCCTGGTGGCGGTCGGCATCGAAGGTGGCGCCGATCGCCTCATCGGCGCGGATGCCGTTGCGCTCGAGCATGGCGATGAAGCTGCGCTCGACGCCGGCGAACCCGTCGCGCAGCTTGGCGAGAAGCGGGGATTCGCCCTCCTGCGGCGGCGGCAGGGCATCGAGCCCGCGGCGGAGATTTTCGGCCGCCTCGGCAACGTCGGCGGCGAATTTCTGCACCGCGTAGAGCCGGGCATCCTCCACCTCGCGCCGCGTGCGGGCGCGCAGGTTTTCCATGTCGGCCTGGGAACGGATCCACTTGTCGCGCAAATCGGCGGCCTCGGCCTCGAGGGCGGCGATCCGCTCGTGGGCGGCGGCAAGCTGTTCAGCCTCGGAGGCGGGCGCCGTGTCGCTGCCAGCCGCCAGGGGGTCCGGGCCCGTCTTGTGGTCGGGGCCGGCGTTCAGCGTGTCTTCGGTCATGTCGCCGCAATTAGGGCACGCCCCCCGCCGGCACAAGGGCGTCTCTGGTACGACGCCGCGCTATCCGGCGCTGAACGAGACGTCGCGCTGGCGGCGCATCAGGTGCTCGCCGGCATCGACATAGAGGGTGGTGCCGGTGAGCGAGGGGGTCTCGACGATGAAGCGCACGGCGCGGGCGATGTCTTCGGGCTGCGAGCCGCGGCGCAGCGGCGTGGCATCCTGGCCGCGGCGGAAATTCTCCTCGCTCTGCTTCGCGCCGATCAGGGTGAGGCCGGGGGCGACACCGCAGACGCGGATCGCCGGGGCGAGGGCCATCGCCAGCATCTCGGTCGCCGCGGCGAGGCCGGCCTTGGCGAGGGTGTAGGAGAAGAAATCGGGGTTGAGATTGGCGAGTTTCTGGTCGAGCAGGTTGACGATCACGCCGGGCTGGCCGGCGAGGCCGGACGCCATGTCGCGCGCGAGCAGCACCGGGGCGGCGAGGTTGGGCGCGATATGCTCGGCGATCGAGGCGGCGGTGACGCTGGCGGCCGAATCGAATTCGAAGCGCGAGGCGTTGTTGACCAGGACGCTGACCGGGCCGGCGAGGGCGGCGGCGCGGCCGATCAGGGTTTCGACCGCTGCGGGATCGGCGAGGTCGGCGGCGAGGACATGCGCGATCCCGCCCTGCGCGCGCAGCTCGGCGGCCAGGGTCTCGGCCTCGGCCGACGAGGCGCGGTGGTGGATGACGACCGGGAAGCCCGCCGCCGACAGGGCGCGGACGATGGAAGCGCCGAGCCGCTTCGCGCCGCCGGTGACGAGGGCGGCACCCGCGAAGGGCGGGCTCACGCGAAGAGCGCCGCGTCGAGGGCGGCGGGATCGTCGAGCAAGGCGGTCGGGCGCGGGGCGAGCAGCGCGAACAGGCGCGCGGTGCCGAAGGCGGCGAGATCGACCTCCATCATCTCCGCGACCATCGCCTCGTAGGCCTCCTCCAGGCGGGAACTCGCGGGGTCGAGCCCGGAGACCAGGAGCAGGCCGGTCGGCGGCGCATCGAGCGCGAGCAGCCGCAGGTCTGGCCGGTAGCGCCGCAGCAGCACGGCCATCTTCCAGACATCGCCGGCCCACCAGCCGGGCACCACCGCATCGCGGCGCAGCTCCTCGTTCTGGTCGCGGAAGGTGATCCTGGGGTCGATCGGCAGGCAGTCATGCAGGGCGATCACGCTGCGGCTGTGGCAGACATGCTCGGTATTGATGAAGTCGCGCAGCAGGAACTCGAACCGGTGCATGCCATCGAGAAAGGCGAAATCGACCGGGCCGCCGAGGATGGCGAGCGGATCGTGGCGGGCGAAGAACGCGTCGCTGCCGCAGGAATGCAGGTGGCAGGCGGGCTTGCCGGCGAGGACGTCGCGGTCGAGCTGGAAATCGGGGTCGATCGCGAGGCTCTCGGCTTCGGCAAGGGCGAGGGATTCGCCGCGCCAGACGCCGATCTCGAGATAGCGGCGCGGGGCGAGCGCGCGATGCAGACGGCGCAGGCAGTCGAGATAATCGGCCCCTTGATGATGGGCCATGACCTCGGGGGCGGAGAGGCTCATCGCGCGCTCCGCGACGCGGCGGCGCGCTCGGCCGGGGTAAGCTGGAATCCGACCAGCACCTGCTGGGTGGCGCTGCGCGGGGCGCGGGGGAAATCGAGCCGGATCGGCCTGGTCGTCGCCACCGCCTGGGTGGCGCCGTGGCGGAAGTCGAAGCGGACCGGATAGACCTGCTTGGCGATGATGCGGTCGCCTTCGGTGATCGCGACGAAATACGGCAGGGTGTAGCGGTCCTGCCGGGCGGCAATGCCGCGGGTGGCGGCGAAGCCGATGCGGAAGACGACGCGCTCGCCGGCATCGCCGTGCGGCGCGCATTTGCCGGCAACGCCGGTGACGCGCGCATCGACGATCCGCGCCGCGACATCGTCGGCGGGGCCGGCGACGCGGACGAGGCGATCGGCCTGTTGCAGCACCGCGACCTGCGGACAGTCGAGCTTCGGGCCCGGCCCACCGGCGCAGGCGGCAAGACCGAGCGGGGCGAACAGGGCGGCAAGGCGGGCAATGCGGGTCAACGCGGTCTCCATCCGATTTGTTAACCCTCCCTTGCCATCAAAACGGCGATCGGTCATCTCCGAACTCATGGCAGTCTATACCGAAGTGACCGACGACGCGCTGGCCGCGTTCCTCGAAGGCTATGATATCGGCCGCGTGGTCGCGTTCCGCGGCATCGCCGAGGGGGTCGAGAACAGCAATTATTCGCTGCGGACCACGGCGGGCGACTTCATCCTCACGCTCTACGAGCGGCGGGTCGATCCGGCGGAGCTGCCGTGGTTTCTCGGGCTGATGGAGCACCTGGCGGCGAAGTCCCTGCCCTGCCCGCTGCCGGTGCGCGCGCGCGACGGCGCCAATCTCAACCCGCTGGCCGGGCGGATCGCTTCGATCACCACCTTCCTGCCCGGCGTCTGGCCGCGGCGGCCGACGGTTGCGCATTGCGGCCCGCTCGGCGCGGCGATGGCGCGGATGCATCTGGCCGGCGAGGATTACGCGGCCACCCGCGCGAACGCGCTCGGCCCGCAGGGCTGGGCGCCGCTGCTCGGGCGCTGCGGCGACAGCGGCGATGCGGTGCTGCCGGGCCTGACCGGGGAGGTTCGCACGGCACTGGAGGCCACCCTCGCCGCCTGGCCGGCGGATCTGCCGCGCGGCCATATCCATGCCGACCTGTTCCCCGACAACGTGTTCTTCCTCGACCACGCGATCTCGGGGCTGATCGATTTCTATTTCGCCGCGACCGATCTTTACGCCTACGACATCGCGGTGTGCCTCAACGCCTGGTGCTTCGAGCCGGATTTCAGCTTCAACATCACGAAATCCCGCGCGCTGCTGCGCGGCTACCAGGCGGTGCGCCCGCTTTCGGCCGCCGAGACCGAGGCGCTGCCGGTGCTGTGCCGGGGGGCGGCGATCCGCTTCCTGCTCACCCGGCTCTATGACTGGATCAACACGCCGGAGGATGCGCTGGTGACGCGGAAGGACCCGCTCGATTATTACCGCCGGCTGCGCTTTCACCTCCAGGCGGGATCGGCGGCGGATTATGGGGTCTGAGCCGGCGATGACGGCCGGGCCGGAGGGGCTGGTCGAGATCTGGACCGATGGCGGCTGCAAGCCCAATCCGGGTGCCGGCGGCTGGGCGGCGGTGCTGCGCTTCGGGGCGGCGGAGCGGGAGATTTCCGGCGCCGCGCGCGAGACCACCAACAACCGCATGGAGCTGACCGCCGCCGCCGCCGCGCTGGAGGCGCTGAAGCGCCCCTGCCGGGTGAAGCTGCACACCGACAGCGAGTATCTGCGCAACGGCATCACCCGCTGGCATACCGGCTGGGTGCGGCGGAACTGGCGCAACGCGCAGGGCGATCCGGTGGCGAATTACGAACTCTGGCAGCGCGTGCTCGCCGCCGCGAAGCCCCACGAGATCGAGTGGATCTGGGTGCGCGGGCATGCCGGCGATCCGATGAACGAGCGGGTCGACCAGCTCGCGACCGCGGCGCGCGAGGCGATGCTCCGCGCGCCGGCGGAGCCGTGAGGCGCCTGACCAGAGCATCTTTACCCGATCGGATGATCCCATCTGACCGGATAATTCTCTAGATCGGCGCGGCAGGCGGGGCGGCGGGGGCGGCGGAGAGCCAGGCGGCGGCCGGGCGGGGGGCGGCGAAGAAATATCCCTGCATCCGCATCGGCCCGCGGGCGCGCAGGAAATCGACATGCGCCGCGGTCTCCACGCCCTCGGCGACGATATCAAGATCGAGCTGGCGGGCCATGGCGAGGATCGCCTCGACGATGGCGACGGCGGAGGCATCGTGCGGCACCTGGGAGATGAAGCCGCGGTCGATCTTGAGCTCGTGGATGGGCAGGCGCCGCAGGTAGAGCAGGCTCGAATAGCCGGTGCCGAAATCATCGACCGAGAAGCGCACGCCGCGCGCGGCCAGCGTGTCCATGATCCGGGCGACCTCCTCGGGGTCGCGGATCAGCAGGTTCTCGGTGATCTCGAGCGTCAGCTGTGCCGGGGAAACACCTTCCTGATCGAGTGCGGCCAGAACATCGGCGACGAAGGCGGGATCGCGGAACTGCCGCGGGCTGACATTGACCGACATGCGCCAGTCCGGTCGGTCGGCGCCGATGCGGGCCATCAGCCGGCAGGTTTCGCCCAGCAGCCAGCGGCCGAGCGGGACGATCAGGCCGGAGGATTCGGCGACGCCGACGAAGCGGTCGGGCGGGGTGAGCCGGCCGTCGCGCCCGCGCAGGCGGAGCAGGGCCTCGACCCCGGCCGGCGCGCCGGCGGCATCGACCTGCTCCTGCAGCCAGATCTCGAAACGCTCGTCCTTCAGGGCGCTCCGGATGTCGTCCTCGACGGCGTGGCGGTCGAGGATCGACTGGTACATTTGCGGGCGGAACATCACCACGTCGCCATCGCCGGACTTGGCCCGGTACATCGCGGTATCCGCCTCGCGGATCAGCGTGTCGATCGTGTCCGCCGGTTTCGGGAACAGGGTGACGCCAATGCTGGCGCCGAGATGATAGTGCCGCCCGCCGATCGAGATGGGGCGGCTCGTCACCGTTTCGATCAGGGCGTGGCCGAGCGCGGTGGCGTGGGCGGAGGCGGCCTCGGCGGAGGCCTCGGACGGGGCGAGGACGACGACGAATTCATCGCCGCCGATCCGCGCGATGGTGTCGGTTGCGCGGATGGCGAGGCGCAGGCGGCGGGCGGTTTCGCCCAGCGCCGCATCGCCGGCGCTGTGGCCGAGCATGTCGTTGATCGTCTTGAACCGGTCGAGATCGATGAACAGCAGGGCGCCATGGCTGCCATCCCGCCGCGCCGCGTCGAGGGCGGCGCCGAGGCGCTCGTTGAGCAGGCGGCGATTGGGCAGCTCGGTCAGCGGATCGAGATGGGCGAGGCGGTAGATCTGTTCCTCAGCCTCGTGATGTTCGGTGATGTCGATCCACACACCGGCGATGGCGGAGGGACTTCCGTCGGCGTCGCGCTGCAGGGTCAGCTCGTCGCGAATCCAGCGGAACCCGCCATCGCGGTGGCGGATGCGATAGCGGTGGATGTGATGCCCGGCGGCGATGGCGAGGGCGACGCCCTGCCCGGCCCGCGGCAGGTCGTCGGGATGGACGTGGCGGGGCCACCAGTCCGGCCCGCTGACCTCTTCGGGCGCGTAGCCGAGCAGGTCGATGATGTTGCGGCTGATCTCGAGCGGCAGGGCGGCGTTTTCCTGGAGGGACAGGGTGTAGAGCACCGTGCCGCTCGCCGCGAGCAGCCATTCGATGCGCCGCTCGCTCATCGAGCGGGCGGTGAGTGCGGCGTCACGCTCCTGCCGGGTCGCGACATCGCGCAGCGCCTTGGTCAGGTTGGCGGTCAGCTCGACCAGCAGGGCCTGTTCCTCCTCGCCGAAAGCCATCGGGTTGGAGGAATAGAGGGTGAAGACCGCGGGTGCCGGGGTGGCGGGCAGGCCGATCGGGAGCGCCATGCAGGCGCGGAAGCCGGCCTCGTGCGCCTGGGCGCGCCAGGGCTCGAAGCGCGGATCGACCGCGATGTCGCGCCAGCGGGAAATCCGGCCCTCGCGGATGGCGGTGCCGGCCGGCCCCTGGCCCTCCGGCGTGTCACCCCAGGAGAGGCGGAGCTGCTCGACATAGGCGACGCCGTTGCCGGCGCACGCGGCGACGCGGATCGGCCGGCCGGGCTCGTTGCCGGCGAGGCCGATCCAGCACGTGTCGTAGCCGCCGGTTTCGACGGCGAGGGAGCAGAGGGCGGCGTAGAGCGCCTCGGCGGTGGCGAGGCCGGCGAAGGCCTCGGTGGTGGCGTGGATGGTGCGCAGGGTGCGGTTGGCGCGTTCGAGCGCATCCTCGCGCAGCCTTCCCATCAGCAGCGGCGCCAGCCGGGCGAGGAAATCCTGCACCAGGCGGCCGGTATTCTCGGGGATGGCGGGGGTTTCGAAATCGAGCACGAGGCCGAAGCGGCGGTCGGCGAGGTCGAAAGGATAGGCGAGCTGGCGGCGAACCCCGGCGCGGAACAGGGCCTTGAGATGGACGTAGTCATGGAGGTCGGCGAGGTCGCGCAGCGGGCCGGAATCGATGATGCGGTCTTCGGCGAGGCCAGCGCCGAAACTGACATCGTCGACGGCGTGGCCGCCGGGCCAGCGGGTCATGTCGAAGCCGCGCAGCCCGCTGTCGGGGCTGACATGGGCGGTGATGTATTCGATCAGCCGGTAGGTCGGGTGATAGCCGGCGAGGAAGCAGAGCGAGGCGCCGGTGCGCTCGGCGCAGCGGGCCAGCGCGCGGTCGACCGCCTCGTCGAACCCGGCGGCGGCGGCGATCTCCTCGGACAGGCGGTTCCAGTAGGCGAGGTCGGCGGCGATGCGGGTCTGGCGGAAGGTGGTCCGGCGGTGTTCGAGCTCGCCGCTCGCCGCCTCGGCGAGGTCGGCCAGGAACAACCGGGCGCGCTTCGCGAAAGCGGGGGATGGCAAGGGCGAGAAGACGCAGACGGCGCCGATCGGCTGGCTGTCGGGCAAAGTGAGGCAGGCGGCGGCGAAAAAGCGGACATGCGGCGGGCCGGTGACCAGCGGATCGTCGGCGAAGCGCGGCTCCGCGCAGGCATCGGGCAGGACCAGCCCGCCGGCTTCGCGGCAGGCGGCATCGAGGATCGCGCTGCCGCGAGGCAGCCGGGCGAGGCTGGTGCCATAGACGGCGGCGAGCCGCAGCGCCCTGCCCTCGACCAGGAAGACGAGCGCCGCCGGGAGGTCGAGCCCGTGCGCCGCCAGCCGGGCGATGCGGTGGAACGAGGAGTCGGATGGCGCGGCGCCGCGCTCGTGGCGCGCCGTCGTGTCTCGCAGGAGTGGATGAGGCTCAGTGCGGGACAAACGGTCTTGCTCCGGCGTGGTTTGGCGCGTGCCGCCTCTGGCGAGACGGAAACATCACATCGTCAGGCCCGTATCGGAAGCAGGACAATGTCACCCGGGCCTCCCGCCTCAACCAGAGAAATTTCGACGTTTTGTCGCGATATGTGTTGTTGTTTCAAACTAATACTCTTTTGTAAACAAATTTGTATAAAAATCAACGTCAAACAGGGCAAAACCTGACGTAAAAGCAACGTCGCCGCCACCGGCCGGAACGGCGCCGCCGGATAGGACGGAGATGTTCCCTGTTCCGAAGTTCGACCCATCGACTTGGCCCCCGGAAATGTCCGGGGGTTTTTTTTCGCCCGCATGGCGGGGTCTGGACTATGATCAGCCCATGGCGACAGGCGAGATCGCGACGATCGGCTACGAGGCCTGCGGGTTCGACGCGTTCGTGCGGTGCCTGCGCGATGCGGGCATCAGCCAGGTGATCGACGTGCGGGACCTGCCGCTGTCGCGCCGCGCGGGGTTTTCCAAGCGCAGCCTCGCCGCGGGGCTGGCGGAGGCCGGGATCGGGTATCGGCATCTCAAGGCGCTGGGCACGCCGGCCGAGGGACGGGAAGCCAACCGGCGGCGGCAATGGGACACGTTCTGGCGGATCGTCGAGGCGCGGCTGGCGACGCCGGAGGCCGATTTCGCCCTTGCCGAGGCGGCGGCCTGGGCGGCGGCTTCGCCCTCCTGCCTGCTCTGCTACGAGGCCTCGGCCTGCCAGTGCCACCGGCTGCGCGTGGGCGAGATGCTGGCCGCGCGCTATGGATTCCGGATCAGGCATCTCAGCGTGCACGGCTCCACCCCGTCACCATGAGACATGGATTGATACGACTTCGTGACGATTGCCTTAATTCTGCCACGCATGGCAGCCATCCATCTGGATCATGGACACACCGAAAGGATGCGCCCGGGCGGCGAGGATGCGGCATGCGGGCGGGGCGATGCGCCTCGGGCTCGTCGTGCTGTGCAGTTTCGGGCTGGTCTCGTGCGCCGGGCTGCATCCGGTGACCGGGCTTGCCCTGCCGCCGCCGCCGCCGCCCCGGCCGGCGGCGCCCGCGGCACTACATGGGCTCGCGGAGGCGGCGCGGTTGCAGGCGATGAAGCCGATCGCGGTGGCGGCGGTGCGGCACCCGCCGACGGATTTGACCGGCCGCAGCGAGGTCGGCCGGGCGTCGTTCTATGCCGCGCGCCTGCGCGGGCGCAGGACCGCCGACGGCCAGCGGTTCAACCCCAGAGCCGCCGTTGCCGCCAGCAAGACGCTGCCGCTCGGCACCGTGGCGCGGGTGGTCAACCTTACCAATGGCGCCAGCGCCACCATCACCGTCGACGATCGTGGCCCCTTCGTCCCGAGCCGGATGCTGGATGTCAGCCCCGCCGTCGCGGTGCGGCTAGGGATGATGCGGGAGGGGGTGGCGAGAGTGCTGGTCGAGCCGATCGCGATCCCCGAGCCGGATGGCAAGGTGCGGCTCGGGGCGGGCGCCGCCCTCGTGACTCCGGCGGAAATCCACCACGCGGTGCTGACGAGCCGGCAGATCATGCGCCGGGTCGGTCCTGCCGACGTGACCCGCTGAGCCGGCGCGGCGGGGGACTCCGCTGGACGATGCGCGCGTAACCTGCAACGCGCTCCCGACGAAAGCGATGCGAACCATGCGGGAGATGCGGATGCCGTGCGAGAGCGAACAGGCCGGACCCGGCGCCGGGCCAAGGCGCGGTCGCTGATGATGCTGCCGGAGGGCGGGCGATGACGCCGGTTGTCGTCGTGTTCGCGCGTGTACCGCGCCTTGGCGTCGGCAAGCGGCGGCTGGCGCGGCGGATCGGCGATCGCGCCGCCCTGCGCTTCGCGCGCGGCGAGCTGGCGCGGCTGCTCGCGGAACTGCGCTTGCTGCGCGGGTTCGAGCGCATCGTCGCGCTCACGCCGGATCATCACGCGCGGTTCGCAATGCGCGGCTTCGGGCGCATTGGCCCAAAGCGCATTGGCCAGGGGCGCGGCGATCTCGGGGCGCGGATGGGACGGGTGTTCCGGCACTACAGGCGGCGGCCGGTGATCATCATCGGCAGCGATATTCCGGGCATCGCGCGGGAGGATCTGCGCCGGGCGGCGCACGCGTTGCGCGGCGCGCAGGCGGTGTTCGGCCCGGCGGTCGATGGCGGGTATTGGCTGATCGGCGTCTCCGGCAGGCGGCCGGCCGATCCGTTCGGCGGGGTCAGGTGGTCGAGCGAGGACACGCTCGCCGACACGCTGCGCAATTTCCGGCATCATCGCGTGGCGATGCTGCGGACGCTGGCCGATGCGGACACCGCGATCCCCTCGCCTGCCCGCTTCGGGACGCGAGCCTGAGATCGCGGATCCGGGGGGACCGGATGATGCCCTAACTTTACGCTTCGTTTTGCTGACCGAGTGCGGCGAGGCGGGGCGCGAGATCGGCGGCGCTGAGGCCTGCGGCCAGCACCAGCTTGTCGCGCGCCTGGGCGCCGGCGCGCAGGGCGAGCCGGGACGGGCTGAGCCCGAGACCTTCGGCCAGGGCCTTCAGCACCGCCTCGTTGGCGCGGCCTTCCTGCGGCGGTGCCGCGACGGCGACGCGCAGGCGCGCTGGTGGCCAGCCCGGCGCGGGCGGGGCCTCGACGACCGGGCCGAGACGCGGGCGGCGGGCGCCCGGCTGCACCTTCAGCGCGACCAGCAGGCCGGCCGCACTGTCCGACCAGAAAGGCGGCGGCGGGGATGGTGTCATCGGCGGTGACAGGCGATCGCGGCGTCATTCATTCCGCTGCGTGTCCCGATGCGGTTTTTGCAGTGCCGCAAGAACTGCGCCGAATCGGAACAGCGAGAGGGCGGCACCTGCGCGGCAAGGTTGCGGATGCGTGGAAAAACTTGAGGAAATATCAACAAAAATTCGATCCGTTACTTGTTTTCACAACTTGCGGCATCTGGCTACCACCAATTCATCCGTCATCCAGCATAACTGAACCCGTCGGCATGGGAGATGGTGGACGATCCGCAGAACCATCGACGCCGATGCAGCGACCTGAGGATTCTTTTTGGGAGGAACCATGGTCAACATCTACACCAAACGCGACGGCCCGCGCCCGGAAGATGCGCGGATCCGCAAGGTGTTGCAGGAAAACCGGGCGACGATCACGCGCATTGCCGATCACATCACGGCAGGCGGCTATTCGGCACGCAAGGCGCCGAAGCCGGCACCGCAGGCGCGCGGCCTGATCATCAGCACCGGCTTGGCAAGCCGGCCCGAGGCGGAGGCGGCGGCGCCGGCGGTGCGGATCAGCGTCAATGGCCGGGTCTGCATCGTCGATGGCAATAGCGGCTACCAGCTTCATCATGTGGGCAATGTGGTGCGGCGCGGCGGCGAAGAGGTGTTCGTGCTGGCGAGTGCCGCGAACGGCTTCATCGCGCCGGCGGCGCCGGAGATCGTCGAGAGCCTCGCGGATCTGGACGGCATGCGGCTCGACCCGGAGCAGGGGGAGGACGAACTGGCCGGCGAGGTCGGCGTTCGGCTCGGCATTGAGTGACAGCCTGGCGGCGCCGGGAATGGCCGCTTATGACGAGCGGGCGACGATGGAGGCATGGGAGCGGCTGCTCGCCGGCGAGCCGCATTGCGCGCGGGGCTTCAGCGTCCGCTCGCTGATCGGGGATTCATGGTCGCGCTGCGCCTCGTGCGGGATCGACGCGCGGCAGAGCGAGGCGCCGCTGAACCGCGAGGTGGAGGCGCTGATCGAGCGCAACCGCGACCTGACGCGGGCGGCGCGGCGCAGCTTCGGGACGATCGGGCGGCTGCTGGAGGGGACCGGCGCGATGCTCGTGCTGGCCGATGGTGATGGCGTGCTGCTCGAGGCGATGGGCGATCGCCGCACCCTGCATGAGGGCATGGACATCAATCTCGCGATCGGCGGAACCTGGACCGAGGATGTCGTCGGCACCAACGGGATCGGCACCGCGCTCTGGGCGGGCGCGCCCGTTTTCGTGCATGCGGCCGAGCATTTCTGCGCCGGAATCAAGAGCTGGACCTGCGCCGGCGCGCCGATCCGCGATCCGTTCGACAACAGCATCATCGGCGTGGTCGACCTCTCCGGCCATCCGGACATTTTCAGGCCGCACAATATCGGCCTCGTCGTCGCCGCGGCGCAGGAAATCGAGAAGGCGCTGGCCGAGCAGCGCAACGAGGAACGCGCCCGGCTGCTGGAGGCGTTCATCTCCTCGGCGACGGATTACCGGCGCAGCGACGGGTTGCTGATCGTCGATCACCGCGGCCGGCCGGTCTATTGCCACAATGTCGCGGAGAGCACGCTGCACGCCTTCCGCACCGATGCGACGGCGGAGACCGCGGAGCGGCGGCTCGAACGCTTCCTCGCCGGGCAGGCCGGGGACGGCGATCTGCCTGCCGCACTCGGGCGCTGCCATGTCAGCTCGCTGCAGGCGGAGAACGGCATCCGCGGCGCGGCGCTGGTGTTTCCCGAGCGCGCCGCGCGCCCGATGGCCGCAGGGGCGACGCCAGCGGGGATAACGCCAGCAAGGATAACAGCAACGGGGGCGACGCAGGCTGGCGAGGATGGCGCGCTGCGGATCGTCGGCGACAGCACGGCACTGCGCCACGCGGTCGAGATCGCCCGCCGGGTGGCGGCGACGCCGGATGTGACCTCGGCGCTGATCGAGGGGGAAACCGGGGTCGGCAAGGAGCTGTTCGCAAGGCTGATCCATGAGGGCAGCCGGCGGACGCCGGGCAGCCCGTTCGTGACCCTCAACTGCGGCGGCATCACCCGCGAGCTGTTCGGCAGCGAGTTGTTCGGCCACGTGCCGGGCGCTTTCACCGGCGCGAGCCGCGAGGGCAAGCCGGGCGTGTTCGAGCTGGCGCATGGCGGCACGCTCTGCCTCGACGAGATCGGCGAGATGCCGATCGAGATCCAGCCCTTCCTGCTGCGGGTGCTGGAGGAGCGGGTGGTGCGGCGGCTGGGGGACAGCCGGACGCGGCCGGTGGAGGTGCGGCTCGTCGCCTCGACCAATCGCGACCTGCGCCGCGAGGTCGAGGCCGGGCGGTTCCGGCGCGACCTGTTCTACCGGATCAGCACGGTGACGATCGAGGTGCCGCCGCTGCGCGCGCGCGGCGAGGACATCCTGCTGCTGGTCGAGCATTTCAACCATCGCATCGCCGGGCGGCTGCGCGCGGCGCCGCTTGAATTCGATGCGGATGCGCTTGAGGCGCTGCGCGACCATTCCTGGCCGGGCAATGTGCGCCAGCTTCGCAACCTGATGGAGAAGCTGCATATCCTGCGCCATGACGGGCATGTGCGGCGCGCCGACCTGCCGGCGGAGTTCCGCGATGCGCCGCTTCGCGACGAGGCGGCGGCGGAGATGGCGGCGCCGGCCAGCATCGGCGAGGCCGAGCGGCTGGCGATCTGCAACATGCTGCGGGCGGAGAACGGCAATCTGAGCCGGGCGGCGCAGCGGCTCGGGATTTCGCGGCCGACCCTGTATCGCAAGCTCGACCAGTTCGGCATCCGCCGCGGCTTCGTCTGACCGCGCGGCGCGCGCGCCTAGAGCACGTTCCGATCAGATCGAGTCATCTGATCGGATAAAGATGCTCGGTTTATCAGTATGGTAGAGCACTACATCCGATCCGAAAGGATCGGAAAGTGCTCTACGCGTTTTTCAGGTAGGCGTCGTATTCGACATCGGAGATGCGGCGGCGGAATTCGGCGATTTCCTGGCGCTTGCAGGCGGCGAAGATGGACTGGAAGGCCTCGCCGAAGATGGCGCGGGCATGGGCGGAGCCGGCGAAGCGCTCGGTGGCCTGGCTCCAGGCGATCGGCAGGCGCGGCGCGGTGGAGGCCACACGGTCGCCGCTTGTTTCCGCGCCGGGATCGGTTCCCTCCGCGATCCCCTGCTCCATCGCGCCGAGCAGGGCGGCGAGGACGAGATAGGGGTTGCTGTCGGCCCCGGCGACGCGATGCTCGATGCGGGCGGCGGCGGGGTCGGCGTTGATCACCCGGATCGAGGACATGCGGTTGTCGTGCCCCCAGTCGCCAAAGACCGGCGCATGGGTGCCGGGGGCGAAGCGGCGGTAGGAATTGGCGTGGGGCGCGAAGGTCAGCATCGTCTCCGGCATCGCGGCGACGAGGCCGCCGAGCGCGTGGTAGAGCAGCGGGGCGGGGCGCGCGGCATCGCCGGTGAAGACGTTGCGCCCGGCGCGGTCGAGCAGCGAGAGATGGGCGTGCATGCCACTGCCGGCCCAGTTGCCGAAGGGCTTGGCCATGAAGGTCGCGGCGAGGCCGTGCTTGCGGGCGATCTGCTTGACCGCGCGCTTGAACAGCACCGCGTCGTCGGCGATGCGCAGCGCATCCGCCGCGTAGTGCAGCGTCACCTCGAACTGGCCGGGTCCGTTCTCGCTGATCAACGTGTCGAGCGCGATCGACTGGGCGTCCGCCGCGCGCAGCAGGTCGCGCAGCACGGGCTCGTAGTCGTGGATTTCCCAGAGCCCCAGCGTATCGGTCTGCCAGCCGCGCCAGTGGCTTTCATCGGCACCGCGCGGGGCGACGCGCTGGCCGCCGGTGCGGTTGGGATCGAGCAGGTAGAATTCGAGCTCGACGCCGACCGCCGCGGTCAGGCCGCGCGCGGCGAGACGGTCGATCACGCGGGAGAGCACACCGCGCGGATCGGCGTAGAACAGCGAGCCGTCCGGCTCCTGCATGGTCAGCAGCGCCTGCGCGGCGCGGCCCTCGGCCCAGGGCATGATGGCGACGCTGTGCGGCACGGCGAGGCAGACGCCGTCGGGGTCGCCGGTGTCGAAGGCGATGCCGCCCTCGACGATGTCCCGCCCCCAGATGTCGAGCAGGTAGGCCGAGCGCGGCAGGGCGACGCCGCCGGCGAAGAGCGCCTCCGCCCGGTCGCGCTGGAGCCATTTGCCGCGGGGCACGCCGTTCACATCGATGATGAACGCCTCGATCAGCTCGCAATCGGCGAGCAGCGCGCGCGGATCGTCGGGGGCGGCCATCGCGTCCATCTCAGGCCGCCATCTCGGCGCGGACCTCGTCCATCGTCGCGGTGATGGCGCGGCGGGCGCGGGCGACCATGTCGTCGATTTCCGCGTCGCTGATGATCAGCGGCGGGGAGAAGACCATCGTGTCGCGCACCGCGCGCATCACCAGGCCGTTGGCGAAGCAATGGTCGCGGCAGATCGTGCCGACGCGGCCGGTTTTCTCGAAGAAGCGGCGGGTGCGGCGGTCGGCGGTCAGCTCGATCGCGCCGATCAGGCCGACGCCGCGGATCTCGCCGACGATCGGCAGGTCGGCCAGCGCGTCGTGCAGCTTCGCGCGCAGGATCTCGCCGCTGGCGGCGGCGCGCTCGGGCAGGCGCTCGCGGGCGATGATGTCGAGATTGGCGAGGGCGACGGCGCAGGAGACCGGATGACCCGAATAGGTGAAGCCGTGATAGAATTCGCCGGTTTCGTTGATCAGCACATCGGCCACGCGGTCGCCCACCATGACGGCGGAGAGCGGCGCGTAGCCGGAGGTGATGGCCTTGGCGAGGGTCATCATGTCGGGCTGGATGCCGAAGGTCTCGCAGCCGAACATCCGGCCGGTGCGGCCGAAGCCGCAGATCACCTCGTCGGCGATCAGCAGGATGTCGTTCTCGCGGCAGATGCGCTGGATTTCCGGCCAGTAGGTCGCGGGCGGGATGATGACGCCGCCGGCGCCCTGGATCGGCTCGCCGATGAAGGCGGCGATGTTGTCGGCCCCGAGTTCGGCGATTTTCGCTTCCAGCGCGCGAGCGGCGTGCAGGCCGAATTCGGCCGGGTCCATCTGGCTGCCGCGGCCATACCAGTAAGGCGGCATGATATGGGCGAAATCGGGCAGTGCGGCGCCCTGGCGGTGCATGTCCTTCATCCCGCCGGCGGCAGCGCCGAGCGTGGTGGAGCCGTGATAACCGTAGTCGCGGCCGATGATGATGCGCTTGGCGGGCTTGCCGCGGGTGATCCAGTAGGTGCGGGCCATGCGCAGCGCGGTATCGACCGCTTCGGAGCCGGAGCAGGCGAAGAAGGCGTGGTTGAGATCGCCCGGCGCCATCGCGGCGAGGCGCTCGGCCAGGGCGATGACCGGGCGCGTCGAGGTCTTGAAGAAGGTGTTGTAGAAGGGCAGCGCGCGCATCTGCGCCGCCGCGGCCTCGACCAGTTCGGCGCGGCCATAGCCGGCGGCGACGCACCAGAGGCCGGCCATCGCATCGAGGATGCGGTTGCCCTGATCGTCGGTCAGCCAGACGCCGTCGCCTTCGGTGATGATCCGCACGCGGCCCTCGTGGAGGGATTTGTGGTCGGAGAAGGGGTGGAGGTGGTGGGCGGCATCGGCGTGCTGCCAGTCGAGGGCGAGGGGCTGGTCGGGCATGAATGTCTCCGTTGTGTCGTGCGGGGGGTGCGGCCTGGGCCGCGGCTCGGCAGCGATCAGGAACGGGGCGGGCTGAAGCCGATGCGGGCGCACAGGCGCAGCATCTCGGCATGCAGGTCGAGGCCGGCGCGGGGCGAGACGGGCTGGCGCCGCGCGCCAGGGCGGGACGGAGCCGGCGCTGGTGGACCGGAGCAAAACATCACCGATCGAGAGTATCGGCTCCGGCCGCGCGGTTCAACCGGAATGTGCCGGGTCAGAAGCTCGGCGGCGTGTTGGCGCTGATCACTTCGCAGGGCGCGTCGAACGGGTTGCGGAAGCGATGCGGGATGCGGCTGTGGAAATAATAGGCATCGCCGGCGCCGAGGGTGCGCTCCTGGTCGCCCACGGTGACGAGGAGGCGGCCGCTGACGATCACACCCGCTTCCTCGCCCTCGTGGCGGAGCATCGCCTCGCCGGTATCGGCGCCGGGAGCGTAGTGTTCGTGCAGCATCTGCAGCGCGCGGTCCTTCAGCCGGCGGCCGACCATGCGGAAGGAGATCCGCTCGCCGAAGGCGATTTCGGTCAGCTCGGCGGCGGTGAAGAACACGTCTTCCGGGGCGGCGAGGTCGAGGGTGAAGAACTCGGCCAGCGACATCGGGATGCCGTCGAGGATTTTCTTCAGCGAGGAGATCGACGGGCTGACCCGGCCCTGCTCGATCAGCGAGATGGCGCCGTTGGTGACGCCGGCGCGGCGAGCCAGCTCGCGCTGGGTGAGGCCGAAGACCTGGCGCATCCGCCGCAGCCGCGTGCCGACGCCGGCATCGGCGTCAGCATCGGCCCCGGCGTCAGCATCGGCGGCGGGCGCGGAGAGGGACGCCGGTTCGGGCGGGGACGGCGCGTCGGCGTCCATGCTCAGGCGAGAACCCGCTCGACCGGCAGCACCTCGTGGCCGAGGGCGGCGGCGACGGCCGGGTGGACGATCCGGCCCTCGGCGACGTTGAGCCCGGCGCGCAGATGCGGATCGGCGCGCAGCGCCTCGCGCCAGCCCTGCCCGGCGAGGCGCAGCGTGTAGGGCAGCGTCGCCTGGGCGAGGGCGAAGGTCGAGGTGCGGGGCACGGCGCCGGGCATGTTGGCGACGCAGTAATGCACGACGCCGTCGACCATATAGGTCGGGTCGTCATGCGTGGTGGGTTTGCTGGTCTCGAAGCAGCCGCCCTGGTCGATCGCGACATCGACCAGCACGGCGCCGCGGCGCATGTGGCCGAGCATGTCGCGGGTGACCAGTTTCGGCGCCGAGGCGCCGGGGACGAGGACCGCGCCGATGACGAGATCGGCGTTGAAGATCATCTGCTCCAGCGCCTCGGTGGTCGAGAACATCGTTTTCAGTCGCGGGCCGTAGAGATCGTCGAGCTGGGCGAGGCGGGCGATCGACTTGTCGAGGATGGTGACATCGGCCCCCATGCCGAGGGCGATGCGGGCGGCGTTGGTGCCGACCACGCCGCCGCCGAGCACGACCACATGGGCGGGCGGCACGCCGGGCACGCCGGCGAGCAGGACGCCGAACCCGCCGGCGGCCTTCTGCAACGAGACCGCGCCGACCTGCACCGCCATGCGGCCGGCGACCTCGCTCATCGGCGCCAGCAGCGGCAGGCGGCCCTGCGCGTCGGTCACGGTTTCATAGGCGATGGCGATGGCGCCGGACTCCATCAGCAGCTTCGCCTGTTCGGGATCGGGGGCGAGGTGGAGATAGGTGAAGAGGATCTGGCCGGGGCGCAGGCGGCGGCATTCGACGGGCTGCGGCTCCTTCACCTTCACGATCATCTCGGCTTCGGCGAACACGGTGGCGGCATCCGGGGCGATGGCGGCGCCGGCCCGGACATAGGCCGCATCGTCCATGCCGATTCCCTCGCCGGCGCCGGTCTCGACCAGGACGCGATGGCCGTTCGCGTGCAGCTCGCGCACCGAAGCGGGCGTGAGGCCGACCCGGAATTCGTTGTTCTTGATCTCCCGCGGAACGCCGATCAGCATGGGCAGGATCCTTTCGCGACGGTGGTGTTTAGAATAATCATCACACCCTAGTCGCGCCCCCTGCCCCGCGCAACCGGCTCATGCGACCGCCAACGAGGTTTTCGGCAATATGATCCGAACTTTCAACGGCGGCGGTGGAAAGGGGGGCGATGCTTCGTCAACCCTCATCCCGCTCGTTGATTATTCTTGACGATAACCGTGAGTTTGGCGATGCTTCACCTTCAGGGAACGAAAGCTGGCGCAAGGGCCGAAAAATCCGCCGGAGCCATCCGGCAGGAAAGCTGGGAGAGATCATGGAACGCGACAAAGCGCCGCGATGCCGCGGCGCCGCGCCGATATCCCCGCGGGGGGCTTGCGGCTGATGGCGGGACCGGTAGTCTCGGCAGCCATGAAAGCGCAGCATACCGCAAGCAGGCCGGAGGTGGCCGAGAGGCGCGGGCAGATCATTCTCGAAGACATCAGCCGGGTGTTCGCCGCCGATGCCATCGCCGTCGACCGGGTCAATCTCGTGGTCCATCCGGGCGAGTTCTTCACCCTGCTCGGCCCCTCGGGCTGCGGCAAGACGACGCTGCTGCGGATGATCGCCGGCTTCGAGACGCCCGATTCCGGGCGCATCCTGGTCTCCGGCCGGGAAATGCAGGCGGTGCCGGCGCATCATCGGCCGGTGAACACGGTGTTCCAGTCCTACGCGCTGTTCCCGCATCTGAGTGTCGCGGAGAATATCGGCTTCGGGCTCAGGATGCGGCGCATCGCCCGCGCCGAGCGGCGCACGCGCACGCAGCGGATCATGGAGCTGTTGCAGATCGACGCCTTCGCCGACCGCAACCCGGCGCAGCTTTCCGGCGGGCAGCGCCAGCGCGTCGCCCTCGCCCGCGCGCTGGTCAACGAGCCGGAGGTGGTGCTGCTCGACGAGCCGCTCTCGGCGCTGGATGCCAAGCTGCGGGCGGAATTGCAGGTCGAGCTGATGCGGATGCAGAAGCGGCTCGGCATGACGTTCATTTTCGTCACCCACGACCAGCACGAGGCGCTGGTGATGAGCGACCGGATCGGGGTGATGCAGCGCGGCCGGCTGCTCCAGGTCGGCCCGGTGCTGGATGTGTACGAGCGGCCATCGAGCGTGTTCGTCGCCGAGTTCCTCGGCCTGTCGAACATCTGGCCGGTGAGCGCGCTGCCGGGCGGGCTGATCGAGACGCCGCTCGGCCGGCTGGCGATCAGCGCGCCCGATCCCGCGCGCGGGACGGCGATGATCCGCCCCGAGAAGATCTGGATGTATGGCGAGGGCGGCGCGCCCGCCGGGCGGGCGAACATGCTCGCCGGCGTGGTGCGCGAGGCGATTTACATGGGGGCATCGACGCAATACCGGGTCGAGCTGGAGAACGGCGCGCCGCTGCTGGTCTATGATACCAACAACCAGGCGGCCGAACGGAGCTGGCGGCCCGGCGAGGCGGTGACCTGCGAGCTGAAGCCCGAGAACATCGTGCTGATCGGCGCATGAGTGCGGCGGCCGCCTCGCTGCGCGGGCGTGCGGCGCGGGCCGAGCGCTTCGGCCGCGCGGTGCGGCTTTGGGTGACGGCGGGGCCGGGCCTTGCCTGGATCGTGGCGTTTCTCGTGCTGCCGAGCGCGATCCTGCTCGGCATCGGCTTCTTCACCTCGGGCAGCTATGGCGGGCCGGAATTGCCGCTGACCTTGCAGCCGCTGCGCGAGGTCGCCGGGTATTCGATTCTCGGCTGGAGTTCCGGCAACATCACCGTGCTCGCGCGCTCGCTGGTCCAGGCGATGAGTGCCGGGGTGCTGACGGTGCTGTTCGCCTATCCGGTGGTGTTCTTCATCGTCACCCGCCCGCCGGCGGCGCGGCCGTTGTTGCTGCTGTTCATCGTGCTGCCGTCCTGGACCAACCAGGTGGTGCGGACCTATGCGTGGATGGAGCTGCTCGGGCCGGAATCGGCGCTGTCGCATCTCGTGCAGTCGCTCGGGCTGCTGCAGCCGCATCTCGGCCTGTTTCCCGGCGTGCTCGCGATGCAGATCGGGCTGACCTACAATTATCTACCCTACATGGTGGTGCCGCTTTACGCGGCGGCGGAGAAGCTGGACTGGGCGCTGGTCGAGGCCGGGCGGGATCTCTACGCCTCGGGCCCCAGGCTGTTCTGGAACACGGTGTTTCCGCAGACCCTGCCGGGGCTGCTCTCGGGCATCATTCTCGTCGTCATCCCGGCCTTCGGCGACTACGTGGTGCCGACGCTGCTCGGCGGCGGCAAGTCGATGATGATCGGCTCGCTGATCGCCTCGCAATTCCTGGAGACGCCGAACTGGCCCTATGGCGCGGCGCTGACGATCTTCATGCTGGTATTCACCTGTGCGGGACTGTTCGCCTTCCGCGTGCTGAGCAAGCGGCTCGGCGGCGCCGAGGAGAGCATGATGTGAGGCGCGGATGATGGCCATCTCGATGGGAAAATCGACCCGCCGCTCGCTGCTGGCGATGAGCCTGCCGGTTTATGTGCTGCTCTATGCGCCGCTGCTGCTGATCGCGATCTTTTCCTTCGCACCGCCGCCTCTGGCGAAGGGGCAGACCTTCTACTGGTATGCCGACCTGCTGCATTCGCCGGAGGTGATCGCGGCGTTCCGGCGGTCGCTGACGCTGGCGATCGGCTCCTCGGTGCTGGGGACGGCGCTCGGCACGCTGATGGGCTTCGGCCTGTATCGCTATCGCGACCGCCGCGCGCGGGGCTTCGGCAGCGCGCTGCCGAGCCTGATCATCTATACGCCGATCATCATGCCGAGCCTCGTGTTCGGGATTTCCGAGCTGATATTCTTCAGCTTCATCCACGGCACGACCGGGCTGCTGGGCGCGGGGCTGCTGACGATGGGGATCGCGCATGTCACCTTCGAGGCGCCGTTCGTCGCCCTCGTGGTGTTCGCGCGGCTCTCGGGGCTCGATCCGAACATGTTCGAGGCGTCGCACGATCTGTATGCCGATGCGCGGCAATCCTTCCTGCATCTGACCGTGCCGGTGATCCGGCCGGCGATCATCGGCGGGTTCCTGCTCGCCTTCACCCTGTCGATCGACGATTTCACGATCAGCTTCTTCACCGCCGGGCCGGGCAGCACGACGCTGCCGATCTATATCTACAGCGCGGTGGCGCGGAAGGGCGTTTCACCCGACATCAACGCGCTGGCGACGCTGATGATCGCGACCGTGATCGGCACCGGGCTGCTGCAATACGCCTTCACGAGAAACCGGACGCGAAAGCTCGTCGCGCGGCCGGGCGACTGAGACCGACGAGCCGCCGCAAAGGCAATGGACGAGGACGCGGAAACGCGGATGGAAAACGCTACAGGAGGTTTTTGATGAAGGGATTGATGGGCAGGATCGCGGGGGGCGCGCTCGCCGCGCTGATCGCGATCGGCGGTGGGGCGCCGGCCGCGCATGCCGCGGGCAAGACGCTCTATCTGTTCAATTGGCAGGACTATATCGGCAAGGGCCTGATCAAGAAATTCGAGGCCTATTGCGGCTGCAAGGTGGTGCAGACCTATTACGATTCGAATTCGGAGCTGGAGGCGAAGCTGCGCGCCGGCGGGGATTCGCAGTATGACGTCGTCGTGCCGTCGAGCTACTACATCCCGCAGCTGGTCCAGCAGGGGCTGATCCGCAAGCTCGACAAGGCGAAGCTGCCGAACTTCAAGAACCTGCTGCCGCGCTTCCGCAATGTCAGCTACGATCCGCACGATGCGTACGTGGTCCCCTATCAGTGGGGCACGATCGTGATCGGCTACAACAAGGACAAGATCAAGAACCCGCCCGATAGCTGGGCGGCGCTGTTCGATCCGAAATACAATTCGGGCTATCCGTTCTCGATGATGAAGGGCTCGGGGCGCGACCTGATCGGCGCGGCCTGCGCCTATCTCGGCGAGGGCTTCGCCTGCAAGACCAAGGCGGCCTGGATCAAGGCGGCGAAACTGATCGAGACACAGGTCAAGCGCTCGAACTTCTCGGGCTTCGTCGACGGCGATCCGACGATGCAGCAGCTCAAGAAGGGGGTCGTGGCGATGGGCATGACCTGGAGCGGCAGCGTCGCGCAGTGCTATGCCGACAAGACCTGCCTGAACATCGGCTGGATCCTGCCGAAGGAAGGCTCGGAAGCCTGGGTGGACAACATGGCGATCCCGACCCATGCGCCCGACCCCGAGTTGGCCTACAAGTTCATCAACTTCATCCTCGGCGCCAAGGAGGGGGCGGATCTGTCGAACTTCAACATGTATCCGAGCCCGAACGCGGCCTCGATTCCGTATCTCGACAAGGCGATCAAGCAGGAGCTGGTCACGCCGACGCCGGCGCAGATGAAGCGGCTGAGCTTCCTGCCGGCGCTGACGCCGGCGCAGGCCAAGGAGTTCGGTGCGATCTGGACCGCGGTCCGGCAGCACTAGAGCACTTTCCGATCCGATTGGATCGGATGTAGTGCTCTAGCATATTGATAAGTCGAGCATCTTTATCCGATCAGATGATTCCATCTGATCGGATGATGCTCTAAGGCAAGACGGCGCGCCCGGCCGGGCGCGCCGGACCTGCGGCGCGGCGGCCGGACCCCGCGCCGCATATCTGCAACCGGGCATATCGCCGGCGGGCCTCGCCGCCCGCCGGGACCGCCCTTGAGGCACACATGAACGACCTGGCTGAATGGTTCAACGAACACCGCATCACCGAAGTCGAATGCCTGGTGCCCGACATCACCGGTATTCCGCGCGGCAAGATCATGCCGGCGCAGAAATTCCTGCGCGGCGGCGCGCCACGGCTGCCGGAGAGCATCTTCATCCAGTCCGTCACCGGGGAATATCCCGAGGACCCGGATGACAAGCTGACCGATCCGGCGATCATCGACATCAATCTCATCCCCGACCCTGCCACCGTTCGCCTCGTGCCCTGGGCGCATGAGCCGACCGCGCAGATCATCCATGACTGCCAGTATTCCAACGGCAGGCCGGTGACGATCGCCCCGCGCCAGGTGCTGCGCCATGTGCTGGCACTCTACGAGGAGCGCGGCTGGAAGCCGGTGCTGGCGCCGGAGATGGAGTTCTATCTCGTCGGGCGCAACACCGATCCCGACTATCCGCTGGCACCGCCGGTCGGCCGCTCCGGGCGGCAGGAAACCGGACGGCAATCCTACTCGATCGACGCGGTCAACGAGTTCGACCCGCTGTTCGAGGAGATGTACGATTTCTGCGAAATGCAGGAACTTGATCTCGACACGCTCATCCACGAGGAGGGGGCGGCCCAGGTCGAGATCAACTTCCTGCACGGCGACCCGCTGAACCGGGCGGACCAGGTGTTCCTGTTCAAGCGCACGGTGCGCGAGGTCGCATTGCGGCACGACATGTATGCCACCTTCATGGCCAAGCCGATGGACGAGGAGCCGGGCAGCGCCATGCATGTGCATCAGAGCGTGGTCGATCTCGAAACCGGGCGGACGCTGTTCGCCGATACGGACGGGCGGCCGAGCCCGCTGTTTCTCTCGTTCATCGCCGGGTTGCAGAAATATATCCCGGTGATCATGCCGATCTTTGCGCCGAACGTGAATTCCTACCGGCGGCTGACGCGCTTCTCGAACGCGCCGATCAACCTGCAATGGGGGCACGACAACCGGACCTGCGGGCTGCGCGTGCCCTATGGCGAGGCGGATGCGATGCGCGTCGAGAACCGGGTGCCGGGGGCGGATGCGAACCCCTATCTCGCCTTCGCCGCCTCGCTCGCCTGCGGCTATCTCGGCATGGTCGAAGGGTTGACGCCGACGCCGGCTTTCCGCGGCTCGGCCTATTCGCAGCCTTATTCGCTGCCGCGCGAACTCTCGCACGCGCTCGAGATGATGGAACAGGCGCGGCCGCTGATCGACATTCTCGGGCAGAAGCTGGTCGAGGTGTTCGTTGCGGTGAAGCGGCTCGAATACGAGACCTATCTGCGGGTGATCAGCTCGTGGGAGCGCGAACACCTGCTGCTGAACGTCTGAACCGCATGGCATTGTCGAACTATTACGACACCACGGCGCGGTATGAGGCGACGACGGCGCCGCTCGAAGGCGACATCAGCTGCGATGTCGCGATCATCGGCGCGGGGATGACGGGATGCTCGGCGGCGCTGCACCTTGCCGAGCGTGGCTATCGCGTCGTCGTGCTCGAAGGCGAGCGCATCGGCTTCGGCGCCTCGGGGCGGAATGGCGGGCAGGTGCTGCCGGGCTTCGCCGCCGATCTCGGCAAGCTCAGGCGGCTTGTCGGCGATAAGGCGGCGAAGGCGCTGTGGGAGATGTCGCTCGAGGCAGTGGACCTCGTGCATGCGCAGATCGCGCGGTTCGCGATCCCGTGCGATCCGCGGCTTGGCTACCTGCATGTCGCGGTGAAGGACCGGCAGGTGGCCGAGCTGGAAGCCTGGCAGCGGGAACTCGAGGAACTCGGGCTGGAGGGATTCCGGTTGCTGCGTGGTGCGGCGCTGCAGGAGCGGCTGCGCAGCCCGCGCTACCGCGCCGGGCTGCTCGACCCGGTGGCGGGCCATATCCATCCGCTGAACTACACGCTCGGCCTGGCCCATGCGGCGATGGCGGCGGGGGCGACGATCCATACGGGCACGCGGGTCGCGTCGATCACGCCGGGGGAGAGTGTGGTGCTGAAGACGGCGGGCGGCAGCGTGCGCGCGGGGCATTTGCTGATCTGCGGCAATGCCTATCTCGGCACGCTGGCGCAGCCGATCGCGGGCTATGTCATGCCGGTCGGCACCTATATCGTCGCGACCGAATCGCGGGCGGATGTGCGCGATCTCATTCCGCATGACGAGGCGGTGGCGGACCTCAATTTCGTGCTCGACTATTTCCGCCGCAGCGCGGACGACCGGATGCTGTTCGGTGGGCGGGTTTCCTATTCGACGCTGCCGCCGCCCAATCTCGGCGCGGCGATGCTGGCGCGGGCGAAGCGGGCCTTTCCGCAGCTCGCGGATGCGCGGGCCGAGCATGTGTGGGGCGGCAATGTCGCGATCACCCGCAACCGGCTGCCGCATTTCGGCCGGCTCGGCCGCAACGTGCTGTTCGCCCAGGGGTTTTCCGGGCATGGCGTGGCGCTGACCGGGCTCGCTGGCCGGCTGATGGCCGAGGCGGTGGCCGGCCGCGCCGAGCGGTTCGATACCTTCACCCGGATTCCGCATGCGCGGTTTCCGGGCGGGCCCTTGCTGCGGATGCCCACCCTGGTGCTGGCGACGAGCTGGTTCCGGCTGCGGGACATGCTTTGACCGGGTTGTCAGGCACAACAACCTGTGGTTGCTATTCGGGATAGACCCGGAGCTGCCGACATGCGCCCTGCCCGCCTTGCGCCCGCGCTGTGCGGCGCCGCCATCCTGCTCGTCGCGATCGCGTGGTGCCGGGGTGGCGAGTATGACGAGTTCTATTCCGTCTTCCTTGTCGCCTCGCACCCGCGGCCGGACTGGCCCGCCCTGCCCTTCAGCGCCGGCGCCGCGCGGGCATTCTATCGCGGCCATGCGGGGTTTGGCGCGATTGCGACGGGCTTGCGGCAAGGCGATGTGCATCCGCCGCTGTATTTCTGGCTGCTGTCGCTCTGGCGCGACGCGATCGGGACCGGGCTGTTCCGGCTGCGGCTGCTCTCGGTCGGCGAGACGCTGGGCGCGCTGGCGCTGCTCGGGCGGATCGCCGTGCGGATGGGTATCGGTCCCTCGCTCGCCATCGGCATAACGACGCTGTTCTACGGCTTCGCCTATACCGGGATCGTGGCGCGGGATTTCGCGCTGGCGACGCTCTGCGCAATGGGGGGGACGCTGCTGGCGATCCGCGCGGCGCGAGGGGGCGATGTCCGCGCCGGGTTTTGCGCCGGCGCGCTGCTGGGTGCCGCGTGTTTCAGCAATTATCTCGCCAGCTTCACCGCGGCTGCGGTGGGTCTGTGGCTGGCCTGGATGACCTGGCGGCGATGGCAAGTGTGGCTGGCGGCGGCGATGGGCGGGGCGGTGTTCCTGCCGGCGGGGCTGTGGTTCTTTCTTGCCCAGGCGGGGTCGCGGCGGGGGCAGTTTCCGCCGTTTCACCTCGCCCCGGCGCTGGGCGCGCTGGCGCGGGATGAAGCCGGCGCGCTGCTCGGCGCGCTGCCCCGCGAGGTGCCGCCCGCCCTCGCCATGCCGGTTGCGGCGGTGCTTGGGGTGGGTCTGGCCGGGTTGGTGTTCCTTGTCCTGCGCGACGGGCGGCGGGCGCTCGGGCGGGAGGATCGGGCGCTGCTGGCGGCGGGGTTCGCCGCGCCGCCGCTCGGCCTGCTGGCGCTGGGGGCGGCGTTCGGCAACCAGCCTTTCGAGATGCGCTATGTGTGGCTTGGCCTGCCCTTTGCCGGGCTGGCGCTGGCGGCCACGCTGCGGGATCGGCCGCGGGTGCTGGCGGTGCTGCTGGCGGTCGGGGCGGCGTCGGTCGCGGGGCTCGCGCTTTCGCCGGCGACGATGCAGCCGGCCGGGCGCACGGCGCGGGCGGCGGCGCGTCTGCCGGCGGGCACGCTGGTCGTTCTGCCGTTCGGCAATGACGGGGTGGGCGTGCCGGGCCCGTTCGTGGCGGCGGCGCCGGCGGCGATGCGGATTCTGGTGGCGCGGACGGCAGGGCCGGCGGTGCTGGCGGCTTCCCTGCCTTATCCGCGCATCGCTATAGCACGGATCGAGGCGGATGGGGCGAGCCGCGCGCTGGTGCCGCGTCTCGATGCCCTGTTCAAGGCCGCGCCCTGCTGGCACTCTGTCCCGGCGGGACCGCTGCTTGCGGTATTCGCCAACACATGCCGGGAGCGCAGATGAGCGGATTTTTCGAAGGGTTCAGCGAGACGACGGCCGATCTCGGCGACGGGCGGCAGTTCCGGCTGCGCAGTGGCGGCAGCGGACCGCCGCTGGTGATGCTGCACGGCATGCCGCAGACCCATTGCATGTGGCATCGGATCGCTCCCGCGCTAGCCTCGCGCTTCACCGTGATCTGCCCGGACATCACAGGCTATGGGCTGAGCTACAAGCCGGCCGCGAGCGAGGACCACGAAGCCTATTCCAAGCGGCGCATGGCGCGAGACATCGTCGACCTCGCCGCGCATCTCGGGATCGGCCGCTTCGCGCTGGTCGGCCATGATCGCGGGGCGCGGGTGTCGCACCGGCTGGCCCTCGATCATCCCGAGCGGATCTCGCGCTTGGCACTGCTCGACATCATTCCCACGATCGAGCATTTCGAGCGCACCGACATGCGCTTCGCCATGGGCTATTATCACTGGTTCTTCCTCGCCCAGCCGGCGCCGCTGCCGGAAGACCTGATCAACCGCGACGCCGGATACTGGCTGCTGTCGCAGACCGCCCGGCACAAGACCGCGAAGGCGGTGTTCGACGAGACCGCGATGGCGGATTACCGGCGGGCGATGGCCGACCCGGCGACGGTGACGGCGATCTGCGAGGATTATCGCGCGGCGGCGGCGATCGACCTCGACCATGACCGCGAGAGCCGCGCGCGGCGGGAGCGGATCACGCCCCCCTTGCAGGTGCTGTGGGGGTCGCGCGGGCTGGTCGGCGCGCTCTACGATCCGCTTGAGATCTGGCAGGGGTATGCGTCCGGCCCGGTCGGGGGGCAGGCCATCGAGTCCGGCCATTTCCTCGCGGAGGAAGCCCCGGGGGCGACGCTGGCCGCACTCCAGGGATTTCTGGTGGACGGATAGAAGATCACCCGATCAGATGCAGTCATCTGATCGGATAAAGATTCTCTGTTTAGCAATATGATAGAGCACGATATCCGATCCGGAAGGATCGGAACGTGCTCTATGGCGCCGCCTGCCAGAAGGGACCGGGTCAGGCGGTCAGCGCCGCCGGTTCCTTGCGCTCGCGCTTGACGATGAGCTTGTTGAGCGCGTGGACATAGGCGCGGGCGGCGGCGACGATGGTGTCGGTATCCGATCCCTGGCCGTCGACGCTCTTGCCGCCTTCCTCGAGGCGGACGCCGCATTTCGCCTGCGCATCGGTGCCCTCGGTGACGGCGCCGACGGTGAAGAGCTTCAGCTCCGCCTCATGCGGGCAGATCGCGCGGATGGCGTTGAACGTGGCATCGACCGGACCGTCGCCATGCGATTCGTGCACCTTCATCTCGCCATCGACCTCGAGTTCGAGCCGCGCGCGGGGCTTCGCCTTCGAACCGGCCCAGACTTCCAGCGCGACGAAGCGGATGCGGCTCTGGTCGCGCAGCACGGTTTCGTCGAACAGGGCGGCGATGTCCTCGTCGTAGACCAGCTTCTTGCGATCGGCGAGGTCCTTGAAGCGGCGGAAGGCGTCGTTCAGCGCGTTGTCGCCAACCTCGCCATAGCCGAGGGCGCGCAGCTTGTCGCGGAAGGCGGCGCGGCCGGAATGCTTGCCGAGCACGAGGCTGGTCTTCTGCCAGCCGACCGATTCGGGCGTCATGATCTCGTAGGTCGCGGCGTTCTTGAGCACGCCATCCTGGTGGATGCCGCTTTCATGCGCGAAGGCGTTGCGCCCGACGATCGCCTTGTTGGGCTGCACGTCGAACCCGGTGATGGTGGCGAGCAGCTTTGAGGTGCGCAGGATGCGCGGCGTGTCGATATTGTTGCGGTAGGGCACGGCATCGGGCCGGGTACGGATCGCCATCACGATCTCTTCCAGCGCGGCATTGCCTGCGCGCTCGCCGATGCCGTTGATCGTGCATTCGATCTGCCGCGCGCCAGCCTTGATCGCGGCGATGGTGTTGGCGACGGCGAGGCCGAGATCGTTGTGGTTATGGGTCGAGAAGATCACCGCATCGGCGCCGGGGACGCGCTCGCGCAGCATGGTGAAGATCCGCGCGATGTCTTCCGGCACGGCGTAGCCGACCGTATCGGGGATGTTGATCGTCGTGGCACCGGAGCGGATCGCCGCCTCGACGCAGCGGCAGAGGAAATCGGGCTCGGTGCGACTGCCATCCTCGGCCGACCATTCGACGTCGTCGGTATAGTCGCGGGCGAGGGTGACGGAGCGGACCACCGCCTCCAGCACCGCCTCGGGCTCCATTCGCAGCTTGTATTTCATGTGCAGCGGCGAGGTGGAGATGAAGGTGTGGATGCGCTTGCGCTCGGCCGGTTTCACCGCCTCGCCGGCGCGGACGATGTCGTCGCGGCCCGAACGGGCGAGGCCGGCGATGACCGGCCCCTTGATGGTCTCGGCGATGCGGCGCACGCTTTCGAAATCGCCCTGGCTCGCGATCGGGAAGCCGGCCTCGATGACGTCGACGCCGAGTTCGGCCAGGGCTTCGGCCATGCGCAGCTTCTCGTCGAGATTCATCGAGAAACCGGGCGACTGCTCGCCATCGCGCAGCGTGGTGTCGAAGATGAACACGCGATCGTCTTGGATCGCGCCGAAATTCGGGTGATGGATCGTCATGGAATGCACTCGCTCTGCTGGGGAACCGGTGGGTCGCTTCGTCTGTCTCCCCTGTGCGCGCCGGTTTTCAGCCGGGTGTTACGCCCAGGGGTCGATAAGTCGAAGCGCGAGCGGAAGGCCCCGCAGCACAATGGCGGCGCGGCGCAGGAAAAGCGCGGAACGGAATCCCGTCTGGCTCATGCGATCGTAGGTAACATGGCGACTTCGCCGCGCGCAAGGTTTTGCTGCCGCGCGCCCCGCTCAGAGGCCGAGGACGATGACGCTTTCCAGATGGTCGGAGCCGGGGAACTGGTCGATCGGGGTGGACGCGAGCAGGCGGTAGCCGGCGCGGGCGAAGGCTGAAGCCTCGCGCGCGAGGGCCTCGGGGTTGCAGCTGACATAGACGATCCGGCGGAGCTTCGCCTCGACCAGCGGGGCGATCTGCGGGCCGGCGCCATCGAAGGGCGGGTCGAGCACGACGCAGGCAGCGCCGGCAAGTTCCTTTGCGGTGACGGGGCGGCGGGCGAGGTCGCGCCGCTCGGTGTCGATCCGGCCGGCCAGGCCGCCGGTCCGCGCCGCTTCATCGAGCGCGGCGACCGCAGGGGCGCTGCCTTCGACCGCATGCACCCTGGCATGGGCGGCGAGCGCGCCGGTGAGGGTGCCGATTCCGGCGTAGAGCTCGACGATGCGCGACTTGCGGGTGAGCTTCGGCGGCAAGCCGGCGAGCACGGCGGCGCGGATTGCGGCCTCGCCCTCGAAGCTCGGTTGCAGGAAGGCTGCGGGCGGCGGGACGACGACGAGGCCGGCGCAGTCGAGCGTGGGCGGGCGGCGGATCAGCACCGGCTCGGCGCCGAGGCTGATCCGCGGCAGGTCGTGTTCCTGCGCGAAGGCGACCAGCCGCGCGCGGTCGGCGGCGGTGGCCTCGCCATCGAGTGCAACCGACACGTCGACGCCGGCATCGAGCAGGTTGACCCTGAGATCGGCGCTCTTGCGCAGCCCCTGCAACCGGGCGAGCAGCGCGCGGAGCGGGACGATCAGCGCTTCGAGCTCGGGCCGGAGCAGCGGACATTCGGCGATGTCGACCACGTTGCGCGAGCGGGCCTCGTGAAAGCCGAGCCGGACCGCGCCGGCGACGCGGGCGACGGCGAAATCCGCCCGGCGGCGGGAGCCCATCGGGATCGAGATTATCGGTGCGATCTCGGGGCTAGCGAATCCGGCCCGCGCGAGGGCGGCGGCGAGGCGGGCGCGCTTGGACGCGGCCAGGGCTTCGGGGGCGACATCCTGCGCGCTGCACCCGCCGCAAACGCCGAAATGCCGGCAGAGCGGGACCGTCATGGCCGATTCGCTCATCGGCTCACGCGCCGTCCCGCGCTTCGATGATCACATGGGCATAGGCGTAGGGCGGCTCGTCGGTCAGGGAGACATGGACGAAGGCGGTGCGGCCGGGCGGGGTCAGTGCGGCGAGGCGTTCGGCGGCGGCGCCGGTCAGCTGCATGGTGGGCTGGCCGCTCGGCAGGTTGACCACGCCGAGATCGGACATGAAGACGCCGCGGCTGAAGCCGGTGCCGAGCGCCTTGGCGCAGGCTTCCTTGGCGGCGAAGCGCTTGGCGAGGGTCGCGGCGAACTGCGCCGGGCGCCGGGCGGCGCGGCGGCGCTCGGTTTCGGTGAAGACGCGCTGGATGAACCGCTCGCCGAAGCGTTCGAGCGTGCGCTCGACGCGGCGGATGTCACAGAGGTCGGAGCCGGTGCCGATGATCATGCGAGCGTCATAGCCATTGAGGGCGGCAGCGCCAACCCGGCGGGGTCAGGTGCGGGCGCGATCGACCTGGGCGATGCCGCCGGCGGCGCGCAGCCCGGCGATCACCTGGGACAGATGCCGCAGGTCGCGCACCTCCACATCCATCAGGCATTCGAAGAAATCCTGCTGGCGGTGGACGATCTTGAGATTGGCGATGGCGCCGTCCTGCTTGGCGACGGCGTTGGCGATGTTGGCGAGGGTCGCCGGGGCATTGGCCGCGATGACGCTGATGCGCCCGGTGAAGGGACGCTCGCGGCCGGCGCCGTCGCGCGCACCGTCGCGGCCGTGGGCGATCTGGGCATAGTCCCAGTCGACATCGATGAACCGCTCGGGCGTGGTGGCGAAGGTTTCGAGGGTGAGGCAGTCGCGGGTGTGGATGGTCACACCCTTGCCGGTGGCGATGATGCCGACGATCTTGTCGCCCGGCAGCGGATGGCAGCAGCCGGCATAATGCACCTCCATGCCGGAGATCAGCCCGGTGATGGGCAGGCCGGTGCCGCGCGCGGGCGGGCGCGGGGCGCGGGCGAGCAGGCCGGGCACCATGCGCGGCGCGCGGCTTTCGCGCAGTTCCGGATAGGCGGCGTGAACCACGTCCTTCGCGGCGAGATTGCCGGTGCCGACGGCGACGTAGAGATCGTCGAGGCTGGCCTGTTTCAGCCCCTTCAGCGCGGCGTCCAGCACCTTTTCCGAACCATCGACGCCATCCTGACGGAACGCCTTGGCGAGCGCGGCCTTGCCCTGGTCGCGGTTCTGCTCGCGCAGCTGGCTGGCGATGAAGCGGCGGACGCGGGCGCGCGCCTTGCCGGTGACGACGAAGCGCTCCCACGAGGGCGAGGGCGTGCCGCCGCGGGCGGTGAGGATTTCCACCTGGTCGCCATTCTGCAACTCGTAGCGCAGCGGCATCAGCCGGCCGTTGATCCGGGCGCCGACACAGGTATCGCCGATCTGCGAGTGGACCGCATAGGCGAAATCGACCGCCGTGGCGCCGCGGGGGAGCTGGATGAGCTGGCCCTTGGGGGTGAAGCAGAAGACCTGGTCCTGGTAGAGTTCGAGCTTGGTGTTTTCGAGGAATTCGTCGGGGGCGGACGAGTTTTCGAGGATTTCGAGCAGGTCCTGCACCCAGCGGAACTGCCTGACATCGGACGGCGAGGCATCGCCCTGCTTGTAGAGCCAGTGCGCGGCAACGCCGTTTTCGGCGATGGCGTGCATCTCGGGCGTGCGGATCTGCACCTCGATCTTCTGGTTGCGCGGATGGCGCAGCGTCACCCCGGTGTGGAGCGACTGGTACATGTTGGCCTTGGGGGTCGAGATATAGTCCTTGAAGCGGCCGGCGATGACCGGGAAGGCGGCGTGGATGGCGCCAAGTGCTATGTAGCATTGCTCGCGGGTGGGCACGAGAATGCGGAACGCCATGATGTCCGACAACTGCTCGAAGGCGACGTTGCGGCGCTGCATCTTTTCCCAGATCGAGTAGATCGACTTCTCGCGGCCGGAAATATCGACCACCTCGACCCCGGCATCGCCGAGGATGCGGCCGAGTTCGCCGCGCACCTCGTCGATCACGTCGGCACCCTGGCCGCGCAGGAAGTTCAGCCGCGCCTTGATCGAATCGGCGGCCTCGGGATCGAGTACGGCGAAGGCGCGGTTCTGCAGCTCGACCTTGACGCGGTCCATGCCGATGCGCTCGGCCAGCGGCGCGTAGATCTCCATCGTCTCGCGGGCGATTCGCGCGCGGCGCTCGGGCGCGCGGACGAAATCGATGGTGCGCATGTTGTGCAGCCGGTCGGCCAGCTTGACGAGCAGGACGCGGATGTCCTTGCTCATCGCCAGCACGAGCTTGCGGAAATTTTCGGCCTGCTTGGTGCGGTCGGACTGGAGTTCGAGGCGGGTCAGCTTGGTGACGCCATCGACCAGGCCGGCGATTTCCGGGCCGAAGCGGCCGGACAGGGTCGGCAGGGTGACGCCGGTATCCTCGATCACGTCATGCAGCAGGGCGGTGGCGATGCTGCTGGCGTCGAGCCGGTAATCGGCGAGGATTCCGGCGACTTCAAGCGGGTGGGAAATGTAGGGATCGCCGTTTTCGCGGGTCTGGCCGGCATGGGCGGCCTCGGCGACGCCGTAAGCATCGTCGATCAGGGCGGCGTCGATCCGCGGATCGTACGCGGCGATCCGGCTGATCAGCGGGGTGAGCGCCTCATGGGTGACGGTGATGCCGGAAAGCCCCTCGGGCGCGCGGGAGGGTTGGTTCAATGCCAGCCCATCGCGCGGCGCGCCCACCGGTTCAAGGTCCGGTCAGCGGCGCGGACGGCCGCCGCCGAGCTCGGCCTCGATCGCCGCGGCGATGTCCTCGGAGGTCATTTCCTCGGATTCCGCGGCCATCGCGGCGGCTTCCTCCTCGGCGGAGACGTCCTGCAGGCCGAAAATGTTCTGGTCGGTCGGGATCAGGTCCTGCACCTCCTCATCGGCCGGCTCAGGGTCGGGGACGCGGGAGAGCGACTTGACCAGATCCTGCTCAAGCTCGCCGAAGACCACGGTGGAATCGGCGATTTCGCGGAGGGCGACGACGGGGTTCTTGTCGTTGTCGCGGTCGATCGTGATGGTGGCGCCGCGGGCGAGGTTGCGGGCGCGCTGGGCCGCGAGCAGCACGAGCTCGAACCGGTTGGGGATCTGTTCGATGCAGTCTTCGACGGTGACGCGGGCCATGGCAACACTCCAGCCGGGCGCACAAGGGCGCCGTGAACAACCTGATTGGGAAAAATAGCAACTTAGCGCCCGGCACGCAAGCGAACCGGTGCGTTCCTGCTACCAGCGCGAAATGCCGCGCATTTCCTCCGCCGGGAGTGCTGCAAGCAGCTCTGCTGCCGACGACTTAATCACAGGATGCACCCAATCGGGGGCGACATCAAGTAACGGCCGCAAGACGAAACCCCGCAAATGGGCGCGCGGATGCGGCAGAATGGGCGGGACCGCATTGCGTACGATACCGTTGACGTCGATGAGGTCCAGATCGAGTGTTCGCGCGGCGTTAAGGACGCTGCGGGTGCGGCCGAACGCGTCCTCGATCCGGTGCAGGGCGGCGAGCAGGTCGGCCGGATCGGGTGTGCCGGAGAACCGGGCGACACCGTTGCAATAGTCCGGCTGCGATGGATCGGGCGGCACCGGCGAAGTTCGATACCAACCCGAAGCCGCATCGAAACAAATATTTGGAATTTTTACGACGTCTTCCAAGGCACGAAAACATGTGTCATACGGTGAGACACTCTCTGCGAAAGACAGGTTTGCACCGAGCGCGACCAGAATCATGAATGCTACTCTTGCTTGCGTGACATATCGGCGCAACCGTGATAGCCGAACCTGTTTTAAGCAACATGTTTGACCGAACTATATTATCCCTGAAAGGCTTTTTCTGATGCGCCTGTTACCACAAGAAAAAACGGCTTTGTTCATCGATGGCGCAAATCTGTATGCAGCGTCTCGTGCCCTGGGTTTCGACGTGGATTACAGGAGACTTCTTGAATTTTTCGACAAGTCGCACCTGATCCGGGCGCATTATTACTCTGCCCTGCTGGAGACCGAGGAATATTCGCCGCTGAAGCCCCTCACCGACTGGCTTGCCTATAACGGATATACCCTGGTCACCAAGCCGGCCAAGGAATTCACCGATGGCGCCGGGCGGCGCCGGGTGAAGGGCAACATGGATATCGAACTCGCGATCGACATGCTCGAAATCGCGCCGCATATCGATCATGCCGTGCTGTTCTCGGGCGATTCCGATTTCCGCCGGCTCGTCGAGGCGGTGCAGCGGCGGGGCGTGCGCGTGTCGGTCATCTCGACCATCAAGACCAGCCCGCCGATGATTGCCGACGAGTTGCGCCGGCAGGCGGACCAGTTCGTCGATCTTGCCGATATCGCACCCGAGTTTACCCGCCGGCAGACCGAGCCGAAGCAGCGCACGCAGCGCGCCGAGGCGACCCAGGACTGAGCCCTTCGGGGACCGAACCGCCGATGCCAGCGGAGCCGCCGCGCGACTGCCAGCTTTGCCCGCGCCTTGCGGAATTTCGCGCGGCGAACGGCGCGGCGTTTCCCGGCTGGTTCAATGCGCCGGTGCCGGGCTTCGGCCCGCGCGAGGCGCGGTTGCTGGTCGTCGGGCTGGCGCCGGGGCTGCGCGGCGCCAACCGCACCGGCCGGCCCTTCACCGGCGATTTCGCCGGCAAGCTGCTCTATGGCACGCTGCTGAAATTCGGCCTCGCCAGCGGTGTTTATGCCGAGCGCGCGGATGACGGGCTGGAGTTGCTGGATTGCCGGATCGTCAATGCGGTGCGCTGCGTGCCGCCGGAAAACCGGCCGCTGCCGGCCGAGATTTCCGCCTGCAACCCGTTCCTGAAAGACGAGATCGCGGCGATGACGCGGCTGCGCGGCATACTCGCGCTCGGCGGCGTCGCGCACCAGGCGACGCTGCGCGCCTTCGGGTTGCGGGCGAGCCATGCGCGGTTCGGCCATGGCGCGATGATCGAGCTGCCGGGCGGCATCGCGCTCGCGGACAGTTTCCACGTCTCCCGCCTCAACACCAATACCGGCCGGCTGACCGCGGCGATGTTCGAATCGGTGGTCGGCACCCTGCTCGCGCGGATCGCCGGCTGATTTCCGCGCCCTTTGGCGAAACCGCCGGCGCGGGATAGAGAGACCGCATGGAGTCCGCGCATCCCCCTGCCCCGCAAGCCGCGCCATCGCTGGTGACGGCGCATGGCAGGGCGGCACTGCTCGATCCCGATGGCGAGTTGCGGCTGCTCACCGCCGCGCAGGCGCGGGCGGCGCTGCGCGACCTGCCGCCGCCCCTCGTGGTGCATGGCCCGGCGACGCTGCGGCGGCTCGACCTGTCGATCCCGGTGTTCGACCTGCTCGACCTGTTCGCCTTCGTGCTGCCGGCGGTGACGGCGGCGCCGACCCCGTCGGGCCTTGCCCGCGCCCTCGATTTCGATCCGCCGGCCACGATCGAGGCGGCGGCTGCATTGCTGCCGGACATCGCCACCGCCTTGCTCGGCCGGCTCGGCCAGGGGGCGGCGCTGCCGATGAACCGGCGGGCCGCGGGGCTTGCGGCGCTGATGGGGGAAGCCGGCTGGCCCTGGGCGAAGCCGGTGGCGGCAGCGCTGGGCGAGCCCGCCGCACGGCCCGACCGCGCGGCGCTGCGACTCGGCGTGATCCTGCCCGAATGGGAGGAGGAGGCGCCGCGGCCGCCACCCTTGGCCTATGCTGTGCCGCCGGACGCGGCGCGCGCGCGGCTGGCCGAGTTGCGCGGCGGCGCGGCGGAAGCGCGACCGGCGCAATCGGATTACGCCTCGGCCTCGACCGCCGCCTTTGCGCCGCCGGAAGCCGAGGGCGCGCCGCATTGCGTGCTGGCCGAAGCCGGCACCGGGACCGGCAAGACGCTCGGCTACCTCGCCCCGGCCTCGCTCTGGGCCGAGCGCAACCAGGGCAGCGTGTGGATCTCGACCTATACGCGGCACTTGCAGCGGCAGATCGAGCAGGAGACCGCGCGGCTGGAGAGCAATGCCGCGCGACGCCGGCAGCGCGTCGTGCTGCGCAAGGGGCGGGAGAACTATCTCTGCCTGCTGAATTTCGAGGACGCGACCGCCGGGGCGCGGGGGGGCAATCTTGTCGGCCTCGGGCTGGTCGCGCGCTGGGCGCTGGCCTCGGGCGACCATGACATCGCCGGCGGCGACCTGCCGGGCTGGTTCGCCGAGCTGTTCGGCACCGGGCTGCTCGCGCAGATCGCCGACCGGCGCGGCGAGTGCATCCATTCGGCCTGCGCGCACTGGAAGCGCTGCACGATCGAGCATGTGATCCGCCGCGCCCGCGGCGCCGATCTCGTGATCGCCAACCATGCGCTGGTGATGGCGCAGGCGGTCTGGGGCGGGCTCGATGATGCGAGCGTGCCGACGCGCTATGTGTTCGACGAGGGGCATCATCTGTTCGACGCCGCCGATTCCGCCTTCGCGGCCGAGCTTTCCGGCGCCAGCATGGCGGAGTTGCGCCGGTGGCTGCTCGGCGCCGAGGGCGGGCGGTCGCGCGCGCGGGGGCTGGCGCGGCGGCTGGAGGATCTGGTCGGCGCGGATTCGCAGCTCGCTCCGCCGCTGGAGGCGATGCGGGCGGCGGCGCGGGTGCTGCCTGGCGGGGCGGCGCTGGCGCGGCTTGCCGACCCGGCGGCCACGCGCGACGAGATCGGCCCCGGCGCGGCCGAGGCCTTTCTCGCCGCCCTCGCCGCCCAGGCCCGCGCCCGCGCCACCCCGGCCGAGCGCGACGCCGCACTGGATATCGAGGCGGATCTCTACCCGGCCGAGCCGGAGCTTGCCGCCGCCGCCGCCGATCTCGGGCGGGATCTCGCCCGGCTCGAAACGCCGCTCGCGTCGCTGCGCGCACGGCTCGCGGCGCGGCTGGACGAGGAGGCCGGCACCATCGAGAGCGCCGAACGGCAGCGAATCGAGGGGGCGATCCGCGGCCTCACGCGCCGCGCGCTCGATCCGGTGGCGAGCTGGCGGCGGATGCTCGCCGCCGTCACCGCCGCGCCGCCGGAGCCGGGCGAACGGCCGCGTCACGTGCTGTTCATCCGCCATGGCCGCGACAGCGCCCTGCTGTCGCACCTGCTCGACCCGACCGAGGCATTCGCCGATGCCGTGGCGAGCCGGGCGCACGGGCTGCTGATCACCTCGGCGACGCTGCGCGACCGCACCACCGCCGTCGAGGATGCCGAGCAGGATGCCGAATGGCGGCGGGCCGAGGCGCGCAGCGGCGCCACCCATCTCGCAGCACCGGCGATCCGCGCCGCGTTCGCCTCACCCTTCGACTATCCGGCGCAGACCCGGATTTTTATCGTGCGCGACAATCTCCGCGCCTCGCCCGAGACGCTGGCCGCGGGGTTCCGCGCCCTGTTCCTCGCCTCGGGCGGCGGCGCGCTGGGGCTGTTCACCGCGATCGCGCGGCTGCGCGACGTGCAGGCGCGGATCGCCCCCGCGCTGGATGCGGCCAACATTCCGCTCTTCGCCCAGCATGTCGATGCGATGAACAACGCGACCCTGGTCGAGAGTTTCCGCGCCGAGCGGAATGCCTGCCTGCTCGGCACCGACGCGATGCGCGATGGGGTCGACATTCCGGGCAACGCGCTGCGTCTCGTCGTGTTCGAGCGGACGCCCTGGCCGCGGCCGGACATCCTGCACCGGGTGCGACGCACCCATCTCTCGGACGGCGATCCGCGCGGCTATGACGATGCGATCGTCAGGCTCCGACTGCGGCAGGGATTTGGCCGGCTGATCCGCCGCGCCGATGACCGCGGCGTGTTCGTGCTGCTGGACCGGGCGTTTCCCTCGCGACTCGAGAGCGCGTTTCCGCCCGGCGTTGCCGTAGAGCGCGTGGGGCTGGCCGAGACGGTCGAGGCCGTGCGGCAGTTTTTCGCAGCGTCTTAGAGCACTTTCCGATCCGATTGGATCGGATGTAGTGCTCTATCACATTGATAAACAGAGCATCTTTATCCGATTAGATGATTCCATCTGATCGGATGATGCTCTAGGCTCTGGACTCAACTGATCCAAGATGTGACGGCGAGGACAAGGCAAATACCAGCGAGGAAATTTCGTGCGGTTTTGTCATATCGTGTGGCGATGGCGCGCCAGTCCTTGAGCCTACAGAAGGCGCGTTCGATGAGATTGCGCTTTCTGTAGGCGACGGGGTCGAAGGGCGGAATGGCGCGGCGGTTGGGCATGGGCGAGATCACCGGCCTGGTGCCTTGGCGGGTGAGGAAGGTGCTAAGATCATCAGCGTCGTAGGCTTTGTCGGCGATCAGCTCTTCTGGTGGCGGTATTGTGGGCAGAAGCGCCCTCGCGCCGCTGATGTCGGAGGCCTGTCCTGGCGTCAGGAGGAGTGCGGCGATGCGTCCCTGCTCATCTGCGACGGCGTGGATCTTGGTCGTCCGTCCACCCCTCGACCGGCCGATGGCCTGGCTTTGCGCCCCCCTTTACCGCCCGCGGCCGCGCGATGTGCCCGAACCGAGGTGCTGTCCACCATGGCGATGCGCGGCGGATCCGCGCAGGCGACAAGCGCCGCGAAGATCTCCTGCCAGAGGCCACGCTGGCTCCAGCGGTTGAACCGGTTGAACACAGTGGTTCGTGGCCCATAGGCCTCAGGAAGCGCTCGCCATCGCAAGCCCTCGCGAAAGCGATGCAGGATGCCGCTCAGCACCCGGCGGTCATCAACCCGAGGCTTGCCGCCAAGCTTCGGCAGCAATGGTTCGATCGCAGCCCATTGCGTGTTGTTCAGCCAGAAAAGTTCCGCCATGTTCCAAGTCCTCCGAACAGACTTGAATCAGACGCCCCGTAGTCATGGCAATAGGTACAGAACCTAGGGTTTGTGGGGATTTGGGATTCCCATTTGGGTGTTGCTGTGATTCAAGCTGTGAATGGAACGATTTGTACTGACGGACGCCCAATGGGCGAGGATGGAACCGCATTGTCTTGACAAGGCGAGTGACCCTGGCCGCAGCGGGCGGGACAATCGGCTGTTTCTGGAAGCGGTACTTTGGATTGTCCGCACTGGCAGTCCGTGGCGTGATCTGCCTTCGATGTTTGGCAACTGGAGCACGGCCTACCGCCGGTTCAACGACTGGCGCCGCGCTGATGTTTTCAAACGGATTTTCGACGCGGTATCTGATGAACCCGATATGGAATACGCCATGGTCGACGCCACGATCGTCAAGGTCCACCGTCACGGCCAGGGCGCAAAAGGGGGACTCAAAGCCAGGCCATAGGCTGTTCCAAAGGTGGCATGACAACCAAAATCCTGGCGCTGACGGATGCCCTGGGCAACCTTGTGCGCTTTCGTCTCATGCCGGGCAATCGCCATGACGGCATCGAGGTCCCGCCACTGATCGACAACGTCGAATTCGGTGGATTGATCGCAGACAAGGCATTCGACAGCAACGCTCTGGTCGCAGAACTCAACGAAAGAGGCGCCCGGGTCGTCATTTCCCAGCATCCGGCCCGGGCACTGAAGCTGAAAATCGACCGCGAAATCTACAAATGGCGTCATCTGGTCGAGAATTTCTTCTGCAAGCTCAAAGAGTTCAAACGCATCGCCCTGCGCGCCTGCAAAACAGACCAGAGCTTCCAGGCAATGATCTACCTCGCCGCAGCCGTCATCAACTCACGATGAATCCCTACAAACCCTAGGGTTTGTGGGGATTTGGGATTCCCATTTGGGTGTTGCTGTGATTCAAGCTGTGAATGGAACGATTTGTACTGACGGACGCCCAATGGGCGAGGATGGAACCGCATTGTCTTGGCAAGGCGAGTGACCCTGGCCGCAGCGGGCGGGACAATCGGCTGTTTCTGGAAGCGGTACTTTGGATTGTCCGCACTGGCAGTCCGTGGCGTGATCTGCCTTCGATGTTTGGCAACTGGAGCACGGCCTACCGCCGGTTCAACGACTGGCGCCGCGCTGATGTTTTCAAACGGATTTTCGACGCGGTATCTGATGAACCCGATATGGAATACGCCATGGTCGACGCCACGATCGTCAAGGTCCACCGTCACGGCCAGGGCGCAAAAGGGGGACTCAAAGCCAGGCCATAGGCTGTTCCAAAGGTGGCATGACAACCAAAATCCTGGCGCTGACGGATGCCCTGGGCAACCTTGTGCGCTTTCGTCTCATGCCGGGCAATCGCCATGACGGCATCGAGGTCCCGCCACTGATCGACAACGTCGAATTCGGTGGATTGATCGCAGACAAGGCATTCGACAGCAACGCTCTGGTCGCAGAACTCAACGAAAGAGGCGCCCGGGTCGTCATTTCCCAGCATCCGGCCCGGGCACTGAAGCTGAAAATCGACCGCGAAATCTACAAATGGCGTCATCTGGTCGAGAATTTCTTCTGCAAGCTCAAAGAGTTCAAACGCATCGCCCTGCGCGCCTGCAAAACAGACCAGAGCTTCCAGGCAATGATCTACCTCGCCGCAGCCGTCATCAACTCACGATGAATCCCCACAAACCCTAGAGCACGTTTTAGAACACGTTCCGATCCATCAGGATCGGATAATCCGGCTGCACCTGAAGCGGCGGCCGACACTGCGCCCCCCTTCGCGCGTGGGGCTGCGGGATTTGCGGACCATCCAAAGATATGTTTAATTGAAGTAACGATCTGTCCTATTTTCTGTACGTTTTAAATAAATTTTTACGATACGGATCCCGAACGGGATCGCAGGAGGCATTATGAAAACCGCGCTGCCGCCCGCCTTGGGCCGGAATTCCCGTAAACTGAGACTGCTGACCAGCGTCTGCGCCGCCGTGGTGTTCGGCACGGTGCAGCCGGCCGAGGCTCTGAACGGCCCGGCCCCCATGACATTCGACGGCGGCGCGCTCGGCCCGCTCGTCGTCAGCGGCGGCATCGACGGGTATGGCTACGCGCTGACCGGCACCGGCAAGGTCGGCCGGCACGACCTGCTTCGCTCGAGCCGGAATTTCGGCGCGGAGCTGATGAACAGCCAGATCTCGCTGCAAAAGCCGACGGGCCTCGTGCGGTTCACCTTGCAGGTCGGCTCGGTCAACTCGCTCTCGCTCGGCACGGCGCCGGCGGCCACCTCGGTGAATACATTCGCAACCGGGCCGATCTATGCCGCCTATGTCACGCTCGCACCGAGCCCGCATCTCTCGGTCTCGGTCGGGCAGATCGACTCGCTCGAGGGCTACGAGGCCGGGATCGACTGGGGCAATCCGAGCGTGCTGACCACGGCACTCTACAATGTGCAGAACTACCAGAGCCTCGGCGTCATGCTGAATGTCTCGAAAGGGCCGGTGAGCGCGAGCGTCGCCTTCGGTGACGGTTTCGATACCGGCGTGTTCAATTTCCTCCAGGGGCTGGTGAACTACAATTTCAACCGCAACAACGTGCTGTCGGTCTATGGCGCGACCAATCTGAGCCGGACCGGCGCCCTCGCCCATACCTATGGCAGCGCGGCGAAACCCTATGGCCAGAGCCTTGTCGGGCCCGGCAACGTGCAGATCAATTCGTCGATGGTCGGCGCCTATTACAGCTACACGCGCGGCAACCTCAATCTCGTGCCGGAAGCGCAGTTCGTATACGCGAAGAAGGACATCAAGGCGGGCATCCGCAAGACGACGACGGATTTCGGCGCCGCGCTGTTTGCCAACTACACGTTCGGCCACGGACCCTATTCGCTGGGCGGATGGGTGGAGTATTTCGCGGCGAGCGGGTTTGGCTCGAACGGGTTCGGCAACTGGTTCCTGCAGCCGAATGCGAAGGGGATCGGGATGTCGATCACGCCGACCTGGCAGAAGAACCATCTGTTCGTCCGCGGCGATCTCGGCGTGCTGCACCTGCTGAATGGCGGGGACGGGGTGATCGGCTACGGCGCCAGCGGCAAGCAGCCGAACCAGGCGACCCTGGTGCTCGAAGCGGGGCTACTGTTCTGATCGTCCGCACCTGATCGGAGCATTGTCCGATCCGGATGGATCGGATGATGCTCTATCCCCGCGGCCACAAACCCCGAATGCAGGAACTCGAATTCGGGGTTTGGAGGGGTGATTGCCCTGAGTGCGTTCCACGGGTTGGATAGTGTGGGGGAGTATGCTACGCTCGCTCGCATGACACATGCCATCCGGGACAAGCGGAAGCTGCTGGCACGGGTCGGCCGCATCCGCGGGCAGGTCGAGGCGATCGAACGCGCGCTCGAGGCCGAGGCGGGATGCGAAACCGTCATGCAGCAGATCGCCGGCGTGCGCGGTGCCGTGGCCGGGCTGATGGCCGAGATCGTCGAGGATCATGTGCGGAACCATCTCGTCGATCCTGAAACTCACCCCGATGCGCTGGACCGGGATGCCACCGACCAGTTGCTGGCGGTGATCCGCGCCTACCTGAAATGAGAGACGCCATGCCAGACAGCCACGCCGATCGCAGCGCCGCCGATCACAATCACGTGTTTCTCCGCGCCGATCACGCGCGCAACGAGCAGCGCACCTGGTGGGTGATCTGGATCTGCACCGCGATGATGCTGATCGAGGTGATTGGCGGCTCGCTTTACGGCTCGATCGCGCTGGTGGCGGACGGGCTGCACATGAGCACGCATGCCGGCGCGTTGCTGCTGGCAGCCCTCGCCTATCGCTACGCCCGCAAGCACGCGGATGACCCGCGGTTCAGCTTCGGCACCGGCAAGTTCGGCGACCTCGCCGGCTTCAGCAGTGCCATCATTCTCGCGATGATCGCCCTGCTGATCGGGTTCGAGGCGGTGCGCCGGTTCTTTGCGCCGGTGACGATCGATTTCGCTCAGGCGCTGCCGATCGCGGGGCTCGGCCTTGTCGTCAATGTCGTCAGCGCGCTGATCCTCGGGCTCGGGCATGACCATCATCACGATCATGGTCATCATCATGGCCACGACCACGACCACGACCACGACCACGACCACGACCATAATCACGCCGCGACCGGGCGGGACAACAACATGCGGGCGGCCGTGGTGCATGTGGCGACCGACGCGGCGGTGTCGGTTCTGGTGATCGTAGGCCTGCTGCTGGCGCGGGCCTTTGGCTGGCTGTGGATGGACCCGGTGGTGGGCATCGTTGGCGCCCTCGTCATCGCCAGCTGGGCGTTCGGGCTGATCCACGATACCGGCGCGATCCTGCTCGACATGACGCCGGACCGGAAACTTGTGCGGCGGCTGCGCGAAACCATCGAGGCCGATGGCGACGAGCTGAGCGACCTGCATCTGTGGCGGCTCGGACCGGGCCATCTCGGCGCCATTCTGAGCGTGCGCTCGGCCACGGGGATGAGCCCGGACGCCTATCGGCAGAAACTCGCCGGCTTCACCTCCCTCTCGCATTTGACGATCGAAGTGCGGATGCGCTGAGCGAAGCGGCGCGTCTCCATCGCGCCGCGGGCCTGGTTTCATGACGGGTTACCGAGATTCCGGGTTCCGGGCGCCGTGACGGGCATCCAGGATTTTAGAGCATCATCCGATCAGATGGAACCATCTGATCGGATAAAGATGCTCTAATTATCAACAAGATAGAGCACGACATCCGATCCGGATGGATCGGAACGTGCTCTAGAGCATCATCCGATCAGATGGAACCATCTGATCGGATAAAGATGCTCGATTTATCAATATACTAGAGCACTACATCCGACCCAGCCGGATCGGAAAGTGCTCTAGCGGGGAATTTTATCGGGGATTGTTTTCAAACGAACGTTTGATTATAAACAACCCACAGATGGAAGAGCGACGGGCCGCGCCTGTCGTGCCACCCACCCATTCATGAAGAGGTTACGATGACCGCTGACGCAAGACTGAACCTCCCCGCCCTCACGCTCGAAACCGCATCGCCCACCGCGCGCGCCGTGCTGGAAAAGGCCAAGGCACAGGTTGGCTTCATTCCCAACATGTATGCGAACATGGCGAATTCGCCCGGTTTCCTTGACACGTATCTCGACGGCTATGTGCGGTTCCGCACCGATTCCGGCATGACTTCTGTGGAGCAGGAAGTGGTCTTTCTGGTGATCAGCCGGGCCAATGGCTGCGGCTACTGCACCGCGGCGCACAGCATGATCGCCGACAAGATGTCGCAGGTGCCGGCCGATGTGCTGGCCGCGCTGCGCGAGGGCCGGACCATCGCCGATGCGAAGCTCGCAGAGCTGGCGCACTTCACCCAGGTGATTTTCGATACCCGCGGCCGCCCGACGCAGCAGGATCTCGAACGCTTCCGCGCCGCCGGCTACGTCGACCGGCACGCGCTGGAAATCGTTCTCGCCATGGCGGTCAAGACGCTCAGCAACTACGCCAACCACCTGTTCCACACCGAGGTGGACAGCATGTTCTCCGGCTACAAGCTGCCGACCGCAGCCTGATCATTGCGCCCCATCCGGTCCATGTCGGAGCGGATGGGGGATCGCACACCGGATTTCAGGGCGCCTTCCGGCAAGATCGCCGGAAGGCGTTTTTTGTTCATAACATGATCATACGATCAGATGAGGCTCCAGGGAGCCTCAGGATGCGCGTTGGTTGGCGGACGCGCACGCCATGGCGGGCATCCTCGCCTCGGCGGCTTCCGTAGCCTGGAAGCCGCGCTGCGGCACCGCCGCCGCGCCACGATTTTCCGTATTTCTACAAGGAATTATATTTTATTTAGTCCGATGTTATTATTGCGACGAAGCCTTAATATCGTCTAATCCGCGTGGACAAGCGGAGCATCCTGATACTTTCGTAAACACAAAACGATCATTCGGAAAATGGACGGCATGGCGCGCGGCAGCGCCGGACATGCTGCGGCGGCAAGACCCGATTTTGGACATCATGGACGCACAGACCGACGCATTCGTTGATTTCATATCCTACGCGCAGAATTTCGAAGACGTCATGCTCTGGCGTGCCCTGAAACATGTCGGCGCGGGCAGGTATGTCGATATCGGCGCCCAGGATCCGACGATCGATTCGGTCAGCCTCGCCTTCTACGAGCGCGGCTGGCGGGGCGTGCATGTCGAGCCTAATCCGGATTACGCGTCGCTTCTGCGCGCGGCACGGCCGGACGAGACGGTCATCGAGGCCGCCATCAGCCCGACGGGCGGGACCATTTCGTTCTTCGAGATTGCGGATACCGGGCTGAGCACCGGCGTCGCCGCGATCGCCGAGGCGCATCGGCACGAGGGCTTCGCGTCGCGGCGGATCGAGGTGCCGGCGATGACGCTGTCCCGCGTGCTGGACCGCTTCGAGGGAACCGAGGTTCACTGGCTGAAGATCGATGTCGAGGGCATGGAAGAGGATGTCATTGCGAGCTGGGCGCCCTCGACCGTCAGGCCGTGGATCGTGGTGGTCGAGAGCACCCGTCCGGGTCTGCCCGACCCGACCGGCAGGCCCTGGGAGAACGCCCTGCTCGGCCATGGCTACGAGCTGGTGTATCGCGACGGGCTGAACCATTTCTATCTGAGCCACGACCATCTCGACCTGAAGCATCATTTCGATGTTCCGCCCAATGTATTCGATTATTTCAAGTTGAGCGGACGGGCCTCGTCGCGCCTGTGCCATCACGTCGTGCAGGAGGCCGAGGCGGAACGGGCGAACCTGCTCGGACGGATCGCCAGCCTCGAAACCCGCCTGCGGGAGGCGACGAGGCTCGCTGAAGACGCAGAGGCGCGGCAGGCGGCGACGAGGCGCCAACTCGAACAGGGCAAGGCGTGGCTCGACGAGGCAAGGCAGCAGCTGCAAGCGATCCATGCCAGCCGGTCCTGGCGCATGACCGGTCCGCTGCGAGCCGCGACGACGAGGCTGCGATGGCTGCGGAACGGGACGCGGGCCTGGGCCCGGCTCGCGCCGGGTAGCCGGCCGCACCGGGTCGGACTGCGGATGATCCAAGCCTTGTCGCGCTGGCTGCTTCACCATCCCCGTCAGCATGACATGGCGGTGCGGCTGCTCGATCGGGTTCCCGCCGCGCGCGCCCTGCTCCACCGCTTCACCCGGTCACACGAGGCGGCGGGGTCGATGATGTGGCGGTTGCCCGGACCGGCCGGCCTGTCGCCACGGGCACGGCAAATCCATCTCTGGATGAAGTCCTGAACCGAATTCTGGCTGACGGGAACCGGCAATCATGCGCATCGTCATCGACCTGCAAGGCGCGCAGAGCGCCAGCGGCCAACGCGGGATCGGCCGATATTCGCTCAATTTCGCCCAGGCGCTGGCACGCAACAATACCGGCCACGAGATCATCATCGCGCTGAATGCGCTGTTTCCCGAGACCATCCGGCCCATCCGCGCGGTATTCGAGGGCGTGCTGCCGGCGGAGAATATCGTGGTCTGGGATGCGCCCGGCCCCGTCGCCGCGATCGACCCTGCGAATGCCGGGCGGCAGGCGGTGGCGGAACGAATCCGCGAGGCGTTCATCGCCTCCCTCGCCCCCGACATCGTCCATCTCTCCAGCCTGTTCGAAGGCTTCGTCGATGACGCGGTCACCAGCATCGGCCGCCATGGCGCCGCGTGCCGGGTGAGCGCCACGCTCTACGATCTGATCCCCCTGCTCAACCAGGACCAGATCATGAAGGATAATCCGGCCTATGCGGCGCATTATTTCCGCAAGCTGGAAGATCTGAAACGCGCTTCACTGCTGCTGGCCATTTCCGGCTCGGCCGCCGGCGAGGCGATGGATCATCTCGGCTGGGATCCAGCGAAGATCGTCGCCGTCGGCACCGGTGCGGATGGGCGGTTCAGGCGGAGCGACATCGGCGCCGAGGCGCGCCTCGCCCTGCTTGGCCGGCTCGGGCTGCGCCGGCCATTCTTCATGTATGTGAGCGCGCCGGATGCCCACAAGAACCATCGCCGGCTGATCGAGGCCTATGCCGGTCTGCCCGCCACGGTGCGGCAGGCGCATCAACTGGCCTTCATCGGCCATTTCCAGCCGCGGGAACGCGAAGCCTTCGAGCGTCATGCCGCGGGCTGCGGGCTTGCGGCCGACGAGCTGGTGATGATCGACGGCGTGGCGGATGATGATCTGAACACGCTCTACAACCTGGCCAAGGGGTTCGTCATGCCATCCTGGCATGAGGGGTTCGGGCTGCCCGCGGTCGAGGCGATGCTCTGCGGCCGCGCCGCGATCGGCAGCCGACGCGCCAGCCTTCCGGAGGTCATCGGCCGGGATGACGCGCTGTTCGACCCGTTCGACGTCGCGGACATGCGCCTCGTGCTGCATCGCCTCGCCACCGACGACCCATGGCGCGCGGAGCTGGAGGCGCACGCCATTACGCATGCGCGCCAGTTCACCTGGGATCGGGTGGCGGCGAAGGCGCTGGAGGCTTTCGCCCGGACCGCTGACGCCACCGCGAGCCCACCGCCGGCGCCGGCGCGGGACGGAGCCAAGGACGGGGCCAAGGCCGGGTACAGGGACGGGAACGGCAGAAAGCGCCTCGCCTTCTTCTCGCCGATGCCGCCGCAACCGAGCGGGATCAGCGACTACAGCATGGAACTGCTCCCGGCGCTGGCCGCCCATTACGACATCGATATCGTCGTGGAGCAGACCAGCATCGACAAAGACGGGCTGCCCGCATCGATCGGCGTCCGGTCGGCCGCGTGGTTCGGGGAGCACGCGCACGACTACGACAGGATCCTCTACCAGTTCGGCAATTCGCCGTTCCACGACTACATGTTCGAGACGCTCCCGGCGCATCCGGGCATGATCGTGCTGCATGACTTCTTCATGTGCGGCCTGTTCGGCCACCGGCTGCAGTTCAGCCGCGAGGCCGTGGCGCGGGAATTGGTCGGCGAGCATGGCTACGCCGCGGCGATGGATGTGCGCGACGCCGCGGATGTGCGCCGCGCGCTGGGGAACTACCCCGCGAACCTGCAGCTTTTGCAGGGGGCGATCGGCGTGATCGTCCATAGCGAACACGCGCGACAGCTCGCGGCAAGCTGGTTCGGGGCGACCGGCGCGCGGGATTTCGTTGCGATCCCGCTTTTGCGGGCCCCGACCCAGGACCGTGACCGCGAAGCGGCGCGGGCATCGCTCGGCATCGGGCCCGACGACCTGCTGATCTGCTCGTTCGGATTTCTCGACCCGGTGAAGCTCAACGACAGGCTGCTCGATGCCTGGCTGGGCAGCAGGCTGGAGAGCGATGGCAGGACGCTTCTGGCTTTCGTCGGCCAGAACGAGGGCGGCGTCTATGGCCGCGCCCTCGCCGAGCGCATCCGCACTTCGGCGTACCGGGATCGTGTGCGGATCACCGGGTGGACACAGCGCGGGGTTTACGAAACCTATCTCGCGGCCGCCGATATCGCGGTCCAGCTGAGGACGGGATCGCGCGGCGAAACCTCCGCCGCCGTGATCGACTGCATGAACCACGGCATTCCGACGATCGTGAATGCCCACGGCACGATGGCCGAACTCGATCCTTCCGGGGTCCGGATGCTGCCGGATGAATTCCGGACCGATGAACTTCTCGATGCCCTCAGCGCGCTTGCCGGGGATGCCGGCGCGCGCAGCGCTCTCGGAGAGCGTGCGCGATCGATCATCCGGACGCAGCACGCGCCGGGAATATGCGCCGCGCGATATGAGCAGGCGATCGAGACGGCGTATGCACGCGACGCAAGGGGGCTTGGCGGCCTGATCCACGGCCTGCGCGCGATGGCGATTCCACCCGCGGAGCAGCAGCGGGTCGCAACCTCGCTGGCCCGGAATTTTCCCGCGCATCCGCGCTGCCGGCAATTGCTCGTCGATGTCTCCACCCTGGCACGGACGGATCTGCGCACCGGGATCGAGCGCGTGGCGCGGGCGGTGCTGCGGCAATGGCTCACCCATCCGCCGGCGGGATGGCGGATCGAGCCGGTCTACGCCACCGCGACCACCGCCGGCTATCGCTATGCCAGGCAATTCACCTGCCGCTTCCTTGGCATAGAGGACTCCGGGATCGAGGATGGCGTGGTCGAGGCGTGGTCCGGTGACGTGTTTTTCGGCCTCGACTTCGCGCCGGACATCGTCGAGTTGCAGCAGGATCATTTGCGCGCGTGGCAGAACCGGGGCGTGAAGGTCTGGTTCCTGGTCCATGATCTCCTGCCGGTCCTGACGCCTGAGATGTTTCCCGAGGGGGTTGATCAGGGCCATGCGCGATGGCTGCGGACGATCGGTCGGTTCGACGGGATCATCTGTGTCTCGAGATCCGTCCTGGCCGATGCGACGGCCTGGTATGCCGACGGCGCCTCGTCCCCATCGCAGCGCCGGGAATGGATCCATCACGGCGCCGATCTGATGCAGTCCGCGCCAAGCCGGGGCATGCCCGACGATGCGCGGCAAGTGCTGGCGAGGCTGGGCGAGCATCCGGCGTTTCTGATGGTCGGCACGATCGAGCCCCGCAAGGGGCATCTGCAGGCCATCGCGGCATTCGAGCAGCTCTGGGCACGAGGTGTCGAGGCGACGCTCGTCATCGTCGGCCAGGAGGGCTGGAAGGTGCTGCCGGATGCGCAGAGGCGAACCATTCCGCGTATCGTGGAGACGCTGCGCACCCATCCGGAACGGGGCAGACGCCTGTTCTGGCTCGAAGGGATCAGCGACGAGTATTTGGAGGCCGTCTATGCGGCCAGCACCTGCCTGATCGCGGCAAGCGAGGGCGAAGGCTTCGGCCTGCCGCTGATCGAGGCGGCGCAGCACGGCCTGCCGATTCTGGCACGCGATCTGCCGGTGTTCAGGGAAGTGGCGGGCGAGCAGGCGATCTATTTTTCCGGCAAGGCGGCGGCGGATCTCGCCGACGCGGTCGAGGACTGGCTTGCGAGGTTCCGGCGCGGCGAAACCCCCGATCCGGCACGTATTCCCTGGATCACCTGGGAAGAGACCACCGCCATGATTGGCCGGCATCTCGGCATGGGGACAGAATCCTGACCCTCATGGGGCAGGGTAGCGGCGTGAGCAATGCTGCCGCCGCGTTACGCTATATCAGGATTTATGGGGAAATCAGGATTTACGGGGAAACTGGTGCTGTCAGAGGGAATTGAACCCTCGACCTCCTCATTACCAATGAGGTGCTCTACCCCTGAGCTATGACAGCGCCGCGTTGCGGGGCGGTATATCGAAAGGTGCCGCGGGGCGCAAGCCGGCCACTTGACGCCGGCGCCGCAAACCCGCTTTGTCCTGCCATGAACGGCAGGACAAAAGACAGGCGCCCGGAAGCCGAGGCCGCCGCGGCAGCGCGCAGGCAGCGCGAGGCCGAGGCGCTGCGCGCCAATCTCGCGCGCCGCAAGCAGCAATCGCGGGCCCGCGCGGAGACACCGCCGCCAGCGCAGGAACCGGCGGGAGACTCGCCATGCCGGTGATGCCGGATCACTGGATTCGCGCGCAGGCCGTTTCGCACGGGATGATCGAGCCCTTCGTCGAGACCCAGAAGCGCGACGGGGTGATTTCCTACGGCCTGTCGTCCTACGGCTATGACGCCAGGGTGGCCGACGATTTCAAGATTTTCACCAATGTGGATTCCGCGGTCGTCGATCCGAAGGATTTTTCATCCGACAGCTTCGTCGACCGCAAGGGGCCGGTCTGCATCATCCCGCCGAATTCCTTCGCGCTGGCGCATACGGTCGAATATTTCCGCATCCCGCGCGACGTGCTGGTGATCTGCCTCGGGAAGTCGACCTATGCGCGCTGCGGGATCATCGTGAACGTCACCCCGCTCGAACCCGAATGGGAGGGCCAGGTGACGATCGAGATCTCGAACACCACCCCCCTGCCCGCCAAGATCTACGCCAATGAGGGGATCTGCCAGTTCCTCTTTCTCCAGGGCGCTTCACCTCCCGAGATCAGCTATGCCGACAAGGCCGGCAAATACATGCGCCAGCGCGGCGTTTCACTCCCCAGACTGTGAGGCTTCATGGATAGAATCCGCATCCGCGGCGGCCGCCCGCTGGAGGGCGTCATCGACATTTCCGGCGCCAAGAATTCGGCGCTGAAAGTCATGGTCGCCGGCCTGCTCACCGATGAGCGGCTGGAACTCGAGAACGTTCCGGCGCTCGCCGATGTCGCGACCATGGCGCAGTTGCTGGCACAGCACGGCATCGCCGTCGAGGAAGCCGGGGCCAAGCGGTTGTCGCTGGGCGGCGCCATCACCAATACCGAGGCGCCCTACGACATCGTGCGCAAGATGCGCGCCTCGATCCTCGTTCTCGGCCCGCTGCTGGCGCGCACCGGCGAAGCGCGCGTGTCGCTGCCCGGCGGCTGCGCGATCGGCACCCGCCCGGTCGACCTGCACCTCAAGGGGCTGGAGGCGATGGGAGCCGAGATCACCCTCGATGGCGGCTACATCAACGCCCGCGCGCCGAAGGGGCTGCATGGCGCGACGATCACCTTTCCCTTCGTGTCGGTCGGCGCGACCGAGCAGCTTCTGCTCACCGCCACGCTGGCGGAGGGCGAGACCGTGCTGGTCAATGCCGCGCGCGAGCCGGAGATCGGCGATCTCGCCGAATGCCTGAACAAGATGGGCGCCGAGATCACCGGCATCGGCTCGGACCGGCTCACGATTCGCGGGGTGAAGGCGCTGCACGGCGCGCGGCACACGATCCTGCCGGACCGGATCGAGGCCGGCACCTATGCCTGTGCCGCCGCGATCACCGGCGGCGGCGTTCTGCTGCGCGGCGCACGGCTGTTCGACCTCGGCGCGCTGGTCGCCACCCTCGGCGAGGCCGGGGTGGACGTGATGGAAGCCGCCGACGGCGTCGCCATCAGCCGGCGCAACGGGCTGCATGGCACCGATGCGATGACCGAGCCCTTCCCCGGCTTCGTGACCGACATGCAGGCGCAGTTCATGACGCTGATGGCGGTGGCCGAGGGGGCCTCGATGATCACCGAGACGATCTTCGAGAACCGCTTCATGCATGTGCCCGAGCTGAACCGCATGGGCGCGCGCATCAACGTCCATGGCTCGTCGGCGATCGTGCGGGGCGTGCCGGGGCTATCCGGCGCGCCGGTGATGGCGACCGACCTGCGCGCCTCGTTCTCGCTGGTGCTCGCGGGCCTCGCCGCGAAGGGCGAGACCATCGTCAACCGCGTTTATCATCTCGACCGGGGCTATGAGGCGGTCGAGCGGAAACTCGCCGCCTGCGGCGCGGAGATCGAGCGGCTCAGGGACTGAGCCGCCCGCTCGGCATCCATCATGTAGTCCCGCGTGAGCGGGACGGCATCCTGGCGGCGGGCAAGCTGGATCTGGAAGACCATGTGGTCCTGCACCTCGAAGGCGAGTTGCGAGCCGGCGAGGTAGAATTCGAACATGCGGCAGAAACGCTCGTCGTAGAGCGAGGCGATGGCATCGCGGTTGGAGGCGAAGCGCTTCCGCCAGAGGGCAAGCGTCTTCGCGTAATGCAGCCGCAGGATCTCGATATCGGTGCTGCGCAGGCCGGAGCGCTCGAGCGGGGCGAACACCTCGGAGAGCGAGGGCGAATAGCCGCCGGGGAAGATGTATTTCGCAAGCCACGGGCTGGTCACATCCGGGCCGTCGAACCGGCCGATGGCATGCAGCAGCGCCACGCCATCCGGCTTCAGGCAGCGCTCGATCGTGGCGAAGAAGCCGGGGTAATTGGGCTGGCCGACATGCTCGAACATCCCCACCGAGACGATGCGGTCGAAGCGGCGGGTCATCGCGCGGTAATCCAGCAGCTCGAACCTGACGCGATCGGCCAGCCCCTCGGTGGCGGCGCGGCTTCGGGCTTCGGCGAGCTGCTCCTCGGACAGGGTGATGCCGGTGACCCTGGCCCCGTAGTCGCGCGCCAGCGTCAGCGCCATCCCACCCCAGCCGCAGCCGATGTCCAGCACCTCCAGATCCGGGCGGTCGAGCAGCAGCTTGGCGGCGATATGCCGCTTCTTCGCCGCCTGCGCCTCGTCGATCGTCTCGTCGCCGCGCGGGAAATAGCCGCAGGAATATTGCCGGTCGCGATCGAGGAACAGGGCGTAGAGACGGCCGTTCAAATCATAGTGATGCGCGACATTGCGCTTCGCGCGGCGAGCGTCGTTGAGCTGCGCCAGCGGCCGCAGCAGGCGGCCCAGCGCCCGGCGTGCCCGCAGGACCGGCACCCGCCCCTCGATATCCTGCACGCTCGACAGCAGCACATGCAGGACATCGTAGATCGTGACGTCGACCGGCTCGATCGAACCGTCCATGTATCCCTCGCCGAGGGCCATGGCGGGATCGGTCACGAGACGGCGGATCGCCGCCTCGTCGCGAAGGGCGATGGTCGCCGTGCGGCCGGGGCGGCCGGCATAGTGGGAGGTCGTTCCATCGGGCCAGACCACGCCCAGATCGCCGCAGGCAACCAGGCGTTTCAACAGCTTGTCCAGTAACTTCCGCATGACAAATCTCCGCCGGCTGAAGAACCTGGAAAGGATTTGGTAACGGGCACTGTCGCGTAAAAGAGGGAAATGGCAGAAAGGCTACCATTCCATGCCGGAGCGCTGCCCGGCGGCGGGGGATCGGAGCAAACTGCAAAAAAAACGGCGCCGATCCGTGGATCGGCGCCGTCTGTCAGCTCTGGAAGCGTCAGGCTACGATCAGGCGGTCTGTTCCGCGGCCTCGGCGTCTTCCTCGCCGGTCTCGAGTTCGTATTCGCTTTCCTCGCGCACGATCGACTCGCCACGCGCCTGCTTCTCGGCCTCTTCCGGCGAGCGGGCGACGTTGACGACAACGTCGATCACGACTTCCGGATGCAGCGCCACGTGAACGGTGGCGAGACCCAGCGTCTTGATCGGGTTGACCAGCAGCACCTGGCTGCGGGCGATGCCGAGGCTCGCCTCGCCGCACGCATCGGCGACGTCGCGCGAGGTGACCGAGCCGTAAAGCGAGCCGGCGTCGCTCGCCTGGCGGATCAGCGTCACGGTCAGGCCGGCGACGCGCTCGGCGATGCGCTCGGCCTCCTCGCGGCGCTTGAGGTTCTGCGCCTCGAGATGGGCGCGCTCACGCTCGAAACGCTCGCGGTTCTGCTTGGTGGCGCGCACGGCCTTGGCCTGCGGCAGGAGGAAGTTGCGGGCGTAGCCCGGCTTCACCTTCACCACATCGCCCATCTGCCCGAGATGCTCGACGCGCTGGAGCAGGATCAGTTCGACTTGTGCCATGATTCTAGCTCCTCAATCGACCACGTAGGGGAGCAGGGCGAGGAATCGGGCGCGCTTGATGGCGCGCGCGAGTTCGCGCTGCTTCTTGGCCGAGACGGCGGTGATGCGGCTCGGCACGATCTTGCCGCGCTCGGAGAGGAAGCGCGAGAGCAGCCGCACGTCCTTGTAGTCGATCTTCGGGGCGTTGGGGCCGGAGAACGGGCAGGCCTTGCGGCGGCGGTAGAACGGGCGGCGTGCGCCGACCGCGGCGCGACGGGCGGCCGGGGTATTGACCGGCGCGGTCTCGATGCTGTCGGACATGGCTCAGTTCTCCTCGTTGTTCTCGTCGTCGCGATCGGTGCGGAACTCGTCGCGGGCGCGAAATTCCTCGCGGTCATCCGGGCCACGGCGGCGGCCGGAATCGAAGCGGCCAGCCGGCTTCGGCCCACGGAACCCGCGCTCGCGGTCACGGTCATCGCCACGGCGGGCGAGCGGCGCGGAGGGCGCTTCGTCGATCTCGTCGATGCGAATGGTCATGAAGCGCAGCACGTCTTCGTTCAGGCCGAGCTGACGCTCCATCTCGCTGATCGTCGCCGGTTCGGCGTCGAGCCCGAGCAGGACGTAGTGGCCCTTGCGGTTCTTCTTGATCCGGTAGGCGAGATTGCGCAGGCCCCAGTATTCGCGCTTCTTCACCGCACCGCTTTCGCCCTCGACCTGTGCGGCCACGGCGTCGGTAATGGTGTCGACCTGCTGTTGCGTGATTTCACTGCGCGCGATGAGCACGCATTCATAAAGCGGCATCTGTCCCCCTATGGTTGATGTCAGCCCCGGCGCCGGTGGGCGCCAATTTCCCCCATGGAAACGGGCATAGCCGGGCGAAATGCCATTCGCCCGGCAGGGTGCAGCGGGAATTGCACAATCCCCGCCGGATGGCAAGCGGGCGGGTCAGAGCGGGCGCGGCGCGGCGATGTCGTAAAGCGTGATATCGCGGCCGAGCACGCCGATTTCGCGCAGCGCCGCGCGCCAGACCTGCATGTGCGCGGAGGCGGCATGGGCATCGAGCGCCGCCTGGTCGGTCCAGCGCTCGCTGACGCGGATCAGCCCGGGTTCGAGCACGTCTTCGGCGAAGGCATATTCGATGCAGCCGGCCTCCGCCCTGGTCGCGTTGATCATCGCCGCCATCGGCGCGCGCGCCGCCGCCATCCGCTCCGCCGGCAGCCTGATCGTTCCCATGATGCACAGCATGCTTGGTCTCCCCATTGTTTGTCAGTCGTGATCGTCGGCGAAGGCCATCAGCTCGGCGCCGTCCTCGACGAGGTCGCCCACCGCGCAGTCGATGGCGGCGATCGTGCCGTCGCGCGGGGCGGTGATGCGGAACTGCACCTTCATCGCCTCGATTACCGCGAGCAGATCGCCCGCCTTTACACTGTCGCCCGCAGCGACGGCCAGTTCGACCACCTTGCCGGGCATGACGCTGCGCACCCGCGAATCCGCCCCTTCGGCCTCGCCCGTCGCTTCATGCGGGTCGACCGGGACCAGCGCGTGGCGGACCCCATCGGTGAAGACGACGATCCGCTCGCCCTGCCAGGCGGCGCGCAGCCGCGTCACCTCGCCCTCAAGCTCGACCAGCTGCGCGCCTTCCGCGCCGGTCGCGATGCTGACCGCGACCGCCCTGCCCCCGCTTTCGAGCCGGAAGCGGCCTGCATCCTGGAGATGCAGGCGGAGATGGTGGGTGGTGCCGTCCTCCGCGAAGGCCACGTCCTGATGGCGCGCGCCGTTCAGCCGCCAGGCGGTGCGGGTGGCCCAGGGCGACCACGGATCGGCCGGGTCGGGCACATGCGGCTGGGCGGCGAGCCAGCACTGCGATGCCGCCGCCAGCACGGCGAGCGGGGCGGCTTCGCGGGCCGGCAGCAGGGAGGCCTCGTGGCGGGCGATGAAGCCGGTGTCGAAGGAGGCGGCGCGGAAATCGGGATGGGTGACGATGCGGCGCAGCAGGCCGAGATTGGTCTGCACCCCGTCGATCTCGCAAGCGGCGAGCGCCTGCGCCATCTGCCGCAGCGCGCCGTCGCGGTCCTCGTCCCAGGTGACGAGCTTGGCGATCATCGGGTCGTAATGCACCGATACCGCATCGCCCTCGCGCACGCCGGACTCGATCCGCACATGCCGGCTCTCCGCCGGCAGCCGCAGCCGCGCCAGCGTGCCGGTGGAGGGTGCGAAGTCGCGCGCCGGATCCTCGGCATAGAGCCGCACCTCCACGGCATGGCCGCGCCGGGCGATCCGCTCCTGCGACAATGGCAGCGCCTCGCCGGCGGCGACGCGGAACTGCCATTCCACGAGGTCGATCCCGGTGATCATTTCCGTCACCGGGTGCTCGACCTGCAGGCGGGTGTTCATTTCCATGAAGTGGAACGCGCCGTCCTCGGCGATGAATTCGACCGTGCCGGCGCCTTCATAGCCGATCGCCCGCGCCGCATCGCAGGCGGCACGTCCCATCGCCGCGCGCATCGTCTCGTCGATCAGCGGCGCCGGGGCTTCCTCGATGATCTTCTGGTGCCGCCGCTGGATCGAGCAGTCCCGCTCGTGCAGCGAGACGACGTTGCCGTGCCTGTCGGCAAAGACCTGGATCTCGATATGGCGCGGCCTGGTCAGGTATTTCTCGACCAGCACGCGGTCGTCGCCGAAGGCGGCGCGCGCCTCGCCCTTCGCGAGGTCGAGCCCGGCGGCGAAATCGGCCGGCGCGCGGACCACGCGCATGCCCTTGCCGCCGCCGCCGGCGGAGGCCTTGATCAGCACCGGATAGCCGATCGCCGCCGCTGCCCGCGCCAGCATCGCCGGATCCTGATCGGCGCCGTGATAGCCGGGGACCAGCGGCACGCCGGCCCGCTCCATCAACGCCTTGGCCGCCGATTTCGAGCCCATCGCCCGGATCGCTGCGGCAGGCGGGCCGACGAAAATGATCCCCGCAGCGGCACAGGCTTCCGCGAAATCAGCGTTCTCGCTGAGAAACCCGTAGCCCGGATGGATCGCCTCGGCGCCGGTGCGGCGCGCTGCTGCGATGATCCGCTCGATCGCGAGATAGCTCTCCGCCGCCGCCGGCGGCCCGATCCTGATCGCGTGGTCGGCCAGCGCGACATGCGCGGCACCGGCATCGGCGTCCGAGAATACCGCGATGCTGCGCAGCCCCATCCGCCGCGCCGTGCGGATCACCCGGCAGGCGATCTCGCCGCGATTGGCGATCAGGACCGACCCGAACACGGCTCAGCCCTCCCGCCAGGCGGGCGGCCGTTTTTCGAGAAAGGCGGTCAGGCCTTCCCGTGCCTCGGCGGTCGCGCGGCGGTCGGCGATGCGGCGCGCCGTCATCGCCACCAGCGAATCGTCGATGACGCGATGGGCGACATCGGCCACGAGCGCCTTCGCATCGGCCTGCGCCTCGGGCCCGCCCTGGGCGAGGGTCGCGATCATCGCGTCCCGCGCCGCCGCCAGCCCGTCGCGCGGCGCCACGATATGCGCCAGCCCGATCCGCATCGCCTCCAGTGCCGGGATCACCTCGGCGGAGCAGAAATAGCGCCGCGCCTGGTGCGGCCCGATCGCGGCGATGACATAGGGGCTGATGACCGCCGGGATCAGGCCGAGCCGGACCTCGGAGAAGCAGAATTTCGCATCCTCGGCGGCGATCACGATGTCGCAGCATGCCGCAAGCCCGGCACCGCCGCCGAAGGCCGCGCCCTGCACCAGCCCGATCACCGGCTTCGGCAGGTCGTTCAGCGTCCGCATCAGCCGGCCCAGCCCCATCGCGTCCGCCCGGTTCTGGTCGGGGGTGTAGGCGGCGCTGCGGCGCATCCAGTTGAGATCGGCACCGGCGGAAAAGCTTTTCCCCCGCCCCTCCAGCACGACGCGGCGGACGTGCGGATCCGCGCCCACCCGTTGGCAGGTGTGGGTCAGCGCGGCGATCATCACCTCGTCGAACGCGTTGTGAAGCTGCGGGCGGTTCATCGAAATCGTCGCGGTGCCGTCGGCGCCGACGGCAAGCTCAACCGGATCACTCATCGCATCACATCCTGAAAAGGCCGAAGCGTGTCGGCTCGATCGGCGCATTGAGCGCGGCCGAGAGGCCGAGGGCGAGGGTCATGCGGGTCTCCGCCGGATCGATCACGCCATCGTCCCACAGCCGCGCACTCGCGTAATAGGGGTGGCCCTGACGCTCGTATTGCGCCTCGATCGGGGCGCGGAAGGCCTGCTCGTCCTCGGCCGACCAGGCGCCGCCCTTGGCCTCGATATTGTCGCGCCGGAGGGTGGCCAGCACCGCGGCCGCCTGCGGCCCGCCCATCACCGAGATCCGCGCGTTCGGCCACATCCACAGGAAGCGCGGATCATAGGCGCGGCCGCACATGCCGTAATTCCCGGCGCCGAAGGAGCCGCCGATGATCACGGTGAATTTCGGCACGTTCGCGGTGGCGACGGCGGTGACGAGTTTCGCGCCATCGCGGGCGATGCCGCCGGATTCGTATTTCCGCCCGACCATGAAGCCGGTGATGTTCTGCAGAAAGACCAGCGGTATCCCCCGCTGGGCGCAAAGCTCGATGAAATGCGCGCCCTTGAGCGCGGATTCGGAGAACAGCACGCCGTTATTCGCGACGATGCCGACCGGGTAGCCCCAGATGCGGGCGAAGGCGGTCACCAGCGTCGTGCCGTAGCGGGCCTTGAACTCGTCGAATTCGCCGGCATCGACGATGAGCCGGATCACCTCGCGCACATCGTAGGGCGTGCGCGGATCGGCCGGGATTGCGCCATAGATCGTATCCGGCGCACCCACCGGCGGGCGGGGCGGCAGGAGGTCCATCTGCGCTGGCTTGCGGGTGTTGAGCCCGGCGATGATCCGCCGGGCGATGCCGAGGGCGTGCGCGTCCGACTCGGCGAAATGATCGGCGACGCCGGAGACCCTCGTATGGACATCCGCACCGCCCAGCGCCTCGGCGGTGACGACCTCGCCGGTCGCCGCCTTGACCAGCGGCGGGCCGCCGAGAAAGATCGTGCCCTGCTCGCGGACGATGATGCTCTCATCGGCCATCGCCGGCACATAGGCGCCGCCCGCCGTGCAGGAGCCCATTACCACCGCGATCTGCGCGATCCCCGCCGCCGACATCTGCGCCTGGTTGTAGAAGATGCGGCCGAAATGCTCGCGGTCGGGGAAGACCTCGTCCTGGTTGGGCAGGTTGGCGCCGCCGGAATCGACGAGATAGACACAGGGCAGCCGGTTCTGCATCGCGATCGCCTGGGCGCGGAGATGCTTCCTGACCGTGATCGGGTAGTAGGTGCCGCCCTTCACCGTCGCGTCGTTGACGACGATCACGCATTCCCGCCCCGATACGCGGCCGATCCCGGTGATGATGCCGCCGGCCGGCACCGGCTCGTCATACATGCCGTGGCCGGCGAACTGGGAGAATTCGAGAAAGGGCGAGGCCGGGTCGATCAGGGTGCGGATGCGCTCGCGCGGCAGCAGCTTGCCCCGCGCCAGATGCCGCTCGCGCGCCGCTTCACCGCCGCCTTCGCGGATGGCCTCCACCTTGTCGCGCAGATCCTCGACCAGCCGGCGCATCGCCTCATGATTCGCCCGGAACGCGGCGCTGCGCGGATCGAGGGACGAGCGGAACGCCGTCATGCGACAGCCTGCCTGAACATTGCGCCTCCATCCCGTTGATTATGCGTTCGTCTATCGCGCAACTGCCGGGCCGCGGCAAGGCGGGGCGGCGGAACTCGCGCGCGAGTGCGAGCAGGACCGGCGGCCCGTCGATCAGATATCGTCGTGCGAGACGCGCCGGCTCGCACAGCAGCCGCCACGCCCATTCCAGCCCCGCCGCACGCAGCGGCGCCGGCGCGCGGCGCAGCACCCCGGCGAGAAAAAGCGGCGCGGCGCCGACGCATAACCCGATGCCGACGGCGCGGCCGCGCCGGCGCACCGCCCGCGCCAGCACCTCCTGCCGCGGCGAGCCGACGGCGAGGATCGTGCAATCCGCCCGCGCGCGCTCGATGAACGCCACCACCGCGCCGAGGGCGGCGGCGTCGTGCTCGAAGCCGCGCGGCGGTTCGTGATGGGTGAAATCGATGCCCGGACAGCGCGCCGCGAAGGCGCCCATCGCCGCCGCATCAAGCCCTGCCACGGCCACGCGCGCGCCGCGCGCGGCGAGCGCCGGCATGATGGCCGCAAGCAAGTCCGCCCCGGTGACCACCGGCGGCGGGGCCACCCCGCACAAGCGGGCGAGACCGGCAACCACGCGCGAATCCAGCAGGCAGAGCGCGGCCTCGTCATAGGCGGCGCGCAATGCCTGCTGCCGCCGCAGCCGGCCGAGATGATCGACGTTCGGGGTCACGACATAGCCGAAGGGTCGCTGCCGGTCCCAGCCCAGCACGAGATCGCGCGCGGCGTCCGGACCGGGGGCATCGAACCGCAGGCCGAACGGGGCGAAGGGCGCGCCGCTCACGGCGTCCAGACCAGGGACAGCGTCAGCGACAGCTGGCGCGACGCGGCACCGGGCAGGTTGTGACGGCCGGCGAGGCGAAACGACGGGCGGAGCGACAGGGCGCGCGAAAGCCGCCATCGCGCGCCGGCGGCAAGGTCGATCTCGGCGGCGGCATGGCCGGCGATCCGGCCCTGGCGTGCGGCGACGTCGAGCGTGAGCAGCAGGGAGCGCGAATAGGACCCGGCAAGGCCGAGACGCTCCGTGGTCAGCATGCTGCCGGGGCTGCCGAAGCCCGCATCCTGGCCGGCGCGGCGCGAGAGATCGAGAGCGACGGCGATGAGGTCATCCGGCGTCCATTCCACCGCGACATCGCCGATCGCGGCGATGCCGGAGGCCGGCCCGCCAGCCCCGTATCGCGTCCGCTCGGCGCCGGCGATGACGCGCAGGCGCCAGATCGCCCGCGGGTCCGTCACGATCCCGGCCAGCGCATCGAGGCTGGAACTGTCGGCAACGATGCCGCCGGGGACGCTGCCGGGATAGCGTACGGTGCCGGCGCGCAGCATCAGCAGCGCGCGCAGCGGCGCCGGTGCCGCATTTTCCAGCCGCAGTTCCGCGCGCAGCCCCTGGCGGCTGCGAAACCCGGTCGCCGCGGCGGCGGTGCCGCTCACCCGTTCGCCATCGAACGCGATGCTTCCGGCGGCGTCGAGCGCGCCGAGGCCGAGCCTGAGCCCGGCCCGGGCGGAATCGGTGGTGACATCGAGCGGCGCGGCACCGCCATCCGCGGCGAGGCCGAGCGCCGTCTCCGCCGCATCGACATGGGCGACGCCGAGCGTCAGCCGGTCGGGGCCGAAGGGCAGCGCGAGGCCGAGCGCCGTGGTCAGCCGGTTGGCATTGGCAGCGGGATCGCGGGCATAGCGGTCGAGGGTGACGGCGGCGAAACCGGCAAGCCCGAGATCCTGGTCGAGCAGCCGGATTTCCGGCCGCAGGCTGGCGGTTGCGGTGGCGGGCGCGCCGGAAGCGGGCGCCGTGTCCAGCCCCGCGGCGGTCGTGAGGCGGGGAAAAATTTCCAGCCCCGCCGCCGCGAGCGGGGCAACCGGCACCGGCAGATCGCCACGGTAGAGCCGGGACCGGGCCGAGACGCCCGGCGCCGTGCCGAAGCCCGGCACCGACATTGGCAACAGGCTGCCGAGCCCGCCCGCGTGCGCCGCCCGGGCGGGCAGAGAGGCGAGCAATGCTGCGGCCGCGAGGCAGGAGAAATGCCGATATCGCATCAATTAAATTGCAATTACTGGTCAATTAGGTTCAGATATACACAACCTTTAATTGCATGTCGCGGAAAAACGAACCCATGCGCCACGAAGCCGCCGGTCCCGCCCGCCTCAGCATCGCGATTTGCAGCCATAATCGTGGTCGCCAGACCGAACGCTGCCTCGCCGCCCTGGCCCCACTGCCGGAGACAGTTGAGGCAATCGTGATCGATTCCGGTTCGGCGCCGGACCAGGCCGAGACGATCCGCGCGGCAGCGACACAGCACGGCGCGCGGCACCTGCGGCTGCCAACACCCGGGCTGAGCGAGGCGCGCAACGCCGCCCTCGCCTCCGCGCGCGGCGACTGGATCGCCTATCTCGACGACGATGCGACGCCCTGGCCGGACTGGTGTGCGGTGTTGCTGCGCACGATCGCCGCCGATCCCGATCTCGCGGCGACCGGCGGGCTGATCCTGCCGCAATGGCAGGCGCAACTGCCGGGCTGGTGGCCGCCGGCGCTGCGCGCCGTGCTGACCATCATCGACCCGCCTTGCACGGACGAGAGTACCGCGGGGCTCGACCCCTACGGCGCCAACATCGCCTTCCGGCGCGAGGTTCTCACCCGCCTCGGCGGATTTCCCACCTGCCTCGGCCGGCGCGGCCGGCTGATGATCTCGAACGAGGAGACCTACGTGCTGCGCCGGCTGCGGCAGAGCGGGCTGAGCGTGCGCTTCACCCCCGATCTCGTCGTGTATCACGAGATCGACCGCGCCCGGCTCAACCCGGTCTGGCTGGTCGGCCGGCAATACTGGTCGGGCGTGTCAGAGGCGGTGATGCTCGGCGCCCTGGGCGAGAAGCGGCTTCACCGGGCGGCGCGCTTCCTGCTGCACGCGCTGCTGCTCGCCCCACTCGGGCTGTTGCCGGCAGGAAGCACCGCCCAGATCGGCCTGCGGTGCAAGGCTGCCTATGCGCGGGGCTTCCTGCGGGGCACGCTGGGCGAGGGCCGCGCCATCGACACCGCCCTGCCGTGAGCCGGCGGGCGGATATCGACCGCGCCAAGGGGCTGGCGATCGTTCTCGTTGTCTTTGGCCACATCGTGGCGCGGCAGGAGCCGTCGCATGTGGTGTGGTACCCGGCGCTGCGTCGCGCGATCTATGGCTTTCACATGCCGTTCTTCTTCTACCTGAGCGGGCTGGTCGCCTGGCTGGCGGGCCACGCGACGGCGCCGCCCGCGCGCTGGCCGGCGCTGTTCGGCGCGCGGGTGCGGCGCCTGCTGATCCCCTTCGGCGTCATGGCGTTCGTCATCACCGCGGGAAAGCTCGCCGCCGCGCGCTTCATCCATGTCGACAACATGCCGGGCGGCCTGGTCGCCGGGCTTGCCGACGTGCTGTGGCGACCGCTGGCAAGCCCGGCCTATTCGCTCTGGTATCTGGCAACGCTGTTCCTGCTCAGCGTGGCGACGCCGCCGCTGTTCGCCGCCTGCGGCCGCCGCCTCTGGCCGGTGATCGGGGTGTTCGCGGCGGTCCAGCTCGCCCCCCTGCCCTGGCATCTCTATCTGGCCGAGGCCGGGCGCTATGCGATTTTCTTCGGCGCGGGCCTTGCCGCCGGAGCGCTGGGCGATCGCTGGACGGGATGGATCGACCGCTGGCGCTGGTCGCTGCTCGCGGTGTTCGCGGCCGGCTGCACGGCCATCGCGGCCGATGGCGGCGCGCTGCCGTTCAACCTGCGGCTGCTCGGGCTCGGGCTTGCGGCCATCCCGGCGCTTCATGCGCTGGTAAGGATTCCATGCCTATCATCCGTCCGCATTGTCGAAACGATCGGGCGGAATTCCCTGATGATTTATCTTTTCAACACCATTTTCATCGGCCTCGCCAAGGGGCTCCTGCTGCTGGTCACGGGCTGGAACGGCGCGCGATTCCTCCCGTTCGCCGCAACGCTGATGAGCGCCGGGCTGATCGGCCCGATCCTGCTCAAGCAAAGGGTTCTGCGCGCCATACCCGTGCTCGACCGGATGACCGAGTGATGCGGCCATGGCCGCGCCAGACCATTCGGCCCCGCTCGGCCGGTTTCTCGACGCGCTGCCGCGTGAGCTCGCGGTCAGTTTTTCCGACGCCCAGCTCCGCGCGATCGAGCTGCATTTCGGGATGCGCCATCGCCCGACCCACATGATCGACTGGCGGCGCCGGCTCGGCTTCGGCCGGCTGAGACTCTATTTCGTGCTGCTGGTCGGGCGGGACCGGCACCCGGCCTGAACCTGCCGCAGCACCAGCCAGCCGGAGAGCACCGCAAGCCAGACAACCCGGCTCTGGTAGCGGGCATGGGGGCCGGAGAGCGCGCCCGTCACCGCCGCGTTGCCCGCCAGCGCGAGCAGGACGATCCAGCAGAGCAAACCCAGCGATCGCGCCGCCTCGCCGATGTCGCGGCGTGAAACGGCGAAGAGCGTGAACAGCGCGAACAGCGCGGTCGCCGCCATGCCGCCAGCGGCGAGCAGGCGCATGAGCGCGGCAAGGAAAGGCGGGACGACCATTCGCCCGCGCGCCTGGCGGCTGGCGACATAGCTTTCATAGGCCGGGCGCGGCAGGTCGCGCCGGATCGTTTGCCAGGCGGTCGCATACCAGGGGCGCAGGCCGCTGCCCGGCGCGAAGGTGACGAGTTGCAGGGCAAAATCCCGCCCCGCCGCGCGCAGCACGGCGCGCGGATGCGAGGCGAGCGTCCGGTCGACGATCGCATCCGTCTGCGCGACAAGACGGCGCGGACCGCCGGCGCGGTAGAGCGGACTGTCGGCCCGCCAGAGAAACGCATCGGCGGTGCGCGGCATGTCGTCGCGATAGGCGCAGAGCGCCCAGCCCGCGCGCGGACAATCGGCCGCAAGCGTCGCGCGCGCCGGCCCGTTCTCGATCAGCCGGGCGAGGAGGAAGGTCGCGCCATAGGGCGAGGGCGAGGGGCTGCCGCGCGCCAGCGTGTTGACCGCCGTCAGGCATGCAACGCCGAGCAGGAACGGCAGCAGCAGCACCCGCCAGCGGACCCGGTGGCGCAGACAGCGCAGCGGCAGGACCGCAAGGCAGAGCCCGGCATAGATCGGCATGTTGCTCAGATGCACGACGATCGCGGCGCCGATCGCCAGCGCGTGGCCGGCACCCGCGGTCTTCGCGGCGGGATCGAGCACGAGGCCGGCGAAGGCGAGCACCATCAGCGGCGTGAAGATGTCCGGCATCACTTGCGACGCGGTCCAGGACAGCGAGGTTCCGGCGGCAAGGCCCGCGAGCAGCACGCCGGTTTCGAGCGCGCCGGCGGCGGGCGCGAGCTGGCGATGGATGGCGCGGACCAGCCAGGCGGCGGCCAGCGCCTGCACGATGATCACCGGCCAGAGCGACCGCCCCAGCCCGGCGACGATCACCAGCAGGCTGTAGAATGGCGGCCGATCCCAGCCGAGATGCAGCTCGAGAACCTGCGAGATATAGGTTCCGGTATCCGAGAAGATCAGCGGATATCCGTTTTCCAGCGCCGGCCAGAGCAGCATGAGCGCCCCGCCCCCGCACAGCAGGAGGTCCGCCCGCCGGGCGGTGCGCGTCCGGCCTTGGGCGTCAGGAGCGGAAATAGCCGCCATAGCGCGGATGATAGAGCTCGGCATCGGGAAATCCGGAGCGGGCGTGGCGCGCGCCGTCGACCCGGGTGAGCACCGCGCCCTGGATACGCAGCCCCGGCTGTGCCAGCAGCGCCATCGCCGCCGTCACGGTCCGCCGGGGGGTCTGCCCCCAGCGGATGCACAGCAGCACGGCCGCGGCGGCGCGGGCGAGCACCTGCGCCTCGGCCAGGGCGAAGACCGGCGGGAGGTCGAGGATCACGAGGTCGTAGCGCCGGTGAAGTTCGTCCATCAGAAGACCGAGCCGGTCGGACATGAACAAGGCCAGCGCCTCGCGCGGCACCGCCCCGGCCGGCATGACGTCGGGAACGGCGTCGTCATCCTCGATGGCGGGGCGGTGGATCGCCGCCTCCAGCGCAACGCGCCCGGCGAGATGGTCGGTCAGGCCGGGAAGGCCGCCAAGGCCAAAGACCATGTCGAGGCTCGGCTGGCGGATATCGCAGTCGATCAGCAGGATGCGCGCCCCGCTGGCCGCCATCGAGAGGGCGAGGCTGACGGAAAGCGTCGTCTTGCCCTCGCCCGGCCGCGCCGCCGTGATCGCGAGGCTGCGCGGCGCGCCTTGCGCCAGCCAGAGGCCGGTGCGCAGGGCCCGGATCTGTTCGGCGAAGGCGGAAAACGGATACCGGCGGGCATAGTCGGGCACCGCGAGGCCGCGCCGCGTCCGCCGCGCGATCTCGGGCACCAGCGCCATGCAGGGCAGGCCCAGCGCCTCGCGCACCTGCCCGCCGGATCGGAAACTGCCGTTCAGCGAATCCGCCGCCAGCGCCGCCAGCAGGCCGAGGCAGAGGCCGAGCAGGACCGCGCCGGACAGGATGGCCACGCCGCGCGGGCCGCTCGCGTGCAGCGGCGGCATGGCGGGGGTGATGATCCGCGCGCTCGGCCGCGTCAGGGCCCTGCGGCTTTCGAGCGCGCCGATCTGCTCGGTCTCCGCGCGCAGCAAGCTGCTCTCGGCCTCGCGCTGCTCTTCGAGGCGCGCGAGGGGTGCTGCCACCACCGCCTGCGCCGCCGCCTTGCCGCGCACGCGGGCAATGGCAGATTGGAGACTGGCGACGCGCGCCGCATCGGCGGCGGCGCGCATCCGGTCCGCGGCCACGAACCGCCCGATTTCCGCCCCGATCTGTCCGCGCAGCGCCGCGAGCGCCCGGGCGGCGGCGCGATATTCGGGATTGTTCGGCCCCTCGGTGCTGGCGAGCGCGCGCAGCCTTGCCGCGAGATCGGCAGCACGCGCGCGCATCGGCCCGATCTCCGGCGCCACTTCGGCGGCGGTGGCGGCCTCGCTGCTCCCCTGCAATGCCACGAGCCGGGCCCGCGCCGCCGCGAGATCGGCCTGGGCGGCGGCGAGGCTGGCGGTGAGCTGTCCCGCCTGCTCATGGGTCAGCGACGCCGTGCCGGCCCCGCGCTCGGTGCCGCTGTGCGCGCGCTCCAGCGCGATCGCGACATCGAGCGATTCGAGGCGGGATGAAGTCGCCCGCGCCCGCCGCCGCAACCAGAGCCGCGCCCGGTGCAGCACTTGCAGCCGGTCACTCCGCTCGCGGTCGAGATAGGCGGCCATGGCGGCGTTCACCGCCCGGGCAGCGCGGCGCGGGTCGTGGCCGGTGTAGGAGACGTCGATCAGTTGCGAACTTGCAGGGATTTCGATGCGGAACCGGGCGGCCAGGTCATCGTCGAGGGCGGCTGGGGCGACCGGCCGGGACGCAAGGCGGGAAGACGCAAGGCCGGGGCCGAACCAGCGCCGCAGCATGGACGGAAAGCCCGGCTCCGGGGCGCGCGGCGGATGCGGGCCGGCGCCGATCCGGCGGAGGACGTGCCGCATCACCTGCGGACTTTTCAGGATGGCGACCTGGCTTGCCATCAGCATGTCGGTCACCGGCGCCGTCTCGACCACGTCCCGCAGCAGCTTCTGATTGAAACCGATCGGGTCGTAGAGCAGCACGCCGGTCGCAGTATAGACCGGCGTCATGCGCCATAGCGCAATCAACGACAGCAGCGGCAGGCCCAGGGCGACCAGGGCCGCCAGCCGCCAGTGCCGGCGGACGGCACGCAGCGCGTCGAGCGGATCATCCGGGGCTCTTGCCGGCCGGGCGCGGCCTTGCGGGTCTGCCGCGGCGCTCATCTCTGGGACTGGCCTGTCATCGGGAAGCCTCATCCATTGTTGCAAAGCGAGCGCGCGCCTGTGCATTCTCGCAGGCAATCCAGCATTATCTATTTAAAGTTGTATTATGAATATCAAATCATTTCAAGGTTGAATATCATGCCGGAATTTCGCCGCGTCACCCGCCGCCGCCTGCTTGCCACCGCGCTGGGCGGGATCGTCGTCCCGGCCCTGTCCGGCTGCGCGGCATGGACGCGCCTGCCGGAACTGCCGACGACGACGGCCGACGTCTACCGGCTTGGCCCGGGAGACCGGCTGCGGGTGATCGTGTTCGGCCAGCCGCAGCTCACCGCGACATATGACGTCGATGCCTCGGGCATGATCGAACTGCCGCTTGCCGGGCCGGTGCGCGCGGCAGGGCGGAGCACGGCGATGCTGGGCCACGCCATCGCGCAAACGCTGGTCGCGCGCGGCATCCTGCGCCATCCCGCCGTCGCGGTGGAGGTGCGGCACTACCGGCCATTCTCGATCCTGGGCGAGGTGAACCGGCCCGACCAGTATCCGTTCGAGCCCGGCATGACCGTGCTTGCCGCGGTCTCGCGCGCGGGCGGCTTCACCTATCGGGCGGTGGAATCGCAGGTCGGCGTGATCCGGATGACCGGCGGCGTGCCGCATGACTATCGCGCGCCGGTTTCGGCGCTGGTAGCACCGGGCGACGTGATACGGGTGTTCCAGCGACATTTCTGAACAATCGTGCCTGCCAGCGGATTACGAAAGATTGACTTGCGCGCGCCCTGCATCTACCCCGCGCCAGCGTCAGAGCACGCGATTGCGGGATATTCAGGGCCGGCAGGGCCATGCCGACCGCGTCGCCGGGACGACAGGAGAAACGGAATATGGCGGTGAACGCCTTCATCTTTCCAGGACAGGGCAGCCAGGCCGTGGGCATGGGGCGCGACCTGGCTGCCGCCTTCGCGCCGGCGCGCGAGGTATTCCAGGAAGTGGACGAGGTTCTCAAGCAGAAGCTCTCCCGGCTGATGTTCGAGGGCCCGGCTGAGGAACTCACCCTCACCGAGAACGCCCAGCCCGCCCTCATGGCGATGTCGATGGCGGTGCTGCGCTGCCTTGAGAAGGAAGCCGGCATTGTGCTCGGCAATCGCGCGGCGGTGGTCGCCGGCCATTCGCTCGGCGAATATTCGGCACTCGCGGCCGCCGGCACGTTCGGGATCGCCGATGCCGCGCGCCTGCTGCGCATTCGTGGCACCGCGATGCAGCAGGCGGTGCCGCCCGGCGAGGGCGCCATGGCGGCGCTCCTCGGCGTCGAGCGCGACGCTGCCGAGCAGATCTGCGCCGCGGCGGCCGAAGGGCCGGAGGGGCGGCAGGTCGTCTCGGTCGCGAATGACAATGGCGGCGGCCAGGTGGTGATTTCCGGCGCCGCCGCGGCGGTCGACCGGGCCATCGAGATCGCCCGCGCGCAGGGCATCAAGCGCGCCCTGAAGCTGCCGGTTTCGGCGCCGTTTCACTGCGCGCTGATGGCCCCCGCCGCCGAGACGATGCGCGAGGCGCTGGCCGGCGTGACCCTGAGGGCGCCGGTCGTTCCGCTGATCGCCAATGTCACCGCGGCGAAGGTCACCGACCCGGCGGAGATCGCCGCACGGCTGGTCGAGCAGGTGACCGCGCCGGTCCGCTGGCGCGAATCGGTCGGCACGATGACGGGCCTCGGCGTCACCCGCTTCGTCGAACTCGGCGCGGGCAAGGTGCTCTCCGGTCTTGCGCGGCGCATCGCCCCCGATGCCGAGGCCATGTCCTGCGGCACGCCGGCCGAACTCGAGGAGCTCGTCAAACATGTCGGCTGATCTTTTCTCGCTGGCCGGACGCACCGCTCTCGTCACCGGCGCCTCGGGCGGCATCGGCGCCGCCATCGCGCGCACGCTGCACGGGCTGGGTGCCGCTGTCGCACTCTCCGGCACCCGCGAATCCGCCCTGGCCGCGCTCGCGGCCGAGCTTGGCGAGCGCGCTCATGTCTGCCCCGCCGACCTCTCCGACCCCAAGGCGGCGGAGGCGCTGATCGGCGCCGCCGAATCGGCGCTAGGGCACATCGACATCCTGGTGAACAATGCCGGCCTGACCCGCGACGGCCTCGTGCTGCGCATGTCCGACGAGGCCTGGAACCAGGTGATGGATGTCGATCTCGCCGCCCCGTTCCGCCTGTCGCGCGCGGTGATGAAGGGCATGATGCGCCGGCGCGCCGGGCGCATCATCAATATCGGCAGCATCGTCGGCAGCACCGGCAATCCCGGCCAGGTCAACTATGCCGCGGCCAAGGCCGGGCTGATCGGGATGACGAAATCGATGGCGCAGGAAGTCGCCTCGCGCAACATCACCGTCAATCTCGTGGCGCCGGGCTTCATCGAAACCGCGATGACGGATGCGCTGAGCGAGGCGCAGCGTGGCGCACTGGCCGAAAAGATCCCGCTCGGCCGCCTCGGCAGGCCGCAGGACGTCGCCGCCGCCGTGGCCTATCTGGCGTCGGATGCCGCCGCCTGGGTCACCGGTGCAATCATGCATGTGAACGGTGGCATGGCCATGATCTGAGCTGCGGTTGGCGCGACCGGGCGAACCATGCTAAGCGCGCCGGACTTTGGCAATGATCGTGGAGCCGGCCTCGTGCGCCACGAATATTGCGTGTTATCCATACGACCGGAGGCGGGATGGTCGATGCCGCCGGTACATATCGCCCAACGATCTCTACAGGAGCATGAATTCGATGAGTGAAGTCGCCGAAAAAGTGAAGAAGATTGTCGTCGAGCACCTCGGCGTGGACGAGGCAAAGGTGACGCCGGAAGCCTCCTTCATCGACGATCTGGGCGCTGACAGCCTCGATACGGTCGAGCTGGTCATGGCTTTCGAGGAAGCCTTCGGTGTGGAGATCCCCGAGGACGCGGCCGAGAAGATCGGCACCGTCAAGGACGCGATCGACTACATCGAAAAGAAGAAAGCCGAATAAGTCAGGTGTCGGACGGAACATGAGCATGCGTCGGGTCGTGGTGACAGGCATGGGGATCGCGAGCCCTCTGGGCGTCGGGGTCGAGCATGTCTGGCGGCGTTTGATTGCCGGGGAATCGGGCATCGGTCCGATAACCAGGTTCGACCCGGCGGATCTGCCCTGCAAGGTCGCGGGCGAACTGCCCGCGGGGTCGCGGGCGGATGGCGGGTTCGATCTCAACGAGTGGATCCCGCCGAAAGAGCAGAAGAAGATGGATCGCTTCATCCATCTCGGGATGGCGGCATCCGTCGAGGCGATGGAAGATTCCGGCTGGACCCCCGCGACGGACGAGGACAGCTATGCCGCTGGCGTGATGATCGGCTCCGGTATCGGCGGGCTGCAGACCATCTACGATGCTTCGATCATGGTTCATGAAGGCCGGGCGCGCCGCCTGTCGCCCTTCTTCATTCCGTCCGCCCTGGTCAACCTCGTCTCCGGCCATGTCTCGATCCGGTTCGGTCTGAAGGGGCCGAACCATTCCGCCGTCACCGCCTGCGCCACCGGGGTTCACGCGGTTGGCGACGCGGCGCGGCTGATCGCCCTCGGCGATGCCGACATCATGCTCGCCGGCGGCGCCGAAGGGGCGGTCTGCGAGATCGGGATTGCCGGGTTCTGCGCCTCCCGCGCGCTGTCCACCGCCTTCAACGACAACCCCAAGGCCGCGTCCCGCCCGTGGGACAAGGATCGCGACGGGTTCGTGATGGGCGAAGGCGCGGGTGTGCTGTTCCTCGAGGAATACGAGCACGCCAAGAAGCGCGGCGCCAAGATCTACGCCGAGATCGCCGGCTACGGCATGTCCGGCGATGCGCATCACATCACCGCCCCCGCTCCGCATCACGACGGCGCGTTCCGCGCGATGAAGGCGGCGCTGAAATCGGGCGGGCTCACTGCCGCCGATGTCGACTACATCAATGCCCATGGCACATCGACGCCGATGGGCGACGATCTGGAACTCGAAGCGGTCGAGAACCTGTTCGGCGATGCGGCGCGGAACGTGGCAATGTCGTCCACCAAATCGGCGACCGGCCATCTGCTCGGTGCTGCCGGCGCGGTCGAGGCGATCTTCTCCATCCTCGCGTTGCGCGATGGCGTCGCCCCGCCGACCCTCAACCTCGACGAGCCGAGCCGCGCCAGCGTGATCGACCGCGTGGCCCACACAGCACAGCAGCGCAAGATCGATATCGTGCTATCCAACAGCTTCGGCTTCGGCGGCACCAACGCATCGATCCTGTTCCGCAAGCCTGGCTGAGCCAGGCTTTCCTTCGCATGCGCGGCCCGTGGCGCCTGATCCTTCTGCTGCTCACCGTGCTGGTGTTGCTGCAGATGGGCAGAATGGCGGCCAGTCAGCTCTATGACGGCCCGGGCCCGCTGCCTGTCACTTCCGACATTTTTATCCCCCCCGGCGGCACGCATCAGGTGGCGAGGCTGCTGGCGCGCGAGAAGGCCATACGCTCGGCGCGATTATTCGAGATCGCCGCCTTTCTGACACGCGGCCAGGGCCCCATCCGTTCCGGCGATTTCCGCTTTACCGATCATGCCAGCCTGCGCGCCGTGCTGCACACGCTGCGCTTCGCACCGGAAATCCAGTTCAAGGCGACGATTCCCGAGGGGCTGACATCGGCTCGGATCGCGGCGATCCTGAACGCCCTGCCGCACGCAACCGGCCAGGTGTCGCCGCCGCCCGAAGGCAGCGTGCTGCCGCAAACCTACGACTATACCTATGGCACGGCGCGCGCTGCCATCGTCGCACGCATGCAGGCGGCGATGCAGGCGGCGCTGGTAAAGGAATGGGCCACCCGCGCGCCCGGCCTGCCGGTGGCGACGAAACGGCAGGCGCTGATCCTTGCCTCGATCGTGCAGCTTGAAACGCCGCTTGCCGCCGAGTTGCCGAAAATCGCCGGGGTCTATGAGAACCGGCTGGCCAGGGGAATGAAGCTGCAGGCCGACCCCACGGTGATCTACGCCGTGACCAAGGGGGCTGCGACCGCCCTTCCCCACCGGGTCGATGAGCGGGATCTCGCCACGGCAAGCCCCTACAACACCTATCGCCACAAGGGACTGCCGCCCGGCCCGATCTGCGCGCCAGGACTTGCCGCGATCAGCGCCGTGCTGCATCCGGCGACGACCGACGCGCTTTATTTCGTTGCAACTGGCACCGGCGGGCATGTCTTCGCGCGCACCTTCGCGGAGCAGCGCAGGAATATCGCTCGCTACGACGCCGTCAGGTCGAAACGCAATTCCGCACCCGGCACCGCACCAGGCGTGAAATAAGGCCGGCTCCCCTGGAGCACGTTCCGATCCTAGAGCATCATCCGATCAGATGGAATCATCTGATCGGATAAAGATGCTCTATTTATCAATATGATAGAGCACTACATCCGATCCGAAAGGATCGGAAAGTGCTCTAAGGGATCGGATACAGCGCTCTATCTTTTTGATAACCAGAGCATCATCCGATCAGATGGGATTCATCTGATCGGATAAGGATGCTCTGGTTGGGGAGCCGGCCGGTTTCGGCGTGGTCAGGCCGGGCGTTTCCACCAGCCGCGCTTGCGCTGGGCGGGTGCGGCTTCGCTGGCGCCGATCACGACCGGCTGGACCGCCGGGCCGCGCGGCGCCTCGGCTGCCTGATCGGCGGCCATTGCTGCCTCAGGTGCGGGCGCCTCGGGTGCGGCGAGGGCGAGACCGTTTTCCGCCGCAGCAGCGGCTTCGGTTCCGGCGCTGGGCTCGGATGAAGCGGTTTCCGCTGCACTCGTGGCACGGGTCCGCCGGGGCCGGCGGGCGGGTTTCGGCGCGGCGGCTTCAGCCCTCTCCGCCGCTTCGAAAATATCCGCGATGTCGGTGAAGACCGGCTCCTGTGGCTCGGGGGATGCGGCCTCCTTCGCCTTTGTGCGGCGGGGACGCGGCGTCTTTGCCGGGGTGCGGGTGGCGGCGGCGCGGCGCTTCGGCTTCGCCTGCGGCTCGGCCGACGCTGCGGCCTCTTCCGGGAGCGATTCCACCACATTCGCCGAAGCTGGGATTGCGGCTTCGGGTTCCGCTTCCGGCTCGGGCGCGGAGGCCTGTGCCGACTCCGCCACGGTTGCCTGTGCGTTTTCCTGTGCGTTTTTGGGCGCGGCTTCTTGATCGCTCTCCGACACAGGCGCTGGCATGGTTTCGGTCATGGTTTCGGTCATGGTTTCGGGCACGGCATCCCGCATCGCCCGGCGCCGGCCCCGGTCCTGGCCCAGCGTCTCGTCAAGCCGCACGGCGAATTCAGCCGGCATCTCGGTCATGTCCGGCTGTTCGGCGCCGGGCAGCACGGGCTGCTCCTCGCGCCGCCCGCCACGGCGGCGGCGGCGGCGACGGCGGCGGCGCTCGCCATCGTCCGCTGCGGCCTTGCCGGCGGCGTCGGCGACCGGCGCCTCGGCCTCATCGCCCTGATCCGGCGCCTCGGCCTCGGCCTCAACCTCCTCGGTCTCGACGACCGGCGCGCTTTGTGCGGCGACCGGCGCTTCCTGCGGCCGCGATGCGGCGTGCGTCCTCACCTTCTCGATCTTGAAGGTGGCAGGTACCGTGCCATCGGCCACGAAGGCGACCTGCATGCCGAAGCGCGCCTCGATGGCGGCCAGCTGGGCGCGCTTGTGGTTGAAGATATAGAGCGCGACATCCGGTGTGAGGTGCACCAGCAGCTCGGCGGCGCGGCCGGCCGCCTCGTCCTCGATCGCGCGCAGTACCGCCAGCGCCGTGCTCGCCGTGCTGCGGACATGGCCGACACCCTGGCAATGCGGGCACGGGATCAGCATGGTCTCGGCCAGCGACGGCCGGAGCCGCTGGCGGCTCATCTCCAGCAGGCCGAAATGGCTGATGCTGCCGACCTGGATGCGCGCGCGGTCGTTCTTCAGCGCATCCTTCAGCCGGCGCTCGACCATCGCATTGTGCTTGCGGGTCTCCATGTCGATGAAATCGACGACGATCAGCCCTGCAAGGTCGCGCAGGCGCAGCTGCCGCGCCACTTCGTCGGCCGCTTCCAGATTGGTGCGCAGCGCGGTATCCTCGATATTGCGCTCGCGCGTCGACCGCCCGGAGTTCACGTCGATCGCGACCAGCGCCTCGGTCTGGTTGATGACCAGATAGCCGCCCGATTTGAGCTGCACCGTCGGCTGGAACATCTGATCGAGCATCTGCTCGACATTGTGGCGGGCGAAGAGCGGCTGCCGCTCGCTCCATTGCTGAACCTTCTTCACATGCGTCGGCATCAGCATCCGCATGAAATCGCGCGCGGAGCGGAAGCCCTCCTCGCCCTCGATCAGCACCTGGTCCACATCGCGGGTATAGACGTCGCGGATGGTCCGCTTGATCAGCGAGGCTTCCTCATACACCAGCGCGGGTGCGATCGAGGCCAGGGTGCGCTCGCGGATATCGTCCCACAGCCGCAGCAGGTATTCGCCATCGCGCTTGATTTCCGGCTTCGGCCGGTTGGCGCCCGCGGTACGGACGATCATGCCCATGCCATGGGGCACGTCCAGCTCGGACACCGCTTCCTTGAGCCGCCGGCGATCCGCCAGCGAGGTGATCTTGCGCGAAACGCCGCCGCCATTGGGCGAATTCGGCATCAGCACGGAAAAACGGCCGGCCAGCGAAATGTAGGTCGTCAGCGCGGCGCCCTTCGAGCCGCGCTCCTCCTTGACCACCTGCACCAGAATGATCTGGCGGCGATGGATCACTTCCTGGATCTTGTAGGAACGCAGGGCGCGGGCACGCCGGCGCTCCCGCGCCTCTTCCGCGCCGTCGACCCCGTCATCACCGCCGATCTGCTCGGGGGCGGCGGCATCGGTGGCGACGCCTTCGGTCGGCTCGGCCGGCTCGGCGTCCTGCATGTCTGCGGAACCGGCGTCCTGCGGCTGCGGCGCGGCCTCTTCGGTATCGCCGGATGCGGTTTCGGTATCGTCACCTGCTGAAGCGGGCGGCGCATCGGCGATCGGGATTTCGGTGACCTGGGGCGGGCGGCCGGTTTCGAGTGCCGCCTCCCGCGCATCCTCGGCCTCCTCGGCCTCGACGCGGCGGCGGGCCTCCTCGGCTTCGAGTTCGAGCAGCTTCTGCCGGTCGGCAACGGGGATCTGGTAATAATCGGGGTGGATTTCGGCGAAGGCGAGGAAGCCGTGCCGGTTGCCGCCATATTCGACGAAGGCGGCCTGCAGGCTGGGCTCTACGCGAATGACCTTGGCAAGATAGATATTGCCCTTGATCTGCTTCTTGTCGGCGGTTTCGATATCGAAGTCATCGAGGCGGTTGTTGTCCAACACCACCACGCGGGTTTCCTCCGCGTGGCTGGCGTCGATGAGCATGGTCTTGGTCATTTGGGGAAAAACTCCTGCGCGCCGGCGGCGGGACCGTGGGGTCACCTGCCTGCGGGCGCGGATGTTGGGGCAAGATTGTTCGAAACATGGTCAAGGACTGGTGCGCTGGCCGCATGAAGCGCCGGATGGACAGGCGCTGCTTGAGAATTGTGCGACGGAAAGCGCGGTCATCGGTCCTTGTCTCGTAGGCTGGCTGCGACATGCCCGCAGCCTGGCCGAGTCGGTTCGGCGCATTACGGCCCGCTGTCGCGACCCGGCCGGCGCCCGTTTATCAGTGGATGAGGGACCACGCAGTTTTTCGCACCGCGGATCAACCCATTGATTCTCTCTCAATGGCGCAAAGCCGGGTTCATGGCAAGGGTTGTTTCCGAACCGGCCGAAACCGGGCCCGACCGGCCAGCCAACCCTGCCTTGTCCGGGGAGACGGCCTCCAGCATCCCTGCCCATCGCGTTCGCGCCCGATCCGCGATGTGCCAGCCATCCGCAATCACGCCGAAACCACCCCCGATTTCAGGGATGGGAGGCCAGCGGCAGCGCCTCGCCATACACCTCCACCTGATCAAGGTGCAGGTAATTCTTCTCCAACAGGCGAATCCGCACGAAGCGGCCAGGGATGGGGATCGCGGGCGCGAAGACCAGCGGCTGGCCATCGGCGCCGCCGAACGGGGCTTCGCTCTCGCGGCGGAACACCTCGATGAGGCGGTCCGGATCGAAGCCGATATCGATGGCGAGCCGGTTCGCCCGCGCAGCGATGGCCGGCAACTCCATGCGGTTGAACAGCTTGACCGCGCTGATGCCGTGAACCGCGCCGAGATCGACCCGCCACCACGGGACATCGTCGAGATCGGTGTGGAATTTGCCCCGGCCATCGATCACGCCGTTCAGCGCCCGGATCGCATCGGCTTCGGGTGACGACCCCGCCGACCAGGCCGAGATCGAGCTTTGGGTCGCGACCTTCCCCCGGCTCGCCGGCAGGCCGGGCTGGCCGGTCACCGGGATGGTCGTGGCACGGGCCTTGCCGAGCAGATCCGGCCAGAAATGCGCGAGCGAGCGGTCCTCGATCTCGTGAAGACCAGCCAGAAACGAAGCGAAACCAGCACCGGCGGCGAGGTCGCTCCAGATGGTCTGGTCGCCGAACGCGCCGCCGAGGCCGCGCTTCGCCCGTTCGACAAAGGCGGTTTCCGTGCGGAATGCGTAGTGATGGACCATCGCCGTGGCGAGCAGGGCGGCGCTGCGGCCCGGATCGTTGGCGAATGCCGCAGACGCCTCGGGAAACCCTTCGTAATAGCGCGACATGTCCTCGCCGATCGCATTCACAACCCGAACAGGACCGTCGACATGGCTGATCGGGCTGTGCCAGAAGCCATTCCCTGTCGCGACGTCGTGCAGTTGCGATCCCGTCAGCACATCCGCCCGGGCCACATATTTTGTGAACGGGTGAATGATCTTCTGGCGACGCGTGTAGTCGCCGAGAATGCTGCCTCCTGGCGCGTCCCGATGCCCGTTCGGCCCGAAAAAGATCCAGTTGAACAGCACGCAATCCGCCGGCGCGCCGATACCGCCGACGAACTGCCCGATCGTCAGGCCGGGCGGCAGGCGCAGAAATTCATCGATGTCGAAGAAGCCGACCCATTCGGTCAGGTCCCGGTCGTGCCGCAGGAAGTGACTGTACATCCGCAATTGCTCGCCCTGCACCGGATAATGCCGGAAGGTGACGAACGGATCATTGCCCAGAACGAACGGCAGACACGTGCCGTAGAGTTCCCTTGGATCGTCGTCGTTGCAGTAGAGGAACACATGATCGAAGCCGATCGATCGGTAGTAGTTCAGCCACTCGACGATGAATGGCGACTCCCAGCGCGCACAGGCGACAACGGAAAATCTGTATCTTGCCATGTTGGATCAAACATTTTTGAAATAAAAACGAGAGTAATGAAAATAACGGGCGAAGAAATCGTATCCTGTCGCAGTTTGGAACGCTTTCAGATCCGTTCGGATCGGATGTCGTGCTCTACCATATTTGGAAACAGAGCATCTTTATTCGATCATATGACTCCATCTGATCGGGTGATGCTCTATTGTCCGAGCAACCCCGCCAGCATCGATGGCGGCAGGGTGACCTGCGAATAGCCGGCGGGCGGCGCGAAATCGCTCGCCGGTTGCGGGGCAAGGCGCAAGGACAGCGCCTCGACGCTCACATGCCCGTGTGTGTCGCCACCCGCGGCGGCGAGGGCGAAGCCATCCGGTGTCAGGCAGGCGGTGCCCGAGGCGTTGCGCCGCAGGACGAGGTAGCGGGTGCAGCGCATTCCGGCGATGGTTGCCGGCCCCAGCGGGGTGAAATGCGCGCCCTGCATCGCCATCACCCGCGCCATGGCGCCGGCAACGCCAGGAACGTTCACCAGCGCGTGCATCTGCGTCAGCACGAGCTGGGCCCGCCCGTCGTGAAGGTCGAGCAGGACGGTCATCGGCATCGGCGTGCCGGACAGGCTGGTCGCTCGCACCAGGCCGTCAGCCGCATCGAACCGCACCGCCCAGGTCTGCTCGGGGCGGCCGGGCTGGCTCACCCGATAGACCGCGCGCGCATCGCGCACGGGGATGACGCGCGGCGCTGCCTGTGCGAGGGCCGGCAGGAGTAGCAGCCCGAAAGCCGCCGCCGCATTGCGCTTGAAGCCGCCACGCGGCAGCCGTTTCCCAATTCGCCTCATCCCAGCAGCCTCCCGATCACCCGCGCGGTATAGTCCACCACCGGGATGATGCGCCCATAATTGATCCGCGTCGGCCCGATCACGCCGATCGCACCCACGATGCGGTCGTCGCGCGAGCGCGCCGGGGCGACGACCATCGACATGCCGGAGGCGCCGAACAGCCCGCTTTCGGCGCCGATGAAGATGCGCACACCGTCGGACCGCTCGGCGAGATCGAGTAGCTTCAGCATCGTCTCCTGCGCTTCCAGACGCTCGAAGAGCTGCTGGACGGAGGCGAGTTTTTCCAGTTGGTCGACATCGGCAAGCAGCCGCGCCTGGCCGCGCACGATCAGCGAGCCGCCCCTGCCCTCGGCCGACCAGGTCGCGAGACCGGCCTCGACGATACCGGCGGCGAGATCGTCCAGCGCCGAGCGGTCGGCCTTCATGTCATCGGCGACGCGAACCCGCAATTCGCCAAGCGACAGGCCGGAGAGCTGGGCATTGAGGTAGTTGCTCGCCTCCTGCAGCGTCGAGGGCGGCACGCCGGGCGGCGTTTCGATCACCCGGTTCTCGACCTGGCCATCCGCCGAGACGAGCACGACGAGGGCGCGGCCGGAACTCAGCGGCACGAATTCGATATGCTTCACCGCCCCTTCCGATTTCGGCGCCAGCACGATCCCCGCCGCCTGCGACAGGCCCGAGAGCAGGGCAGAGGCCTCGGTCAGCGTGTCCTGGATCGACCGGCCGGACTGGGCGAGCGCGGCCTCGATCCGCTCGCGCTCCTCGTCCGACAATTCGCCGAAATGCAGCAACCCGTCGACGAACAGGCGCAAGCCGCGCTCGGTGGGCAGTCGTCCGGCCGAGATGTGCGGCGAGAACAGCAGCCCGGCATCGGTCAGGTCCGCCATCACGTTGCGGATCGTCGCCGGCGACAGGCCCATCGGCAGCAGGCGCGAGAGCGTGCGGCTGCCCACCGGCTCGCCGGTCTCGACATATTGTTCAACGATTTCGCGCAGCACCGCGGCGGAGCGTTCATCGAGCCCCGGCGGCAGGCGCATCGGCCCGATCGCCGGCTTCGGCCGACCGGTGCGGGCGGAGGAACGCTTGGATGTCTGGTCCATGGCGCCAGAGTCGGGTATCGCGGGGCGAAAATCAAGCGACACGTTTTTCCGACAGGAGTGGACCGATGCCCGAAATCAAGAGACCGAGCGGCCGCGCGGCCGATGCGCTGCGCCAGGTGGAGATCGTCACCGGCTTCTCCCACCATGCCGAAGGCTCGGCACTGATCCGCATGGGCGGCACCGAGGTGCTGTGCGCGGCGAGCGTGGAGGGCCGGGTGCCGGGCTTCCTGCGCGGTGCCGGCCAGGGCTGGGTGACGGCGGAATACGGCATGCTGCCGCGCGCGACCCACACCCGCGGCGACCGCGAGGCGGCGCGTGGCAAGCAATCCGGCCGCACGCAGGAAATCCAGCGGCTGATCGGCCGCTCGCTGCGCGCGGTGATCGACCGCACGGCGCTGGGCGAGATGACCATCACCCTCGATTGCGACGTGCTGAACGCCGATGGCGGCACACGCTGTGCCGCGATCACCGGCGCCTGGGTCGCGCTCGCGCTGGCGATCCGCAAGCTGCACAAGGCGAACGTGATCGGGACCGACCCGCTGATTGGCCAGGTTGCGGCGGTGTCCTGCGGTGTGTTCGGGGGCGTGCCGGTGCTCGACCTCGATTACGCCGAGGATTCCAATGCCGAGGCGGATGCCAATTTCGTCCTCACCGGCACGGGCGGCATCGTCGAGATCCAGGCGACCGCCGAGCGCGCCACCTTCGAGGAGGCAACCTTCGGCACCCTGCTCGGCCTTGCCCGCAAGGGCACCGCAGAACTCTTCGCGGCCCAGCGCGCGGCCCTCGATGCGGCCTGAGGCGGCCATGCGGCTCGAACGCGGCCAGCGTGTGGTGATCGCCACCCACAATGCGGGCAAACTCGCCGAATTCGCCCTGCTGCTGGCCCCGCACGGGCTCGATTGTGCATCCTCCGGCGCGCTCGGCCTGCCTGAGCCGGCGGAGGATGCGCCGGATTTCGCCGGCAATGCGCGGATCAAGGCGCTGGCGGCGGCAAAAGCGAGCGGCCTGCCGGCGATCGCGGATGATTCCGGGCTGGAGGTCGCGTCCCTCGGCGGTGCGCCAGGCGTGCGCTCGGCGCGATTTGCGCAGGAGGCGGGCGGCTATGAAGCGGCGATGGCGAACATCATCGCCGCCAGCCGGGCGGATGACCGCGCCGCCTTCGCCGCCGCGATTTGCCTCGCGACACCGGAAGGGCGGACCTTCACCTATCTCGGCTGGTGCCGCGGGCGCATCGCCCCGGCACCGCGCGGCGCCGGCGGGTTCGGCTATGACCCGGTTTTCGTGCCGCTCGGCGAGACGCGTAGCTTCGCCGAACTCGACAAGGCCGAGAAATCGGCGATCAGCCACCGCTACCGGGCGCTGCGGCAGTTCGCCGCAGCGCATCTCGGTTGAAGGTATTCCTGCCGATTACTCGGCAGGAATCTTCGCTGCCGCCGGCGCCGTCATCGGCACCGGCAGGAAGCGCGCATAGTCGCGCGGCACCACCATCCAGAACCGCGCCAGCGTGCGCTCCCATTCGTTGAGCAGGCGCTCGGCGTAGAGGCTCTGCGTCTCGCGCGCGTGTTCGGTCACGAGGTCGCGCAGATGCTGCGCCCAGTAGGTCTCCGTCACCCGGTTCCAGAGCAGCGTGTCGGGGTTGATCCGCATCTCGAATTCGGCGGCGGGATCGTAGATGAAGGCGATGCCGCCGGTGAAGCCGGCGCCGAAATTGTCGCCCACCGGGCCGAGGATCACGACCGTTCCGCCGGTCATGTATTCGCAGGCATTCGACCCTGCCCCCTCGACCACCGCCACGGCGCCGGAATTGCGCACCGCGAAGCGCTCGCCCGCCTGGCCGGCGGCGAACAGCCGGCCGGAGGTTGCGCCATAGAGGCAGGTATTGCCGATGATCGTGTTATCCTGGCTGACAAGCATCGACGACGGCGCGGGCCGCACCACGATGGTCGCCCCCGACAGGCCCTTGCCGACATAGTCGTTGGCATCGCCGAAGACCTCGAGCTTGAGCCCGCGCACCGCGAAGGCGCCGAGCGACTGGCCCGCAGCCCCGCGCAGCCGCACGGTAACGTGGTCGGCCTGCAGGTCGGCGCCGCGCTTGCGCCGCACGATCTGCCCCGAGAACTTGGTGCCAATCGCGCGATGCGTGTTGCGGATGCCGTATTGCAGCTGCATCTTCTCGCCGCGCTCGAAGAACGGTGTCGCATCCTCGATCATCTGCGCGTCCAGCGTCTCCGGTACCTCGTTGCGGCCCTGCAACGTGCAGAAGCGCGCATAGGGGCCGGGGTCGGCCTGGGCGAGCAGCGGATTGAGATCGAGATCGTCGAGCAGCTCGGAGCCGCGCGAGATCTGGTGCAGGAAGTCGGTCCGGCCGATCACGTCCTCGAGCCGCCGCACGCCGAGCGAGGCCAGGATGTGCCGCACGTCCTCGGCGATGAAGGAGAACAGGTTGATGACCTTCTCCGGCGTGCCTTCGAACTTCGCGCGCAGCGCCTCATCCTGCGTGCAGACGCCGACCGGGCAGGTGTTGGAATGGCACTGGCGGACCATGATGCAGCCCATCGCCACCAGCGAGGCGGTGCCGATGCCGAACTCCTCGGCACCGAGCATGGCCGCGATCACAACGTCGCGCCCGGTCTTGATGCCGCCATCGGTGCGCAGCTTCACCATGTGGCGCAGCCGGTTGAGCATCAGCACCTGATGCGTTTCCGACAGGCCCATCTCCCAGGGCAGGCCGGCATATTTGATCGAGGTCTGCGGCGAGGCGCCGGTGCCTCCGGAATGGCCGGAGATCAGGATCGCATCCGCCTTCGCCTTCGCGACGCCGGCGGCGATGGTGCCGATGCCCGAGCGCGAGACCAGCTTCACGCACACCGTCGCCTGCGGGTTGATCTGCTTGAGATCGTAGATCAGCTGCGCGAGATCCTCGATCGAGTAGATGTCGTGATGCGGCGGCGGGCTGATCAGCATCACCCCCGGCGTCGAATGCCGGAGCTTGGCGATCAGCTCGGTGACCTTGAAGCCGGGCAGCTGGCCGCCCTCGCCGGGCTTCGCACCCTGGGCGACCTTGATCTCGATCTCGCGGCAATTGTTGAGATATTCCGCCGTCACACCGAAGCGGCCCGAGGCGATCTGCTTGATTGCTGACGAGGCGTTATCGCCGTTCGGCCGCGGCGTCGCGCGTGCCGCGTCCTCGCCGCCCTCGCCCGAATCCGAACGCGCGCCGATGCGGTTCATCGCGATCGACAGAGTCTCGTGCGCCTCGGGGCTGAGCGCGCCGAGCGAAATGCCCGGTGCAACCAGCCGCTTGCGGATTTCGGTGATGCTCTCGACCTCGTCCACCGGGATCGGCGTCAGCCCCTCGCTGCGGAAATCGAGCAGGTCGCGCAGTGCGACCGGCGGCTGCGCGTTCACCGCATCGGCGTATTTGCGATACAGGGTGAAGCTGTCGGTCGCGACCGCGGTCTGCAGCATGTGGACCATCTGGCCGTCGAACGCATGGGTCTCGCCCTTGCGGCGCAGACGATAGACGCCGCCGACCGGCAGGGTCACGGCGTCCGCATCCCAGGCGGTGCGGTGCAGTTCCAGCATCTTGTGGGCGATGCCGGGCAGGCCGATGCCGGAAATCCGCGAGGGCATGCCGGGGAAGAATTCGGCGACCAGGGCGCGCGAGAGACCGATCGCCTCGAAATTATAGCCGCCGCGATAGGAGGAGATCACCGAGATGCCGAGCTTCGACATCACCTTGAGCAGCCCCTTGTTCACCGCCTTCTTGTAGCGGCCGATGCACTCTTTCAGGCTGATCGACCCGAACAGGCCGCGGCGATGCCGGTCGGCAATGCTTTCCTGCGCGAGATAGGCGTTGATCGTGGTCGCCCCCACGCCGATCAGCACGGCGAAGTAATGCACGTCCATGCACTCGGCGGCGCGCACGTTAAGGCTGGTGAAGGTCCGCAGCGACTGGCGGACGAGATGCGTATGCACGGCGCCGGTCGCGAGGATCATCGGGATCGGCGCATGCGCCTCGTCAAACGTCTCGTCAGTGAGAATGACATGGGTGCAGCCAGCGCGCACGCCCTCCTCCGCCTCGCGGCGGATCCGCTCGATCGCGGCGCGCAGCCCACCCTCGCCATCGGCGACCGGGAAGGTGCAGTTCACCACGCAGGCATTGTCGCCCATCGTCCGGCGCATCGCGTCGAACTCGGCGGTCGAGAGAACCGGGCTTTCCAGCTGCAACAGATCGCACTGGCTGGAATCCTCGTCGAGCACGTTGCCGAGATTGCCGAGCCGCGTCTTGAGCGACATCACGCGGGTTTCGCGCAGGCTGTCGATCGCGGGGTTGGTGACCTGGCTGAAGCTCTGGCGGAAATAATTATGCAAGCCACGATAACGCTCCGACAGCACGGCGATCGGCGTGTCGTCGCCCATCGAGCCGGTCGCCTCGTTGGCGTCCTCGACCATCGGGTGCAGGATGAGTTCGAGCTCCTCCAGCGTGTAGCCGACGCCGAGCTGGCGGCGGCGCAGCGCCTCGCCCTCGAAGAGAACCGGCTCCGGCGCATCGGTTTTCACGATATGGTCGATCACCTTGATGCCGGCGGTCCAGGCGCCGAAATCCTGCCGGCCGGCGAGATCGTCCATCAGCTCGGCGTGGTGGTAGAAGCGTCCGTCGGCGAGATCGACGGCAATGGTCTCGCCCGGCCCGACGCGCCCGCGCTCGACGATCTCCGCCTCCTCGCGCTTGACCATGCCGGTTTCCGACCCGACGATCAGCAGATTGTCGCTGGTGCGGGTGAAGCGCAGCGGCCGCAGCCCGTTGCGGTCGAGCCCGGCGATGACGAAGCGGCCATCCGTCGCGGTGATCGCGGCCGGGCCGTCCCACGGCTCCATCACCGCGTTGCAGTAGCTGATCAGGTTGCGATGCTCGGCCTTCATCGTCGCATCGGCGCCGATCGAGGGCGGGATCATCAGCGTCTTGGCCATCATCGCGTCGCGCCCACCATGGACGAGCAGTTCGAAGACGGCATCGAGCGTCGCGGTGTCGGAGCTGCCGGCCTGGATCACCGGCTTGATGTCGCCGAGATAGGCGTCGAGCGCGCCGGCGGCGAGGCGCGTCTCGTGGCTCTTCATCCAGTTCACGTTGCCGGCCAGCGTGTTGATCTCGCCGTTATGCGCGAGCGTGCGGAACGGCTGGGCGAGCCGCCAGGTGGGGAAAGTGTTGGTCGAATAGCGCTGGTGGTAGATCGCGAAGCGCGAGACGAAGCGCTCGTCGAGCAGGTCGGGGTAGAATTCGGTCAGGCTCTCGGCGAGGAACATGCCCTTGTAGATGATCGAGCGGCAGGAGAGCGAGCAGATGTAGAGCTCGGGGATCTGTGCCGCGATCGCTTCCTTCTCGATCCGCCGGCGGATCACGTAGAGGTCGCGCTCATACTCCTCCTCCGACTTGCCGAGCGCGTTCCACACCATGATCTGCTCGATCTCGGGGCGGGTCGCGTTCGCCTTCTCGCCGATGCAGGACACGTCGATCGGCACCTGGCGCCAGCCATAGATGCGGTAGCCGAAATTCAGGATCTCGGTCTCGACGATCTGCCGGCAGCGCTCCTGCGCGCCGAGATCGGTCTTGGGCAGGAAGACCATGCCCACCGCGATCGGCCCGCGGCGCATCCGGTCGCCGCCGCGCTCCACCGCATCGGTGAAGAAATCCTGCGGGATCTCGACATGGATGCCGGCGCCATCGCCGGTCTTGCCATCGGCATCGACCGCGCCGCGATGCCAGACGGCCTTCAGCGCGTCGATGCCGGCAACGACGACATCGCGCCGCTTGCGCCCGTCGAGCGCCGCGATCAGGCCGACGCCGCAGGCGTCATGCTCCTGCGCGGGATCGTAGCTGCCGGCGAGCGCCGTGGTGTTGCGCTGCCATGCGGCGAGGAATTCGGAGGCGGTTTCATGGGTCATGGTCATCACTCCGCGGCGGTGGCAAGCGCGGCGTCGGGGCGCGCGGCGGCGGTTTCGAGATAGGTGTGCATGGCGTCGGCGGCATCGCGGCCGTCCTTGATCGCCCAGACGACGAGGCTGGCGCCGCGGACGATGTCGCCGGCGGCGAACACGCCGGGCAACGCCGTCATGAAGCTCTTCGAATCGACCTTCAGCGTGCCCCAGCGGGTGAGCGCGAGGCCGGGCTCGTTGAAGGCGCCGGGCAGATCCTCGGGGTCGAAGCCGAGCGCCTTGATGACGAGATCGGCCTCGATGGTGAATTCCGAGCCCGCGATCGGCTCGACGGTCTGCCGCCCGGACGCGTCGGCGAGGCCGAGATGCATCCGCATCGCCTTGACCGCATTGACCCGCCCGGCGCCGGTGAAGGCTTCCGGCGCGGAGAGCCAGGTGAACTCGACGCCCTCGTCGATCGCGTTCGCGACCTCGCGCGCCGAGCCGGGCATGTTGGCGCGGTCGCGCCGGTAGAGGCAGGTGACGGCGGCGGCGTCCTGGCGGATGGCGGTGCGCACGCAGTCCATCGCCGTGTCGCCGCCGCCGATGACGACGACGCGCTTGCCGGCGGCGTTCAACGCACCCGAATCGTAGTCCGCCACCGCATCGCCCAGCCCCTTGCGGTTCGAGGCGATGAGATAGTCGAGCGCCGGCACCACGCCGTCGAGCCCGGTGCCCGGCACGTCGATCTGGCGCGCCTTGTAGACGCCGGTGGCGACCAGCACCGCGTCGTAGCGCGCGCGCAGCTCGGCAAAACTCAGGGCGCCGCCGATATCCTCGTTCAGATGGAAGTGGATGCCGCCATCCTCGAGCCAGGCGCGCCGCCGGGCGACGATCTCCTTCTCCAGCTTGAAGCCGGGAATGCCGTAGATCAGCAGCCCGCCCACCCGGTCGTGCCGGTCATGGACATGGACCTGATAGCCCTTGCGCCTCAGCGCCTCGGCGGCGGCAAGGCCGGCCGGCCCGGCGCCGATGATGCCGACACTCTGCGCGCGCTCGTGCCGCGGCCGGATCGGCCGGACCCAGCCATTCTCGAAGGCGGTGTCGGTGATGTAGCGCTCGACGGCGCCGATGGTGACGCTCTCGAACCCCTTCTCGATGACGCAATTGCCCTCGCACAGCCGATCCTGCGGGCAGATGCGGCCGCAGATTTCGGGGAACGTGTTAGTGGCGGCGGAAATCTCGTAAGCTTCCTCGAGCCGCCCCTCGGCCGAGAGCTTCAGCCAGTCTGGGATGTTGTTCCCCAGCGGGCAATGCACCTGGCAGAACGGAATCCCGCATTGGCTGCACCGGCTGGCCTGGGCCGCCGCCGCCTTCGGGTCGAAATCGCGATAGATCTCGCCGAAATCCTCACGGCGCTCGCCGGCCGCACGTTTTTCCGGCGGCTGCTGCGCAAGACGCACGAATTGCTGCATGTGCTCGGTCATCGGCACAACTCCGTTCCGTGAATGGCTGTTTCACGGTGTCCCTAGCGCAGCGGAACAAAGAAGGCCAGCAATTTTTTGATAATACGACAGTATAATTGTCGTATAATCGTGATTACCTGCCCTGCGCGGATTTTTACCCGCGTTCATGGCAGAAATTTATGTCTCATTCGTGACCTATCACGCCTCACCCCCTGTCGGGCGGCCACCGCCCTGTCGGAACCGCCGCAACAACGCGGGCACGACGAGGTCGATCGGCGTCGGCACGATGCCCATGTCGGCGAGGGTAAGCGCATTCCGCGCCACCACATTGTCGCGCCGCAGCAGCAGGAGCTGGTCGGTCGTCAGCAGCCGGCCCGGAAGGTGCTGGAGCACCGAGGCCTGGAGCCATGCCGCCCAGCGCGGCACGCCGACCAGGGCGCGGTGATGTCCGGTCTCGGCGTTGATATAGGAGAGCAGGTCGCGGAAGCTGCGGGTCTCGGGCCCGCCGAGTTCATAGGTCGCCCCGGCGAGTTCGGGACGCTCGATCGCGGCCATCACCGCGGCGGCGACGTCGCCGACATAGACGGGCTGGAATTTCGTCTCGCCCTCGATCACCGGCAGGAACGGCAGTTGCGCCGCCATGGCGCCGAAGCGGCCGAAGAAACCGTCCCCCGGTCCGAATACGATAGAGGGGCGCAGGATCGTCGCGGCCGGAAATGCCGCGCGCACCGCCGCCTCGCCCATCCCCTTGCTGCGGGCGTACAGGCTCGCCGCCTTCGGATCGGCGCCGATCGCCGAGACCTGCACCAGCGCGCTCACCCCGGCTTCCGCCGCGAGTCGGGCGATCCGCGCGGCGCCCTGGTGCTGCACGCGGTCGAAATCGCCACGATGCCGCTCGGCGAGGATGCCGACGAGATTGACCACGCACGCCGCTCCCTCGATCGCGCGGCGCAGTGCCGCCTCGTTGTCGAGCGGCGCGTGCAGCGGCACGACCTGGCCGACATCGCCGAGCGGGCGGAGAAAGGCGCCGGCCTCGGTATCGCGCATCGCGGCCCGGACGACCCAGCCGGCAGCGGCCAGGCGTTTCACGACATGGCGGCCGATGAAGCCGGAAGCGCCGAAAACCGTTGCAACCTTGCGCGATGCCATGAAGAGCTCCTTTTCACTGGGCGCCTTCTGTTCGCATGACTGGCCCGCGCAAGACAACCGCCTCCGGCGCGAAGGCGGATTGACGGCAGGGCGCCGCTTCGCTACAGCCCCTTTCACCGAAGCGCGCCACTCGGCGCGGTCTGAAGCCCCCTTGCCCAGGTGGCGGAATGGTAGACGCGCAGGTTTCAGGTACCTGTGGCCGCAAGGCTGTGGAAGTTCGAGTCTTCTCCTGGGCACCATGCTTTCAAATCTTTGATCCGGGATCGTGACGGGCCGATGAGCCAAACCCAGTTTGCCGCCGGCGCAACCATCCATATCCACCGCCACGATCTGCCGGACGGGCTCGATCTCGGCCCGGTCGTCGCGGTCGATACCGAGACGATGGGTCTCGACCCGCGGCGCGACCGGCTCTGCCTGGTGCAGCTCTCCGCCGGCGACAACACGGCGCATCTGGTGCAGATCATCCCACCCGGCCTCGGCGGCCGCGGCGCGGACTGCCCCAACCTCAAGCGCCTGCTGGAAAGCGAGCGCGTCACCAAGCTGTTCCACTTCGCCCGCTTCGACCTCGCGATGCTGCATCACGCGCTCGGCGTGACCACCGCGCCGGTGGTCTGCACCAAGATCGCCTCGAAACTCGTCCGCACCTACACCGACCGTCACGGGCTTAAGGATCTCTGCCGCGATCTCGTCGGCGTCGAGATTTCGAAGCAGCAGCAGACCAGCGACTGGGGGGCCGCGGACCTCACGCCGGAGCAATGCGCCTATGCCGCATCGGACGTGCTGCATCTGCATGCGATCTGGGCCCGGCTCGAAGCGCTGCTGATGCGCGAGGGACGGCGGGAGCTGGCCGATGCCTGCTACCGTTTCCTGCCGGCGCGGGCGAAGCTCGACCTGCTCGGCTTCGAAGAGCCGGATATTTTCAGCCATCGCTGACAGCCGCGCCGCGCCGCGCGCGATCGTGTTGACCCGGCACGGCGCATCGTCCCATACAGGACCATGACGAGCGGACAGACCATGCCTGTTGCCCCCACCCGCGACACTGCCGCGCCTGCCCCGGATGAAGCCGCTGCCGCCGCCGATCTCGCCATCGCGCGCGACGTGCTGGCGACCGAAGCCGCGGCGCTGACCGCGCTCGCGGGCACGCTGGGCGAGACCTTCGCCGCCGCCATCGCGCTGCTGGCCGGAATCGGCGGCCGCGTCGTCGTCACCGGCATGGGCAAGTCGGGGCATGTCGCCCGCAAGATCACCGCCACCCTCGCCTCCACCGGCACGCCGGCGCTGTTCGTCCATCCGGCCGAGGCCAGCCATGGCGATCTCGGCATGATCGTGCCGGGCGATGCGGTCATCGCCCTGTCCAATTCCGGCGAGGCCGCCGAACTGGCCGACATCGTCTCCCATGTCCGCCGCTTCGCGCTGCCGCTGATCGCGATCACCAGCCGGGCGGAGAGCACGCTGGCCCGCGCCGCCGATCTCGTGCTGCTGCTGCCCACGGCCCCCGAGGCCGGGCCGATCGGCATGGCGCCGACCACCAGCACGACGATGCAGATGGCGCTCGGCGACGCCATCGCCGTCGCCCTGCTCGCCCGGCGCGGCTTCACCGCCGCGGATTTCGGCCTGTTCCATCCCGGCGGCAAGCTCGGCGCCCGGCTCCGGCGGGTCCGCGACCTGATGCATACCGGCGAGGAGGTGCCGCTCGCCGCCCCGGGCACGCGGATGGACCAGGCGATCCTGCTGATCACCGCGAAGCATTTCGGCTGCCTCGGCGTCGTCGACGGCGGGGGTCATCTGCTCGGCGTCGTCACCGATGGCGACCTGCGCCGCGCCATGGCGCCGGACCTGCTGGCCCGCGAGGTCGGCCAGGTCATGACCCCGAACCCGCGGGTGATCGGGCCGGAACGCCTGGCCGAGGACGCGCTGCACGACATGACGGCGCTGACCCCGCGGGTGATGTCGCTGTTCGTGGTGGATGGCGCGACGCGCGTGCTCGGCATCGTCCACATGCACGACCTGTTGCGGGCGGGTGTCGCGTGAACGCGGCGCGCACACCGCACCAGCCCGGCCCGCCGCGGCCGCGGGGCGGCCTGCGGAGCCGGTCCGAAGCATGGTTCGCCTCCCTCACCGACTCGCGCGATCGCCAGCGCGCCGCGCTCGGCCGCCAGCGGCGCATCGTCGGCGCCGCCAAGGTCATCCTTCCCGCCCTTGCCGCGATCCTGCTCGTCGCCATCGTCATCTTTCCGGGCCTGCGCAGCGGCGCGCGCTTCGGCCGCGTCACCTATCGCGAGATGCCGGGCAGCAACGCTGCCGCGCTGTCGCGGCTGACCGGCGCGCAATATCGCGGAATCGACGCGCGGGGCGAGAAATTCACCATCACCGCCAGCCATGCGGTCCAGAGCGGCGGCGACCAGCTCGATCTCGACCGGCCGAAAGGTGACATCACGACCCGCAGCGGCTCATGGTTCATGCTCGATGCGAGCAACGGGGTCTACCACCAGAAATCCCAGCGACTCGATCTCGCCGGCAAGGTCACGCTCTACCGCGCCGACGGCACCACCATGCGGACGCGCCGTGCGACGATCGACATCAAGGCCGGCGTCGCGACCGGCAAGACGCCGGTTTCCGCCTATGGACCGTTCGGCACGCTGACCGCGGCGGATGGCTTCGTCGCCCGCAACCACGGCCAGACCGTCACCTTCACCGGCCCCTCGCATCTCGTGCTCGACCAGGCGAACCTGTCATCCCCCCCCCGGACAGGACGGAAGCGGCTCATGATCGTGCAGGCCCGGCGCGCCGCAGCGCTGCTCCTCGTCGCCCTCCCCGGCACCGCGGTCGCGCAGTCGCTCGGCTTCGGTCCCGCCGGCGGCCAACCGACGCCGATCGACATCACCGCGCAGAACGGCATCGCCTGGAACCAGAAGACGCGGATCGTCACCGCCAGCGGCAATGCGAAGGCGGTGCGCGGCAGCGTCACGGTGACGGCGGACCAGCTCGTCGCCCATTACAGCCCGGCCCCGGCCGGCGCCGGCAAGCCGGCCGCCCCGCAGACGACGCCGCAGACGCCCCAACAGACGCCCCCGGCGACCGGCCTCGGCGGGCTCGATTCCGGCGCCTCGCAGATCACCCGGCTCGAAGCGGTCGGCCATGTCCACATCTTCACCGCGACGGAACAGGCCTTCGGCGATCTCGCGGTCTATCACATGAGCCGCCACGAGCTGGTGCTGACCGGCCACGGGCTCAGGCTGGTCACGCCGAGCGAGACCGTCACCGCCACACGCGCCCTGCAATACTGGTCCGATGCGCGGAAGGCGGTTGCCATCGGCCATGCCAGGGTGGTCGGCAAGGATGGCCGCTCGGTCACCGCCGATCGGCTGACCGGCTATTTCGCGCCGGCAGCGCCCGCGGCGAAGCCGCAGGCAGCGCCCGTGACCAAGGCGCCTGCCGGCGCTCCGCCCTCCGCCGCGCAAACCGACGCCAGCAAGCTGCGCAAGGTGGTGGCCGAGGGGCATGTGGTGGTGACCACGCAAAGCGACGTCGCGACCGGCGATCATGGCGTCTACCATCCGGCGAGCGGCATCGCGATCCTGACCGGCAATGTCCACATCACCCATGGCCCCAACGAGCTCGCCGGCCAGATCGCGCAGATCAACATGAAGACCGGCATCGCGACGCTGGTCTCCCGTCCGGGTCAGCGGGTCGAGGGGCTGATCATTCCCGACAGCACACAAGCGCAGCGGCAAGGCGCCGCGAAATCGCCGCATTCGGGCGCGAAAGCAGCGCGATGAAGGATCAGCTTCGCGTCATCCCGGGCGGCATCGCGGCACAGCAGGGCAGCACTCCCGCCGCCGCCGCCGCCGAGCACGGGCTCGTCGCCCGCGGCCTCGGCAAGAGCTTCCGCAAGCGCCCCGTGGTGCGCAATGTCTCGGTGACGCTGCGGCGGGGCGAGGCGGTCGGCCTGCTCGGGCCGAACGGCGCCGGCAAGACCACCACCTTCTACATGATCGTCGGGCTCATCCAGCCGGATACCGGCTCGATCCTGCTCGACGGCGCCGACATCTCGACCCTGCCGATGTATCGCCGCGCGCGGCTCGGCATCGGCTACCTGCCGCAGGAGGCCAGCGTGTTCCGCGGCCTCACGGTGGAGCAGAACATCACCGCGGCGCTCGAAGTGGTCGAGGCCGACCCCGACCGCCGCGAGGCGATGCTGGACGACCTGCTCGCCGAGTTCGGCATCTCGCATCTGCGCCGCACCCCGGCACTGGCCCTCTCCGGCGGCGAGCGCCGCCGCGTCGAGATCGCCCGCGCGCTGGCGACCGGGCCGAGCTACATCCTGCTCGACGAGCCGCTGGCCGGCATCGACCCGATCGCGGTCGGCGAGATTCGCGACATGGTCGCCCAGCTCAAGCAGCGCGGCCTCGGCGTCGTCATCACCGACCACAATGTCCGCGAGACGCTGGAAGTGATCGACCGCGCCTATATCCTGCATGAGGGCCATGTGCTGATGGAGGGCGTGCCCGACGAGGTGGTGGCGCATCCCGAGGTCCGCCGCGTGTATCTCGGCGACCGTTTCATGCTCTGACCTCGCCCGCCGCCGCGCGAAACGCGTGCATGCGGCGGCAAATCTTGTCACGCCGGCCCCGATGGGCTAGGCGAACCCTGCCGGCACCCCTGGAGGCCGGTTTTTTTCATTGAGTTCATGGAGCGAAGAATGGCCAAGTTTGAGACCATTGCGGCCGAGGATCGCACGCGGGCCGGCAAGGGGGTGGCGCGGGCGACACGGCGGGCCGGCAAGGTGCCGGCGGTGATTTACGGGGCGAAGCAGGAACCCTCCCTGATCGCGCTCGATCCGCGTATCGTGCTGCGCGAGATGAAGCGCGGCGGCTGGCGCTCGCGCCTCTACGAGATCGAGACCGCGACGGGCAAGGCCCGTGCCCTGATGCGCGACATCCAGCTGCATCCGGTCACCGACCAGCCCGAGCATGTCGATTTCCAGCGCCTCGCCGCCGGCGAGCCGGTTCGCGTCGCGGTGAACGTCAACTTCCTCAACGAGCTGATCTCGGTGGGCATGAAGCGTGGCGGCGTGCTGAACGTCGTGCGCCACGCCGTCGAGGTGATGTGCGACCCGGATCACATCCCCGATCATTTCGAGGCGGATCTCGGCCCGCTCGACATCAACGACAACATCCGCTGGTCCGATCTCAAGGGCACCGGCGTTGCCAAGCCGACCATCACCGACCGTGACTTCGTGATCGCGACGATCGCGCCGCCGACCGTGGTGGCCGAGGCCGCGCCCGCCGAAGGTGCCGCGGCCGCGCCGGCCAAGGGCGGTGCCAAGGGCGGCGCCAAGGGCGGCAAGAAGTAATATCGCGGAACCCTCGCCATGAAGCTGTGGGTCGGCCTCGGCAATCCCGAACCCGGGATGGCACGGAACCGTCACAATATCGGCTTCATGGCGATCGACGTGATCGCCGACCGCCACGGTTTCGCACCGTGGCGGAAGCGCTTTTCCGGCCTGGTGAGCGAGGGCAGCGTCGGCGGCGAGAAGATCGTCGCCCTCAAGCCGCTGACCTACATGAACGAGTCGGGCCGCGCGGTGCAGCCGGCCAGCGCCTTCTTCAAGCTGGCGCCGGATGCCGTGACCGTGTTTCACGACGAGCTCGACCTGATCCCCGGCAAGGTGCGGGTGAAGCGCGGCGGCGGCGCGGCCGGCCATAACGGCCTGCGCAGCATCGACCGCACGCTCGGCACCCAGGATTACTGGCGTGTGCGCCTCGGCATCGGCCATCCGGGCGACAAGGCGCGGGTGCACGGCCATGTGCTCGGCAATTTCGCGAAGACGGACGAGGACTGGCTGGTCGATACGCTCGAAGCCGTCTCCGACGCCGCCCCCCTGCTCGCTGCCGGCAAGCCGGAAGATTTCATGACGAAAGTCGCCCTCCTGACCAAGGACACCGCCTGAGATGGGTTTCAACTGCGGCATCGTCGGCCTGCCCAATGTCGGCAAGTCGACCCTGTTCAACGCGCTGACCGCGACCGTCGCGGCGCAGGCGGCGAATTATCCGTTCTGCACGATCGAGCCGAATGTCGGACGCGTCGCCGTGCCCGATCCCAGGATCGACGTGCTGGCAAAGATCGGCAAGTCGGTGAAGACCGTGCCCACCAGCCTCGAATTCGTCGACATCGCCGGCCTCGTGCGCGGGGCGGCGAAGGGCGAGGGGCTCGGCAACCAGTTCCTCGCCAATATCCGCGAGGTCGACGCCATCATCCACGTTCTGCGCTGCTTCGAGGATGACGACATCACCCATGTCGAGGGCCATATCGATCCGCTGCGCGACGCCGACACGGTCGAGACCGAGCTGATGCTGGCCGATCTCGAAAGCCTGCAGAAGCGCGTGCCCAACCTGCAGAAGAAGGCCCGCGGCAATGACCGCGCCGCCGCCGCCGAACTCGCCCTGATCGAGCCGCTGCTGAAGGTGCTGGAAGACGGAAAGCCGGCGCGCACCGCGATTCCCGCCGGCGAGGAGGAGGCGGTGCGGCGGCTGCAACTGCTCACCGCGAAGCCGGTTCTGTATGTCTGCAATGTCGAGGAAGCCTCGGCCGCGATCGGCAACGCGCAATCGGCACGGGTGGCAGAAATGGCGGTGGCGCAGGGGGCGGCGCATGTGATCGTCTCGGCCGCGATCGAGGCCGAGGTGGCGCAGCTGCCCGCCGGCGAGCGCGAGGAGTTCCTCGACGGGCTGGGCCTCGCCGATTCCGGGCTCGACCGGGTGATCCGCGCCGGCCACGACCTGCTCGGCCTCATCACCTATTTCACCTGCGGCCCGAAGGAGACCCGCGCCTGGACGATCACGCGCGGCACCGCCGCCCCGGCAGCCGCGGGCGTGATCCACGGCGATTTCGAGCGCGGCTTCATCGCCTGCGAAACCATCGCCTATGACGACTACGTCGCCTGCAACGGCGAGGCCGGCGCGCGCGATGCGGGGAAGCTGCGAATCGAGGGGCGCAATTATATTGTCCAGGATGGCGACGTCCTGCTGTTCCGCTTCAACGTCTGACCCGGCCCGCGCCTGATGGCGCTGGTCTCCGTCCTGCTGCCCTACGCGTTCGACGCCGCCTTCACCTATGAGGCGTCGGAGGGCGCGCCGCCGCCCGGCACCGTCGTCACCGTCCCGCTCGGCCGCCGGATCGCGCATGGCGTGGTGTGGGACGACGCGGCGGAGCCGGACATCGCGCCGGCCCGGCTGAAGCGGCTGCACACCGTTATCGCCACCCCTGCCCTGCCGGACACGCTGCGCCGCTTCATCGACTGGGTCGCGCAGTACACGATGGCGCCGCGCGGCGAGGTTCTCGCCCTTGCCCTGAAAACCGCGCTGCTCGAACCGCCCGCCCCCCGCGCCGGCTGGGCGGCGGGCACGGCACCGGCCGGGCGGATCACCGCGGCGCGCCAGCGCGTGCTCGATACGCTGGCGACGCTTGACCGCCCGACCACCGCCGAACTTGCCGCCGCCGCCGGCACCAGCGCCGCCCTGGTGCGCGGCCTTGCCGATGCCGGGCTGTTGTGCCCCGCCGCGCGGGATCCGTCCGTTCCGCTGCCCGACCCCGACCACGCGCCACCTTCGCTGTCGCCGGCCCAGGAAGACGCCGCCGCCGCCCTGCGCGCCTCGGTCGCTTCACGTGGATTCGAGGTCACGCTGCTCGAAGGTGTTACCGGCGCGGGCAAGACCGAAGTGTTCTGCGAGGCCATCGCCGCCTGCCTGCGGGAGGGGCGACAGGCGCTGGTGCTGGTGCCGGAGATCGCGCTTTCCGCCCAGTTCGCCGCGCGCTTCGCCGCCCGCTTCGGCGCCGCACCGGCGCTGTGGCATTCCGGCCTGACGCAAGCGACCCGCCGCGCCAATTACCACGCGGTCGCGAGCGGCGCGGCGAAGCTGGTGCTCGGCGCCCGCTCGGCGCTGTTCCTGCCCTTCGCCGATCCCGGGCTGATCGTGGTCGATGAGGAGCACGAGGCGGCCTACAAGCAGGAGGACGGCGTGACCTATCACGCGCGCGACATGGCGGTAGTGCGCGGGCGGATCGCCGGCTGCGCCGTCATCCTCGCCTCCGCGACGCCGAGCCTCGAATCGGCGGTGAACGCCGAGACCGGCCGCTACCGCCACATCACCCTCGCCGCCCGCCATGGCGGCGCGACGCTGCCGGCGATCGAGGCGATCGACCTGCGCGCCGCCCCGCCTGCGCGCGGGCGCTTTCTCTCGCCCGTGCTGGCCGGCGCGCTGGAGACCACGCTGGAAGGCGGCGGCCAGGCGATGCTGTTCCTCAACCGCCGCGGCTATGCGCCGCTCACCCTCTGCCGCGGTTGCGGGCACCGGCTCACCTGCCCGAACTGCACCGCCTGGCTGGTGGAACACCGCCGTCCCGGCCACCTGCTCTGCCACCATTGCGGCCACGCCGCACAGGTGCCTCCCAAATGCCCGGACTGCGCCGCCGAGCAGAGTTTCGTGCCGATCGGCCCGGGGGTGGAACGCATCGCCGAGGAAGTCGCGGAACTGTTTCCCACCGCCCGCACCATCCTGATGGCGAGCGATGCGATCACCACAGCCGAACAGGCCGAGGCGGCGCTGCGCGCGATCGTCGCGCACGAGATCGACCTCGTGATCGGCACGCAGATGATCGCCAAGGGCTGGCACTTCCCCGATCTCGTGCTGGTCGGCGTGGTCGATGCCGATCTCGGCCTCGGCGGCGGCGATTTGCGGGCCGGCGAGCGCAGCGCCCAGCTGCTGCACCAGGTGGCCGGCCGCGCCGGGCGCGGACGCCTGCAAGGCCGGGTGCTGCTGCAGACCTACGCGCCGGAGCATCCGGTGATGCGCGCGCTGGTGAGCAACGACCTTGCCGGCTTTCGCCGCGCCGAGGCCGATCTGCGCGCGCCGGGCCACTGGCCGCCCTTCGGCCGCCTTGCCGCGCTGATCGTCAGCGCCGATGACGCCGCCATCGCGGATGCCGCCGCCGCCGCCCTCGCCCGCACCCAGCCGCAGGAGGGCGTGCAGGTGCTCGGCCCCGCCCCCGCGCCCTTCGCCATGCTGCGCGGCCGGCACCGTCGTCGCCTGCTGCTGCGCGCCCCGCGCGGGGTTGCGGTCCAGCCGGTGCTGCGCGACTGGCTCGCCCGCGCCCGCGCCGGGGGGCTGCCCCGCGCCGCGCGGGTCGATATCGACGTCGATCCGATCTCATTCCTGTGAGCGCATGCGTTGCGCGGGCGGGGGCCGTATGCTACTGGCGCGCATCGCTTGAAAAAGCGCACGGAAAGGTGTGTCCGCAATCCTTCTGACGGGATGCGGCGGATCGATCCGGGGTTGAAACGCAAGAATCGAGATCGAAGGCAGGGTCATACTGGTGTCGTCCGCCGTTTCCGCATCGCCGCAAGCCAATTCCCCCCAGCAGGATCGTGCGTCCGGCCTGTCCGCCCGCTATGCGCGGGCGCTGTACGAGCTCGCCGACGAACGCAAGGTCCTCGATGCCGTCGTCTCCGAAATGGCGGCGCTCGGCCGGTTGTTCGCCGAAGACCCGTCGCTGCGCCGCCTGATCGCCAGCCGCGCGATCGACATGCGCGAGGCCGGGCGCGCGATGGAGGCGGTGCTCGCCAGCCAGGGCGCATCCGATCTCGTCCGCAATTTCATCGGCACCGCCATTGCCAATCGTCGCCTTGCCGACCTGCCGGCGCTGCTCTCCGGTTTCGCGTCCTACGTCGCCGAGAAGCGTGGCGTGGTCGCGGCCGACATCGCCTCGGCGCATCCGCTGACCGACACCCAGCGCGCCCAGCTCACCGCCCGCCTCGCCGAGGCCGGATACGGACGCGTCACCATCCGCGAAACGGTCGACCCCTCGCTGCTTGGCGGGCTCACCGTGCGGATCGGATCGAAGCTTTACGACACCAGTTTGAAATCGCGCCTGCAACGCCTGCGCCATGTGATGAAGGGAGCCGCCTGATATGGAGATCCGCCCCGCCGAAATCTCCGAGATCCTCAAGAAGCAGATCGCGAGCTTCGACACCGAGACGGATGTGGCCGAAACCGGCCAGGTCCTGTCCGTCGGTGACGGTATCGCGCGCGTGTTCGGCCTGGCCAACGTGATGGCCGGCGAGATGGTCGAGTTCCCGAATGCCGGCGTTCAGGGCATGGCGCTGAACCTCGAGAACGACAATGTCGGCGTCGTCGTGTTCGGCGACGACAAGGCGATCCGCGAGGGCGACACCGTAACCCGCACCCGCCGCATCGTCGACGTGCCGGTCGGCAAGGGCCTGCTCGGCCGCGTGGTCGACGCGCTGGGCAACCCGATCGACGGCAAGGGCCCGATCGAGGCGACCGAACGTCGCCTGGTCGAGACCAAGGCGCCGGGCATCATCCCGCGCAAGTCAGTCCATGAGCCGATGCAGACCGGCATCAAGTCGATCGACGCGCTGATCCCGATCGGCCGCGGCCAGCGCGAGCTGGTCATCGGCGACCGCCAGACCGGCAAGACCGCGATCATCGTCGATACCTTCATCAACCAGAAGCCGCTGAACGCGCAGGATGACGAGAGCAAGAAGCTCTACTGCATCTATGTCGCGGTCGGGCAGAAGCGCTCCACCGTCGCGCAGCTGGTCCGCACGCTCGAGGAAAACGGTGCGATGGAATACTCCATCGTCATCGCCGCAACCGCATCCGAGCCGGCGCCGATGCAGTTCCTCGCCCCCTACACGGGCTGCGCGATGGGCGAATATTTCCGCGACAACGGGATGCACGCGCTGATCGTGTTCGACGATCTCTCGAAGCAGGCCGTTGCCTATCGCCAGATGTCGCTGCTGCTGCGCCGTCCGCCGGGACGCGAAGCCTATCCGGGCGACGTGTTCTACCTGCACTCCCGCCTGCTGGAGCGCGCCGCGAAGATGTCCGACGAGTTCGGCGCCGGCTCGCTCACCGCGCTGCCGGTCATCGAGACCCAGGCGGGCGACATCTCGGCCTATATCCCGACCAACGTGATCTCGATCACCGACGGGCAGATCTTCCTTGAGACCGAATTGTTCTTCAAGGGCATTCGCCCGGCGGTGAACGTCGGCAACTCGGTCTCGCGCGTCGGGTCCGCCGCGCAGATCAAGGCGATGAAGCAGGTCGCCGGCAAGATCAAGCTTGACCTCGCGCAGTATCGCGAGATGGCGGCTTTCGCGCAGTTCGCCTCGGATCTCGATGCCTCGACCCAGAAGCTGCTCGCCCGCGGCGCGCGCCTGACCGAGCTGCTGAAGCAGCCGCAGTTCAAGCCGCTGCCGGTCGAGGAGCAGGTCGTGTCGATCTTCGTCGGCACCCGCGGCTATCTCGACGAGGTGCCGGTCAACCGCATCGGCGATTTCGAGGCCCAGCTGATCTCCGAGATGAAGGCGCGTTCGCCCGACATTCTCAACGCGATCCGCAACGACCGCGAGATCAAGAAGGAGACCGAGGCGAAGCTCATCGAGTTCGTCAAGTCCTTCGCGTCCAGCTTCGCGTAAGGGGCGCTCGGCACAGATGGCCAGCCTGAAAGCCCTCAGGAACCGGATCTCCAGCGTCAAGTCGACGCAGAAGATCACCAAGGCGATGAAGATGGTCGCCGCCGCCAAGCTGCGCCGTGCCCAGGCGCAGGCCGAGGCGGCGCGGCCCTACGCGACAAGGATGGCCGCGATGATGGGCGCCCTCGCCGAGGGCGCGGCGGCAAACCCGAACGCGCCGGCGCTGCTCGTCGGCAACGGGGCGGACCGCACCTATCTCATCGTCGTCGTCACCGCCGATCGCGGTCTTGCCGGCCCGTTCAACTCCTCGATCAACCGCGCCGCCCGCGCACGGGTGCGCAAGCTTGAGGCCGAGGGCAAGCAGGTCCGTCTGTTCACGGTCGGCCGCAAGGGTCGCGACTTCTTCCGGCGCGACATGCGCGAGAAGATCATCGGCGAGGCGAATTTCGTCGGCAAGAAGACGATCGAGTTCGCCGACGCGGAAGCGATCGCGCAGCAGATCGTCGCCGCGTTCGATGGCGGCAAGTTCGACATTTGCACGCTGATGTTCAACCGCTTCGTCTCGGTGATGGCGCAGGTTCCGAGCGAAACGCCGCTGATCCCGGCGAGCGCCGGCCAGGCCGCGAACGACAATGCAGGGGCCGGCCAGCACGCCGGCGACTACGAGATCGAGCCGGATGACGGCACGCTGCTCGACCGTCTGCTGCCGCGCAACCTCGCGGTGCAGATCTACAGCGCGCTGCTCGAATCCGCCGCCGGCGAACAGGGTGCGCGCATGACAGCAATGGACAATGCGACGCGCAATGCGGGCGAGATGATCAACCGTCTCACGCTGAACTACAACCGCACCCGTCAGGCGAACATCACCAGGGAACTGATCGAGATCATTTCCGGCGCGGAAGCGCTCTGAGGCTTAGGGAATTACGCATATGGCAAAGAACGTTACCGGCCGCATCACGCAGATCATGGGTCCCGTGGTCGACGTGCAGTTCGAGGGCGAACTGCCCTACATCCTCAACGCGCTGGAAACCAAGGTGGGCGACCGCCGGCTGGTGCTGGAAGTGGCGCAGGAAATCGGCGAGCGCACCGTCCGCTGCATCGCGATGGACAGCACCGACGGTCTCGCCCGCGGCGACGAGGTGAGCGATACCGGGAAGGCGATCGCCGTTCCGGTCGGCCCCGAGACACTCGGCCGCATCCTCAACGTGATCGGCGAGCCGATCGACGAGCGCGGGCCGGTTCCGACCACCCGCACCGCGCCGATCCACCGCCAGGCGCCGAGCTTCGACGAGCAGGCCACCTCGGCCGAGATCCTCGTCACCGGCATCAAGGTCGTCGACCTGCTCGCCCCGTATCTGAAGGGCGGCAAGATTGGCCTGTTCGGCGGCGCCGGCGTGGGCAAGACCGTGCTCATCCAGGAGCTGATCAACAACATCGCCAAGGGCCATGGCGGCGTCTCGGTCTTCGCCGGGGTTGGCGAGCGGACCCGCGAGGGTAACGACCTCTACCACGAGATGATTGACGCCGGCGTCATCAAGCTCGGCGACAACACCACCGAAGGCTCCAAGGTGGCGCTGGTCTATGGCCAGATGAACGAGCCGCCGGGTGCGCGCATGCGCGTCGGCCTCTCCGGCCTGACCATGGCGGAATATTTCCGCGACGAGGAAGGCCAGGACGTGCTGTTCTTCGTCGACAACATCTTCCGCTTCACCCAGGCGGGCGCCGAGGTTTCGGCGCTGCTCGGCCGCATCCCCTCCGCGGTGGGCTACCAGCCGACGCTCGCGACCGACATGGGCGCGCTGCAGGAGCGCATCACCTCGACCAAGAAGGGTTCGATCACCTCGGTCCAGGCCATCTACGTTCCCGCCGACGACCTGACCGACCCGGCGCCGGCAACCTCCTTCTCGCATCTCGACGCGACGACGACGCTGAACCGCGCCATCGCCGAAAAGGGCATCTACCCGGCGGTCGACCCGCTGGACAGCACCTCCCGCGCGCTCGATCCGCGCATCGTCGGCGAGGAGCACTACAACGTCGCCCGCGAGGTGCAGCGCATCCTGCAGAGCTACAAGTCGCTGCAGGACATCATCGCGATCCTGGGCATGGACGAGCTGTCGGAAGACGACAAGCTCACCGTCGCCCGCGCCCGCAAGATCGAGCGCTTCCTCTCGCAGCCCTTCCATGTCGCTGAAGTGTTCACCGGCTCGCCGGGCGTCTTCGTCGCCGTGGAAGACACGGTGCGCAGCTTCAAGGCGATCTGCGCCGGCGAATACGACCACCTGCCGGAAGCCGCCTTCTACATGGTCGGCACCATCGAGGACGCGGTGAAGAAGGCCGAGTCCCTGAACGCGACGGCCTGATCCCATGACCGTCGCGCTCGAAATCATCAGCCCGGAGCGGCTCCTGCTCGCCCGTCCGGTCAGCATGGTGGTGATCCCCGGCACCGAGGGCGACCTCGGTGTCCTGCCGGGCCATTCGCAGATGATCACCTCGCTGCGCGGCGGCCTGATCGATCTCTACGAAGACGAGAAGCTGGTCGACCGCTTCTTCGTCTCCGGCGGCTTTGCCCAGATCACCGAGGAACGCTGCACCGTCCTCGCCGATGCGATCGTGAAGCTGGCCGAACTCGACCCGCTGAAGGCCGCCGACGAACTCGCGGCGGCCGAGGCGGCCTGGCGCGAGGCGGACGAAGCCGATGAAGCCGGCTGGCGCGCCGCCTCCGACCGGCTGATCACCGCGCAGGCGCGGGTCGACGCGGTCTCCGCCCAAAACGCCTGATTTCCCGCGCGCCCCCCGTTTCCCGCCTGACGGCGATCGGGTAATCTGCGGTTCCGTTCCTGAAATCGTCGTACGGTTTCAGGAACGGCCGACCCAGCCCCGCGCAGGAGTGAAGCGATGCCCGCCACCGCCCCGGTTCCGCATGACCGCCCCAACCGCTCCTGGATCGAACGGCTCTGGTCGTCGATCGCCGAGCACGGTCGGGTGTTCGTCAATCTTCCGAACGAAAATCTTCCCTCGCGCGAGCGCGCCGAGTTGCTGGCCGATGCGCTGCTCGGCGGGCGGGGCGAGGCTTCGGGCGCGGCCCTCGCGGCGGCGCTGCTGGGCGCCCTGCGCCGGCTTGCCCCGCATGACCGGCTGGCTTTCTGCGACTTTCTCGCCACCGGCTTCGAGCCCGATCCCAACCGCCTGCAGAACGCCGCCCGCGCCTATCTCGAGACGCCGGACGCCGCCACCGCCGCCGCCCTCGCCACCGCCGCCGAGCCGCCGCGGCAGGAATTGCTGCGCCGGATGAACATGGCGCCCGGTGGCACCGGCGCGCTGGTCGACATGCGGCGGGAAGTTCTGGCCGCGCTGCCGAAGCAGCCGAGCCTCGCGCCGCTCGATTCCGATCTGCGGCATCTGTTCGCCTCGTGGTTCAACCGCGGCTTCCTCGAACTCCGCCGGATCGACTGGCGCACCCCCGCCTTCGTCCTGGAAAAGCTGATCGCCTATGAGGCGGTGCATGAAATCCAGGGCTGGGACGATTTGCGCCGCCGCCTTGCGCCGGACCGCCGTTGCTTCGCCTTCTTCCACCCGGCCCTGCCCGACGAGCCGCTGATCTTTGTCGAGGTCGCACTGGTCAAGGGGCTGGCGGAAGCGATCGGGCCGCTGCTCGCCCCCGCCGCCGACGACGATGCCGCCGAGCACGCCCAGCAGGATGCCGCCTCGCGCGCGAATACCGCGATCTTCTACTCGATCTCGAATTGCCAGGAGGGGCTGCGCGGCATTTCCTTCGGTAATTTCCTGATCAAGCAGGTCGTCGCCGAGTTGCAGGCGGAACTGCCCAACCTGAAGAAATTCTCCACCCTGTCACCGGTTCCCGGCCTGCGCCGGGCGATCAGCGCCGTGCTGGCCTCGCCCCCTGCCCCGCTGCTCGCCGCCGAAGAACGCGAGGCGATCGGCCGCGCGCTCGGCACCGCACCGGTCGCCGATGCCACCGCCGAGGGCGATGCCAACCTGCTGAAATCGGTGCTCGAAGACCGTCCGTGGTGGACGCAGGCCGGCCTCGCCACGGCGCTGCGCGGGCCGCTGCTGCGGCTTGCGGCTCTCTACCTCACCGGCGCCTGGCGCGATAACGGCATTCCGGCCGCCGGCCGCGCCGATCCCGTGGCGCGGTTCCATCTCGGCAACGGCGCGCGGCTCGAACGGATCAACTGGCTGGGCAATCCCAGCCCGCGCGGGATTTCGGAATCCTTCGGCGTGATGGTGAACTATCTCTACGACCCGGATGCGATCGAGGCGCGCCACGAAGCCTATCTGCGCGACGGCACGGTGGCCCGCGCCACGGCGGTCGACCAGTTGCTGGCGCCGCCGAGCCAATCCTGGCTCGCCCGCCGCACCCGCAGCCTGATCGCCGCCGAGGGCTAGGTTCTGTACCTATTGCCATGACTACGGGGCGTCTGATTCAAGTCTGTTCGGAGGACTTGGAAGATGGCGGAACTTTTCTGGCTGAACGACACGCAATGGGCTGCGATCGAACCATTGCTGCCGAAGCTTGGCGGCAAGCCTCGGGTTGATGACCGCCGGGTGCTGAGCGGCATCCTGCATCGCTTTCGCGAGGGCTTGCGATGGCGAGCGCTTCCTGAGGCCTATGGGCCACGAACCACTGTGTTCAACCGGTTCAACCGCTGGAGCCAGCGTGGCCTCTGGCAGGAGATCTTCGCGGCGCTTGTCGCCTGCGCGGATCCGCCGCGCATCGCCATGGTGGACAGCACCTCGGTTCGGGCACATCGCGCGGCCGCGGGCGGTAAAGGGGGGCGCAAAGCCAGGCCATCGGCCGGTCGAGGGGTGGACGGACGACCAAGATCCACGCCGTCGCAGATGAGCAGGGACGCATCGCCGCACTCCTCCTGACGCCAGGACAGGCCTCCGACATCAGCGGCGCGAGGGCGCTTCTGCCCACAATACCGCCACCAGAAGAGCTGATCGCCGACAAAGCCTACGACGCTGATGATCTTCGCGCCTTCCTCACCCGCCAAGGCACCAGGCCGGTGATCTCGCCCATGCCCAACCGCCGCGCCATTCCGCACTTCGACCCCGTCGCCTACAGAAAGCGCAATCTCATCGAACGCGCCTTCTGTAGGCTCAAGGACTGGCGCGCCATCGCCACACGATATGACAAAACCGCACGAAATTTCCTCGCTGGTATTTGCCTCGTCCTCGCCGTCACATCATGGATCAGTTGAGTCCAGAACCTAGAGCATCATCCGATCAGATGGAATCATCTGATCGGATAAGGATGCTCTGTGTCTCAATATGATAGAGCACTGCATCCGATCCGAAAGGATCGGAACGTGCTCCAGCGCATCATCCGGCCAGAGGAGTCTGCCCGATCGGATGATGCTCTAGGCGCGGGGCGGCAAAATCGCCTATAGGGGGGCGATGTTCGATACGATGTCCATCGATTTCGCCTCCCTCGACGAGGCCATCGGGCGCGCGCATGAGCGGCTGTCGGCCGAGCAGCGCGCGGATGGCCACTATGTCTACGAACTCGAGGCGGACGCGACGATCCCGGCGGAATATGTCCTGCTCGAACATTTCCTCGACCGGATCGACTCCGAACTCCAAGCGCGCATCGGCGTGTTCCTGCGCGGCATCCAGGGCGATTCGCCGCAGAACCCCGGCGGCTGGCCGCTCTTCCATGACGGGGCGATGGACCTCTCGGCCAGTGTAAAGGCCTATTTCGCGCTGAAGGCGATCGGCGACGATCCCGATGCGCCGCATATGCGCCGCGCCCGCGAGGCCATCCTCGCCCGCGGCGGGGCGGCGCGCACCAATGTCTTCACCCGCATCCAGCTTGCGCTGTTCGGCGCCGTGCCCTGGCGGGCCTGCCCGGTCATGCCGGTCGAGATCATGCTGCTGCCGGACTGGTTTCCGATCACCATCTGGAAGATCAGCTACTGGTCGCGCACCGTCATCGCACCGCTGCTGGTGCTGCTCACCGAACGCCCGCTCGCGCGCAACCCGCGCAACGTGCGGATCGGCGAGCTGTTCGTCACCCCGCCGGACGAGGTGACCGACTATATCCGCGGCCCCTACCGCTCGAACTGGGGCTATCTGTTCAAGGCGATCGATACCGCGCTGCGCCCGCTGGAGCGGCACTTCCCCGCTCGCAGCCGCAAGCGCGCAATCCAGGCGGCGATCGACTTCATCACCCCGCGCCTGAACGGCGAGGACGGGCTCGGCGCCATCTACCCGGCGATGGCCAACACGGTGATGATGTATCACACGCTCGGCTACAGCCCCGACCACCCGGATTACGCGACGGCCTGGGCCTCGGTCCGCAAGCTGGTGACCGATGCGTCCTCGCGTTTCGAGGGGGCGAGCTACGTGCAGCCCTGCCTGTCGCCGATCTGGGACACCTCGCTCGCCGCCCACGCGCTGGCCGAGGCCGGCAGCGCCGGCGATGCCGGTCTTGCCGCCGCCTGCGACTGGCTGATCCCGCGCCAGATTCTCGACGTGAAGGGCGACTGGGCCTATCGCAAGCCCGACGCCCCGCCGGGCGGCTGGGCCTTCCAGTACAACAACGCCTATTACCCCGATGTGGACGATACCGCCGTGGTCGGCATGATCCTCGACCGCAATGGCGATCCCGCCCATCGCGAGGCGGTGGAACGCGCCCGGCAATGGATTCTCGGCATGCAGAGCCGCTCCGGCGGCTGGGGCGCCTTCGATTCGGACAACGAGTTCCATTATCTCAACCACATCCCTTTCGCCGATCACGGCGCCCTGCTCGACCCGCCGACGGCGGATGTCACCGCGCGCTGCATCTCCTTTCTTGCCCAACTCGGCCACGCCGAGGACCGGCCGGCGATCGCGCGCGGTGTCGCCTATCTGCGCCACGAGCAGGAGAAGGACGGCTCCTGGTTCGGCCGATGGGGCACCAACTACATCTATGGCACGTGGTCGTCGCTCTGCGCGCTGAACGCCGCCGGCGTGGCGCGGGACGACCCGATGATGGTCCGCGCCGTCGAATGGCTGCTGGCGCGCCAACGCGCCGATGGCGGCTGGGGCGAGGATTGCGAGAGCTACGCCCATGCCGCCCCTGGCGAATATCACCAGAGCCTGCCCTCGCAGACCGCCTGGGCGGTGCTCGGCTTGATGGCCGCCGGCCAGGCGGAGCACGAGGCCGTCGCCCGCGGCATCGCCTGGCTGCAATCGGTGCAGGAAGACGACGGCTCCTGGACCGAGCAGCCCTATAACGCGGTCGGGTTCCCGCGCGTGTTCTACCTGCGCTATCACGGCTACCCGCGCTTCTTCCCGCTGATGGCGCTGGCGCGCTATCGCAATCTCGCGCGCGGCAACAGCCGGCAGGTGCCGTTCGGATTCTAGAGCATCATCTGATCGGATGATGCTCTGACCTGCCCAGCGGGCGCTTGCCCGACTCAGCGCGGGCATGGCAGGAACGGATTTCCCCACGCGGATGTGGCGGAATGGTAGACGTAGCAGACTTAAAATCTGTTGCCCGTCAGGGCGTGCGGGTTCAAGTCCCGCCATCCGCATTCACTCCGGCTTCCGAGACGGCGGCAAAGCCCGCCGCCTCGGGCCGGGTCATTCGGCCTGGGCCGAGGCCTCGCTGCGCGTCGCCCCCACGCGGGAGGCGAGCGAGGCGGCCATGAAGGCGTCGAGATCGCCGTTCAGCACCGCGTCCGGATTGCCGCTTTCGAAATTGGTCCGCAGATCCTTCACGAGCTGATAGGGGGCGAGCACGTAGGAGCGGATCTGGTGGCCCCAGCCGATGTCGCGCTTCGCACTTTCGGAAGCCGCGGCAGCTTCCTCGCGCTTCTGCAACTCCATCTCGTAGAGGCGGGATTTCAGCATATCCATCGCGGTGGCGCGGTTGCGATGCTGGCTGCGGTCGTTCTGGCAGGCGACGACAATGCCGGAGGGGACGTGGGTGATGCGGATCGCACTCTCGGTCTTGTTGACGTGCTGGCCGCCGGCGCCGGAAGCGCGGAACGTGTCCACCTTCAGGTCGGCCGGGTTGATGTCGACCTCGATCGAATCGTCGACCACCGGATAGACCCAGACGCTGGCGAAGCTGGTCTGCCGCCGCGCATTGGCATCGAAGGGCGAGATCCGCACCAGGCGATGCACCCCGGCCTCGGTCTTCAGCCAGCCATAGGCGTTCATGCCGGAGATCTGGATCGTGGCGGACTTGATGCCCGCCTGCTCGCCCTCGGATTCCTCGAGCATCGTCACCTTGTAGCCATGTTGCTCGGCCCAGCGGGTATACATGCGCAGCAGCATCTCGGCCCAGTCCTGCGCCTCGGTGCCGCCGGCGCCGGCATTCACCTCGACATAGCAGTCATTGCCGTCGGCCTCGCCGGCGAGCAGGCTCTCGATCTCGCGGCGCTTGGCCTCCTCGGAAATGCGGCGCAGCGCCGCCTCGGCCTCGGCCAGCACCGACTGGTCGCCCTCCGCCTCGGCCAGTTCGGCGAGGGTGAGCGCATCCTCGGTTTCACGCTCGATCGTGTGAACCGCCTCGGTCTGGGTCGCGAGGCGATTACGCTCGCGCAGCATCGCCTGGGCGGCGTCCGCATTGTCCCAGAGCGTCGGATCCTCGGCGCGGGCGTTCAGTTCCTCAAGTTTGCGAAGGGCGGCATCCCAGTCAAAGATGCCTCCTCAGCAGGGCCACGCTTTGCGTGATCTGCTCGGCGAGCGAGTGGGTTTCGGCAGACATTTTCTGTTCTCTTCAGCTTGCGTCGGAATGATGGTCCGGGCCCCGGTCAATACAGCCCGCCCAGCGATTTGTCGACTTTGCCTGGGGCAGCCGGCGTGGCGCCGCCCGGAGTGGGGGAGAAATCGCGCGTGCCGGATGGAGCCGAGGCCGGGGTGATGGCGCCGCCGAGATCGAGCGGATCGTCGGCGACGAGCCCCGGGTTGGACTGCGCGCCCGGCACCTGGCCCTGCTTGAACGCCTCGCTGACGGTCTCGTTGCGGAAGCTCACATTCTGCAGCGATACGCCCTGCGGCGGGGTGAAGGGGATGACCGGCTGGTTCTTGAGCGCCACCTTCATATACTGGTTCCAGGCCGGGCCGCAGACATTGCCGCCGGTCTGGTTGCGCCCGAGATCCTGCGGCTTGTCGAAGCCGATCCAGCAGCCGGTGACCATCTGCGGCACGAAGCCGATGAACCAGGCATCGTTGAAATTGTTGGTCGTGCCGGTCTTGCCGGCGATCGGCCGGTTCAACCCCTTGACCGCCGGCACGCCGGTGCCGTGCTCGGTGACGTTCCGCATCATCATGATGACCTGATAGACGCTGTCGGGATCGGCGAGGCGGGCGCCGGGACGGTTGAGGACCGGCGGCTGGCCGGCCGATCCGTCCATGCAATTGGCACAGGACTGGTCGGGCGCCTGATACAGGATGTGCCCGTCCGGCGCGGTCACGCTGTCGATCAGCGTGGGCTGCACCTGCCGGCCGTATTCGTCGAGTGCGGCGTAGCCGCGCACCATGCGCCAGAGCGTGGTGTCCAGCGCGCCGATCGCCGCCGGGTAGATCAGCGGGGCGTGCTTGACCACGCCGAATTTCTCGAAATTGGCGATGACATTGGCGAGCCCCACCCGCCGCACCAGGTGCAGAGTCGCGAGGTTGAGGGATTCCTGGAGCGCGTAGAACACCGGCACCGGCCCCAGGAAATCGTTCTCGTAATTGCCCGGCCGGTAGATCTGTCCGTCCGCGAGGCGCTGGACGAAGGGTGCGTCGAGGATCGTCGAATCCGGCTGCACGCCCGCCTGCATCGCCGTCAGATAGTCGAACGGCTTGACGCTCGAGCCGGGCTGGCGGTGCGCCTGGATCGCCCGGTTGTAGGGGCTGAGCCGGTTGCTCCAGCCGCCGACCATGGCGAGCACGCGGCCGGATTGCGGATCGAGGCTCAGCATCGCCCCTTCCACCTTCGGAATCTGTTCGAGGGAGACGGTTCCGCCCTTGTCGGGCTTCGGCGCGATCATAACCACGTCGCCGGGCTTGAGCATCTGCGCGATGTCGTGCAGCAGCGGTCCCGGATGGTCATGGACCATCGGCCGGCCCCACTGGATCGCGGCAAGGGTCAGCGTGCCGGTATGCGGGTCCGCCGTCCCGCCGCTGCCGAGCCAGCCGATCTTCGCGCGCAGGCGGGTCTCGCTGATGACGACGCCGAGCCGCCAGTGGCCGATCAGCCCCTTCGGCGACGGCTGCCGCGACAGCGCTTGCGCCCAGTCGGAGGCGACGGCGTCGGGGTCGATCTGCGCGACCGGGCCGCGATAGACGCCGAACTGATGATCGTAGGAGACCAGCCGGTCGCGCATCGCGCGGGTTGCCGCCGCCTGCAAAGTTGGATTGAGGCTGGTGCGAACGATCAGCCCGCCTTCCATCGCCATCTTGCGGCCGAACATGCTGACGAGCTGGGCATCGACCGCGTCGACGAAATATCCAGCCCCCGGAATCGCCGCAGGACCGGACGCGGCTCTCGGGATCAGGGGGGCGGCCAGTGCCTCGCGCGCCTGGGCCGCGGTGATGAACCCGTCCGCCTGCATCTGCCCGATCACCCAGTTGCGCCGGTCGCGGGCGCGCTGCGGATGCAGGAAGGGATTGTAATTGGTCGGCGCCTTCGGCAGGCCGCCGAGCATCGCCGCTTCGGCAACGCTGAGCTGCGACACCGGCTTGTCGAAATAGGCCTGCGCCGCGGCGGCGACGCCCCAGCTGTCCTGGCCCAGGAATATCTCGTTCAGATAGAGCGTGAGGATCTGCTTCTTGCTCATCGCCCGGTTGACGCGGACGGCGAGGATCGCCTCCTTGATCTTGCGGGTGAAGTCGATCCGGTTGTCGAGCAGCATGTTCTTGACCACCTGCATCGTGATGGTCGAGGCGCCGAGCGGGCGCTCATGGCTGCCGAGGCGCGCCATGTCGACCACCCCGGCGCGGACGATGGCGAGCGGGTCGATTCCCGGCTCGGTCCAGAAATTCTTGTCCTCGGCGGCGATGAACGCCTCCGCGACCAGCGGGGGGATGCGGTCATACGGCACGTAGATGCGGTGCTGGGTGCCGAGCGCGCCGATCAGGCGGAAATTGCCGGCATAGATCCGGGTTTCGAGCGGCGGCTCGTAATGGCGAAGCCGGTCGACGCCGGGAAGGCCGTTGCTGAAATAAAGGAACAGCCCGCCGCCGACGACCGCGCCGCCGACCACGCCGAGCAGGGTGAGGCGGTAGAGCCAACGCACGATCAGCCCGCCGGCAAATCCGGCAAGCCCGGGGCGCTTCTTCTTCGGCGCGCCGCGCGTGGCCGCCTTGGGTGGCGTCTCGCGGCCGCGGCGCCGGGATTCGGATTTCGATAGCCGCTCGCCGGCTTTCAGAGGTCGGGACATGGCGGCTCCATAGCACCCAATGGGCCGGATCGCGAATAATCAGGACGCCACACCGCCGTTAAATCTCGTCAACGCGGCGTTCGTGTTTCGGCAGTGCGGCGAGATGCGCTTCAGAAACACGCCAGCCTCGCCTTGCCTATCCCCTCACCCTTGGCTATAGGGCGCCTCAGCGGAGTGTAGCTCAGCCTGGTAGAGCACTGTGTTCGGGACGCAGGGGCCGGAGGTTCGAATCCTCTCACTCCGACCAGTCGCCGATATGGCGACATTTTGACCGGCTCGCGAGGGATCGCGGGAAACTGGTCACGCTATTTCCCGATGAGCCCTCGAAAATGTGATTGGTTTGATACGCCGTGCGGTCAGCCCAGCACGGCGGCCAGCAGCGAATCGAGCCGCTTGCGCCCCTCATAGGTCGCCGTGACCCGCGCCGCCGTGATGTCGAGATAGCCGGCCTCGATCGCCCGCGCCGTCATGTCGGGGTCGAGCAGGCCGAGGAGATCGCGGCCGGTTCGCGCGGCATAGGCGGCGCGGTCGATTCCCTCGGCGAGCCGCAGCCCCATCAGCAGCGCCTCACGGGCGCGTTCATCGGCGCCGATCTCGACCTCCTCGGTGCTGCCATGCCCCGATGCCTCGACCCGCGCCGCCCATTCTTCGGGTGCGCGGTGACGCCGGGTCGCGAGCAGCGTCTCGCCCAGGCTGATCCGGCCATGCGCGCCAGCGCCGATGCCGGCATAGTCGCGGTAGCGCCAGTAGGCGAGATTGTGGCGGGATTCCTCGCCCGGCTTCGCGTAGTTGGAAATCTCGTAGGGGACGAGGCCGAATCGCGCCGCCTCCTCGGCAGTGGCGTCGTAGAGCGCGGCGGCGTCATCATCCTCGGGGAGCGCGAAATCGCCGCGCGCATGGGCGGTGGCGAAGCGGGTGCCGGGCTCGATGGTGAGCTGGTAGAGCGAGAGGTGATCGAGCCCGACGTCGAGGGCGGCGCCGAGTTCGGCGCGCCAGCCGGCGAGCGTCTGGCCCGGCCGGGCATAGATCAGGTCGAAGGACAGGCGCGGGAAGATGGCGCGGCCGAGTTCGACCGCTTCCAGCGCCTCGGCCGCGCCATGCTCGCGGCCGAGAAAGCGGAGCGCGTCATCGTTGAGGCTTTGCACGCCGATCGAGACGCGGTTCACCCCGGCCTCGCGATAGGCGCGGAAGCGGCCGGCCTCGATGCTGGTGGGGTTGGCCTCAAGGGTGATTTCGAGATCGGGCGCCGGGGCGAACAGGGACGTCGCCCGTCCGATCAAGGCGGCGACGCTGTCGGGCGCCATCAGGCTCGGCGTACCGCCGCCGAAAAAGATCGAGGTCAGGCGGCGCGGGCCGAGACGGGCGGCCTCGTACTCCAGCTCGGCGAGGAGTGCGGCTGCGATCCGCTGCTCGGGAATCCGTTCGCGAACATGGGAGTTGAAATCGCAATAGGGGCATTTGGCCTTGCAGAAGGGCCAATGGATATAGAGGGCGAGCGGGGTCATGGCATGTGGTCTAGAGCATCATTCGATCGGATGGAAACCTCTGATCGGGTAAAGATGCTCTGATAATCAACAAGATAGAGCACGACATCCGATCCGGATGGATCGGGGCGTGATCTGCCATGTCTTGCGCGGAAGGGAGATCTGGGCCATACGGCGGGTGTCGGCACGCTTTCGGGCGAGGATGCCGATAATTCGCACACGAAGCGCCTTATCCAGCGCGCTGGTTCCGGTGCCGCAAGGCTCGGCTTCGTGGAGGTTTAACCGGATGGCCGCCGCCCCGGCGGCCCCAGACAAGGATACCAGATCATGGCGATGCCAGACGTCTCCCTGCGTCAGCTCCTCGAAGCCGGCGTGCATTTCGGCCATAACACCCGCCGCTGGAACCCGCGCATGTCGCCGTACCTGTTCGGCGTGCGCAACCAGGTTCACATCATCGACCTGCAGCAGACCGTGCCGATGCTCGAGCGCGCGCTGCGCGAGATCCGCAACGTCACCGCCGGCGGCGGACGGGTGCTGTTCGTCGGCACCAAGCGGGCGGCGGCCGAGCATGTGGCCGATGCGGCGAAGCGCTGCGGCCAGTATTACGTGAACCATCGCTGGCTCGGCGGCATGCTGACCAACTGGAAGACCATCACCAATTCGATCCGCAAGCTGCGGCAGATGGAAGAGACCCTGGCGGGCGAAGGCCAGGGCCTGACCAAGAAGGAAATGCTGAACCTGACGCGCGAGCGCGAGAAGCTCGACCGCGCGCTCGGCGGCATCAAGGAAATGGGCGGCCTGCCGGACATCCTGTTCATCATCGACACGAACAAGGAGAAGCTCGCGGTCGAGGAAGCCAACAAGCTCGGCATTCCGGTCGTCGCGGTGCTCGACTCGAACTCGAACCCCGAGGGCGTCACCTATCCGATCCCCGGCAATGACGACGCGATCCGCGCCATCACGATGTATTGCGACCTGGTCGCGAACGCGGTGCTCGACGGGATCAGCGCCGAGATGGCCGCTTCGGGTGCCGATATCGGCGCGCTCGAGGAGCTGCCGGCCGAGGCGGTGGCGGACGAGGACGCCGAGGCGCAGGCCTGAGCCCCACGCGGGACGAATTCCGGGCCTGTCGTGAGGCGGGCCCGGCACTATTCATTTTCTGAGGAGAACTCCCATGGCCGAAATCACCGGCGCGATGGTCAAGGATCTGCGTGAAAAGACCGGCGCGGGCATGATGGACTGCAAGAAGGCGCTGACCGAGAGCGGCGGCGACATGGAAGCCGCGATCGACTGGCTGCGCAAGAAGGGTCTTGCCGCGGCGGCCAAGAAGTCCGGGCGGACCGCAGCGGAAGGCCTGGTCGGCGTTGCGCATGAGGGCAACAGGGCGGCGATGGTCGAGGTGAATGCCGAGACCGACTTCGTGGCCCGCAACGAGGCGTTCCAGAACTTCGTCGAGACCACAGCGAAGCTGGCGCTCACCGTGGGCGAGGATGTCGAGGCGCTGAAGGCGGCCCCGTATCCGGGCACGTCGCACAGCGTCGCGGACGAGCTGGTCAGCCTGGTCGCGACCGTCGGTGAGAACATGTCGATCCGCCGGGTTGCGGTGGCCGAGGTGAAGGACGGTGTCACGGCCTCCTACGTGCATGGCGCGCTGAAGCCGGGCCTCGGCAAGATCGGCGTGCTTGTCGCGCTCGAGGGCAAGGCCAGCGAGGCGCTGGCGACGCTGGGCCGGCAGATCGGCATGCATGTCGCAGCGACAAGGCCGGACGCGCTGAGCATCGCCGATGTCGATCCGGCGGCGCTGGAGCGGGAAAAGGCGGTTCTGGCCGACCAGGCGCGCGCCTCCGGCAAGCCGGAAGCGATCATCGAGAAGATGGTCGAGGGCCGGGTGAAGAAGTTCTACGAGGATGTGGTTCTGCTCGAGCAGACCTGGGTGCACGATGGCGAAAGCAAGGTGCACAAGATCGTCCAGGGCGCGGGGGCAACGCTGACCCGGTTCGTTCGGTTCACCCTGGGCGAGGGAATCGAGAAGGACACCACAGACTTTGCCGCGGAGGTCGCGGCCGCGGCGGGGGTCTGACCCCGCGCTGCGATAAGCCGCGCGCCACTGCGCGGCTTCAGGCTGAATCTGGAGATGGCGGCGCAGCATTTGCGCCGCCGTTTTCGTTTTCCACCGCCAGAGGCGGGGCGTCTGGCGGACGCGGCCGATGGCGCGCCAGCTTCACCGTCGGGACCGAGAGACTCCGGGCATCATCCGGTTCGGCAGGATTGGCAAGGCTCGAACGCCCCGAACCTGAAATCCCCCGCGCAACTCAGGGGAAGAATCACAGAGCAATTTCCGATCCTTCCGGATCGGATGATGCTCTACACCAGCTCGGGCAGCCTCCGCGGGGCGGCTGACGCGGCACCGACCGGGGCGGAAGCTGCGCCGGCAAGGGTGCGGAACCCGGCGACGCGCCGGGCGAGACGGCCGATCTCCTCGCGCAGGGAGTGGGTGGCGGCCGAGGTCTGCTCGACCATCGCGGCGTTCTGCTGCACGGCGACGCTGACCTGGCCGGTGGCGGCGTTCAGCTTGGCGAGGCTGCCGGCTTGCTCGGCGGCGGCGGTGGCCATTTCGTCCACCAGGCCATGCAGGTCGGTGACGTGGCGGAGAATGGTGTCGAGCGCGGTTCCGGTTTCGCCGACGAGGCGCACGCCGGCGCCGACCTGTTCGGAGGAGCGGGCGATGAGCTGCTTGATCGATTTCGCGGCACCGGCCGAGCGGTGGGCGAGCGCGCGGACCTCGGTGGCGACGACGGCGAAGCCGCGCCCGGCCTCGCCGGCGCGGGCGGCCTCGACCCCCGCGTTCAGCGCGAGCAAATTGGTCTGGAACGCCACCTCGTCGATCAGGCCGATGATCTGGTCGATCTCGCGCGAGGAGGCCTCGATCCGGTTCATCGCCGCCACCGCCTCACCCACCACGGCGTGGGATTTGCGGGCGGCATCGCTGGTGGCGTCGACCGCCTTGGCGGCGCGGGAGGCGTTGGCGGCGGTCTTGCCGAGACCGATGGTCACGCTGTCGAGCAGGGTGCTGACCTGTTCGAGAGAGGCGGCCTGACGCTCGGTGCGGCCGGAGAGATCGCCCGCGGCCTCGGCGATTTCGGTGACGCCGAGGTTGATTTCGTCCGTGCTCTGGCGGACGCCGGCGATGCTCGCGGACAGGCGGTTCGCGGCGGCGTTGAAATCGACGCGCAGCCGGTCGAGCGAGGGCATCAGCTCGCGGCCAATTCCGGCAGTGAGATCACCGTCGGACAAGCGCTCCAGCGCGTCGCCGACCAGCTCGACCTCGCGCATGCGGGTGGTGAGATCGACCGCGAACTTGACCACCTGGGTCACCTTGCCATCGGCGTTGTAGACAGGGTTGTAGGTGGCCTGGAGCCAGACGGGACGCCCGCCCTTGCCGATGCGCTCGAACTCGGCAGAGAAGAACTCGCCCTTGCGCAGCCGCTCCCAGAAGGCGGCGTAGGCGGGGCTCGCGGCATAGGCCTGGGTGGCGAACATGGCATGGCGGTGGCCAATGACCTCGTCGCGCGCGTAGCCCATCGTGTCGAGGAAATTGGCGTTCACATCGAGGATCGTGCCGTCGAGGTTGAAGGTGATGACGGCCTGCGAGCGGCCGATCGCGTTGAGGAGCCCCTCATTCGCGGCGGCATTCGTGGTTTCGGCAGTCAGATCGAGGGCGGCGGCCGAGATCCGCACGACGCGACCGGCACGGTTGCGCACCGGAGAGTAGACGGCGCGGAGCCAGAGATCGTTTCCGCCCTTGCCGATGCGGCGGAACACGCCGGAGCGGGACGTGCCGGCGGCAAGGCCGCGCCAGAATTCGGCATAGGCGGCTCTGTCACGCTCGGCAGGGGCAACGAGGATGCGGTGATGGCGGCCGGCAAGATCGGAGAGGCTATAACCGGCAAGACCGAGAAACCGCTCGTTCGCGTCGAGGATCGTGCCGTCGGGCGTGAAGCTGACGAGACCAAAGGATTCGCCGAGAACGTTTATATTTCGATATTTTTCTATAAATTTACGAAAACTAAAACCCATGACCCGGCGCAATCCCTGCTTGAAATTGCTTTTTGGAATATTTCAGAATCATGCAGATTTGATTAACGACACCAGCACAAAGACCGGCGTTTTTGTCGGGGCCGGACCCAGGAAAGTGCGGGGATCACCGGATTCGATTTCAGTTTTATTAGAGCATCATCCGATCAGATGGAATCATCTGATCTGATAAAGATGCTCTAATTATCAACAAGATAGAGCACGACATCCGATCCGGATGGATCGGATGATGCTCTAGGCTCTGGACTCAACTGATCCATGATGTGACGGCGAGGACGAGGCAAATACCAGCGAGGAAATTTCGTGCGGTTTTGTCATATCGTGTGGCGATGGCGCGCCAGTCCTTGAGCCTGCAGAAGGCGCGTTCGATGAGATTGCGCTTTCTGTAGGCGACGGGGTCGAAGTGCGGAATGGCGCGGCGGTTGGGCATGGGCGAGATCACCGGCCTGGTGCCTTGGCGGGTGAGGAAGGCGCGAAGATCATCAGCGTCGTAGGCTTTGTCGGCGATCAGCTCTTCTGGTGGCGGTATTGTGGGCAGAAGCGCCCTCGCGCCGCTGATGTCGGAGGCCTGTCCTGGCGTCAGGAGGAGTGCGGCGATGCGTCCCTGCTCATCTGCGACGGCGTGGATCTTGGTCGTCCGTCCACCCCTCGACCGGCCGATGGCCTGGCTTTGCGCCCCCCTTTACCGCCCGCGGCCGCGCGATGTGCCCGAACCGAGGTGCTGTCCACCATGGCGATGCGCGGCGGATCCGCGCAGGCGACAAGCGCCGCGAAGATCTCCTGCCAGAGGCCACGCTGGCTCCAGCGGTTGAACCGGTTGAACACAGTGGTTCGTGGCCCATAGGCCTCAGGAAGCGCTCGCCATCGCAAGCCCTCGCGAAAGCGATGCAGGATGCCGCTCAGCACCCGGCGGTCATCAACCCGAGGCTTGCCGCCAAGCTTCGGCAGCAATGGTTCGATCGCAGCCCATTGCGTGTCGTTCAGCCAGAAAAGTTCCGCCATGTTCCAAGTCCTCCAAACAGACTTGAATCAGACGCCCCGTAGTCATGGCAATAGGTACAGAACCTAGGGTTTGTGGGGATTCATCGTGAGTTGATGACGGCTGCGGCGAGGTAGATCATTGCCTGGAAGCTCTGGTCTGTTTTGCAGGCGCGCAGGGCGATGCGTTTGAACTCTTTGAGCTTGCAGAAGAAATTCTCGACCAGATGACGCCATTTGTAGATTTCGCGGTCGATTTTCAGCTTCAGTGCCCGGGCCGGATGCTGGGAAATGACGACCCGGGCGCCTCTTTCGTTGAGTTCTGCGACCAGAGCGTTGCTGTCGAATGCCTTGTCTGCGATCAATCCACCGAATTCGACGTTGTCGATCAGTGGCGGGACCTCGATGCCGTCATGGCGATTGCCCGGCATGAGACGAAAGCGCACAAGGTTGCCCAGGGCATCCGTCAGCGCCAGGATTTTGGTTGTCATGCCACCTTTGGAACAGCCTATGGCCTGGCTTTGAGTCCCCCTTTTGCGCCCTGGCCGTGACGGTGGACCTTGACGATCGTGGCGTCGACCATGGCGTATTCCATATCGGGTTCATCAGATACCGCGTCGAAAATCCGTTTGAAAACATCAGCGCGGCGCCAGTCGTTGAACCGGCGGTAGGCCGTGCTCCAGTTGCCAAACATCGAAGGCAGATCACGCCACGGACTGCCAGTGCGGACAATCCAAAGTACCGCTTCCAGAAACAGCCGATTGTCCCGCCCGCTGCGGCCAGGGTCACTCGTCTTGTCAAGACAATGCGGTTCCATCCTCGCCCATTGGGCGTCCGTCAGTACAAATCGTTCCATTCACAGCTTGAATCACAGCAACACCCAAATGGGAATCCCAAATCCCCACAAACTCTAGGGCACTTTCCGATCCGATTGGATCGGATGCCGTGCTCTGCCATACTGATAAACAGAGCATCATCCGATCAGATGACGCTCTATATCTTCTGTCGAATATTTCTTTTAAAAATTGAAATTAACTAAGTGTCAGCGAATCCGGTGGCGGGAGGGCGGGTTGGCTCAGCGCCCTGCGTTACGCCGTGCTCCTGCGCCGATGCCGCGCGCCGCCTCGGCCAGGAGCGCGAGGAGGCCGAGAGACGCGGCGATCCAGGCATAGCGGCTGTAGCGCGGCGCGAAGGTGAAGCGCAGACGGTTAATCCCCTTGTGCAGGGGGACGGACTGGAAGACCTCGCCGGTGCGGGTGAGCGGAACAGGTGTCGCATTGTCGGTCGCGCGCCAGCCGGCGGCGTAGAGTTCGCGGCGGGTCAGGCGCGCGGGCGCCGCACAGGTGGCAATCACGTGATCGGTGCCGGGCGATGCGAGGGAACAGGCCGGGTCGGTCGTGTAGAACGGCGCGGCGTTGGTCAGGCGCCAGATGCTGAGCTGATTGTCCGACCAGGCACGGACCAGGTATGGCGGCGGGGGAGCGCTGAACACGAGGCGCGGGGTGTGGAAGGGGACCGGCTTGCCGTCGGGCAGGGTGATCGCGACGGCGGTGGGACTGCTGGTGATGTAGGCCCAGACGGCATCGGGATTGGTGCCGCCGCGATGGGCGAAGGTGATGGTGAAGGCCTCGCCCTGATGCAGATGGACCGGATGGTTCAGCTTGACCGTGAAGGGCCCGTTGTCCGGCGAGCCGCGCATCGGCGCGCGGCCGGACGCGCAGGCGGCGCCGGGTGCGCCAGGCGCGCCGGGGCAGATCGTGATGATCCCTGTGCCGTTGGCAGCGTTGCCGTAGGTGCCGTGGAGGATGCCGATCCGGGTAAACGCGGGGAGCTTGGCGAGCGCGGCGGACGCGGTGCCGCGGAAGGTGACCGCATGGCCGGGCGCGAGGGGAATGGCCATGGCATTGGCGCTGATCGGCGGGAAGGCGACGGTGGGCGCGGGTGTGAAGGATGCGGGGGCAATCAGGTAGCGGATGGCAAGCGCGGCATAGGCCGGCTCGCGGCGCAGGAATTCAGCACGCGCGATATCGGGCGTGAGGGGGACAAAGGGCACCTGGAAGAGTGGCGGCGGCCGGTGGGTCCAGAACTCCGGGACGAGATGGTCGTGGATGTAGCGGGCGAAGGAGAGATCGGCCGGGAAGTAGTCGTAGGTGATGTCGGGATAGCCGAAATAGGCGGAGTAATTGGCGAAGATCGGGCCGATCGAATAGGCGCGGGCGGGGGTGAGATGGGTGCGGAGATAGGATATCGCCGCGGTATCGAGCGTGCCGGCGCGGTGATTGCCGAGCCGGGGGACGAGGAACAGGGCGATGGCGTTGGTGGCGAGAAGGGCGGCGAAGGCGAGGCGCCGGGCCTCGCCGCGCAGGGCGTAGAGCGCGAGGGCGGCGAGCAGCAGGCCGGCGGCGCCGGCGGCGAGGGCGGCGCGATACCAGGCAAGCTGGATCGTGGCGACGGCGCCGGCGAGGTGCCATGGCAGCAGGGACGGCGCCGCCAGCACGCCGGAGAGCACCAGAAGGATGAAGACCACCAACAGCGGCAGGGCGCGCGGCAATGACGCAAAGCGGGCCGCGTCAAGCCCGCTTGCGGCGAGGGTCGCGATCGGCAACAGCCAGATGGGGGTCGCGTAGCGCCAGAAATAGACCTTGATCAGGCCGGGGATGAGGAGGCTGACGGCGATGATCGGGGGGAAGCCGAACAGGCGGCCGAGACAGAGCAGCGTCCAGCCGCCAAGGAACCAGGCAAGGCCGCGATCGCGCGCCGCGATCAGCCCGAACAGGGCGGCGAGGATGGGCAGCAGGCCAATGAAATGTCCGGTCGAACCCGCGATGTCGTAGAGGGGTTTGCTGCCGATCAAGTCGTTCAGCGGGCCGAAGACATAGGGCACGAGGATGCCGGCGATACCCCGCACGGGGATGACTTGCAGGCCGAAATTATGGCCGCCGAGTTGGCCGCTGGCGAGCAGGGCATCGGCGAAGGCGACGAGTTGCGGCGCCGCGATGGCGAGGCCGCAGAATCCGCCGGCGGCGATGCGCAGGGCAAAGCACACCCGGCGCGGGGCGCGGACGAGGCGGAAGGCGGCCCAGGCGAGGGCGAACAGGCCGTTGACATAGGCAGCCTCGGGGAAGCCGGCCAGGATCGAGAAGGCGATGCCGAGCGCGAGGAGAATGACGGCGCGGTGGGGGTGTGCCTCGTCGCGCGCATCCTCGATGCCGTGCAGGAGGATGGGCAGGAAGGGCATCGCGCAGAGTTCGCCGATATGTGGCGGAAAGGCAAAGACAGAGTTGAAGGCGAAGAGCAGCGCGCCGGCGAGGGCGGCGAGGCGGCCGAGGGACAGCCGGCGGAACAGGGCGTAGGTCGCGAGGCCGACCATGGCCTGCATCAGGGTTTGCAGCCAGACGACGCCGGCCGGCAGGGCAAGGAGCAGCACGAAGGGCAGAAAGAAGGCCTCCGGCTGGATTTCGCCGGCGAGCGGCAGGCCGATGCCGTTATCGGGGTTCCACCAGGGCAGGCGCAGGTGCAGCCAGTCTTCCGCAGCGAGATGGCCGAGGGCCTGACTGGTCCAGCCGATATTGGGATCGCCGATCGACTGGCCGTGGATCAGGCCGGGGAGGCTGCCGGTCGCGGCACCGGAGTTCGTCCAGATCGGGTTCAGGCTGAGGCCGAACAGCCAGTCTGGCAGCAGGCCCAGCAGCGGGGCCAAAGCGAGGATGAGCAGCGGGACGAGAGGATGGCGGTCGAGCCATTCGGCGGGCACGCAGGATGACGTTCCGGTCATGCGCGCGGCAGTTAAAGTAACTTTTTGGTATTGGCAATCGACAGCCGCTACGCGTGGCAGCGCGCGGGACCAGGCGAGATGGCGCCCTGCCCTGCCTTGGGTCTGGTGGGGGCGATTTTGATTTTTGTAGGGCGGCTGGCGGGATAGGGTTGCGAGACGGCGGGGCCGGATGGTGGGTTGATGGCGGCGATGGAGATTGCGGGCGGGTGCCATTGCGGGGCGGTGCGGTATGTGATCGGCGGGCGGCCCCGGCGGCATTCGCTGTGTTTCTGCGCCGATTGCCGGCGCTGCGCGGCGGCGCCGGTGGTGGGCTGGGCGGTGGTGGACGAGGGGATGCTCCGGGTCAGCGGCGAGGTTTCGGTCTATCGCTCCTCCGGCGACGTGGAGCGCTCGTTCTGCCCGAGATGCGGCCCAGGATTGTTCTACCGGAGCAAAAAACTGTTTCCGGGGAGCGTGGACGTGCAGACGGGCACGTTCGACGACCCCGAGATTCTGCCCCCGACCGAGGCGATCCAGATGGCGGAAACGCCGTCATGGATGGCGGGGTTTCCGGAGTTGCCGAAGCATTGGCGGTGGCCGTAAACGGTGATCCCGAAGCCTCCTAACGCCGATTGATCCCTGCTGGCCGGCTGCCCGACGATGGATGCGGGTCCGGAGCGTGCGACGGCGCGAGGTGCGGTGCCGGTCCCGAGGGCTAAGCGGGCGACCATACGGCGCGGGCACGGTGGCGCGATTCTGCTTCGGGGCTTTATTTCGATTTCGTTCGGGTGTGATAGTTGGAACCGGGTGTTAACGGGTGGGCCAAGATGACGGATGCTCAGGGCTCGAAGCGGCCAAAAGGACGCACGCTGGCGGAGTTTGGGAAACTCAGCACGGCGGAGCGAAAATTGCTGGATTGCGCGGCGGCGGGAGGGGGCGCGGTTTTCGGTAAAGAGCGGCCGGAGAGCGCCATCGACGCCAAGACGTTGCGGGGCACGTTCATCCGCTTTCTGGCACTAGGCGGTGACGAAGACGCCCCCGTGCATGAGACGGGTGTGCAGCTTCAGGGCGCATGGATCGAAGGGGCATTCGATCTGGAAGGGGTGGAGACCAAGGGCGGGCTCCTTATGGTGGGATCCGCATTTGAGGCCGCGCCGGTTTTCCGTGATTCGCGGATCAGAGGTTCGCTCAATTTGGCCGGCAGCAAGATGCCGGGTTTGCAAGGCGATCGCCTGACCTGCGACGGCTCACTGTTTTTGAGGGGCGGGTTCGTCGCGACTGGCGAGGTGCGGCTGCTCGGAGCCAAAATCGGGAGCGATCTCGTATGCGCCGGCGGCACGTTCCAAAATGAGGGTCATGATGCCCTCAGCGCCGATAGGGTCGATGTCGGTGGTACCGTGTTCCTCAACGATAAGTTCACGGCGACCGGCAAGGTGCGGCTACCCGGGGCCAAAATCGGGAGCAATCTCGTATGCGCCGGCGGCACGTTCCAAAATGAGGGTCATGATGCCCTCAGCGCCGATGGGGTCGATGTCGGTGGTAACGTGTTCCTCAACGATAAGTTCACGGCGACTGGCGAGGTGCGGCTGCTCGGGGCCAAAATCGGGAGCGATCTCGTATGCGCCGGCGGCACGTTCCAAAATGAGGGTCATGATGCCCTCAGCGCCGATGGGGTCGATGTCGGTGGTAACGTGATCCTCAACGATAAGTTCACGGCGACCGGCAAGGTGCGGCTGCTCGGGGCGAAAATCGAGGGAGATCTCGTTTGCCGCGGAGGAAAATTTCGAGGCAAGCAAAAAGCCATTGATATGCAGCAGGCCCATATCCGCGGTACATTGATGATCGACGGTGTCACGATCGAAGCAGGTATCCTCGATCTGAACAGCGCGACGGCTTCCCGACTCGTTGACGATTCCAAAACATGGGCAAAAGGCGTCGTGCTCGACGGCTTCGTTTACGGCGCATTCGGAGGGACGGGCCGACTGACGCGAAGATGCGGATCGACTGGCTGGACCAGCAGCCGGGCGCGCATAGCGGCAAGGATGGCAATGGATCGACATTCCGGCCGCAGCCCTGGCAGCAGCTCCGCAAGGTGCTGCGGGAGATGGGGCATTACGAGGCCGCCCGGGAGGTCGGGATTGCATTCGAGCGGCGCAAGCGGGAGTGCGGGCTGATCGGGCAGATGCCCGAGATTTCGGTGGGTCAGGCGCTGCGTGCGGTCGGCGGTTCGGTTTATGGGAAGACGGCGCGGCTGCTGCATATCGGGTATGGCGCGCTGGTCGGGTATGGATACCGGCCGCTCAGGCTGCTGATGATTGCCACAGTTGTCTGGCTTGTCTTTGGTGGTGGCTATTTCGCCGCGGCGCGATGGGATGGCGCGTTCGTGCCGTCCACACAGGCATTGTTTTCACGGTATGGCGGAATGTGCGGGTTGCCGGCGCATGTTCGGTGGACGGATTGCAAGGCAATAAGGCTTGAGTATCCGCAGTTCTATCCGCTGGCCTATTCGCTGAACGTGCTTCTGCCGGTGGGCAATCTCGGGCAGGAGGCGACGTGGCGACCGGAGACCGGGACTTGGGGCGGGCGGATTGCACAGTTCGCGGTGTGGTTCGAGACGCTGTTCGGCTGGATGACCGGTCTGATTCTCGTGGCCGTCGTGTCAGGGCTGGCCAAGCGCGACGAGTAATCCAAAAGTCAAAAGAGCAAAAGTTTTTGCTTCTTTTTTCAAAAAGAAGCTCTTTTACTCCCCTTCCCTCCTCTCGCCCGACCCCTCACACCGAAAAATACTTCGCGTGGGGGTTGAGGACGACGATGGCGCTGGTGGATTGTTCGGGATGGAGCTGGTGTTCGTCCGAGAGCGACACGCCGATGCGCTCGGCGTCGAGGAGGCGGAGCAGCATCGTCTGGTCTTCGAGGTTCGGGCAGGCGGGGTAGCCGAACGAGTAGCGTGAGCCGCGGTAGGACTGGGCGAGCATTTTTTCCATGTCGCGGTCGTCTTCGGCGGAAAAGCCGAGTTCGGCGCGGATGCGTTTGTGGGTGTATTCGGCCATCGCCTCGGCCATCTCGACGGAAAGACCGTGGAGGTAGAGGTAATCCTGGTAGCGGTTTTCCTCGAACCAGGCGCGGGCGGTGTCGGAGGCTTTTTCGCCCATGGTGACGACTTGCAGGCCGATGACGTCGCGTTCAGCGTCGTCCACGTCGCGGAAGAAGTCGGCGATGCATTCACCGTCGTCGCGCGGCTGGCGCGGGAGGGTGAAGCGGGCGAGTTCGGTGCTGCCGTCCTCGGCGAAGAGGATGAGGTCGTTGCCCTGGCCGGCGGCCTTCCAGTAGCCGTAGATGGCCTGGGGCTTGAGGATGGTTTCGGCAGCACAGATGTCGAGCATGCGCTTCATGACGGGGCGGAGTTCCTGGCGGGCCCAGCCCATGAAGTCGTCCAGTGACTTGCCCTGTTTGCGGAAGCCCCACTGGAACTGGAAGAGGGAGCGTTCGTTGATGTAGGGGACGAGGGCTTTCTGCGGCGCCTCGATGAGCTTCGGGCCCCAGAAGGGCGGGGTGGGCACCGGGGTTTCGCGGGTGAGGCGACGGCGGCGGATCTGGACGGCGGAGATGTCGACCGGGGCAAAGCCGCGGGCATCGGCCTGGCCAAGGGTGCGCTTGGTGTTGCGGGCCTTGCCGCGGCGCTTGGACTGGAGGGCGGCGAGGTAATCGTCGAACCCGTTGCCGGTGACCTTGTCCATCAGGTGGAGGCCGTCGAAGGCGTCGCGGGCGTAGGCAACGCGGCCGGAGGCGTAGGCGGCGACGCAATCTTCCTCGACATAGTTGCGGGTGAGCGCGGCGCCGCCGAGGAGGACGGGGATGTCGAGCCCCTGGCGGGACATTTCCTCGAGATTTTCGCGCATGACGACGGTGGATTTCACCAGTAGGCCGGACATGCCGATGGCGTGGGCGCGGTGTTCCCTCGCGGCGGCGACCATGTCCGCCAGGGGAACCTTGATGCCGAGATTGACGACGCGGTAACCGTTGTTGGTGAGGATGATGTCGACGAGGTTCTTGCCGATGTCGTGCACGTCGCCCTTCACGGTGGCGAGGACGATGGTGCCCTTCTGCTGGCCCTCGAGGCGCTCCATGTGGGGTTCGAGATAGGCGACGGCGGCTTTCATGGTTTCGGCGGATTGCAGGACGAAGGGGAGCTGCATCTTGCCGGCGCCGAACAGCTCGCCCACGGTTTTCATGCCGTCGAGCAGGAGGTTGTTGATGATGTCGAGCGGGGGGTGGGATTTCATCGCCTCGTCGAGATCGTCGGCGAGGCCCTTGCGGTCGCCATCGACGATACGGTCGCGCAGGCGGCCCTCGACGGTGTCGGCCTTGGCCTTTTTCACCGCGTCGGCGGCCTTGCGGTCGGCGAACATTTCGAGGACGCGCTGGAGGGGGTCGTAATCCTCGCGGCGGCGGTCGAAGATGAGGTCTTCCATGACCTGCACTTCCTCGGGCGGGATGAGGTGCAGGGGACGGATTTTGGAGACATGGACGATGGCGCCGGTCATGCCGGCCTTCACCGCGTGGTCGAGGAAGACGGAGTTCAGCACCGCGCGGGCGGCGGGGTTGAGGCCGAAGGAGATGTTGGACAGGCCGAGGATGATCTGGATGTCGGGGAAGGCATCGCGGATCAGCTTGATGCCTTCGAGGGTCCAGAGGCCGAGCTTGCGGTCGTCCTCGTTGCCGGTGGCGACGGTGAAGGTGAGCGGGTCGATCAGCAGGTCGGATTGCGGGAGGCCGTGCTTGCGGCAGGCGAAATCGACCAGGCGGGTGGCGATTTCGAGCTTCTGCGCCGGCTCCTTGGCCATGCCGACCTCGTCGATCGTGAGGGCGATCACGGCGGCGCCGAACTTGCGGGCGAGCACCATGCGCTCTTCGGCGATGTGTTCGCCATCCTCGAAATTGATCGAGTTGATGATGGGCTTGCCGCCGTGGAGCTTGAGGGCGGCTTCGATGACGGGGGTTTCGGTGGAGTCGATCACCAGCGGCGCGTTCACCGACGAGGTGAAGCGGGTGATGATTTCGGACATTTCGCCGAGTTCGTCGCGGCCGACGAAGGCGGTGCAGATGTCGAGCGCGTTGGAGGCCTCGGCGACCTGTTCGCGGCCCATGGAGACGCAGCCGTCCCAGTCGTGCTTTTCCTGCAGCTCGCGCCATTTCTTGGAGCCGTTGGCGTTGCAGCGCTCGCCGATCGAGAAATAGGCGTTTTCCTGGCGCAGCGGGGTCGAGCCGTAGAGGCTGGCGACCGAGGGGATCCAGACCGGCTTGCGCGGGACGGGTGCCGGGCGAACCTCGCCATTGCGGCGGAGCATGGCGTCGAGGGCGGCGATATGCGGGGTGGAGGTGCCGCAGCAGCCGCCGATGAGGTTGATGCCGTCCTCGTGGATGAAGCGTTCGAGCCAGGAGGCGAGTTCGGCCGGCGAGAGCGGGTAATGGGTCTTGCCATCGACCAGTTCGGGCAGGCCGGCATTGGGCTGGACCGAGATGAGGCCGGGCCAGTTCTGCGACAGGAAGCGGACATGCTCGGCCATTTCCTGCGGGCCGGTGGCGCAGTTCAGGCCGATCAACGGCACGTCGAGCGCCTGGATCACGGTGGCGGCGGCGGCGATGTCCGGCCCGACGAGCAGGGTGCCGGTGGTCTCGACGGTGACCTGCACGAAGATCGGCGTATCGCGCCCAAGCTCGGCACGGGCGATCTTCGCGCCGTTGACGGCGGCCTTGATCTGCAGCGTGTCCTGGCAGGTTTCGATCAGGATGGCGTCCACCCCGCCCTCGATCAGGCCGCGGCACTGCTCGGCCAGGCCGGCTTCCAGCGGGTCGTATTCGATGTTGCCGAGGGTGGGCAGCTTGGTGCCGGGGCCGACGCTGCCGATCACGTAGCGGTCGCGCCCGTCGGCGAAGGTTTCGGCGGCCTCGCGGGCGAGTTCGGCGGCGATGCGGTTGATCTCGCGGGCGCGGTCGCCCAGCTCGAATTCGGCGAGGGTGATGGGCGAGCCGCCGAAGCTGTTGGTCTCCACCATGTCGGCCCCGGCTTCGTAGTAGCCGCGATGGATTTCGCGCACGAGGTCGGGGCGGGAGAGGTTCAGCACCTCGGTGCAGTTTTCCTTGCCCCAGTAATCGCGCTCGGTGTCGAGGGTGAGGGCCTGGACGCGCGAGCCCATGCCGCCGTCGCAGAGGAGGACGCGGTGGCGGAGGGCTTCGAGAAGTGAAATGTCGGTCATGATGGGACCAGATATAGTAACGCCTCGACAATTCCAATCCGGAGCGGCGGCGGGGGCACGTTGCGCCGGGCGGGATCATGCGAGATGGCGGCAGGTGGCGGGAGGGCGGGTTGGCTCAGCGCCCTGCGTTACGCCGTGCTCCTGCGCCGATGCCGCGCGCCGCCTCGGCCAGGAGCGCGAGGAGGCCGAGAGACGCGGCGATCCAGGCATAGCGGCTGTAGCGCGGCGCGAAGGTGAAGCGCAGACGGTTAATCCCCTTGTGCAGGGGGACGGACTGGAAGACCTCGCCGGTGCGGGTGAGCGGAACAGGTGTCGCATTGTCGGTCGCGCGCCAGCCGGCGGCGTAGAGTTCGCGGCGGGTCAGGCGCGCGGGCGCCGCACAGGTGGCAATCACGTGATCGGTGCCGGGCGATGCGAGGGAACAGGCCGGGTCGGTCGTGTAGAACGGCGCGGCGTTGGTCAGGCGCCAGATGCTGAGCTGATTATCCGACCAGGCACGGACCAGGTATGGCGGCGGGGGAGCGCTGAACACGAGGCGCGGGGTGTGGAAGGGGACCGGCTTGCCGTCGGGCAGGGTGATCGCGACGGCGGTGGGACTGCTGGTGATGTAGGCCCAGACGGCATCGGGATTGGTGCCGCCGCGATGGGCGAAGGTGATGGTGAAGGCCTCGCCCTGATGCAGATGGACCGGATGGTTCAGCTTGACCGTGAAGGGCCCGTTGTCCGGCGAGCCGCGCATCGGCGCGCGGCCGGACGCGCAGGCGGCGCCGGGTGCGCCAGGCGCGCCGGGGCAGATCGTGATGATCCCTGTGCCGTTGGCAGCGTTGCCGTAGGTGCCGTGGAGGATGCCGATCCGGGTAAACGCGGGGAGCTTGGCGAGCGCGGCGGACGCGGTGCCGCGGAAGGTGACCGCATGGCCGGGCGCGAGGGGAATGGCCATGGCATTGGCGCTGATCGGCGGGAAGGCGACGGTGGGCGCGGGTGTGAAGGATGCGGGGGCAATCAGGTAGCGGATGGCAAGCGCGGCATAGGCCGGCTCGCGGCGCAGGAATTCAGCACGCGCGATATCGGGCGTGAGGGGGACAAAGGGCACCTGGAAGAGTGGCGGCGGCCGGTGGGTCCAGAACTCCGGGACGAGATGGTCGTGGATGTAGCGGGCGAAGGAGAGATCGGCCGGGAAGTAGTCGTAGGTGATGTCGGGATAGCCGAAATAGGCGGAGTAATTGGCGAAGATCGGGCCGATCGAATAGGCGCGGGCGGGGGTGAGATGGGTGCGGAGATAGGATATCGCCGCGGTATCGAGCGTGCCGGCGCGGTGATTGCCGAGCCGGGGGACGAGGAACAGGGCGATGGCGTTGGTGGCGAGAAGGGCGGCGAAGGCGAGGCGCCGGGCCTCGCCGCGCAGGGCGTAGAGCGCGAGGGCGGCGAGCAGCAGGCCGGCGGCGCCGGCGGCGAGGGCGGCGCGATACCAGGCAAGCTGGATCGTGGCGACGGCGCCGGCGAGGTGCCATGGCAGCAGGGACGGCGCCGCCAGCACGCCGGAGAGCACCAGAAGGATGAAGACCACCAACAGCGGCAGGGCGCGCGGCAATGACGCAAAGCGGGCCGCGTCAAGCCCGCTTGCGGCGAGGGTCGCGATCGGCAACAGCCAGATGGGGGTCGCGTAGCGCCAGAAATAGACCTTGATCAGGCCGGGGATGAGGAGGCTGACGGCGATGATCGGGGGGAAGCCGAACAGGCGGCCGAGACAGAGCAGCGTCCAGCCGCCAAGGAACCAGGCAAGGCCGCGATCGCGCGCCGCGATCAGCCCGAACAGGGCGGCGAGGATGGGCAGCAGGCCAATGAAATGTCCGGTCGAACCCGCGATGTCGTAGAGGGGTTTGCTGCCGATCAAGTCGTTCAGCGGGCCGAAGACATAGGGCACGAGGATGCCGGCGATACCCCGCACGGGGATGACTTGCAGGCCGAAATTATGGCCGCCGAGTTGGCCGCTGGCGAGCAGGGCATCGGCGAAGGCGACGAGTTGCGGCGCCGCGATGGCGAGGCCGCAGAATCCGCCGGCGGCGATGCGCAGGGCAAAGCACACCCGGCGCGGGGCGCGGACGAGGCGGAAGGCGGCCCAGGCGAGGGCGAACAGGCCGTTGACATAGGCAGCCTCGGGGAAGCCGGCCAGGATCGAGAAGGCGATGCCGAGCGCGAGGAGAATGACGGCGCGGTGGGGGTGTGCCTCGTCGCGCGCATCCTCGATGCCGTGCAGGAGGATGGGCAGGAAGGGCATCGCGCAGAGTTCGCCGATATGTGGCGGAAAGGCAAAGACAGAGTTGAAGGCGAAGAGCAGCGCGCCGGCGAGGGCGGCGAGGCGGCCGAGGGACAGCCGGCGGAACAGGGCGTAGGTCGCGAGGCCGACCATGGCCTGCATCAGGGTTTGCAGCCAGACGACGCCGGCCGGCAGGGCAAGGAGCAGCACGAAGGGCAGAAAGAAGGCCTCCGGCTGGATTTCGCCGGCGAGCGGCAGGCCGATGCCGTTATCGGGGTTCCACCAGGGCAGGCGCAGGTGCAGCCAGTCTTCCGCAGCGAGATGGCCGAGGGCCTGACTGGTCCAGCCGATATTGGGATCGCCGATCGACTGGCCGTGGATCAGGCCGGGGAGGCTGCCGGTCGCGGCACCGGAGTTCGTCCAGATCGGGTTCAGGCTGAGGCCGAACAGCCAGTCTGGCAGCAGGCCCAGCAGCGGGGCCAAAGCGAGGATGAGCAGCGGGACGAGAGGATGGCGGTCGAGCCATTCGGCGGGCACGCAGGATGACGTTCCGGTCATGCGCGCGGCAGTTAAAGTAACTTTTTGGTATTGGCAATCGACAGCCGCTACGCGTGGCAGCGCTCGGGATCAGGCGAGATGGCGGCGGGCGGCGGCGGCGACATCGCGGGTCAGGCGGCGCAGCGGGGCAGCGTGAAGGCGGGCCACCGTCCAGTAGAGTGCGACGTCGAGCCGCTGAGCCGGGGGCAGTTCGACGAGACGGCCGGCGGCGAGATGCGCTGCGGCCAGCGCGAGCGGGTGCAGGCCCCAGCCGAGGCCGGCCAGCGCGAGGTCGAGAAAGGCATGCGCCGAGGGCACGAAATGAGTGGGGCCGGCGAGGCTGGCGCCATGCGCCGCCATGGCCCAGCGCGCTTGCAGCGTGTCCCGCCGGTCGAACCGCAGATGCGGAGCGGATGCCAGGGTGGCGGCGGTGATGCCGCCGGGAAAGTAGCGGGCGAGGAAGGCGGGGCTGGCGCAGGCGGCATAGCGCATCGCGCCGAGCGGAATGGTGCGGCAGCCCTGGGCGGGTTCGGGATCGGCGGTGACGGCGGCGAGCACCTCGCCGGCGCGCAGGCGGGCGGCGGTGTGGGATTCGTCGTCCAGCACGAGGTCGAGCAGGGTCCGGCTGTCGCGGCTGAAACCGGCGACGGCGTCGGGGAACCAGGTGGCGAGACTGTCGGCATTGACCGCGATGCGCAGGGTGGGCGCATGGCCGGCGTCCGCCTCGGGCAGGAGCGGCGCGAGATCGACTTCGAGCAGATGGACGCGATCGGCGTGCGCGCAGAGGCGGCTGCCCAGCGCGGTCGGCGTGCAGGGCTGGCCGCGGATGATCAGGATCGCGCCGATCCGCTCCTCAAGACCGCGGACACGCTGGGAGATCGCGGACGGGGTGACGCCGAGCAGGGCGGCAAGGGCGGGATAATCCAGCACGAATGAAGCGCTACTTCGTTCACATTAGAAAAACAAGCTTTCCTGATTTGATCGGCGCGGCCATAGGCTGACGCATGAGCGGATATGCAGCTTCCTTTCTCGCCGGCTATGCGGCTTCGGCGGCGCTGATCATCGCGATCGGGGCGCAGAACCTGTTCGTGCTGCGGCAGGGGTTGCGGCGCGAGCATGTGGGCGCGGTGGTGGCGTTCTGCGCCCTCGCGGATGCGGTGCTGATCGCCGCCGGGGTGGGCGGGGTCGGCGCGTTCATCGGCGCCGCGCCGCGCTTCACCCTGGTGCTGACGCTGGGCGGGGCGGCGTTTCTCGGCTGGAACGGCATCGCGGCGCTGCGGCGGCAGGCGCTGGCGGCGGTGGATCTCGGCGCGGGCGAGCGGGTGACGCTGCGCCGGGCGCTGCTGGCGACGGCGGGGTTCACCTTTCTCAACCCGCATGTCTATCTCGACACAGTGCTGCTGCTCGGCGCGATCGGGGCGACGCAGCCGGTGGCGCTGCGGCCGGTTTTCGCAGCCGGGGCGATGAGCGCCAGCCTCTCGTGGTTCGCCGCTCTCGGCTTCGGCGCGCGTATGCTCCGCCCGGTGTTCGGCCGGCCCGCCGCATGGTGGGTGCTGGACCGGGTGGTTGGCGTCACGATGCTGCTGCTCGCTGCCTCGCTGCTGCTGAAGGCCGCGACATTCCCGACATGAAGTCCGCCCGATTGCGGTTTCGGTGCGGAGGCCGGAAATAGCCCTCATTGGACGACCTCGCGGTCGGGGCAAGGATGGAGGGCGGGATGACGGTGGCCGGGGACGGCGGCGCGCGCGGACACGGCGATCACAGCGCGCTTGTGCGCGGCAATGACAGTGCCCCTGGGCAAGACGGCGGCTTTGCGGTCGGGGTGGCGGCGGTGCTGTTCGCCTCGCTGGTCTGGGGCACCACCGGCACGGCCGCGACCTTCGCGCCCGCGGTCGGGCCGCTGGCGATCGGTGCCGCGGCGATGGGGATCGGCGGGCTGTTGCAGGCGCTGCTCGCCGCTCCCCGCATCCTGCGCGACCTGCCGGCGCTGGCGCGGCACGGAGGACTGCTCGTGGCCGGGGGTGTCGCGGTGGCGCTGTATCCCCTCGCCTTCTACAGCTCGATGCGGCTGTCCGGTGTGGCGGTGGGGACGGTGGTGACCCTCGGCTCGGCGCCGATCTTCTCGGCGCTGATCGAGCGCGCACACGCGGGCACGCGGCTCTCCGCGCGCTGGGCCGCCGGGGCGCTGCCGGGGATTGCCGGCATGGCGCTGCTCGCCCTGTCGGAACCGGGGGCGGCGTCGGGCGAAGGGAGCAGCCTCGGGATCGGGCTCGGCCTCGTCGGCGGACTGACCTATGCGCTCTATGCCTGGACCGCGCGGCGGATGATGCTGCGCGGCATCCGCTCGGTGGTGGCGATGGGGGCGACGTTCGGGATCGGCGGCGCGCTGCTGATGCCGGTGCTGCTGGCGACCGGCGGCGCGTTTCTCGATTCATGGGGCAATGCGGCGGTGGGCGTTTACATGGCGGCGGTGCCGATGTTTCTCGGCTATCTCTGCTTCGGCATCGGGCTGGCGCGGATCCCGGTGAGTGTCGCGACGACGATCACTCTGGTCGAGCCGGTGGTGGCGGCGGTGCTGGCGGTCGTTGTCGTCGGCGAGCGGCTGCCGGCAGTGGGCTGGGCGGGGGCGGCGCTGGTGATCGCCGGGCTGGTGGTGACGGCGGCGCCGGGGCGGCGCGGCGGTCGCACAATCGCCGATTCGACCGGCGCGGCTGCCGGCGAGGGCGCAGAAGGTTAGAGCATCTTTACCCGATCATGCAGGATCGGACCGTGCCGCAAGGCGGCGGCCGGAGCGAAAACGGAGCAGGAATGCGGATCGCGATCAGGTTTGGCGGGGCGGTGGCGCCGGGAGATGCGGTGCTGGTGCAGGAGGGGTTCGCGCCGCCTGCCGGCGCGCGGGTCGTGGGTGGGTTTGCGGCGGAGGCGGTGCGGCGATTCGGACATGGGATCGGGTGTTCGTGCTGCGTGCCGCGCGGCGCGGTGGCTGCCGCGCTGACGCGGCTGTTTCTCGAGCGTGCGCGGGGGACGGCAGACGGGGCGGGCGACGTGGTGATTGTCGGCGATACTAACGGCGAAGCAGCGGTACAAGCGGCGGTCGAGGGCGATGTGCTGCTGCGGGCGCGATTTTTTTTCCTGCCTGACTCGGGCGAAGTGTCGGCGCGAGCCGGCGAATAACTTCAATTCTTTCATATGATTGACTGATCATTCGGCTTGGCGATGCTGGCGATCCGCCGACAGGCCCGGATGCGGCCGCGTGATTCAATTTGTTAGTTTTATTGACATCACTAACCGAATGAACTAACAATCTGCTCATCCACCACGGAGATGAGCGATGCCTGAACGCCGCATCTGGACCGACGCCGCCGATGCCACGATCCGCCGCATGCGGGCGGACGGGGCGACCTGGGGGACGATTGCCGCCGTGCTCGGCCTGTCGCGCAACACGATCATCGAGCGCGGGCGGCGGCTCTGCGCCGCCGGCGGGCCGAGCCAGGCGGCGCGGCCGAAACCGCCGCCGGAGGACGAGCCGAACCGCCCGCCGCTGCCGGCCGGGCATCTGCGCTCCTGGGGGTTGCTGATACGAGGGACGATCCTGGAGGGCACGCCGTTCGTCCCCCTTGCCGCCCCCGGACGGGAGGAAAGGCGATGAGCACAATGCGGGCGCAACGGGCGGGCGAGGTGCTGGGCTCGGGCCTGCGCGCCGGGACGAGCGGGATGGTGGCAATTGCGCCATGCCCGGCGGTCAGCGGGGCGGCGGATCCGATCGGCGCGATCGCGTCACGGCTGGAGGCGGCGGGCTCGTGCCTGCTGGCGCTGCCCGAGCGGGGCTATTCGCCGCATCTCAGGATCACCCGCTACGACGTGGTGCGCAGCGCGCTCGATGCCTATGGCTGGGAGGCCTCGCGCATTCGCCCGCCGCACCCCTCGGGTGCCGAGATCGACCGGATGGACGAGGCGCTCGGCTGGCTCGCCGCGATCCCGGAGGAGCGGTTCGTGCTGCGGCGGATTCTCGGCGCGCGGGCACTGACCCATCCGCTGACCGGGCGGCACCTGTTTCCCTGGCGCCGGCTCGGCGGCGTGCTGCGGGCGGATCACAAAACGGTCCAGCGCTGGCACCGCGAGGGGCTCGGGATCATCCGCGCGGCGCTGGCGGCGGCGGAGCGAAAACTTGCCCAAAGCGGCGCGGCGGGCTAAGCCGCCCCATCCTTATCCAAGATCGGGTGTCATTTCATGAAGCAGCAGGCGAATCTGATCCGCGCCGGCCAGGTGATCGAGCATGATGGTCGCCGCTGGACGGTGCTCAAGCAGCAGATCATCACCCCGGGCAAGGGCGGCGCGTTCATCCAGGTGGAGATGCGCGACCTCAAGACCGGGAACAAGACCAACGAGCGCTGGCGCACCGCCGACACGGTCGAGCGGCTGATGACGGACAACCGCGACTATACCTATTCCTACACCGACGGCGACAATCTCGTGCTGATGGATGGCGAGACGTTCGAGCAGTTTCTGGTGCCGGCCGAATTGCTCGGCGACCAGGCGCCGTTCCTGCAGGACAACATGTCGGTGATCATCGACCTCGTGGAGGGCGACCCGGTCGGCATCCACCTGCCGGCGACGGTGACGCTGGAGATCGTCGAGGCCGATCCGGTGGTGAAGGGGCAGACCGCCTCCTCGTCCTACAAGCCGGCGAAGCTGTCCAACGGCGTGAAGGTGATGGTGCCGCCCTTCATCGAGGCGGGCGAGCGTATCGTCGTCCGCACCGAGGATTCGACCTACGTCGAGCGGGCCAAGGGCTGAGGCCGCGCGCGGCGCCACCGCCGCGCCCGACCGTTTTCCGGAGTAGCAAGCCATGACACCCCGCCATTCCGCGCACATGACCATCATGGTCGCCGCGGCCCAGAAGGCCGCGCGTCGGCTGGTCCGCGATTTCAACGAGGTCGAGCATCTGCAGGTCTCGGTGAAGGGGCCGTCCGACTTCGTCAGCCAGGCGGACATGCGCGCCGAGCAGACCATCCGCGAGGAACTGGAGCGCGCGCGACCCGGCTACGCTTTCCTGATGGAGGAAAGCGGGGCGCATGGCTCGGAGAACTGGGCCTGGCGGTGGATCGTCGATCCGCTCGACGGGACGACCAATTTCCTGCACGCGATTCCGAACTGGGCGATCTCGATCGCGCTGGAGAAGCGGCTGCCGGATGGCGGCAGCGAGATCGTCGCCGGCCTGGTGATGGCGCCGGCGCTCGACGAGCTGTTCTGGGCCGAAAAGGGCGTCGGCACCTATCTGAACGACCGCCGGCTGCGCGTCTCGTCGCGGCGGGACTGGTCGGCCGCGCTGTTCGCGACGGGTATCCCCTTCGCCCGCACGGCGCCGCGCAACCGCCTCGCCTTCGCCCGCGTGCTCGGCGCGCTGATGCCGGAGACGGCGGGCGTGCGGCGGGTGGGCGCGGCCTCGCTCGACCTCGCCTGGACGGCGGCCGGGCGGTATGAGGGCTATTGGGAATTCGGCACCCATTTATGGGATATCGCCGCCGGCGCGCTCATGGTGCGCGAGGCGGGCGGCTATGCCACCGCACCGGATGGCAGCGACGCGCTGAGCGGCGACATCGTCGCCGGCAATCCGCATATCCATCCGCGGCTGCGCGAGCTGGTCGGCTCGGCGCTGGAGAGCGCGAAGGCCTGAGCCGGGTCAGGGACCGGGCCGGCATTGAGCGGCATGGGAGACATGCGCTAGTGTCGCGCGGAATGCGACAGGGTTTTCTCCTTGCGGCGTGCGCGGCGGCCGCGGTGAGCCTCATGGTTCCGGTGCGGGCGCAGGTTGTCGTCAACCCGCAGGCGCTGCGGCAGCTTGGCGGCCCGGCGCCGGCGCCTCACGCAACGCCGGATCGCGCGGTGACGCATCGCATGGCGAAGCATCGCGCGGTGACGCATCGCACGGTGGAGCATCACGCGCGCAGACATCCCGCGGCGTCGCATCCCGCGGCGTCGCATCCGGCGGCGGCGCGGCTGAAGCTGCCGCCACCGCTACCGCTACCGCCGCCCGCGGGGGCGAAGGCGTCCCCTGCCCCGCCCCAACCGTCGCCGCCCCAGCCTTCGCCACCCAAACCGTCGCTGCCGGCAAAGCCCGTCGCCCCCGTGCCGCTCGCGATCGTGTTTCCGGGCGATGCCGCCGCGCCTGGTCCGGCGTCAGTCGCGTCGGTAAAGCGGTTTCTCGCAGCACCCCGGCCGCGCGGGATGCGGTTTCTGGTGCGGGCAACCGCGCCGGGCCGCGCGGATGACCCCTCGGTCGGCCGGCGGCTGGCGCTGCGGCGGGGGCTCGCGGTGCGCGACCTGCTGGTGGCGTCCGGCATTCCGGCGCAGCGGATCATCGTCCAGGCGCTCGGCGATGTGCCGGGCACGCCGGATGACCGCGTGACGCTGAGCACCCTTCCCTGAACAGGAGCGATCATGACCCGCCCGAACAGCTACCTGATCCGCATGCTGGTGTTTCTGGTGGTGGTCTATGGCCTGGCCGCATTTCTCGCACCGGTGCTGAAATCCTTCTTCCTTGCCAATCCGGTGGTCAATTCGGTGATCGCGCTGGTCGAGGTGTTCGGGGTTTTCTGGAATCTGCGGCAGGTGATGCGGCTGAGCCCGGAAGTGGACTGGGTGGAGCGGTTCCAGCGCTCGCGCGCCTCGATCGAGCAGGGGCCGAAGCCGCGGCTGCTGCTGCCGATGGCGCGGATGTTCGGCGACCGGCAGGATGACGGGCGGCGGGTGACGCTCTCGGTCGCGAGCATGCGCACCATGCTCGATGGCATCGCCAGCCGGCTCGACGAAAGCCGCGAGACCTCGCGTTACGTCACCGGCGTGATGATCTTTCTCGGCCTGCTCGGGACGTTCTGGGGCCTGCTGAAGACGGTGCACGCGGTTGCCGCGGTGATCGCGGCGATGAACCTCGCGGGCGGGGATGTGAACGGCATGTTCGCCCAGCTCAAGGCCGGGCTGGCCGGGCCGCTGGCGGGAATGGGCACGGCGTTTTCCTCCTCGATGTTCGGATTGTCGGGGGCGTTGATCCTCGGCTTCCTCGACCTGACCGCGGGCCAGGCGATGACGCGCTTCTTCAACGAATTGGAGGAGTGGCTCGCCGGGCTGACCCGGGTTTCGAGCGGCGCGATGGCCGCCGAGGCCGAGGGCGGACTGCCGGCCTATGTGCAGGCGGTGCTTGAGCAGAGCGCCGAGAATGTCGAGGCGCTGCAGCGTCTGCTGATGCGCAGCGAGGAGAGAAGCGGCGAGACGGCACAGACCATACTGGCGCTGAGCGAGCGGATGGCGGTGCTGGCGGAATCGATCCAGGCCTCGCAGCGGGTGATGCTGCGGGTGGGCGAAGGGGTTGCGGCACTCTCGCGCCTCGTCGAGCGGGGCGAGGAGCGCAATGGTGGCGAGGTCGCGCGGGCGCATCTGCGCAATATCGAGCTGCTGATGGCGCGGCTGATCGCCGAGGCGGAACAGGGCCGCGTGCAGGGCCTGGCCGATCTGCGCCACGATCTCAAGATCCTGACCAGAACCGTGGCGGCGCGGTTCGACGAGGCGAAGGGCTAAGCCATGGCGCGCACCATTCGCGGCCGCAATAACGGGCTGGAGATCTGGCCGGGCTATGTCGACGCGCTGTCGACCCTGCTGATGGTGACGATTTTCGTGCTGCTCGTGTTTGTGCTGGCGGAGGCGTTTCTCTCGGTGGCGCTGTCGAGCCGGAACAAGACGATCGGCGCGCTGCGCAGCGAGATCGCCCAGCTTTCGCAGGTGCTGGCCTTGCAGAAGGCGAAGACGGCCTCGCTGCAGGACGAACTGTCCAGCATGGCCGCGCTGATGAAGGCGACGAAGACGCGGGAAGCGGCGTTGATGGCGGCGAATTCGACGCTGAATTCGGCGAATGCGGCGCTAAGCGCGAAGACCGCGACCCTTGGCGCCGCCGTCGCCGCGACGGGCGGCAAGCTCTCCGGGCAGGTGGAGCTGAACGCGCAGGAGATCGCGACCGTCAGCCTGCTCAACCAGCAGATCGCGGCGCTGCGGCTGCAACTCGCGACGATCGCCGCCGCACTCGATGCGGCGCAGAAGAAGGACCAGGCCGAGCATGTGCAGATCGCCGATCTCGGCAAGCAGCTGAACGAGGCGCTGGCGCGCAAGGTGCAGTCGCTCGAACAGTATCGCAGCGAGTTCTTCGGCGTGCTGCGCCAGGCGCTGGCGGGGCAGAAGGACATCAAGGTGGTGGGCGACCGCTTCGTGTTCGAGAGCGCGGTGCTGTTCCCCTCCGACTCGGCGCAGCTTTCGGCCACGGGCAAGGCGGAGATCGCGAAGGTGGCGCAGGCGATCGAGACGATCGCGCCGAAGATCCCCGCCAAGATCAACTGGGTGCTGAGCGTCACCGGCTACGCCGACAAGGAGGCGATCACCGGCGGGCCGTATAAGGACAATTTCGATCTCTCGGCGGCGCGCGCGCTTTCCGTGCTGCACCTGCTGATCGCGGACGGGGTGTCGAAGAACCGCGTGGTGGCCGCCGGGTTCGGCGCGAACCACCCGATCGCCACGGGCGATACGCCGAAGGACCTCGCGCAGAACCGGCGGATCGAGTTCCGGCTGACGTCGGCCGATTGAGCGGCCACGCCGCTCGGGCGGATTGAGCGGCCGCGCCGCGCCTCAGGCGACCAGCGGGGCGCGGAGGGCGGCGGTGCGGGCCCAGCTTTCGGCGGCGTCCTGGTCGAACAGTTCGGCGAGTTTCTTCATCATCGTGCCGCCGAGTTCCTCGGCATCGACCAGGGTGACGGCGCGGCGGTAGTAGCGCGTGACGTCGTGGCCGATGCCGATGGCGACGAGTTCGACGAAGTCGCGGCTTTCGATGTCGCGGATCACGTCGCGCAGATGGCGTTCGAGGTAGCTGCCCTGGTTGACCGAGAGGGTGGAATCATCGACCGGCGCGCCATCGGAGATCACCATCAGGATGCGGCGGTGCTCGGGCCGGGCGCAGAGGCGACGATAGGCCCAGGCCAGGGCCTCGCCGTCGATGTTTTCCTTGAGCAGCCCCTCGCGCAGCATCAGGCCGAGATTGCGGCGGGCGCGGCGCCAGGGCTCGTCCGCCGCCTTGTAGATGATGTGGCGGAGGTCGTTCAGCCGGCCGGGATTGCGCGGCTTGCCGTCCGCCACCCATTTCTCGCGGCTCTGCCCGCCCTTCCAGGCGCGGGTGGTGAAGCCGAGGATTTCGACCTTCACCGCGCAGCGCTCCAGCGTGCGGGCGAGAATGTCGCCGCACATGGCGGCAACCGAGATCGGCCGGCCGCGCATCGAGCCGGAATTGTCGATCAGCAGGGTCACCACCGTGTCGCGGAATTCCATCTCGCGCTCGCGCTTGAAGGAGAGCGGCAGCAGCGGGTCGGCAACGACGCGGGCGAGGCGGCCGACATCGAGCAGGCCTTCCTCGAGGTCGAAATCCCAGGCGCGCTGCTGCTGGGCGAGCAGGCGGCGTTGCAGGCGGTTGGCGAGCTTCGAGACCACGCCGTGCAGATGCTGGAGCTGCTGGTCGAGCTGCTGGCGCAGGCGGGAAAGTTCCTCGGGATCGCAAAGCTGGGCGGCGCTGACCTCCTCGTCGAAGGCGCGGGTATAGGCGTGGTAGGCCGCGCCGCTCTCGTCCTCGACCGGCTTGCGGCGCTGCTGCGGGCCGGCGGGCGCCTCGTCCGGCGCGGCGGCGGAATCGTCGTCGGTCTCCTCGTCGGCCTCGGCGTCGGAGGCTTCGGATTCGAGCTGGTCCGGCGCCTCGGCGAGTTGGTCCTGATCGTCCTCGCGGGTCTGCGGCTCGCCCTCGCCGGAATTCTCCTGCGCGAGGGACTGCTCGCCCTGCTCGCCCTGTTCCTCGCTGTCCTCGCCCTCCTCGGCCTCGGACTCCGCCTCGGCGAGGTCCATCACCGCGAGCAGGCGGCGGGCGGCGCGGGCGAAGGCATCCTGGTCGGCGCGTTCGGCGGCGAGTTCGTCCAGCGCGCGGTCGGCATCGCCGGTCAGGGTGTCACGCCAGAGATCGAGAATATGGCGGGCCGATTCGGGGATCGAGGCCGGGTCCATGCGCTGGCGGGCCAGCAGGCCGAGCGCCTGGGCGGTGGAGAGCTGCTCGGCGCGGCTCATCCGGTCGAGCCCCTCGGCCTCGGAATCCTCGTTCAGCTTGCGCTGGAGATTGGCGGCGACGCCCTGCATGTGGGCGGCGCCGACGATTTCGACGCGGGCCTGTTCCAGCGCGTCATAGGCATCGCGGGCGTCGCGGGCGACCGGGGCGCGGGCGGCGTGGATGGCGTCGTTGTGATGGCGCAGGCGCAGCGCCATCGCATCGGCGATGCCGCGCAGCCGGGCGATCTCGGCCGGCGGCAGGGCACGGGTCGGCGCCGGCAGGCGGGCGCGCTTGCCGGCGAGGCCCGCCGCCCCCGGCTGATAGGCGACCTGCACCTCGTCCGACCCCGCGATGGCGCGCATGGCGCCGGCGGTCGCGCGCTTGAATTCCTCGCTGCGGGAGGGTTCGGCCGGCATCAGGCGCCGCGGCGGGGATGCACGCCGGTTTCAACCTCCGTGTTGAAGCAGCGCTGGTAATATTCGGCGACGGTGGCGCGCTCGGCCTCGTCGCACTTGTTGAGGAAGGTAAGGCGGAAGGCGAAGCCGACATCGTTGAAGATGCGCGCGTTCTCGGCCCAGGTGATGACGGTGCGCGGGGACATCACGGTCGAGATGTCGCCGTTGATGAAGCCGGCACGGGTGAGATCGGCCAGGGCGACCATGCTCTCGATCCGCTTCTTCTCCGCCGCGTCCGCCTCGGTGATGCCGAGCTTGGCCATGACGATGGAGACTTCCTGGCCATGCGGCAGGTAGTTCAGCGTGGCGACGATGTTCCAGCGGTCCATCTGGCCCTGGTTGATCTGCTGGGTGCCGTGATAGAGGCCGGTCGTGTCGCCGAGGCCGACCGTGTTGGCGGTGGCGAAGAGGCGGAAGGACGGATGCGGGCGGATCACGCGGTTCTGGTCGAGCAGGGTGAGCTTGCCCTCGACCTCCAGCACGCGCTGGATCACGAACATCACGTCCGGCCGGCCGGCATCGTATTCGTCGAACACCAGCGCGCAGGGGTGTTGCAGCGCCCAGGGCAGCAGGCCTTCGCGGAATTCGGTAACCTGCTTGCCGTCCTTCAGCACGATTGCGTCCTTGCCGACGAGGTCGATGCGGGAGATGTGGCTGTCGAGATTGACGCGGATGCAGGGCCAGTTGAGGCGGGCGGCGACCTGCTCAATATGCGTCGACTTGCCGGTGCCGTGATAGCCCTGGATCATCACCCGGCGGTTGAGCGCAAAGCCGGCGAGAATGGCGATGGTGGTCTCGGGGTCGAAGCGGTAGCTCTCGTCGGTCTCGGGGACGTGTTCGGTGCGCTCGGAGAAGGCCGGGATGTCGAAGCCGCAATCGACGCCGAAGACTTCGCGCGCCGAGACGGTGCGGTCCGGCAGGTTGATTGCCGAGGTCGGCGTGCCGCGGGTCTCGGCGAGTGCAGCGATATTGTTCATCGGTCGTTCATCCTCACAGCTCGGGGTCAGACTACTCGCCATGGCGCGGCGCGCAAGGGATCAGGCGCCGGCCGCGGCGCGGGGCTGCCCCTCGGCCGGCAGGCGGGCACGCAGCGTCGCGTAGGCGAGGTTGATCGTCTTCAGGCGTTCTTCGGCGCTGCGGTCGCCGCCATTGGCGTCGGGGTGGTGGCGCTTGGCAAGCTCCTTGTAGCGGGTGCGCACCGCCTCGCGGGTAACCGGCCAGGCGAGGCCGAGCACATCCAGCGCCTCGCGCAGTTCGGGCGGGGCGCGCTCGGGCTCGGGGCGGCGGGCGCGGCCGATGCCGGAAAAGGCGGCGAGTTCGGCCTCCACCGCCTCGCCCACGGCGCCGGCGCGGCCGAGTGGCCAGGTCGGCCGCTGCCAGGCGGTGTCGGCGCGCAGATGCGCCTCGATCTCGCCGGGGCTCATGCCCTTGTAGTAATCCCAGCCGGCATTGTAGGCGCGGACATGTTCAAGGCAGAACCAGTGCCAGTCGCGCAGATTGTCGCGCGAGCGGGGGGCGCGGTATTCGCCCGGCTTGTCGCAATCGGGCATGTCGCAGGCGCGGCCCGGGGCATCCGGGTCGGGCGCGAAGGCGCGCACGCGGCGGGTGGTCCGGGTCATGGGCATAGTCTCGTCATGTCCGCTAATTTGCCCTTTGTCGGCGTCTTGGCAACCGGGCGACGGCAGCGCACAATCCACCCATGACATCACGATCCGACAGAATCCGCACGATCCTCGGCGAACGCTTCGCCCCCGACCTGCTCGACCTGAAGGACGACAGCGCGAAACACGCCAGCCATATCGGCCGGATGACCGGGCCGGGACACGCGCCGGAGGCGGGCGAGACGCATTACCGGCTGCGGATGGTGGCCGGCGCGTTCCGGGGGATGAACCGGGTGGCGCGGCAGCGGGCGGTGAACGAGGCGCTGAAGGCGGAGTTCGAGACCGGGCTGCACGCGCTCAGCCTCGACCTCAAGACGCCGGACGAAGCCTGAACGCGAAACTAGACGCGCCCTCGGGCGCGAAGCCCGGCGCGCTGCTGCTGGACCGGCGCTTCGCGCCGCTGTTCTGGTGCCAGGCCTTCGCCGCCTTCAACGACAATTTCCTCAAGACCGCGCTGGTGGTGCTGATCCTGTACCGCGCGAAGGGCAGCCCTGCGCTGGTGGCGCTGGCGGGCGGGGTGTTCATCCTGCCGTTCCTGCTCTGCTCGGGGATTGCCGGCGAGATGGCGGACCGGTTCGACAAGGCGCGGGTCGCGACATTGGTGAAGGGGATCGAGATCGGGGCGGCGGGGCTCGCGGTGGCGGGGTTTCTCGCCGGCTCGGTGCCGGTGCTGTTCGCTGCCCTGCTCGCCTTCGGGGTGCTGGCGGCGCTGTTCGGGCCGGTGAAATACGGGCTGCTGCCCGACCTGCTGGAGACGGCGCGGCTGCCGCTCGCCAATGCGATGGTGGATTTCGCGACCTTCCTCGCGATCCTGGCGGGGACGGCGCTGGGCGGGCTGCTCGGCGCGCGCGCACCCTGGCTGCTCGGCGCCGTGGTGATGGGGTTCGCCCTGCTCGCCTTCGGGGCGGCGGCGCTGATCCCCCGGCCGGGGGCGGCGCGGCCGGGGCTGAAACTCTCCGCGAGCCCGGTCGCGGCCGCGGCGGATCTGCTGCGCACGCTGCGCGGGGCGGCCCCGCTGTGGCGGGCGGCGCTGGTCAACGCCTGGTTCTGGTTCGCCGGGATCACCTGCATGACGCTGCTGCCGGTGCTGACGCGGACGACGCTGCTGCGCGGGCCCGGCGCGGTGACGCTGGGGCTGACGGTGTTCTCGCTCGGGATCGGCGCGGGGAGTTTCCTGGCAGCGTCACAGCTGCGCGGGCGGATCGCGCTGGCGCCGGCATGGGGCGGGACGGTGGTGGTCGGCATCACGGCGCTGGCGCTGGGGGCGCTGGCGGCGGCCGACCGGTTCGGGGTGACGCTGGCGCTGCTGTTCGTCGTCGCCCTCGGCGGCGGGGTGATCGCGGTGCCGAGCTTCGCCGCGGTGCAGGCCTGGGCGCCGGCGGAGGCGCGGGCGCGCGCGGTGGCGGGGACGAATATTCTCTCCGCCGCCGGGATGGTCGCGGCGAGCCTGATCCTTACCGTGCTGCTGCACGCGGGCGCCGCACCAAGCGCGCTGTTCGCGGGGCTCGGCGCGATCGCGCTCAGTCTTGCGCTGGCGGCGCGCCGGTAAATTTCGCCGGACGCTTCTCGCGGAAGGCGGTGACACCCTCGGCGAAATCCGGCGTGCTTCCCATGCGGCGCTGCAAGTCGCGCTCGAGATCGAGCTGGGCGTCGAGCCCGTTGGCGCCGGCGGCGTTGAAGGCGGCCTTCATCGCGGCGAGCGCCTGGGTCGGGCGGGAGGCGAGATCGGCCGCGACCGCGAGGGCGGCGGCGAGGAAGCCCTCGTCGGGCAGGCAGCGCCAGATCAGCCCCCAGTCGGCGGCCTGGCGGGCGGTGATGGTCTCGCCCAGCATGGCAAGGCCGCGGGCGCGGGCATCGCCCACCGCGCGGGGGAGGAAATGGGTGCCGCCGGCATCGGGGATCAGGCCGATGCGGATGAAGGCCTGGGTGAAATTCGCCGCCTCGCAGGCGAGCACGATATCCGCCGCGAGGGCGAGATTGGCGCCGGCGCCGGCGGCCACGCCATTGACCGCGGCGACGATCGGCTTCGGCAGGGCGCGCATGCGGCGGACCAGCGGGTTGTAATGCCGGTCGATCGAGGCGCCGAGATCGCGCGGGCCGCCGCCGAGGGACTGGTTGAGATCGGCGCCGGCGCAGAACCCCCTGCCCTCGCCGGTCAGCAGCACGGCGCGGACCGAGTCGTCGGCCTCGATGGCGGCGAAGGCGGCGGCGAGCGCGTCGTGCACCGCCTCGTTCAGCGCGTTCAGACGGTCGGGCCGGTTGAGCTTCAGCACCCGCACCGCCCCGACGCTTTCCACGATCAGCTCTGCCGCCATTCCTGTTCCTCCCTGCGTTCCGGACGATTAGTGTGCGCCGGCGCGCCGAGTATGGCGAGAACTGACGCTTACGGCAATGAGGAGACGAAATGAGCATCTCGATCGCGATCCATGGCGGGGCTGGCACGATGCGGGCGGCGGACATGACGCCGGAAATGGCCGAGGCGCGGCACGAGGGGCTGCGGCGGGCGCTGCGCGCGGGCTGGGAGGTGCTGAGCGAGGGCGGCGCGGCGGTGGATGCGGTGGCGGCGGCGGTGGTGATGCTGGAGGATGATCCGCTGTTCAATGCCGCGCGCGGGGCGGTGCTGACCGATGCCGGCACGCTGGAGATGGACGCCGCGATCATGAGCGGGGCCGATCGCGCGGCCGGGGCGGTGGCCGGGATCTGCGGGCCGGTGAACCCGGTGCTGGCGGCGCGGGCGGTGATGGAGACGACGCCGCATGTGCTGATGATCGGCGACGGCGCGCTGGCGGTTGCCCGGGCGGCGGGGCTGGAATTCGAGACCGCTTCCTATTTCGAGACGCCGAACCGGCGGGCGGCGCTGGAGATGGAGCTGGCGCGCCGGGCCTCGGGCGCGCCGGACACGCGCTCGGACGCCGACCGGCACGGCACGGTGGGGGCGGTGGCGCGGGATGCGCACGGCCATCTCGCGGCGGCGACCTCGACCGGCGGGATCACCGCCAAGCGCACAGGGCGGGTGGGCGACACGCCGGTGTTCGGCGCCGGCACCTTCGCCGATGACGAGACCTGCGCGGTGAGCTGCACCGGGACGGGGGAGGTGTTCATCCGCTACACCGCCGCTGCCGAGATCGCGGCGCGGCTGCGCTACAAGGGCGAGAGCCTGGCCAAGGCGGCGGCGGACGTGATCGCCGAGCTTGCGCCGCGCGGCGGCGATGGCGGGCTGATCGCGCTCGGCGCCGCCGGGGACCCGGTGATGCCGTTCAATTCGTCGGGCATGTATCGCGGCATGATCGGCGGCGACAGGATGCTGCGGACGGCGATCCACCGCGAGGAATTTCGCGCCGTTGCGGTGTGAGGTGCGGGCATTTCCCTTGCACCTTGCCGGGCGGGACGCTAGCTCGTGCACCAGAATTGGATGAGGATGAAGGCAGATGGCGTATAAAGTTGCAGTTGTCGGGGCGACCGGCGCGGTCGGGCGCGAGATGCTCAAGACGCTTGCGGAACGGAATTTTCCCGCCTCCGAGGTGATCGCCCTCGCCTCCCCGCGTTCGGCGGGGCAGCAGGTGAGCTTTGGCGACGAGGCGATCCTCACCGTCAAGAACCTGGAGACCTTCGATTTCCGCGGGGTGGATTTCGGCCTGTTCTCGCCGGGAGCGTCGATCTCGGCGGTGCACGCGCCGCGCGCGGCCGAGGCGGGGTGCATCGTGATCGACAATACCAGCCAGTTCCGCATGGACCCGGACGTGCCGCTGGTGGTGCCGGAGGTGAACACCCACGCGCTGGAAGCCTTCATGGCGAAGCCGGACTGGCGGCGGATCATCGCCAATCCGAACTGCTCGACCATCCAGATGGTGGTCGCGCTGAAGCCGCTGCACGAGAAATTCGGCATCCGCCGCGTGTCGGTCGCGACCTACCAGTCGGTTTCGGGCGCGGGCAAGGAGGGCATGGACGAGCTGGAGCGCGCGACCAAGGCCACCTACGTCCATGAGGCGACGAAGCCGGAAGTCTTCACCAAGCCGATCGCCTTCAACGTGATCCCGCATATCGACGTGTTCATGAAGGACGGGGCGACCAAGGAAGAGTGGAAGATGACGGTCGAGACCCGCAAGATTCTCGACCCCGATATCGCGGTGTTCGCGACCTGCGTGCGGGTGCCGGTGTTCATCGGCCATGGCGAGGCTGTGCATGTCGAGTTCGCCAACCCGGCGCCGCTGGAGGCGGCAAGGGCGGCGCTGCGCGCGGCCCCGGGCGTGACGCTGTTCGACGAGCGCGAGGATGGCGGCTACGTCACCCCGCTGGAATGCCAGGGCGAGGATGCCGTCTATGTCTCGCGGCTGCGGGTCGATCCGACGGTGCCGCACGGGCTCGGCTTCTGGTGCGTTTCGGACAATCTGCGCAAGGGGGCGGCACTGAACGCCGTGCAGATCGCCGAGACGATCGTCAAGCGCGGGCTGATCGGCAAGAAGGCCGCCTGATTATCCGGGAAGGCCGATTGACGAGACCGCGTCGATCGGCCTAAACCTCCGTGCGTTGGCGGACGTAGCTCAGCTGGTAGAGCGCCAGGTTGTGGTCTTGGATGTCGTGGGTTCGAGCCCCATCGTTCGCCCCATCTTTTTTGCCCTTGGCAATTCCCTCATGACAGATCGATCGGGTTCTCATCTGCGGGCGGTGATCCTGGCCGGCGGCGCCGGGCGGCGGCTCGGCGGGGTAGACAAGGCGCTGTTGATCCTGCACGGACGAACGATGCTCGATCATGCGATCACGACACTTTCCGGACAGGTCGACGCCGCCGCACTGAGCGCGGCGGGCGATGCGGCGCGATTCGCGCGGTTCGGGATCGAGGTGCTGGACGACGGGCGGCATCGCGGCAAGGGGCCGCTGGCCGGGGTTCTCGCCGGGATGCGCTGGGCGGCGGCCGCGGGCGGCGAGACGCTGCTGAGCCTGCCGGTGGACACGCCCTTCGCCCCGCGCGACCTCGTGGCCCGGCTGGGCGCCGCACCCGCGGTAGCGGCCTCGCTCGGGCGGACGCATCATCTCGTCGCACTCTGGCCGGTGGCGGCGGCCGACGCGCTGGAACGGTTCCTCGACGGGCCAGGGCCGTATCGGGTGGCGGGTTTCGCGGCAGGGATCGGGATGCGCGCGGTGGCGTTCGCGGACGAGCGCGACCCGTTCGTCAACATCAACACCCCGGCCGATCTCGACGCGGCGGAGGCAGCGCGATGCTGAACGCCTTCATCGCCGATTTCCTCTACGCGGTGGTGGCGCTGTTCGTCATCATCGATCCGGTCGGCACCGCGATCATCTTCGCGGCGCTGACCACGCATGACGACGCGGCGAAGCGGCGGACGATCGCGAAACGGGCGGCGCTGATCAGCTTTCTCGTGCTGCTGGTGTTCGGCCTTGCGGGGGAAAAGCTGCTGCGGCTGCTCGGGATCGGGATTCCGGCCTTGCAGATCGCCGGCGGCGCGCTGCTGTTCCTCTCGGCCAAGGACATGGTGACAGCGAAGGGCGAGCTGCGGGCGAGCCGCGAGGAGCGCAGTGCGGCGAGCGAGTCGACCGAGGATATCAGCGTGTTTCCGCTGGCGATTCCGCTGATCGCCGGGCCGGGCGGGATGACCACGATGGTGCTGTTGCATGCCAAGGCGGGGGGGCAGCCGGGGGCGGTGCTGGCCAACGCGCTCGCACTGGCGGCGATGATCGTGGCCACCCTGGTCTCGATGCTGGGCGCGCGGCGGCTGGCGCGGCTGATGGGCACGACCGGGGCGAGCGTGATCGGCCGGGTGCTGGGCATTCTGGTGGCGGCGCTGGCCGCGCAGTTCATCATCGAGGGCACGCAGGCGGCGCTGCATCTCGGCTGAGGCGGAAATCTCAGCCGTTTTCAATATTGTAGATACAATGCGGATTGACCGGACCGGAAGCGTCTGGCACCGTCGCTGCAACGGGAGACGGGCAAATGACCAGATCTGAACTGATCGCCGCGCTGGCGGCGGATCATCCGCACCTCACGCTTGCGGATGTCGAACGCATCGTAACCGCCATGTTCGACCAGATGACCGCAGCGCTTGCCGCCGGCGGACGGGTGGAACTGCGCGGCTTCGGCGCGTTCTCGGTCAAGCAGCGGCAGGCGCGGTCGGGGCGCAACCCCAGGACCGGCGAGACGGTGAAGGTCGACGAGAAGACCGTGCCGTTCTTCCGCGCCGGGCGCGAATTGCGCGAGATGGTCAATGCGGGCATGAAACCGCTCGAAGCCGGGGCGGATGATGGCGCGGACGATGACGACGACGAGGACGAGGAGTAGACCGCTGAAGACGATCCGGCTCAGTCTCGGGGCGCTGGTATTGCTGGCGCTGGTGATTTTCCTCCTGTCGAACCGGGTGCCGGTGAGCGTGGCGTTCTTCCCGTTCGGCACGCTCGGCTCGGCGGTGCTGGGCGCGATCGTGCTGATCGCCTTCGGGCTCGGCGTGTTGCTGGGCATGCTGATCCATCTGCCGCGGCGGATGCGGGCGCAGCGCCGGGCGAAGCGGGCCGAGCGCCAGCTTGCCGCGATGCAGGCGCAGCCGCCGGCACAAGCAGCACCAGCGGACGAGACGATCAGCCTGCCGCCGGCCGCCTGAGATGGGCACGGCAGGAGATGGCGCGCGGCGGCTGATCGCCGCGATCGACACGCCTTCGCGCGAGGAGGCGACGCGCCTGATCGGCGCCGTCGGGCCGCATTGCGGGCTGGTGAAGCTGGGGCTGGAGGCGTTCTGCGCGGTCGGGCCAGCGCTGCTGGAGGCCGCAGCGGGGCATGACGTGTTTCTCGATCTCAAGCTGCACGACATTCCGAACACGGTCGCCGGGGCGGTGCGCGCGCTGCTGCCGCTGCGCCCGGCGATGTTGACGGTGCATGCATCCGGCGGCAGCGCCATGATCGCGGCGGCCCGGGAGGCCGCGGAAGCGGCAGGAGCGGCGCGGCCGCGATTGCTGGCGGTGACGGTGCTGACGAGCCTTTCGGCCGGTGCGCTGGCGGAGACCGGGGTTGCCGGCGGGCCGCGCCAGCAGGTGCTGCGGCTGGCGCGGCTGGCCCTCGCCGCCGGGGCGGACGGGCTGGTGTGCAGCGCCAACGAGATTTCCATCCTGCGCGACGCGTTCGGCGCCGATCCGGTGCTGGTGGTGCCGGGAATCCGGCCGGCCGGCGCCGATCATGGCGACCAGGCGCGGGTGGCGACGCCGGAAGCGGCGATCGCGGCGGGGGCAAGCTATATCGTGGTCGGCCGGCCGATCACCACGGCCGCCGATCCGGCGGCGGCGGCGGCTTCCATCGCCGCGTCGATCGGCTGATGGCGCGGGCGAAGATCTGCGGGCTGCGCACACGGGAGACCTGGCTGGCGGCGACCGATGCCGGGGCGGACTGGGTCGGGTTCGTGTTCTTTCCCCGCTCGCCGCGATTCGTCACGATCGAGGCGCTGAAGGCAATCGGCGCCGATGCGCGGGTGCCGAGAGTGGGGCTGTTCGTCGCCCCCACACCCGAAGCGATCGAGGCGGTGCTGAAGGTGCAGGATCTCGAAGTGCTGCAGATTTATGCCGGCGCGAAAGAGTGCCGGGCGATGCGGGCGCGGTTCGGCGCGAGATTGTGGCGGGCGGTAGGGGTTTCAAGCACCGCCGACCTGCCGCGCGACGATGAGGGACTCGACGGGTTCGTCATCGAATCGAAGCCGCCGCAGGGTGCTGACCGGCCGGGCGGCAATGCCACCGCGTTCGACTGGGCGGTGATGCAGGGCTGGCGGGCCCCCGCCCCGTGGCTGCTGGCGGGCGGATTGACGCCGGCGAACGTGGCCGGGGCGGTGCGCGCGAGCGGGGCGGCGGCGGTTGATGTGTCTTCCGGGGTGGAAAGCGCGCCGGGGGAGAAATCAGTGCCGCTGATCCGGGATTTCGTCGCGGCGGCGCACGCGGCCTGAGGCCGGGCCGGCGGTTGCCCGGCGCGGGCTATTTCTGGGTGCGGGCGCAGAAATAGGTGGCGCGGCCGGACTGGACCGTGCGGCTGATTCCCGCACAGACGTCCGGGCCGGGGCAGCGTTCGCAGGGCTTGCCGGCGCGGTCGTAAACCTTCCAGGCATGCTGGAAATAGCCGAGTTCGCCGGAGGGCTGGACATAGTCGCGCAGCGATGAGCCGCCGGCGGCGATGGCGTCGGTAAGTGTTGCCTTGATCGCCGGCACGAGGCGCCCTGCCCTGCCCCGCCCGATCGTGCCGGCGAGGCGGTGCGGGAGGATGCCGGCGCGGAACAGCGCCTCGCTCACATAGATGTTGCCGAGGCCTGCGACGATCGACTGGTCGAGCAGCGCCGCCTTGATCGGGGTTTTCCTGCCCGCGAGGGCATCCGCGAGGGTGGCAGGCGAAAACGCATCCTCGAGCGGTTCGGGGCCGAGGCCGGCGATCAGGCGATGGGTATCCTCGGCCTCGGTCGCGACGAGATCGAGCGCGCCGAAGCGGCGGGGATCGACGAAGCCGATCACGGCGCCATCGTCGGTTTCGAGGGTGAGGTGCTGGTGCGGCAGCGGGGCGGAATCGATCGTCATCCGGCCGGACATGCCGAGATGGATCAGCACCGACAAAGCGCGGTCGAGCCGCATGAACATGTATTTGCCGCGGCGGCGGAAACCCTCGATGCGGGCGCCGGAGAGGAACTGCACGAACCCCTCGGGGATCGGCCAGCGCAGGTCGGGCCGGGCGAGCACGACGCGGGCGAGGCGGCGGCCTTCGAGCTTCGCGGCGAGGCCGCGCATCACGGTTTCGACTTCGGGGAGTTCCGGCATGGTGCGTTTGGGGCTATAGCCTGAGCCCATGGCCGATACCAGCAGCGAGACCGTCGATTTCGGGTTTTCCACCGTGCCGCGCGGCGAGAAGCGGCACAAGGTGCGGGAGGTGTTCGACAGCGTCGCCGGGCGCTACGACATCATGAACGACCTGATGTCGCTCGGCGTGCACCGGCTGTGGAAGCGGGAATTCGTCGGGATGATGGACCCGCGGCCGCACCGCACCCTGCTCGATCTTGCTGGCGGGACCGGGGATATTTCGCTGCGCTGGCTCGCTGCCGGCGGCGGGCCGGTGCTGATGACCGACATCAACGAGGCGATGCTGCGCGTCGGCCGCGGACGGGCGGAGGAGCAGGCGCGGATCGAGGAGATCGCCTTCGCGGTGGCGGATGCCGAGGCGCTGCCGGTTGGCGATGGCAGCGTCGATCGGGTGTCGATCGCGTTCGGGCTGCGCAACTGCACCGACAAGGACCGGGTGCTGGCCGAGGCGCGGCGGGTGCTGAAGCCGGGCGGGCGGTTCTTCTGCCTGGAGTTCTCGCGCTTGCAGGTGGCGGCGGCGCAGCCGCTTTACGAGAAATGGTCGTTCGTGGCGCTGCCGGCGATCGGCGCGCGGGTGGCGCAGGACCGCGAGAGTTACCAGTATCTCGCCGAGAGCATCCGCATGTTCCCCGACCAGGAGACGCTGGCGGGGATGATGCGGCGGGCGGGATTCGAACGGGTGGCCTATCGCAACCTGAGCGGCGGGATCGCGGCGATTCATTCGGGATGGCGGCTGTGAGCGCACGCCTTGCCGGGCGGCTTGTGCTGATCGTCATCGGCGGGGGGATCGCGGCCTACAAGGCGCTGGAGCTGATCCGGCTGATCCGCAAGGAGGGCGGCGCGGTGCGCGCGGTGATCACCGCCGGGGGAGAGAAATTCGTCACCCCGCTTTCGGTGCAGGCGCTGTGCGAGGACCGGGTGCATACCGAGCTGTTCTCGCTGACCGGCGAGAGCGAGATGGGGCATATCCAGCTCTCGCGCAGCGCGGATCTCGTGGTGGTGGCGCCGGCCTCGGCGGATCTGCTCGCGAAGATGGCGGCAGGGATGGCCGATGACCTGGCTACCACGCTGCTGCTCGCGACCGACAAGGAGGTGCTGGTCGCCCCGGCGATGAACGTGCGGATGTGGACGCATCCGGCGACGGTGGCGAATCTGGAGACGCTGCTTCGGCGCGGGGTTTCGGTGGTCGGGCCCGAGGAGGGGCCGATGGCCTGCGGCGAGTTCGGGCCGGGGCGGCTGGCGGAGCCGGCGGCGATCCTGGAGGCGATCGTCGCCCGGTTCGATGGCGAACAGACGCTGGCCGGTAGGCACGTGGTGGTGACCAGCGGGCCGACGCATGAGCCGATCGACCCGGTGCGCTACATCGCCAATCGCAGTTCGGGAAAGCAGGGCCACGCGATCGCCGCGGCGCTGGCGCGGCGCGGCGCGCGGGTGACGCTGGTCTCGGGGCCGGTGGCGCTGGCCGATCCGGCGGGGGTGGCGGTCGTGCGGGTCGAGACGGCGCTGGAGATGCGCGCGGCGGTGCTTGCCGCCCTGCCCGCCGATGCCGCGGTGTTCTGCGCCGCGGTCGCGGACTGGCGGGTCGAGGCGCAGGGGCGGAAGATCAAGAAGACCGGCGCGCCGCCGGCGCTGACGCTGGTGGAAAACCCCGACATCCTCGCGGAAGTCTCGCGTCTTGCGGGGCACCGGCCGCGCCTCGTCGTCGGGTTCGCGGCGGAGACCGGCGATCTGATCGCGCAGGCGACGGCGAAGCGGGCGCGCAAGGGGTGCGACTGGATCGTGGCCAATGATGTCGGCGCCGGAACCGACATCATGGGCGGCGCCGAGAACGAGGTCGTGCTGATTACCGGCGAGGGCGCCGAGCCATGGCCGCGCGCCGGGAAGGACGCCGTGGCCGACCGGCTGGCGGAGAGGATTTCAGGGATTTTCCAATGACGATTGCAGTTGCCGTGAAGCGGCTGGCGCATGGCGCCGGCCTGCCCCTGCCCGACTATGCCACCGCCGGATCGGCGGGGCTCGACCTGCTGGCGGCGGTCGATGCGCCGGTGGTGATCGCGCCGGGGGCGCGGGCGCTGGTGCCGACCGGGCTCGCCATCGCGCTGCCGCCGGATTTCGAGTTGCAGATCCGCCCGCGCTCGGGCCTCGCGCTCAAGCATGGGATCGTGATTCCCAACAGCCCGGGGACGATCGACAGCGATTATCGCGGCGAGATCCAGGTGATCGTGCTGAATGCCGGAACCGCGGCGTTCGAGGTGACGCGGGGGATGCGGATCGCGCAGGCGGTGCTCGCACCGGTATCGCGGCTGGTGTGGCAGGAGACCGACGATCTCGACCGGACCGCGCGCGAGGCGGGCGGGTTCGGCAGCACCGGGCTCGATTTCCCGATGGGGAACTAGAGCACTTTCCGATCCGATTGGATCGGATGTAGTGCTCTAGCATATTGATAAGTCGAGCATCTTTATCCGATCAGATGATTCCATCCGATCGGAAAGTGCTCTAGGCTCTGGACTCAACTGATCCATGATGTGACGGCGAGGACAAGGCAGATACCTGCGAGGAAATTTCGTGCGGTTTTGTCATATCGTGTGGCGATGGCGCGCCAGTCCTTGAGCCTACAGAAGGCGCGTTCGATGAGATTGCGCTTTCTGTAGGCGACGGGGTCGAAGTGCGGAATGGCGCGGCGGTTGGGCATGGGCGAGATCACCGGCCTGGTGCCTTGGCGGGTGAGGAAGGCGCGAAGATCATCAGCGTCGTAGGCCTTGTCGGCGATCAGCTCTTCTGGTGGCGGTATTGTGGGCAGAAGCGCCCTGGCGCCGCTGATGTCGGAGGCCTGTCCCGGCGTCAGGAGGAGTGCGGCGATGCGTCCCTGCTCATCTGCGACGGCGTGGATCTTGGTCGTCCGTCCACCCCTCGACCGGCCGATGGCCTGGCTTTGCGCCCCCCTTTACCGCCCGCGGCCGCGCGGTGTGCCCGAACCGAGGTGCTGTCCACCATGGCGATGCGCGGCGGATCCGCGCAGGCGACAAGCGCCGCGAATATCTCCTGCCAGAGGCCGCGCTGGCTCCAGCGGTTGAACCGGTTGAACACCGTGGTTCGTGGCCCATAGGCCTCAGGAAGCGCTCGCCATCGCAAGCCCTCGCGAAAGCGATGCAGGATGCCGCTCAGCACCCGGCGGTCATCAACCCGAGGCTTGCCGCCAAGCTTCGGCAGCAATGGTTCGATCGCAGCCCATTGCGTGTCGTTCAGCCAGAAAAGTTCCGCCATGTTCCAAGTCCTCCGAACAGACTTGAATCAGACGCCCCGTAGTCATGGCAATAGGTACAGAACCTAGAGCACGTTCCGATCCATCAGGATCGGAACGTGCTCTATCTTGTTGATAAATAGAGCATCTTTATCCGATCAGATGATTCCATCCGATCGGATGATGCTCTAGCTCTCCGGGTCCAGGTCCGGCTCCGCCCCGCCCTGGGTGCGCGAGCCAGTGAAGCGGGCGACGAGCGGGAAGAAGGCGGCATGGGGCAGCAGGCGCAGGATGCGCAGCGGGCGGGCCAGGCCTTCGGGGAAGGCGATGAGGAACCGCCCGGCATCGAGCCCGCGCATGATGGCGTGGGCGGCAGCGGGGGTTTCCATCAGGAAGGGCATCGGGAAGCGGTTCTGCGCGGTGAGCGGCGATTTCACGAAGCCGGGGCAGATCGCCGAGATCGCGACGCCGTGGCGGTCGAGATCGAATTTCAGGGCTTCGGCGGTGGCGATCAGCGCCGCCTTGGTCGTCGAATAAGAGACCGAGCCGGGCAGTCCGGCGAGGCCGGCGAGCGAGGACATCAGCGCGATCTGGCCGCGCTTGCGGGCGATCATCGCCGGCATCACCAGTTCGAGTCCGTGCGCGGTGCCGAGCAGGTTCAGCTCGACCTGGCGGCGCAAGCGCTCGGCGGTGAAGGTTTCGGCGGTGTCACGCTCATAGGTGCCGGCGTTGAGGATGGCGCGGGCGATCGGGCCGTCGCGGGTGATGGTGTTCACCGCCTCGCGCACAGCGTTGGGATCGGTGACGTCGGCCGGGGCGACGATGATGCGGCTCGGATGGGTTTCGGCGAGGGCGCGAAGCTCGACCTCGCGCCGGGCGGTGATGGCGACGCGCCAGCCCTGTGCGACATGCGCCTCGGCGAGGGCGCGGCCGATGCCGCTGGAGGCGCCGGTGATCCAGACGATGCCGTCGGCGCTGGTGACGGGTTTCACACTCGGTCTCCGTGTTGCAGGCGGCGGCGCAGGTCGGCGGCGCGGTCGCGCAGGGCGCGGCGCTTCGGCTCCGCCATCTTGTGCCATGTCCGCACCGGCATGGCCATGCGCGGATTGGCGGCGAAGCGATCGGCGTGGCGGGCGATGAAATCCCAGTAGAGCGCGTTGAAGGGGCAGGCGCGCGGGCCGGTCGCGTCCTTCACGTCATAGCGGCAGCCGGCGCAGTAATCGCTCATCCGGGCGATATAGGCGCCGGAGGCGGCGTAGGGTTTCGAGCCGACGATGCCGCCATCGGCGTGCAGCGCCATGCCGCGGGTGTTGGGCATCTCCACCCATTCATAGGCATCGGCGTAGACGGCGAGATACCAGCGATCGACCGCATCCGGCGCGATGCCCGCGAGGAGGGCGAAATTGCCGGTGACCATCAGGCGCTGGATGTGATGGGCATAGGCGCGGCGCAGCGTCTGCCCGATCGCCTGCGCCATGCAGCGCATGTCGGTCTCGCCGGTCCAGTAGAATTCGGGCAGCGGCAGCTCGGCGCCGAGGGCGTTCAGCGTCGCGTAGCCGGGCATGTGCCGCCAGTAGATGCCACGGATGAATTCGCGCCAGCCGAGGATCTGGCGGATGAAGCCCTCGACGGCGTTGAGCGGGGCGCGGCCGGCTTCGTATTCCGCCTCGGCGCGGCGGCAGAGATCGAGCGGGTCGAGCAGGCCGAGATTGAGCGGGACGGAGACCAGGGAATGGAACATGAAATCCCGGTCCGCCGCCATCGCGTCCTGCCAGTCGCCGAAGCCGGGGAGACGGCGGGCGAGGAAATCGGCGAAGCCCGCCTCGGCATCGCGCGCGGTGACCGGCCAGTCGAACCCGTCGAGGCTGCCGTAATGACCGGCGAAGCGGGCGGCGACGAGGGCGAGCACCTCGCGGGTTTCGGCCGTGGGCGGGAAGCGCTTCGCTTCGGGGGGCACAAGCCCGGCGGGCAGGGATTTGCGGTTCTCGGGGTCGTAGTTCCACTTGCCGCCGACCGGGTCGTCCCCCTCCATCAGGATGCGGTGGCGGCGGCGCATCTCGCGGTAGAAGAACTCCATTCGGAGCTGCTTCTTCGATCCCGCCCAGGCGGCGAAATCGACGCGGGAGCAGAGGAATCGCGTGTCGTCGCGGATGTCGCAGGGAATGCCGGTCTGCTCCGCCCAGCCGCGCATGGCTTCGAGCACGCGGTATTCGCCGGGTTCGGTGGCGATGATGGCGTCGGGCTTCAGCGCGGCGCAGGCGCGGGCAACCTCGCCGGCAAGCGTGCCGGTATTCGCCGGATCGTCGAGCGCGATGTAGCGGACGGCGACGCCGCGAGCGCTCAGCGCCCTGGCGAAGTGGCGCATCGCCGCGAGGACGAGCGCGATCTTCTGCGGATGATGCGGGACATAGGTGCACTCGCCCATCACCTCGGCCATCAGCACCGTGTCGGCGCCGGGATCGAGACCGGCGAGGGATGCGATGGCGGGGGAGAGCTGGTCGCCCAGGATGACGCGGAGATGGCCGGCCATCAGCCGAGGATCGGGCGATAGGTGATGTGGCCGCGATGGTGGAAGGCGAGGCCGGACCAGGTGTTGGTCTTGTCGTAATAGACTGCGAGGCGGATCGGGCCGGTGAGTTGGTAGCGTGAAGCGGTGACGCTGCCCGAGGGCATGGCGGGCAGGCGGAACCAGCCCTCATGGGTGACGGTCGGCCGGTCGGCATGGCCGGTCTGCATGTTGATCATCGGGCCGTCCAGCATCGCCTTGTTCCAGTAGGTGAGCGGCAGGGCGTCGCGCGGGGCGGTGTAGCGGGCGATGCGGTTGCCGGCGATGACGACGCCTGCATCCGTGCGCTCGACATCGAGGCGGATGCGGGTGCCATCGTTGTCGATGTCGCTGGTGGCGGCGTGGAAGGCGCCGCGCTGCCAGTGTTCGACGATATGGGCGCGATAGGTGAACAGCGGGATGCCGACAAGGCCGACCTTGAGATCGACGTGGTTGTCCACCGTCAGGCTGGTGCCATCGACAAGGAAGCGCAGGCGCTGGACGCCGACATGGCTGCCATTGCGATAGACGTCGAACGCGAGGCTGCGGTGCTGCGGCAGCTTTGGCGGCGTCAGCTTCGGCGGCGTCAGCATGGCGCCGGCTGCCGCCGCGAGAACGCCGCGCCGGGCGATGGGGATATCGGTCATCGGTCCTCCTTCACGGTGTGGCGGTTACGGACGCTGGCGGCGAATGGATGTCGATCCGCCGCCAGCGCAAGGCTCATGTGTGATAAATAGGGAAGCCGCTCTGGATCGCGAGGGCGGAGCCGCGCATAAACGGGCGGCCATTCCCGCCGCGAAAGAAACACATGCACCAGCTCATCCTCATGCGCCACGCCAAAGCCGAACCGGCCAGGGGCGACCAGGCCGATCACGACCGCGCGCTGAGCCCGGCGGGGCGGGCGGCGGCGCAGCGCATGCGCGCCCGGCTGCGGGAGCTGGCGATCGAGCCGGACGTGGTGCTGGTATCCTCGGCGCGGCGCACGCGCGAGACGCTGGACGGCGTTGCGTTCTGGGATGGGCAACCGAACATCGAGGTGCTCGACGGGCTCTACATGGCGCCGGCGGCGCGGATGCTGGAGATGCTGCGCGAGCTGCGCGAGACGATGCTGAGCGTGCTGGTGGTCGGCCATAATCCGGGGCTGCACGAGCTGGCGCTGATGCTGGCCTCGGGCGCGCAGGAGCGCGGCGCGGCGCATGCGCGGCTGGAGGAGGGCTTCCCGACGATGCGGGCCGCCGAATTCCTCGTCCTCACGCCCTGGCGCGAGCTGAAGCCGAAAACCACGCGGTTGCAGCGGGTGATCGACCCGCCTCCCGCAGGTGGTGCATAAGTGTCATGTTGCAGGCGCGAAGGTTGCGCGATCATGCCCGAAGGATTTACAAAACAGTCACCCAGACCGATTAGTCTCGGCACTCGACCGGGAAGCGGATCAGGACGGTTCGACCGGACAGAAGAGGAATCTTGAGCATGAGCAGCACGACCGAAGGCGCGCGCGCGACGCACGCGACGCTTACGATACCCGGAAGCGACAAGACCGCCGAACTCCCGCTCCTGGCCGGCACGCTCGGCCCGCAGGTGGCTGATATCCGCAAGCTCCAGGCGCAGACCGGCATCTTCACCTTCGATCCCGGCTATGGCGAGACCGCCTCGTGCGAGAGCAAGATCACCTATATCGACGGCGATGAGGGGGTGCTGCTCTATCGCGGCTACCCGATCGACCAGCTCGCCGAGAAATCGACCTTTCTCGAGGTCGCGCATCTGCTGGTGTTCGGCGAACTGCCGACGGCCGCCGAGTTCGAGGCGTTCAACCGCGGCGTGACCATGCACACGATGCTGCACGAGCAGGTGCGCCGCTTCTTCGACGGGTTCCGGCGCGATGCGCACCCGATGGCGGTGCTGTGCGGCGTGGTCGGCGCGCTCTCGGCCTTCTATCCGGAAAGCGTCAACGTGAACGATGCGCGGGAGCGCGAGATCAGCGCGTTCCGGCTGATCGCCAAGATCCCGACGATCACCGCCTGGGCCTACAAATATTCGACCGGCCAGCCCTTCATGTATCCGCGGAACGATCTCTCCTATGCGGAGAACTTCCTCTACATGATGAACGCGGTGCCGCCGGAGCCGTATCGGAAGAACCCGATCCTGGAGCGGGCGATGGACCGCATCCTGATCCTGCACGCCGACCATGAGCAGAACGCCTCGACCTCGACCGTGCGGCTCGCCGGCTCGACCGGGGCCAACCCCTTCGCCTGCATCGCCGCCGGCATCGCCGCCCTCTGGGGCCCGGCGCATGGCGGCGCCAACGAGGCGGTGCTCAAGATGCTCGGCGAGATCGGCCACAAGGACAACATCCCGGCCTTCATCGCCGAGGTGAAGGACAAGAACAGCCACACCAAGCTGATGGGCTTCGGCCACCGGGTCTACAAGAATTTCGACCCGCGCGCGAAGATCATGCAGCAGACCTGCCACGAGGTGCTGGGCGAACTCGGGATCAAGCACGAGCCGCTGCTGGAACTCGCGATGGAGCTGGAAAAGATCGCGCTGGACGACGATTATTTCGTGCAGCGCAAGCTGTATCCGAACGTCGATTTCTATTCGGGCATCATCCTCAAGGCGATGGGCTTCCCGACCACGATGTTCACCCCGCTGTTCGCCCTGGCGCGCACCACCGGCTGGATCAGCCAGTGGATGGAAATGATCGCCGACCCGTCGCAGCGGATCGGCCGGCCGCGCCAGCTCTATACCGGTGCCGTGCGCCGCGATTACGTCTCGATCGACCAGCGGGGCTGAGATGATGCGGGATGCGCGCCGGACGGGCGGCGCGCATCCCTGCCCTGCATAAATTCACAAAACCCGATCTTCATATCGGATTTTTCCGATCCATCTATCGTTGCATGACGATCGATGCCGATCATGACCGCGCGCCGGATCTGGATGAAGGGCTGAAGGCCCTGGTGCATCCGGTGCGGCGCGCGATCCTTGCCAAGCTCGCCGATCCGGAACGGCATTTCGTCGGGCAGCCGCACCCGCTCTCCTTCGGCGTCTGCGCGAAGGAGATCGAGCGGAGCTGCCCGCTGTCGCAATCGAGCATTTCGGCCCATCTCGCCGCCCTTCACGCGGCGGGGCTGGTCGAGACAAGGCGGGTTGGAACCTTCGTGTTCTACCGGCGCAATGACGGCGCGATCGAAGCGCTGATCAGGGGACTCGCGAAATCCCTTGGTCTGCCCGAAACCACTCCCTGAAGTCGCAGCATCAACCCGAAAGGCTGATCCATGTCGAAACTGTTTGAACCCCTGCAGGCAGGCGCCTTCACCTTGCGCAACCGCATCGTCATGGCGCCGCTGACCCGCGCGCGGTCCGGCGAGGCGCGCCTCCCCAACGCGCTGATGGGGCAATATTACGCGCAGCGCGCCGAGGCCGGAATGATCCTCTCCGAGGCGACCTCGGTGACGCCGATGGGCGTCGGCTATGCCGCGACACCGGGCCTGTGGTCCGATGAGCAGGTGGCGGGCTGGCGCATCGTCACCGAGGCGGTGCATCGCGAGGGCGGCATCATCCTCGCCCAGCTCTGGCATGTCGGGCGGATTTCCGACCCCATCTTCCTGAACGGCGAACTGCCCGTCGCCCCCAGCGCGATCGCCGCCGAGGGACATGTGAGCCTGGTGCGGCCGGAACGGCCCTTCGTGACGCCGCGCGCGCTAGAGACCGACGAGATTCCGGGCGTGATCGAGGCCTACCGGGTCGCGGCGCAGAACGCCAAGGCGGCCGGCTTCGACGGTGTCGAAGTGCATGGCGCGAACGGCTACCTGCTCGACCAGTTCCTGCAGGATTCGACCAACAAGCGCACCGACCGGTATGGCGGCTCGATCGAGAACCGCGCGCGGCTGCTGCTGGAGGTGACGGACGCGGTGATCGGCGTCTGGGGTGCCGACCGGGTGGGCGTGCATCTTTCGCCGCGCGGCGATGCGCACTCGATGGGCGATTCCGACAAGCTCGGCTTGTTCACCCATGTCGCCACCGAACTCGGCAAGCGGAAGATCGCCTTCATCGCGGCGCGCGAGCACAAGGCGGCGGACTGGATCGGGCCGAAGCTGAAGGCGGCGTTCGGCGGGGTGTATATCGCCAACGAGAAATTCACCCGCGAGAGCGCCGAGGCGGCGATCGAGGCGGGCGAGGTGGATGCGGTGGCCTTTGGCCAGCTCTACATCGCCAACCCCGACCTGGTTGCCCGCTTCCGCAACGGGCTGGCGCTGAACCCGCCCGATATGTCGACCTTCTACCAGGGCGGCGCCGAGGGCTATACCGACTATCCGACGGCGGCCAAGCAGAAGGCGGCCTGAACCGGCGGGCCGGGGCGCGTTTGCTCCGGCCATCCCACAACATGAAGGCGAGGAGCGGGCGATGCGGTTTGCGGGCAGGAAGGTCGTGGTGATGGGCGGAAGCCGGGGAATCGGCCTCGCCATCGCGATGGGATTTGCCGCCGAGGGAGCCGCGGTCGCGATCTGTGCCCGCGGCGCTGAGGCGCTGGACGTGGCGCGGCGCGAAATCGCCGGGCATGGCGGGGTGGTGTTCGCCGCCCCCTGCGACCTTGCCGATGCGGAACGGATCGCCCGGTTCGTGCCGGACGCCGCCGCCGCCCTGGGTGGCATCGACATTCTGGTGAACAATGCCTCGGGCTTCGGGATGACCGATGACGAGGCGGGCTGGGCCGCCGCGATCGGGGTGGATGTGATGGCGGTGGTGCGGGCGAGCCATGCCGCCCTGCCCTTCCTCGAGGCCGCCGAGGGGGCCGCGATCGTCAATCTCGCTTCGATTTCCGGCCTGCGCGCCTCGACCCGCAGCCAGCCCTATGCGGCGGTGAAGGCGGCGGTGATCAACTACACGATGTCGCAGGCGGCGACGCTGGCACCAAAGCGGATCCGGGTGAACGCAATCTCGCCCGGCTCGATCGCCTTTCCCGGCGGTCTGTGGGAACAGCGCAAGACGACCAATCCGAAGCTCTACGAGACGACCCTCGCCTCGATTCCGTTCGGGCGGTTCGGCACGGCGGAGGAAATCGCCGAGGTGGCGATGTTCCTGGCCTCGCCGGCGGCGCGCTGGGTGACGGGGCAGAATATCGTCGTCGATGGCGGGCAGCTGTTATAGAGCACGTTCCGATCCATCCGGATCGGATGCCGTGCTCTGCCACATTGATAAAGATGCTCTGAACCCGCCTGCTCAATAGTCGAACTGGTAGGTCAGCCCGACCGATTCGCCGGGGCCGGTGCTGCCGCCGGTCCCGCTGTTGGACTGCACCTCGGTTTTCAGTTTCAGCCCCTTGTAGAGATTGATCTCGACCTTGGCACCGGTGCCGCCGCCGGTGGCCGATTGCTGCGCGCCGACATAAACCCCGGGGGCGACGTAGCGGCCGGCATTGATCGTCGGCGCGCTGGTGCCGCCGCCGATCGAGAGCTGGTCGAGCCCGAGCGCCTTGCGCAGCCCGCCGACCACATCCGGCCCGCCGCCACCGATACCGGCGAGATCGGCCAACGAGGCGGCGAGCGAGGCGGCCTGCAGCGCCGAGAGACTCTGCGAGCTGGTGCCGTAGAGCAGATGCGCCAGCACCTCGTCCGACGGCAAGGACGGGAGGCTGGAGAGGGAAATCTTCGGCGCGCTGGCAGCGCCCGTCAGCGCCAGCGTCGAGACGGTGCCGTCCGAGGCGGTGCCGCTCACTTCGAGGTCGATCACCGGGATCATGCCGTTGCCGTTGAAGTGGACGGTGCCGCGGCTGAGATCGAGCGTCTTGCCGCCAAGATTGAAATAGCCGCGGATCAGGTGGAAGCCGCCGGTAGGCTGCGGTGCGGCGAGCGTGCCGCCGACATGCAGGCGCCCGCCGAGATTGGCGAACAGCCCTTTGCCGCGCACGAAGACCTCGTTGCGGGCATCGACCGTGAGGTCGAGCGCCACGGGTGGCGCCGGGGCGGCGGGTGGCGGCGGACGGGCGCCCTTGCGCCGGATGTCGAGCCTGACCACCGAGGGCGGCAGGCCCTGCGGAATCTGGATATTCGCCGTCTCGATCGCGACGGTGCCGGCGAGCCTGGCGCCGGTGTCGATATCGCCGGTGAGGCTGAGCGCGCCGCCGAGGCGTTCGGTCAGGATGTCGCTCGCGATCGGGCTCGCGTGATGGAAGGCGAGCCGCAGATCGACCGGCATCGGTTTGGCGAGACCGAAACTGCCGGAGCCGTCGATCGTGCCAGCCCCGGCCTTGGCCGAGAGACGGTCGAGCCGGATGGTGCGACCGGCGGCGGTGATCGTGGCGTCGATCGCCGAGAGGTCGAGCCCGCTGGCGATGTTCTGCACCCGGCCGCCGGCCAGGGTGAGCGTGCCGGCGGCGCGGGGCGCGGCCAGCGTGCCGGTGACGCGGAGATCCGGCGTCACGGTGCCGCCGACCGCGGTGCCGCCGGCTGCGGTGAGCGGGTCGAGAAGGTGGAGATTGGCGGTTCCGGTCAGAGCAAGGTCGATCGCTCCGGCGGCCGCCAGCGGCGCGGTGCCGGTGAGGGTGAGATCCGCCCGGTTGCCGAGGGCAAGGCGCGCGGTGCCGCGGGCGCTGTGGCCGAGCAGGGTTTCATGCGCGGTGAGATCGGCCGGCGGCAGCGAGGCGGCGGGGCCGGTGAGCAGGCGCATGGATGTCGCCGCGAGATCGACCGTGCCGCGCGGCGCGCGCGGCGTGCCGGTCAGCCGGGCGCGGGCGGTGACGATGCCGGAGGCGGTGAGTTTCGGATCGGCCGCGTGCAGCAGCGAGGCCGAGAGATTGTCGAGCCGGAACGACAGGTCCATCGGGCCGGTGAGCGCAAGCGGGGCGGTGCCGTCGAGGCTGAGACGGGCAGGGCCGAGCGTTGCGGCGATGGTGCCGCGCAGGGCGTGGCCGAGCAGCGTCTCGCGGGCGGCAATGGTTGCGCGCGGCAGCTTCGCAGCCGTGCCGGACGCGAGGCCGAGCCCCCTGCCCTGCAGCGCGATCGTCCCGGTGGGGGCGGCGAGCGTGCCGGTGAGATGGGCGGTGGCGTCGAGCAGGCCGGTGGCGGCGAGGTTGGGATCGACGGCGCGGGCGATGCCGGCGGGGAGATTGGCGATTTTCGCATCGAGGGCGAGCGACGGGCGGATGGTGCCGTCGGCGGTGATTCGCGCCGCACCGCCGAGCCCGCCCAGGGCGAGGGCGAGATGGTGGATTTCGGTGGTCGCCCCTGCGCTGATGGTGGCGAGGCCAAGCAGGCGGGCGGTGACGCCGCGGGCGGCGGCATCGAGTTTCGCGAGGTGGATGGTGCGGGTCTTGCCATCGAGTGTCGCGGCGAGATCGAGCTGCGCCGGCTTGCCGGCGAGGCGCGCGAAACGGCCGGCGGCAGTAACGGCGAGCGCGGCCGCGCTGCCTTTGGCGGTGAGGGTCAGGTTGCCCGCTGCCGCCTTGCTGTCGAGGCCGGTGAGGGTCACGGTCGCGTCGATCGCTTGGGGCGTGGCGAGATGGTCGATCGTCGCGTCGATCCGCGCGGCGCGAAGGGCGGCGACGGTACCATAGGCGAGGTGGCTGGCGGTGAGCGCGATGGCGGCGGGCTGGCCGGAATGGTGGGTGAAATCGGCGGCGAACGCGCCGGCGAGCTTCATGTGCAGCAGTGGGGCGAGATCGGCGAGGCGCGTCATCGCGATGTGAATCGCGCCGTCCGGCAGCATCGCGCCCGGGGCGCGGGTGATGCGCCCCTGCCCCCGCAGCGATTTCCAGGACAGGGTTTTGAGGTCGAGATCGATCGCGCCGGCGGCGCTGCGGGCGAAAGTGGCGCTGAGCGAGAGCGGGGAATCGTAGAGCGCGCCGGTGCCCGTGAGCTGTCCCTGCGGCGCGCCGGGCAGGTTGGTGGCGTCGATCGCGAGGTGGAACGGGCCGGATTGCACGCCCTTCGCGGTTGCCAGACCATCCACCGTGCCGTGCAGGGCGAGATTGTCGGGCGGGCCGGCGAGGTCGAGATGTTCGGTGACGTGGCCGGCGAGTTGCGGCGCGATGAGGGCGAGATCGGGCTGGGTGAACGTGCCCTTGAGCGCGAGATGCGACCGTGCGGCGGTGCCGGCGAGCTTTGCCCTTAGCGCCGCCATGTCGAGCGTCAGGCTGTGGATGGTGGTGATGCCGTGGGCCAGGGTGAAATCGCCCGCGAGCGTCGCGCGCTTGCCGACCAGGACGGGGACGGGTTTCGCCGCCTGCGTGATCTCAACCGTGTCGTCGAAGTGAAGTGTCGTGGCGTCGCCTCGATGTTTCGCGACGAGGTGCAGCACGGTGCGGCCGCCGAGCGTCTGCTTGCCGAGGGCGGCATAGGGCGCGAGTTCGGGAATGATGATGGTGAGATCGGCGCCGGGAGTGGCTGGCGAGAGGTCGACCGTGCCGGTGCCGTGCGCCTTGAGATCGCCGAGGGCGCTGGCGAAGTGCAGGGCGGCGGCATTGCGCGGGCCAGCGATGGTCAGCGAGAGATCGACAGGTTGCTTCGCGAGATCGGGCTGGCTGGCGGTGCCGGCGAAGGCGGCGATGGGGCCGCCGGGCGGTTCGTGGACGGTGAGATGCGCGTTCACCCTGTTGGCATCGAGGGTCGCGGCGAGGCGGTAGGTGCCGGGAGCGCCGAGCGAGGGGCCTTCGAGCGAGGTAGCGTCAAGCGTGGCGGCGATGTCGTCGAGCGATTTCGCGCGGGCCTGGCCGGTGATGTTCAGCGCGAGCGTGTGGCCGAGCACGGGTTTCGCGAGAGCAAGACGGCCGATTTCGAGACGGTGCAGGACCAGCGAGAGGTTCGGGATGCTGCTCGCGGCGGATTGTTTCGGCTTCGGTTTCGCGGCTGCGGGCGCGGGCCGGCGCAGGACGTCGATGCGTTTCGCGGCAAGCTCGCCGATGTCGATCCTGCGGTGCAGGAGCGCAAGCGGCGACCAGCGGAGGACGGCATCGTCGATGACGAGATACTGGCGCTTGCGATCGGCGATCGCGATGCGCCGTGCCGCGATGTATTTCGGGAAATGGCCGGCGAGGCCGGCGATCCTGACCGTGCCGCCGGAGAGCGCGCCGATCTCGTGCGTGGCGAAGGCGCGGCCGGCGCCAGTGTTCAGCGCGATGTCGAGCGCGAGGATGGCAAGGACCGGCAGGGCGATCAGGATGCCGGCGATCCAGAGGATGATCTTGAAGACCCGGCGCATCAGAAGGCCTGTCCGAGACCGATATAGACGGCGACGGAAGCGCTGCCGGGCGCACGGTTGAGCGGGACGCCGACATCGACGCGTAGCGGGCCGATGCCGGTGTAATAGAGCAGGCCGAGGCCGGCGCCGATGCGCAGCGTGCCGGTGAAGGGCGTGCCATGGGCCGAGACCTGGCCGGCATCGATGAAGGGGGCGATGCCGAAATGCTTGCCGATGCGCTGGCGGAACTCGGTTTCCAGCGCGTCGATCGCGGTGCCGCCCTGGGGGATGCCATCGGGGAAGAGCGGGCCGACCGTCTGGTAGGTGAAGCCGCGCACCGTGCCGGTGCCGCCGGCATAGAAGCGCTGGTCGGGCGGGATGCCGAATTGCGAGCCGCCGAAGATGCGGCCGAGCACGCCATGCAGCGCCAGCACGCCGCGGCCGGGCGCTTCGAGATTGATGTAGGTGCTGCCTGTAAGTTCGGTGATGACGAAAGGCTGTACGCCAGCACCGAGGGACAGGCTCGGGGTGACGCGCAGGGTGAGCTTCACGCCGCGCGTGGGGTCGAGGAGCGAATTTGCCGTGTCGTAGGAGAGGGTTACGGGAAGCTGGGCGAGGCGGTAGGTGCGGCTTTCGCCCTCCTGGTTCACCTTCTCGAAGATAAAGCCGGCGCCGTAATCGAGCGTCAGATGCGGGCCGAGCGGGCGCGCAGCGATGGCGCGGCCGAGAAAGGCGGTGCGGCTATAGGCCGGCAGGTATTGCTTGAGCGCCTCGATCGTCGCGGCGATCGACTGGCCGGGGCGGATGAAATCGGGCACCCGATAGGTCGCCTTCGCATCGTAGCCGGGGGCGACGACATACGTGTGCTTGCCGAAGGTCGCGGTCTGGCTGCGGCCGCTGCCGGCGATGCCGGTGGCGCCGAGCGACAAGATCAGGCTCTGCGCCCCGCCGAACAGGTTGCGGTCGGTCCAGGAGACATTGGCATCGATGCCGAGATCGGAGGAATAGGACGCACCGAGTGCCACGGTATGGCGCTTGCGCTCGCGCACCGCGAAGGCGATGGGCACCTGCCCGGCGGGGTGCGGTGAAGCGGCCGTGTGGACGGTGACGGAAGAAAACACGCCGAGGCCGAGCAACTGGTCGCGCGCCGCGTCCAGCGCCGTCTGGCTGTAGCGCTGGCCGGGCTTGAGCGCGATGTGCCGCGCCATGAAGCGGCGGTGCATCCGCTGCATGCCGGTGAAGGTGATGGCGCCGACATCGACGCGCTTGCCCATCGTCACCGGATAGGTGACGGCGAGCGTATGCGTCGTGTCATCGGCCTCGGCGACGGGCGGGGCGACGTTCGCGAAGGCGTAGCCGAGATTGCGCAGCTTCGTCTCCAGGCGGGACGCGGCGGCGACGAGCGGGGCAGCGGTGGCGGGCTCGCCCGGCTTCACGCCGAGTGAAGCGGCGGCGGCGGGATCGGTGAGGCCGGGGGTGCTGATGACGCCAACGTGATAGAGCGGGCCTTGCACGATCGCCACGCGGACGCGGGCGGGCGGGTTCGCCGGCGCCTTGCGCAGCAGGTCGGGCAAGGCGGGGTCGGACAAGGCATGACCGTCGATGGTGATGCTGATCGTGCCGGAATCGTAGCCCTCGCTTTCCAGCACGGTGCGGAACGTGTCGAGATCGGCGCGGGCGCGGGCGATCAGCGCGAAGGGGCCGACCGCGAGCTTGCCGCGAAGGGTTTCGAGGCTCGAACTCTGGCGGATCAGCGTGTCGAGCGGGGCGTTGCCGGTGGCCGCGAAAGCGACGTCATAGGGTTGCGGCTCGGCGGCATGGGCGACTTGTGCCGGAAGCAGCGCGCCCGCGGCGAGGACGAGCCCGACGACGGGCACGAAACCGGGCAGGATGCGCGGCAGCCCGCGCGTCGCACTGCGAATTCCTCGCTCCTCCATTATTTTACACATAGGGGCGGACGAGAGGATGCGCCATGTCGCCAAACGAACAGCGCGGCTCACGATCCTGTGATTTTTGACCCTTCGAATGTCATCCGGTGCGCGAAGATGATATTCTAGAGCACGTTCCGATCCATCAGGATCGGATGTCGTGCTCTATCATATTGATAACTAGAGCATCTTTATCCGATCAGATGATTCCATCTGATCGGATGATGCTCTAATCCGCCGCCGCGAGCGCCAGCTCCACCTCGCCGGCACGTGCTCGATGCGGCGCCGGCCGGCCGATCGCGTGGTGATCGAGCCCCGCCGCACGCATCGCCGCCGGGTCGAACACGTTGCGCAGATCGACGACGACGCGCCCGCGCATCGTCGCGCGCAGCCAGTCCGGCGCCAGGGCGCGGAACTCGTTCCATTCGGTGACCAGCACCGCGCCATCCGCGCCGGCAAGCGCCGCGGCGGCACTCGGCGCATAGACCACCTCCGCCGGCAGATCCCGCCGCGCCTGCTCCATCCCGGCCGGATCATAGGCCACCACCTCGGCGCCAAGCTCGACCAGCCGGTGCACGATCTGAATCGCCGGGGAGTCGCGCATGTCGTCGGTCTCCGGCTTGAAGGTCAGGCCCAGCACGGCGATCCGCTGCCGCCGCACCGTGCCGCCGAAGGCTGCGAGAATCCGCCCGGCCATCCCGGCCTTGCGCGCCTCGTTCACGCTCACGACGGTCTCGACCAGCCGCGCCGGCGCATGCGCATCCTGGGCGATCCGCATCAGCGCCTGGGTATCCTTCGGGAAGCACGAGCCGCCGAAGCCGGGGCCGGGATGCAGGAATTTCGGGCCGATCCGCCGGTCGAGCCCCATGCCGCGGGCGAGTTCGTGAACATCCGCCCCGACCTGCTCGCACAGATCCGCCATCTCGTTGATGAAGGTGATCTTCATCGCGAGGAAGGCGTTGGTCGCGTATTTGATCAGCTCCGCCGTCTCCAGCCCGGTGCAGAGCAGCGTCACCCCGGCCGGGTTGAGCGGGCGGTAGAGCGCGCGCAGCACCGCCTCGGCCTGCGCGCTGTCGGTGCCGACGACGATCCGGTCCGGCCGCATGAAATCCTCGATCGCACTGCCCTCGCGCAGGAATTCCGGGTTCGAGGCCACAGCCACGTCGAGATCCGGCCGGATTTCGCGCATCAGCGCGGCGAGCCGCCGCCCGGTGCCCACCGGCACGGTCGATTTCGTCACCAGCACGGTCGGCCCCGGCAATGCAGCGGCCAGCTCGGCGGCGGCGGCGAACACATGGGACAGGTCGGCATGGCCATCGCCCCGGCGCGACGGCGTGCCGACGGCGAGGAACACGGCGTCGGCGCCGGGCAGCGCGCGGTCGAGCGCGGTTTCGAAGCGCAGCCGCCCCGCCCGCACGGAGTCGGCGACCAGCCGGTCCAGCCCCGGCTCATAGATCGGAATCCGCCCGGCCTGGAGCGCCTCGATGCGGCACGGATCCTTCTCCACGACGATCACCTCGGTGCCCATGCTGGCGAAGCAGGCACCGGAGACGAGCCCCACATAGCCGGCGCCGATCATGACGATGCGCATCGGTTCACTCCACGGTTTCATGATGGAAAGGCGGCGCCGCGACAGCCGCGCCGCAAAGGGAGAAGCGCCGCACCGCGCCCGGTGCGATCCTGATGCCGCGAAACCCGTCATCGCCGCGCCCTTCGGCGTCGAGACAGGCGAGGCGGATCATCCCGGCATGGGTGACGGCTAGAACGGCCCCGCCCTGCTCCGGCAGATCGGCGAGAAATCCATGCAGCCGCGCCCGCGCCTCGGAAAGCGTCTCGCCGCCGGGAAAGCGCATCCCGCCGGGATCGCGCTTCCAGCGCCGCAGCGCCTCGGGTGTCGCGGCGCGGATTTCGGCCTGGGTGCGTCCCTCCCAGTCGCCGAACGCGATCTCGGCCAGCCGGTCATCGACGATCACCGCGACGTCGCCACGCCGCGCGGCGATGCAGCCGGCCGTCTGCCGCGCCCGCAGCAGCGGGCTGGAATAGATCGAAGCGAGCGGCTCGTCGCCCAGCGCGGCGGCAAGCCCGGCGGCATCCGCCCAGCCCTCGGGCGAGAGCGGCTGGTCGCTGCGCCCCTGATAACGGCCCTCGCCGGTCCATGCCGTCCGTCCATGCCGGGCGAGCAGCAGCGCCCGGCCGCCGGCGCGCGGGTCAGTAATGCACCGCAACGCCCAGCTCCACCCGGCTGCCGGCATGAATCCCCTCGCCCGCCACGTTCACCTCGTAGAGCAGGAACGGCCGGACCGTCTTGGTCAGCCGCCAGGTCAGGCCGACCGCCGGCCGCACCAGATTGTAGATCTCGCCCTGCGCGCCGGGCGGAATCGTGCCGCTCTGCCGGATCGTCTTCACCGCGAACACCTCGCCGGTCAGCGCGAGGCGGCGGGTGAGATGGAGCGAGAGATCGATCGTCGCGCGCAGCTGCGTCGCCGCACCGTCGAGGAAAACCCGCGCCCCCGTGACCATCGTCAGGCTGCCCCAGGGCCGCGAGATCCCGGCCTGGAAATCCGGCTCCACCGACCAACGCCCGGTGCCGAGCGCGGGCGAGGGCTTCGTCCGCCCCGCCGGGACGATGACGTTCAGCGTGAGAGAATCGGCGAAACGCGGCGTCTGGACCAGCCCGTAATTCAGGCCGATCTCCTCGTCCTGCAGGCCGGATGAAACGCTCGCTACCGGCCGGTGGTGACGGTCGGCGAAGCTGCGCACCCGGCCGCCGCGCAGATCGTATTCGATCGACAGGCCATCCCCGATCCCCTGCACGCCGGTGACGCGATATTGCGTCGAACTCTCGCTCGAGCCGCGCAGCGCATTGGTGGTGAAGCCGCCGGCGGGAAACGCCTGGTTGCCGTGAAACAGCCGCACCATCGGCTTGACGACGCCATCCCCCGAAGCCGGAATCCAGGGATCGGCGCGGGCGGCGCGCAGCGGCGCGGCAAGCGCCGCACCGGCGGCAAGGGCGGCGAGCAGGCGCGGAACGGCAGACGCGGAACGGGTCATTGAGCCACCAGACGGAGTTGGGGAGCGGGAGAATCATCGCGCAGCGCCTGCCAGAGCGCGGCATATCGCCCGCCCTCGGCCAGCAGCGCGTCATGCGTGCCGCGCTGGACGATGCGGCCATCGTCGAGCACCAGGATTTCGTCGGCGGCGCGCACGGTGGAAAGCCGGTGCGCGATCACCAGGGCGGCGCGGTTCGCCGCCAGCCGGTCGAGCGCCGCCATCACCCGCCGCTCGGTGCCGGCATCAAGGCTGCTGCTCGGCTCGTCGAGAATGACGATCGGCGCATCGCACAGCATGGCGCGGGCGATGGCGATGCACTGGCGCTGGCCGCCAGACAGGCTCTGCCCGCGCTCGGCGACCATGGTGTCGAACCCGTCGGGCAGGCCCTCGACCACCGCATCGATCCCGACCGCGCGCGCCGCCGCGATCGCCTCGTCCCGCCCTGCGCCCTCGCGCCCATAGGCGATGTTTTCCCAAACGCTCGCCTGGAACAGCACCGGGTCCTGCAGCACGAGAGCCACCTGCCGGCGCAGATCCGCGAGGCGCACGCCGCGGATATCCTGCCCGTCGAGCAGCACGGCACCGGATGTCGCGTCGTAGAAGCGCGGGATCAGGCTCGCGATCGTGCTCTTGCCCGAGCCGGTCGCGCCCACCAGCGCGATGGTGCGCCCGGCCTCCAGCGCGAAGGAGACGCCGTGCAGCACCTCGTGATCGTCGCGGTAGCCGAACCCGACCTCGCGGAATTCGATCCGCGTCGCCCGCCCGGCAAAGGGAAGCGCATCCCGCACCTCGGCGACGCTCGACCGCTCGGCCCGGTATTCGCCGATCCGCTCGATCGCGACGGATGCCCGGCCGAACACCCGCCCGGTCTTGGCGAGCTGCCGCGCCGGGGTGGCGATGCCGCGCAGATAGGCGAGAAAGATCAGCAATTCCCCCGGCGTGAGCGTGCCGCGAATCACCGTCGCCGCGCCATACCAGGCGATCGCCCCGGTCGCGACCGCGATGGCGAGGTTCATCGCCGGGCTGAACTGCGCCTGCACCGCATTGGCATGCAGCCCGGCCTCGAGGCTGCGCCCGGCATGGGCGCCGAACCGCCCGTCCTCGTGCGGCTCGCGGCCGAAGGCCTGCACCACCTGCACGCTGCCGAGGATTTCCTGCATCACGCCACTCAGCGTCGTCTCGTGCCGTCGCACCTGGCGCAGCGCGTTGCGCAGCCGCCCCGTATAGACCCGCGCGATCCAGAACAGCAGCGGTGCGACCGACAGCGCGATCAGCGCATACCGCCAGTCGATCAGCAGCATCACCGTCGCCATGCCGAGAATGGTCAGCCCGTGCGGCAGCAGGTCGATCCCCACCGCGACGATGAAATCCTGCAATTGCCGCACATCGCCGGTCAGCCGCGCCATCAGCTCGCCGGCGCGCTGGCGGCGGTGAAAGGCGAGCGACAGGCGTTGCAGATGCGCGAACAGATCGGCTCGGATGGCAAACACGATCCGCTGCCCCGCATCGAGAAACAGCCGGTTGCCGAGATAGACCAGCAGCGCATCGGCGATACCGAGCCCGAGCATGGCGAGGCCGAGCGTGTCGAGCAGCGCCATCCGGTGGGTCAGCGGATCGGGCAGCACGCCGTGCAGCCAGGGCGCCAGCCGGCGCTGGAAGATCACGTTGTCGATGATAAATTTCAGCGGCCAGGGCAGCATCAGCAAAACGCCGGCCCGCGCCGCCATCACCGCCGTGCCGGCCGAAAGGGCGCGCCATTCGGGCCGCAGATAAGCCCGCAGCCAGACGCCGCCCGGCCCGCTCATGCCGGCAACCGGGCCGGCGCGCAGGCGAGGCTGAACCGCACCACGTCGCGCCAGTCCCGCCCGGCAAGACCGGCACGTCCGCGCGCGCCCATCGCCCGGCAGCCCGCCGGATCATCGAGCAGGCGCGCCAGCGCGGCGCCGAGCGCACGCGTCTCGCCCGCCGGATAGAGCAGCCCGGTCTCGCCATCGGCGATGATCCCGCCGATCTCGCCGATCGCCGGGGCGATCACCGCGCGCCCGGCGGCGAGGGATTCGAAAATCTTGAGCGGCGAGAAATAGAAATCCGGCTGCGGCAGATAGGGGGCAACGGTGAAATCCATCGCCCCGAGCCAGGCCGGGATCTCGCCATGCGGAACCCGCCCCGGCAGCGTGACCCGCGCGCCGAGGCCGCGCGCCGCCACCAGCGCCGCCACCGCCTCGCGCTCCGGCCCGTCGCCCACCGCGACGAGATGCAACGCCGGATACCGCGCGGCGATTGTGGCAACCGCCTCGACCAGTCCGGCCACACCGTGCCAGGCCTTGAAACTGCCGATAAACCCGGCAATCCGCCGCCCGCCGAGGCCGAGCCGGGCGCGCAGCACCGCCCCCGCCGTATCGGCATCGGCGAAGCGGGCGAGATCGACCCCGTTGGGGACGACATGAACCCGGTCCGCCCGGCCGAGCACGGCGGCGACATGTGCGGCCACCTGCGGCGAGACGGCGATGATGGCATCCGCCCCGCGATAGGATTTTTCCTCCGCCGCCAGCGCCTCGTCCATCAGATGCAGTCCGCGAAACCGAAGCTGCTCCTCGACCAGCGGCGCGTTGACCTCGAGGATCCGCGGCACGCCGAGCCGCGCGGCAATGCACACGCCCGCGCGATGGAACAGCGCGTGGCGCTCATAGACGAGATCGGGCTTCACGCCGTACCGGTCCAGTGCCGCACAGATCCGGTCGCCGACCGAAAAATCATGCTCGATCCGCACGCGCTCGCGCCGCTCGATCTCGTTGCCGACCGACAGGTCCGCCGGCGGCGGCGCGAATTCGAGGATGCGCGCCGGCGGCGGCGGATTGCCGGTGCCGCGCGTGGTGCAGGCGAGGGTCACCTCATGGCCGAGCGATGAAGCCGCGGCGACGAATTCGCGGACATGGACCGAAGCGCCCTTGTCGCCCTCGACCGGAATGCCGCGATCGAGATTGAGATACAGGATCCTCACGACGATGCCCTTGCCAGCGATGAGGGTCCGGTGGGCGAATCGGCGCGAAACCGCGTCCCGCCGCTCTCCGGCGCCTCTGGCGCGCAGCCGGCGCAGCCGAGCAGCGCGTGCAGCCGGCGCGTCGTCGTCCACAGGTCGAACTCGCCTTCGAGCCGCGCCCGCCCGGCTTCGGCGAGACGCCGCGCCGTGGCGGGATCGGCCAGGATATCCTCGATCGCCGCGGCCAGCGCCGCCGGGTCGCGCGGCGGCACCAGCCGCCCGGTCTCGCCATCGCGCACCAGCTCGGGAATGCCGGACACGCTGGTCGAGACCACCGGCACGCCGATCGCCATCGCCTCGGCGATCACGTTGGGAATCCCGTCGCGGTCGCCATCCTCGGTGATTCGCGGCGCGAGCGCGAACACATCGGCGGTGGCGTAGAGCGCGATCAGGTCGGCATGCGTCATCGCGCCGTCGAGCGTCACCACCCCGTCCAGCCCATGCGCCGCGATCTGCGCCTGCAGCTCATCGCGCAGCGGCCCCTCGCCGATGATCCGGCAGCGAAAGGCAAGGCCGAGCCGGCGCAGCCGCGCACAGGCGGCGATCAGGTCGTCATGTCCTTTTTTCGGCACCAGCCGGCCGACCGAGAGGATCAGCGTCTCGCGGGCGGCCCCGGCCGCCTCGCCCTGCCGGCGCGCGCCGAACAGGCCGAGATCGATGCCGTGATAGACGAGCTTGATCTTGTCCGCCTCGCCCTCCAGCAGCCCGGCGAGATATTTCACGTTGTAGCCGGTGCATGTCGCAACGAAGCTGGCCGCCTGGGCGCGCTTGCGGATCACATGCGGCGGCGTGAGGTAGAGATCCTTGGCATGGGCGGTGAAGCTGAAGGGCAGCCCCGTCATCATGCTGGCGAACCACGCGGCGGCGGCCGGCGCGTTGGCGAAATGGGCGTGGATATGGCGGATGCCCTGGGCCCGGCACAGGCTCGCGATCACGCCGCCGCGCAGGAACTGCTTCCAGACCGAGAGCGGCCGCGGCGACCGGGCGGAAAACAGCATTGCCCGGCCGAAGGCGCCGAGATAGCGCGCGGGGGCGGCGGCGATGGCGCGGCCATGGGCGGCGGCAATCTGCCGGCGCCCCGCCGCCTCGCTCATCGGCGGCACGGGATGCAGCGGCGCCTCGACCTCGGCGACCATCGGGTGATGCGGCGGCGGCTCCGGCGGCAGCAGCGAGACGATGTGCAGCTTCGCCCCCAGCCGCTCCATCGCGCGGATCTCGTTGAGGATGAAGGTTTCCGTCAGCCGGGGATAGCGCTTCATGATGTAGACGACCGGCGCATCCCCGGCGGGAGACGCGGCGGAATCAAGGCTGGCGAAGACGGGCATCAGGCGATCTCCCACGCCGAGCCCGGCACATCCTGCCGCTTCCCGGCCAGGGCGGCGAGATGATCGGCCACCCGCTCGGCACCGTTGAGATCGAGCTGCGCCCAGGTTTCGGGCAGCGGCTCGGGGGCGGCGAGGGCGGCGGGAATCTCGCGTGCGAGATCGGCGGCGAGATCCGGCCCCTGCTCGATCGCGCGCACGAGGCCAAGACCCGCCAGCAGCCGCGCCCGCATCCGCTGCTCCGCCCGCGGGGCCGGCCGAGGCACCAGGATCGCCCGCTTGCGTGCGGCGATCAGCTCGGCGCTGGTGTTGTAGCCCGCCATCGCGATGACGAGATCAGCGGCCCGCAGGCTCGGCAGCGGATCGGTGATGTAGTCCACCAGCTCGACATCGTCGCGCCCGCCGGCGGCGGCGGCGAGAGCCGCGCGCTGCGCCGGCTGCATCAGCGGCCCGGTCACGATGACGGAGTGGAACGAAGCCGGCTGCCGCTGCGGCAGGGCGCGCAGATACGCCTCCATCAGCGCGAACCCGTCGCCGCCGCCGCCCGCCGTCACCAGCACGACCTTCCGCCCCGCCGCGCGGAGCACGGACCAGCACGGCGGCGCCCCCGCATTGCCCGGCAGCAGCAGGTCGGCAGCGACGACATGCCCGCAATAGCGCACCCGTCCGGCCGCCGCCCCGCCGATGCCATAGGCCTCCGCGACGTCGAACAGCGCGCGCGATCCATACACAAGGATGTCGTCATAGGCGTGGTCGAGCAGATCGGGGATGTCCTGCTCGGCCCAGGTCGCCCGCACCGTCTCCGGACTATCCAGAATGTCGCGCAGGCCGAGCATGACCCGGGTCTGCGGCATGTCGCGCCGCATCATCGCCAGCGTGGGCAATATCTCCCCGTTCATTCCCGCCGGCGCGTGATCGACGAGAAACACGTCCGGCCGGTAACGCAGCGCGAGGGTCAGGATCAGCGCGGCGCGATAGCCTTTCACCAGGCCGAAACTCTGCCCCGCCTCGCGCGCCTTGTAGGTTTCCGCGCCGGTCTTCACCACCGGCGGCAGCGGATGCACATGCAGCCCCGGCGGCAGGCGCCACTGCCCGATCACCGGCGAGCCGGTGAGCAGGTGAACCGCGAATTGCCGCGTGTCGAGCAGGCGCTCGGCGATGGCGAGGTTGCGGCGCAGATGCCCGAGGCCGAACGTGTCATGCGAATAGAGAAACACCACCGTCGGTCCGACCGGCCCGCCGCATCCCGGCATCCGCGCGCCGGCCCGGCGGGTCAGAAGGCCGCCCGGACGGCTTGCCGCCGCCGCGTCACCCTCCATCGCACCGCTGCCGAAGGGCGCGGCCGGGTCCATCCTCGTCTCCCGCCAGACAGCACCCGCGAACCCCGGCGCGCTGTCCCGCTCAACCACATGAACATCGCGCATACAGGGTTCCTTTCCACTGCCGGTGTCGCGCTGTTATCGTGGGAGAAAGTTCCACAGTCAAGCGAGAAAACGGCAGCAAACATGAACAAGCGGACAGGTCCGCGCCGCCGCGCGCCGCCGCGCGGATTCCCGTTTTTTCTGGTTAAACTATTGAAACAGCGCTCAGAAATGCGCCATGACGCCGAGTCCGGCGCCAAACGCGGCACTTTGCGACGTCAGCCCACGCGTAGCGTAAAGCTGCAATTCCCAACGGAAATTCATCCGCAGGTTATATGCCAGTATGGCGGAGGCCACCGCCGTCCGCCGTTTCTGGATCGGCGTGTGGCCAATCAGGATAACGCTGACGAACTGCCGGGGCGTCACCGCCACCGCCACCCCCGGCTCGAAGGTCACGACGTTCTGCAGATGCAGCCCCGGCAGGCGGCCGACCACGCGGTAGCCGAGCTGGAGGTAGGGGAACACCCGGTCGCCGATCCGCCAGATCGTCCGCACGCCGGCTTCCTCGTCGAACCGCCCGGTCCCGAGCCCCTTGCGATAGGAGGCGACCGGCAGCTTCACCTTCACATAGGGCTCGATGGCCGGCATCGGCCCGCGCGCGTGGTCGAGCCGGTATTCAGCCTTGACCCAGACATCGCCGAGCCCCTGGCGGGTGGCGCTGGACCCGTGGCCGGAAATGACCGCCTGCCCGGCCACGATCCCGGCCCCCGCCACGGCGATATAGGGCACTTCGACCCGCACCAGCAGCCGGTCGTGCCGATAGACGACCGACAAGGGCAGGTCATAGATGTGGATCGTGTGGTGGGTGCCGAACCGCCCGGTGAACAGCGAGGGTTCGAGCCCGATGGTGAACCCGTTGGGCGCCGCGGCGCGGGCGTGGCCCGGCAGGGCCATGGCAGCGAGCAGGGCGATCGCCGATCCCCCCCGACACCCTCCCGCCGCCGCGCGCAAGCTTCCCAAGACCGTCATCGCGCTCCCATAATGAACCGATCCAGTATCATAATGGAATATGTCATTCCAATGGCCGAGACTGCTGTCATCCGATTGCAAATTTTTGTACGTGTATTATGTGGGAGTTTATCACACATGGAACGCGGGGCGGATGGCGGCGAGCCACCCACGCCACGGTCGGCGGGCGAGCGGGAATGGAATCCGATATCGAGAACATGCTGGGCCGGTTGCTGCGCCCCCTCGTCGCCTACCTGATGCGGCGGGGCTGGGGCTATATCGCGTTCCGCGACCTGCTCAAGCGCGTCTATATCGATGAAGCCGTCCGCAACCACGAGGGCGGCACCAGCCCGACCGACAGCCAGATCAGCGCCGTCACCGGCATCAACCGCCGCGAAGTCAAGCGCCTGCGCGAGGCCGCCGCCACCGCGGCGCCGCCGCCGCCGCGCGACCCGATGGCCGGCGTCAACGCCGCGGCAAGGGTGATCGGGACCTGGGTCTCCGCCGCCGCCTTCCGCGATGCGACCGGCGCGCCGCGGCCGCTGACGGTGCGCGGCGAAGGCGACGATCCGGGGTTCGACGCCCTGCTCCGCGCCGCGAAGGTCGATGTGCGCGGCCGAACCATCATCGAGGAGCTCGAGCGCGCCGGCGTGATCGAGCGGCTGGCCGACGATCGCATAAGCCTGCTGCGCGCCGCCTTCACCCCCGGCGAGCCGCGCGACAAGCTGCTCTTCCTCGCCGCCAATGTCGGCGACCACATGCGCAGCGCCTTCCACAACCTCGCCGGCGACAGCCCGGTCTTCATCGAGCGGGCGCTGTTCCACAACGGCATCGGCGAAACCCGGCTGAACGCCGCCCGCCCCGTCCTGTCAGACATGGCAGACCGCCTTCTGCGCCAGTGCAACGAACACCTGCTCGAGGGCAATCTCGCCAGCACCGAGGCCGAGGGCGCGGGCGATGGCGAGGGCAAGCTGCGCCGGCTCCGCCTCGGGGTTTATTATTACGAGACTGATGCCGATGACCGTCCCTGAGCCGACCGCACCTCACCGCAAGCGCCGCCGCCGCGGCTTGCTGCTCGCACTCCTGCTCGGCATCCTGCCGGCAGCGGCTGGCGCGCAGGAGGCCGGCGGCATCGGCGGCACCGGGATCAGCCATGAAGCCGGCGGTATCGGTGGGACCGGCGTAAGCCGGGAAACCGGCGGCATCGGCGGCACCGGAATCACGCACGAACCCGGCGGCATCGGCGGCACCGGCATCGGCCGCGCAAGCGCGCCCATCGTCGGCTACGGCCCGATCCAGCGCTTCGGCAGCGTCTTCGTGAACAATCGGGAATACCGCATCACCGCCGGCACCCTGGTCACGATCGACGGTCAGCCGGCCACCGCCGCCGCCCTCCGGGTGGGCGACATGGCGATCGTCCACGGCGTCGCCGAGGGCGCGCATGGCGGCATCGCCCGCAGCATCGCCACCTGGCAGGCGATCATCGGTCCGGTCACCCACATCGCCGCCAACGGGCGGGAGATCACCGTGCTGCACCAGACCGTGCTGCTGCCCCGCCCGGTGCCGGGCGCAACACTGCATCCGGGGCAGACGGTCGGGATCTCCGCCCAGCGCCAGGCCGATGGCAACTGGGTCGCCTCCCGCGTCACCACCCTGCCCGGATCGCGCAGCTTCCGGCTCGAAACCACGCTCGGCGCGAGCCCGCCCGGGCAGGCGCGGCTCGGCGGCCTCGTCCTGCCGGCCAGGCCCGGCATGCTCGACGGGCTGCACCAGGGCGAGCGCGTCATCGCCACCGGCACCGTGATCGACGGGCATCCGGTGCTCGGCACAATCGTGCCGCGCCCGCTGCGGCTGGGCGCGCCGGGCACGCGGGTCGAGGCGGTGAATTTCTTCCGCTCCGCCGGCAACGGGCGCCTCGTCGCCGCCGACGGCATGCAGGCGAAGGCACCGGCCGGCGTGCACCGGTTCGATGGCCTCACCCGCGTCGAGGTGATCGGCGAGCTCTCCGAAGCCGGCGAGATCACGGCAACCGATGTGACCCCCGAACTCCCCGAACCGCCCGAAACCGGCCCGTCCGGCGGCAAGCCGGGGGAGATCGGCGAGCCCGCCCACGCCGCGCTGCCGGGACACCATCTCGAGCCGCCGGAAGTCGGCGAGGCGCCGGAGGCCGAGACGGTGGAGGACAGCGCGCCGGAAATCGAGGTCCCGAACCCGCAGACGCCGGAGCCGGACATCGACGCGCCCGAGATCGAGCCGCCCTCCGACCAGTAGCCGCGCGCCTGTCTGTCTGATTTCCCGAGTATCTCTGTCCGATCAGATGAATCCATCCGATCGGGCGATGCTCTAGATTTCCGGGAGTCGACACCGTCGGCTCAACCCTGTCACCCGGAAAGGATCGCAGCCATGTCGAGTACCCAGGTCGAACCCCGGCCCAAATCCGCCGAGCCGGAGCGCCGCCATGCCGGCATGCCGGATTTCTGGCGCCCCTTCGAATCCCTGCGCCGCGAGGTCAATCGCCTGTTCGAGGATTTCGACGGCATTCCGCCGCGCCGCGCCCGGCAGGCCGGCTTCCCGTTCGAGCCGTTCTGGTCGCGCGGGCCGGATTCCCCGGCCGTCGATGTCATCGAGCAGGACAAGGCGTTCGTCATCACCGCCGAGCTGCCGGGGCTCGCGCTCAAGGACGTCGAGATCAAGGCCACCGACGACACGCTGTCGATCTCCGGTGAAAAGCGCAGCGCGCAGGAAACCACGACCGCGGACTACCAGCTCAACGAACGCCGCTATGGTCGGTTCGAGCGGCGCTTCAGCCTGCCCGGCAGCGCCGATCCGGCGCGGATCGAGGCGCAGTTCGCCAACGGGGTGCTGACCATCACCCTGCCGAAACGGCCCGAGGCCATCCGCGCCGAGCGCAAGATCGAGATCAAGGCGGGCTGATCCGCAAGGGGCGCGCCACACCGGCGCGCCCAGCTCCGCATCGCCGCAATTCCCAATCCGTATCGGCGCGCGACAGAACACTATATCCGATCAGATGATTCCATCTGATCGGAAAATGCTCTGGCGTCGAACTGCGCCATGCGGCGCAGCCGGGCGATGCGCTCGCGCAGCGGCGGATGGGTTGCGAACAGCGCATCGAACGTGGTGCCGGCGAGCGGGTTGACGATGAAGAGCGAGGCCGTCGCCGGGTTGCGCTCGGCATCGTCATTGCCGACCCAGCGCGCCGCCTCCCCGATCCGCGACAGCGCCCGCGCCAGTGCCAGCGGCTGGCCAGTCAGCGCGGCCGCGCCGGCATCGGCGGCATATTCACGGGCGCGGGAAATGGCGAGTTGCACCAGCGTCGCCGAAAGCGGCGCGAGGATCAGCAGCAGCGCGCCGCCGATGCCGGCGAACGGGCTCGACCGGCGCTCGTCGCCGCCGCCGAAGATCAGCGCGAGATTGGACATCATGCCGATCGCCCCGGCCAGCGTCGCGGTGACCGTCATCGTCAGCGTGTCGCGATGGCGGATATGCGAGAGCTCGTGCGCGAGCACGCCGGCCAGCTCCGCCTCGTCCAGCGCGCCCAGCAGCCCGGTGGTGACGGCAACCGCCGCATGCGCCGGATCGCGCCCGGTGGCGAAGGCGTTCGGCTGGTCCGCCTCGATCACGAACACACGCGGCACCTTCAGCCCCGCCTTGCGCGCCAGCAGATCGACCAGCGCGACGAGGCGGGGAAACGCCGCCGGATCGGCCGGCCGCGCCCCATAGGCCGCCAGCACCGCCCGGTCCGCCACCCAATAGGTCACGAGATTTCCCGCCGCCGCGATCGCGAAGGCGATCGATGCACCCGTGCCGCCGCCCACACCATAGCCAACCGCCATGAACAGCGCGGTGAGCAACGCCATCAGCAAGCCGGTCCGGACCAGGTTCGCCATGACACGCCGCCTTTCATCAGCACCGGGAGCAGAGCCGGGAGCAATACCTGGAGCAGCGCCGGCATCATGTCTGATAGGCCACGGGCGGGCCGGCATCATTGAGGTGAATCAACCCCCGCGCATTGACCCCGCGCCAGCTTGTGTGATCTGCTCGCACATCGTCCTCATCACCCCGCCGGACCGGCGCATAGCAGCCCGGCCGCCTTGCCCCCGCGAGATGCGACATGCTCAAGCCGGACACACGCGCGCAACTCACCCGCGTCAGCACCGCCACCCTTGCCACCGCCCTGTTCCGGCGCGGCCTGCGCCAGCAGGTGATCCAGGGCGCGCTGCCGCTCAGCCCGCCGCGTCAGAGCATGGTCGGCGAGGCCTTCACCCTGCGCTACATCCCGGCGCGCGAGGATCTCAACCCGATCACCGTGTTCCGCAACCGCGACCACAAACAGCGCCAGGCGATCGAGACCTGCCCGCAAGGTGCGGTTCTGGTGATCGACAGCCGCAAGGACGCCCGCGCCGCCTCGGCCGGCGGCATTCTCGTCACCCGGCTGATGCAGCGCGGCGCAGCCGGCATCGTCACCGATGGCGGCTTCCGCGACAGCGCCGAGATCGCCGCTCTCGGCTTTCCCGCCTATCACACGAGGCCGAGCGCGCCGACCAACCTCACCCTCCACCAGGCGATCGCGATCGACGACCCGATCAGCTGCGGCGACGCGCCGGTCTTCCCCGGCGACGTGATCGTGGGCGATGCCGATGGCGTGATCGTGCTGCCCGCCCATCTGGCCGACGAACTCGCACGGGAAGCGACGGAGATGACGGCGTTCGAGGATTTCGTCACCGAGCGGGTGCGCGAAGGCGCCTCCATTCTCGGCCTCTACCCGGCGACCGACCCCGCAACCGAGACCGACTTCGCCGCCTGGCGCGCCCGCACCGGCCGCTAGGGCAGGTTCCGATCCATCCGGATCGGATGCCGTGCTCTATCTTGTTGATAATTAGAGAATCTTTATCCGATCAGATGATTCCATCTGATCGGATGAAACCGGGTACGCGCGCGCGTTACCCGGCGCGGCGGATCTCATAGGCGCGCAGATGCGCATCGGCGATGGCGAGCAGCTTGCAGGCCGCCGGATCGCCCCGCCGCAGCAGGTCGCCGATGATGTGCGCGCCCTCGATCCGCCCGCCCTGCTCGATGTCCCGCAGCATCGAGGCGGTCATCGTCGAGCCTCGGGTGGCGAGCCATTCCTTCAGCCGCGCCGATGCCGCCGGGCGCAGCTCGAAGCCGTGCCGCGCGGCAATGCCGGCGCATTCGGCCGCCAGCCCGAGCGCGATCTCGGCACCGCCAGCCTCGACGATCACCCCCACCGGCGCGCGCATCAGGCAGGTAATGCCCGCGAGCGCGGCGATGAACACCCATTTCTCCCACATGTCCTGCATGATCGCATCGCTCAGCCTTGTGACGAAGCCGGCCCTGCCGAACAGCTCGGCGATCGTCCGCGCCCGCGCATCCTGCCCGGAGGCGCGCGGGCCGAAGGTCAGCGTGTGCGCGTCGTTGAGATGCAGCACCCTCCCCTCGGCATCGAGGGCGGCGGAAATCACGCACTGCCCGCCCAGCACGATTGGCGCGCCGAACCGCGCATCCAGCACGTCGAGATGGCGCATGCCGTTGAGCAGCGGCAGGACCAGCGTATGCGGGCCGATGGCTGGCGCCATCGCCGCCACCGCATCGTCGAGATCATAGGCCTTGCAGCTCAGCAGCACGAGATCGAAGACCGGCTCGAGCCGGTCGGCCGTCACTACCGAGGGTGCGGGCAGATGGACATCGCCCTTCACGCTGCGGATGACGAGACCGCCCGCCGCCAGCGCCTGCGCCCGCGCCGGACGCACGAGGAACGTCACGTCGAGGCCGGCCTCGGCCAGCCTGCCGCCGAAATACCCACCGGTGCCGCCGGCACCGACCACCAGAATGCGCATGGAGTCTCTCCTTAGAACACGTTCCGATCCATCAGGATCGGATGCCGTGCTTCATTTTGTTGATAATAAGAGCATCTTTATTCGATCAGATGATTCCATCTGATCGGATGATGCTCTAGCGCTGCATGACGATGAGAGTCGAAGTCGCGGAAGCATAGAGCCGTCCGCTCGCATCCGTCAGCTTCGCTTCCGAGAAGCCGGCGCGCCGGCCGAGCGAGATCACCGTGCCCACCGCCCGCACCACCCCGGTCTCGGCCGTCATCGCCCGGTGATACGAAACCTTCAGCTCCAGCGTCGAATAGGCCTGCTCGGCGGTGAGCATCGTATGCACGGCGCAGCCGCAGGCGGAATCGAGCAGTGCTGCGGCGTAGCCCCCATGCACCGTGCCGAGCGGATTATAAACCTCGCGCCCCGGGCTGCCCTCGAACACCACCCGCCCCTCGGCGATCTCGACCAGGCGGAACCCCAGCGTCCGCCCCATCGCGAGCAGATCGGAATCCATCACGGCGCGAAGCTGGTCGATGCCGGGAAGCGGCGGCATGGTATCGGACATAGGGTATCCTGTCTGTCGTTGAGCGCCATGCCTAACCCGGCCTGCCGCAAGCGGCAATCCCGCGCATCTCATCCCTCCGGCGTGGCCAGCCGCGCCTTCACCAGCCCCAACATCAAAGCCGTCACCGCCGATCCGGCGAGGATGGCGACGACATAGAGCCCCAGATGCGTCACCGCGTTCGGGATCGGCAGCACGAACACCCCGCCATGCGGCACGCGCAGCTTCACATCCGCCACCATCGAGATCGCTCCGGCCACCGCCGATCCGGTCATGGTGCAGGGGATCACGCGGAACGGGTCCTCGGCGGCGTAGGGAATCGCCCCCTCGGTGATGAAGGACAGACCAAGCACCGCGGTCGGCAGGCCGGATTCGCGCTCGATCGTGGTGAAGCGGCTGGCGAACAGCCTGGTCGCCAGTGCCACGCCGAGCGGCGGCGTCATCCCCGCCGCCATCACCGCCGCCATCGGCGTATAGACCCGCGCCGACAGCAGGCCGACCGCGAAGGTGTAGGCCGCCTTGTTCACCGGCCCGCCCATGTCGAACGCCATCATCGCGCCGAGCAGCAGGCCGAGGGCAAGCGCGCCCGACCCCTGCATCGAACGCAGCACATGCGTCATCAGGTGCAGCAGCTCGGCGACCGGACGGCCGATCACATAGACCATCAACAGCCCGGTGAAGAGCGTGCCGAGGACCGGCAGCAGCAGCACCGGCTTCAACCCCTGCAAGCCGCGCGGCAGGCGCAGGGTCTCGTTCAGCCAGCGCGTCGCATAGCCGCCGATGAAGCCGGCGAGGATCGCGCCGAGAAATCCCGCCCCGGTGAGCGCGGCGAGCAATCCGCCGATCATCCCCGGTGCGAGCCCCGGCCGATCGGCGATGGAATAGGCGATGTAGCCGCCGAGCACCGGCACGAACAGGGTGAAGGCCGATTTCGCGCCGATCTCGAACAGCGCGCCGGCGAAGCTGCGCGCCGCCGCCGCGTCGGTCGCGTGGATGCCGCCAAGGGCGAAGGCCAGCGCGATCAGCAGCCCGCCGGCGGTAACGAACGGGATCATGAACGAAACGCCGGTCATCAGGTGCCGGTACGGCCCAGGCCGCGCCCGCGCAGCACCGGCGCGGGAGTCCGGCCGCACCGTGCCACCCTGGACCTCGGCCTCGTCGAGCGCGCGGGCGATCAGCGCCTTGCCATCGTTGATCGCGGCCTTGGTGCCGCTGTGGAACACGCGCTTGCCGGCGAACCGGGCGAGATCCACCTGCCGGTCGGCGGCGATCAGCACGAGATCCGCCGCCGCGATTTCCGCCCCGGTCAGCTTCGTTCCCGCACCAACCGATCCCTGCGTCTCGACGCGGATTTCGTCGCCCAGCGCCGCCGCCGCCCGCAACAACGCCTCGGCGGCCATGAAGGTATGGGCGATGCCGGTGGGGCAGGAGGTGACCGCGACGATCCGCCGCCCGCCGGCAGGAGGACTGTCCAGCGCGCGGCGCAGCACGGCGCCGGCATCCGCCAGCACCTCGTCCAGCGTCGCGCCGTACCGCCGCATCCCGGCGAAGCGGGGATCGCCCGACGCCTGCGGACCGATCTCGATCGCCAGCGAAGCCGCAGCGATCCGCGCGGCGGCGAGCGGATCGCGCACGCCATCGTCGCCGCCGATCTCGATCGCGATATCATGCCCCGCATCGAGCGCCGCGCGGCGCAGCGCCTCCGCCGCGAGCAGGCGCGAGACAGCACCCGGCCCGCCGGCAATCACCGCAACGATGACACTCATGCCGCCCCCACCCCCTCATGCTCGACGACAACCGCCCGCGCCAGCGCCTCGACCGCGTCGCGCCCGGGCAGGTTGGCCCCCGGCGCGCGCAGCTTGGCGGCGGCGAAGGCGGTGCCGAGCCGGGCGATCCGTTCCAGACCCGCCGCCGCATGCATCCCGGCGATGATGCCGGCGACCATCGCATCCCCGGCGCCGACCGTGCTGGCAACCCGCATCGGCGGCAGCGCCGCGCGCAGACAGCCGCGACCGGTGACGAACAGCGCCCCCTCGGCGCCGAGCGAGACCGCGACCAGCGCCACACCGCGCCCGACCAGCCCGCGCGCCGCATCCCGCAGCGAAGCCGCATCGGCAAGGCGCCGCCCGGCCAGCGCCTCCAGCTCGGCGCGGTTCGGCTTGATGCACCAGGGCGGCGCGGCGCCGGCCAGGGCGCGGGCGAGCGGCGGGCCGGAACTGTCGAGCAGCACCCGCGCGCCGCGCGCGGCGAGGGCGGTGGCGAGCTCGGCGTAAAACCCCGCATCCACCCCCGCCGGCAGGCTGCCAGCGAGCAGCACGACCGCGCCCGGCACCGCGAGGCGGAGCAGAAGCGCGCTCACCGCCCGCAGCGATGACGCCGTCACCTCCAGCCCCGGCAGGTTGATGTCGGTGGTCTCGCCCGCATGCGCGAGCTTGACATTGGTGCGGGTCTCGCCCGGCACGCGGATACATTCGTCGCGGATCGCCTTGGCCGCGAACAGCCGGACGAAGGGCGCTTCATTGGCGCGGCCGAGCAAACCCGCGGCGATCACCGGAATCCCGCCCCAATCGGCCAGGCAACTCGCGACATTGACCCCCTTGCCCCCGGCATGGAACACGACGCCGCGCGCCCGATGCACCGTGCCGGGGGCAAGGGCATCCAGCTCGATCGTCTCGTCGATCGCCGGGTTCAGCGTCAGCGTGATCACCGGAGCGGTGCGGGGGGCGATCATGCGCCCGCCTCCAGCGCCCGCACCTCGTCCGCCGTCGCGGCGGCGAGCGCGCGGGCGGCCAGCGCCCGCAGCGCCTCGACCCGCGCGCCGCACAGCCGCGCCTTCACCGCCGCGATATCCGGCGGCGCCATCGACAGCGCCGTCACCCCGAGCCCGGCGAGCAGGGCGGCGCCGGCCGGATCGCCGGCCATCCCGCCGCATACGCTGACCGGGCATCCACGCGTCGCCGCCCCCGTCACAACCTGCGCCACCAGCCGCAGCACGGCCGGATGCAGGCTGTCCGCCGCGGCGGCGAGGTCGGGGTTCTGCCGGTCGGTCGCAAGGGTGTACTGCGTCAGGTCGTTGGTGCCGATCGAGAGGAAATCGCACTGCGCGGCCAGACGATCCGCCATCACCGCCGCCGCCGGCACCTCGATCATGATGCCCACTGGCAGCACCGGCGCGCCAAGGGCCGCGCGCACCCGCTCGCAGGCGGCGCGCAGCCGGACGATCTCGTCGACCGAGGTCACCATCGGGAACATCACCGCCACATCCCCGCCCGCCATCGCCGCGCGATAGATCGCGCGCAGCTGCGGCTCCAGCAGGTCCGGCCGGCGCAGCAGCAGCCGTGCCCCGCGCACGCCGAGAAACGGATTCGCCTCGCGCTTCAGGCCGAGATGCGGCGCCTGCTTGTCGCCGCCGAGATCGAGCGCGCGGATCACCAGCCGCCGCCCGTCCACCGCCGCGATCATCGCGCGGTAGACCTCCAGCTGCGCGGCCTCGTCCGGCGGCGCAGCGGCGTCGAGAAACAGGAACTCGGTGCGCATCAGCCCGACGCCCTCGCCGCCCGCCGCGAGCGCCGCCGCCACGAGGCCGGGCCGGTCGACATTGGCGGCGATGCCGATGCGCTGGCCATCCTGCGTCACCGCCGGCGCAGCTGCTGCGCGGGCCGCCACCGCCTGCCGCACGCGGGACGAAGCGCGCCAGGCGATGGCCGCATCGAGCGCCGCCGCCGGCGGATCGGGGTAGAGGCATCCCGTTGCGCCATCGAGGATCGCCATCACGCCGGAGGGCAGGCCGAGCAGCGCGTCGCCGCCGCCGACCAGCGCCGGCAGGCCGAGCGTGCGGGCGAGAATGGCGGTGTGCGCGGCCGGCCCGCCCGCCGCCGTCGCCAGCCCGACCACGCGCGCGGGATCGAGCCCCGCCATCTCCGAGGGCGGGAGATCCGGTGCGACGAGAATCCACTCTCCCTCCGGCAGCGCCGCCAGCCCATCGACCGCAGACGCGGGGTCGAGACAGGCGAGCACCCGCCGGCCGGCATCGCGCAGATCGGCCGCGCGCCCGGCCAGCACCGGATCGTCCAGCGCCGCCAGCGAAGCCGCACGCTGGCCGACCGCCGCCTGCCACGCCGAGGCCGGTCCATGCCCCTCGACCATCCGTCGGCAGGCCGCGACGATCAGCTCGTCATCGTGCAGCAGCTCCGCCTGGGCGCGGAAGATCGCCGCCTCGCCGGCGCCGAGCCGGGTTGAAGCCGTTGTCGCGAGCGCGTGCAGCGCCGCGCGCGCCGCCGCCAGCGCCGCCTCCAGCCGTGCCGCGCCCTCGGCCAGCGGCAGCGTCTCGTCGGCAATCTCCACCGCGCTGCCCGCCATCACATGCAGCCTGCCAATCGCAAGGCCGGGGCTTGCCGCGATCCCGCCGATCACGGCGAGTGGTCCGGGCGGCGTCCAGCCCCGCGCGGATCGCGGGGCGGGCGCCTGCGCTGCCGGCGCGGCAAGCGAGGCAAGCCGCGCCCGCAGCCGGGCGAGGCCGGCGGCGTCATCCTCCCCCTCGGCGGAGATCACCACGCGGTCGCCGGCGCGCAGGCCGAGATGCAGCAAGGCGACGAGATTGCGCCCGTCCGCCACCTCGTCGCCATGCCGCACCCGAACCCTGAGGCCGCTCTGCCGCGCCGCCTCCGCCCAGGCGGCGGCCGGCCGCGCGTGCAGCCCGGCGGGATCGGTCACCACCATCTCGAACCGGTGCGCGAAATCCGCCGCCGCTTCATCGGATTGCGGCAGTTCGCGCGCCTCCTCGCCCGCCAGCGCCTCGACGATCTCCAGCACCTCCGCCGTCGCGGCAAGGGAAGCGAGCCTGTCCCGATCCTGCATCAGCGCGGCGAGGCGGCGCAGGATGGCGACATGCGCCTCCCCCCGCGCGGCGATGGCGACGATGAGCCGCGCCATCTGCCCCGCCCCCCAATCCACCCCGCCCGGCACCTGCAACACCGCAATGCCGTCGCGCCGGATCAGGTGCCGGTCATCGCCCATGCCATGCGGGATGGCGACGCCATGGCCGAGAAACGTGCCGGTCACAGCTTCCCGGTGCAGCATGCTCCGCGTATATTCCGGCGCGATGCAGCCCGCATCTTCGAGCAGGCGGGCGGCCGCGCCGATCGCCGCCTCCTTCGAGGCGGGTGCTGCGCCGAGCCCGACCAGCGCGGGGCCGAAAGCGACATCCTGCAAGGCGGGCGGCATTGGCGGTTTCCTCGTTTCCCCAGAGCGCTTTCCGATCAGATGGCTCCATCTGAACGGATGATGCCCTAGGCCAGAAGCGAAAACGTTTTCAGTTTTTCCTGTCAACAACATTCTCGTGTTTTGCGGAAAATTTGCAGCCAGCGCCCAGGTTTTCACTTGCCGCGCCGGCTTGTTTCATGCTGAGTCTCTGAGAACGATTTCGAGAGCCCGTTGCGGCAGGCAGGAAAGACACCGCCCCGATGGCCGTCAGTATCAAGGATGTGGCCCGCGCCGCCGGGGTATCGCCGGCGACGGTATCGCGCACGCTCGGCGGCGGCGCGGTCAGCGCCGCCCTGCGCGACAAGGTCGAGGACGCAGTGCGCCGCACCGGCTACCGGCCCAACCTGTCCGCCCGCCGCCTCCGCTCGCAGCACTCGCAGACGGTCGGGCTGATCGTCGCCGACATCTCGAACCCGTTCTTCACCGCCGTCGCCCGCGCCGTCGAGCATGCCGCCTACGCCGCCGGCCTGCGCGTTATTCTCTGCAATACCGATGAGAACCCGGAGAAGGAGGCGATGTATCTCCAGCTCATGGAGCAGGAGCGCGTCACCGGGGTGATCTTCGCGCCCACCCGCGCCTCGGTCGAGCGGCTCGATCGCGGCGGAAGGCCGCCTTACCCGATGGTGCTGATCGACCGCGCCGGCCGCGCCAGCGGGCAGGACGCTGTGGTGCTCGACAATTTCGCCGCCGGAAGCATGCTGGTCGAGCATCTTCTCGGCCAGGGCTACCGGCGCATCGCCGGGCTGTTCGGCAATGCCAGCACCACCGGGATCGAGCGGCGGGATGGCTACGAGGCGGCGATGCGCCGCGCCGGCCTCGCCCCCGCCGCGCATTTCGCCGCCCCCAGCATCGAGGCGGCGGAGCAGGAAATCGCCCGCTGGTTCGCGCGCGGCACCCTGCCGGAGGCGCTGATCGCCAGCAACGGGCTGCTGCTGATGGGCGCCGTCCGCGCCCTGCGCGCCGCCGGCAGGCGCATGCCGGAGGATCTCGCGGTCGCCGGGTTCGACAATGAAAGCTGGACCGACCTGATCGGCCCGGGCATCACCGTCATCGAGCAGCCGGTTGCCCAGATCGGCGCCGAGGCGATGCGCCTGCTGCTGGAGCGGCTCGCCGCGCCCGAGGCCCCGGTGCGCAAGATCGTGCTCGGCGGGCGCTGCGTCATCCGCGGCTCGACCGCGCCGCGCCCCGTCAACGAAGCGGCCGAATAAGCCTCAGCCGCATTTCGACCAGCCGCAATGCAGGCAGCTCAGGCAGCCCGCCTCGCGCACCAGCCCGGGCTGGCTGCATTTGGGGCAGAGCGCGCCGAGCGGGGCCGCTTCCGGCGTCGCCGCCACGCGCTTCTGGTCCGAAGGCGGCACCAGGAACCCGGTCTCGACCATGTGCCGCTCGATCACGTCGCCGATCGCCGCCACCAGCGAGGGCACGTAGCGCCCGCCGCTCCACTGTCCGCCGCGCGGGTCGAACACCTGCTTCAGCTCCTCGGCAACGAAAGCGACCTCGCCGCCCCGGCGGAACACCGCCGAGATCATCCGCGTCAGCGCCACCACCCAGGCGTAATGTTCGAGGTTCTTGGAGTTGACGAAGACCTCGAACGGCCGGCGCACCCCATCCTGCTCGATATCGTTGATCGTGACATACATCGCGTGCTCGCTGTCCGGCCAGCGCAGCTTGTAGGTGGCACCGATCAGCTTGTCGGCGCGGACCAGCAGCCCGGCAGCGGTGGTCGCGGGCGGGGCTGACTGCGGCGCCGGCTTCGCCTCCGCGGGCGGTGTGACCTCCAGCACCGAGCCGGTCACCGCGTTCGGCCGATAGGTGGTGCAACCCTTGCAGCCGCTGCGATAGGCGTCGAGATAGACCTCCTGGAACGCCTCGAAGCCGATATCCTCCGGCACGTTGACCGTCTTGGAGATCGCGCTGTCGACATGGCGTTGCACCGCCGCCTGCATCCGCACATGCTCGGCCGGGGTCAGCTCCTGCGCTGTGACGAAATGCGCCGGCAGGGCCGCGGTCTCGCCGAATTTCGCGCGGAACAGCCGCAGCGCATAGTCGGTCACCTCCTCCTCGCGCCGGCTGCCATCGCGTTGCAGCACCTTGCGCGTATAGGCCAGGGCGAACACCGGCTCGACCCCGCTCGACACATTGTCCGACAGCAGCGAGATCGTCCCCGTCGGTGCGACCGAGGTGAGCAGCGCGTTGCGGATGCCGCCGGCCGCGATGGCGGCGCGGACATCCTCGTCGAGCCCGGCGACGGTCTCGCCGGCGAGGTATTGTGCGGCGTCGTAGAGCGGGAACGCGCCCTTCTCGGCGGCGAGTGCGGCGGAAGCGAGATAGGCGGCGCGCTCGATCTGCCGCGCCCAGTCGCCGGCCCGCGCGGCGGCCTCCGGCGTGCCGTAGCGCAGGCCGCACATCATCAGCGCATCCGCCAGCCCGGTCATGCCGAGGCCGACGCGCCGCTTGGCCACCGCCTCCTCGCGCTGCGCCTCCAGCGGGAAGCCCGAGGCGTCGATCGTGTCATCCAGCATGCGGACGGCGACGGTGACCAGTTCGGCAAGCTCCGCCTCGTCGATCCGCGCGCCGGGGCCGAAGGGATCGCGCACCAGCCGGGCGAGGTTGATCGAGCCGAGCAGGCAGGCGCCATAGGGCGGCAGCGGCTGCTCGCCGCAGGGATTGGTCGCGTGGATCGTCTCGCAATAATGGAGGTTGTTGCGCTTGTTGATCCGGTCGATGAAGATTACCCCCGGCTCGGCGTAATCATAGGTCGCGCGGGTGATCGCCTCCCACAGCGCGCGCGCCTGCAGCGTGCGATAGACCTTGCCCTCGAAGACGAGATCCCACGCCGCATCCGCCTCGACCGCGCGCATGAAATCATCGGTGACCAGCACCGAGAGGTTGAAGTTCCGCAGCCGGCCCGGCTCGCGCTTGGCGGCAATGAAGGCCTCGACATCGGGGTGGTCGCAGCGCATCGTCGCCATCATCGCGCCGCGTCGCGCCCCGGCGGACATGATGGTGCGGCACATCGAATCCCACACATCCATGAACGAGAGCGGACCCGACGCATCCGCCCCCACGCCGCGCACCGCCGCCCCCTTCGGCCGGAGCGAGGAGAAATCATAGCCGATGCCGCCGCCCTGCTGCATGGTCAGCGCCGCCTCGCGCAGATGGGCGAAGATCCGGCCGAGATCGTCCTCGATGTCGCCCATCACGAAACAGTTGAACAGCGTCACCCGCCGCGCCGTGCCGGCGCCGGAAATGATCCGCCCGGCGGGGACGAAGCGGAAATCGCGCAGCGCCTCGTAGAACGGCGCCTCCCAGCGCGCGGGCTCGCGCTCGGTCGCGGCCAGGGCGCGGGCGACGCGCCGCCAGGTGTCCTCGACCGTAAGGTCGACCGGCGCGCCGGTCTCGTCCTTGAGGCGGTATTTCGCGTCCCAGATCTGCGCCGAGATCGACACCATCGTCTCGATCACGGAGGCGTGGGACGCGGGAAAATCTGCTGGCATATCCATATCGAAGTCTCCGATCAGGCGTTCGGGGGCGCAAGCCGCGCCGACTCGGGCAAAAAGCGAGTATACCAGCGTGGCCCCCCGCACCGCCACCGCGACACGTGCCTGGGCACGTTCCGACCAGATGGCTCCATCTGATCGGATGATCCTCTACGACCAGGGGCGGGGCGCTGCGCGGAACGCCTTCCAGGCCGGTTCCAGGCGCCGCCGCGCCTTGCGCGCCCGCCGCTTCGCCCAGCGCCGCACCGGGGCCGCCCCCTGCCCGGATGCATCTTCGGTCCCGAGCGCATCGCGGGAGGCGAGCGCATCCGCCAACCCGCGCGCAACCCCGGCATCGTTGAACCGGCCGAGCTGGTCCAGCGCTGCCCCGGCGGTGGTGCGGAACGCGCCGAGTGCTAGGCCGGGTGCGACACCCTCCAGCGCCTCGGCGGCATAGTTCGCCCGCTTCAGTGCCCGGCGCAGCGCGTGCAGCTCCTTCGCCGAGAGCCGATCGATGCCCCGGCCGCGCCGGCGGGCAAGCCGGTCCAGCCGGCGCAGCAGGACGGGGCCGATCGTCGCGATCGGGCGGAACCGCACCGCCGGGTCGAGCACCGTGGGTCCGGCGGCCCAGCTTGCGATATCGCCGGCGAGATCGGCGCATTCCGCCGCCGCCCCGCTCGCCGCGAGTGCGGCGCGCGCCTCCTGCCGCGCCGCATCCGACGCCGCCAGCAGCGCCGCCACTGCCGCCGCATCCCCCCCCTCCATCGCCGCCGGGAAGGATCTCAGGCAGGCCACATCCCAGTCCCGCACCAGGCCATAGGCGCGGCCAAGCTCGCGCAGCGCGACATCGTAGCGTCGCCGCTCAACCTTATCGAGGCAGGGGGCGAACAGGGCCAGCACGCTGCGCAGCCGGCGGATCGCGACCCGGCGGCGATGCACCGAATCGGCATCGCTGGCAGCCTCGCGGCCAAGCTCGGCGCAGCCCGCGGCGACGATCCGCCGCCAGGCCGTGCGCGCGCGCAAAAGCGGCCGGCGCGCCGCCGCCCCGGCTTTGGCTTTGGCTTTGGCTTTGGCTTTGGCTTTGGCTTCGGCTTCGGCTTCGGCTTCGGCACCAGCTTCGACTTCGGCTTCGGCTCTGGCAGCGGGCCGGGCCACGCTCTCAGCCACCATCACACCCCTCCGCGATCCCGGTCGGACCGCCCTCCCAACCCTGCGCCCGCGCGGCGCGCGGGGTCAATGCACCAGAATTGCCGCGCCGAGGCTCGCCGCCGCCATCAGCGCCATGAACACGACCAGCGGCGCGCCAGTCGCACCCCGCGAATAGACGCTGGCATAGATCGCGTGGAAGATATGGTTCGAGCCGGTGGCGATCAGCACAGCGGCCATCTCCACCGGGTCCGGCGCGGCGCCTGCGCCATGCGTCGCGAGGCTGATGATGAAGGGGTTGATATCGGTCACGCCGACGATGCCGGCCAGGGTGTAAAGCCCGGAACTGCCATAGATCCGCATCGTCACCGAGGCGAGGATCGAGACGATGACGAACAGCACCCCGAACGTCGCCGCGGTGCCGAGGCCGAGCGGGTTGGAGACATTGGCGATCGGCGGGACGGCCGTCTTGCGGTCGCGCAGCCGGTACCAGCCGAGCGCGATCAGCCCGCCAAAGGCGCCGACCGCGAGCATCCACGGCGCCAGCGCCAGCGCCATGTCCGGGTTGAACAGCAGGATCACCGCGAGCAGCCGCGGATACATCACCGCGTTCGCCACCACGATGCCGCTCTGCGCCTCGACCACCGCCCCCGCCTCGGCGCCGGCGCGGCGGGCGAGCACCACGGTGGTCACGGTCGAGGAATAGATGCCGCCGAGAAAGGCGACCAGCAGCCCCGAGCCGCGCGGCACCACGTAGCGGCGCAGCAGGTAGCTCGCATATGAGATCGACGAGACCGCGACCATCGCCAGCCACGCCTCGTGCGGGGTGACGCGGGTGATCGTCGTCACCGGCCGGTCCGGCAGCAGCGGCAGCACGAGGCCGGTGATCAGCAAGAACCGCCCGGCATTGACGATCTCGGCGAGGTCGATCCCGCGCGCGAGGCCGTGCAGCGTCTCGCGCGCCGTCAGCAGCAGCGTCGCCGCGACGGTGAGCCCCACCGCCATCCAGAACGGCCCGGCCAGCGCCAGCGGGCCGATCAGGAAGGCGACCAGGTTGGACAGCGGCGCCATCAGCCCGACATTGCGCGACCCGTCCGGCGCAAGCTCCTCCATCCCGCGCCAGTAATAGAGGCCGAGCCAGAGACCGAGCACGGCGAGCCCGGTGCCGAGCAGCAGCGGCGGCGCGGGATCGAGCGCGTAGAGCACGCCGCCGGCAAGGGCGAGCAGCGGGAAGCTGCGCACCCCGCCGGGCCTGCGGCTGCCGGCGCGGGCGTTGAAATCCTCGTAGGCGAGGCCGAAGAAGAAGCCGAGCCCGACGATGATGAGCCAGGCGGCGAAGCCGGTATGGGTCAGCGTCGTCACCATTGCCTGCCGCGTCCTCCGGTGAAGCCGGTTTTGCCCCGGCGCGAGTCATGGTACCGGGATCGACGATGCGCCGCGCCCGCCCGTCGGGCAAGATGGCGCTGGATGCCCCGATCGCAGCACAGGAGCCCGCGCCATGAAGACCCACCGGATCGCCGCCATCCCCGGCGATGGCATCGGCCCCGAGGTGATCGGCGCCGGGCTCGACGTGCTCGCCGCCCTCGCCCGCCGCGATGGCGGCTTCGCGCTCGACGTCACCAGCTTCGATTACGGCTCGGCGCATTACCGCCGCCACGGCGTGATGATGCCGGATGGCGCGCTGGAGCGGCTGAAAACGTTCGACGCGCTTTATTTCGGCGCCGTCGGCGCGCCGGACATCCCCGACCATGTCACCCTCTGGGGCCTGCGCCTCGCGATCTGCCAGGGGTTCGACCAATATGCCAATGTCCGCCCGACCCGGGTGCTGCGCGGCCTCGCCTCGCCGCTGCGCCACTGCGCCCCGGCGGATCTCGACTGGGTGATCGTGCGCGAGAACAGCGAGGGCGAATATGCCGGCCAGGGCGGCCGCTCGCATCGCGGCCACGCCGAGGAGGTCGCGACCGAGGTCGCGATCTTCACCCGCGCCGGGGTCGCGCGGATCATGCGCTTCGCCTTCGCCCTCGCCGCATCGCGCCCGCGCCGGCACCTCACCGTCGTCACCAAGTCGAACGCGCAGCGCCACGGCATGGTGCTGTGGGACGAGGTCGCCGCCGCCACCGCGCGCGACTTCCCCACGGTGACGTGGGACCGGATGCTGGTCGATGCGATGACGGTGCGCATGGTCCACGATCCGGCGAGCATCGACACGGTGGTCGCGACCAACCTGCACGCTGACATCCTCTCCGACCTCGCCGCCGCTCTCGCCGGCTCGATCGGCATCGCGCCGACGGCGAACCTCAACCCGGAGCGGACCTACCCCTCGATGTTCGAGCCGATCCACGGCTCCGCCTTCGACATCACCGGCAAGGGCATCGCCAATCCGGTCGGCGCGTTCTGGACGGCGGCGCAGATGCTGGAGCATCTCGGCGAGGCGGATGCGGCGCGGCGTCTGATGGCGGCGGTGGAGCGGGTGACCGAGGCCGGCATCCGCACCCGCGATCTCGGCGGCACCGCCACCACGGCCGCAGTGACGGCGGCGGTCATCGCCGCGATCGAGGGCGGCAACGCATAGGCGGCGCGCGGCGGGCACCTCTTGCGTCGGCCCCGCCCATGCGCAATTCGTTAATCATGTAACGCGCACGAGGAGCAGCGATGATCACCGGCAGCTTTCCGACCACCCGCCTGCGCCGCAACCGCCGCGATGGCTGGACGCGGCGCATGGTCGCCGAGACCACGCTGTCGGTCGACAACCTGATCTGGCCGATTTTCGTCCGCGCCGGCGATGGCGAGCCGACCCCGGTGGCGACCATGCCGGGCGTCGTGCGGGTGGGGCTCGACCGCCTCGCCGCCCATGTCGAGCCGGCAGCAAGGCTCGGCATTCCGGCCATCGCCCTGTTTCCCGCGACCCCGCCGGAACTCAAGAACCCCGAGGGCACCGAGGCGCTGAACCCGGACAACCTGATGTGCCAGGCCGCCCGGCTGCTCAAGCGCGAATTCCCCGAACTCGGCCTGATCGGCGATGTGGCGCTCGATCCCTATACCGATCACGGGCATGACGGCGTGCTGCGCGAGGGCTATGTCGCCAATGACGAATCGGTCGAGATCCTCGAACGCCAGGCGGTGAACCAGGCGCTCGCCGGGATCGACGTGATCGCGCCGTCGGACATGATGGACGGGCGGATCGGCAGCATCCGCGCCGCCCTCGATTCCGAGGGGCTGATCGACACACGGATCATGAGCTACGCCGCCAAATACGCCTCCGCCTTCTACGGCCCGTTCCGCGAGGCGCTCGGCTCCAACGCGGCGCTGAAGGGCGACAAGAAGACCTACCAGATGAACCCCGCCAATACCGACGAGGCGCTGCGCGAGGTGGCGATGGACATCGACGAAGGCGCCGACATGGTGATGGTCAAGCCGGGCATGCCCTATCTCGACATCATCCGCCGCGTCCACGAGCGCTTCGCGGTGCCGACTTTCGCCTATCAGGTGAGCGGCGAATACGCGATGCTCGCCACCGCGATGGAGCACGGGCTGCTCGACCGCGAACGCGGCATTCTCGAAACCCTGATGGGCTTCCGCCGCGCCGGCGCCGCCGGGGTGCTGACCTATTTCGCCGTCGAGGCCGCGACCCTGCTGCGCCGGGGCTGAGCGGGCGGCTACACGCCGCCCAGGTCTTCAACTAGCCGGGCGGCTGAACGCCGCGCAGGTCTTCAACTAGCCGGGCGGCTGAACGCCGCGCAGGTCTTCAACTAGCCGGGCGGCTGAACGCCGCGCAGGTCTTCAACTAGCCGGGCGGCTGAACGCCGCGCAGGTCTTCAACTAGCCGGGCGGCTGAACGCCGCGCAGGTCTTCAACTAGCCGGGCGGCTGAACGCCGCGCAGGTCTTCAACTAGCCGGGCGGCTGAACGCCGCCCGGGTCACTCACATGCCGAGCGCGCGGCGATAGACGTCGATCAGCATTTCCTGCTCCTCGACCTCGGCCGGCTCCTGCTTGCGCAGCCGGATCAGCTGGCGCAGCACCTTGACGTCGAACCCCGCCGATTTCGCCTCGGCATAGATGTCCTTGATGTCCGAGCCGAGCGCTTTGCGCTCCTCCTCGAGCCGCTCGATGCGCTCGACGATGCTGCGCAGCCGGTCGGCCGCGATGTTGCCGTGGCTCGCATTGTCTTCCTGGGTTTCTGCCGCATCGAACGCCATCTGTCTTCCTCCGTCGGGTCGGTCGGACGCGCGGGATAGAGCGCGCGCCCGCGCCGGTCAATGGTCCTGCCGGCTCGAAGCGGCGAAGGCCGCCTTCTGCGCGTCGCTGGCCGGGGTCTGGTGGCGCGCCTGCCACTCCTTGTAAGGCATGCCGTACACGATTTCGCGCGCATCCGGATCGCTCAGCTCCAGCCCGCGCGCCTCCGCCGCCTCGCGATACCAGCGCGAGAGACAGTTCCGGCAGAAGCCGGCGAGGTTCATCATGTCGATATTCTGCACATCCGTCCGCTCGCGCAGATGCGCGACCAGCCGGCGGAAGGCCGCGGCTTCCAGCTCGGTGCGGGTGGCGTCGTCGAATCGGTCGTCGTTCATGGAAAAGATCTCCTTCCGCGCGCGGCAGGTGGTCATCGCCGCGCTTGTTTGCCATAGAGACGTGTAACACGACGCCGGAGACGGCGCGACACGACAACCCGGACACCGGGGACTTGGCAGGAAGACAGATCAAAAAGGGGGTCATCATGGCATCCAGGCTGCGGCGCCATCGGCGCACGAAGATCGTTGCGACCATCGGACCGGCGAGTTCGACGCCGGAAATGCTCGCCCAGCTCTTCGAGACCGGTGCGGACGTGTTCCGGCTCAATTTCAGCCACGGCACGCATGAGGACCACCTGGCGCGGCTGCAGCTGATCCGCGCGCTGGAGCGGAAGTTCGACCGCCCGATCGGCATCCTCGCCGACGTGCAGGGGCCGAAGCTGCGGGTCGGCCAGTTCCGCGGCGGGCGCGTGCAGCTGCAGGCCGGTGCCGAATTCCAGCTCGACCTCAACCCCGCCCCCGGCGATACCCGCCGCGTCAACCTGCCGCATCCCGAGATCATCGCGGCCGCCAGCATCGGCGCCACCTTGCTGCTCGATGACGGCAAGCTCCGCCTGCGGGTGCTGCGCAAGCGCGAGGACCAGCTGCTCACCGAGGTCGTCACCGGCGGCCCGCTCTCCGACCGCAAGGGCGTCAACGTGCCCGACGTGGTGCTGCCGATCCCGGCGCTGACGAAGAAGGACCGCGCCGACCTCGCTTTCGCGCTCGAACACGGCATCGACTATATCGGCCTGTCCTTCGTCCAGCGCGCCGCCGACGTGCTGGAGGCGAAGGAGATCGCCGCCGGCCGCGCCCTGGTGATGACCAAGATGGAAAAGCCCCAGGCGCTCGACAATCTCGACGAGATCATGGACGCGACCGATGCCGTCATGGTCGCGCGCGGCGATCTCGGCGTCGAACTGCCGCCCGAGGAAGTGCCGATCGTGCAGAAGCGCATCATCCGCGCCGCCCAGCAGCGCGGCCTGCCGGTGGTGGTCGCGACCCAGATGCTGGAGAGCATGATCTCCGCCCCCGCCCCCACCCGCGCCGAGGCGTCGGACGTCGCGACGGCGGTGTTCGACGGCGCCGATGCGGTGATGCTCTCGGCCGAGAGCGCCGCCGGCCAGTATCCGCGCGAGGCGGTCAACATGATGGACCGCATCGTCGCCCGGGTGGAGCGCGACGATGACTGGCGGCGGACGATCGACGCCAAGCGGCCGGACCCCGAACCCCATTCGGCCGACGCCATCGCCCGCGCCGCCGAGCAGGTCGCGCACACGATCGGCGCGCGCGCCATCGTCGCCTTCACCAGTTCCGGCGCCAGCGCGTTGCGGGTGGCTCGCGAGCGGCCGGACTGCCCGGTGATCGGGCTTACGCCCAGCACCATCACCGCCCGTCGCCTCGCCGCGGTCTGGGGCGTGCATGCCGTGGTCGCGCAGGATGTCGGCTCGATGACCGAGGCAGTCGCACTCTCGGCCAAGGTCGCGCGGCAGGAGGGTTTCGCCCAGCCGGGCGAGGAGATCGTCGTCGTCGCCGGCGTGCCCTTCGGCCAGAGCGGGACGACCAACGCGCTGCGCGTCGCCAGAGTGTAACGCGCGCCCCCTTGCATCACGCCTTCACCCGAGCAAGACTGTTCCCCAGGGAGGATATTCCATGATCGCAATCACCGTTCTCTATCCGAAGACCGAAACCTCGACCTTCGACACCGCCTATTACCACGACAAGCACATGAAGCTGGTCGGCGAGCGCTGGAACACGATGGGCCTCAAGGGCGCCACCGTGCTGCACGGCACGAACGGGCCGGACGGCTCGGCCCCGCCCTATGCCGTCATCACCACCCTGCATTTCGAGAGCCTCGCCGCGTTCGGCAAGGCGGTCGAGACCCATGGCGCCGAGGTGATGGGCGATATCGGCAATTTCACCAACGTGCATCCGGTGCTGCAGTTCAGCGAAATCGCCGCCTGACATCAAATTTTACCTGACATTTCTTTACTTCCCGGCGCTTCCGGGCGTAATTTGAGGCGGTCGCCGGCTCCGGCGGCCGCCTTTTCCGTTGCCGATCGGAGTACGCATGCGCCGGATTGCCCTGTTCCTGTCCGCTGCCCTGGCCTATGCCGGCCCGGCCTCTGCCTGTCTCACGCCGACCAACCAGGAGGCGCTGGAGGTCATCGGCCTGAAGAGCACGCTGATGGTCTCGGCCCTCACCTGCGGCCAGCGCGACGAATACGATCGCTTCATGACCCGCTTCCAGCCCTACATCCTGCGCGAGCAGCATGTGATGGACGCCTATTTCCGCGCCCGGCATGGCCGCGCCTTCCACCACTACGAAGACAACTACGTGACCAACCTCGCCAATGTGCAGTCCACCGCCGGAATCCACCAGGGTTCGGCGTTCTGCGCCTCCAGCGCGCAGCTCTTCGGCAAGGTTCTGGCAACGCCCGACCAGACATCCCTCACCATGTTCGCCCGGCAGCACCCGGCGACCCAGCCGGGCGTGGTGCTGGCCTGCGGCATCGAGGAAAGCAGCAGCTTCCGCCGCATCGAGCGCTTCGCGCCAGCGCCCTGACCGCCGCATGACCAGGCTGGCGAACGCGCCCAATTTCCGCGATGTCGGCGCCCTGCCGCTCGCCGGCGGCGGAACGCTGCGCGCGGGCACGATCTACCGTTCCGGCCAGCTCTCCAGCCTCGATGCGGCGGATCTGCGGCAGGTGGAAACCCTCGGCATCCGCCTTGTCTGCGACCTGCGCAGCAGCGGCGAGCGGCAGCGCTTCGCCTCGCGCTGGCCCGCCCTCGCCCCGGCACGGACGATCGAGATGCCCGCCAGCACCGACCACGGCGCCGGGATGCAGAACCTGATCGACCGGCTCGCCGGCGAGCCCGGTGCCGCCGGCGCGCGGCGGGCGATGCTCGATCTCTATGCCAGCCTTCCCGGCCTGCTTTCGCCGACCCTCGCCACCGCCAGCGAGGCGATGGCCAGCGGCTGGGGCGTGCCGGTGCTGCTGCACTGCCATGTTGGCAAGGACCGCACCGGGGTTGCCACCGCGCTGCTGCTCAAGGCGCTCGATGTCAGCCACGACGCGATCCTCGCCGATTACGAGGAAACCGGCCGGCGCATCGATATCGCCGAGGAAACCCGATACATCGCCCGCGGCCTCAACAAGCGGCTGGGCACCACGGTCGATCCCGGTGCGCTGGATGCGCTCGGCCGCACCGATCCGGCCTATCTCGACAGCGCCTTCGCCGCGATCGATCGCGAATGGGGCGGGGTGGATGCCTATCTGACCACCGTCGGCATCACCGCGAGTCGCCGGGCGCGCCTCGCGGCGCTGTTCCACGCCTGAACCTTACCGCCTGAACCTCACCGCCTGATCATCTCTCCGCCGACCACGCGCTCCGCTTGTGCGGGGGGCGTCGTCGTTGCATGGGCGGCCTTCAGCCTGCCGGTCGTCACGCCGGACATTGGTGCTAGAGCACTTTCCGATCCTTCCGGATCGGATGTAGTGCTCTATCTTGTTGATAAATAGAGCATTATCCGATCAGATGATTCCATCTGATCGGATGATGCTCTAACGAAAACACCCCGGCATTGCTGCCGGGGTGTTCCGAACTTTTATGCAGATTTCGCTTAGTGGAGGATGATTTCCACGCGGCGGTTCTGCGGCTCGCGAACGTTCGGGCCGGTCGGCACCAGCAGGTGCGTCTCGCCAAAGCCCTTGATCACGATGTCGTTCTTCGACACGCCGTCGGCCACCAGCTGGGCGGCGACGTTGTTCGCGCGACGGAGCGACAGCTTCATATTGTAGCCCGCGGCGCCCGAGGTGTCGGTGTAGCCGTTGACGTTCAGGCGGGTGACCTTGGTGGTCTGCGACGCCTTCGCGGCCTCGGAGACGATCTGCTGCGCGCGCGGCGTCAGGTTCGCCTTGTCCCAGTCAAAGAAGACGAGGTAGGTGCGAGCCGGAGCCGGAGCCGGAGCGGCGACCGGGGTCGGCGCGGGAGCCGCGGCCGGAGCCGGCGGTGCCGGCGGGAACAGCTCGTAGCGGAGCCCGACCATCACCATGTTGTTGCCTTCGTCGCCAACCTTCACGCTGCCGGCAGTGCTGCGATAGCTCACGCTGCTGGTGGTGCCGAGATAGCGGTATTCGACGGTCGCGGACAGCCCCGGGGCCGCCGGGATCGGGAAGGACAGGCCGGCGATCGCCTGATAGGCGAAGGTGCCGGGCGTGCCGTTGATCCGCAGGGCGGAGGTGCCGGCATTGTTCCACTCGAGGAACTGGTAGCCGACGCCGGCGCCGACATACGGATAGACGTAGGGCATGCCGATGTCGAAATCATACAGCGCGTTCGCCATCACGCCGTATTTCTGCTCCTTGCCGGAGGCAGTGTACTGCGCAGTGCCGACATGCAGCTTGGCGACCTGGTTGCTGAAATAGTCGCCCTCGAGCTCGACGCGGAAACCGTTGCCGAAGCCGTAGCCAACGGAAGCCTGACCGGTGAAGCCGTTATGGAACAGCGCCTTGGTCTTGCCTGCACCCGTCAGGGCCGCCGGGCCGCTCTTCACGGTGCGGCTGCTCATGATGTTGTAGCCGAGGCCAAGGCTGACATAGGGGCCGGTCACCGGCTGGGCCATCGCCGCGGCGGGAAGCAGGGCGGGGGCCGCGATGAAGGTGGCCGCCATAAGTGTGGTGCGCAATTTCATTATCTTCTCTCCTCGAGCGCCGGAGCGTGTTTGAAACATCGACGGATAACCGTTCGTCGCCCGTTATGTAGCACCGGTGCGGCCGGTTCAGGAGGGTATCCTTTCGTTAACGCCGCCATTTCCCATCGGTGTTGCGATAAAACCACAGACTTGATGACAGCGTGACAATCCGGTGTCAGGCCGGGATCGCAGGGCGACACGGAAACGATTGCAGGAAAACAGTTTTTCGCGCCGGCGCACCGGGAATGCCAATCGCAAAGCGGCAGCCGCACCGCGGGGCCTGCGTCCGCAATCTGCCGCGCATCAATCGGCATCAGCCGATTTTGTTAACGATTCTTCATCCATACTTGAGCAACGATGATGGTCCGGCGGACGGTCGGCGGGATCAGGAACAGCCGACCAGCCGGAACGTCACCGCCGCATCGCCCACCACCGCGGCGCCCGGTTCGGAGCGGATCAGCCAGCCGCGGAACAGCATGTGGCCGGAGGCGTTATGCCGGACGCTGAGATAGACGGCGGCATCGGGCGGCATGTCCGGCGGGCGGACGACGCAGGCGCCGACCCTGATCCGTAGCGTTCCCTCGGTCAGCCGGTCGCCGACCGCGGCGGTCACCCGGCTGACCGCGCCATCCGCCTTGAACAGCACATCGAGCGTCGCCGATTGCTTCGGCATCCAGTCCGGCTTGACCTGTTCCGGCACGGCGGGCGGTGTAGCGGCTTGCGGCGAGGCGGATGACGGCGGCGCGATGACCGGGCCGCTGGTCAGGCCGGGGAGATCCGGCGCATTCGGCAGGTTCGGCGCGGGCAACGCGCCCTCAGGCATGGCAGATCCGGGCGGTGGGAGCGGCGCGCCCGAGACCGGCGGGCCAGAGCGCGCGAGGACCGACCCAGGCAGCAGGGCCAGAGACGCGGCGGCGAAGGCCCCGACGGCCTCGGCGCGCAGCCGCCTCATTTCCCGCCCGCCGCGTCGGCCGCGCCGCCCTGCGCCTTGCTGGCGGAGCTGGCGAAATTGGCGGCGCTGAAAACGAACTTGCCGAGCAGCGACTCGATATTGATGGCCGACTGGGTGGCGGTGATCGCCTGTCCCGACGCCAGCATCGTCTCCGATCCGCCGGGCGAGATCGAGAGATAGTCGCCGCCGAGCAGCGAGGCGCTCTCGATCGCCGCACTGCTGTCCTTCGGAATTTTGATGTCCGGCTGGATGCGGAAGCGCACGATCGCGGCATAGGTCTGCGGGTCGAGCGCGGTGCGCGTCACCTCGCCGATCGTCACCCCGGCGATCTTCACCGGCGCGCCGACCGCGAGCGGGCCAATGCTGCCGAACCGGGCGGTCAGGTCATAGCCGCCGCCGCCGACGCTGCGGGTGCGCGACGCGGCATAGGCCAGGAAGACGCAGGCCGCGAGGATCACGACCAGTCCGGCAAGGATTTCGGAAATCCGCTTGTTCATCACGCCTTTTCCGCCTTGAGCAGGAACATGGGATCGCCGCCGCGGCGGCTCAGCCTTCCGGCGTCCAGGATTCGTAATCGCCCGTGGTCACGCGCCGCTCGCCGCCGCGATACTCGTGCCCGCGCGGGCGATAGGCGCCGGCAGAGCCCGTCTGGTTGGGCTGGTGCGGCTTCTGCCAGGGGCGGCGGGCGGTTTCGGAGAGCGGCTCGTCGGTCAGGAAATGCAGCCAGGCGTGCCATTCCGCCGGCACCATCGAGGCCTCGCGCGCGCCGCCGGCATAGATCACCCAGCGGCGCTTGCGGCCGTCGGGGCGGGTCGGCGTGCGTTCCTCGAAATACCGGTTGCCGAAACTGTCCTGCCCGACCGCTGCGCCATGGCGCAGCGTGTGCAGTGTCAGGCCGGGATTGGCCAGCAGGCGCCGCAGCCCTCCGAGGGAGGCCAGCGTCGGGGCCGCCGCGGCACCCGCCATATCGCGGTTTTCCTTCATGTCCTGCGCTATACAACAGTCGGGGGATGCGGTCCATCCGCCGGGGCCGTCGGATGGCACGGCCGTTATCCACAAGATTTTGTGCAACCGCCCGGCGATATCCACAATATAAGCAAAAGCCGCGCTGGAAACCGGCGCTGGAACGGGATAGGCTCGACCCATGATCAAGGATCGCCCCGGCAAGCGCCGTCCTCCGCAGCACAGCATCTGGCGCGGCATCCGGCTGCAGCGGCTCATGGCCGGCGCCGATCCGGACGCCTCGCCCGAGCCCGCGATCGTCCCCGCGAGCTGGCCGGTGCAGGCGGCGGCGGGGCTGGTCGCGCTGCGGGCGGAACCGGGGCTGATCGGCGCCGACGAGGCGGCAGCGGCGTGGATCGCGCCGATCGAGGCGGCGGCGGTGGAGCTGGGCCGCGGGGCGGAGCTTGGCCGCGGCGCGGAGCTGGGCGGGATGCTGCACGGTCTGGTTGCCTCCGGCCGCGCGGCGCCGAGCCCCGGCATCTGGCGCGGACAGGCCGAGCCGGTGCCCGGTTTCGTGTTCAACCTGCCGGGCTTTCTCGACGAGGATGACAGGTTCGATGCCGCCGGGTTCGGTGCCGCGGTCGAAGCCGCGGTGACGGCGCTGGCGCTGGCGCGTCCGGCGGCGCAGCGGCTCGCACTCGGCATGGCCGATCTCGCGCTGCTGCTGGCCCGGCTCGATATCGACTATGCGAGTGCCGCGGCGCGGGACGTCGCGGTGACGATCGGCGCGCTGCTGGCCGCCCATGCGGATATCGCCTCCGCCGGCTTGCTGGCGCGCGGGATCGCGCCGGGGGTTCCGGTCACGGCGGTGCCGGTGCCGTCGCGCTGCGCCCTGCCCGGCCTGCGCGAGGCGCTGCTCGCGGCGCGCGAGCGCGCGCTGGCCTGCGGGGTGCGGCAGCATCGGAGCCTGACCGGGCTGCTGCCGCCGGGGCCGGTGGAAATGCTGCTGGGCGTCGAGACGGTGGGGATCGCCGCCCCGCTCTCGGCCCTCGATTCCGAGGGCGGGCTCGCCCGCTGGGCGCGGGCGCGGCTGGCCGCCTCCGGCCGGAGTGCCGAGTCGGCGCTGGCCGCGACGCTCGCGGGTGCCGATCCGTTCGGGGTGACCGATGCCGCCGGGATCGCGGCGATGCGCGAGGCGATCGCGCCGGTCTGCGCCATCCTGCCCGAGGCGCCGTCCCTCCCCGCGCCGCGCGGGACGGCCGGGCGCGGCAAGCTGCCGGCGCGGCATGGCGGCTACACCCAGAAAGTCTCGGTGGGCGGGCACCGGCTGTTCCTGCGCACCGGCGAATATCCCGACGGCCGGCTGGGCGAGATCATGATTTCGCTGCCCAAGGATTCCGCGACGCTGCGCGGCATGGCCGAGGCCTTCGCCGGCGCGGTCAGCATCGGGTTGCAGCATGGCGTGCCGCTCGACGAGTTCGTCGACGAGTTCGCCTTCACCCGCTTCGCCCCGTCCGGCGCGGTGGAGGGGGATGCGGCGATCAGCCAGGCGACCTCGCTGCTCGACTACGTGTTCCGCCACCTCGCCGCGACCTATTCACAGCGCCCCGACCTCGTGGAACTCGACCTCGCCGACGAGGCCGCCGGGGCCGACGCCGCCGCCCCGCTGCTGCCGCTCGACCTGCCGGAGACCGGCAGCGCACGGCCGAAGCGCCAACGCCCCATCCTGAAACTCGTGAGCTGATCCATGGACATTCGCGCCCGCCTCGCCGCGACCGGCATCACCCTTCCGCCAGCGGCGAAGGCCGTGGCCAATTACGTGCCGGTGGTGGTGGCCGGCGGGATGGCGATCGTCAGCGGGCAATTGCCGCTCGTGGGCGGGACGCTCGCGGCGAGCGGCAAGCTCGGCGACCAGGTTTCGATCGAGGATGGCACCGCGGCGGCGCGGGCCTGTTTCATCAACCTGCTCGCGCAGCTCGACGCGCATGTCGAGGGTGGGCTCGATGCCGTTGCCCGGGTGGTGCGGCTCGGCGGGTTCATCGCGGCGACGGCGTCGTTCACCGAGCACGCGAAGGTGATGAACGGGGCGTCCGACCTCGCGGTCGAGATTTTCGGCGAGGCGGGGCGGCATGCGCGCTCGACCATCGGGGTCGCCTCGCTGCCGCTGGATGCGGCGGTCGAGGTCGAGGGGATGTTTTTGCTGCGCTGATTGCGCCTCGCTGCCCATGCGCGTATTTCCCTTTTGCACTGCAAAAGGGGAGATCAGATGAGCGCCATCGCCGATATCACCGCACGGGAAATTCTCGACAGCCGCGGGAACCCGACCGTCGAGGTCGATGTGATCCTGGATTCGGGCGCGATGGGACGCGCCGCCGTTCCCTCCGGCGCCTCGACCGGGGCGCATGAAGCCGTCGAGCTGCGCGATGGCGACAAGGCGCGCTTCGGCGGCAAGGGCGTGCAGCGCGCGGTCGCGGCGGTCGAGCGCGAGATTTTCGACGCGATCGGCGGGATGGATGCGAGCGAGCAGGTCGTCATCGACGAGATCATGATCGATCTCGACGGCACGCCCAACAAGTCCCGCCTCGGTGCGAACGCCATTCTCGGCGTCTCGCTCGCGGTGGCCAAGGCGGCGGCGGACGAGATCGGGCTGCCGCTCTATCGCTATCTCGGCGGTGTCTATGCCCGCACCCTGCCGGTGCCGATGATGAACATCATCAATGGCGGCAAGCATGCGGACAATCCGATCGACATCCAGGAATTCATGATCCAGCCGGTGGGGGCCGCGAGCCTCGCCGATGCGGTGCGGATGGGCGCGGAAGTGTTCCAGGCGCTGAAGAAGATTCTCCACGATGCCGGGCACAACACCAATGTCGGTGACGAGGGCGGGTTCGCGCCGGGGCTGAAATCGGCCGAGGAGGCGCTCGGCTTCATGACGCGCGCGGTCGAGGCGGCCGGGTATCGCGCCGGCGAGGACATCGCCTTCGCGCTCGATTGCGCGGCGACCGAATTCTACAAGGACGGCAAGTATCATCTCGAAGGCGAGGGCAAGGTGCTCGATGCCGGCGGGATGACCGACTATATCGCCGCCCTGGCGAAGCGCTTTCCGATCATCTCGGTCGAGGACCCGCTGGCCGAGGATGACTGGGAGGGCTGGGCGCACTACACAAGCACGCTCGGCGGCACGATGCAGGTGGTGGGCGATGACCTGTTCGTCACCAACCCGACGCGGCTGCGGCGCGGGATCGAGGCGAAATCGGCCAATTCGATCCTGATCAAGGTGAACCAGATCGGCACGCTGAGCGAGACGCTGGAAGCGGTGGAGCTGGCGCAGCGGGCGGGGATGACGGCGGTGATCAGCCATCGTTCGGGCGAGACCGAGGATTCCACCATCGCCGATATCGCGGTGGCGACCAATGCCGGGCAGATCAAGACCGGGTCGCTCGCGCGGTCGGACCGGGTGGCGAAATACAACCAGCTGATCCGCATCGAGGCGGAACTCGGGGCGGCGGCGCGCTTCGCCGGGCGCACCATCCTGCGCGGCTGACGCACGCATCCGCCGCAGGAGCCAAGCTGGCGGCGGTGGGGTGCGGGCTTGATCGTGATTGCGATTTCGGGAGGGCGGTGACGCGACGCGTTGCCGCCCTTTTCGTATCCGGCGCGAGGGTCAGCCGGTGTCGAGCAGGAGGTCGGGGCTGATCGGGCAGGTGCGGTTGCCTGGCGGCAGGATGAAGGGCGAGTCTGGCAAGGGGGGCAAGGGGGGCAAGGGGGGCAAGGGCGGCGAGACCGGCGCTTGTGTGCGGGCGCGGCTTCGCGCGGCGGGGGGATGCGGGAGACTCGCGGCGTTTTTCCGTGGGGCGCGGGCATGGGCTCGGGCACGGGCATGAGCATGGGCACGGCCCGGACGCGCGGGGCGGCGCAGATGCGGCGGTGGCCGGAGGCCGAGCAGGTGGCAGAGCGGGCGCAGAGCGCGGCCGGTGGCGGGGCGCGCTTCAATCAGCGCGACCATCGCCGGATCGTCGAGCAAATGGCGGATCTGCGCGCCGATCGCGGCGGTGGGCGGCAGGACGCGGATGAGCCAGGCGAAGCGGCGCGGCGGCATGCAGTGCCAGAAAGGCGCGAGAGCGGTGGAACTGTCAGGCGCGTCCGCGCGGGAGACGAATTGCGCATCCGCTGGACTGTCAGGCGCGTCCGCGCGGGGGCAGGATGACGCGCGCGGGCCGGTTGCCGGCGGGAGTGGCGCTTTGGCGCGGCGCGAAACCGGCCTGCTGGCGGCGGCGGCGAAGCTGGCGCCGAGACGGGACAGGCGGCGGGCGATGCCGACAATGACCGGGCCGGCGAGGCCGGCGGCGAGGCCGCGCGCGGCGACCAGCGCCGTCAGCCCGGCGAGGATGCGGGCCAGACGGTCGGCGAGGCTGGCGGCGAGGCTGGCGGCAAGGCTGGCCGCGAGATCGGCGCCGAGGTCAGCGCCGAGGTCGGCGCCAAGGCCTGCGCCGAGGCCTGCGCCAAGGCCAGCAATATCGTCAGTACCGCTCATGTCGATGTTTGAACCACAAACGGGCCGGGGTGGGCAAGGCGCGAGTGGCAGGGCGCGGATAGGTCCGGCGGGCTTTTCGGATGACTGGAAATTTCTCACCGGATTGATGATGCTCCGGTTATCATCAGGACAAGGCGGTATCCGATCGAGCGGGATCGGAAAGTGCTCTAGGCGCGGGAGGGCGGCGGATGGGCGGGACGACGGACATGGGCATGGACGCGACGATGGATGCGACCATGGGCGCGGCGATGACCACGGCGGCGGCGGTGGCGCTGTTCGACCGGCTGGAGCCGGCGCCGGCGGAGATGATGACCGGGCGCTGGCGGGGCGAGGGCATTCGCACCGGGCACGCGATGGACGGGATGCTGGAGGCGACGCGCTGGCACGGCAAGATCTTCGACGGGCCGGATGCGGTGCATCCGCTGGTGCATCGCGGCCTCGGCGGCGGACTCTATTGCGTCAACCCGGCGCTGCTGGCGATCCGGGCGACGACGGCGATGCCGTTCCGCGACGCGATCCTGCGGGCGGTGTTTCCGCTGGCCGGGCCGTTGCTCGCGACACGGCGGCACCGGGCGCGGCTGCGCACCATCCGGTTCCGCGGCCGGCTGCACGCGGCGATGCTCTACGACGCGAAGCCGATCAACGACGTGTTCGCCCGGATCGACGACGACCGGGTGATGGGCTGGATGGACTTCAAGGGCATGGAACAGCCCTATTTCTTCAGGCTGGTCCGGGAGTGACCGGCAGGATCTGGAGCATTATCCGATCAACAGAGCATCTTTATCCGATCAGATGAGTCCATCTGATCAGATGATGCTCCATCATATCGATCAACAGAGCATCTTTATCCGATCAGATGAGTCCATCTGATCAGATGATGCTCTGGCGCGGCTTGTCGCGGAAGCTTCTGGCGGTGACGAAGGCGAGGAGCACGGCGGCGAGGGCCGGGATGGCGATGAGGGAGGGCAGGGTCTCGGCGAGCAGGCCGGACAGGGCGGCGCCGCCGAGATAGATGCCGAGCATGCCGGACTGGCGCAGCACGACCGGGGTGAAGGGCGAGACATCCGCCCTGCCCTGCCGCAGCGAGCGGCGCAGCGCGGCGCCGACCGCGCTCATCACCAGGGTCAGCGTGTTGGTGACGACGACGGTGTTGATGCCGGGGATGTTGATTTCCCGCGCGGCGATGCTTTGCAGCCCCATGGCGAAGGCGCCGGTGAGGATGAGCACATAGAGCAGCGGGCCGTAGACCGGGTGGCGGGTGATGGCCCAGAGGACCAGCACCGCGGTGAGGCAGACGGCCTCGGCGCCGATCAGCAGGCAGAGGCGCCCGGCACGGCTGCGGTTGGCGGCGGCCTCGTTGGCGATGGTGCCGGCGATGCTGCCGCAGCAGAAGCCGAACAAGGCGGCGAGCGAGCGCTGGGCGGCGAGGATATGACCCTGGCCGAGGGCGAGACCGAGCAGGGCGGTGTTGCCGGTCATCGCCGAGGTGAAGACGTCGTGGAATTTCAGGAAGGCGAAGATGTCGGCGCTGCCGGAGACGAAGGCGAGGGCGGCGAGGGTGAGATCGGCCGCGGTGAGGAAGGTGGCGTTGGCGTGGTCCATCGGGGCGTCCTGTCGGGGTGGGGCCGGGCATCGAAAAGCCGCGCACCATATCCGATCCGGCGGGATCGGGAAGGGCGCCGGGCCGGGCTCAGGGTGGACGCGGGCGATGGGGTGGCCGGTCAGGCCCAAGGAGAAAAGGGCGAGGCCTTTTAGAGCACGTTCAGATCAATCCGGATCGGATGTCGTGCTCTATCTTTTTGATAATTAGAGCATCTTTATCCGATCAGATGATTCCATCTGATCGGATGATGCTCTAAGCCTCGACGGGGTCGAGATCCAGCGCGTAGCCGGCGGCGCGGACGGTGCGGACGAGATCGATATCGGTCTCGTTGTTGATGGATTTGCGCAGGCGGCGGATATGCACATCGACCGTGCGGGGTTCGACATGGATATCCCGCCCCCAGACGGCGTTCAGCACGTCCTCGCGCGAGAAGACGCGGCGGGGGTGGCGCATGAAGAATTCGAGCAGGCGGAACTCGGTGGGGCCGAGATGCAGCAGGCGGCCGCCACGGGTGACGCGATGGGTCGCGGGGTCCAGCTCCAGATCGTGGAAGACCAGCGGCGACTTGGTCGGGACGGTGCCGGTGCGGCGCAGCAGGGCGCGGATGCGGGCGATCAGCGCCTCGGGCGAGAAGGGCTTGGTGATGTAGTCATCGGCACCGGTTTCGAGGCCGCGGACGGTGTCCTGGTCCTCGGCGCGGGCGGTGATCATGATCACCGGCAGATCGCGGGTGGAGGGCTTGCGGCGGAGCTGACGGCAGACCTCGATGCCGGACATGGTGGGCAGCATCCAGTCGAGCAGGACGAGGTCGGGTGTCGATTCGCCGATGCGGGCGAGCGCCTCGCCGCCGTCATTGGCCTCATCGACGCGGAAGCCGGCTTTTTCGAGATTGTAGCGCAGCAGGGTAACCAGCGGGGCCTCGTCCTCGACCACCAGCACATACGGCTTCGCCGTCTCGTTCATCGGATTGTCTCTCCTCAGGTGGCCGGGCCCGACGCGGGGCTGGCCGAAAGATCGCCCTTGGGCCGGGCCTCGGGCAGGGTCTGGCCGGTGGCGGCGTAATAGGTCAGCTCGGCGATGTTGGTCGCGTGGTCGCCGATGCGCTCAAGGTTCTTGGCGATGAAGAGAAGATGCGTGCAGGCGGTGATGTTGCGCGGATCTTCCATCATGTAGGTGATCAGCTCGCGGAAGATGGTGGTGTAGAGATCGTCGATCATCTGGTCGGCGCGCCAGACCGAGATCGCCTTCACCGGATCGGCCTCGCCGATCGCATCGATCGTGGATTTGAGGCTTTCCTGCACGAGGCGGGCCATCTGCGAGAGGCTGGCGAGCGGCCAGGTGGTGCCGGACTGGTTGAGCACGAGGGTGCGCTTGGCGACGTTCGCCGCATAGTCGCCGATGCGCTCGATGTCGGTCGTGACCTTCAGCGCGGCGACGACCTGGCGGAGATCGTCGGCGACGGGCTGGCGGAGGGCGAGGACGCGGACGGCGAATTGCTCGATCGCGCGTTCGTCGGCATCGACCTTCGCATCCATCTCGACGACGCTTGCGGCGAGCGCGCTGTCATGGGTCAGGAGGGCGGTGATGGCGTCGTCCAGCTCGGTCTCGACCAGGCCGCCCATCGCCGCGATCATGTCGCGCAGACGGGCGAGATCGGCCTCGAAGCTGCTCAGGATGTGCTTGCTGTCTTCGGGCATGGCGTTGCTCCTCAGCCGAACCGGCCGGTGATGTATTCCTGCGTGCGCTTCTCGCGCGGGGCGGTGAACATCTGTGTGGCGTCAGCGACCTCGACGAGTTCGCCGAGATAGAAGAAGGCGACGCGATCCGCACAGCGGCCGGCCTGCTGCATGTTGTGGGTGACGATGACGATGGTGAAATCCTGCTTCAGCTCGGCGATCAGCTCCTCGATCCGCAGCGTCGAGATCGGGTCGAGCGCGGAGGTCGGCTCGTCGAGCAGGAGAACCTGCGGGCGGACGGCGATGCTGCGGGCGATGCACAGGCGCTGCTGCTGGCCGCCGGAGAGCGCGCTGGCGGAGGCGTGCAGCTTGTCCTTCACCTCGTTCCAGAGCGCGGCCTTGTGCAGGGCGGATTCGACCCGCTCGTCCATCGCGCCGCGGGAGAGGCGCTCGTGCAGGCGGACGCCGAAGGCGATGTTCTCGTAGATGGATTTCGGGAAGGGGGTGGGTTTCTGGAACACCATGCCGACGCGGCGGCGCAGGCGGTTGATGTCGGTGTTGGGGGCGAGGATGTTCTCGCCATCGAGGATCACCTCGCCCTCGGCGCGCTGGCCGGGATAAAGGTCGTACATCCGGTTGACCACGCGCAGCAGGGTGGATTTGCCGCAGCCGGAGGGGCCGATCATCGCCGTGGTCTGACGGTCGGGGAAGTCGATCGAGACGGATTTCAGGGCCTGGGCCGCGCCGTAGAAGAAACTGAGGTTGCGGATGGAGACGCGCGGCTCGGCCAGCGCCTCCGCCGGCTCGGATTTCACTTTTGCGGTAGCATCGGGCATCTCGAGAGAACCTGTTCCTGAAAACGGCGCCCGCGGCCCTTGCAGGCCGCGGGACGTTCCGGCGAAATCACTGTTTCGCGATAGCGGACTATCATGCAACCATTGTGACAGTGGCATGAAGCTTTCATGACAGCGAGGGACTCAGCTCGCCGAGGGGAGTTTCGGCTGCTTCACCATCCGCAGATAGGGCTTGAGCGTGCGGAAGCCCTCGGGGAAGCGCTGCTTCGCCTCGTCGTCGGAGAGGGAGGGGACGATGATGACGTCCTGACCGTCGGTCCAGTTGACCGGGGTGGCGACCTTGTAGCCGTCGGTGAGCTGGAGGGCGTCGATCACGCGGAGGATTTCCGCGAAATTGCGGCCCGTCGCCGGCGGGTAGGTCATGATCAGGCGGATCTTCTTCTGCGGGTCGATGATGAAGACCGAGCGGACCGTCACGGTGGGGTCGGCCGCGGGGTGGATCATGTCGTAGAGGGTGGAGACCTTGCGGTCATGGTCGGCGATGACCGGGAAGTTGAGCTTCTGGCCCTGGGTTTCCTCGATATCGGCGGCCCAGCCCTTGTGGTTCTCGCCAGTGTCGACCGAGAGGCCGACGGGCTTGACGTTGCGCTTGCGCCACTCCGGCATCAGGCGCGCGGCCTCGGCCAGCTCGGTGGTGCAGACCGGGGTGAAATCCTTCGGGTGGCTGAACAGGATGCCCCAGGACGAGCCGAGATAGTCGTGGAAGTTCAGGCGCCCCTCGGAGCTGTCCTGTTCGAAATCCGGCGCGATCTGGCCGAGTTGCAGAGCCATGATGGTGTTCCTTCATCGCTGGTGGCGTGGGACGTGGCCGCGCGGCGGGCCGGCGGCGCTGGCCGACACATAGGTCGGGATGCGGTGCTGCGCAAAGGCCGCGCCGCGCGGGGGGTGTTTCCGCGCGGGTTACCCCCGCGCGGGGCGGGTCACCCGAGGACGCGGCCGGCGACGGCGTCGAGCCTGGCGACGAGGTCGGGGTCGCGCGCGGCGGGGGCGGTGATGATCGCGTGGTCGAGCGCGTGATCGCAGCCGGCGGTGCAGGCGGGGCGGGCGGCGCCGAGGCCGGGGACGACGGCGCGGACCAGGGCGCGGGCGCGGTCGGCATTGCCGAGCAGCACCTTGACCACCTGCTCGACCGTAACCGCCTCGTGATCCTCGTGCCAGCAATCATAGTCGGTGACCATCGCCACGGTCGCGTAGCAAAGCTCGGCCTCGCGGGCGAGCTTGGCCTCGGGCATGTTGGTCATGCCGATCACCGAGCAGCCCCAGGAGCGGTAGAGATGGCTTTCCGCCTTCGTCGAGAATTGCGGGCCTTCCATCGCGAGATAGGTGCCGCCGCGGGTCACCGGCAGGTCGAGCGCGCGGGCGGAGCGTTCCAGCGCGTCGCCCAGCCGGGCGCAGACCGGTTCGGCCACCGAGACATGGGCGACGCAGCCGGCACCGAAGAAGCTTTTCGCGCGGGCGAAGGTGCGGTCGATGAACTGGTCGACGATGACGAAATGGCCGGGCGGCAGATCCTCGCGCAGGCTGCCGACGGCGGACATCGAGAGGATGTCGGTCACGCCGGCGCGTTTCAGCGCGTCGATATTCGCGCGGTAATTCAGGTCGGTCGGCGAGAGCTTGTGGCCGCGGCCGTGGCGCGGCAGGAACACCACCGACACGCCTTCGAGCGTGCCGAACATCAGCTCGTCCGACGCCTCGCCCCAGGGCGTGGCGACACGCTCCCAGCGCTTGTCCTCGATCCCCTCGATGTCATAGAGGCCGGAGCCGCCGATGACGCCGATGACCGGGCGGCGGGGTTCGGCCGGGCTCATGCGCGCCTCCGGCCGAGGGCGACGGCGCCGACCAGGCCCAGCACCAGCAGGAACAGGATGGCGGCAATGCCGTCGATCCGGCGGTCGTCGCGATGGGGATCGGCGGTCCAGGCGAGGAAGGCGGCGACGTCGTGCGCCATCTGCGCCTCGTCCAGCTGCTTGCCGTCGGCCAGCGTCACCGAGCCGGGCTTCAGCGCCGGGGCCATCGCGATCTGCCCGCCGGGGAAGGCGATGTTGTAATGATGATCGGGCAGCAGCGTGAGGTTCGGCGGGGCGGCGCGGTAGCCGAGCAGCAGCGCCTGGACATAGGCCGCACCGTTGGGGCGGCCGGCCTCGAACAGCGAGAGATCGGGCGGCAGGGCGCCGTGATTGGCCGCTTTCGCGGCCGCAGCGTCGGCATAGGACCAGGTCATGGCGGCGGAGGGCGTCGCCTTGACCATGTGCGGCTTGCCGTCGGCGCCGGTGCCATCCGGCTGGCTGATCTGCGCGGTGATGGCGGCGATATCCTTTTCGGACAGGCCGATGCCGCCGAGATCGCGGTAATGCACGAGGCTGAGCCCGTGGCAGCTCGCGCAATCGGCGCGGTAGACCGCGAAGCCGGCTTGCAGCGTCGCGTTGTCATAGCTGCCGAGGGGCGACAGGAAGCCGAAGCCGGGCCCCTTGGCCAGTGCCGGGCCGGCGGCAAGCAGCGCGCCGGCGGTGAGACAGAGGGCGAGCAGGCGCCGCATCAGGCAGTCCTCCGCGAATGGGACGCCGCTGTGTCGCGCGGGGTTTCCAGCATGGTGACCAGCGGCGTGATGATGAGGAAATGGGCGAAGGCGTAGGTGGTCGCGAGTTCGGCGACGGTGGTCCAGAGCCCGCCGGTTGCGGCGGCGGCGATGCCGAGCAGCACGAGATCGACCGCGAGCAGGACCAGGAAGCCGGCATAGACCGGACGCTGGCGGCAGCTTCCCACCGCGCCGCGGTCGAGCCAGGGCAGCGCGCCGAGCAGCAGGAAGGCGGCCACGGTGAGCAGCGTGCCGCCGCCCGGCGAGCCGGCGACGCGGGCGAAGCCGTGGAAGACCAGCAGGTACCACGGCGGCGTCACCTGCACCGGGATCGCCAGCGCTGCCGGCAGAACCGGGGTGCGCGGCGTGCCGAGGCCGGGGTCGAGGACGAGGATCGCGGCGAAGAGCAGCGCGAAGACCAGGAAGGCGGTGAAGTAGCGCCTTGCCTGGGCGGCGCGGGGCGTCATCATCCGCGGATCGGGGCTGGCGATGCCATCCGGATGGGCGGGCGGGGCGGCGCGCGAGGCTATGACGGTCAGGGTGGCGATCAGCAGGACGAGAAAGCCGATCGCCTCATGCGCCATCGCGACTCGCGGCGCGGTGGCGGCATTGAGCACAGCGCCGCCGAGAAAGGCCGGGCCGACCAGGTGGCCGAACAGCGGGATGGCGGCGAGATGCGCGGCCATCGCCAGCAGCGCGCCATGGGCGGCGGGGCTGCCCGTCATCGCGAAGCCGAGAAAGCCGACCGCCATGCAGGCGAAGAGGCGGAGGATCTCGACGATCCAGGCGAATTCGCGGCCGTTGCGGTAGGTGCCGTAGAAGGCGCCGCGGAACAGCTCGATGAAGAGCACGCCGAACAGCATGGTGGTGCCGACGCGGTGCAGGTCGCGGATCAGCCAGCCATAGGGGACGTTGCGGGTGTAGTCCGCGATCGAGATCGCGGCACCGGACAGGCTCGGCTGGTAGGCGAGGCCGAGCCAGATGCCGGAGAGCGTCAGCACCGCGAGGGCGACGCCGACCAGCGGGCCGACCGACCAGGACAGCGGCAGGCCAGTGGGGACCAGCGCCTCGCTCCAGTGGCGGCGATAGGCGGCGCAGAGCGGCAGGCGGGCTTCGAGCCAGCCTTGTGTCGGGTTCGTGCTCATCTCAGCGCAGCCGGTTCATCATGGCGTGGGGCACCGGGGCAGCACCCGACGCCTCGTGCGTGCGCGAGGGCGCGAGGGCCGAGGCGAAGCACCACAGCAGCACGGCGAGGCCCATCAGCGAAATGGTGGCAAACAGGATCCGGGCGAAATCCTGCCGACCGTCATTATGTTCCCCGGCGCTGGACGCGCCGGATGCGGCAACCGCAGCCATGAGTTGTCTCCCTTCGAGCTGTCGCCTGTGGATGACGGCAAACCGTGGAAAATTCAATCCCGTAACGGCGCGCGGACACGCTGGAAGGGCCGCGACGATGATGTAATATGACGGGTATGACAGATATGCATGCGCCATCCGCACCGCCCCCCCCTGCCCCGCCGCCCGCGCACGAGGCGCTGAAGCCGGCGGCGAGCGACTGGTTTCGCACGCTGCGCGACCGGATCTGCGCCGCGTTCGAGGCGATCGAGGACGCGCATGGCGGGATGCTGGCGGACCGCGCGCCGGGCCGCTTCGTCCGCACGCCGTGGACGCGCACGCCGGACGGGCAGAACCGGCTGGAGGGCGGCGGCGAGATGAGCCTGATGCGCGGCCGGGTGTTCGAGAAGGTCGGGGTGAACATCTCGGTGGTGGGCGGCGCGTTCAGCACGGAGTTCGCGAAGAACATCCCCGGCGCGGCGGAGGACCCGCGCTTCTGGGCGGCGGGGATCAGCCTGGTCGCGCACATGCACTCGCCGCGGGTGCCGGCGGCGCACATGAACACGCGCATGATCGTGACGACGAAGGGATGGTTCGGCGGCGGCGGCGATCTGACCCCGTTGCAGCCGGGAACCGAGGCGGCGAAGGAGGACGCGGCGCTGTTCCATGACGCGTTCCGGGCGGCGTGCGAAAACTACGACCCCGATTACTATCCGCGCTTCAGCAAATGGTGCGACGAGTATTTCTACCTGCCGCATCGCGGTGAGACGCGGGGTGCGGGGGGGATTTTCTACGATTACCTGGAGACCGAGCCGGATCGGCATTTCGCCTTTACCCGCGATGTCGGCCTCGCGTTTCTCGAATCCTATCCCGCGATCGTGCGGCGGCGGATGGACGAGGCGTGGACGCCGGAGGAACGCGAGGCGCAGCTGGTGCGGCGGGGGCGGTATGTCGAGTTCAACCTGCTCTATGACCGCGGCACCACCTTCGGGCTGAAGACCGGCGGCAATACCGAAGCGATCCTGATGAGCATGCCGCCTGAGGTCAAATGGCCGTGAAAGCGGCGTGAAGGCGCCGTGAGGGCGTGGTGGTCCGGCACGGCGGGAGAACTCGCCGCGGCGGCGCCGGAGGCGGTGATCGGCGCCCTCGCCCGAAGGCTGGTCGAGACCCATACGCTCAACCATGAGGAGCAGATCCGCGCCTGGCGGGCGCAGCTGCCGATCCTGACCGCTTCACTGGCAGGGTGCGGGGGCTGGCGGGTGTTGCTGGAATACCCGCTGATCCGGCTGGGGCGGCGGATCGATGCCGTTGTGCTGGGAGAGCGCGGGATTTTCGTGCTCGAATTCAAGATCGGGGCGGCGCGGTTCGCCAATGCCGACCGGTTGCAGGTCGAGGATTACGCGCTCGACCTGTTCGATTTTCACGCGGAAAGCCGGCGCCATCCGATCGTGCCGGTGCTGGTCGCCCCCGACGCGCCCGCGCGCGCCGTGACCCCGCCGCTGCTGGCGCAGCCGATCATGCCGGTGATGGAGGCGAATGCCGCATCGCTCGGCGGGCTGATCGCGGCGACCGAGGCGATGCTGCCGGCGCCGGCGGCGACGATCGACGCGGCGACCTGGGAGGCGGGGGCGTATCGGCCGGTGCCGACCATCGTCGAGGCGGCAACCATGCTCTATCGCCGGCACGGGGTGGAGGAGATCGCGGCGGCGCGGGCGGATGTGAGCAACCTGACGCGGACGACCGAGGCGATCGGCCGCGCGGTCGACCGGGCGCTGGCAGCGGGCGAGCGGGTTGTTGTGTTCGTCACCGGGATTCCGGGCGCGGGCAAGACGCTGTGCGGGCTGAACACGATGTTTCGCAGCGCCGCACCTGCCGCGTTCCTGACCGGCAACCTGCCGCTCGTGCATGTGCTGCGCGAGGCGCTGGCGCGGGATGCGAAGGGGCCCGGCATGTCGCTGCGGGCGGCGAACCACCGGCTGGACAGCGCGATTCAGCCGCTGCTCGGCTTTCTGCGCGACAACGTGCCGCGGGCGGCGGCGCCGCATGAGCGGGTGATCGTGTTCGACGAGGCGCAGCGGGCATGGGACGCGGCTTTCGGGCAGCGCAAGTTCCAGCTCGATGATAGCGAGGCCGGGCTGTTTCTCGACATCATGGCGCGGCACGAGGGCGGGGCGGCGATTGTCGCGCTGGTGGGCAATGGGCAGGAGATCAATACCGGCGAGGCGGGGCTGGCCTCGTGGGGCGAGGCGCTGGCGCGGCGGCCGGGCTGGCGGATTGTCGGGCCGGACGGGGTGATCGGCCATCCCGATCCGGCGCGACGGCTGGCGGATGCGGCGCCGGCGGGGATGGAGATCGATCCGGCACTGCATCTCGATGTCAGTGTGCGGCAGGTGCGCTCGGCCGCGGCCGCCGCGTGGATCGACGCCGTGCTGGACGGACAGGCGGAAGTGGCGGCGGGGATCGCTGCTGCCGCGGGCGGGGTGCCGTTCCGGATCACGCGGTCGCTCGACGCGATGCGGGCGGCGCTGCGGGGGGCCTCGCGCGGGACGCGGCGGGCCGGGCTCGTGTGCAGTGCCGGGGCGAAGCGGCTGCGGGCGGAGGGGCTGTCGGCCGATTTTCCGCATATGGACCGGCAGGCGGTGGCGAGCTGGTTCCTCAATGCCTGGCCGGACGTGCGCGCCTCGGACGCGCTGGAGGCGCCGGCGACGCAATATGCCTGCCAGGGGCTGGAGATCGATAATGTCGGCCTGTGCTGGGGCGGGGACCTGATCCGCCCGCCTGCCGGCGAGGCGTGGCGCGCGCGGCGGTTTCGCGGCACGCGGTGGGAGGAGATCCGCCATGAGGAGGCCGCGTCGTGGCAGGTGAATACCTATCGGGTCCTGCTCTCCCGGGCGCGGTATGAGACGGTGATTTTTGTTCCGCCCGGCGATGCGGGGGACGGGACAAGGCCGCCGGCGGAGTTCGACCGGATCGCGGCGTTTCTGGCGGCGGCGGGCGCGGCCCCGCTGGCGGAGGTCGGGAATGCGCGGGCGGAGACCCCTGCCCTGCTGGCTCCGGGCTAATGCGAACTGCTTGCTCCGGGCTGATGCGCCCGGCGGGCGCTGGCTGGGGCGCGGAATTGCGGTACACTCGATTTCGTGATGCGGCGCGGGCCGCGAGGGAGAAGCAACGATGGATGTGAACGAGGCCGGCGCCGTGCCGGATATGAGCAAGGTCGCGTATCAGCTGCCGCAGCCGGGCGGGATGCTGGCGGATATATTCGTCGGCGGCGGGATCGATCTCGATGGCGGCGATCCGCGCGAATGGGTGCCGCAGACGGCGGATGTGTCGTTCCGGCCGCTGATCCTGTGCGTGAGCCAGGGCTATTACATCAATATCCTGCGGGTGCGGGCGGCGGGCGTGCTGTCGCGGCATCGGCATAGCGGGCCGGTGCATGCCTTCACCCTGCGCGGCACCTGGCGGTATCTGGAGCATGACTGGGTTGCCAATGCCGGCGACTACGCCTTCGAGCCGCCGGGCGAGACGCATACGCTGGTGGTGCCCGAAGGGGTGGACGAGATGGCGACGCTGTTTCACGTCACTGGCGGCTATACCTATGTCGATCCCTACGGCAAGGCGCTCGGCTATGAGGACGTGTTCACCAAGCTGGCGGCGGCACGGCGGCATTACGAGGCGGTCGGGCTTGGGGCGGCTCATGCCGATCGATACCTGCGCTGAGGCTTATGCCGATTGGGGGGCGGTAGGGAAACACGCCGCTATCAGTACTTTAGGCCGGGTTCATGAAGCAACGCCTTAACCGCACACGGTTAAGGCGAATCTTTTCATTAATTGATATTTTTAGTTGTTGTTTAGATAAATCTGGTGTTAATTTTCCGCAATGAGTTACGAGGTCGCACAGCCTGACGAGCGGATGAGCATCGGCAATCCAAATCTGATGTCGTGGCGGGCCATGGGCGCGCTGGTGGCGGTGCGGCAGGAGGTGTCGCGCCGGCTGCGCGAGACGCCGGACATGCTGAGCGTTCTGGCCGCCGTGGTGATCGCCGGGGCGACGCTCTGGTCCGGCGCGGAGCTGAGCGGGCTGACGAGCGACGCCATCGCGCTGAGCATCGCCCCGGTGGCGGTGGCGCCGCAATCGGGCGGGACCGGCAAGGCGTTCTGCCAGATGCCGGCGGGCGGCGCGGCCAGCGACTGGGCGTTTCCCGCCTATGCCTGCGGCACCAACGGCATCGCCGGGCCGGACGGGCCGGTGAGTGCGGCGCCGTTCACCGATGGACGGATGATCGTGGAGTCGCGCTATGGATCATCGTCGATCTATGCGGTGATGATGGCCAATACCGGCAGTTTCGCCGGGCCCGGCGCGAGCGGGGCGGAGTTCCGCGACGGCTATGCGTTCAACCACGGCTTCATCGTGGCGAGCGGGCTTTCGGTCACCGCCCTGTCGCGCCAGTGCGAGGCTGGGTTCAGCCCGGCGCCGCCGACGATCGACAATCCCGCCCCGTTCGGCGCGGGGCAGGCGAGCTACGCGCCCGGCACCCCGGCGATGACGCCGGAGGGCGGGTTCGTCTGCGGCAACAGCCACATCCTCGACGGCGATCTCGACCTGCCGGACTAGAGCATCATCCGATCAGATGGAATCATCTGATCGGATAAGGATGCTCTGTTTCTCAATATGATAGAGCACTACATCCGATCCGAAAGGATCGGAAAGTGCTCTAGGGTTTGTGGGGATTTTGGATTCCCATTTGGGTGTTGCTGTGATTCAAGCTGTGAATGGAACGATTTGTACTGACGGACGCCCAATGGGCGAGGATGGAACCGCATTGTCTTGGCAAGGCGAGTGACCCTGGCCGCAGCGGGCGGGACAATCGGCTGTTTCTGGAAGCGGTACTTTGGATTGTCCGCACTGGCAGTCCGTGGCGTGATCTGCCTTCGATGTTTGGCAACTGGAGCACGGCCTACCGCCGGTTCAACGACTGGCGCCGCGCTGATGTTTTCAAACGGATTTTCGACGCGGTATCTGATGAACCCGATATGGAATACGCCATGGTCGACGCCACGATCGTCAAGGTCCACCGTCACGGCCAGGGCGCAAAAGGGGGACTCAAAGCCAGGCCATAGGCTGTTCCAAAGGTGGCATGACAACCAAAATCCTGGCGCTGACGGATGCCCTGGGCAACCTTGTGCGCTTTCGTCTCATGCCGGGCAATCGCCATGACGGCATCGAGGTCCCGCCACTGATCGACAACGTCGAATTCGGTGGATTGATCGCAGACAAGGCATTCGACAGCAACGCTCTGGTCGCAGAACTCAACGAAAGAGGCGCCCGGGTCGTCATTTCCCAGCATCCGGCCCGGGCACTGAAGCTGAAAATCGACCGCGAAATCTACAAATGGCGTCATCTGGTCGAGAATTTCTTCTGCAAGCTCAAAGAGTTCAAACGCATCGCCCTGCGCGCCTGCAAAACAGACCAGAGCTTCCAGGCAATGATCTACCTCGCCGCAGCCGTCATCAACTCACGATGAATCCCTACAAACCCTAGAGCACGTTCCGACCAGATGGACTCACCTGATCGGATAAAGATGCTCTTATTATCAATATGGCAGAGCATCATCCGATCAGGTGAGTCGATCTGATCAGATGATGCTCCAAGCCGCGCCGGCGCGGCGAGCGGCAGGCCGATCCGGCTGGTGGGGACGAAGCCTTGCGCGCCCTCGACGAAGAGGCGGCGGACGAAGGCCGGATCGGTCGGTTCGGCGGAATCGTGCAGCACGACGATCGGCGTATCGGGGCAGGCGGAATGGAGCGCGCCGATATCGTCGAGCACCGGCATCGCCGCCCTGCCCTCGCCATGGGCATGGCAGAGCAGCAGGTCGAACCCGGCCGCCGCAGCGCCGATGCATTCGGCGGCGGTGGTAAAGCCCTGCACCGCGAAATCGCCGCCCGCCGCGCCGAGCGCGCCGGCGAGGCATTCGCGCGTCAGCCGCGAGGAATCGACGAGGCCGACCCGCGCGCGGGCGGCAGGGCGCGGCAGCGGGACGGGTTGCGGCCGGGGTCGCTCGTGCGTACGGGCGAGAAAGGGGACAAACGGCTGCTCGCCGCGCTCCTGCTCCATATCATTCCGTTGCATGTCGGCTCACCTTTGATGATTGCGGAAACCGGATCACTCACCTGAATTGAAGAAATGTTACGATCTTTCGATCTCGTATCAATATATATTAATATTTTCAGGAATGGGATGAAAAATTGTAAGCCTCGGTGACAGAGGATGACGGCACCGGAACAGGCGGCGGGCGCGTGGGAGCAGAAAAAACGGCGCGCAACGCGGGCGCGCGGGAGCAAAAAAACGGCGCGCAACGCGGGCGCGTGGGAGCAGAAAAAACGGCGCGCAACGCGGGCGCGTGGGAGCAGAAAAAACGGCGCGCAACGTGGGCGCGCCGTTATGCCGGGTTGGTGCGGGGGTTACCCGGCTTTTACTTGACCTGGGAGACCAGCTTCGCCGTCGAGGCGCCGGCGGCGGCGTAGGTGAGCGCGGTGCTGCCGGCGGGGTAGCCGTTCTTGCTCAGGATGAAGGCCATGATGTCGGCATAATCCTTGTGCGACAGGCTGCCGGGGGCGCCGGCGGGCATCTGCTGGGACAACTCGTCGAAGATCGCGGCGACGGTGTAGTTGTTCGCGGCGCTGGCGAAGCCCTGGCCGATCAGGGCCGGGCCGCTGATGCCTTCCAGGTTCTTGCCGTGGCACATCGAGCAATGGGCTTCGAAGGTGGCGTGGCCGGCGGTGGCCTGGGACGCGGTGTAGAGCGCGGGCAGCGGCGCCGCGGCGGCGAGAGCGACACTGCCGGCAGCGGCGGCGAGGCCAGTAAGCAGGCGGGTGAGCAGGCGGGCGTGCGGGCGGCGCAGCGAGCGGGAGAGGCGTTGGAGCATCGGGGTAGTCCTTTCGAGCGGAAGGCGTCAGGGCGTGTGATAGGGGGCGACCAGGCGGGCCAGGGTTCCGGCTTTCGCGAGGCGGGCGAGTGCGGCATCGAAGTGGCGCGCGGCGGCGCGGCCGGCCTGCGTCGGCGCGTGGAGGGCGACGACCGACCAGTTCGCGTGCGGCAGGCGCAGGGCGCGCTGGTGGATGGTCATGTGGTGCCGGGCCAGCGCCTGTTCGAGCAGCGGCTGCCAGAGCAGGGCGTAGGCGACCTCGTGCCGGCCGAGGGCGGCGAGCACGCTCGCGGGCGTGGAATACTGGTGCTGGGCGAGATGCGCGCCGGGGCCGGTGCTGAAATAGGTGGTTGGCACGGTGAGGTAGACGACGCCGATTTTCGTGCCCGGCGCGAGCTGCGCCAAGGCGGGCGGCGTGGTTTCGCCGGCGATGACGAAGCCGGTGCGCAGATAGGGGTGCGTCGCGGCGACGCCTTGCGGCAGCGCGGGATGGAAGGTCTCGACCGGGAAGCCCATCACGAGGTCGCAGCGCCTGACCAGCCCGGCGAAGAAGCTGGGTTTCTTGGCGTTCAGCGCGTCGGAGCCATCGCGCGTGTCGATGCTGACGATGCGCGGCGCGCTGCCCTCGATCCGGCCGATGGCGGCGATGAGCGCGCGATCGACCGATTGCAGCGGATTGGCCCGGTCGATGCAGACCGAGGGGCCGGACGAGGCGAGCGCCGGGGCGATGCCGCCGGCCGCGAGCAGGAGCGCTGCCAGGGCGGTGCGGAGAAGACCCGGCCGCAAAAGCGGCCGGATCACGAGGCGAAGACCCGGCCGCAGCAGCGGCCGGGGTGAACGACGATCAACCATTGAGCGCGAAGACGTGGAGCTGGCCACCGCGCGGCGCCTTGGCGAGCGAGGCGCCGAGCTTGCCCGACCACAGCGGCCACACGCCGCCCCAGCCCGACCAGACCGCGACATATTGCTTGCCGTCGAGCGTGTAGGAGATCGGGTTGGCGATCACGCCGGAGCCGAGATAGGGGCTCTTCCAGAGGATTTTCCCGGTCTTGGCGTTGAAGGCGTAGAGATGCCCGTCGGTCGTGCCGGAGAAGACGAGGCCGCCGGAGGTCGCCATCGCGCCGCCATCCCAGGGCTCCTTCGTGCGGTGCTGCCAGACCTGCTTGCCGGTGGACAGATCGATCGCCTGGATCGAGCCCATGTGGTGCGGCGAGGCGGGGTCGGGCTTCATCTCGAAGGTTTCGCCGAGATAGGGCAGGCCCGCGGCGTAGCTGACCGGCGCGCCCTTCATCGTCATGCAGGCGTGCAGCGTCGGCACATAGGCCATGTTGGTCGCGGGATCGACCGCGCCGGGCCACCAGTTCTTGCCGCCGAGGAAGCTCGGGCAGGTGAAGATCTGCTTGTCGAGCGCGGGCTGGACCTTCGGGTTGTTGACGGCGTGGCCATCCTTGATCCCGGTGATCGAGATGTCGTGCACGAAGGGCACGGCGTAGATCAGCTTCCCGTTCTCGCGGTTGATGGCATAGAAATAGCCGTTGCGGTTGGCCTCGACGAGGGCGTGGTAATGCTTGCCCTTCACGGTGATGTCGGCGAGCTGGGCAGTGTTCACACCGTCATAGTCCCAGGTATCGTTGCGGGTGTACTGGTAGTGCCACTTGATCGCGCCGGTGTTGGGATCGATCGCGATCACGCTGTCGGAATAGAGGTTGTGGCCGGGGCGCATCGAGGCGAGCCACGGACCCGGGTTGCCGACACCCCAGAAGACTTCCTTGGTCTTGGGATCGTAGGTGCCGGTCATCCACGGGCTGCCGCCGCCATGCTTGTAGGCGCCGGCCGGCCAGGTCTTGCCGCCGGGCTCGGTCGGCGAGGGGATGGTGTGGGTTTTCCAGAGCAGCTTGCCGGTCAGCGCGTCGAGCCCGACGATGAAGCCGCGGGCGCCGTATTCGCCGCCGCCGGCGCCGATGATCACTTTTCCGTCAACGACCAGCGGGGCCGCGGAGATCGAGTAGCCGACGCCCGGCTTTTCGAGCTCGACGTTCCACAGCACCTTACCCGTTTTCGCATCGAAGGCGAGGACGTGATTGTCCAGCGTGCCCATGAAGACTTCGTTGCCATAGACGGCGACGCCGCGATTGTTGGTGTCGCAGCAGACGGTCTTCAGCGCGGTCTTGGGAAGATCGTAGTCATATTCCCAGAGTTTCTGGCCGGTCTTGGCGTTGAAGGCGATGAGGTGATCGAGCGGGGTGGTGGCGAACATGTAGTCGCCATTGACGATCGGGGTGCCTTCGAAACCGTCGGGGATGTCGATTTTCGCAGACGACCACACGGTTTTCAGCGAGGCGACGTTCTTGGTGTTGATCTGGGAGAACGGCGCGTAATCGTCGCCGGCGTAGCTGCGGTTGTACATCAGCCAGCCGTTGGAGGAGGAGGCATTGTCGAGCTGGGCCTGGGTGACGCTCGGATAGGCGGGCTGGGCCGAGGCGGCGCCGGCGGCGAGCAGCGTGCCGGCAAGCGCGCCGAGCAGCGCGGTTCCGGTTCTGGCGAGTCGTGATTTCATGAAGGTCTCCCTAAGAGTTTCTGGTGTTGTGGTGGGTTTCAAAGAGCGGCGCTTCTGCGCGCCGGCAGGCTTGGGGAGCCGGGGCGGCGGCGGCGACGGTTGCCGCGGCGTCCTCGGTCGGGAACAGCCGCGAGCGCACATGAAAGCGCAGCCCGGTGCCATTGTCGAGCGAGAACATGCCGCCGATGCCGGCGACGACGTCGATGACGAGCTGGGTGTGACGCCAGTATTCGAACTGCGACGCGCCGATATGGAACGGCGCGCCGCCGATGATCCCGAGGCAGACATCGTCCGGGGAAACGACGAAATCCGCCTGCGGGAAGCACATCGGCGCCGAACCGTCGCAGCAGCCGCCCGACTGGTGGAACAGGACCGGGCCGTGCCGCGCCGTGAGTTCGGCGATCAGCGCGAGGGCCGATGGCGTCGCGATCACGCGCGGCATGGGGTCCGGTCCGGTCATGATCAGAAGAAGCCGAGCTTCTTCGGGTCGTAGCTGACCAGCATGTTCTTGGTCTGCTGGTAGTGGTCGAGCATCATCCGGTGGGTTTCGCGGCCGATGCCGGATTGCTTGTAGCCGCCGAAGGCCGCGTGCGCCGGGTAGAGGTGGTAGCAATTGGTCCAGACGCGGCCGGCCTTGATGTTGCGGCCGAAGCGATAGGCGCGGCTGGCATCGCGCGTCCATACACCGGCGCCGAGGCCGTAGAGCGTGTCGTTGGCGATGGCGAGCGCCTCGTCCTCGTCCCTGAACGTCGTCACCGAGACGACGGGGCCGAAGATTTCTTCCTGGAAGATCCGCATCCGGTTATGGCCGCGGAAGATGGTGGGCTGGATGTAGAACCCGTCGGCCAGGTCGCCGCCGAGTGCCGCGCGGCCGCCGCCGGTGAGCACTTCGGCACCTTCCTGGCGGCCGATGTCGAGATAGGACAGGATTTTCTCGACCTGCTCGCTGGAAGCCTGGGCGCCGACCATCGTCGCCGCATCGAGCGGGCTGCCCTGGCGGATCGCCTGCACGCGGGGGACGGCGCGCTCCATGAAGCGGTCGTAGAGGCTCTCGTGGATCAGCGCGCGCGAGGGGCAGGTGCAGACCTCGCCCTGGTTCAGCGCGAACATCGCGAAGCCTTCCAGCGCCTTGTCGAGGAAGTCGTCATCCTCGGCGGCGACGTCGGCGAAGAAGATGTTGGGCGACTTGCCGCCCAGCTCCAGCGTGACCGGGATCAGGTTGTGGCTGGCATATTGCATGATCAGCCGGCCCGTCGTCGTCTCGCCGGTGAAGGCGATCTTGGCGATGCGCGGCGAGGAGGCGAGCGGCTTGCCGGCTTCGAGGCCGAACCCGTTGACCACGTTGAGCACGCCGGGGGGCAGCAGATCGGCGATCAGCTCGACGAGGACGAGGATGCTGACCGGGGTCTGCTCGGCGGGCTTGAGGACGACGCAATTGCCGGCGGCGAGTGCGGGGGCGAGCTTCCAGACCGCCATCAGGATCGGGAAGTTCCAGGGGATGATCTGGCCGACCACGCCGAGCGGCTCGTGGAAATGATAGGCCACGGTGTTGTGGTCGATTTCCGACAGCGAGCCTTCCTGGGCGCGGATGCAGCCGGCGAAATAGCGGAAATGGTCGATGGCGAGCGGGATGTCGGCCGCGGTGGTCTCGCGGATCGGCTTGCCGTTGTCGATCGTCTCGACATAGGCGAGGAGGGCGAGGTTTTCCTCCATCCGGTCGGCGATGCGGTTGAGCATCAGCGCGCGATCGGCGGCCGAGGTGCGGCCCCAGGCATCCGCCGCGGCGTGGGCGGCGTCGAGCGCGAGGTTGATGTCCGCCTCGCCGGAGCGGGCGACCTCGGTATAGGCGTGGCCGGTGACCGGGGTGACGTTGGCGAAGTAGCGGCCCTCGAGCGGGGCGATGAAGCGGCCGCCGATGAAATTGTCATAGCGGGGCTTGAAGGTGAATCCGCCGGGAGCGATTCCGGGCGAGGGACGGATGGCGCCGTCGGGCATGGTCTGGTCCTCCTTCTGGCGGCCTCGGGACGGGCCGCGCTGATTGTTTCGTGAGGATGATGAGCAAGCGCCGTGCCAACGCGCGGATGCGGCCCGGCGCGCGGGGTTTGCGGCGCCGCGCCCGATGATTTACCGCGCCGCGCCCGGCGATACGGGGGCGGCGGGACGTCCCGATCGGGGACACTGTCCCAAAACGGGACGTGTCGCATTGTTGCGTTGCGCCGCCCGACAGCGGGGCCTAGTGTCAGGCAAACATGACGGCGGGCGACAGACCACGCCGCGACACTCGAGGAAACGCAGGGCGGGCTACGCGCATGGACCATCATTCCGCATATCGAGACGACAGGACGGCGCGGTTGCGGGAGGGCAAGGAGCGTCTCTCGGCCGGGCTGCAAGGAGCGGCGCCGAACGCGCTGCTCGCGCGCTCGTGGCAGCGCTGCGTCAGCGCCGGGCTCGCGCCGGATCTCGGCGCGCGGGAGGCACCGCATCTGTGCGGCGCGGAGCTGCGCGAGGCGCGGGAGCGGGTGTCGGACCTCGCGGTGCGGGCGCGGCCGATCATCGACTATCTCTACGGGCAGATCCGCGATTCGGGCTGCATCGTGCTGCTCTCCGACGGCGATGGTTTCCTGCTCGATGCGGTCGGCGATGCGAGCTTCACCGGGCGGGCGGCGCGGGTGGCGTTGCTGCCGGGGGCGAGCTGGGCGGAGGCGGACCGGGGGACCAACGCGGTCGGCACCGCGCTGATCGAGGCGGCGCCGGTGGTGGTGCATGGCGCCGAGCATTTCCTGGAGCGGAACAATTTCCTCGCCTGCGCGGCGTCGCCGCTGATCGCCTCGACCGGGGAGCTGCTCGGCGTGATCGATATTTCCTGCGACCAGCGGGTGTATCATCCGCACACCTTCGGGCTGGTGCGGGCGGCGGCGCAGATGATCGAGACGCGGATGTTCGAGATGTCACATCTGCGTGACATCAAGCTGCGGTTTCACGCGGCGCGGCAGGGGATCGGCACGCCGGGCGAGGCGGTGCTCGCGCTCGCGGCCGACGGGACGCTGCGCGGGGCGAACGGGGTGGCGATGGAGATGCTCGGGTTGCGGCGGGCGGATCTCGGGGTCGCGCCGGTGAGTTCGGTGTTTCACGATACGCTGGACGCGCTGCTGGCGCGGGAGCGGCGGTGCGGCGGCGAGGCGATGGAGCTGCGCGGGCCGGGCGGGCGGCGGATGTTCCTGCGCGTCGAGATGCCGCTGCGGCCGCGGGCGCCGCGGGGGACGACGATCTGGCCGAGCGACGCGCTGGCCGCACTCGAGACCGGCGATCCGCTGGTGGCACGGGCGATCGGCCAGGCGCGGCGGGCGCTGGGGCGGGCGATCCCGATCCTGATCCATGGCGAGACCGGCGTGGGCAAGGACGTGATGGCGCGGGCGATCCACGCCTCGGGGCCGCGGCGGGGCGGGCCGTTCGTCGCCGTCAACTGCGCGGCATTGCCGGAGACGATGATCGAGGCGGAGCTGTTCGGCTACGCGCCCGGCGCCTTTACCGGGGCGCGGCGCGAGGGGGCGGCGGGGCGCATCCGCGAGGCGGCGGGGGGTGTGCTGTTCCTCGACGAGATCGGCGACATGCCGCTCGCACTGCAGACGCGGCTGCTGCGGGTGCTGGAGGAACGGGTGGTGACGCCGCTGGGCGGCAAGCCGGTGGCGGTGGATTTCACCCTGCTCTGCGCCACCAACCGCGACTTGCGGCGGGCGGTGGCGGAGGGGCGGTTCCGCGCCGACCTGTTCTACCGGATCAACGGGCTCGGCATCACCCTGCCGCCGCTGCGCCGTCGCGCCGATCTCGACGCGCTGGTCGGGCGGATTCTCGGCGGCGAGGGCGAGGCCGGGCGGCGCCTCGCGCCGGAATTGCGCGCGGCCTTCGGCGCCTATGACTGGCCGGGCAATATCCGCCAGCTCGCCAATGTGCTGCGGATCGGCCAGTCGATGTGCGATCCGGAGGAGGAGGAGATCGGCTGGGAGCATCTGCCGGACGATATCGCCGAGGAGCTGCGCGGCGGGGCGGATGCAGGCGATGCGGAGGGGAATTGCGAGGACGGGGACGTTTTGTCCGGCGGGGCGGTATCGCTGCGCGAGGGGGCGGCGTCGCTGCGCGAAGGGGCGGACCAGATCATCCTGCGCGCGATCGAGGCGGCGGGCGGGAACATGAGCCGGGCGGCGCGGCGGCTCGGCATCAGCCGCAACACGCTCTACCGGCGGCTCGCGCAGATCCGGGCTCTGTCAGACCGATAATCAGAGCAGCGCGGGGATCGCCGTGGCGAGGGTCGAGAACAGGTTCGTCAGGCTTGACCGCAGCGCGGCGAAGCCGGGGCCGCGGCGGAGTTCGGCCTCGTCCATATAGAGGGCGCGGGCGATCTCGATCTGCACGACATGGACGTGCTCGCGCGGGCGGCCATAGTGGCGGGTGACGTAGCCGCCGGCATAGGGATCGTTGCGGCGGAGGGTGAAGCCCTCGCCGCGCAGGGTCTGTTCGACGAGGTGCACGATCGGCCGGGCGCAGGCGGCGCCATGCAGGTCGCCCACCACGATGTCAGGCCCGTGGCCGTGGGCGATGCCGGGCAGGCGCGGCATCGAATGGATGTCGAGCAGGAGGCAGGCGCCGAAGGCGGCGCGGGTTTCGGCGATCAGCCCGGCAAGGGCGGCGTGATAGGGGCGCCAGCAGGTCTCGATCCGGGCCTGCGCCTCGGCGAAGCGGAGCTTGCCGCGATAGATCGGCTCGCCGGAGGCGACGACGCGGGCGATGGTGCCGAGGCCGGCGGCGACGCGGGGGCTCGTGGCATTCACATAAGACGGCAGCTGATCCTCGAACATCGCCGGGTCGAGTTCCCAGGGCTCGCGATTGACGTCGCACCAGGCGCGGGGGAAGCGGGCGGCGAGCAGCGGCAGGCCGAGGACGGGTGCGCCGGCGCACAGCTCATCGACGAAGCAGTCCTCGCTCTTGCGCAGGGCGCGGGCATCCAGCCGGGAGAGGGCGAGGAAATCGGGCGTGTAGGCGCTGCCGGAATGCGGCGAGGCGACGACGACCGGGGCGGCCTGGCGCGGCGGGCGGGTGAGGACGCAGGGGCCGGGTTCCGCATCGGCACAGGCGGCGGGTTCGGGGCGCGGGGAAGCCAGATCCATGACCGAGCATAAAGCCGATGCGGCGGCGCGCGGTCAATGACGCGGTCTAGAGCACGTTCCGATCCATCCGGATCGGATGTCGTGCTCTATCATATTGATAAGTCGAGCATCTTTATCCGATCAGATGATTCCATCTGATCGGATGATGCTCTAGGTTCTGGACTCAACTGATCCATGATGTGACGGCGAGGACGAGGCAAATACCAGCGAGGAAATTTCGTGCGGTTTTGTCATATCGTGTGGCGATGGCGCGCCAGTCCTTGAGCCTACAGAAGGCGCGTTCGATGAGATTGCGCTTTCTATAGGCGACGGGGTCGAAGGGCGGAATGGCGCGGCGGTTGGGCATGGGCGAGATCACCGGCCTGGTGCCTTGGCGGGTGAGGAAGGCGCGAAGATCATCAGCGTCGTAGGCTTTGTCGGCGATCAGCTCTTCTGGTGGCGGTATTGTGGGCAGAAGCGCCCTCGCGCCGCTGATGTCGGAGGCCTGTCCTGGCGTCAGGAGGAGTGCGGCGATGCGTCCCTGCTCATCTGCGACGGCGTGGATCTTGGTCGTCCGTCCACCCCTCGACCGGCCGATGGCCTGGCTTTGCGCCCCCCTTTACCGCCCGCGGCCGCGCGATGTGCCCGAACCGAGGTGCTGTCCACCATGGCGATGCGCGGCGGATCCGCGCAGGCGACAAGCGCCGCGAAGATCTCCTGCCAGAGGCCACGCTGGCTCCAGCGGTTGAACCGGTTGAACACAGTGGTTCGTGGCCCATAGGCCTCAGGAAGCGCTCGCCATCGCAAGCCCTCGCGAAAGCGATGCAGGATGCCGCTCAGCACCCGGCGGTCATCAACCCGAGGCTTGCCGCCAAGCTTCGGCAGCAATGGTTCGATCGCAGCCCATTGCGTGTTGTTCAGCCAGAAAAGTTCCGCCATGTTCCAAGTCCTCCAAACAGACTTGAATCAGACGCCCCGTAGTCATGGCAATAGGTACAGAACCTAGAGCACTTTCCGATCCTGATGGATCGGATGTCGTGCTCTATCATATTGATAAGTCGAGCATCTTTATCCGATCAGATGATTCCATCTGATCGGATAAAGATGCTCTGGATGGGTGCTGGCGACCGCAGCACCCCGCCTTGCGGCGGCGGCGCGGCGGTCAGGCGGTCATTTCTGCGCCGGCAGGCCGGCGGCGGCGAAGAGCTGCGCGCGCATCGAGGGATTCTGCCGGGCCTCGGCCAGGACCTGGTCGTATTGCCGGACGGTGAGGCCCTGGGCGGTGATCGCCGCCGCCGCCTTGGACTTGGCCGAGGCGATCAGGCGCTGCTTGCCGGCGGGGTCGGTCGTGTGGGCGAGTTTCGCGCCGTAGCTGTGGTTGATGTCGAGCACCTGGTGCAGCGCCTTGCCGGCCTTGGCGACGGTCTGCGGCGAGGCGGCGGGGGCGGCTGCCATCGAGCCGGTGGTGGGTGCGGGCATCGGGGTGGCGGCGCCGGGCGCGGTGGTCGCGGCCAGAGCGGGGGAGGCTGCGAAAGCGGCGGCGAACAGGGCAACGGCGCTGGCGCGGAAAAGGGTTCGGTCGTTCATGGGCATGACCTCGTCAGGCTGGGCGGCCGCAGGGCGGCCGCGGCGGCATCGTCGCCGGGCGGCGATGCGCGGGGCGGCCGAGGAGCGGCCGCCTTCCTCACGCAAAGATGAGGACCGGGGCGGCCGGAGCAAGTTTCGATTTGTTTAGTTACGCCACCGGATCATGCGGCTTTCGACTGGTCGAGAATCCGCTGGAGGTTGCCCACGATGTCCCGCGCGGCGGCGAGGCGGGCCTTCACGTCCATCTCGCGGACCATGACCAGCTTGTGGTCCGGGCGCAGGCGGAGCAGGCCGGCGCGGGTGGCGAGCCAGGAGACGAGGCCGCCGGGATTGGCGAAGGCGTTGCCGCGGAAGGCGACGACCATGCCTTTCGGCCCGGCCTCCAGCTTCTCGACGCCGACGGCGCGGCAGGCGCGCTTGAGCGCCACGGTGGCGAGGAGGTTTTCCACCTCCGCCGGCATCGGGCCGAACCGGTCGACCAGTTCGGCGGCGAGCGCCTCGCTCTCGGCATCGGTCACGAGCCCGCCGATGCGGCGGTAGAGGCCGAGGCGGACCGGCAGGTCGGCCACGTAGGCCTCGGGGATGAGGACGGGCAGGCCGAGGCCGATATTCGGCGTCCAGTCCCGCGCGGCCTCGCGCGATTGGCCGCCGCCGGCCGCACGCAGCTCGGCCACCGCATCCTCCAGCATCTGCTGGTAGAGCTCGATGCCGACCTCGCGGATATGGCCGGATTGTTCATCGCCCAGCAGGTTGCCGGCGCCGCGCAGGTCGAGATCGTGGGAGGCGAGGGTGAAGCCGGCGCCGAGCGTGTCGAGCGTCTGCATCACTTCGAGGCGCTTCTGCGAGGAGGCGGCGAGCGTGTGCGAGGCGGGCCAGGTGAGATAGGCGTAGCCGCGCTGCTTGCCGCGGCCGACGCGGCCGCGCAGCTGGTAGAGCTGGCCGAGGCCGAAGAGATCGGCGCGCCAGATCAGGATCGTGTTCACCGCCGGCATGTCGAGCCCGGATTCGACGATGTTGGTGGCGAGCAGGACGTCGTGCTTGCCTTCGCTGAACTCGGTCATAACCCGCTCGATCTCGGTGGGGGGCAGGCGGCCATGAGCGGTGGCGGTGCGCAGGTCCGGCGCGATCTCGGCCAGGCGCTCGCGCATCCGGTCGATATCCTCGATATGCGGGACGACGCAGAAGATCTGCCCGCCGCGGAAGCGCTCGCGGGCGATGGCCTCGCGGATCACCAGCTTGTCCCACGGCATGATGAAGGTGCGCACGGCAAGGCGATCGACCGGCGGGGTGGTGATCAGCGAGAGGTCGCGCACGCCGGTCAGCGCGAGCTGGAGGGTGCGGGGGATCGGCGTCGCGGTCAGGGTGAGGACGTGGATGTCCGCCTTGATCTGCTTGAGGCGTTCCTTGTGGGCGACGCCGAAATGCTGCTCCTCGTCGACGATCAGCAGCGCGAGATCGGCGAAGGCGATGGTTTTGGAGAGCAGCGCATGGGTGCCGACGACGATGTTCACCGTGCCGTCGGCGAGGCCGGCCTTCACCTTCGCGGTATCCTTGGCGGAGACGAGGCGGGAGAGCTGCTCGACGCGGATGGGCAGGCCGGCGAAGCGCTCGGAGAACAGGCGGTAATGCTGGCGGGCGAGCAGCGTGGTCGGCACCACCACGGCGACCTGGGCGCCGGACATCGCGGCGATGAAGGCGGCGCGGAGGGCCACTTCGGTCTTGCCGAAGCCGACATCGCCGCAGACCAGCCGGTCCATCGGCTTGCCGGCGGCGAGATCTTCCATGACATCGGCGATGGCGCGGGCCTGGTCCTCGGTTTCGGTATAGGGGAAGCGGGCGCAGAACTCGGCGAAGGCGCCGTCATCGGCGGCGAGGATCGCGGCGTCGTGCAGCTTGCGCTCGGCGGCGATGCGAATGAGGCCGGCCGCCATGTCGCGGATGCGGTTGCGGGCCTTGGCCTTGCGCGCCTGCCAGGAGGCGCCGCCCAGGCGGTCGAGCCCGACGCCGGCGGTCTCGCTGCCGAAGCGGGAGAGCATGTCGATGTTCTCGACCGGCAGGAAGAGCTTCTGGTCGCCATCGTAGAGCAGGCGCAGGCAGTCATGCGGCGCGCCGTCGACGCTGAGCGTCACCAGCCCGTCATAGCGGCCGATGCCGTGATCCTGATGGACGACGAGATCGCCCTCGGCGATTTCGGTGGCGTCGGCGATGAACTGGTCGGCGCGCTGGCGGCGGCGCGGTGGGCGGGCGATGCGCTGGCCGAGCAGGTCCTGCTCGGCGACGATGGCGAGATCGTCGGCGACATAGCCGCGCTCGAGGCCGAGAATGGCGAGCAATATGGCGTCGCCCTGGGCGATGCGGGCCTCGGCGGCGTTGTCGATCGGGATCGAGCGCATGCCGTGGTCGCGCAGCAGGGCGGCGAGACGGTCGCGCGAGCCGGCGGACCAGGCGGCGAGGACGACGCGGCGCCCGGCCTCGCGCCAGCGGGCGGCGAGCAGGCGGAATTCGTCATAGACCGAGGCGATGCCCTGGGCGGCGGCGAGGATGGCGCCGGGACGGCCGCCGGCTTCGACACCCTCGGCCCCGTCGGGCCGGGCGAAGGGGGAGAAGACGGTCGCGCCACGGGTGCGGAGCAGCGCATCGAGGCCGGCGCGGTCGAGATAGAGGCTGGCGGGCGGGATCGGCCGGTAGGGCGCCTCGCCGGCGCGGGGCGGGGCGCGGCGGGCTTCGTAATGATCGGCGATCATCTCGAAGCGGGCGGCGGCGGCCTCCTCGGCCTGGTGGTCGAGGCTGATGGCAGCACCGGGCGCATAGTCGAACACGGTTTCCATCGTCTTGCAGAAGAGCGGGGCGAAATGTTCCATGCCGGGCTGGCGGCGGCCGTCGGAGATCGCCTCGTAGAGCGGGTCGGCCTGCGCCTCGGCGCCGAACAACTCGCGAAAGCCGGTGCGGAAGCGGCTGACCGCCTCGGCATCGAGCGGCAATTCGGTGGCGGGACGGAAGGTGAGCTGGTCCAGCGCCTCGCCGCTGCGCTGGGTGCCGGGGTCGAAGCGGCGAAGTGTATCTACCGTGTCGCCGAACAGGTCGATGCGGGCAGGCGTCGGCTCGCCGGCGGGCCAGACGTCGAAAATGCCGCCGCGGACGGCGAAATCGCCGGGTTCCATGACGGTGCCGACGCGGTGATAGCCGCGCTGCTCGAGAAAGCGGGCGAGATCGTCCGGGGCGGCGGCGCCGCCGGGGGCGATGGTGCGGCTGGCGCCGGCAAAGCGGGCGCGCGGCGGGGTGCGCTGGACGGCGGCGTTCACCGTGGTCAGCACGATGCGGGTGCCCTTCGCCGGCTCCAGCAGCCGGGCCAGGGCGGCGACACGGTCGGAGACGATGGCCGGGTTGGGCGAGACGCGGTCGTAGGGCAGGCAGTCCCAGGCGGGGAAGCGGATGATCTCGGCGGCGGGGGCGAAGAAGGCGAGCGCGTCCTCCAGCCGGGCGAGGCGGGCATCGTCGCGCGCGATGTGCAGCACCGTGCCGGCCTCGGCGGCGCGGCGGGCGATCAGGTCGGCGTCGAACCCTTCCGGCGCGCCATAGACGGGAAGCAGGCTCATCGCCCGCGCTTGGCGCCGAACTCGCCCTGCGCGATTTCCGCCGCCTCGTCGCGGATGCGGTGGAACATGTCCGAATCGGCTTCGGGCGGGACCGGCTTGCGGCCGGTCAGCCAGTCCGCCAGCTCGGCGTCGGGGTGTTCCATCACCGCCTCCAGCGCGTCGAGCGCGGCATCGTCCATCGCGTCGATATATTTGCGGGCGAAACCGCCGATCATCAGGTCGTTTTCATAGGTGCCGCGATGGGTGGCCCGGTAGAGCAGCCGGCGGCGGCGCTGCGCGAGCGCCTCGGTCGATACATCGGTCATGATGGGTTGCGATATAGTGGAGTGCTCCGCCACTGTCAGCCCGTGACCACCAACATCTCCGAGTCGCTGGCGCCGTTCCGGGCCGAGCTTGCCAGCCTGCCGGGCGTCGGCCCGAAACTCGCGGCGCTGATCGCGCGCGCGGTGGGCGGGCCACGCGTGGGCGACCTGCTGTTTCACCTGCCGCTGCATTTCATCGACCGCTCGCGGTTTTCGACGCTGGCCGAGGCGGAGCCGGGGATGGTTGCGACGGTGATGGTCGAGGTGGTGCGGCACGAGGCGCCGGCGCGGCGGGGGCAGCCGCACCGGGTGGTGATTCGCGACGCCAGCGGCTTCGGCGAGGTGGTGCTGTTCCATCCCGGGCGGCTGCGGCAGTTTCCGCTGGGGGCGAAACTGCTGCTGTCGGGCAAGGTCGAGCGGTTCGCCGACCGCCCTACCCTGCCCCATCCCGATTACGTGCTGGCGGCGGAGGACGCGGCGCGGCTGCCGGCGATCGAGCCGGTGCGGGGGCTGACGGCGGGGCTTTCGGCGCGGCTGATGGCGCGGGCGGTGGACGGCGCCCTCGCCCGTCTGCCGGAGCTGCCGGAATGGCAGATGCCTTCCGTGCTGAAGAAGCAGGGCTGGCCGGGATTCGCCGCCGCGCTGCGGGCGCTGCACGCGCCCGAATCGATGCCGGGCGATGGCCCGGCGCGGCGGCTCGCCTATGACGAATTGCTGGCGCGGCAGCTCGCCTTCGCGCTGATCCGCGCGCGGCGGCGGCGGCGGACGGGGCGCGCCTTTGCCGGGGATGGGCGGCTGCGGGCGGCGGCGCTGGCGCGGTTCGGCTTCGCGCCGACCGCGGCACAGGACGAGGCGCTCGCCGAGATCGACGCCGATCTCGCGTCACCGCACCGGATGCTGCGGCTGTTGCAGGGCGATGTCGGCGCGGGGAAGACGCTGGTGGCGACGCTGGCGATGCTGCGCGTGGTCGAGGCCGGGGCGCAGGCCGCCCTGCTCGCCCCCACCGAATTGCTGGCCCGCCAGCATCTCGCGACGCTGGAGAAACTCTGCCCCGTGCCGGTCGCGCTGCTGACCGGCTCGCTGCGGATGGCGGAGCGGCGGCGCGTGCTGGCCGGACTCGCCGACGGGTCGATCCCGATCGTGGTCGGCACCCATGCGATCTTCCAGAAGAGTGTCGCGTTCCACGATCTCGGCCTCGCGGTGATCGACGAGCAGCACCGGTTCGGCGTCGAGCAGCGATTCGCCCTCGGCGCCAAGGGGCGGGCGACGGACATGCTGGTGATGACGGCGACGCCGATCCCGCGCACGCTGCTGCTCTCGCATTGGGGGGAGATGAGCGTGAGCCGGATTCTCGCCAAGCCGGCCGGGCGCAAGCCGATCCGCACCACGCTGCACCCGGCGGGGCGGATGGAGGAGATCGTCGCCGCGGTGGCGCGGATGATCCGCCAGGGCGGGCGGGTCTATTGGGTGTGTCCGCTGGTGGCCGAGAGCGAGGCGATGGACATCGCCGCCGCCGAGGCGCGGTTCGCCGCACTCGCCGAGCGGTTCGGCGCGCGGGTGGTGCTGGCGCATGGGCGCCAGCCGATCGAGATCCGGGCGGCGGCGCTGGAGCGCTTCGCCCGCGGCGAGGCGGATATCCTGGTCTCGACCACGGTGATCGAGGTGGGGGTGGACGTGCCGGAGGCGAACGTGATGGTGATCGAGCATGCGGACCGGTTCGGGCTGGCGCAGCTGCACCAGCTGCGCGGGCGGGTCGGGCGCGGGGCGGCGGCGAGTTTCTGCCTGCTGCTGCATGGCGACGAGCCGAGCCAGGCGGCGCGGCGGCGGCTCGCGATCCTGCGGGAGACGGAGGACGGGTTCCGCATCGCCGACGAGGATTTCCGGCTGCGCGGCGGCGGTGACATATTGGGGGCGAAACAGTCCGGCCTGCCCGGCTACCTTCTGGCGGACGCCGAACGTGACGAGGACCTGATTGCGATGGCGCAGAAAGACGCGATCCTGCTGCTCGACACCGACCCGCAGCTCGAATCCCCGCGCGGGCGGGCGGCGCGGGTGCTGCTGCACCTGTTCGAGCAGGACCGCGCGATCCGCGCGCTGGTGGCCGGATGAGCCGGGCCTATCCGGAGGCGCCGCGCGTCGGCATCGGGGTGGTGCTGCTGCGCGGCGACGAGGTGCTGCTGATCCGCCGCGGCCGCAAGCCGGCACTCGGGGCCTGGAGTCTGCCGGGCGGCGGGCAGGAGCTGGGCGAGACGGCGGAGGCGGCGGCGCGGCGGGAATTGCGCGAGGAGACCGGGCTCGAAGCCGGGCCGCTCGTGCTGGCGGCGCATGTCGATTCGATCCATCGCGATGCGGCCCAGCGCATCGAGTTCCATTACACCATCCTCGATTTCGCCGGGCTGTATCAGGGCGGCGAGGCGGTGGCGGGCGATGACGTGACCGACATCGCCTGGGCCAGGGCGGCGGAATTCGACCGCTACGAATTGTGGAGCGAGGCGCGGCGGGTGATCGGCATCGCCCGCCGGCTGCTGGGCGTTACATGAACAGTTTCTTGTCCTGCTTCATGCCGGCATAGAGCGGGGCGACCCATTTGCCGTAGCCGTTGTAAATTTGCGTCGGCACCACATCGCCGGTGCCGATGACGCGCTCGCGCGCCTGGCTCCAGCGCAGGGTGGGGTAGTTCGGGTTCACATTGGCCCAGAAGCCATACATGTCCGGGCTGGTCTTTTCCCAGAAGGTGACCGGTCGCTCCCTGGTGAATTCGATGCGGACCAGGGATTTCGCCGACTTGAAGCCGTATTTCCAGGGCAGCACGACGCGGATCGGCGCACCGTCCTGCTTGGGCATCTTCGCGCCGTACATGCCGGTGCCGACGAAGGCGAGCTCGTTCATCGCCTCCGCCATGGTCAGGCCCTCGTGATAGGGCCAGGGGAAGAAGGGGATCGACAGGCCCGGCATCACCTTGGGATCGGCGAGCGAGGTGAAGCGGAGATATTTCGCCCCCGAGAGCGGCTTCGCCAGCTTGACCAGCTCGGCGAGCGGAAAGCCTTCCCAGGGGACGACGAGGGACCAGGCCTCGACACAGCGATGGCGGTAGATTCGGGTTTCGGTGCTGACCTTCTTCATCAGGTCGTCGAAGGAGATGGTGAAGGGCTTTTCCACCATGCCGTCGATGCGGATGGTCCAGGGCTCGGTGGGGAGCTTCTGGGCCTTGGGCCAGATGTCCTTGTGCAGACCGAATTCGTAGAAATTGTTGTAGGTCTCGGCATTGTGGCGAGGGGTAAGGCTGCGCGCGGGGTCGAAGCGGGCGGCGGAGGGCGGGTAGTCGGCGATGCGATCGCCCGGTTTGGCATTCGCATCGGCCAGCGCGGCGCCGATCTGGCCGAAGCCGAGCATGGCGCCGCCCAGCGTGGCGAGGGCGGCGCGGCGGTTGAGGGCGAGATGCGGGGGGGTTGCATCCCGCTCGGGCAGGGACCAGTCCGGTGTGCGGATGACGTGCATGGTTGTTCTCCTCGGGCGATAGATTACTCTGGTGCGCGCTGGCCATTCATCAAGCCGCCGTGACCCCGGCGGGATCACCCATCACAGCTTCGGGATCGCATGACCGACAGACCGATCGACCGCCTCCTCGCCGTCATGGCCGCACTTCGGCATCCGCAGACCGGATGCCCGTGGGATCGCGAGCAGGATTTCGCCACCATCGCTCCCTATACGGTCGAAGAGGCCTATGAGGTTGCAGACGCGATCGGAAAAGGCGATCCGGCGGCGCTGCGCGACGAGCTGGGGGATCTGCTGTTCCAGGTCGTGTATCACGCGCGGATGGCGGAGGAGCGCGGCTGGTTCGGCTTCGACGAGGTCGCCGCCGGGATTGCCGCGAAGATGATCCGCCGGCATCCGCATGTGTTCGGCGATGCCGCGGCGCGGGACCAGGCGGCGCAGACACAGGCCTGGGAGGCGGACAAGGCGCGCGAGCGGGCGGCGCGGGCGGAGAGCGGCGTGCTGGATGGCATCGCCACCACGCTGCCGGCGCTGATGCGGGCGCGCAAGCTCGCGGCGCGGGCGGCACGGGTGGGTTTCGACTGGCCGGATGCGGAGTCGGTTCTCGACAAGCTCGACGAGGAGACGGCGGAGCTGCGCGCCGAGCTGGCGGGGGCGGACCCGGCGCGGATCGAGGATGAGCTGGGCGACATGTTCTTCGTGATGGTCAATCTCGCCCGCAAGCTCGGCTGCGATGGCGAGCAGGCGCTGGCGCGGGCGAATGCGAAGTTCGAGCGCCGGTTCCGCGCGGTGGAGGCGAGGCTCGCCGCCGCCGGGACCACGCCGGAAGCGGCCGGGCTCGCCGAGATGGAAGCGCTCTGGCAGGCGGTGAAGCTGGAAAGCTAGCCGTAGAGCGCGTCGCGCAGGCGGTGCCAGGTGTCGCGGTCGGCGGCGGCGATGAGGCCGCCATCGATGTCGGCGGGGCGCCAGGCCTCGCCATCCGGGCGGCGGACATGGCCGCCGGCCTCCTCGACGATCAGCGTGCCGGCGGCATGGTCCCACGGCAGGGTGCGGCGGGAGACCGTGGCGTGCATGTGGCCCGACGCCATGGCGCGGTAGGTGGCGGCGGCGCAGCGCAGGTTGGGCGTCTGCCCGATTGCGTCGAGACGGGCGAGCACGCGGGATTTTTCGTCCGCCGCCATGTATTGCCAGGAGACCGAGGCGATCATCTGCGCGAGCGGCGCCGGGGCGGCGACGCGCAAAGGCAGGAATTCGGCACGCTCCGCCGCGCCGCGGAGCAGGAAGGCGCCGGCGCCGCGCGTGGCGAGCATGGTATCGTCCCGCAGCGGGTCGTGGATCAGGCCGGCGATGGTCTGGTTGCCCTCGACCAGGGCGATCATCAGGCCGAACAGCGGCAGGCCGGCGGCGTAGTTCTGGGTGCCGTCGATCGGGTCGATCACGAAGACCGGGGCGGGGCCGGCGACCGCGCCGAGCAGGGCGGGATCGGCGGCGACCGATTCCTCGCCGATCACCGCGACATCGGGGAAGAGGGCGCGCAGGCCTTCGGTCAGCGCGCGCTCGGCCGCCTCGTCGGCCACGGTCACGGGGTCGAGCGGGCCGGATTTGGTGCGCAGATCGGCCGGGCCGATATGGCCGAAGCGCGGCATCACGATGCTGCCGGCGACCTCGCGCAGCAGCGCCGCGATGGCGGAAAGGTCGGATCTGTCAGGCATCATGGGCGGGATTCCGTGGCGATGGATGGGGTGCCGGATCGGGGCGATGGATCAGGAGGTCGGGGCGTGCAGCGCGGCCTCGTGGTCGCGCTCGAAGCGGGCGCGGTCTTCGGGGCGGAGCCGGACCTCGATGGCGATGGCGTCCTCGCCATCCATGCGGGAGAGCACCTCGCCGTGGCGGTAGAGCCAGGCGAGGGCAGCGCCGTCGGCATGGGCGAGCCAGTAGGTCGCGACCTGCATGGCGCCGGCGAGCCGGGCATCGATCGCGGCGCGCAGGGTTTCGAGATTTTCGCCGGAAAGCGCCGAGACGGCGATGGCGGCGGGGCCCGGCAGGTCCGAAATCGCGGGATCGAGCAGGTCGATCTTGTTCATCACCTCGATGCAGCGGGAGGACCAGCCCTCGTCGATCATGCCGGAACGGGCCATGCCGTCGAGCACCGAGATCACGTCGGCGCGCTGGGCGGCGCTGTCGGGGTGGGCGCAGTCGCGGACATGGAGGATGATGTCGGCGGCGGCGACCTCTTCGAGCGTGGCGCGGAAGGCGGCGACGAGTTCGGTCGGCAGGTCGGAGATGAAGCCCACCGTGTCCGACAGGATGGCGTGGCGGCCGGAGGGCAGGACGATGAGGCGCATCGTCGGGTCGAGGGTGGCGAAGAGCTGGTCCTGCGCGTGGACGGTGGCGCCGGTGAGCGCGTTGAACAGCGTCGATTTGCCGGCATTGGTGTAGCCGACCAGGGCGACGACGGGATAGGGCACGCGGTTGCGCGCGGCGCGGTGCAGGGCGCGGGTGCGGCGGACCTCGTCGAGCTCGCGGCGGAGGCGGGCGATACGGTCGGTGATCAGGCGGCGGTCCGCCTCGATCTGGGTTTCGCCGGGGCCGCCGAGGAAGCCGAAGCCGCCGCGCTGGCGCTCCAGATGGGTCCAGGAGCGGACGAGGCGGGAGCGCTGGTAGGCGAGATGCGCGAGCTCGACCTGCAGCACGCCCTCGGCGGTGCGGGCGCGCTCGCCGAAAATGTCGAGGATCAGGCCGGTGCGGTCGATGACCTTGCATTTCCAGGCGCGTTCGAGATTGCGCTGCTGCACCGGGCTGAGCGTGGAATCGACCACCGCGACGCCGATTTCGGCCTCGGCGATGGAATCGGCGATGCGCTGCACCTGGCCCTCGCCGAACAGGGTGGCGGGGCGGTGGGCGCGGAGCTGGACGATTTCCTCATGGGCGATGACGAGGCCGATCGAGGCGGCGAGGCCGATGGCTTCGGCGAGGCGGGCCTCGGCCTCGCGCGGGCCGTTGCGCCGCCCGCCATGCTCCCAGGGCAGCAGGATGGCGGCGCGGGTGGGGGCGGCCTTTGTCGGTATGGTCAATCCGGCCTACTCGGCATCGCGATCGGCATCGCCGGCACGGCCGAGGGAGAGAGTCGCCCCGCTGCCGCCGGCCGCGCCTTCGGCCTTGGTCGCATCGAAGAGCTGGATCGGCGCGCCGGGCATCACGGTCGAGATCGCGTGCTTGTAGACGAGCTGGGTATGACCGTCGCGACGGAGGAGGACCGAGAAATTGTCGAACCAGGTGATGACGCCCTGCAGCTTCACGCCGTTCACCAGGAACACGGTGACCGGGGTCTTGCTCTTGCGAACGTGATTGAGGAACACATCCTGCACGTTCTGCGATTTTTCGTTGGCCACGTGTGGAATCCTTTTTTTCTTGCCGTGCATGGCTTGTGCCATGGCGTGGTTGCATCGACCCGCGGCAGGGAGATCCGGCACGCGGGAGCGGCTCCGGCCGGCCGGACTTCAGGCTGACGGGGGGCGCCAGTCTGGATATAGACCGCCACGGCGGCGAAACCAATCAGACTTGTCGGCGAGGTGCGAAAAAAACCCGGCTTGCGGCGGCGGTGTCGATCACCGGATCACAGGATGAAGCCGCCGCCGAGGACGCGGGTGTCGCGATACACCACGCAGGCCTGGCCGGGGGCGGCGAGAGCGGGGATGTCGAGGGTGACGAGGTTGCGGGCGATGTCGATCTCGGCGGGGTGCGGCGTCTCGCCGGCGCGGAGCTTGACGCTGGCGCGGAACGGGGCAGCGGGCGGGTCGATCAGCCAGTTCGGCTCGGCGATCCGCACCTCGCGGCCGCCGGCGCCGCGGGGGCCGACGACGATGCGGCGGCGGGCGGCGTCGATCCTGGTGACGACATGGCCGGAGGCGGCGCCCAGTCGCTTGGCCTGGCCCACCGTGTAGCGGGCGATGCCCTGGTGATGGTCGAGCACGGCGCCGTCCTCGGTGACGATCTCGCCGGGGGCGGTGGCATCGGGGCGGAGCTTCGCGACGATGTCGGCATAGGTGCCGGAGGGGACGAAGCAGATGTCCTGGCTGTCCGGCTTTTCGGCGACGGGCAGGTGCATCCGCGCGGCCTCGGCGCGGACGGCGTCCTTGTCCGGCATGGTGCCGAGGGGGAAGCGGGCGAAGGCGAGCTGGTCGCGCGTGGTGGCGAACAGGAACCAGGACTGGTCGCGCCGCGCATCGACCGCGCGATGCAGCTCGGCGCCCTCGGCGCCCTCCTCGCGGCGGACATAATGGCCGGTGGCCAGCGCCTCGGCGCCGAGATCGCGGGCGAGGCCGAGCAGGTCGCCGAACTTGAGGTGCTGGTTGCAGCGCACGCAGGGGACCGGGGTGCGGCCATCGGCATAGGCATCGGCGAAATCGCCGATCACCGCAGCGCGGAAGGCGGCCTCGGCATCGATCACGTAATGGGCGATGCCGAGACGGTCGGCGACGTTGCGGGCGTCGTGGATGTCCTGCCCGGCGCAGCACGCGCCCTTGCGGCCGGTGGCGGCGCCGTGATCGTAGAGCTGGAGGGTGACGCCGATCACCTCGTGCCCGGCCTCGTGCATCAGCCCGGCGACGACCGAACTGTCCACCCCGCCGGACATGGCGACGACGACGCGCATGGTCTCAGCCGTCCTGCGCGTTCCGCACGCCGGCGGGCAGCTTCACGACGAGCCCGTCCAGCACCGGGGACATCACGATCTGGCAGCCGAGGCGGGAGGTCTTTTCAAGGCCGAAGGCGAGGTCGAGCATGTCTTCCTCGTCTTCCGAGGCGGCGGCGAGCTTCGCGAACCAGTCGGGCTCGACGATGACATGGCAGGTCGAGCAGGCGAGCGAGCCCTCGCAGGCGCCTTCGATGTCGATCCCGTGCTTGTGGGCGATTTCGAGCACCGACAGGCCGGACGGGGCGTCCACCGTCCGGCGCGTGCCGTCGCGCTCGATGAAAGTCATGTTCGGCATGTGCGACCCCTGAATCCGTTGCGTTATCCGTTGCGTAGTCGGTTGCGGTGCGAGGGCGCGCGTCCGGGCGCCGTTCACGCAGCCGAGGTAGAGACATGCGCGGATTTGCGCAAGGCGCGGTCGGCAAGACGCCGATATGCGGCGAGGAATCGGGCGGGCGCGTCGTCCGGCGCGTTCCAGGGCAGCGAGACGCGGATGGCGTTGGACGCGAGATCGCCCAGCCCCATCGCGGCCAGGACGTGGCTGCGCGCGACCTTGCCCGAGGAGCAGGCCGCGCCGGCGGAGACGCGGATGCCGGCGAGATCGAGCGCGATGACCTGGGTTTCGGCGGCAAGGCCGGGCAGGATCAGGCAGGTCGTGTTCGCCAGCCGGGGCGCGCCGGCGCCGGCGATGCGCGCGCCGCAATCGCGCGCGCCGGCCTCGATCGCATCGCGCAGGGCGGCGAGGCGCGGGGTCGAGCCGGCGGTGGCATGGACGGCATCGAGGGCGGCGGCGAAGCCGGCGATGCCGGGCAGGTTGTGGGTGCCGCCGCGGCGGCCCTGTTCCTGGCCGCCGCCGCGGATCAGCGGGACGAGGCGGGCGGCGGCGTCGGGGGCGAGCAGCAGCGCCCCCGCCCCTTTCGGGCCGCCGAGCTTGTGCGCGGAGATGGCGACGCTGGAGGCACCCTGGGCGAGATAATCGGGATCGGCAACGCGGCCGGCGGCCTGCACGGCATCGACATGCAGCATCGTGCCGGACGCAGCGCAGAGGGCGGCGATGGCGGCGATGTCGTTCAGCACGCCGGTTTCGTTGTTCGCCGCCATGACGCAGGCAAGGGTCGGGCGGCATTCGGCCAGCAGGGCGGCGAAGGCGGCAAGGTCGAGCTGTCCCGCGTCATCGACCGGGGCGATGCGGGCATTGGGGGCGGCGGCGCGCACGGCGTCGTGCTCGGTGGCGCCGATGACGATGGCGCCGCCGGCGGCGAGGCCGTGGATCGCCATCGCGTTCGCCTCGGTCGCGCCGGCGCAGAAGACGAGGTTTTCCGGCCGGGCGCCGAGCCGGGCGGCCAGGGTGGCGCGGGCGGATTCGAGATATTTGCGCGCCGCCCTGCCCTCGGCATGGACCGAGGCGGGATTGCCGTCGAGATCGAGGGCGGCGAGGATTGCCGCGCGGGCTTCGGGGCGGAGCGGCTCGGTCGCGTTGGCGTCGAGATAGAGGCCCGGGTCAGCCGCGGGCGATGGGCGCGTCATGGCTGGGCTCGCGCAGCGCGGCATGATCGGGTGTGTGCGCTTCGGCGTGATCGGGTGTTCGCGACTCCGCGTGATCGGGTGTGCGCGATTCCGCGTGATCGGGTTTGCGCGATTCCGCGCGGTCTGGTGTGCGCGATTCCGCGCGGTCTGGTGTGCGCGATTCCGCGCGGGCGACACGGGCTTCGAGATCGGTCAGTTCGGCGCGCAGACGCTCCATCTCGCCCAGCAGCGGGTCGAGGCAGGGGTCGCAGGGCGTGCCATAGGGGTCGAACCGGGGTTTGGACGGGCGGATCGAGGTGCCGCGCTCGACCGGGCGGGCGGGAATGCCGACCACGGTGGTATTCGCCGGCACATCGGCCACCACCACGGCATTGGCGCCGACGCGGGCGTTCTCGCCGATCAGGATGTTGCCCAGCACCTTGGCGCCGGCACCGATGATGACGTTGTTGGCAAGCGTCGGGTGGCGCTTGCCGCGCTCGCTCGACGTGCCGCCGAGCGTGACCTGGTGGTAGAGATAGACATCGTCGCCCAGCACCGCGGTTTCGCCGATGACCACGCCCATGCCGTGATCGATCATGCAGCGGCGGCCGATCGTTGCACCGGGATGGATCTCGATGCCGGTCGCCACCCGGGCGAGATGCGAGAGGAAGCGGCCGGCGAGTCGCAGCCGGTGCCGCCAGAGCCAGTTCGCGACCCGGTGCAGCAGGACGGCGTGCAGGCCCGGATAGCACAGCAAAACCTCGAGATCCGACCGGGCGGCCGGATCGCGCTGGCGGTAGGCCCGGATGGTTTCACGCAAAAACATTGAGCTCATGCGACATTTCCGTGGAAAATCTGGATGCCATCCGTTATCTCTGTGCCTCTCCGGCGATATTGGCGCCGGATGGACGAAATGAAAGCTCTAAAAGCTCTAGCAGGCCCTGGGATACGAATTTTCGGGCGGGAGACGAAGTTTTGGCGGACGCCTTCCCCGGCAGGCATGGCAACGGCGCGACGCGGCGTGCTGCGGAAGGGCGGAGACACAGGGCTCCGCACGCTGGACCGGCGGCTTTCGGGCCGGCGACCAGAACAATGCCAGAGGCCATGCTGGGGGCCATGATTGCGGATGATCGCGCTCGTCATGACGGGGAGAGTAGGTATGCATACCGGACCGGTCAATCATGCGTGGAGGCAACCTATATATAAGTTTCGAAGCCGTTTCCCCGGCTCCGGCGGCACCTGAGGGTGCGAGGGCGGCTTCGGGCCGCCGGCGGGGAAATATTCCTGCACCCGGCGACGATCGAAGGCCGGGTGATGTGACGATCGATTGGGAAAGACCAGACAATACCATGCCTGAAGTTATGTTTGCCGGGCCGGATGGCCGTCTCGAAGGGCGTTATCACCATGCCAAGGACCGGGGGGCGCCGCTCGCGCTGGTGCTGCACCCGCATCCGCTGCATGGCGGAACCATGAACAACCGCATCACCTACACGATGTACCAGGTGTTCCAGCGGCTTGGCTTCTCGGTCATGCGGTTCAATTTCCGCGGCGTCGGGCGCAGCCAGGGCAGCTATGACGGCGGGATGGGCGAGATCAACGACGCGGCCGCGGCGCTCGACTGGATGCAGGCGCTGAACCCCGGGCATGCCGGGCTGTGGATTTCGGGCTATTCGTTCGGCGCCTTCGTCGGCATGCAGTTGCTGATGCGCCGGCCGGAGGTTTCGGGCTGGATCAGCGTTGCCCCGCCGGCAGCGCATTACGATTTCGGCTTCCTTGCCCCCTGCCCTTGCGGCGGGCTGATGATCCATGGCGATGCCGACGAGCTGGTGCCGGAGAATTCGGTGCGCAAGCTGGTCGACAAGCTCAACACGCAGAAGGGTGTCGCCGTCGATTACCGCGTGCTGGCCGGCGCCGACCACGTGTTCGCCAACCATGCCGAGGCGATCGGCGAGGCGGTGGAGACCTATGTCAGCGGCGCGATCGCGCGCAAGCACATGGCGCTGGCCGCCGACTGAGCGCCAACCCGATATCGCGACAGAGCGCCCGGCCCGGCAACGGACCGGGCGTTTTCATGTCGGCGATCCGGACGGCGATCCGGGCGGCGATCCGGGCGGCGATCCGGACGGAGGCTGGGGGGCCGGGTCGGCGACGTGCAGTTCGATGCCGAGCGTGCCGATCAGGGCGGCGATCGGCGGCGGCGGCGGCAGGTCGGTATAGAGGGCGGAGACCTGGGCGAGCGTGCCGATCCGCACCATCGCCGGGCGGCCGAACTTGGAATGATCGGTGACGAGGACGACGCGGCGGGCGTTGCGGATGATCGCCTGCGAACAGATCACCTCATCCATGTCGAAATCGTAGAGCGCGCCATCGGCGTCGATGCCGGAGACGCCGATGATGCCGATATCGACGCGGAAACGGTCGAACATGTCGCGGGTGGCCTGGCCGGTGATGCCGCCATCGCGGTTGCGGACCATGCCGCCGGCGACGATGACGCGGAAATCGGTGCTTTCGCTCATGATCCGCGCGACGTTGAGATTGTTCGTGATCACCGAGAGATCATGATGGCCGAGCAGGGCGCGGGCGACCTGTTCGGTGGTCGAGCCGATATTGATGAAGAGCGAGGCGTGTTCGGGAATGTCCGCCGCCACCATGTCGGCGATGCGGAGCTTGGCTTCGAGATGGACCACGCGGCGGCGGTTGTATTCCATGTTCTCGATGCTCGATGGCAGGCCGGCGCCGCCACGGTAGCGGCTGAGCTTGCCATCGGCGGCGAGCGCGTTGAGGTCGCGGCGGATGGTCTGCACCGTGACGTCGAAATGGCGGGCCAGCGCCTCGATCGTCTGAAAGCCATTCTGCTCGACCAGGGCGACGATTTCCGCCCGCCGGCTGATGGATGCGGCATGATCCAACACGCGATGTTCCTTTTCCGGGTGCGAAACAAAAAGACGGCGGCGTTTCGCTTGCGAAGATTGTAGGATGAGGGTGCGCGAAAAGGCAATCGGGCCAGGCGGCCAGATCGCGGGCAGATGGCGGGCAAGAAAAAGCCCGACGGGGAGACCCTGCCGGGCATTCGGCCGAAACCTTTGAGACGTGCTCTAAATTATCGATAAACCGAGCATCTTTACCCGGTCAGATGTTTCCATCTGACCGGATGATGCTGTAGAGCACTTTCCGATCCTGATGGATCGGATGTAGTGCTCTACCACGTTGATAATCAGAGCATCTTTATCCGGGCAGATGATATCATCTGACCGGATGATGCTCTATTCGCCCTTCTTGGCGCGCCCGGAGCCGGAGGGGGTGGCGCCGGCGGTCTTGGTGCCGAGGCCGATCTTCTTGGCGAGGGTGGAGCGCTGCTTGGCATAGGCGGGGGCGACCATCGGATAGTCGCTCGCCAATCCCCACCGCTCGCGATACTGCTCGGGCGTCAGATTGTAGGCCGATTTCAGATGACGGCGAAGCATCTTGAGTTTTTTTCCATCCTCAAGACAGACGATGTAATCGTTGAAGACGGATTTCTTCGGATTGACTGCCGGCTCGAGCGGCGGCGGCGGCTCTTCTACAGGCTGATCCGTGCCGCTGAGGCTCGTGTAGACATCCCGGATGAGCGTGGGCAGCATTTCGGCCGAAACCGAATTGTGCGATACATGCGCTGACACAATCTGCGCGGTGAGTTGTAGGAGTTGTTGTGTGTCATGGCTATCCGGCATCACTGGTCCTTCTTCGACACTACTTGATCATTTACCTGAAAACTGATCTGGAGCATTTTGATGTGAATTGCAAGAATTTACGTTTGAAATTCGTCCGAAAGGCGGATGTAATTCATCTCATCGATGTTCCATTTTTTGAAATTGGTTAGAAAATGGTAATCCAGGATACGAAAGTCATGGAACTCCCTGCCCATAACCGGGCCATCGACATTACTGCGGAAACCTGTCCGATGACTTACGTGCGGACACGGCTGGCGCTCGATTCGATGGCGGCGGGAGAGATTTTGCTGGTGCGGCTGCGCGGCGCCGAGCCGCGGGCGAACGTGCCGCGCGCCGCCGCCGACCAGGGGCACGACCTGCTCGACATGTTCGACCTGCCGGATGGCAGCGCCGTGGTGGTGATCAGGAAAGCGGACGCGTGAACAGCAGCGCGTCGCGCCCCGGACCGTAATAATCGCGCCGGCGCCCGGCGGGGCGGAAGAGGCAGGCGCGATAGAGGCGGATGGCGGCATCGTTGTCCGCCGCGACCTCGAGAAACACCGTCTCGGCCCCCCTGCCCCGCGCTTCCGCCAGGGCGGCGCCCAGCAGGGCGCGGGCGATGCCGCGCCGGCGGGCGGTGGCGGCGACGCCGATGGTCAGGATCTCGGCCTCGCCGGCAACCGCACGGGCGAGGACGAGCCCGCCTGCGGGGGCGATGAAGCCGAATGTCGTCGGGTTCTCGAACAGGGTGGCGATGGCGGCTTCCGACCAGGGATCGTCCTGGAAGGCGGCGGCGTGGATCGCGGCGAGGGCGGCGGCGTGCGCGGCCGTGGCCGGCGCGGGTTGGTCTGGCGCCCCTGCGGGCGCGGGCCAGTCTTGCGCCCCTGCGGGCGCGGGCCAGTCTTGCGCCCCTGCGGGCGCGGGCCAGTCTTGCGCCCCTGCGGGCGCGGGTTGGTCTGGCGCCGCTGCGGGCGCGGAATTATCGCCGTTGCCCGCGCCGGTCACGGGGCCGGGTTGGTGGGGGTGGTGTCGTGCCCCTGCGGGGGCGGGCGCAGGCCGCCGGCGGGCAGGCGCGCCTCGGGCGGATCGACATAGAGCGGGGCGGCGGGGCGCGGCGCGTGCCCTGCGGCGAGGCGCTGGCGCAGGGCGGCGGCGATGCCGGCGATGGTGCAGGTCTCGATCCCGGTGGGCACGGCATCGTGGCCGGCTTCGGCGAGGCGGGATGCGATATCCGCCGCACGGTCGCCGGCAAGGGCGATCGGGCCCGCGGGGGTGGGCAGGTCGGTCTCGTCGAAGGCGCTCGCTTCGCCGTCCCGTTCAAGGAAGAGGCGGCCGCGCCGGGCCGTGGTGACGACCCAGAGCTTGCGGCCGGGATCGGGCAGCAGCGCCGCCATCGCCTCGCCCACGGTGACGCCATAGACCGGGATGCCGGCGGCGAGGCCGATACCGTGCGCGAGGGCGAGGGATGCGCGCAGGCCGGTGAAGCTGCCGGGGCCGATGGTGACGGCAATGCCGTCGAGCGAAGCGGCGGCCAGCCCCGCCTCGTCGAGACAGGACGCCGCCCAGACCGGCAGCAGGTCGGCAAGACCGGTCTCGGGCGCGCCCTCGCGCGCGGCGCGGAGGCGATCACCCTCGATCACCCCCGCGCGGGCGGATTTCAGCGCGGCATCCAGCACCAGAAGCCGCGCGGCGGGCGGCGTCATCTCAGAGCAGGACGCAGGCTTCGTCGAACCCGAGGCGCGGGGCGCGGGGGAACGGATCCTCGGCCACGCCGTAGCCGAGATTGATCAGGAAATTCGACCGCCAGCCCTGGTCGGAGAGGAAGGTCTGGTCGACCCTCGCCTTGTCGAACCCGGACATCGGGCCGCAATCGAGCCCGAGGGCGCGGGCGGCCATGATGAGATAGGCCCCCTGCATCGTGCCGTTGCGGAAGGCGGTTTCCTCGGCGAGGTCGGGGTTGCCGGCGAACCAGCCGCGGGCATCGGCATGGGGGAAGAGCTTCGGCAATTCTTCATAGAATTGCGGGTCGTGCGCGACGATGACGGTGACGGGGGCGGACATCGTCTTGTCGATATTGCCGGGGTTGAGGGCGGGTTTCAGCCGCTCGCGCGATTCGGGGCTGCGCAGGAAGAGGAAGCGCGCGGGCGAGCAATTGGCCGAGGTGGGGCCGTATTTGAGCAGGTCGTAGAGTTTTTGCAGCGTGTCGTCCGGGACCGGCGTGTCGGTCCAGGCGGATTTGGTGCGGGCGGTGCGGAACAGCGCATCGAGCGCGCCGGCATCGAGGGTCATGCGGGTCTCCGTCGGGTTCGGGGCGTCAGGCCAGCTGGCTCAGGCCATTACCTGCTGCACCGATTTCACTTCGGGGACGTAATGTCTGAGCAGGTTCTCGATACCCATCTTGAGGGTCGCCGTCGAGGAGGGGCAGCCGGAGCAGGCGCCCTGCATGTGCAGCGACACCACACCGTCGCGGAAGCCGCGGAAGACGATGTCGCCGCCATCGCCGGCGACCGCGGGGCGGACCCGCATGTCGAGCAGTTCCTTGATCTGGTCGGCGATCTCGCGGTCGGCCGGATCGACATCCTCCGCCGCGTCTTCCTGCGCGCTGTCCATCACCGGGCGGCCGGAGAGGAAATGCTCCATGATCGCGCCGAGCACCTGCGGCTTGAGCGAGGGCCACGCGCCCGGATCGTCGCCGGTGACGGAGATGAAATCGGCGCCGAGAAAGACGCGGACCACGCCGGGCAGCGCGAACAGCGACGCGGCCAGCGGGCTCGACGCCGCGGCATCGGCGGTGTCGAAATCGGCCGAGCCCTGGCCGAGCACCTCGCGGCCGGGGAGGAATTTCAGCGTGGCGGGGTTGGGGGTAACATCGGTTTCGATGAACATTGGTGGTCTCCGTCGTCAAACCGGACCTGTGCGGTCCTCTCCGGGACAACATCGTCCCGAACGGGGCAAAGAACAAGGGGGGTGACGCAGGGCAAAACCGCGGATGAAATCGCCGTAGGCCATGATTCCGACACGGCGGCGCCAGCATCGCGTCATGAAACGCAGGCTAGAGCGGGATGGTTCAACCAACCGGAGTTCCGACATGAAGCCGATCCGCGCCGTCCGCAGCCTTCGCACCCACGCCCCCGCCGCCTTGCTGGCCGCGACCATGGCCGGCGCCTCGATCGCCGCAATCGCCCTGCCGCATGCGAGGGCGGCGACCCCCGAAAGCAAGACCACGAGCAAGACCACGACCACGACCACAACGGCCCCTGCCCCGCATTCGCGCATGCTCGTCCATGTCGATCACCGGCTCGCGGCGCTGAAGGCGAAGCTGCGGATCACCGCTTCCGAGCAGCATGCCTGGCACGGTTTCGCCCAGGTCTCGCGCGACAACGCGACCGCGATCGCGACGCTCTACCAGAGCCGGGCCGCGCATCTCGCGACGATGAACGCGGTGCAGAACATGGAATCCTTCGCCGCGATCCAGGCGAAGCAGGCGGACAACATGAACAAGCTGACCGCCGCGTTCCAGACGCTCTACGGCAAGCTCGACGCGAGCCAGCAGAAGACGGTCGATTCCATGTTCCGGGCCTATGCCGAGCACCACATGGCGCATCACCGGAAGCTGCACGCCAAGGGCTGACGCCCCCTCAGCGCTCGGCGAGGACGAGGCGGCGGCGGCCGGCGCGCAGCGGGATGACGCCGGCGACGTCCTTCGTCGCCTCGGTGATGACGACGCCGCCGGCCTGGGCGGCGATGCGCCGCCCGACACGCTCGACCAGCGGGGCGGCGCGGAGGACGGCGCGGCCGCCGAGCGGGGGGAGGAACAGGGCGGCGTCGCGCTGCTCGACCCGGAACAGCGACTCGGCGAGCATCCGACCGAGTTGCGCGGGCGAATAGGGCTGGCCGTGGCCGAAGGGCGTGCGGTCGAGATAGGCCCAGGACGAGGCGCGGTTGGGCACCACCACGATCATCCGCCCCGCCGGGCGCAGCACCCGCCACGCCTCGCGCAGCAGGCGGCGGGCGGTTTCGGCGTGTTCGAGACCATGGATCAGCAGCAGCCGGTCGATGCTGACATCGGCGAGCGGCAGGGCATCGTCCTCGACCAGCACGCTGAGGCCGGGGCGGGAGACGGGCCAGGGGGCGGCGCCGATCTGCGCCGGCACCGCGGCGATGCAGCGCGTCGCCCGGTCGCGCCAGAGCCGCAGATAGGGGCCGGGATAGCCGAGGCCGAGAACCTCGAGGCCGCGCGCCTCCGGCCAGAATGCGCGCAGCCGGGCGCGGATCAGCCGGGCGGTGGCGGCGCCGCGCGGCGTGGCGTAGAAATCGGCGATCGAGGGCGCATCGAGACGCATTCCTCCCGTATAGCATGAGAGAAGGACGGATCATGACGATTTCCCATCGCGGCTTCACGATCACGCGGGTGCCGATGCTGGCCGACAATTATGCCTGGGCGGTGGCGCATGGCGGGGCGAGCGCCTTCGTCGATCCGGCGGATGCGGCGGCGGCGATCGCTTCCGTCGAGGCGGCGGGCGGGCGGCTGGACTGGGTACTGCTGACGCATCATCACGACGATCATATCGCCGGGGCGGTGGAACTCGCGGCGCGGTTCGGCGCGCGTATCGCCGGCAATGCGGCGGATGCGGCGCGGCTGCCGAAGCTGGATGCGGCGCTGGCGCCGGGGGAGACGATCGATCTCGGCGGGGCTGCGGTCAGGATGATCGCGACACCGGGGCATACGGTCGGGCATGTCGCCTATGTGTTCGGCGATGCGGCTTGCGCCTGCGGCGATACGCTGTTCAGCCTCGGCTGCGGGCGGATGTTCGAGGGCACGCCGGCGCAGTTCCATGCCAGCTTGCAGGCGCTGGCGGCACTCGACCCCGAGATGCTGATGCTGTGCGGGCATGAATATACGCTGTCGAACGCGCGGTTTGCCCGCCATGTCGATCCTGACAACGCGGCCGTGGCGGCGCGGGCGGCGGAGGTGGAGCTTCTGCGCGCGGCGGGCGCGCCGACGCTGCCGGTGCGGCTCGCCGACGAGCTGGCGGCCAATCCCTTCCTCCGCGCCGCCTCGGCCGAGGAATTCGCCCGGCTGCGCGCCGCCAAGGACAGGTTCTGAACCGGCGGCGGGCCGGGGCAGAGTCTGATCCCGGCGGCGGGCCGGGGCAAAGATCAGGGCGAGAGCAGCGGGGCGATCTGATCGAGCACGGCGGCGTCCTCGATCGTGGGCGGGATGACGGGTTTGGCGCCGTTCGCCATCTGCTTCATCGTCGCGCGGAGGATCTTGCCGGAGCGGGTCTTGGGCAGGCGCTGGACCACCAGCGCGTCCTTGAACGCGGCGACCGGGCCGATGCGCTCGCGCACCAGGGCGACGAGTTCGGCGGCGATCTCGGCATCCGGCCGGGCGACGCCGGATTTCAGCACGACGAGGCCGAGCGGCACCTCGCCCTTCACCGCGTCCTGCCGGCCGATCACCGCGCATTCGGCGACGTCCTGGTGGGCGGCGAGGACCTCTTCCATCGCGCCGGTCGACAGGCGGTGGCCGGCGACGTTGATGATGTCGTCGGTGCGGCCCATCACCCAGATATCGCCATCCGCATCGACCATGCCGGCATCGCCGGTGCGATACCAGCCGGGGAAGGTTTCGAGATAGGCGCGGCGGTAGCCCTCGTCGTCCTGCCAGAGGGTGGGGGCGCAGCCGGGGGGCAGCGGCAGGCGGATGGCGAGGGCGCCGACCTCGCCCTGGGGCATCAGCCCGCCCTCGGGGTTGAGGGCCTGGACATCGTAGCCCGGACAGGGGCGGCCGCCGGAGCCGGGCTTGAACGCGGTGAGGCCGAGGCCGCGGAAGCGGGCGGAGATCGGCCAGCCGGTTTCGGTCTGCCACCAATTGTCGATCACCGGCTTGCCGAGCAGGGCGGCGATCCATTCGGCGGTCGGCGGGTCGCAGCGTTCGCCGGCGAGGAACAGGGCTTCGAGTTTCGAGAGATCATGCTGGCGGGTGAGCGCGCCCTCGGGATCCTGCTGCTTGATCGCGCGCAGGGCGGTGGGGGCGGTGAACAGGGTTTTCACCCCGTGCTCGGCGCAGACGCGCCAGAAGGCGCCGGCATCCGGCGTGCCGACGGGCTTGCCCTCGTACATCACGGTGGTGACGCCGGCGAGCAGCGGGGCATACACGATATAGGTGTGGCCGACGACCCAGCCGACATCGGAGGCGGTCCACATCACCTCGCTCGCGCTGCCGGGGCCGGGATGGACGTCGTACATCATCGGGATGGTGGCGGCGAGGGCGACGGCGTGGCCGCCATTGTCGCGGACGATGCCCTTGGGCCGGCCGGTGGTGCCGGAGGTGTAGAGCACGTAGAGCGGGTCGGTCGCGGCGACGGGGACGGGATCGTGCGGGGCGGCGGCGGCCTCGGCGTCGAGATAATCCTCGTCGCGGCCGGGGACGAGATCGGCGCGCAGGGCCTCGCGCTGGAAGATCAGGCAGGCGCGCGGCTTGTGGGCGGCGCGATCGAGAGCAGCGTCGAGGATCGGCTTGTAGGGCACGATGCGGCCGGGTTCGAGGCCGCAGGAGGCGGCGATGACCAGTTTCGGCTCGGCGGAATCGATGCGGCTGGCCAGCTCGGGGGCGGCGAACCCGCCGAAGACGACGGAATGGATGGCGCCGAGCCGGGCACAGGCGAGCATCGCGATCGCCGCTTCGGGGACCATCGGCATGTAGATCACCACGCGGTCGCCCTTCGCGACACCGCGGGCGGCGAGCGCGCCGGCGAGTTTCGCCACCCGGTCGCGCAGGGCGCGATAGGTGTAGCGGGCGATGCGGCCTTCCATCGCGCTGTCCCAGATCAGGGCGATGCGCTCGCCGGCGCCGGCGGCGATGTGACGGTCGAGGCAGTTGGCGGCGGTGTTCAGCGTGGCGCCGGGAAACCAGCGCCCGAACGGACCCTGGGTGGGGTCGAACACTTTTTCATAGGGGGTGATCCAGTCGATCCGGCGGGCGGCCTCGGCCCAATATTCCTCCGGGGCGTTGTGCCATTGATCATAGCGCGCCTGGTATTCGCTGGACATTTTTTCGCTCCCCTTGTTTCCGTTGGCCGGCTGTTACGGGCAGACTAGGAGCAAGCGGCGCCGCGGGCAATCAGGGCGGCGGCGTATTGGCGCGGGATCGCAAGAGATAGCGCGCTGGTCTTTCTGGTAGCTTGGGACAACGCGCGAATTTTCAGGCAGCGCAGAGTAAAACGCTGCTGGAGGTCCGGGCGGGAATCGAACCCACATTCAAGGATTTGCAGTCCTCTGCATAGCCACTCTGCCACCGGACCGGCGCGGCTTACCCCGGCTTATCGGGCGGGGACTGGCCGCGGTCAAGCCCCGGGGGATCGATGACTTTGCCGGATCGGCCGGCGCGTCCTATAGAGGGGCGGCTCCAGCGTAGAGGATCTCCGATGTCGGACAAAGAAGGATATTTCCGCGCCGCCCGCACGATGATGGTGGACGGCCAGATCCGGCCCAACAACATCGCGGACGACCGGATCATCATCGCCATGCGCACGATCCGGCGCGAACGATTCTGCCCGGCGGCGCAGGCGAATCGCGCCTATGCCGATGCCGACCTGCCGCTCGGCGGCGGGCGGTTCATGCCGGCGCCGCTGAGCGTGGCGCGGCTGGCCTATTTCGCCGCGGCGGCACCGGGCGCGCGGGTGCTGGTGGTGGGGGCGAACACCGGATATTGCGCCGCCTTGCTGGCGTCATGCGGCGCGGTGGTGACGGCGCTGGAGGAAGATGCCGGCCTGCGCGCGGCGGCGGCGGCGGCGCTGGCCGCCGAGGCGCCGGAGGTGCGGCTGGTCGGCGGCGCGCTCGCGGCGGGAGCGCCGGCGGCGGCGCCGTTCGACGTGATCGTGATCGAGGGCATGGTGGACGCGCTGCCGGAGGGATTCGCCGCACAGCTCGCACCGGGCGGTCGGCTGGTGTGCGTGCTGCGCGAAGGCGGGATCGGCCGGATCGTGGTGGCCGAGGCGGTCGGCGGGCGGTTTGCCCATCGCGCCATGGCGGATTGCAACATGCCAGCGCTTGCCGCGTTTGAACGTAAGACAGCATTCAGTTTTTGATATCATGATGGATTTGATGTCCGCATTTAAGGAGACAGCACTTTTGCGAGCAGAACGGGCGAGGCCGGGAGTCCGGCGGATTGCGGCGGCGCTTTCGGCAGCACTGCCGGCGGTGGCGTTGCTCGGCGCGCCGGTGGTGGCGTTGCTCGACGCGCCGGTGGCGCGGGCGGCGGGCGGCGATCGCCCGTCGACGCTGACCGCCGCACTGGCGGAAGCCTATTCCAACAACCCGACCTTGCAGGAGCAGCGCGCGACGCTGCGCGCGACCGACGAGAACGTGCCGGCGGCGCTGGCCGGCTGGCGGCCGACGATCACCATCCAGGGCTCGGCCGGGCGGGTGGACGAGACCTCGGAATCGGCGTTCAATAGCATCAACTCCCTTACCGGCGCGACGACGCTGACGCGCAACAGTCTGACTGCGGCGCGCAACGAGGCCAGCGGGCAGATCACCGTCAACCAGTCGATCTTCGATGGCGGGCTGACGATCGCCAAGGTTCACCAGGCGAAGAACGACGTCTATGCCGCGCGGGCGCAGCTGCTCGCGACCGAGCAGGACGTGTTCGGCAAGGTGGTGACCGCCTATGTCACCGTGATTACCGACCGGCACCTGCTCGACCTCGACCGCAGCAACGAGGGTGTGCTGGCGCAGCAGCTCCGCGCGGTGAAGGACCAGTTCAAGGTTGGCGAGATCACCGAGACCTCGGTGGCGCAGGCCGAGGCCTCGCTGGCGGGGGCGCAGGAGCAGATCGCGGTGGCGAAGGGCAACCTGCACATCGCCGAGGAGAATTTCCGCCAGCTGGTCGGCGCCTATCCGGCGAAGACGCTGGTGCCGCCGCAGCCGCTCGCCCTCGGGCACCAGGGCAAGGCGGCGCTGGCGCGCGCGGCGCTGGCCAACAACCCGGCGGTGGTCGCGGCGCTGTTCACCATGGCGTCGAAAAAGGACGGGGTGGATGCGGCGGTGGCCGGGCTCGGGCCGCAGCTCTCGCTCTCGGCCTCGGCCTTCGACCAGTCCAACCCCGGCGGGCCGCATTCGCGCGCCACCGGCGGGCAGATCCTCGCCAATCTCACCATCCCGCTCTACCAGGGCGGCAAGGAATATGCCGCGATCCGCCAGGCGCGGGACAATGTTCAATACGCCTATGCCGGGGTGATCGACGCGCAGCGCGCCGCCGTGCAGCAGGCGACCCAGGCCTTCGAGGGGTTGCAGGCGGCGCGGGCGGCGATCGTCAGCAGCCGGGCGCAGATCAGGGCCGACGCCATCGCGCTCGACGGCACCGAGCGGCAGGAGATCGTCGGCACGCGCGACACGCTCGACGTGCTGAACGCGCAGCAGCTGCTGTTCAACGCGCAGACCACGCAGATCCAGAACATCGCCACCGAGGTGAACGAATCCTACGCCATCGCCGCGGCGGTCGGCCGGCTGACCGCGAGCGACCTCGCTCTGCCGGTCACGCAATATGACGATCTCAAATATTATGACACCGTGAAGGGCGCGCTGTTCGGCAACGGCAACGAAGCCTTCCGCAATGCCGGCATCACGCCGGACGGCACCCTCCTCGCCCGGCCCAAAACGACGCCGAGCGGGCCCAGCGAACTGCACATCAAGCCAGGGGGCACCAACCCATGAGCGGAACGCCACCGGATCCCGCGGCCGAACCCTCGATGGACGAAATCCTTTCCTCCATCCGCCGCATTCTCAAGGACGATGACCCCGTCGCCATGCCGGCGGCGGAGACGGCGCAGGCCGGCGGCGCCGCACCCGCCGCGGCGAAGCCGGTGCTCGACCTCGACCCGACGATGATGGTCGCGGAAGGGCGCATCGCGCCGAAGCCCGAGGGCGAGCTTCAACAAGGCGGCGCCATGGCGGCGGGGGCGACGCTGTCGCGCGCCACACCGCCGGGCATGGCGACGGAGCAGACGATCGATACCGAAGCGGTCGCGCTGCGCGATCCCGAGCGGCTGGTCAGCCCTGCCGCGGCACAGCGCGCCGCCGAGCATATCGGCACGCTGCGCCGCACGGTCGCACCGGAGCGCGGGCTGTCGCTCGGGCGCGGCGACATCACCGTCGAGGACCTGGTGCGGGCGGAATTGCGGCCGATGCTCAAGGCCTGGCTCGACGAGCATCTGCCCAACGTGGTCGAGCGGATCGTGCGGTCGGAAATCGAACGGCTGATCGGCGAGGACGGCCCGTAAGCGGCGCCGGGCGGGCTTTCGTCCCTGCCCGGTTTCGCGCATAAGGGCGTCATGCTGGACAAGACTTTCGACCCCACCGCGTTCGAGACGCGGCTTTACGAAATCTGGGAAAACGCCGGTGCCTTCGCCGCCGATCCCACGCGCGCGGCCGCACCCTTCACCATCATGATCCCGCCGCCCAACGTGACGGGGAGCCTGCATGTCGGCCATGCGCTGACGATGACGCTGCAGGACGTGCTGATCCGGCATCACCGGATGAGCGGGCGGGATGCGCTGTGGCAGCCGGGCACCGACCATGCCGGCATCGCCACCCAGCTGATGGTGGAGCGCGAACTCCAGCGCGAGGGCACATCGCGCCAGGCGATCGGCCGCGCGGCGTTCCTCGACCGGGTGTGGAGCTGGAAGTCCGAGCAGGGCGGCACCATCACCCGCCAGCTGCGCCGGCTTGGCGCCTCGCCGGACTGGTCGCGCGAGCGCTTCACCATGGACGAGGGCCTGTCGGAAGCAGTGCGGACCATTTTCGTCCGGCTGTTCAATGACGGGCTGATCTACCGCGCCAAGCGGCTGGTGAACTGGGACCCGGTGTTCCGCTCGGCGATTTCTGACCTCGAGGTCGAGATGCGGGAGGTGAAGGGGAATCTCTGGCACCTGCGCTACCCGATCGAGGGGACGGAGCGGACCATCACGGTGGCGACGACGCGGCCGGAAACGATGCTCGGCGATACCGCGGTGGCGGTGCACCCGACCGACGAGCGCTATGCCGACCTGGTCGGCCGCACCGTGATCCTGCCGATCACCGGGCGGCGGGTGCCGATCGTCGCCGACGAGCATTCCGATCCGGAGAAGGGATCGGGCGCGGTCAAGATCACGCCGGCGCATGATTTCAACGATTTCGGCGTCGGCCAGCGGCATGAGCTGGCGATGCCCTCGGTGCTGGACCGCGAGGCGCGGATCACCCTCGCCGAGATCCGCGCCGAATGCGCGCCGGCGGATGCGGCGTTTCTCGATGGTCTCGACGGGCTGGACCGGTTCGAGGCGCGGCGGCGGATCGTAGCACATCTCGACGAGATCGGCGCGCTGGAAAAGATCGAGCCGCATGTGCACGCGGTGCCGCATGCCGACCGCTCGAACGCGGTGATCGAGCCGCTGCTGACCGAGCAATGGTTCTGCAACGCCGAGGCGCTGGCGGGGCCGGCGATCGCGGCGGTGGAGGACGGGCGGGTGCAGTTCGTGCCGAAATCGTGGGAGAACACGTATTTCGCCTGGATGCGCAACATCGAGCCCTGGTGCATCTCGCGCCAGCTCTGGTGGGGGCACCGGATTCCGGCCTGGTATGCGCCGGATGGGAGCGTGTTCGTCGCCGAGACCGAGGCGCAGGCGCAGGCACAGGCCGAGGTGCGTTTCGGCGCGAGCGTCGCGCTGCGGCAGGACGAGGACGTGCTCGACACCTGGTTCTCCTCCGCCCTCTGGCCGTTCTCCACCCTCGGCTGGCCGGAGCAGACGCCGGAGCTTGCCCGCTACTATCCGGGCGACGTGCTGGTCACGGGGTTCGACATCATCTTCTTCTGGGTCGCCCGGATGATCATGATGGGGATGTACGCGATGGGCGACGTGCCGTTCCGCACCGTCATGATCAACGGGCTGGTGCGCGACGAGCGCGGCCAGAAGATGAGCAAGACCAAGGGCAACGTGATCGACCCGCTGGCGCTGATCGACCAGTTCGGGGCGGATGCGCTGCGCTATACGGTGATCGCGCAGAGCGGGGCCGGGCGGAACATCAAGCTCGGGCCGAACATGGTCGAGGCCAATCGCAGCTTCGTCACCAAGCTGTGGAACGCGGCGCGGTTCTGCGAGATGAACGCCTGCCGGCCGGAGGCGGCGTTCCGCCCGGAGGCAGCGACGCTGCCGCTCTCGCGCTGGATCCTGGATGCGGCGAACCGCGCCATCGTGGAGGCGACCGAGGCGCTGGAGGGGTTCCGCCTCGCCGATTATGCGCAGGCCTGCTACCGCTTCACCTGGGGCGATTTCTGCGACTGGTTCCTCGAACTGGCGAAGCCGGCTCTGGCCGGCGATGACGAGGCCGCGCGCGAGTTGCGGGCGGTGGCCGCGCATGTGCTGGGCCTGCTGCTGCGGCTGCTGCATCCGGTGATCCCGTTCGTCACCGAGGCGCTATGGGACGAGTTCGGCTATGGCGCGCCGGGTTCGTTGATCCGCACCGCCTGGCCGGTGCCGGCCCCGGTGGCAGAGGCGGCCGCGGCGCGGGACGAGGTGTCGTGGGCGATCCGCGCGATTTCGGAAATCCGCGCCGTGCGCAGCGAGATGAACGTGCCGGCGGCAACGCGGATCGACCTGCTGATCCGCGACGCGGCGCCGGAGACGCTGGCGCGGGCGGCGCGCTGGCGCGAGGAGATCGGCCGGCTCGCCCGGGTGGCGACCCTCGCCCCGCTGGAGGGCGAGATGCCGCAGGGCGCGGCGCAGGCCATCCTCGACGAGGCGACGCTGGTGCTGCCGCTCGCCGGCATCATCGACCTCGCCGCCGAGCGCAAGCGGCTGGCGACGACGCGGGCCAAGGCCGAGGCCGAGGCCGGCAAGCTGCGCGGCAAGCTCGGCAACGAGGATTTCGTCCGCCGCGCGCCGGAAGAGGTGATCGCCGAGAACCGCGAGCGGCTGGAAGCGGCCGAGGCGGAGATGGCAAGGCTGGACGCCGCCCTCGCCCGCATCGCATGATCGGCGGAGCAGTTTCGGCCGCGTGACGGCCGCCGCGCGGGGCGGTGGCGGGGCGGCGCAGGGAGATGCCGGATGAACCGTTCCGCCGCGACCATCGCCGTCATTCTCGTCGTGCTCGGCGTGCTCATCGCCGTGCCGCTGCAACTGGCCATTCCCGGCGCCATCGTGGCGCTGCTCGGCATCGTCTGCGGGCTGACGCTCAGGACAGCGAACGAATGGGAGCGCGCGGTGGTGCTGCGGCTCGGCCGCTTCGCCGGCATTCGCGGGCCGGGCGTGTTTTTTATCATCCCGGTCATCGAGACGGTCTATGTGCTGGTCGATACCCGCAAGCAGAGCACGATCATCAGCGCGGAGAACACGCTGACGCTGGATGGCGTTTCGGTCGCGGTGGATTCGGTGCTGTTCTGGAAGGTGGAGGATGTGCGGCGGGTGGCGACCGAGCTGACCGATTATCGCGCGATGATCGGCCAGGTGGCGCAGACCTCGCTGCGGGAGATCATCAGCGGGATGGTGCTGGGCGAGATTCTCGGCAATCGCGAGACGATGGATGCGAAGATCCGCGCCGCGATCGCCGCCAAATCGCAGGATTGGGGGATTGGCGGGATCGCGGTCGAGATTCGCGACGTGCGGATCCCGGCCGAGCTGAACGACGCGATGAGCCGCAACGCGCAGGCGGAGAAGGAGAAGCAGGCGCGGGTGACGCTGGCGAGTTCGGAAGTGGCGATTGCCGAGCAGATCGTCCATGCCGGGGAGGTTTATGCCGCCAACCCGATGGCGCTCAAGATCCGGCAGATGAACCTGGTTTACGAGATGAACAAGGACCGGGGGGCGACGATCCTGCTGCCGACGGAGCTGGCCGGGGCGATGACCGCCGCGCTGAAGGGGCTGACGCCGGAGGGCTGAGCCTCAGGCGCCTGCCGCCTAGAGCACTTTCCGATCCGATTGGATCGGATGTAGTGCTCTATCATATTGATAAGTCGAGCATCATCCGATCAGATGATTCCATCTGATCGGATGATGCTCTAGCCGGCCGGTTCAGGCTCCGGCGATCGTCATGCTCTCGATGCGCAGCGTCGGCGTGTCGGTGCCGCGGCGGAATTCGAGGTCGTTCGCCGGGGTGAGATGGAGGAACATCTCGCGCAGATTGCCGGCGACGGTGAGTTCGGCGACCGGCTCGGCGAGCTGGCCGTCGCGGATCATGAAGCCGGCGGCGCCGCGCGAATAATCGCCGGTGATGCCGTTCACGCCCATGCCGATCAGCTCGATGACGTAGAGGCCGAGGCCGATATCGGCGATCAGCGCCTCGGGCGAAAGCGCGCCGGGCTGCATGTAGAGGTTGCTCGGCGCCGGGGATGGCGGGCCGGACGTGCCGCGGGCGGCGTGGCCGGTGGTGGCGAGGCCGAGCTGGGCGGCGCTGCGGGTATCGAGCAGCCAGGTGGTGAGCCGGCCATCCTCGATCAGCGCGCGGCGGGAGACGGTCTGGCCCTCGCCGTCGAAACTGCGCGAGCGCAGGCCGCGGCGGCGCAGCGGATCGTCGATGATGGAGATGCCGGGGGCGAAGATCGCCTGGCCCATCGCATCCTTGAGGAAGCTGGTGCCGCGGGCGATGGCCGCACCGTTGATGGCGCCGGCGAAATGGCCGAGCAGCGAGCCGGCGACGCGGGGGTGATAGACCACCGGGAGTTTCGCGGTGGCCGGGCGGCGCGGGTCGAGCCGGCTGACCGCGCGCTCGGCGGCGGCGCGGCCGAGGAAGGCGGGGTCGGCGAGGTCGGCGCCGTGGACGGCGGCGGAATATTCATAGTCGCGCTGCATCCCCACCCCTTCGCCGGCGATGGGCGAGACGGAGATGCCGTGACTGGAGCGGGAATAGGCGCCGGCGAAGCCGCGCGAGGTGGCCAGCGCGACGTGGCTGCGCGACCAGGAGGCGCCCGCACCCTCGGAATTGGTGATGCCCTTGACCGCGAGGGCGGCCTCTTCGGCCGCGGCGGCGCGGGCGAGCAGCGCCTCGACGCCGGGTTCGGCCGGATCGTCCATGTCGAGCGGGGCGGAATCGGGCGGGGGCGGCGCGTCGGGGATGGTGGAGAACCGATCCTCGGGGACGACGCGGGCCATCGCCACCGCCTGTTCGGCGAGGCGGGCGAAGCCTGCGGGGTCGATCGCGCCGGAGGAGACGATGGCGCTGCGGCTTCCCACAAACACGCGCAGGCCGACCGTGTCGCTCTCGGAGCGCTCGATCTCCTCGACCTTGCCGAGGCGGCGGCCGACGGAGAGCGAGGTGCCGGAGCCCATCAGCGCATCGGCGGAATCCGCTCCGGCGCGCTTCGCGGCGTCGAGCAGGGCGTCGAGCAGGGCGAGCCGGTTCACGCCGCCAGCCTCTCGATGATTTTCGGCATTTGCGGCACGCGGCCGACCGGGCCGATCGCGGCAAGCGTGGGCTTGGCGCGGAAGATGCGGGCGGCGACGCTGGTGATGTCGTCCACCGTCACGGCGTCGATTTTCGCGACGGTTTCGGCGGTCGGGACGATGCGGCCGAAGATCTGCCACTGGCGGGCGATCTGCTCGCAGCGGCTGCCCGTGCTTTCCAGCGACATCAGCAGCCCGGCCTTGACCTGGGCGCGGGCGCGGCGGAGTTCGGCCTCGGAGACGCTCTGGCGGACCTTGGCCAGCTCGCCGAGGGTGACGGGGACGAGTTCCGCCGCCTCGGCTTCGCCGGTGCCGGCATAGATGCCGAACAGCCCGGCATCGCGCGCCGGCAGGGCGAAGCTGTAGATCGAGTAGACAAGGCCGCGCTTCTCGCGGATTTCCTGGAACAGGCGCGAGGACATGCCGCCGCCGAGCAGGGTGGAGAGCAGCATCGCGGCGTGGAAATCGGGATCGGCGTAGCCAACGGCGGGGAAGCCGAGGACGAGATGCGCCTGGTCGAGATCGCGCAGCTCGCGGTATTCGCCGCCGGCGTACTCGGCCGGCAGCGGCTCGGCGCGGGTCGCGGCCGGCAGGTCGGCGAAATGCTTCGCCACGAGATCGACCACGCGGGCGTGTTCGAGATTGCCGGAGGCGGCGACGACGAGGTTCTCGGGCGTGTAATGCGCCTTCATGTAGCGGCGCAGCGCATCCGGCCCGATGGCGCGGATGATGTCCTCGGTGCCGAGGGTGGGCCAGCCCATCGGCTGGTCGGGATAGGCGGCGAGCTGGAAATGGTCGAACACGATATCGTCCGGCGTGTCGTTCGCCTGGCCGATCTCTTGCAGGATGACGCCGCGCTCGCGCTCGAATTCCGCCGGATCGAAGGTGGAATGGCAGAGAATGTCGCCGATGATGTCGATGCCGAGGGAGAGATCCTCCTTCAGCAGCTTCACGTAATAGGCGGTCTGCTCGCGCGAGGTGTAGGCGTTGATGTGGCCGCCGACATCCTCGATCGCCTCGGCGATGGCGGCGGCACTGCGCCGCTCGGTGCCCTTGAAGGCCATGTGTTCGAGGAAATGCGAGACGCCGTTTTCCGCCGCCGTCTCGTGGCGGGTGCCGACGCCGGCATAGGCGCCGAAGGAGACGGTCTCCACCCGGTCCATCCGTTCGGTCAGGATGGTCAGGCCGGAATCGAGTTTCGTCACCTGCACTGTGTCACTCATGCATCGTTCCTGTGCGCGAAATGGCGGACCAGGGCCTCGACCTCGCCGAGGCTGTTGGCCGCGCGTACGAAATGTTCATCCCGATGATATAGGTCGGCCAGCCGCTCTGGCAGCCCCGGGCGGATGCCGATCGCGCGGTGCATCGCATCGGGGAACTTCGCGGGGTGCGCGGTTGCCGCCGCGATGACCGGCACGCCGACCGGGGCGGCGGCGCGGGCGGCGGCGATGCCGATCGCGGTATGCGGGTCGGCCATGTAGCCGGTTTCGGCGCGGATCCGGGCGATTTCGGCAAGAGTCGCCGCATCGTCGAGGGCGAGGCCGGCGAAGTCCCGCCGGACCGACTGCCAGACCTCGCTTGGAACCTGCATCGAGCCGGTGGCGCGGAAATCGGTCATGGTGCGGGCGGTGGCCGGCGCATCCCTGCCCAGCGCCTCGAACAGGAGGCGCTCGAAATTCGAGCTGACCTGGATGTCCATCGAGGGGGAGACGGTCTCGACCACGCCGACGGTGCGCATGTCGTTGGCGGCGAGGAAGCGGGCGAGAATGTCGTTCGCATTGCTGCCGACGATGAAGCGCTCGATCGGCAGGCCCATCTGGCGTGCTGCCCAGGCGGCGAGGATGTTGCCGAAATTGCCGGTCGGCACGGCGACGGCGACCGGGCGGTCCGGCGCGCCGAGGGCGAGGGCGGCGGCGACGAAATAGGGGATCTGGCCGGCGATGCGGGCCCAGTTGATCGAGTTGACCGCCGACAGGCGCAGTTCGGTGCGGAAGGGCGCATCGGCGAACATCGCCTTCACCAGGTCCTGGCAGTCATCGAACGTGCCGGAGAGGGCGATGTTGAGGACGTTGCGGGCGTTGACCGTGGTCATCTGCCGGCGCTGGACCTCGGAGGTGCGGCCTTCGGGGTGGAGGATCGCGATATCGACCCGCAAGCGGTCGCGGCAGGCCTCGATCGCGGCGGAGCCGGTATCGCCGGAGGTGGCGCCGACGATCGTCACCCGCTCGTCGCGGGCGGCGAGGACATGGTCGAACAGGCGGCCGGCGACCTGGAGGGCGAGATCCTTGAAGGCGAGGGTCGGGCCGTGGAACAGTTCGAGCACGAAGAGCGAGGGTTCGAGCTGGACCAGCGGGACCACGGCGGCGTGATCGAAGCCGCGATAGGACGCGCGGGTGATGGCTTGCAGATCGTCGAAGCCGATGGCGCCGCCGGTCATGAACGGGGCCATGACGCGGGCGGCCAGCTCGGCATAGGGCAGGCCGCGCAGGGCGCGCCATTCGGCTGGCGAGAAGGTCGGCCAGCTCTCGGGGACGAACAGCCCGCCATCCTCGGCGAGCCCGGCGAGCAGGACGCCGTCGAAATCGCGGGACGGGGCCGCACCGCGGGTGGAGACGTAGCGCATCGGCAGGTCGTTCCTGGAAAAGCGTCAGCGTGCGGCGCCGCGCGCGGGGGCGGCGCCGCCCCGGATCAGGCGTTGGCGGCCGGCTGGCCCTCGGCCTCGGCGCGGCGGGCCTGCCAGAGGCCGACGAAATCGACCGGGCCGAGCATCACCGGCGGGAAACCGCCATCGCGCGTGACATCGGCGAGGATGTTGCGGGCGAAGGGGAAGAGCAGGCGCGGGCATTCGACCAGCAGCACCGGCTCCATCTGGTTTTCCGGGATGCCGGTCAGGGTGAACACGCCGGCATAGGCGAGGTCGGCGATGAAAACGGTCATTTCCTTGCCGGCTTCGGCGCCGTTGCCGGATTCGGCGGGGGCCGGATGGGTCGCCTCGGCGCGGGTGGTCAGGGTCACCTCGAAGACATCGGCATCGTCCTGCAGGCGCTGGACCTGGACGTCGAGATTGATGTTCACGTTCGGGGCCTGGCGGAGAAGCGTGTAGATCGAGGGCGCACCGGGCACCTCGAAGGACAGGTCCTTGGTGTACTGGATGTTGAGGGTGAGCGGCGCGATCTGCGATTCAGACATGGGGGGTGGCTCCGTTTGACTGGAGGCCCGCCTAGCACAGGGCCGCGTTTGGTGCCAGCATGGCGGGACGAGGAGTGTTGGACCATGAACAGGAGCGTGTTCATCGATGGCGAGGCCGGCACCACCGGCCTGCAGATTGTGGAGCGGCTGCGCCGGCTGCCGGGGGTGGAGCTGCGCAGCCTCGATCCCGCGCGGCGCCGCGACCCGGCGGCGCGGCGGGCGATGATGGAAGCGGTCAATCTCGTCGTGCTGTGCCTGCCGGACGAGGCGGCGCGCGAGGCGGCCTCGATGGTCGAGGGCATGGGCAGTGCGGCGCCGCGCCTGCTCGACGCCAGCACCGCGCACCGCGTCGCACCCGGCTGGACCTATGGCTTCGCCGAACTCGCGCCGGGACAGGCGGCGGCGATCGCGGCGAGCCCGCGGGTCGCCAATCCCGGCTGCTATGCCACCGGCGCCATCGCGCTGCTGCGCCCGCTGGTCGATGCCGGGTTGGTGCCGGAGGATCATCCGGTCGCGATCAATGCGGTGTCGGGCTATTCGGGCGGCGGCAAGGCGATGATCGCGGATCATGAGCAGCAGGGCGGGCCGGCCTTCGAGCTGTATGCGCTGTCGCTCAACCACAAGCACCTGCCGGAGATCGCGGCCCATGCCGGGCTCGCGCGGCGGCCGATCTTCGTGCCCTCGGTCGGGCATTTCCGCCAGGGGATGCTGGTGTCGATCCCGCTGCATCTCGACGCCCTGCCCGGCCGGCCGACGGCGCGCGAGATCGGCTCGGCGCTGATGGAGCGCTATGACGGCGGCGGGCAGGTGGTGGTGCGCCGCACACCCTGCGAGCAGCGGGTCCAGGCGGCGGTGGCCGAGGGGTCGGACCTGATGGAGCTGTTCGTCTTCGAGAACGAGGCGGAGAGCCAGGCGGTGCTGGTGGCGCGGCTCGACAATCTCGGCAAGGGCGCCGCGGGGGCGGCGGTGCAGAATATCGGCCTGATGCTCGGGCTGGCGGCGCGGCAGGCGGCGGAGGCCTCCTCCGCCTGAGCTTGACCCGCCGCGGCGCGCCGCCCACCATGCGCGCCGAGAGGAGGGCATTCCCATGCGACTGTTCATCGCCCTCGACCTGCCGCGGGAGATCCGGCAGACGCTCGCCGGCTTCGCCTTCAACCTGCCGGGGGCGCGCTGGGTGCCGGCGCAGAACATGCACATCACGCTGCGCTTCATCGGCGAGACCGGGCGGCTTCAGGCCGAGGAGATCGACCACGCGCTCGCCGCGATCCGCGCGCCGGGGTTTCCGCTCACCCTCGCCGGCGCCGGCTGGTTCGAGAAGGGCGGCCGGGCAAGCTCGCTGTGGATCGGGGTCGAGCGGAACCCGGCCTTGCTGCATCTGCAATCGAAGATCGAGACCGCGCTGCGGCGGATCGGGCTGGCGCCGGAGCGGCGGCGCTACGCCCCGCACGTGACGCTGGCGCGGATGGACCTGCCGGTGGGGCCGCGCTTCGCCGAATTCGTGCAGAGCCACAATCTCTACCGCTCGCCGCCGATCGGGGTGGAGCACATGATCCTGTTCAGCTCGCAGCTCAGCGCCGATCATCCGGCCTATACGGCGGAGGTCGAGTATCCGCTCGGCGCGGCGGCTGGCCGGCGCGAAGATGAGCGCGAGGAGGCGGATGTGGAAGAAGGCAGGGACGAAGGGGACTGGCGGTAGGGCAGAGCATCATCCGATCAGATGGAGTCATCTGATCGGATAAAGATGCTCTGTTTATCAATGTGATAAGGCATTATCCGATCAGATCGGGTCATCTGATCGGATAATGCTCTGGGGTCCGGGCCTGGCGGGGCGGACATGGAAACGGCCCGGATCGGGGGATCCGGGCCGCCCCACGGTCAGGCGTGAGCCTGCATTACTTCATCGTGGGCATCACGAATTCGGCGCCGGCGCGGATGCCGGTGGGCCAACGGGTCGTGATCGTCTTGAGCTTGGTGTAGAAGCGCACGCCTTCCGGCCCGTGCATGTGGTGGTCGCCGAACAGCGAGGCCTTCCAGCCGCCGAAGGAGTGGAACGCCATCGGCACCGGGATCGGCACGTTGATGCCGACCATGCCGACCTGGATGCGGTGGGCGAATTCGCGGGCCGAATCACCGTCGCGGGTGAAGATCGAGGTGCCGTTGCCGAATTCATGGGCGTTGATCATGCCCGCCGCCTCGTCGAAGCTGCCGGCGCGGACCACCGAGAGGACCGGGCCGAAGATTTCCTCGCGGTAGATCTTCATCTCCGGGGTGACGCGGTCGAACAGCGTGCCGCCGATGAAGAAGCCGTTCTCGTAGCCCTGGCGGCGGAAATCGCGCCCATCGACGACCAGCTCGGCGCCGGCGGCGACACCCTCGTCGATATAGCCGCGCACCTTGTCGAGATGCTGGCGGGTGACGAGCGGGCCCATCTCGGCCTCGGGATCGGTGCCCGGGCCGATGCGCAGGTCGCGCACGCGGGGGGCGAGGCGCTCGACCAGCGCGTTGGCGGTTTTCTCACCGACCGGTACGGCGACCGAGATCGCCATGCAGCGCTCGCCGGCGGAGCCATAGGCCGCACCCATCAGGGCATCGACCGCCTGGTCCATGTCGGCGTCCGGCATGATGATCATGTGGTTCTTCGCACCGCCCAGCGCCTGGGCGCGCTTGCCGTGGCGGGCGGCGGTTTCGTAGATGTAGCGGGCGATCGGGGTCGAGCCGACGAAGCTGACGGCGGCGATGTCCGGGTGGGTCAGCAGCGCGTCAACCGCGGTCTTGTCGCCATGCACGACGCTGAACACGCCATCCGGCAGGCCGGCTTCCTTCAGCCATTGCGCGAGCAGCAGGGCGGCCGAGGGGTCGCGCTCGGAGGGCTTGAGGATGAAGCTGTTGCCGCAGGCGAGGGCGACGGGGAACATCCACATCGGCACCATCGCCGGGAAGTTGAACGGCGTGATGCCGGCGACGACGCCGAGCGGCTGGCGGACGGAGTGGCTGTCGATCCTGGTGCCGACATTCTCGGTGATCTCGCCCTTGAGCAGCAGCGGGGCGGCAGTGGCGAACTCGACCACCTCGATGCCGCGCTGCACCTCGCCCTTCGCATCCGAGATCACCTTGCCGTGCTCGGCGGAGATCACCGCGGCGAGATCGTCGATGCGCTCTTCGAGGATGTGCAGGAAGCGGTTGAGGATGCGCGCGCGGCGCAGCGGCGTGGTTTCGGCCCAGCCGGGAAAGGCCTTGCGGGCGGAGGCGATGACCGCCGCGATCTCGGCTTCGGAGGCGAGCGGAACCTGGGCGGCGACCTCGCCGGTGGCGGGGTTGTAGACCGGCGCGGTGCGGCCGCTCTGGCCCGGCACGAGGCGGCCCTCGATGAAATGCTGGATCTCGGTCGGCATGGAATGGTCCTCCGTCTTGTTTGATGGCGGGATGTGTTTTCGCGCTTTGAATTCCGCATATCAACACCCAGGATTGCGGCATCGATGTGCGTGAAATAACGTCAGGCGCGATGCAGTGGGACCGGATCAGGATTTTTCTCGCGATTGCGCGGCAGGGCCAGATTCTCGGCGCGGCGCGGCAGCTGCGGCTGAACCACGCGACGGTGGGGCGGCAGCTTTCGGCGCTGGAGGCGGAGCTGGGGGCGAAGCTGTTCGAGCGGCATACCGGCGGCTGCACCCTGACCGGGGCGGGCGAGGCGCTGCTGATCGCCGCCGAGCGGGCGGAATCGGAGTTCCTGCGCGTCGGCACTGCGCTGGCGGGCACGGCGGAGACGGTTTCGGGCGTCGTGCGCGTCGGCGCGCCGGACGGGCTCGGCAATTATTTCCTCGCCCGCGAGCTTGGCGCGCTGGCGGCGCTGCACAAGGCGCTGACGATCCAGCTGGTGCCGCTGCCGCGCACCTTCTCGCTGTCGCGGCGGGAGGCGGACCTGGTGATCACGCTGGAACAGCCGCAGCAGGGGCGGCTCGTGGTGCGCAAGCTCGCGGATTACACGCTCAGCGTCTATGCAGCCGCGTCCTATCTCGACCGGCACGGGCCGATCCGGCGGCAGGAGGATCTCGCCGGGCACCTGCTCGTCACCCATGTCGAGGAACTGGCCTACAGCCCGGCGCTCGACTACGCGGCGACGCTCGGGCGGATCATGGAGCGGCATTTCGAGTGCGGCAGCGTGGTCGGGCAGATGGAGGCGGTGCGGGCGGGGCACGGGATCGGCATCCTGCACGATTACGCCGCCGCCGGGTTTCCCGAGCTGCGCCGGCTGCTGCCGGAAATCCGCTTTACCCGCAGCTACTGGCTGATCGCCCATCCCGATACCTACCGGACCCGGCGGGTGAGCGAGGTGGCGCGGCATATCGGCGCGCGGCTCGCGGCGGCGCGCGCGGAGCTGGTGTTGCCCTGATCCGGCGCAAGGCGCGGATCGATACAATTCGCGCATGAATGTTATTGAAAGTCCGGAGGTTCATCGAAGCGTCACAGAGGCCCATCTCCAACTCCGTAAGCCGGCTGCTCCCTGCCGGCGGAAACCGACGGAACGGACAACGAGCCTTCCGCGACAAGGAGAAGATCAATGACGAAGACAATGAAGATCATGGCGGCGGTTGCAGGTTTGACGGTGATGACGGCGGGCAGCGCGATGGCGGGCCAGCTGCAGGCCAACAGCCAGCCGATCGCGGCCGAAGCCTCGCACAACCCCACCGTGACGTTCGGCAACAGCGCCACCGCCGGCACCCCGGCCGGGACGCAGACGCCGGTGACCACCTCGCCGGGCTTCACCCCGTTCGCGGGTAACTGAGACCCTGGCTATCCCGGCCCCTCCGGGGCCGGAGGATGACGGCCCTTCCGGGGCCGGAGGATGACGGCCCTTCCGGGGCCGTGAGGATGACGGCCCTTCCGGGGCCGTGAGGATGACGAAAGGCGGACGTGGCCAGGCCACGCCCGCCTTCTTCGTGTCTGGTCCCGCGCGGATTGATCGGGATCAATGCGGAGATACGGCCCGGCTTCCAGGATCGGTCGTGCAACACGCCATCCGGAAGGAGACGCTCGGTGCCGAAACTGCCGCCGCGAACCGCCCGCCTTGCTCTTGCGGCGGTGCTGCTGGCTGCCGCGCTCGCGGCGGTGATGTTCCTTCTGGACCGGACGCCGCGCCGCACCGCGCTCGTTCTCTATGGCAATGTCGATCTGCGCGAGACGATGCCGGCCTTCGAGGTGAGCGGGCGGGTGACGCGGCTGCTGGTGCAGGAGGGCGCGCCGGTGCGGCGGGGTGAGCTGCTCGCGACGCTGGATGCGACCTTGTATCAGGATGCCCTCGCCGCCGCCGAGGCCGATCTCGCCGGGCGCAAGGCGGCGCTGGCGAAGCTGCTCGCCGGCTCCCGCCCGGAGGAGATCGCGCAGGCGCGGGCGACCATGCAGGCGCTGCTCGCACAGGCGGAGAATGCGGGGCTCGCCTATCGCCGGCTCGCCACCCTCAGCCGCCGGCACGCCGCGAGCCTGCAGGACCGGGACAATGCCCGCGCCGCCTTCCGCAGCGCGCGCGACCAATATACCGCGTCTCGCCAGGCCTATCTCCTCGCGGTGAAGGGGCCGCGGGCGGAGGACATCGCCGCCGCCCGCGCCGCCCTTGACGCGGCGCGCGCCGCCGTCGCCCTCGCCCGGCGCAATCTCGACGAGACCCGACTGCGCGCGCCGCAGGATGGCGTGATCGAGGACCGCATCCTGGAGACCGGCGACATGGCCTCGCCGGCAACGCCCGTGTTCACCATCGCCCTGCCCTCCCCGCTCTGGGTGCGCGCCTATGTGCCGGAAACCGCGCTCGGGCGGCTGCGCCCCGGCATGGCGGCGAGCGTGAGCACCGACAGTTTTCCCGGCACGCGCTATCGCGGCTGGGTCGGGTTCATCTCGCCGAGCGCCGAGTTCACGCCACGCACGATCGAAAGCCCGGACCTGCGCACGGCGCTGGTCTATCGCATCCGCGTCTATGTCTGTGATCCGCGCGGGCAGCTGCGGCTCGGCATGCCGGCGACGGTGCGGATCGGGACGGCGGCGGCGGTGACGGGGGATGCCGGCTGCGGGGGCGGGCATGATGGCGGGCGATGACGCGCCGGCGCTGCGCCTCGACCGGGTCTGCCGGCGGTTCGGCGGCGGCGGGCGGGTGGTCGACGCGGTGGAGGAGGTCAGCGCCGCGGTGGCGCATGGCGGGATCACCGGGCTGATCGGCGCCGACGGGGCGGGCAAGACCACGCTGATGCGGCTGATCGCCGGGCTGCTGCGGCCGGATCGCGGCGGGATCGAGGTGCTGGGCATCGATGTGCGGCGCGATCCGCTCGCGGTGCAGGGGGAAATCGGCTACATGCCGCAGCGCTTCGGGCTGTACGAGGAGCTGACGGTCCGGGAGAATCTCGACCTCTATGCCGATCTGCACGGGGTCGCGGCGGCGGCGCGGGAGGCGCGCTATGCCACGCTGATGGCGATGACCGGGCTTGCGCCCTTCACGGCGCGGCGGGCGGGGCGGCTTTCGGGCGGGATGAAGCAGAAGCTCGGCCTCGCCTGCACGCTGGTGCAGCCGAAGCGGCTGCTGCTGCTCGACGAGCCGACCGTGGGGGTCGATCCGGTCTCGCGCCGGGAATTGTGGGAGATCATCGACCGGCTGACCGCGCGCGAGGGGGTGACGGTGCTGTTCAGCACCGCCTGTCTCGACGAGGCGGCGCGCTGCCGCGATGTGTTGCTGCTGCACGAGGGGCGGCTGCTGGCGCAGGGCCCGCCGGAGCGCTTCACCGCGCCGATGGCGGGGCGGATTTTTCGCGCCGCCGCACGGGAGGGCGGGCGGCGGCGGTTGCAGGCGGTCCTTGCCGCGACGCCCGGGGTGATCGACACCGTGATCGAGGGGCGGTTCGTGCGGGTGGTGAGCGAGGCGGCCTCCTGGCAGACGCCGCCGGGGATCGACCTCGTGGCGGCGGCGCCGCGCTTCGAGGACGGGTTCGTCGATGCGCTGCTGCGCGCGCGCGGCACGGCGCGGACGGGCGCGCCCGCCACCCCTGCCCTGCCGGCTCCGGCGAGCGGGGCGGCGAAGACCGTCATCGCGGTGGAGCGGCTGACGCGGCGGTTCGGCGATTTCATCGCCGTCGACGCCATCAGCTTCGAGGTGCGGCGAGGCGAGATCTTTGGCCTGCTCGGCGCCAACGGGGCGGGGAAATCGACCACGTTCCGCATGTTGTGCGGCCTGCTGCCGGCAAGCGCCGGGCGGCTCGACGTCGCCGGCTACGACCTCAGGCGCGCGGCGGCGGCAGCACGCGGGCGGATCGGCTACATGGCGCAGAAATTCTCGCTCTATGGCGATCTTACCGTGGGCCAGAACCTCGCCTTCTTCGCCAGCGCCTACGGGCTGCGCGGCGGGCGGCGGGCGGCGCGGATCGGCTGGGCGATGGCGGAATTCGGGCTCGGCGCGATGCGCGACGCCGCCGCGCGCGACCTCGCCCTCGGCTATCGCCAGCGCCTCGCCCTCGCCGCAGCGCTGATGCACGCGCCGGACATCCTGTTTCTCGACGAGCCGACCTCGGGTGTCGATCCGCTGGCGCGGCGGGAGTTCTGGCGGCGGATCGGCGCGCTGGCGGAGGCGGGGGTGACGGTGCTGGTCACCACCCATTTCATGGAAGAGGCCGAGTATTGCGACCGGCTGGTGATCATGGCGCAGGGGCGGATTCTCGCCGAGGGCACGCCGGATGCGATCCGCGCCGGGGCGGCGGACGCGAGCCGGCCTGATCCGACGATGGAGGATGCGTTCATTGCCGTGATCGGCAAGGCGACCGGCGCGGAGTTTGGCGCGGAGACCGGGGGGAAGGCGGCATGAACGGCGCGGCACGGCGGCGGGTGCGCGGGCTGATGCGCAAGGAGGTAGTGCAGATCATGCGCGACCCGTCTGCGCTGGCGATCGCCTTCCTGCTGCCGGCCATCCTGCTCTGGCTGTTCGGCTATGGCGTGACGCTGGATGCGCGGCGGGTGCCGCTCGGCATCGTGGTGGAGCAGCCGGGGGCGCTGGCGGCGAGCTTCGTCGCCGGGTTCGACCGCTCGCGCTATTTCGCGCCGCACCGCTATCAGAGCGGCCAGGCGGCGGAGCGGGCGATGGCGGCGGGCAAGGTGAGCGGCATCGTCTGGCTGCGCGTCGATTTCGGCCGGCAGGCGCGCACGGCGCGGGGCGCGCCGGTCGGCATCGTCATCGACGGGGTCGACGCCAATACCGCGCGGCTGGTGGAGGGCTATGTCCGGCAGGTCTGGGCCTTGTGGGTGGTGGCGACGGCGGCGCGGCAGGGGACGGGCGATCCGATCCCGCTCGATATCCGCCCGCTTGTGCGGTTCAACCCCTCGGTCAACAGCCGGCATTATCTCATCCCCGGGCTGATCGCGCTGATCATGACGCTGACCGGCGCGCTGCTGACCGCCCTCGTCATCGCCCGCGAATGGGAACGCGGGACGATGGAGGCGCTGATGGTGACGCCGGTGACGCTGCGCGACATCCTGATCGCCAAGCTGGTGCCGTATTTCGCGCTCGGCATGGGCGGGATGTTCGGCTCCGTCGCGATCGCGGTGCTGCTGTTCGGCGTGCCCCTGCGCGGCTCGATCGTCGTGCTCACCTTCTGCGCCGCGCTGTTCATGCTGGCGACGCTCGGCATGGGGCTGGTGATCTCGACGGTGGCGCGCAACCAGTTCGTCGCCGGGCAGATCGCGCTGATCACCACCTTCCTGCCGGCCTTCATCCTGTCGGGTTTCGTGTTCGACCTGCACAGCACGCCGGGCTTCGTGCAGGCGATTTCGCATGTGGTGGCGGCGCGGTATTTCATTGCGATATTGCAATCAGTTTTCCTCGCCGGCGACGTGTGGAGCGTCATCCTGCCCAATGCGGCGTATCTCGCGCTGCTGGCGGCGATCTTTCTCGCCCTCGCGCGGGCGCTGGCGCGCAAGCGGCTGGACTAGGCGGGATGGCGCGCATCATCGCCCTCGTCATCAAGGAGTTGCAGGCGATCCTGCGCGACCGCAGGGGGCGCGTGGTGCTGTTCGCCGCCCCGCTGATCCAGCTGATGGTGTTCGGCTATGCCGCGACTTTCGATCTCAACCGCGTGCCGGTCGCGATCTATGACCAGGATGGCAGCGCGGCGTCGCGGCAGCTGGTGGCGCGGTTTCTCGGCGCGCCCGCTTTCGCGCTGGCGGACACGCTGCACAGCGATCACCGGATCGACGCGCTGATCGATTCCCGCGCGGTGCAGATGGTGCTGGTGATCGGCCGGCATTTCACCCGCGACCTGCTGCGCGGGCGGGCGGCGCCGGTGCAGGTGATCGTCGATGGGCGGAATTCCAATACCGCGCTGATCATCGAGGGGTATGCGAACACCATCCTCACCGGCTTCGACGATGCGTGGCGGGCGGCGCGCGGCGGGCGCGGGCCGCCGGCGCATCTGGTGATCCGGGCGCGCTACAATCCGGCGCTGCGCTCGCAATGGTTCGTGGTGCCGGGGATCGTGGCGCTGCTCACCCAGGTGGTGACGCTGGTGGTGATCGGGCTGTCGGTCGCGCGCGAGCGCGAGGCGGGGACCTTTGACCAGCTGCTGGTCACGCCGCTGACAGAGCTCGACATCCTGATCGGCAAGAGCGTGCCGGGGCTGCTGATCGGCATGGTGGAGGCGAGCGTGATCGTGCTCGCCGCGGTGTTCTGGTTTCATGTGCCGCTGCGCGGGAGTATCGGCGCGCTCTATGCCGGGCTGCTGCTGTTCGTCACCGCCGTCACCGGCGTGGGGCTGGCGATTTCGGCGGTCTCGGCAACGCAGCAGCAGGCGCTGCTCGGCGCGTTCCTGTTCATGGTGCCCTCGGTGATCCTGTCGGGCTTCGCCACGCCGATCGCCAACATGCCGCTCTGGGTCGAGCGGATCACGCTGGTCAATCCGCTGCGCTACATGCTGGTGATCGTGCGGGCGACCTTTCTCGAAGGGGCGGGATTCGCAACGCTCGCCGGGCAGCTCTGGCCGATGGCGGCGATCGGCGCGGTCAATCTTGGCCTCGCCGCCTGGCTGTTTCGCAAGCGGACGACCTGATCGCGCGCCCGCGTGATGCAGGCGACCTGATCATGCGCCCGCGTGATCCAGATCAAGGCAGGGGCGGATTTTAACAGTCATTTGAAATGAGCCTTTTGGCGCCGGCCGCACGGCCCCGCCCGGGAGGATCACCAGCGAAGGGAACCGGATTTCATGTTTTGCTTTCAGTGCGAACAGACGATGCACTCCGAGACCGGGGCCGCCGGCTGCGGCGGGGCGAAGGGCGTGTGCGGCAAGGACGAGGCGACGGCCGACCTTCAGGATGTGCTGATCCATCAGCTCAAGGGCATCGGCCAGTATCTGACGCGGTTGCAGGCGTTCGGGCAGCGGGACGAGGCGGCGGACAGTTTCGTGCTGTATGCGCTGTTCACCACGCTGACCAATGTGAATTTCAACCGGACCCGCTTCGTCGAGATGATCGCGCGGGCGGCGCAATTGCGCGACCGGCTGCGCGACGCCCATGCGGCGGCGGCGCGCGCGGCCGGGCAGGCGCCGGAGGTGCCGGGCGGGCCGGCGTCGTTCGTGCCCGCCGATTCGCTGGTGGGGCTGCTGGCGCAGGCGCATGTCGCCAGCGTGCGCGCCGGCGCCGAAGCGGCGGGCGAGGACGTGATCGGCATGCGCGCCCTGCTGCTCTATGGCCTCAAGGGGGTTGCCGCCTATGCCCATCATGCCGAGGTGCTGGGCGAGACCCGCACGGCGATCGCCGAGGGGGTGGCGCGGGTGCTCGACCTGCTCGCCGGCGATCCGGTCGATCTCGAGGCGATGCTGGAGGAGGCGCTGGCGCTCGGGCGCGTCAATTTCATCGTGATGGAAGCGCTGGATGCGGCGAATACCGGCACCTATGGCACGCCGGTGCCGACGCCGGTGCGGATCACGCCGGTCGAGGGCAAGGCGATCCTGGTGTCGGGGCATGATCTGCGCGACCTGCACGCGATCCTGGAAGCGACGAAGGGGACCGGCATCAACGTCTATACCCATGGCGAGATGCTGCCGGCGCATGGCTATCCGAAGCTGCACGCCTATCCGCATCTCGCCGGCAATTACGGCACCGCCTGGCAGAACCAGCAGGCCGAGTTCGCCGCCTTCCCCGGCCCGATCGTGATGACATCGAACTGCCTGATCGAGCCGCAGCCGCTCTATCGCAACCGCATCTTCACCGCCGGGCCGGTGGGCTGGCCGGGGCTGCGGCACATCGCCGATGGCGATTTCGCGCCGGTGGTGCAGGCGGCGAAGGCGCTGCCGGGGTTCAGCCGCACCGGGCCGGAGCGGACGGTGACCACCGGCTTCGGGCGCGAGGCCGTGCTGGGGGCGGCGGAGCAGGTGATCGGCGCGGTGAAATCCGGCGCGATCCGGCATTTCTTCCTGATCGGCGGCTGCGACGGCGCTGCCCCCGGCCGCAACTACTATACCGAGTTCGCCGAGCAGGCGCCGTGCGACACGGTGGTGCTGACGCTGGGCTGCGGCAAGTACCGCTTCAACACGCACGAATTCGGCACGATCGGCGGGCTGCCGCGGCTGCTCGATATCGGCCAGTGCAACGACGCCTATTCGGCGCTGGTGATCGCCCAGGCGCTGGCCGGGGCCTTTGGCTGCGGGGTGAACGAGTTGCCGCTGTCGCTGGTGATTTCGTGGTTCGAGCAGAAGGCGGCGGCGGTGTTCCTGACGCTGCTGGCACTCGGGGTGCGCAATGTCCGGCTTGGGCCGACGCTGCCGGGCTTCCTGACGCCGGCGCTGCTCGACATCCTGGTCAACCGCTTCGGGGTGCGGCCGATCACCTCGGCCGAGGCCGACATCGCCGACGCACTCGCGCCGAAGGCGGCGGCCTAGAGCATCATCCGATCAGATAGAATCATCTGATCGGATAAAGATGCTCTATTTGTCAAAAAGATAGAGCACTACATCCGATCCGGAAGGATCGGAAAGTGCTCTAACGATCACAAGCCGGGACGGCCACGCGCCGCCCCGGCCCCCGCATCCGCATCCGCATCCGAACCGGGGATCGACCCCCAGGAACCGCCAGGAACCGAACAATGAGCGACATCACCCTTTTCACGCGCGACGGGGCACGCCTCGGCGTCATCTGCCCGCCGGGCGAGACCGTGCTCGCCGCCGCCGAGGCAGCCGGGCTGTTCCTGCCCTCGATGTGCCATGAGGGCAGTTGCGGCCTGTGCCGCGCCGAAATCGCCAGCGGCGACCACGATGCCGGCGGGCAGCCTGGCGAGACGATGACCCGCGACGTGCTGCTCTGCCAGTGCCGCCCGACCTCCGACATGACGGTGGCGTTGCCTTATGCCGAGTCGGCGATCCTGCGGCACCGCGCGCCGACGCGCGAGGCGGTGATCGAGCGGATCGCGCCGGCGGGGGCGAGCGCCGTTTCGCTCGTCCTGCGCCTGCTGCCGGACGCCGAATACGGCGAGGCCGCTGATTTCGTGCCGGGCCAATACATGGAGGTGGCGATTCCGGGCGCCGGGATCCGCCGCGCCTATTCGCTGGCCAACCTGCCGAACTGGGACGGGCGGATGGAGTTCCTGATCCGGCTCGTGCCGGGCGGGGCGTTCTCGACCTGGCTCGGCGCCGGGGCGAAGCCGGGCGATGCGCTCTCGCTGCGCGGCCCGCTCGGGCGGTTCACCCTCGACGACACGAGCCCGCGGCCGCGCTGCCTCGTGGGCGGAGGCTGCGGCCTCGCGCCGCTGCTCTCGATGCTGCGCCATCTCGCCGACTTCCAGGACATGCAGGAGACGCACCTGATGTTCGGCGCCAATCGCGAGGCGGAATTGTTCGCGACCGCGGAGATCGCCGATCTCGCCACACAGCTGCCCGCCCTCGCGGTGACCACCGCGATCTGGCATCCGGAGGGCGACTGGGCGGGGTTCGTCGGCACCGCGGCCGAGGCGCTCGACAGATTCCTCGCAACAGCCGCGAACAAGCCGGATGTCTATGTCTGCGGCCCGCCGCGTCTGGTCGAGGCGGTGGTCGCGACGGCGCGACGTCATGGCGTGCCGGCGGCGCAGATCCACGCCGAGGAAATGCAATTTCGTTGATCCGGCGCGGCGGCGGCGTTAGGGGTGGTGAATGCATCTCACAATGTTCACCGATTACGGCCTGCGGGCGCTGATTTTCCTCGCGTTGCGGCCGGACGATCATGCGTCGATCCCGGAAGTGGCTTCCGCCTACGGGATTTCGGAGAACCATCTGACCAAGGTGGCGCACGCGCTCGGCCAGAAAGGGCTGGTCGAGACCATTCGCGGCCGCAATGGCGGAATGCGGCTCGCGCGGCCGGCAGAGCGGATCGGGCTCGGCGAGGTGGTGCGGGCGATGGAGCCGAGCCTCGCGCTGGTGACCTGCCAGGAGGGCGGGGCCTGCGCGATCGGCGGCTGTTGCGGGTTGCACGGGGTGATGAACGAGGCGCAGGCGGCACTGCTCGCGGTGTTCGACCGCTATACGCTGGCGGATGTCGTCACACCCGGGGATGCAAGGCTGCTGGCGCGGCTGGGGATTGCTCCGCCGCCCCCGCGCTAGAGCACTTTCCGATCCGATTGGATCGGATGTAGTGCTCTAGCATATTGATAAGTCGAGCATCTTTATTCGATCAGATGATTCCATCTGATCGGATGATGCTCTAGAGCGCGGGATACAAAATAAACGCTGATGCGCGGGACGCGAAAATACGCGCTGATGCGCGGGACACAGGCGCACGGCACCGTGCGCGGACGCGGCGATTGTGAAGCGGGACCGTCTGCTGTTACGTTGCCCGCCCGCGCGCCGCGCCGGCGGCGGGTTCGCCAGTTCCGGGATAGCAAGATGCCGCAGACAGACAGAGTTTTGACATCACGACGCCAGATGATGGCGGGGGCCGCGGCGCTCGCGGCGGCCGCAGGGGGCGCGCGGACGGCGCGGGCGGCAGGGACGACGGCGCTCCGCGTCGCCTATATCCCGATCCTGCCGATGGCGCAGCTCTTTGTCATCGAGGCCGAGGGCTGGGCGCGGCAGGCGGGGCTCGCGCTGCACGGCACCAGTTTTTCCTCGGGCCCGGCAATGGTGCAGGCGCTCGCCTCCGGCCGGTTCGACGTCGCCTATATCGGGATCGGCCCGGCGATGGTCGCCCAGGCGCATGGCGTCGATCTGCGGATCGTCGCGGCGAATGGCGAGGGGCAGATCGCCCTGCTCGGGCGCGGCAAGCTCGCCGGGATGTGGCCGCACGCAGCCTCCCCCGCCGCCGCCTTCGCCGCCTTCCGCAAGGCGACCGGGCGCAAGGCGCGGATCGGCAGCCTGCCGCGCGGCTCGGTGCCGGATACGGTGCTGCGCTACTGGCTCGACGAGGTGGCGCATGTGCCGCAGGATACGGTCGAGGTGATGGGGTTCGGCGCCAGCGCGTTGCAGCAGGCGCTGCTCTCGGGATCGCTCGACGCCGCATCGACGCTGGAGCCGACCCTGACCATCGTGCAGGAGCGCGACAAGGGGGCGCGCATCCTCGTGCGCGGCGATACGATGTTCCCTGGCCAGCCAGGCGCTGTGCTCGCGGTGACATCCCGCCTCGCGCATGACAACCCGGCGGCGGTGCAGACCATGGTCGATCTGCATGTGCGGGCGACGCATTTCCTGCGCGCGCATCCGCATCGCGCCGCCGCCGATCTCGCGAAGACGCTCGGCAAGGGGCTGATCCCGGAGGCGACGCTGCTGCAGGCGGTGCAATCGCCCTCGCTCAACCCGGTCGCCGATCCGCGCCGGATCATCGCGGCGACCGAAAAGCTCAACACCTATCAGGCGAAGATCGACCATATCGGGAAGGTCGCGGATGTGGGGGCGATGTTCGACACCTCGTTCTACCTGCATGCGGTGAAATCGGCCGGATGAGGCCGGGCACGCCACGCCGGCCGGCGCTGCTCTCGGCGGCGGGGCTCGCGGTTTTTATCGGCGCCTGGGAGGCGGCGGTGCGCAGCGGGGTGCTGCCGGCGAGCCTGGTGCCGGCGCCGAGTGCGATTCCGCAGGCGCTGATCGGCGAGATCCGCAATGGCAGCTGGTTCACCGCGATCGGCGAGAGTCTCGGGCATTACCTGATCGGCGTCTGCCTCGGCAGCCTGCTCGGCATCGTCGCCGGGGCGGCGGTGGCGCTGCTGCCGCGCTTCGCCGCCGTGCAAGCCTGGATCGCGCGGCTGCTGCGGCCGATTCCGCCGCTGGCGTGGATTCCCTTCACGCTGATCTGGTTCGGCCCCAGCCAGGCGGCGGCGGCGTTCATCATCGGCGTCGGCGTGTTCTGGCTGAACTATTTCGCGACGTGGTCGGCGGTCGAGGCGGTCGATGAGGGGCTGGTGGAACTCGCCGCGGCGTTCGGCCAGGGCGGGTTCGCCCGCCGGCTCGGCAAGGTGATCCTGCCGGCGGCGCTGCCGGGGATGCTTTCGGGCGTGCGCTCGGGGCTCGGCCAGGGCTGGATGGCGGTGGTGGCGGCGGAGCTGTTCGGGATTCCGGGGATCGGGCAGCGGATGAACGAGGCGGCCGGGGTGCTCGCGACCAATGTCCTGGTGCTCTACATGCTGACGATCGCGCTGCTCTACGGCATGACCGACCTGATGTTCGAGCGGGTGACGCGGCGGTTTCTGGCGTGGACGCGGGCATGAGCGGTGCCGGGGAGATGATCGTGGAGCTGACCGGCCTCGCCTTCGGCCATCCGGGCGATGCCTCCGGGCGCAACGTGCTCGAAGGGCTCGATCTCAGCCTGAAGCGCGGCGGGTTTACCGCGATCGTCGGGCCGTCCGGCGTCGGCAAGTCCACCCTGTTGCGGGTGGTGGCGGGGCTGGCCGCGGCGCGGCGCGGCGAGGTGCGGCTGCTGACCCGCCCGGCGCCCGACCGCAGGACGGCGGCGCTGGTGTTTCAGGATGCGCGGCTGATGCCGTGGCGGCGGGTGCTCGGCAATGTCGAGTTCGGGCTGGAGGGGCTGGCGCTGGACGCGGCGGCGCGGCGGCGGCGGGCGGAGGCGGCGCTCGACCTCGTCGGCCTGCTCGATGCGGCGGGGCGCTGGCCGGGGCAGCTTTCCGGCGGCCAGCGGCAGCGCGTCGGCATTGCCCGCGCCCTCGCCGTCTCGGCCGACCTGTTGCTGATGGACGAGCCGTTCAGCGCGCTTGATGCGATCACCAGGCATGCCTTGCAGGACGAGCTGCTGCGGATCTGGCGGGAGACCGGCACCACGATCCTGTTCGTGACGCATGATCTCGACGAGGCGACCTATCTCGCCGAGCGGGTGGTGCTGCTGGCCGGCAGCCCGGCGCGGATCGCGCGGGATGTGGCGATCCGCACGCCGCATCCACGCGCCCGCAACGGGCTCGATGGGTATGTGAGCGACCTGCGCCGGGCGCTGGAAGAGACGTTCATGGGTGGTGCCGGGATCTGAGCTTTATCTGAGCTTCATCCGGGCGGATGATGCTCTGCTCAGAAGGGAATCTCGTCGTCGAGATCGCTGGCGCGGCCGGAATCCCAGCCGCCGCCGCGCGATTGGCTGGCGGCGGGCGCGGCCGGGGACGCGGCCGGGGCGCGCGGCGCCGGGCGCGGCATGTCGTCGCCGCCGCCGGCGCCGGCACGGTCGAGCAGGACCAGCTCGGCGCCGATCCGGCCGAGCATCACCTCGGTCGTGTATTTCTCCTGGCCCGCCTGGTCGGTCCATTTGCGGGTCTGCAGCTTGCCTTCGAGATAGATCTTGGAGCCCTTGCGCAGATAACGCTCCGCCACATCCGCCAGCCGGTCGTTCATGATGACGACGCGGTGCCACTCGGTGCGCTCCTGGCGCTCGCCGCTCGCCTTGTCGTTCCAGGATTCCGAGGTCGCCACGGCGAGATTGACGATCTTCATGCCGGATTGCGTGGTCCGCGTTTCGGGATCGCGCCCGAGATTGCCGACCAGAATCACCTTGTTCACACTACCCGCCATTGTCCAACCCTCCGCTCGAAGACCGCGCCACGGCGTCCTGCCGCGGCGGAACATTGTATCAACACGGCTTGGCCATGCTGTCCAGCCATGCGCCCGGCCCTGCATGCGGGCCGGGCGTCGGGCTCAGTGATCGAAGGCCGCGTGGTCGACCTTGCCGTGGAAGACGCGGTAGGCGAAGGCGTTGTAGGCGATGATGACCGGGAGCATCACCGCGGCACCGGCCAGCAGGAATTCCTGCGAGCCGACCGGGGATGCGGCCTGCCAGATGGTCACGCCGGGCGGGATGATGTTCGGGAACAGCGAGAAGCCGAGGCCGAGAAAGCTGACCAGGAACAGGCCGAGCGCGCAGAGGAAGGCGGTGTTGTCACGCGAGGCGGCGCCGCGGCGCAGGGCGCGGAACAGCACGAAGGCCAGCGCCATCACCGCGAGCGGGGCGAGGCCGGTGACGGCGAGGCCCGGCCAGGTGAACCAGCGCACGGCATAGGCATGGTCGAGCAGCGGGGACCAGATGCTGACGGCGAGGATGCAGGCGAGCATGCCGAGCGTGAGCCGGGCGGTTTCGTGGCGCATCCGCAGTTGCAGCCCGCCTTCGGTGCGCCAGACCAGCCAGGCGGCGCCGAGCAGCGCGTAGCCGCAGACCACCGCGAGGCCGGTGAACACCGAGAAGGCGGAGAACCAGGCGAAGGGCCCGCCGGCGAACTGGTCGCCGACGACCCTGGTGCCGTGCAGCACGGCGCCGAGGATCGCCCCCTGGCAGAAGGCGGCGAGGACCGAGCCGAACCAGAACCCGTAATCCCAGTTGAGCCGGTGCTGCTCGGTATGGGCGCGGAAGCGGAACTCGAAGGCGACGCCGCGCAGGATGAGGCCGATCAGCATGGCGATCACCAGCGGGTAGACCGCCGGCAGGATCACGCTGTAGGCCTCGGGGAAGGCGCCGTAGAGGCCGGAGCCGCCGAGCACCAGCCAGGTTTCGTTGCCATCCCAGACCGGGGCGATGGAATTCACCATCACGTCCCGCTCGGTGCGGCCGCGCTCGGCCGCGAAGAGGATGCCGACGCCGAGATCGAACCCGTCGAGCACGACATAGGCGAAGATCACGAAGGCCATGATGCAGCCCCAGATGATCGGCAATGTGTGGGCGTTGAGCATGGCGGTCACTCCGCCGGGCTCGGGGCGGCAGCGGGATCGTGCAGGCGGTGCGGGCCATGGCTGCGCAGCGGCTTGTCGTCGCGCAGCGGCGGTTCGCCCACCGTCGGCTCATGCGCCATCAGGCCGAGCACGTAGCGGATGCCGACGCCGAAGACGAGCGTGTAGAGCACGATGATGACGCCGAACGACCAGACGATCTCGCCCAGGGTGAGCGGCGAGGCGCTCTGCACCGTGCGCAGCACACCATAGACCGTCCAGGGCTGGCGGCCGGTTTCGGTGACCACCCAGCCGGCGATGATGGTGATGAAGCCGGCCGGGCCCATCGCCACCGCGAAGCGCTTGAACCAGGCGTTCTCATAGAGCCGGCCGCCGCGGCGCAGGGCCAGCGCGCCGAGGGCGAGGAGCAGCATCAGCGACCACAGCCCGACCATGACGCGGAAGCCCCAGAAGGTCGGGATCAGCACCGGCCAGTCGGATTTCGGGAACGCATCGAGCCCCTGCACCACGCCGTGCAGCTTGTGGGTGATGATCAGCGAGCCGAGATCGGGGATCTTCACGTCATAGAGCAGGCGGCCGAGGCTGCGGCTGGGCCAGCCGAACAGGTGCAGCGCCTGGCCGGCGCGGGTGTGGAAGTCGCCCTCCATCGCGGCGAGCTTCAGCGGCTGGTCGGTCATCGTCGCGCGGCCGGATTCATCGCCGATATAGCCCTGGACCGGCACGGCGATGGTCAGCATCCACATCGCCATCGAGAACATCAGCCGGCTGACCGGGTTTTTCGGGTTGCGCAGCAGGTGGAACGCGCCGACCGCGCCGACGGCGAGCGCCGTCGCGATGAAGGCGGCGAGCACCATGTGCAGCCACATGTAGGGGAAGGTCGGGTTGAAGATGATGGCGAGCCAGTTCTTCGGCACGAAATCGCCGTTCGCGCCGATCGCGTAGCCGCGGGGCGTCTGCATCCACGAATTCGCGGCGAGAATCCACGAGGCCGAGATCAGCGTGCCGATCGAGACCAGCGCGGTCGCCGCGAAATGCAGCTTCGGGCCGACGCGCGACATGCCGAACAGCATGATGCCGAGGAAGCCGGCCTCGAGGAAGAAGGCCGTCATCGTCTCCCAGGCGAGCAGCGGCCCGAGGATCGGCCCGACCTTGGCCGAGTAGCCGGACCAGTTGGCGCCGACCTCGTAGGCCATCACCAGGCCGGAGACGACGCCGATCGCGAAGATCACGGCGAAGATCTTCAGCCAGTAGCGATAGGCGTCGAGATAGACCGGGCGATTGGTGACCAGCCACATCAGCTCGAGCACCGTCAGATAGGCGGCGAGCCCGATCGAGAAGGCCGGGAACATGATGTGAAAGGCGATGGTGAAACCGAACTGGGCGCGTGCGAGCACGATCGCCAGCCCGCCGGCATGCATGCTTGTCATTCTCTGTCCGTATCGTTGTTGTCGTCGGCGTCGGCGCCGGCAAGGGCGTCGGCTTCGGTTGTCTCGGGCCGGGAGCGGCCGGCCTTGCCGCGCCCGAGCAGCGGCAGGCGGTTCTTCAGTTCCAGCAGCGCGACGACGCGGCCGCCGAGGCGGAGCAGCTGGACCAGATCCTTGTTGTCGAGCTTCTGCACGTCTTCCGACCAGCGCATCAGCAGCTCGATCAGGTCGTGCATCTCGGCGAGGCGGCGCTGGGCGAGCCGGTCGGCCTCCGAGCGGGGGGCCTCCATCAGCAGGTCGCGCAGCACGGTGAGGGTGGGGTCGATCTCGCGGCGGCGGCGCTCCTCGGCGAGGGCGCGGACGATCTGCCAGATGTCGTCCGGGGTCGAGAAATGCTCGCGCCGGTCACCCGACAGGTGTTGCAGCCGCACGAGGCGCCAGGATTGCAGCTCCTTCAGCCCCATCGAGACGTTCGAGCGGGAGAAGCCGAGGGTTTCGGCGATCTCGTCGGCCGGCAGCGGGCGATCGGACACGTAGAGCAGCGCGTAGATCTGCCCGACCGTGCGGTTGATGCCCCAATGGCTGCCCATCTCGCCGAAATGCAGCACGAAGGCCTCGATGATGGGGGAGAGCGGCACTGTCTGAACTTTCAGTAATTTCTGAAATCCAAGTAGCCAGTGACGCGGCCATGTCAACCCATGGGGCGGGGTTCACGACAGGACGTGATTGACCGGCAACAGCGGCGGCGGCAGCTCGTCGGCGCCGAGGGCTTCGAGCACCGCGATCTCGATCGTTCGTGCGAAAGCATTGAGCGGCAAGGCATTTTGGGAGATGGCGAAAGGCTCCTCCAGCTCGTCGCCCAGCGCATCGAGGCCGAAAAACGCATAGCCGAGGATCACCGTGACGATGGGTGTGGCGAGGCCGAGCGTCTGCACGAAGCCGAAGGGGAGGAAGATGCAGAACAGCCATGCGGTGCGGTGCAGCAGCAGGGAGTAGGTGAAGGGGGTGGGCGTGGTGCGCAGGCGCTCGCAGGCGGCCTGGATGCCGGTCATCGCGGCGATGCGCTCGGCGAGGATGCGGTAGAGCATGTCGCTCAGCCTGCCGGCGGCGACGAGGCCGGCCAGTTCGGCGGAGAGCAGGCGCAGCGCCGCGTCCGGCCGGTTGCGCTGGCCGGCGAGCCACGCGCGCTCGGCGGGGGCGAGCCAGTCCTGCCAGTCCGCCCCCGCCGCGCCGCGCAGATGATCGCGCAGCAGGTGGGCGAAGGCGGCGATGCGGCCGCCGAGGCGCTGAGTGAGTGCGGCGTCATCGGGCAGGAGCGCGGTGATCTCGCGGATCAGGGCGCGGGATTCGGCGATCAGCGTTCCCCATTGCCGCCGCCCTTCCCACCAGCGGTCGTAGCAGGCGCTGTTGCGGAAGCCGAGAAAGATCGACAGGCCGAGGCCGAGCAGGGTGAAGGGCACGGTGGCCAGCGGCCAGTCCGGCAGCGGGTGGATTGCATGGGCGATGGTGACGGCGAGGGCGAGCAGGAACAGCGCCAGCAGCCGCGGCGCGACGCGTTGCAGGATCGAGCCGCGCAGGGTGGTCAGCAGGGTCAGCGTGTTGGCGCGGTCGTGAACGATCATGCGGGCAATCCTCGGGCGGGGGAGACGGGACGGAACGGGTAGGCCGGGCGGGAGGGATCAGCCGGCCTCGGTATCCCAGTAGGGCGGGCGGCCGAATTTCGTCTCGATGAAGTCGAGAAAGGCGCGCACCTTGGGGGAGATGCGGGCATGCGGCGGGTAGATGCCGTAGATGCCGCCGGGGCGGGTCGAGATCATCGAGAACCAGTCCGGCAGCAGCCGCACCAGCCGGCCGCGGGCGATGTCCTCGCCGACCAGCCAGACCGGTAGCAGGGCGATGCCGACGCCGGCGAGGGCGGCATCGAGCAGCGCCTCGGAATCATCGGAGCGGAGAATGCCGGCGATCGGCACTTCCTCCTCCGGCGCGCCGGCCTCGGCGCCGCGGCGGAAGAACCAGCGGTCGGTCGGTTGCAGCGTGTAGATCAGGGCGTTGTGGCGCAGCAGGTCGCGCGGCGCGGCGAGCGGCGGGGCGCTGGCGAGATAGGACGGGCTCGCGCAGACGACGCGGCGATGGCCGGCGAGCTTGCGGGCGATCAGCGTCGAATCGATCAGCGGGCCGATGCGGATGGCGAGGTCGGCGCCGCTGGCCAGCAGGTCCATCCGCACGTCGGTGAAGGAGAGTTCGAGCCTGAGGCCGGGATAGAGCTTGAGGAATTCCGGGATGAAGGGGACGACATGGCGGCGGCCGAAGGCGCCGGGCAGGTTGAGCCGCAGCAGGCCCTGCGGCCGCGCCTGCATCGCCGCGACGGAATCGCGCGCTTCGTCAAGATTGCGGAGGATGGCCTGCACCTGGGCGTAGAATTGCTCGCCCGGCTCGGTGAGGTGGAGGCGGCGGGTCGAGCGGTGGAACAGGGCGACGCCGAGATCGGCCTCGAGCCCGGCGACGGCGCGCGAGACGGTCGACACTTTCGCCCCCTGCGCCTCGGCCGCCTTCGAGAAACTGCCAAGCTCGACCGCGCGGCCGAACAGGCGCAAGGCTCCCAGGTAATCCACGTTCTGACCTCCGGCGGGGCGACGCCCTACAGCAGACGCCGATCGGCCCTGATGTCGGCCATACACCGCCGCGCAGCAAGGGGGGTCGTGCCCCCTGCCCCGTTCTGCACAGGTATTTTGTCGTCCAAGGGGTTGCAGGTTCGGACACACTGGCTCACGTGCGAGGCGCGACCGGCTTGCGGGCCGGCGCGGCCAGACCAGAGCACCGCCCGGGCGGATGGAAATATCCGAGCGGGTAACGATGCTTTAATGATCACCATCATAGAGAACCGCGGCCGGCCCCGACGGACCGGAAGGCGCTCTAGCGGAGATGCAGCCCATGACCACGCGACGTCGCATCGTGCCCGATCACAACCTGAAGGGCATCCGGCCCTATGGCGCGCCCGCCGGCGGCTGGGGCGCGCTGCGCGCCACCGCCAAGGCGATCCGCACCCAGATGGATGCCGGCGACGCCGCCCGCCTGCTGCTGCGCACCAACAAGCCCACCGGGTTCGACTGCCCCGGCTGCGCCTGGCCGGACAAGGAACACACCTCGACCTTCCAGTTCTGCGAGAACGGCGCCAAGGCGGTGACCTGGGAAGCGACGCGCAAGCGCGTCGGCCCCGATTTCTTCGCCGCCCACACGGTGAGCGAGCTGCTCGGCTGGTCCGACCACGCGCTGGAGGATGCCGGGCGGCTGACCCATCCGCTGGCCTATGACCACGCGAGCGACACCTATCGCGAGATCGGCTGGGACGACGCCTTCGCCCGCATCGGCGCGGTGCTGCGCGCCCTGCCCGACCCCAACATGGTGGAGTTCTACACCTCCGGCCGCGCCTCGAACGAGGCGGCGTTCCTCTACCAGCTGTTCGCCCGCGAATACGGCACCAACAATTTCCCCGACTGCTCGAACATGTGCCATGAGGCGACCAGCGTCGGGCTGCCGCAGTCGATCGGGTTCGGCAAGGGCACCGTCTCGCTCGACGATTTCGACCATTGCGACCTGATCATCGCGATGGGCCACAATCCCGGCACCAACCATCCGCGCATGATGGGCACGCTGCACGAGGTGGCGCGCCGCGGGGTGCCGATCATCGTGTTCAACCCGATGCGCGAGCGGGCGCTGGAACGCTTCGCCGATCCGCAGAACGCGGTGGAGATGGCGACGATGGGGGCGACGCCGATCGCCTCGACCTATCTCAAGGTGCGGGTCGGCGGCGATGCCGCGGCACTCTCGGGCATCATGAAGGCGCTGCTCGAACTCGATGCCGAGGCGGGGCCGGAGGCCGGGATCCTGGATCGGGAGTTCATCGCGGCCCACACCAACGGGTTCGACGATCTCGCCGCCGACCTGCGCGCGACGCCGTGGGAGCGGATCGAGGCGGCGAGCGGGCTGTCGCGCGCCGATCTCGCCACCGTGGCGGGGCATTACGCGCGGGCGAAATCGACCATCGTCACCTATGGCATGGGCATCACCCAGCATTCGACCGGCACGCAGAATGTGCGCCAGATCGCCAACCTGCTGCTGCTGCGCGGGAATTTCGGCCGCGAGGGAGCGGGGATCTGCCCGCTGCGCGGCCATTCCAACGTGCAGGGCGACCGCACCGTGGGAATCACCGAAAAGCCGGGCGAGGCGATGCTGGAGCGGATCGCGCAGCGGTTCGGCTTCGCGCCGCCGCGCGCCCACGGGCATGACGCGGTCGCGGCGATGGAGGCGATGCTGCGCGGCGAGTCCCGCGCGCTGCTGGCACTCGGCGGCAATCTCGCCATCGCCATGCCGGATACCGAGGCCTGCGCCGCGGCGATGCGCAAGCTGGATCTCGCCGTGCATGTCGCCACCAAGCTGAACCGCTCGCATCTGCTGATCGGCCGCGAATCGATCATCCTGCCCTGCCTCGGCCGCACCGAGGAGGATATCCAGCAGAGCGGACCGCAGGTCATCACCGTCGAGGATTCGATGTCGATGGTGCATGCCTCGGCCGGCAAGCTCGCGCCGGCCTCGCAGCTGCTGCGCTCGGAGCCAGCGATCGTCGCCGGGATGGCGATGGCCACCCTGCCCCGCAGCACCGTGCCCTGGGGCGAGATGGTGGCCGATTACAGCCTGATCCGCGACGCGATCGAGGCGGTATTCCCCGATTTCGCCGATTTCAACGCGCGCGTCGCCGTGCCGGGCGGCTTCCGCCTGCCGATCCCGCCGGCCGAGCGCGAGTGGCGCACCGCCTCGGGCCGCGCCGAGTTCATGCCGCCGGGCGGCGCCGGCGCGGAGCAGGAGACCCTGCTGCTGACCACGATCCGCAGCCATGACCAGTACAACACCACGATCTACGGGATGGACGACCGCTATCGCGGCGTGTTCGGCCGGCGCGACGTCGTGTTCATGAACCGCGCCGACATGGAGCGGCTCGGCATCGAGCATGGCGGGCGCATCGACGTCGCCCATGCCGAGGACGGGGCGCATCGCCTCGCCGGGTTCACCGCCATCGAATACGACATCGCGGAAGGCTCGGTCGCGGCCTATTACCCGGAGGCCAACGTGCTGATGCCGCTGTCGCGGCACGACCGGCAGAGCGGCACGCCGACCTACAAATCGGTGCCGGTCACCGTGGCGCCGCTCGCCGCCGGGGCGTAGGGCAACATCCGATCAGATGGAAGCATCTGATCGGATAAAGATGCTCTGGTTATCAACAAGATAGAGCACGACATCCGATCCGGATGGATCGGAACGTGCTCTAGGGCAGCATCAGGCGACCTTGCGGCGGCGGCCGGGGGGTCGCGCCGCCGGCTTGGCCAGCGGATCGGGCAGCAGCGGGGCGAGGAAGCGGGCGGTGTGCGAGCGGTCGCTCCCCACCACATCCTCGGGCGTGCCGGCGGCGACGATCTCGCCGCCGCCATCGCCGCCCTCGGGGCCGAGATCGATGATCCAATCGGCGGTCTTGATGACCTCCAGATTGTGCTCGATCACGATCACGGTGTTGCCGGCATCGACCAGCGCATGGAGAACCTCCAGCAATTTGCGGACATCCTCAAAGTGCAGTCCTGTTGTCGGCTCGTCAAGAATATAGAGCGTGCGGCCGGTGGCGCGGCGGGCGAGTTCCTTGGCGAGCTTGATGCGCTGCGCCTCGCCGCCCGAAAGGGTGGTCGCCGCCTGGCCGAGCTTGATGTAGCCGAGCCCGACCTTGCCGAGCAGTTCGAGCCGGTCGCGGATGCGCGGCTGGGCGGAGAAATAGCCCATCGCCTCGTCGACATTCATGTCGAGCACATCGGCGATCGACTTGTCGCGGAAGCGGATTTCCAGCGTTTCGCGGTTGTAACGTTTTCCCTTGCAGGTGTCGCAGGTGACGAACACGTCGGGCAGGAAGTGCATCTCGATTTTCAGCACACCGTCGCCCTGGCAGGCCTCGCAGCGCCCGCCCTTGACGTTGAAGGAGAAGCGGCCGGATTTGTAGCCGCGCGCGCGGCTTTCCGGCAGTTCGGCGAACCAGTCGCGGATCGGGGCGAAGAGATCGGTATAGGTCGCCGGGTTCGAGCGCGGGGTGCGGCCGATCGGCGACTGGTCGATCTCGATGATCTTGTCGAGCAGGTCGAGCCCGTCGAGCCGGTCGAACGGCGCGGGCACCTGGCCCGAGCCCATCAGCCGGCGGGAGACCGCCTTGTAGAGCGTGTCGATCACCAGAGTGGACTTGCCGCCGCCGGAGACGCCGGTGACGGCGGTGAACACGCCGAGGGGGAATTCGCCGGTGACGGTCTTGAGATTGTTGCCGCGGGCGCCGACGAGTTTCAGCATCCGCGCGGGATCGACCGGGCGGCGGCGGTCCGGCACCGCGATGGCGCGGCGGCCGGAGAGATAGTCGCCGGTGAGCGAGCGCGGATTGGCGGCGATGTCGGCCACCGTGCCCTCGGCGATCAGCTCGCCGCCATGCACACCGGCGCGCGGGCCGATATCGATCACATGATCGGCGCTGCGGATCGCATCCTCGTCATGCTCGACGACGAGGACCGTGTTGCCGAGATCGCGCAGCCGGCGCAGCGTTCCGAGTAACCGCTCGTTATCGCGCTGGTGCAGACCGATCGAGGGTTCGTCGAGAACATAGAGAACGCCGGTGAGGCCGGAGCCGATCTGGCTGGCGAGGCGGATGCGCTGGCTTTCGCCGCCGGAGAGTGTCGCCGAGCTGCGGGCAAGGGAGAGATAGTCGAGCCCGACATCGACGAGGAATTGCAGCCGCTCGTTGATCTCGCGCAGGATGCGGCGGGCGATGTCCTGGCGCTGCGGGGTCAGCGTGTCGAGCACGGTGGCGAACCAGTCGCGCGCCTCGCGGATCGAGAGATCCGAGGCCTCGGCGATGTTTTTCGCGGCGATGCGGACGGCCAGCGCCTCGTCGCGCAGGCGCGCACCCTGGCAGCGCCGGCAGGGCTGCTCGGCCTGGTAGCGCGCCAGCTCCTCGCGCACCCAGACACTGTCGGTCTCGCGCATGCGGCGTTCGAGATTGCGCACCACCCCCTCGAACGGGCGGGTGACGGTATAGGCGCGCACGCCATCCTTGTAGGAGAAGGCGATCTCGGTGGTGCCGGCGCCGAACAGGATCGCCTCGCGCACCGTCTCGGGCAGGTCTTCCCAGGGCGTGGTCAGCTTCACCTTGAAATGCTTCGCGAGGCTGGCCAGCGTCTGTTCGTAATAGGGCGATTGCGCGTTGGCCCAGGGGGCGATGGCCTGCTCGGCGAGCGGGCGGCGCTCGTCGGGGACGATCAGCGCGGGGTCGAACACGGTTTCGGTGCCGAGACCGGCGCATTCGGGGCAGGCGCCGTGCGGCGAGTTGAAGCTGAACAGGCGCGGCTCGATCTCCTCGATCGTGAAGCCGGAGACCGGGCAGGCGAAGCGGGCGGAAAACACCGTGCGCTCGCCGCTGTCGGCGTTCTCGGCATAGGCGATGCCATCCGAGAGGGCGAGCGCGGTCTCGAAGGAATCGGCGAGGCGCTGTTCCGCGCCCTCGCGCACGACGATGCGGTCCACCACCGCCTCGATCTCGTGCTTGATCTTCTTGTTGAGCGCCGGCACCTCGGCGATTTCGTAGAGCTTGCCGTCGACCTTCACGCGGGTGAAGCCGCGGCGCTGCAATTCGGCGAGTTCCTTGCGGTATTCGCCCTTGCGGTCGCGCACCACCGGGGCGAGCAGCAGCAGCCGGGTGCCGGAAGGCATCGCCATCACCCGGTCGACCATCTGGCTCACCGTCTGCGCCTCGATCGGCAGGCCGGTGGCCGGCGAATAGGGCACGCCGGCGCGGGCCCAGAGCAGGCGCATGTAGTCGTGGATTTCGGTGACGGTGCCGACGGTGGAGCGCGGGTTGCGCGAGGTGGTTTTCTGCTCGATCGAGATCGCCGGGGAGAGGCCCTCGATACTGTCGACATCCGGCTTGCCCATCAGTTCGAGGAACTGCCGCGCATAGGCGGACAGGCTCTCGACATAGCGGCGCTGGCCCTCGGCATAGATCGTGTCGAAGGCGAGCGAGGATTTGCCGGAGCCGGACAGGCCGGTGATCACGGTCAGCTGGTCGCGCGGGATGCGGACGTCGATGTTTTTCAGATTGTGCTCGCGCGCGCCGCGCACGGTGATGTAGCCCGACCCTGCCATGAACCGCCTCTGAACCCCGATCTGTCTTAGAGCACGTTCCGATCCATCCGGATCGGATGTCGTACTCTATCCTATTGATAATTAGAGCATCTTTATCCGATCAGATGATTCCATCTGATCCGATGATGCTCTAGAGCACGTTCCGGTCAGACGACGCCATCTGATCGGATAGTGCTATTGCTGGATATGGCCCCGCCGGCGCGGGCTGGAAAGAGGGGATGGATCAGGAGGCCGACCCGCGCGCGGCGCGCTGGGCGAGGCCGAGCAGGGTCTGCCGGGCGATCAGCTCGGGCATCGCGCCGGTGCGCTTGCAATCGGCCTCGGCGCGCAGCACGCGCTCGATCGCGGCCATGATGGCGGGCTCGCGCCACCGTGCGGCGGCGGCCAGGGCGGCCGGCTGGCGCTTGAAAAAAACCGGCGGGCGGCGGGCGGCGATGGCGTCGCGCGGGCTGGCGCCGCGTCCGACCGCATCGGCCACGAGGCGCAGCGCCGCCAGCTCGGACAGCAGCACCCGCATCACCGCGACCGGCGCCGCCCCCTCTTCGAGGGCGAGGCCGATCGCATGGTCGGCGGCGGCGATGTTGCCGGCCAGCGCCGCATCGATCGCATCCTGCATCGAGGCGGAGCCCTGATCGTCCAGCACCGCCTCGACCGCGGCGAGATCGACCGCGCCGCCCGGCCCGGCATAGAGGGCGAGCCGCTCGGCGGCGTCGCGCAGCGCGCCGGTTTCGCCGCCGAGCCGGCTGGCGGCGAGCGCCAGCGCCTCGCGGCCGATGCCCACCCCGGCGGCGCGCAGGGCCGCCTCCAGCGCCGGGCCGCGCGCCGCGCCCTCCGGCGGGTAGCAGGCGATGGCGGCGGCTTCGGTGTGTTTTTCGGCGAGCGTGCGCAGCTTCGAGCGAGCGGCGAGATCGGCCGCCATGCCGATCACCAGCGCATCCCCCCTGCCCTCCAGCATCGTCTCGACGACCGGAGCCTGACGATCCGCCGCATCGCGCAGCAGCACCACGCGGCGGCCGCCGCCGAAGGCCTGCGCCGCCGCCTCTTCCGGCAGGCGCTCGGCGGTGTCGGCATCGAGTTCGGTAAGGCGGAACGGATCGTCGAGCGCGCCGGCGACGCGCTTCGCAAGGCGCCGCGCCCGTTCGGCGACGAGCGAGGTGTCGGGCCCATAGACAAGGACGAAGCGCGCCGCACCGGGATCGGCGAGAAACCGCTCGACGTTGCGGGCGTCGATCTTCAAGCGGCTAGCCCCGGTCGGGGTGATTGCGGAAATAGGCGGCGAGTTGTGCGGTGATCTGCCGGGCGAGGCGCTGGGCGAAATGGTGGCGCAGCACGCCCTGGTCGAGGGTGGCGGCGAAGTTCTGGTTGTCGATGATGTTGGCCGCGTCCATCGCCTCGGCGGTGCCGCGGGCGATCACCGTGGTGCGGTTGCCCTCCGCGGTCAGCTCCCATCTCGCCGAGGCGATGTAGCGGACGCGGGTATTCGAGCTGTCGGGCTGGAGGCCGAGGGGCTGGCCGGCCCAGCCGCCATAGCTGACCTTCAGGTAGTAACGGTAGAAGCCGGGCGCGCCGGCACGCTGGAGATCGGCCTCCAGCGCCTGGCGCAGCAGCTGGCCCTGGCGGTCCGGCAGGAGGCCGACATCGACCTCGTCGAGCTGGGCGCTGACCGCGGCCCCGGCGGGGCCGCCGCCATAGAGCGGGCGGAAGCCGCAGCCGGCGAGCGCCAGCGGCAGCGCCAGGGCGAGGACCAGGACTTCAGGGCCGGACGACAAAGTTCACGATCCGGTCGGGGACGTGGATGCGCTTGACGATATTCGCCCCCGCCAGCAGTTGCGCGATGCGCGGCTCGGCCAGCGCCGCCGCGATGGCGGTTTCGGCATCAGCGCCCGGCGGCAGCTCGATCGTGCCGCGCAGCTTGCCCATGATCTGCACCGCCAGCGTGATCGAATCCCGCTTGAGCAGCTCCGGGTCGGCGACCGGCCAGGGCTGGTCGACGACGAGGCCGGAGGCGGGATCGAGCAGCGCGTTCGCCTCTTCGGCGACATGCGGGATGATCGGGGCGGCGAGGCGGATCAGCACCGACATCGCCTCGCGCCGCGCCGCCGGCAGGCCGGGGGCGGTGCGGCCCTCGGACTCGGCGATGGCGTTGGCCAGCTCGTAGAGCCGGGCGATGGCGACGTTGAAGGCGAAGCCGTCGATCGCCTCGGTGACCGCGGCGATGGTGCGGTGGGTCGCCTGGCGCAGCTTGCGGGCCTCGCCCTCGGCGCGCTCCAGCGCCACCTCGTCCGCACGGTCGGCGGCGACGCTGCGGGCGAGGCGATGGAGGCGCTGGACATAGCGGAACGCGCCCTGGGCGCCGGCCTCGGTCCATTCCACGTCGCGCTCGGGCGGATTGTCCGACAGGACGAACCAGCGCGCGGTGTCGGCGCCGAAGCGGGCGATGACGGCCGAGGGATCGACCGTGTTGCGCTTCGATTTCGACATTTTCTCGATCGGGCCGACGATCACCTTGCGGCCATCGAGCGTCGTCGCGTGATCGGTGTGGCGGATCACCTCCTCGGGGTAGAGCCACTTGCCGTCTTCGGTGCGGTAGCTCTCATGCGTGAGCATGCCCTGGGTGAACAGGCCGGCGAAGGGCTCGGCGACGCCGACCTGGCCGAGCCGGTGCATCGCCCGGGTGAAGAAGCGGGCGTAGAGCAGGTGCAGGATCGCGTGCTCGATGCCGCCGATATAGTGATCGACCGGCATCCAGTGCGAGGTCGCCGCCGGGTCCGCCGGCACCGCGGCGCGGGGGGCGCAGAAGCGGGCGAAATACCACGAGGAATCGACGAACGTGTCGAACGTGTCGGTCTCGCGCTGGGCGGCGGCGCCGCATTGCGGGCAGGCGACGTGTTTCCAGCTCGGGTGATGGTCGAGCGCGTTGCCCGGCCGGTCGAACGGGAGGTCTTCCGGCAGGCGCACCGGCAGATCCTTCTCCGGCACGGGAACGGTGCCGCAGACCTCGCAATGGATCACCGGGATCGGGCAGCCCCAGGCGCGCTGGCGGGAGACGCCCCAGTCGCGCAGGCGCCAGTTGACCACGCCCTTGCCGGCGCCGCGCGCCTCAAGCTCGGCGATGGCGCGGGATTTCGCCGCCGCGACGGCGAGACCATCGAGGAAGCCGGAATTGACGATCAGGCCATCGCCGGTGAAGGCGACATCGCCCACCGCGAGGCCGGGATCGTCCTTGGGCGCGACGACGACGGTGACGTCGAGCCCGTATTTGCGGGCGAAATCGAGGTCGCGCTGGTCATGCGCCGGGCAGCCGAAAATCGCACCCGTGCCGTAGTCCATCAGCACGAAATTGGCGATCCAGACCGGGTGGGTGCGCGACGGGTCGAAGGGGTGGACGACGCGCAGCCCGGTGTCGAAGCCGCGCTTCTCGGCCGCCTCGATCGCGGCCTCGGAGGTGCCGGCACTCTGGCAGGCGGCGATGAAGGCGGCGGCCTGCTGATTGGTCGCGGCGATGGCGGCGGCGAGCGGATGGTCCGGCGCGAGGGCGACGAAGCTCATGCCGAACAGCGTGTCCGGCCGGGTGGAGTAGACCGGCACGCTGTCGATCCCGGCGCAGGGTTCCGTCAGGCGGATCGAGAATTCGGCGCCTTCGGACCGGCCGATCCAGTTGCGCTGCATGGTGCGCACGCGCTCAGGCCAGTTCTCCAGCGTGTCGAGCCCGGCGAGCAGGTCGTCGGCGAAATCGGTAATGCGGAAGAACCACTGGCGGAGCTTGCGCTTTTCCACCAGCGCGCCGGATTTCCAGCCCCGCCCGTCGATCACCTGTTCATTGGCCAGCACGGTCATGTCGACCGGGTCCCAGTTCACCGCCGATTCGCGGCGATAGGCGAGGCCGGCGCGAAAGAGATCGAGGAAGAGCTTCTGCTGGTGGCCGTAATATTCGGGATCGCAGGTGGCGAATTCGCGCGACCAGTCGACCGAGAGGCCGACGCGCTTGAGGTCGGTCTTCATCGCCGCGATGTTGTCGCGGGTCCATTTCGCGGGATCGACATTGCGCTCGCGCGCCGCGTTCTCGGCCGGCAGGCCGAACGCGTCCCAGCCCATCGGGTGGAGAACGTCATAGCCCTGGGCGCGGCGGGCGCGGGCGATCACGTCGCCGATCGCGTAATTGCGGACATGGCCCATGTGGATCTTGCCCGAGGGGTAGGGGAACATCTCGAGCACGTAGCATTTGCGCCGGCCGCCGGCGGGGATGTCGGCGGTGGCGAAGCAGGCCCGCGCGTCCCATTCGGCCTGCCAGCGTGCCTCGGCGGCGGAAAAATCATAGGCGCCGGAATCGTGCGTGGTCTGGTCCATGGATCAGCCGTTCAGCTGTCCCGCGGCCTTGAGCTGGGCGGCGCGGGCGAGGATGCGGTCCTCGATGCCGCTGGCGACCGCGGGATCAACCGGCTGGTCGACCCAGGCGCCGCCGCTGCGGCCCTGCTCGAACACCGAGACCCGGAGGTTGTTGGCGGCGAGCGTGGTGCCGAGCACATAGGCGGTGACCTTGAAGCGATGGTCGGTCGTGCCGGGCGGGGAATACCAGTCGGAGATGATGACGCCGGCGAAGGGATCGGCCGAGGCGAGCGGCATGAAGCTCAGCGTGTCGAGCGAGGCGCGCCAGAGATAGGCGTTGACGGCGACGCCGGTCTGCCCGGCCTGGCTCTTGCCGCCGAGGCTGAACAGCGAGCCGATGCCGCCGCCATTGCCGCTCGATGCCATTGCCTGGGGCACCCGGTAGGACTGCATGCTCGGCAGGTTCGGCTGCTGCGCGTTGCTGCACGCCACGAGCGCGAGGGCGGAGGCGAGCGCCGCGAGCTTCAGGGCGGTCCGCGGGAAATGGTTCGGGCAGGTCATGTCTGGAAAGCGCACATTCGTCTCCGCAGTTCGGACCGGAGGATCCGGCCGGCAACGATGGTCTTTAACCCTGCGACGCGACCGCGCCAAGGGCCGCGCGGCCGCGAAGGCCGCCAAACGTGCGGCCGTGAAGGCCGCCAAACGGGTGCGGCCGCGAAGGCCGCCAAACGGGTGCGGCCGTGAGGGCCGGCAAACAGGTGCAGCCGTGAAGGCCGCCAAAAGAAAAGGGCGGCGGATCGCTCCGCCGCCCCATCTGAACACCTTGCGGGTCAGATTACCACTTCAGAGCGGCGCCGAGGCTGATCGCCTGGGACTGCACGTTGTTCTTCAGGTTCGTCGCGCTGTTCGACGCGAAGCTGTAGTTCGCCTGGTGACGGTGACCATAGAGGTAGGTCGCATACAGGCCGAGGTTCTTGCTGAGGGCGTAGTTGGCGCCAACCGCAACACCATAGTCGGTCTCGGTGCGGCCGATGCCGGAGCCGAGCGTGTAAGCGCCAGCCGACTGGTTGTTGAAGTAGTAGGCACCGACCGTGTAGGGGCCCATGTCGTAGATGCCGGTCACTTCATAGAAGGTCAGGTCGCGCTGGCCGGGCATCAGGAAGTGCAGGCCGCTGTTGACCTGGCCAGCCTTCGCATTCACGCCGAGGGTGAAGCCGGCATACTTGACCTGGCCGGACAGCTCGTTGATGCCCATCGACTTGTACACGTTGGCGCCGGTGCTGTTGCCGATCGGCGCGGCGTGCAGGTAGTCATAGGCCAGCGTCACGCCAACGCCGTTGAACTCGCCGGAATATTCGATGCCGCCGGTGACGGTGTTCTTGCGACGGGCATTGCCCGCACCGCCCGGAGCGCTCGCCAGCGTGGCGCAGGTGGTGCTGCCAATGGCGCAAGCCTCGCCCTGCTTGAAGCCGTTCGAGTTCGGCTCATAGTCGAAGCCGGCCTGGAAGCCCGCGATCTTCGGCGAGATGTAGACGATCTTGTTGGTGGTGTAGAGCGCGCCGGTCGAGGTGAAGAGGCCCGAGGGAGCGTCCGGCGAGGGGACAGCGGCGCCGACGCCACCATCGGAGTTCCACAGGTTGCCGTCACCGAAATTGTAGTATTCGCCGGTGGAGAGCAGCCACCAGATGCCATCGGTCTGGCCGAAGCGGACGAAACCGGTCTGCGGCGTGCCAATATAGGCGAAGGCGCGGCGGATCGCGACGCCGGTCAGGCTGCCGCTGGCGCTATTCTCGGCAATGCCGACGCCGGCGCTGCTGTAGGCCGTGCGCAGCTCGATATGCGCACCGTACTGCACGCCATTCTCGGTGGTGCCGTCGAAGCCCGGATACAGGCGGATGAAGCCGGACATGCCGATCGGGTTCAGCTTGGTGCCGCCCTGGACGCTGTCGCCGGACGCGCCGATCATGTTGATCTGGTCGTTGATCAGGCCGTTGAGGTAGACATGGATCGAGCCCGGGGCCGGAGCCTTGGCAGCCTGGGCGTGGGCGGCGCCGGACGCCGCGACCATCAAGCCGAGCGACGCGGCAGACGCCAGAAGATACTTGCGCATTCAAACCTCCATTGTGCCGGCCGAACCGGCGTGAATCCTGCGCTGCCTGCGCCGTATCGGAAAGGCGACCAATCGCGGCCGGGCAGCGGACAAGCGGATAAAAGGCATTTCAGTCTCAGGAAGCAACATGCGTGGGACGGCTTGCGGGCTATTTAGATGCGCTGTTGTATCAAGGACACAGTGTATGGCGCTGAATGGCCAGCGCTCCGATTGCGGCGGCGCCGGCGCAGGATCGGCCGAGCGCGCGCAGCCGGCGCCCCCGCACGCCGCCCAGCGCGATGACCGGCAGCCCTGCCCCGCGCGCGAGCGCCGCCCAGCGCACCGGCCCCAGGGCGGGCGCGCCGGGATGGCTCACGGTCGGGAAGGCGGGCGAGAGAAACACGAGGTCCGCGCCGGCGCGGCGGGCGCGGACGAGTTCCGCCCGGCCATGCGCGGAGGCGGTGATCCAGCCACGGGTGAGGTGGGCGCAGCCGAGATGGGCGCCGCGACGCAGATGCAGCCCGGCATGCAGCGCCGCGGCGAGGTGCGGCGCGCCGGCGACCACCAGCGCGATCCGCCGCGCGCGGCACAGCCGGGCGATGGCGGCGGCGCGCGCCACCGAGACCTCGTCGCGCAGCACCACGCCGGACAGGCCGGGCGGCAGCACCGCGATCGCCGCCAGCGGATCGGGCAGCCGAGCGGGATCGGTGAACAGCCACAGCGTCGGGTGGCTTGTGCGGCGGCGGCGCTTGACCGCCCGCGCCGCCGCGATCAGTTGTTCATCCATGAGCGAATTCAGCCCCGACACGATCAGGCCCGCCCTCGATGCCCTCCGCGCGCGAATCGCCACGGCCGCACAGGGACGCGCGGTCACGCTCATCGCGGTGTCGAAAACCAAGCCGGTCGCGACGGTCGAGGCGGCGCTCGGCGCCGGGCAACGCGTGTTCGGCGAGAACCGGGTGCAGGAGGCGGCGGCGAAGTTCCCGCTGCTGCGCCCGGCGCATCCGGGCCTCGCGCTGCACCTGATCGGGCCGTTGCAGACCAACAAGGCGCGCGAGGCGGTGGACTTGTTCGACTGCATCGATTCGCTCGACCGGCCGAAACTCGCCGATGCGCTGGCGGCGGCCGCCGAGCGCGCCGGGCGGATGCCGCGGCTGCTGGTGCAGGTGAATGTCGGCGACGAACCGCAGAAGGCCGGGGTGAGCATGGCCGAGGCGGATGGTTTCATCCGCGCGATGCGCGCCCGGTTCGGCGAGCGCCTGCACGGGCTGATGGCGATTCCGCCGCTCGGCGACGACCCCGCGCCGCATTTCCGCACCCTCGTCGCCATGGCCGACACGCACGGGCTGGCGGTGCGCTCGATCGGCATGTCCGATGATTTCGAGACCGCGATCGCCTGCGGGGCGACCGAGGTGCGCGTCGGCTCGGCGCTGTTCGGCGCGCGCCACGCGCCTCAATAGCCCCGGGCGAAATCGACCAGCGTGGCCGGGAGGCGGCCGGCGGCGAGTGCGCGCAGCGACGCGAAGAAGCTGGCCAGCGTCGCCGCGTTGTAGCGGGCCGGATCGTCCGAGGAGATATGCGGCGTCATGATCAGGTTCGGCGTGTCCCAGACCGGATCATCCGGCGGGACCGGCTCGGTGGCGAAGACGTCGAGCACCGCGCCGGCGATGGTCCCCGCGCGCAGCGCCGCACAGAGTGCCGGCTGATCCGCCAGCGCGCCGCGGCCCATGTTGATCACCCCGGCATGCGGCGGCAGCAGCGCCAGCCGCCGCGCATCGAGCAGGTTGCGCGTCGCCGCGGTGAGCGGACAGGCGAGGAGCAGGAAATCGGTGTTGGGCAGCATCAGGTCGAGATCGGCGATCGGGCGGGTCGCGTCGCAATCGGGGTGCGGGGCGGTGCCGTTGCGCACACCGGTCACATGGATGCCGAACTGCCGCGCCCGCCGCGCCGCGCCGCCGCCGAGACCGCCGACGCCGACGATGGTCGCGCGCCTGCCGGCCACCGTGCCGGAGGCGCGGCGCTGCCAGCGATGGGCGCGCTGGTCGGTCGCGAAGGCGGGCATGTGGGTCGCCAGCATCAGCATCGCCATGATCGCGAATTCGCCGGCGCGGTCGGCGTGCACGCCGCGATTGTTCAGCAGCATCACCCCGCTGGGGATCATGTCGAACGGGGCGAGCGGGTCGACGCCGGCGGAGGTGGACTGGATCAGCCGCAAGCGCGGCGCGAGCGTGAGATCGAGCCGGCGGATCGCGGCGGGGGTGGCGATCAGCGCCTCGATCCCGGGCGCCGCGGCGGCGAACTCGGCCGCGGTCTCGCCCACGGTCAGGGTGTGGCCGGCGCCGATCTCGCCGGCGAGGCCGGCGGCCTCGTGAAACTCGGGCGCCGTCAGCTTGAGATAGGGGCTGTCGGCGAATTCCTGGATGTGGATGTGCATGCTTACCCCGGCTGGTGAAATCCGAAATGCAGGACAAGGAAGATCAGCCCGCCGGCGAGGAAGCCGACCAGCGTGCCGTTGACGCGGATGAATTGCAGGTCCTTGCCGACGCGCAGTTCGAGCCGCTCGGTGATGGTCGCGGCATCCCAATTCCCGACCACGCGGCCGATGAAGCCGGCGATCTCGGCCTGCGCGCCGGGCAGCAGCCGGGTGACGACGAGGCCGGCGCCGGCGGAGATGCGCGCGCGCATGGTGGGATCGGCGGCGAGCAGCGTGCCGAAATTGGCGAGGGCGCCGGCGATGAGAAGCTGCGCGTGACCACCCGGCCGTGCGGCGTCCGCCGCGATCGCCGCGCGCAGCCGCGCCCACAGCTCGCCACCCCAGGCGCGCACGCTCTCATGCCCGACCACGCCGCGCAGGGCGGCGCCGAGTTCGGCGGCGCGTTCCGGATCCTCGGTGAGGCGGACGATCTCGCGGCGCACCCATTCATCGAAGGCGGCGCGCAGCTCGGAGCCATCGGGGTCGATGCGTTCCAGCTCGGTGTTGAGCGCGGTGACGACGCGCGCGGCGATGTTCGCCCCCACCGCCCAGCCGACCAGCGCGCCGCCCTGCTCGCGGACGCGCTCGCGCACCGCCTGTTTCAGCTCGGCCTCGCGGCTTTGCAGCAGCAGGCGAAGCTGGCCGAGGGTGAAACTGAACACCTCCTGGTGCCGCCCGCTCTCGACCAGCGAGGCAAGCGCGCGGGCGACGAGGCGGCCGGCGGTCGGCCCGCCCGCCATGCGCGGCAGCAGCCGGCCGAGCACGCGCCGCGCGCGGCCGTCCTCGACCGAATCGAGCAGGCGCGGCAGCGCTCCGGCGATGGCTTCGGCGAGCGGCGCCGACATCGCCGGATCGGCGAGGAAGCGGCCGAGCAGGGCGGGGATGTCGAGCCCGGCGAGAAACCGCGTCACATCGGCGCCGGTGAAGACGTGGTTGGCGACGAAGCGGCCGAGGGCGGCGCCGAGCCGCTCCTTCTGCGCCGGCAGGATGGCGGTGTGCGGGATCGGCAGGCCGAGCGGGTGGCGGAACAGCGCGGTGACGGCGAACCAGTCGGCCAGGCCGCCGATCAGCCCGGCCTTGGCGGCATCGCGCAGGAACAGGGCGGCGGGGTCGGGCGGCATTGCGTAGCCCACCGCCATCAGCGCCGCCATCAGCGCGAGCAGCCCGGTCGCGAAGGCCCGGTGCCGGAAGAGCGAGCGGCGGAGTGCGGCGTCGGGGTCGGATACGGTCATTGCGCTGATGTGGCCTGATCCGCAGCAAGGGGCAACCCGGCGGCGGGATCGGTCGCGCAAGGTCAGTCGCGCGCGGGTTCAGCTTTACGCGCCGTCGCGCGCGGGAGCCCTCAGCAGCGCGAGGCCGGCCACGGCGAAGCCGGCGCTGGCCAGGAACGTCGCCGCCGGGCCGGCGACGCTCCAGGCGAGGCCGGCGATCAGGCTCGCGGCCAGCAGCGCGACGCCGCTGGCGAGGTGGAACACGCCGAAGGCGGTGCCGCGCGCGCCGGGCGGCGCGGCATCGGAGACCAGCGCCGAGAGCACGCCCTGGGTCAGCCCCATATGCAGGCCGAACAGGGCGATGCCGATCAGGCCGACGACGAGCGAGGGGGCGAAGCCGAGGCAGAGATCGGCCAGGATCAGCACGCCGAACCCGGCGGCGAGCACGCCCCGGCGGTCCAGCCGGTCGGCGAGGCGGCCGGCGGGATAGGCGGCGAGGCCGTAGACCACGTTCATCACCACCAGCACCGCCGGGGTGAGCGCCAGCGGCAGGCCGAGGCTGCGGGCGCGGAGCACGAGGAACGCCTCGCCGAAACGGGCGAGCGTCAGCACCGCGCCGGCCAGCACGACGCCGCGGAAGCGCGGGCCGAGCGATGCGAATTCGCTGGCGCGCAGCGGCAGGCGGACGGGCGGGCGATCGGGCTTTGGCGGCGGCTCGCGCACCGCGACCGCGAGCAGCGCCACCGCGGCGAGGCCGAAGGGCAGCGCCAGCCAGAAGACGAGGCGGATATTGTCGCCGCTCGCCGCCATCAGCACGATCGCGAGCAGCGGGCCGGCGAAGGCGCCCACCGTGTCGAGCGACTGGCGCAGGCCAAAGGCCGCCCCGCTCATGCCCGGCGGCGCGAGGTCGCCCACAAGCGCATCGCGCGGGGCGCCGCGCACGCCCTTGCCGATCCGGTCGAACACGCGGGCGCCGAGCACCCAGCCCGCCGCCGGGGCGATCGCGAAGACGGGTTTCGACAGCGCGCCCATCGCATAGCCGACGATGGCCAGCGCCTTGCGCCGGCCGAGCCGGTCGCTCAGCCAGCCGGAGAACATCTTGACGATCGAGGCCGTCCCCTCGCCCAGCCCCTCGACCAGGCCGACCATCTCGGTGCCGGCGCCGAGGGTGACGACGAGGAAAACCGGCAGCAGCGCGTGGACCATCTCGGACGAGATATCCATCAGCAGGCTGACGCACCCGAGCGCCCAGATGGCGCGCGGCAGGCGCGGCCGCGCGAGGCCCGTTTCCACCGGCGCGCTCATGACGTCAACGCGAGCGTCGCGCCATCATGCCGCCCTTGCGAGCGTCGCCCAGCACAATCTGCCATCGTCGGTCCTCCTAGAGCATCATCCGATCAGATGGAATCATCTGATCGGATAAAGATGCTCTAATTATCAACAAGATAGAGCACGACATCCGATCCGGATGGATCGGAACGTGCTCTGGTCCGCAGGTAGGACGATATGCGGCGCGATGCCAAGCCCGCCGGGATCAGATCGCGAGCATCACCCCGCGAGAGCGGCCGCCCCGGACCGGGCGCGCGGACGGGCCGGGAAGGCCAGCACCGGACGGCCGCTGGTGAAGGTGCCGACGCGCTCGATGATCGAGGCGGCGTCGATGCCGTTGGCGCGGTAGAGATCGGCGATCGTGCCGGTCTGGCCGAAGCGCTCGACGCCGAGCGGCAGCACCGGATGGCCGGCGACGCCGCCGAGCCAGGACAGGGTTGCGGGATGGCCGTCGATCACCGTGACGATGCGGCAGTCGCGCGGGAGCGGGGCGAGCAGGCGCTCGGCGAGCGAGGTTACCGCCTCGCCGCGGCAGCGCGCGCGCTGGGATGCGCTCCAGCCTTCATGCAGCCGGTCGGCCGAGGTGACGGCGAGCACGCCGATGTCGCGCCGGCTTTCCGCCAGCGCCCCGGCGGCGCGGATCGCCTCCGGCGCCACCACCCCCTGATAGGCGATGACGAGTTCGGCATTCGGCCCCGGCTCGCGCAGCCAGTAGGCGCCGTCGGTCGCACCCTGCCGCCAGGCGGTGCCGCGCCGGCCCGGCTGCTCGACCGGGTTGGTGGACAGGCGGAGATAGACCGAGCCGCCCGCCGCATCGGCAAGGCCAGTGCGTGGATCGATGCGCGGATCGGTATGCGGATCGGCGGCGTCGCGCTGGAGATGGTCGAACGCCCATTCCATGATCGCCGCCAGTTCATCGGCGAAGGCCGGCTCGAAGGCGGCGAGCCCGGGCTGGGTCATGCCGATCGCCGGCGTGCCGATCGACTGGTGCGCCCCACCCTCGGGCGCGAGGGTGACCCCGGAGGGCGTGCCGACCAGCAGGAAGCGGGCATCCTGGTAACAGGCGTAGTTCAGCGCATCGAGCCCGCGGGCGATGAAGGGATCGTAGACGGTGCCGATGGGGATCAGGCGGCGGCCGAACAGCGACCGGGCGAGGCCGGCGGCGGCGAGCAGCAGCATCAGGTTGGTCTCGGCGATGCCGAGTTCGAGATGCTGGCCCTCAGGGGCGAAATCCCAGCGGGCGGTCGAGGGGATTTTCTCGGCGCGGAAAAGATCGGCCATCGCCTCGCGGGCGAACAGGCGGCGGCGGTTGACCCAGGGGCCGAGCGAGGTGGTGCCGGTGACGTCGGGCGAGGTGGTGAGGATGCGCGCGGCGAGCGCGCTGTCGCCGCGGGCGAGATCGTCGAGGATACGGCCGAAGGCGGCCTGGGTGGAGATTTCCCGCTCGCCGGGGGAAGCGAGGGCGGGGACCGGCAGTTGCGCATCGTCGTGCCGGCGGCGGCCGGCGGCGAAGAAGGGCGCCGCATCGAGCCAGGCGCGGAAGCCCTCCACATCCGCGACCGCGGCGAAGCGCTCCCATTCCTCGCCCTGACCCACGCCCATGTGGCGCTGCCAGGCCTGCATCTGCTCGACCGTCATCACCCCGCCGTGATTGTCCTTGTGCCCGGCGATCGGCGTGCCCCAGCCCTTGATCGTGTAGGCGAGGAAGCAGGTCGGGCGGTCATGATCGATGGCGGCGAAAACATCCGCCATGGTCTGCACGCAGTTGCCGCCGAGATTTTCCATCAGCGCGGCCAGCTCGGCATCGCTGCGCCGGGCGATCAGCGCCGAGACCGCGCCCTGGTCGCCCAGCTCGTCGAGCAGGCGCTTGCGCCAGGCGGCGCCGCCCTGGAAGGTGAGTGCTGCGTAGCGCTGGTTGGGGCAGGAATCGATCCAGTTTCGCAGCGCCTCCCCGCCCGGCTCGGCGAAGGCCGCGCGCTGCAGCGCGCCGTATTTGATCCGCACCACATCCCAGCCGAACGCCTCGAAGATCTTCTCGATGCGCTGCCACAGCCCCTCGCGGGCGACGCCATCGAGCGACTGGCGGTTATAGTCGATCACCCACCAGACATCGCGCAGCCCGTTCTTCCAGCCTTCCTGGAGGCATTCGTGGATGTTGCCCTCGTCGATCTCGGCATCGCCCATCAGCGCGACCATGCGGCCGCGCCGCACATCCCGCCCCCATTGCTTCGCCGCGATATAGTCCTGCACCAGCGCGGCGAAGGAGGTGATGGCGACGCCGAGCCCGACCGAGCCGGTGGAAAAATCGACGTCGTCATCGTCCTTGGTGCGGCTCGGATAGCTCTGGGTGCCGCCGAAGCCGCGGAAAGTCTCCAGCCGCGCGCGCGTGGTATTGCCCATCAGGTATTGCATCGCGTGGAACACCGGGGCGGCGTGCGGCTTGACCGCGACGCGGTCTTGCGGGCGCAGCGCGGTGAAATAGAGCGCCGCCATGATGCTCACCATCGAGGCGGAGGAGGCCTGATGCCCGCCGATCTTGATGCCGTCCGCCTTCGGCCGGAGATGGTTGGCGTTGTGGATCATCCAGTGCGACAGCCAGAGCAGGCGCTGTTCGGCGGTTTTCAGATGCGGCGTCATTCGCGGTCTCCCGGCATGAGGGCGGTGCTCGGAGTCTAGGCAGGCGGGTGGAGCGAATCCTTGCGATTCACGCGACATTGGACAATATCGTGGCGATATTCTGCAAGGAGCCACACGATCATGGTGAAATCCGGCACGATCGATGATTTCGATAGGGATATCCTGTCCGCCCTTCGGAGCGATGCGCGTATCTCCATGCTCGATCTCGCCGAGCGGGTCGGGCTGAGTGCGACGCCGGTGGCCCGCCGCGTGCGCCGGCTGGAGCGGGAGGGCATCATCCGCGGCTATACCGTGATGATCGACGAGGCGGCGCTTGGCTTCGATGTCTCGGTGTTCGTGTCGGTCAAGCTCGACAAGCAGGTGGATGACGCGCTGGTGCGCTTCGAGGCGGCCATCGCCTCGTTTCCCGAAGTGGTCGATTGCTGGCTGATGACGGGCAACCGCGACTATCTGCTGCGGGTGGTGACGACGAGCCTCGCCGCGTTCGAGCAATTTCTGGTCGGGCAGTTGACGCGGGTGCGCGGTGTCGCCTCGATCGAGAGCTCGATCCCGCTGCGCCGGGTCAAGTCCGGGGTGTCGCGTTCAGCGTGAGGAGGGCAGCCTGAGGGGGGCAGCCTGAGGCGGGCAACCTGAGGCGGGCGGCGCGTCAGGTGCTGGCGAAGGAGGAGACGGGCGACGGATGCGGCAGCGCATCCGCCCGGGCGCACAGCCAGCCGGCGACATCTTCCTCGGGCATCGGCCGGCTGTACAGGTAACCCTGGAGCGAGCCGACGCCGAGATCGATCAGGTGGCTGTTCTGTTCCGCGGTCTCGACCCCCTCGGCCGTCACCTGCAAGCCGAGTGCCCGGGCGATGGAGAGAATCGCCTCGATCGTGGCGTAGCCGTTGCGGCCGGCATCGCGGACAAAGGACTGGTCGATCTTGATGACGTCGATCGGCAGATTGCCGAGGAAGGAGAGCGAGGAGAAGCCGGTGCCGAAATCGTCGAGCAGGATGCCGATCCCCTGGCGGCGCAGGCTGTCGAACAGTTGGGCGAAGCGTTCGGCGTCGTGCAGGAACATGGTTTCGGTGATCTCGATCTTCAGGCGCGCGGGCGGCAGGCCGGAGACCGCGAGCGCGTGCTCGACATCCTCGATGAGGTTGCCGACCAGCACGTGGCCGACCGAGATGTTGACGGTGACGGCGATCGAGGGATCGGGCCAGGCGGCGGCGGCGAGGCAGGCCTGTTCGAGCACCCAGCCGCCGATGCGCTGGATCTGCCCGCTCTGCTCGGCGATGGGGATGAAGGTGGCCGGGCTGATCGGGCCGCGGACCGGATGGGTCCAGCGGAGCAGCGCCTCGAACGCGGTGCAGGCACTGTTGCGCGCGGCGATGATCGGCTGGAAGACGAGGCGGAACTGGTCTTCGCGGATCGCATCCCGCAGCCCCTGCTCCAGGTCGTAGCGGTCCGCCATATCCTCGGCGAGGGCGGGGTCGAAGCGCTTCGCCCGGCTCTTGCCCTCGCGCTTGGCGGCGTACATCGCCACATCGGCGGCGCGGATGACGATGTCGGCGGAGCCGCCATTGTCCGGATAGAGCGCGACCCCGACCGACGCCTCGATCCGGCAGATATCGGTGCCGACGGTGATCGGCGGGCGGATCGCGTCGATCAGTTTTTCGGCGAGGCGCAGTGCCGTGTCGCCATCGCAATCGGGCAGGGCGACGAGGAATTCATCCCCGCCCCAGCGGGCGACATCGCCCATGCCGCCCACCGCGTCCGCCACCCGCGCGGCGGTGCGGCGGAGCACCTGATCGCCGATCTCGTGGCCGCGCAGGTCGTTGATCTGCTTGAAATTGTCGAGATCGACGAAGAGCAGCGCGACCCGCGCCGGGGATTGCGGGGCGCCCTCGATCATCGCGGCGAGCCGGCCGTTGAAGGTGGAGCGGTTGTAGAGCCCGGTCAGCGGATCGTTCGAGGCGAGACGGCGGAGCGCCTCGGCATAGCGTTCGCGCTCGGCCACCTCGTGAGCGAGTTCTGAGGTCCGCTCCGCCACTCTGCGCTCCAGCGTCGCGTTGGCATCGGCAAGGTCGAGCCTGACCCGTTCGAGGGTCTGCCGCTCCTGTTCCGACCGCAGGGTGAGCACCTGGTTCCAGCGGGTGAGACGCAGCCCGTTCAGCACGGTGCGCGAGGTGCGCCGGGCGAAGGAGAACGAGGCGAAGAAGGCGAAAATCCCGAAAATGGCGAATTTGCCGCCATCGTCCGGCCGCACGAACAGCACGAAGGCGACACCCGGGAGCATCACCGCGCTGCAATAGCCAATGATGAGCCGGAAGCTCGCGCTCAGCACCGTGACGCTGCCGCCGGCCATGGCGAAGAAGACCATGAAGGCATAGGCTTCGGAGAGCGGCGGCAGGCGCCAGAAGAACAGCCAGGAGAAACTGCCGAGCAGCAGGGCGAGGGTCATCGTGCCGATGCCGAAGCGGCGGATCATCCGCCGCCCGTCGAACGGCTGGTGGCGGAGCCGGGGAAACAGGATGAAAATGTCGACGAAGCGGCCCGCCGAGACCAGCAGGATGCCGGCGAACCATTCATAGAGGCCGATGGCGACGTCCGGCGTCCTGACCACGATGATCAGGATGGCCGAGACCGCGATGGTGACGAAGACGCTGCTGCTGCCCATCGAATAAAGCAGCGATGCACGGTCGCGCTCGATCAGCCGCTCAAGCTCGGGATCTGGCGGGGCGTCCGGGCTCGGGTGCGGGGCTGTCGTCCACATGGGGGTCCTAACGGGCAGAGGCAAAGGCGGCTGAAATGCAGTCCGACGGCGAAACGGGCATCGACCTCAAATGCGCCGGACGGGATTCTGTCCGGGTAATCACTATGCCGTGATTAGGCACGGACGGGTTAATGAAACATTATCGAAATGTCCGCGCCGCGGGAACCTACCTTGCGCACAGGGGATGGCCACCGCCTTGGGAGCCGGACCATCGCTCTGGCGCACGACATCCGATCGGGTTATTCCGTTTGACCGTAGGCGGCTCCAGTCGCGGCGGACGCGCCGGGCGCGCTTTGCCGGGGACGCCTCGGCAGCGATTTCGTCCATGCCGTCGGCCGCATGGGCGTCAGCATCGACAGTTCGTAGAGGTCGCTCGGCAGGGGGATGGGGTCTGACATGGGGCGACCATGTGCGGGGCGAAGCCGCTTCGTCGATGATCCTGGTCAAGCGGCGGCAGGGGATGCCCCGCCGCCGCCCGACCGGATGAGGGGCGCAAGCTTCCCCCTCAGGTCCCCGACCGAGGCGCCGCACCGCAGGCCGCATGCGCGGCCAGCAGGGTGACGACGCCACGGCAGGTCGCCGCGTGGCTGGCCATCGCGATGCCGGCCATGTTGATCGTCGATCGCGGCGAGAGATCGCGATTTTTCAGATAAGGCACGACCGAAACATTGCCCGCGGCGACGGCCGCTCTATTCCCGGCGAGTGCCGCGCTGCCACCGGCGCCGAGCGCCACGGCGCAGGAGGCTGGCAGCGAAGCCAACACGACAAGGGCCGACGTCACGCGACGATGTGTGCTGATAAACCTTTTCATCTTTTATCCCATTGAAAGCGTTGTCTGACGAAAAGATTTTTTCTTGGGAAGGATTTTCGCTGTTTATTGCTCTTGAAAGTGGATCCGGATTTTCGGCCGCAAATTCGTTTTTTCGGGGCCATCCTTCGCGAGACACTGCCGGGTGGCGGGGCCCGCGGATGGGGTTGGATGATGCGTTCATAGGGGCAGATGGTTAAGAGCTGGTTTCGAAACCGGACCGTTTTCAAGGCTCGATTTACTTGCTCCCGAGGTGTGATTAAGTCTGCCCGATGGACCAGCAGGGCGATTGGGCGCGCTGGCTGCGCGAGGCGCAGGCCGGGAATCGCCGGAGCTACGAGGCCGTGCTCAGGGCGGCGCTGCCATGGCTGCGTGGCATGGCCCGCCGCCGGTTTCCCTGGGCCGATGCGGCCGAGGCCGAGGATATCGTGCAGGACACGCTGCTGGCGTTGCACCGCAACCTGCATCTCTACGATCCGGCGCGGCCGGCGGCGCCGTTTCTCCTCGGCATCCTGAAACTGCGGGGGGCCGACCGGCGGCGCGCGCAGGCGCGGCATCATCTCCGCACGACGCCGCTGGACGATGTGCCTGTAACCTCGTCTTCACTTGCGACGAAAGAGACGCAGGAGGTCTCGATCGATGTCGGGCGCATATCATCCGCGGTCGGCGCGCTGCCGCCGCGCGAGCGGGAGATTCTGGAGATGCTGAAGCTGCGCGAGATGTCCCTTGCCGAGACATCCGCGGCTACCGGGATGAGCGTGGGCGCGCTGAAGGTGGCGACCTTCCGGGCCATCCGGCGCCTGCGGGCGAAACTCGGGGTGAACGATGAGGAGTGAGGAACTGATCGCATCGCTTGCGCAGGATCTGCGCGGCGTCAGGCCCCTGCCCTCGCCCGCGCGGCTTCTGGCGACCTGGCTCGGCGTCACCGTTCCGGTTCTCGCCGCGATCACGCTGATCATGGGGCCGCGCCCCGATCTCGCCGGGAAATGCGGCGAGGCGGGGTTCCTGATTTCGGAGGGGCTCGGCGTCGTCACCGCGCTGGTCTCGGCCTATGCCGCGTTCTGCGCCGGCCGCCCGGACCAGCCGGGGTGGAAACTCTGGCTGCCGATGCTGGCGATGCTGGCCTGGCTCGGCGAGTTCGGCCGGCAATGCGCGGTGCTGGGCGTGCAGGATGCCGGCGGCATGCTGCGCCTGACGCTCGACCCGATGTGCGTGCCGGGCATCGCCATTGCCGGCGTGATTCCGGCCGGCTTCATCGTGATGCTGCTGCGCCGCAGCGCGACCTTCCGGCGCGACCATGCCTGCCTGTGCGGCGCCCTCGCGGCGGCAGCGGCGGCGGAGGTGGCGCTGCGGCTGTTTCACGGCTCGGTCAATATCGTGACATTGCTGCTCTGGCAGATGGGCAGCGTGATTCTGTTCACCGCGCTCGGCTGGTTCGCCTCGAGCACGATCCTGAGCCATGCCGTGCGGGCGCCGCGCCGCCGGCAGGAAGCCGGCTGAAGCAGCGTCGCCCCCCCCCGGCATGCATCGGGATGTGTATCGGCATGCGCAGAGCGGCGCATGTTCAAAATTGCAGGCGAACACCGAAACGAATACGAAATGTTAATTAATTCGCTGTTATGGACAGCCCACGCGCCTTCCACCCCGACCGATTTCCTGAATACCGGTATCCCGAGAGGATGATGCAGATGCCATCGGCGGACGACCGCCTGCCTGAAACGTTTTCGACGGTGATGCGGGATCACGCGTTCATGCGGCTTCGGCGCGGATGAGCCTGCTGCATGCCGCCCGGCGGGTGATCCGGCTCAGCCTCGCGGATGGCATTCCCGCCAGCTCGTTGCGGGTTGCCATCGTCGTCGGCGTGATCCTCAACCTGATCAACCAGGGCGATGCGCTGCTCGGCCTCGCCCGGCCGCACTGGGTAAAGATGATCCTCACCTTCATCGTGCCCTACTGCGTCGCCACCTACGGCGCCGTCTCGTACCGGCTGCGCGAGAGCGAAGGCGCGCAATGATGTCCAACCGACGAACACACGGAGCGTCTCGATGACCGCCAAAAGACCCAAGGGCCTTGCCGCGTTGGCGATGCTGTCGCTCGCGCTGGCCGGAACCATGCTCGCCCTTCGGTCATCCCGCGCCGATCCCCTGCCCTTCGACCTGCCGGCCCCGCCGCCGCACATCACTGTCGGCATGCTATACAACACCTACAGTTCGGCGAGTTCGTTCTATACGGCGGGCGGCACGAAGATCGGCCATACGCGGATCTCGACGGATGTGCCGGTGCTGCGTGTGGTCAAGGGATTTTCGGTTGGCGGGATGGCGGCGGCGGTGCAGGTGATCGCGCCCTATGTGGTGTTTTCCGGCGGGCAGGAGATCGGCGGGCGGCAGCTGACCCACAATTCCGGCTTTGTCGAGCCGCAACTCGGTGGCTACATCTATCCGGTCAACGATCCGTCCGCCGATCAATATCTGGTGCTGTCCTATCTGGTCAGCCCGCCGAGCGGATCGTTCAGCCCGGCGGCCACGCTGAATGCGAGCACGAATGACTGGGTGAACGAGATGACCGCTGGCTATGGCCATGTCCTGCTCGGGCAGGCGCATGACGGGCGGCGGCTGGATATCGAGCTGTGGGGGGTGGCGCGGTTCCAATCCGGCAACAGCGATTTCGGCACGCTCGCCACACCGTTCGGCACGGTGCGCGAGCGGCTGGACACGCAGCCCTCCGGGAAGCTCTTCGTCTATCTCCCCTATATCTTCCAGCCGCGGACGGACGGGTATGTCGGGCTCAGCCTGTCGCAGTCCTTCGGCGGCAAGCAGACGGTGGCGTTCAGCCCGTTCCCGACCGGGCGGGTGGATACCGGCAACCGGACGGATGCGACCACGGTGGGCGTGTTCGGGGGTTCCTTCCTCAGCCGGACGATCTTCGCCTACAGCGCGCTGACGACAGATGTGCGGGTGCGCGGCGGGGCACGCAACGATGCCTCGTTCACCCTCGTGATCGGCCGGCTGTTCTGATTCCGGCCGCCGCGGCGGCGCCGCGCTCCTGAAAGGCGGACATTCCGCTCTTCGCCTGTAACCATTGTGTCGGTCACCGCGAATACGGAACAGCGGCATCGATGGACGCCGCCCCATATCGAGACAGGAGTTTGCCATGCGCGGCACCGGGAACAACCGTGCAGACCGCCTCGGTGCCGTGAAGGCCTTCACGGCGCGCGGCGTTCTGGCGGCTGCACTCACTTTGCCCTTCGCCGCTCCGGCCGGTGCGGCAGCGCCGCAGCCGCCGGCGTTTTCATCGGGCACGCTGGCGGGCTGGGCGGTGAAGCATTTCGACGGCCGGCATGTCACGCAATACGGTATCGCCCGGTCGGGGGGCAGCCCGGTGTTGCAGGCGATCTGCCGGGATTCGGCCTCCGGCCTGATCTGGAAACACCGGATCGATCTCGACAAGACCCCGGTGATGAGCTGGCGCTGGAAGATCGCCCATGTCTATGCCGGGCTCGACCCGCATGCGAAATCGGGGGACGACTATCCCGCGCGCGTCTATGTTGTGGCCGGCAATCCGCTGTTGCCCTGGACGCTGCGCAGCCTCGTCTATGTCTGGGCGAACGGCCCGGTCACAGCGGCGAAGCAGGGCCCGCACGGCACGAAATTCTATCCGGATCCCTATACCTCGCAGGCCGAGATCGTCGCCCTCCGGCAGGGGCCGGACGGTGCCGGCGGCTGGGTCTCGGAGCGGCGCAACCTGAAGGCCGATCTCGCCCGCGCCTTTGGCGGCCATCGGCACATCATCGGCGCCGTCGCGGTCATGACCGATTGCGACGATTCCCACAGCCATGGCCGCGCCTGGTATGGCGATATCAGGCTGGAGGCCGGCGGGTAGGGCACGTTCCGATCCTTCCGGATCGGATGATGCGCTATCTTACCGAGAACCAGAGCATCTTTATCCGATCCTTCCGGATCGGATGATGCTCTGGGCCGGCACAGGCTTGCCCGGCGCCGGGCGGCTGGCCTATCTCGGCGTCATGGTGAGGCCCCGACAGATGCGCGGTTCCGCCGCGCGGGCTTGGCGATGAACACGTCCGCCGGGGCGGGCGGCCTCGGCGTTGCGGCGCTGCGGCGCTATGTCCTGACCGTCGCTGCCGGCAACCTGGTCTGGGAGGTCTTGCAACTCCCGCTCTATCGCATCTGGTATCATGCGGACCCGCTGCGCCTTGCGTTCATCGCCCTCGCCGGGACAAGCGGCGATATCCCGATCGCGATCGTCTCGCTGGTTTGCGCCTTCAGCCTGTTCGGCAGGGAGCGCGCCGCGCCGCCGATCAGCCCCGCCGTCGCGTGGACGACGATCGCCATCGGCCTCGTCTACACGATCGGCAGCGAAATGGTGCATCTGCGGCTCGGCACCTGGCACTATGCGGCGCTGATGCCGCGCCTCCCGCTGCTCGGCGTCGGCCTCGGCCCGACGCTGCAATGGGTCGCCATCCCGCCGCTGGCGCTGCGCGCCGCAGGCGGGCGCTTCCTGCCCCGGGCCCGATCCGGCACCGGATGAGCCCTGCGGACCCGGCGTCGGGTTTCGCAGGATTACGCGCGATCGTCCCAGCTCGGCGCGGGCAGGCTGCGGAAGCCGGGTTTGGCGAAGATATAGCCCTGCATGAGCGCGATGCCGAGATCGCCCAGCGCTGCGCATTCATCCCGCGTTTCAACACCCTCGGCCACGACCGTGATCCCCATCTCCCGGCACATCGCGGCGCAATGGCCGACGATGCTCCGCCGCCGCGCATCGGTGTCGATCCCGCGGATCAGCTCCATGTCCAGCTTCACGAGATCGGGACGGAACTTGGCGAGCAGGTTGAGGTTGGAATATCCGGACCCGAAATCGTCGATGGCGGTGCGAAAGCCCATCGCCGCGTATTCCGCCACGATATTGGCCAGATGATCGGGCGCTGCGAGCAGTTCGCCCTCGTTGATCTCGAAGATGAGCTTGCCGGTGGGAAACCGGCTGCGGGCGGCGGCCTGCAGCGTGGTGCGGATGCAGGCGCGCGGCTCGTAGACCGCGTTGGGCAGGAAATTGATCGAGAGATCCCACGCCGTGTCGGCAAGGCCGAGTGACGCGGCGGTCTCGATCGCGGTGACGCGGCAGGCCTGGTCGAACGCATAGAGTTCCGCCTTGCCCACGCTGCGCAGGATGCTGGCCGCGGACTCCCCGGCGGGGCCGCGCACCAGGGCCTCGTAGGCGAAGACGGACCGCGCCGCGACATCGACGATCGGCTGGAACGCCATGGCAAGCGGCCTGTCGAACAGGCCCTGCCGGCAACCGGTGCAGGATTTCGTGCTTTCGGAACGCGTTTCAGTCACACTCATCAGTCACACTCATCTCGCCATCGCCATCATCGATACGTCTTCACGCCAAGCGTTCAGAAAGACAGAATTAAGGTTTCGCAGAATGCGACCAATTATTTAATGAAAAGCTAAAATGCTCTCGCATACAGGGCATGCAATCCTGCCCCATTTCGGTACTTCGCGCACGAAGCAACGGGCGCAGACCGCCGCCGACAGCGGCCGCCGGCCCGGAAGATAACGTATATTTGACTGTCCAGATCGAGGAACCGGTGACCATCATTTCCGACATCGCGAAAAGATGGTGGGTGCGACAGGGATTGAACCTGTGACCCCCGCCGTGTGAAGGCGATGCTCTCCCGCTGAGCTACGCACCCGGTCGGCAATTCTCTAGCGGCGTGGCGCGGCGAAGGCAAGAGGTCCCCCAAGAGAGGCCTAGACGAGGTAAGGCGAGGCGCCGCCCTGGAGCACTTTCCGATCCTTTCGGATCGGATTCAGTGCTCTATCATGTTGATAATTAGCCCCGCGCCGGCGGCGCGGTGGGGCGGATCGCGGCGAAGGCGATCCCGAGAAAGAAGGTCAGGCAGGCGACGCTGAAGCCGTTCAGCGTCGCGAGCGAGGCGGCTTGCGCCGCCGGATAGGTCGCGACCGGCGGCATCGGGGCAAGGCGCAGCGCGGCATAAGCCAGGAAAGGCAGACCGGCGAGGGCGAACATCGTCCGCCGTTCGGATTGGTGAAAGCCGAGTGTCGCCAGCATCACGCAGGGGATCAGGAACAGCGCCACCCCGGAGGAGAAGCCGAGCACATGGTTGCACCATGCGGTGTTCAGCGTCGCCACCGTGCAGAGCAGTGCGCGCGCGGCATAGCCGCTGCGCCGGGCGAGCAGCGGCACGGCGAGCCAGAACGGCAGCGAGGCCAGGGTCAGCAGCACGAACGGGCCGGCATTCCGCCCGAGCACGGCCCAGAGATAGAGCGGATAGAACGGCGTGTTGCCCGCCAGCACGAGGGCGACGGTGTTGCAGGTCGCGGTCAGCCCGTCCTCATGCGCGACGAAACCGGCAAGGGCGCGGGCGGCGGCGCGCATCAGGCCGGACGCAGCCGGTAGTGGCTGACCCCCCAGGATTCGCCGCCGGCATGGCCGAACAGCCCTTCGGTGGCGAGGAAGAACAGCCGCCAGCGCCGCTTCCACACCGCAGCCTCAGCGCCATAGACGCGGCTCAGAATCTCGTCGATCGGGCCGGCATTGCGGTCGTAATTCTCCAGCCAGAGGCGCGCGGTGCGGGCGTAATGCGTGCCGTTCCAGCGCCAGTCGGCCTCCAGCGCGAACAGGTCGGAAAACTGGCCGATCAGCCCGTGGCTCGGCATGATGCCGCCGGTGAAGAAATGCCGGGCGATCCAGTCCGCCGGATCGTCGTGATCGAAGCGGTAGGGGCCGGTGCGGTGCGAGAACACGTGCAGGAACAGCGCGCCGCCGGGGGCGAGCCACTGGCGGACGCGCCCGAGCAGGCCCTGCCAGTTGGACATGTGCTCGAACATCTCGACCGAAACCACCCGGTCGAATGTCCGCTCCGGGGTGAATGCGTTCATATCGGCGGTGACGACGCGCAGATTGGCCAGGCCAAGCCGCGCGGCCTCCGCCTCGATATGCGCGCGCTGCGAGGCGGAGTTGGACACCGCGGTGATGGCGGCGGCGGGGTAGCGTTCCGCCATGAACAGGCTCAGCGAGCCCCAGCCGCAGCCGAGTTCGAGAATCGCCTGCCCGTCGGCGAGGCCGGCATGGTCGCAGGTCTGCTCCAGCGCCTCGATTTCCGCCATCTCCAGCGTATCGGCCGGGGAGCGGAAGAAGCAGCTCGAATATTTCCGCCGTGGTCCGAGCACATGGCCGAAAAACGCCGCCGGCACCTCGTAGTGCTGGGCGTTCGCCGCATCGGTGTGCAGGGCGATCGGCAGGCGCGCCATGTCACGCGCGAAGGCGCGTTCGGCATCTTCCGTCATCGCCGCGAGCTTGCGGTCGGTCCGGCCGACCAGCCCGGCGATGCCGCGGCGGGTCAGCGCATCGGGGATCGGCAGGCGCTCGGCCATTTCGGCCATGGTGGCGGCGAGGTTCATCCATTCACTCCGAAGCTTGGGTCAGACCAGACCTGATACGGGGCCGGACGGCATACGGATGCACGCCGCTCAGCCCCGCCGGCGCGGCGGCCAGGGCACGATCGGGCTGACCCGCGCCTGATAGTCGCGATAGGCGTCGCCGCGCGAGGCCAGCATCTCGCGTTCGAGCGGCGGCACGCCGGAAATTTTCGCCAGCAGCCAGTACATGAACAGCGGCGCGGCGAGGCCCGCGAGGCCCGGCCACCACGGGCCGGCGAGCCCGATCAGCGGATAGGCGAGCCAGACCAGGATCTCGAAGAAATAGTTCGGATGGCGCGACCACGCCCACAGGCCACGGGCGCAGACCTTGCCGCGATTGGCCGGATCGGCGCGGAAGGCATGCATCTGCCGGTCCGCCAGCCCCTCGCCGGCGACCGATCCGGCGAACACGGCAAGCCCGGCCAGCGTCAGGCCGGGGGCGAGCGGGTAAGGGTTGCTCGCCGCGAGCGTCACCGCCAGCGCCAGCAGCCAGGCGACCGCGGCCTGGATCATCAGCAGGACGAACATCCGTCGTTCGAACCCCGCCCCCCATTCGGCGCGGAACCGGGCATAGCGCGCATCCTCGTGGCGGATGGCGGCGGTGCGGCGCAGGATGTAGCCGCCGAGCCGCCCGGCCCAGACCAGCACCAGCGCCGCCACCAGCAGCCGCCGCGCCGGCGGCGCCGTGCCGAGCGGCACCAGCGCGCCGACCGCGCCGGCAATGCCGGTGCCGAAGGTCCAGAACACGTCGACCCAGCCGGAATTGCGGGTCGCGCGCTGCGCCACCCAGGCGCCCGCCATCACCAGCATGAGAAAGAGCAGGAGCGTCAGCGCGAGTGCGGGATATGCCATGCGCAAGACATTCATCCGCCCCGCACTTCGTCAAGGGCCGGGCTGCGCGGCCGGCGCCGAAACGCTATATGACGCGGCAGACAGAAGGAGCCACGCCATGTCGCGCATCGACGAAAGCCGCAAATTCGTTCCCGTCGCCATCGCCGTGATGACCGTCTCGGACACGCGGACGGCGGAGACCGACAGTTCGGGCGACGCGCTGGCCGCGCGCGTGGTAGCCGCCGGCCACCGGCTCGCCGCGCGCACCATCCTGCGCGACGACGCCGACCTCATCGCCGCCCAGCTGCGCGCCTGGATCGCCGATCCGGCGATCGACGTGGTGATCACCTCGGGCGGCACCGGCATCACCGGGCGGGATGTGACACCGGAGGCCTTCTCCCGCGTGCTGGAGAAGGAAATCGAAGGCTTCGGCGAATTGTTCCGCATGCTGAGCTACCAGAAGATCGGCACCTCGACGATCCAGTCCCGCGCAATCGGCGGGGTGGCGGGCGGCACCTATCTCTTCGCCCTGCCCGGCTCGACCGGTGCGGTGAAGGATGGCTGGGACGACATTCTTGTCTTCCAGCTCGATTCCCGCCACCGCCCGTGCAACCTCGTCGAGCTGATGCCGCGGTTGCAGGAACATCTGACCGCCTGAACACCTGCCCCGCGCGCGCGCGCGCCCGCCGGTCAGATCGGCGGCGGGCCGGATTTCATCCGCTCCATCGCGAAGCGCGAGCTGACATTGCGCAGCGGCACGGCGGCGATCAGCCGGCGGTAGAACGCATCGTAGGACGGGATGTCCGGCGCCATGACGTGCAGCAGGTAGTCGACATCCCCGCTCATCCGCCAGGCGCCGACGATCTCGGGCATGGTCGCGACGACCTCGGCGAAGCGGGCGATCCAGCCATCCGAGTGATCCGCCGTCTCGATCGAGACGAAGACCGACACCGGATAGCCCAGCCGCTCGGGCGAGAGTGCGACCACCCGCCCCTGGATGACGCCGGCCTCCTCCATCCGCTTGATCCGCTTCCAGCACGGCGTTGCCGAAAGCCCGACCTCCTTCGCCATGATGGCGAGCGGCACGGTGGCATCGCGCGCGAGCAGGCGGAGAATCGCGCGGTCGATATTGTCGAGCGCGATGGCGGCGGCAGGCGCGGCGGCGCCGGCTGAAGCGGCCGCCGCCGGGCTGGTCCGGGCTTTGTCAGCCATTCCAAATTATCCTTCAGATTTAGACTCGTTTTTCGTATGCCCGGGGTAATTCAGAAAATCAAACTTATTTTCAGCTGAAAACGCCGAATTCGGAGAAACCTGTTTTCCTGCCCCGGCCGCGTTCCTATACTCTGGCGGTGCAGGAGATACCATGATCCCGATCGCGCTCGATCCTCGTCTGACCTCGCTCGGCGTTGCCGGCAACGGCCCGCTGGCGGTGCGCCGCTATCGCGCGTTGCAGGCGGCGGGGGCCGAGGGCGCGCTGCTGTTCTCCGACGATCCCGGCGCCGAGGCGGTCGAGGCGGCGGGGGCAAATCTGCGCCGCGCCCTGCCGGACGAGGCGGCGCTGGCGGCGCTGCACGTGCTCTGGATCGTCGATCTGCCGGCCGAGGTGGCGGAAGCGCTGGCGACGCGGGCGCGGGCGGCGCGCGTGCTCGTCAATGTCGAGGACGTGCTGCCGTTCTGCGATTTCCACTCGGTCGCCGAAATCCGCCGCGGCGACCTGCTGCTCACGATTTCCACCGCCGGCGCCGCCCCCGGGCTTGCCGGCGTGCTGCGCCGCGATCTCGAAACCCGGTTCGGCCCGGAATGGGCCGATCGCGTCGCGCAGATCCGCGCGCTGCGCCGCACCTGGCAGCGTGAGGGCGTGAAAATGCCCGAGGCCGCGCGGCGGATCGCCACTCTCGTCGAGGAAGAAGGCTGGCTCGCATGATCCGACATCCCGCATTCGCCCCCGGCAGCGTCTGGCTGGCCGGCGCCGGCCCTGGCGACCCCGCGCTGCTGACGCTGGCGGCGCTGCACGCGATCGAGACCGCCGACGTGATCCTGCACGACGCGCTGGTGCCGGCCGAAATCCTCGCCCTCGCCCCGGCGGCGACGCGGCTGGTGCCGGCGGGCAAGCGGGCCGGCGGCATCCACACGCCGCAGCTCTCGATCAACGAGGACCTGATCGCCCTCGCCCGGCAGGGCCTGCGGGTGCTGCGCCTGAAAGGGGGCGATCCGTTCATCTTTGGCCGCGGCGGCGAGGAGTGCCTCGCCCTCGCCGCGGCGAGCATCCCCTTCCGCGTCATCCCCGGCATTTCCGCCGGCATCGGTGCCGCGAGTGCGGCGCATATGCCGATCACCCATCGCGGCGTCGCCCGCAGCGTGGTCTTCGCCACCGGCGAGGCGGGGCCGGCCGGCGGCGAGGTGGATTTCGCGGCACTCGGCCGCGCCGCCGATACGCTGGTGCTCTACATGGCACGGCAGAATATCGGCCGGATCGCCGCCGCCCTGATCGCCGGCGGCCGCAGCCCGACCGACCCGCTCGCCTTCCTGCTCGACGCCACGACGCCGCGCGAGCGCGTCGTCCACACCACGATCGGCGCCGCCGCCGCAATCGCCGCCACCCTGCCGCCGGCCGCCACACTGGTGATCGTCGGTCCCGTCGCCGGAATCGGTGCGATGATCGCGCCGCACCGCCCGGAAGCCGAACCCTCGATCCGCTCCGCACAAGGTTGACATCATGACCCGCATCGCCGCCCTGCCCCATTCCGCCCCCTTCGCCCCCGAGGACATCGCCGTTCTCGACAAGGTGATCGGCCGCGCCTCCAGCACGCAGCGCGCCTGGCTCGCCGGCTTCCTCGCCGGGATCGACGCCGCGAAGGGCGACGCCGCCGCCCCGGCCGCACCGCCGGCGGCGAAGACCAAGCTCACCATCCTGTTCGCCACCGAATCCGGCAATTCCGAGGCCCTGGCCAACGCCGCGAAGAAGGACGCGCAGAAGCGCGGCTTCGCCCCCCGCGTGCTGGACATGGCGGATATCGCCCCCGCCGCGCTGGCCGAGGCGGAGAACCTGCTGGTCATCGCCTCGACCTGGGGCGAGGGCGAGGCGCCGCAGCGCGCCGCCCCGTTCATGCGCGCCCTGCTGGCCGAGGACGCGCCGGCGCTGGACGGCGTGACCTTCGCGGTGCTCGCCCTCGGCGATTCCTCCTACGCGCAATTCTGCGAGACCGGAAAGCAGATCGACGCGCGGCTTGAGGCGCTCGGCGCCCGCCGCATCGCCCCCCGGCTCGACTGCGATCTCGACTACGAGGCCCCGGCCGCGAATTTCATCGACAGCCTGTTCACCGCGCTCGCCCCGCAGGCGGATGCCGGCTCGGTCATCCATGTCGATTTCCACCGCGCCGAGGGGGTGGAGATCAGCAAGGCCAACCCGTTCGAGGCCGAGGTTGGGGCGCTGCACCCGATCACCTCGTCGCGCTCGGAGAGCGAGACGCTGCATCTCGAACTCGACCTCACCGGCTCCGGCCTGAGCTACGAGCCGGGCGACACGCTGGGCATCGCGCCCACCAACGCGCCCGCACTCGCCGATGCGATCCTCGGCGCGACCGGTCTTGCCGGCAACGCCGCGGCGCGCGAGGCGCTGATCCGCGAGCGCGACATCACCACCCTGACCCCGAAGCTGATCGCCGATTATGCAGCACTGACCGGCGAGGCGAAGCTCGCCGCCCTCGCCGCCGACGAGGCCGCGCGCCCTGGCTTCATCGCCGGGCGCCAGCCGGTCGACCTGTTCGAGGCGTTTCCGCACCGTCTCGATGCCGGCCAGCTCGCCTCCCTGCTGCGCAAGCTGCCGCCGCGCTACTACTCCATCGCCTCGTCGCAGAAGCTGGTGGGCGATGCGGCGCATCTCGCCATCGCCAAGGTCGCCTATGAAAGCGCCGGCCGGGCGCGGCTCGGCGTCGCCTCCGGCATGGTCGCCGAGCGGCTGCGCGAGGGCGACACGCTGCCGATCCACATCAAGGCGAACCCGCATTTCCGCCTGCCCGTGGATGCGGCCGCGCCGATCGTGATGATCGGCGCCGGCACCGGCATCGCCCCCTACCGCGCCTTCCTGCAGGAACGCGAGGCGACCGGGGCGTCCGGCCGGAACTGGCTGATCTTCGGCCATCGCCGCTTCACCCACGACTTCCTCTACCAGCTCGAAATCCAGGACTGGCTGAAGAGCGGCGTGCTCAACGAGATCGACCTCGCCTTCTCGCGCGACCAGCCCGAGAAGCGCTACGTGCAGCACGTGCTGTGGGAACGCCGCGCGGCGCTGCAGGCCCAGCTCGCCGAGGGGGCCACGCTCTATCTCTGCGGCGACGCCAAGGCGATGGCCCGCGATGTCGATGCAACACTCGCGCGCATCCTCGGCGGCGACGACGCGCAGAAGGGCCAGGCAGCAGTTGACGCGCTGATCGCCGCCGGCCGCTACAAGAAGGACGTCTACTGATGAGCGAACCCGTTTCCGACCGCGCGAGCGCGACGCTGGACATGCTGCGCGCCGCACTGCACGCCCATCACGGCAGGATCGCGCTGGTCTCCTCCTTCGGCACCGAATCGGCCGTGCTGCTCGACATGGTGGCGAGGATCGACCGCACCCTGCCGGTGATCTTCCTTGAAACCGGCAAGCTGTTTCCCGACACGATCGCCTATCGCAACGCGCTGATCGCCCGGCTGCGGCTGCACGATGTCCGCACCATCCGGCCGGACCCAGCACATCTCGCCGAGCTGGACCCGGATGGCGGGCTGTTCGGGCGTGACCCCGATCTCTGCTGCACCATCCGCAAGACCATGCCGCTGGATGCCGCCCTCACCGGGTTCGAGGCGTGGATTTCCGGCCGCAAGCGCACCCAGTCCGACCAGCGGGCGCGCATCCTGCCGATCGAGACCGGGCCGGACGGGCGGACCATCGTCAACCCGCTGCATGACTGGGAGCGCGCCGATATCGACGCCTATTTCGCCGCCCGCCGCCTGCCGCGCCACCCGCTGGAGACGGAGGGTTTCCCCTCGATCGGCTGTGCCACCTGCACCCGCCGCGTCCGCCCGGGCGAGCCGCCGCGCGCCGGCCGCTGGAGCGGCACCAGCAAGACCGAGTGCGGCATCTTCCTCGACCGCGCCGGCCAGGCCGCCTGACCCGACAACGCCAGGGCAATTTCCGATCCTTCCGGAGCGGATGCAGCGCCCTGTCATATCGATAAACTGAGCATCCCTGTCCGGTCAGATGGCTCCATCGGATCGGGTGATGCACCAACCGAAAGATTGCACCATGGCGGATCGTGACGTCATTCAGCTTTCCCGCAACGAGGACATCAAGGCGCGGAGCGACTTTCTCCGCGGCACGCTGGTCGAGGAACTCGGCCAGCAGGCGCTCGGCGGCCTGACCGAGGATGGCGGCCAGCTCGTCAAGTTCCACGGCATGTATGTCCAGGACGACCGCGACTTGCGCCCCGAACGGGCCAAGCGCAAGCTCGACCGCGCCTATTCCTTCATGGCGCGGCTGCGGATTCCCGCCGGCGTGCTGACGCCGCGCCAGTATATCGCGCTCGACCGCATCGCCGATGAGCGGGCCAACGGCACCATCCGCGTGACCACCCGCCAGACCGTGCAGTTCCACGGCATCATCAAGTCGAACGTGCGCGCCGCCCTGCAGGCGATCGACGCCGCCCTGCTCGACACGATCGCGGCCTGCGGCGATGTGAACCGCAACGTGATCTCCACCGCCAACCCCTATCTCTCCCGCGCCCATGCCGAGGCGGCGGAGGCGGCGCGGGTGCTCTCGGCGCATTTCCTGCCGCGCACCGGCGCCTGGCGCGAGGTGTTCATCGGCGATGAGCGGGTGCTCGGCGGCGAACCGGAGGCCGAGCCGATCTATGGCGCGACCTACCTGCCGCGCAAGTTCAAGATCGCCATCGCCGTGCCGCCCTCGAACGATGTCGACGTCTTCGCCCACGACCTCTCCTACATCGCCATCGTCGAGAACGGGGTGATCGCCGGATACAATGTCGTGGTCGGCGGCGGCATGGGGGCGACGCATGGCGAGCCTGAAACCTATCCGCGGGTGGGCGACGTGATCGGCTATTGCCCGGCGCATCTGCTGATCGACTCGGCCGAGGCGGTGCTGACCACCCAGCGCGATTTCGGCGACCGCACCAACCGCAAGCACGCCCGGCTGAAATACACGATCGACACCCACGGGGTCGACTGGTTCCGCGCCGAGGTCAACCGCCGGATGAGCACCCCGCTCGAACCCGCCCGCCCCTTCACCTTCGCCGGCAATCACGACCAGCTCGGCTGGACCACCGACGCCGAGGGCCACCACCACCTCACCCTGAACATCGTCAACGGCCGCATCGCCGACCGCGACGATGCGCGGCTGAAATCCGCCCTCGCCGCCATCGCCGCCCTGCCCGGCCTCATCGACACCGGCGCGATCGTGATGACCACCAACCAGAACATCATCATCGCCCGCGCGAACGATGCCGAGCGCGCCGCGATCGATACGATCCTCGCCGAACACCGGGTGAGCCAGGACGTGTCCCGCCTCGCCGAAGGGGCGATGGCCTGCGTCGCCCTGCCGACCTGCGGCCTCGCCCTGGCCGAGAGCGAGCGCTATCTGCCGACGCTGGTTGCGAAGATCGACGGGATTCTCGCCGGCCACGGGCTTGCGGAGCAGAAAATCACCATCCGCATGACCGGCTGCCCCAATGGCTGCGCCCGGCCCTATATCGCCGAGATCGGCCTGGTCGGCCGCAATCCCGGCAAATACAACCTGATGCTCGGCGGTGCTGCCGACGGCTCGCGGCTCAACACGGTCTATCGCGAGAATGCCGGCGAGGCGGAAATCCTCGCCGCCCTTGAGCCGGTGATCGCCGCCTATGCGAAGGACCGCCAGCCGGGCGAGGGTTTCGGCGACTACACGCGGCGCGCCGGCATCGTCTGAGCTTGCATGAAAAAACCTGGCCGGAGATTTCGCTCCGGCCAGGTTGGCTTCAACCCTGGAGCACTTTCCGATCCTTTCGGATCGGATTTAGTGCTCTACCACATTGATAATTAGAGCATCATCTGATCAGATGTTTCCATCTGATCAGATGATGCTCTATGTCGCGCGGTGGACTTATTTTACCGCGCAGACGCCGAACTTGTCCGGCGTGCCGGCCGGATGGGTCGGGGTCGAGAGTTTCACCGTCCCGAAACTGCTGCCGGGATCGGTCGGAAACGCGGTCTTGCCGGCGGGGAAGCAGTTCGCCGCCAGCAGATAGGCCATCACATCCGCATATTCCGCCGGCTTCAGCGAGCCGGGATCGTTGAACGGCATGTTCTGCGTGACGATCGTGTTCAGGATCGAGGCGGAATAGCCGTTCTTGTTCGCGGTGGTCAGGAAGTCCTTGCCGGCGATCGCCGGTGCCGCGACGCCCTGCAGATTGGCGCCATGGCAGCTTGCGCAATGCGCGGCATATACCGCCTTGCCGGCGGTGGCCTGCGCCATGGTGTAGGACACGCCGCCATCGCTGCTGGTGGCGGAGACGCGGATCAGCCGGGCGACCGGCGCTTTCGCGACCGGGGCGGCGGCGGGCCGGATCATCGCCTGGGCAGCGGCGTGGTGGGTCGCCTTGGCGGCGCAGAGATGCTGCACCATCGCGGCGACGGGCGTGTAGAGCACGAGCATGGAACCTTCCTTCCTGACCATGGCGGCGCCGGCGGTGGCGATCGGCGTGCTGCCGAGTTTCACGGCTCGCCATACCAGCCAGCCCTGCGCCATGCCATAGCCCGGCGCGCGCGGCGCCGCACAGCCATTCTCGACCGGCGCGCCGGAAGGCACGCCAAGCCCGGTATTGGCCATCGCACCGAGCATGCCGCCGAAGACGTCATGCGCGCCGGGGCGGCCTTCGGCCATCGCCAGCGTCTGCAACGCCTGCGACACGTCGACCTCATAGGCGCCGAGCCCGCGCGCCTTGGCCGCGTCCTGCAGGCTCGCGACCGAGGATTGCAGGTTGACCAGCACGCCATGCAGCATCGGCACGAAAGGCGGCGAGGCGCGGCGGTCGAGCAGGGTGTTGACCTCGCCGATCGCGCCAACCGGATCGCCGGGCAGGCCGGCGGCGGCATCGTAGGCCTCGTCCTTGGTGCCGACGAGCAGGTTGATCGCGCGATGGGCGGCCGCCTTGTAGCGGGCGGGGCCGTTGGTCGCGTCGTTCTCGACGGTCATGATCGTGCCGACCGCGAGACGGATATTGGCCAGCGTCGCCGCCGCCCGCGCCTGATCGGAAGCGGGTGCGGCGGCATGGGCGCAAGGCAGAGCGAGGGCGGCAAATGCCGCCCCCGCGATGATCAGGCTACGCGCAAAACCAGTCGGTGACATTACTTCGCCAGCGCAAACATGGTCAGCATGGTGCCCTTGTTGGTCTTCGGCATGGTCGGCAGCATCTGGTTGCCAGCCTGGCCGGACGCAACCGCGACGTATTCCGTGTTGCCCTGGGTGAAGGCAACCGGCGGCGCGATGATCGGGGAGCCGGTATCATAGCTCCACAGCTTCTTGCCGGAGGTTGCGTCATAGGCGTTGAAGTCACCATCCTCGAGACCGGTGAAGACGACACCGGTCGAAGTCGAGAGGGCGCCGCCCGCCATCGGCAGCTTGGAATTGTCGCGCCACGCGAAGACGCCGGTATTCACGTCGATCGCGTTGAACTGCCCGGTGTTCGGCCCGACGAATTTCGGGAACGCGCCACCGAGGTAGAACTGCCCGGCGATGTAGACCACCTTCTTCGTCGACCGCCAGAAGCCGCACTCGTTCGAGCTCGGCAGGTAGATCATGTTGGTCTTCGGATCGTAGCTGCCGCCGTTGTATTCGACGCCGCCATTGGTGTTCGGGCAGGCCACGTTGCCCTTCAGGCTCGGCGGCAGGTTGAGGTGGTATTGCATGGCAATGGCGAGATGGCTCACCAGCTTGCCGGTCTGCGAGTTCAGCAGCCAGAAATTGCCCGCCTTGTCGCCATCGGCGACCAGCGGCATTTCCTGCCCGTTCACCTTGCCGGTGAACAGGATCGGCGGCATCACCGGATCCCAGTCATGGGTGTCATGCGGGATGAACTGGTGCGCCCAGACCATCTTCGGCTTCGCACCCGAGATGTTAATCGCGAGCAGGCTGTCCGAATAGAGGTTCGAGCCCTTGCGCGCCGGGCCGTTGAAGTCCGGCTGCGGGTTGCCTGCATTGGCATAGAGCATGCCGGTCTTCGGGTTCAGCGCCATCATCGTCCACACGGCACCACCGCCGCGCTTCCACGAATCACCGCTCCAGGTATTGTGGCCCTTCTGGCCCGGCCCGGGGATGGTCTCGTATTTCCACTCGACCTTGCCGGTGGTCGGGTTGATCGCCTGGATCACGCCGATTCCACCCCAGTCGCCGTTGGAGATGCCGAGCAGCAGCACTGTCTTGCCGGTCTTCGGGTTGGTGTAGGGCAGCGGCTGCATCGTGTAGAACGAGTTCGCCGTGTCGGAGACCTCGACCTTGTCGAACACCTTCTTGCCGGTCGTCGCGTCGAGCGCGATCAGGTGGCCATCGAGCGTCGCGAGATAGGCCTTGCCGTCGAGCAGGGTGACGCCGCGGTTGGCGGCGAAGGAGATGACATGGGGATTGTCGGAGAATTCCCACTTCAGCTTGCCGGTCTTCACATCGACGGCATAGACGTGGTCATGCGCCGAGGTGATGTAGGCGGTGCCGTTCCAGATCACCGGAGCCGCCTCGATCGGGCCGTTGTCGGAGACCTGGAAGGTCCAGACCGGCTTCAGCTTGGAAACGTTGTCCGGGGTGATCTCGCCGATATCGACGTAGCGGTTGTTGTCGTAGTTCTTCGCACCGAGAATCCAGGTCGAGTTGCTGGCCGCGGTGTTGGTGTAGTCCTTCGGCGTCGGCGTGGTGTTGGAAATGGCGCCCGCATGGGCAATCCCGGCAATGCCGGCGGCGAGAGCGGCGGCGGCAACGCCGCCGACGAGGCCGCGGCCTCCCTTGATCCAATTCGACTTCATCTTCGTTTCCCCTGTTGAAAATCAGGCTGCGTGCCGGGACGCGGTGACGCACCCGTGGCTGCGTGATAACGCTATCATAAGCGGCGAAACGATCAAGCTTTCGTGTCCACTTTGCGACAGGCTGTTCCCAAACGGAGCAACGCCGCCGCGCGAGGGCGGCTTTCCCCGCCGGGAAATGGCGATATAGTCGGCCCATGCCAGACCTGATCGACCAGCTTGCGGCCGCACTCGGGCCGGGCGGCGTGCTCCTCGCCGCCGACGAGATCGCCCCTTACGGCGCCGACTGGCGCGGCCTGTTCAGCAACACCCCGCGCGCCGTGCTGCGCCCGCGCGATGCGCAGGGCGTGGCCGCCGCCCTGCGGCTCTGCGCCGCCGCCGGCGTGCCGGTGGTGCCGCAGGGGGGCAACACGTCGATGGTCGCGGGCGCCGTGCCGGCCATGGCGGGGCGGGAGATGGTGCTCTCGCTCGCGCGGATGAACGCGGTGCGCGCCCTCGACCCCGCGGGGCTGACCATCGAGCTTGAGGCCGGCGTGCCGCTGCGCGCAGCCCAGGAGGCCGCCCGCGCCGCCGGCGCGCTGCTGCCGCTGTCCATCGGCTCGGAGGGCTCGGCGACGATCGGCGGGGTGATCTCCACCAATGCCGGCGGCAACAACACGCTGCGATTCGGCAATGCGCGCGACCTCGTGCTCGGCCTCGAAGTGGTGCTGGCGGACGGCACGGTGTGGAACGGGCTGCGCCGGCTGCGCAAGGACAATACCGGCTACGCGCTGCGCCAGCTCTTCGCCGGCGCCGAGGGCACGCTCGGCATCGTCACCGCCGCCGTGCTGCGCCTCGCCCGCGCGCCGCGCCAGTACCAGACCTGCTTCTGCGCGCTCGACAGCGTCGATGCCGTGCTCGACCTGTTCGCCCGCTTCCGCAACGAGGACGAGGCGGCGCTCTACGCCTTCGAATACATCTCCGGCGCCGCCATGGCGGTGAACGCGGCGCACATGCCCGATTTCCGCCTGCCGCTGGCCGCCCCCGCGCCGCACTACGTCCTGCTCGAACTCGCCACCACGCGGCGCGGCGACAGCCTGCGCGACACCGCGGAGGAGGTGCTGGCGGATGCGCTGCGGGATGGCGTGATCGGCGATGCCGCACTCGCCGAATCGGAGGCGCAGCGCGCCGCCTTCTGGGCGCTGCGCGAGCATCTCTCCGAATCGCAGCGCCGCGCCGGCGCCTCGGTGAAGAACGACGTCTCGGTGCCGGTCGCCGCCGTCCCCGCCCTGCTGGAGCGCGCCGCCGCCATGCTCGCCGCCCGCCACCAGGGCGCCCGCATGGTCGCTTTCGGGCATATCGGCGATGGCAACATCCATCTCAACGCGCTGCAACCCGAGGGGGCCGACCCCGCCGCCTTCATGGCCGGCGCCGAGGCGCTGATGGAGGATGTCAACGCCATCGTCATGGAACTCGACGGCAGCTTCTCCGCCGAGCACGGCATCGGCCTGGTCAAGACCGAGGCCTTCGCCCATTGGCGCGCCGCCCCCGAGCGCGAGATCATGCGCCGCATCCGCGCCGCACTCGACCCGGCGGCGACGCTCAATCCCGGCAAGCTGTTCTGACCTGAGGTCGCCCGCGCTCCCGCTCAGAACCGGTAGCGCGCGCGCATCCCGATCACGAAATTCCGCCCCGGCGCCGGCTCGTAATAGGCGGCGTTGCTCGCCGCGATCACCACGGCGCCGACATAGGTGCGGTTGAACAGGTTGTCGATGCGGGCGAACTCGTTGAAGCGGATCGGCCCGAAATCCTCGCGGAACCCGGCGGCGAGCCCGGCGGTGAAATACCCCGCCGCATAGGCCGAATTCTGCGAATCGACATACATCCGGCTCTGCCACTGGCCATTCGCCTGGGCGTAGAACCCGCTTGCCGGATCGTGCCAGTCGAGCTCGCCATAAATGCGCTGGTCCGGCACGCCGGGCAGCGCCTTGCCGGCGAACTGGTTGGCGAGGAAATGCGCCTTCAGCAGCGAGTAGGAGCCGTAAAGTTCGAGATGATGCGGCAGATGCGTGTCGATGCTGAGATCGACGCCGTTGCGCGCCGTCTGCCCCTGGTTGGAATAGGCGGTGCGCGCATCCTTCGAGGAGGACACCTCGATCTCGTTGTTGGTATGGATGTGAAACACCGCGAGCTGGAGATAGGTATCGGCGCCGATCAGGCTCTTGATCCCGGCCTCGAAATTCTGGCTGCTGGTGGGGCGGAGTGCGGAATTGAACCCCGCCTGGCCATTGGGCAGGTAGGCAAGCTGATCGAGCGTCGGCGTCTCGAACCCCTCGCCGTAATCGGCGTAGAGATTGGTCGTCGGCGTCAGGTGATAGGTCGCGCCGGCAACGAGGCTCGTGTTTCCATAGCTGACCGAACCGGAATCGTTGGTCAGCGCGCTGGTCACGTAATTGTCGGTCACGCTGAAATAGTCGTTGCTGTGGCGAAGCCCGACGACCAATGTCGTGCGCCTGGTCAGGTGGGCGTTCACTTGCGCGTATTCGGCGATATTGCGCGCCACGTCCTGCTCGTTGCGGCGCAGCGCGCCGATCGCGCCATACTCGTTGACATAGCCCTTGCGGTGCTGCTGTTCGTAGCCGAAATCGACCCCGCTCACGAGGGTGAGCGGAATGCCGGCGACCCGGTCCTTATGGGTAAAGGAGGCATCGATCCCGCCGGATTTGCGGGCGAGATCCACCACGCCGCCGCCGGAGGCCGCGAAATTGCCGGTGAAGGGCAGGAATTGCAGCACCGAATGCGTCGCCTCGTAGACGACGACGCGCACGCTGTTATGCGCGTTGAACCGATGGTTGAAGACCAGCCCGAATTGCAGGTGGCGCAGCACCTTGCGGGTGCCGAATTTTTCGGTGTTGGTGCCGGCCTGGGTCGGATCGGCGTGATATTGCGCCGCGGTCAGCCCGCCGGGGTCTTCGGAATAGGGCTCGTTCAGCCCATCCACGAGCAGGGTGTAGCTGGTGTCCGGGCTCACCTCGACGCGGAACTTGCCATAGAATTGCTGGCGCCTTGCAGCACTGTGCTGGCGGTAGCCGCCGGTGTAGAAATCCGATGCGTTCATCATGTAGTTGAACGAACCGTCCTGCCCGAGGCGCGCCGTGCCGCCATAGCTCGCGCCGACGCGCCAGCCGCCATAGGAGGCGGCGGTGATGCCGCCGCTCACCGTCGGCCGGGCCGGGCCATCCTTGCTGAACACCTGGATCACCCCGCCCGAGGCATTGCCGTAGAGCACCGAGAACGGGCCGGTCAGCACCTCGATCCGGTTGATGTCGCCAAGATCGATCACCTCGGAATCGGTCGTCCCGTCCGGCCCGGTCAGCGTCATGCCATCGACGAGGATGCGGATGTTGCGCACGCCGAAGGGCGTCTGCGCGCCGAACCCGCGCGAGGTGATGCGCAACCCTTGGGCATAATCCTGCCGGTTCTGCACATCGATGCCGGGCACGCGGTTCAGCGTCTCGCTGAGGTTCTCCTCCTCGTTGGCGAGGCTGACCTGCCGGCCGGAAACACTGTAGATCGACACCGGAACATCGAAGCTCGGCTCCGGCGTGCGGGTCGCGCTCACCACGATCTTGCGGATCGCGATCTCCCCCGGCGAGGGCACGACCAGCGGCTGTGCCACCTGCCCGCGTGCCGGGGCAGCGAACGCCGTGCCCCCGAGAAGGGACACGGCGAACAGGCAGAGCCGGCGGGACATCAGTAGACGACGACGCTGCGGATGCTCTCGCCCTTGCGCATCAGCTCGAAGCCCTCGTTGATCTGCTCGAAGGGCAGGACATGGGTGATCAGGTCGTCGATGTTGATCTTGCCGTTCATGTACCAGTCGACGATCTTCGGCACATCGGTGCGGCCGCGCGCGCCGCCGAACGCGGTGCCGCGCCAGTTGCGCCCGGTGACCAGCTGGAACGGCCGGGTCGAGATTTCCTGCCCCGCGCCGGCGACCCCGATGATGATCGAGGTGCCCCAGCCGCGATGGCAGCATTCCAGCGCCTGGCGCATCACCTTCACATTGCCGATGCACTCGAAGGAATAGTCCGCGCCGCCATCGGTCAGGTTGACGATATAGGGCACGAGATCCTCGCCGATCTCGGCCGGGTTGACGAAATGCGTCATGCCGAATTTCTCGGCCATCGGCTTGCGGCCGTTGTTGAGATCGACGCCGACGATCATGTTCGCACCGGCGAGACGCGCGCCCTGGATCACGTTGAGGCCGATCCCGCCGAGACCGAAGACGACGACATTGTCGCCCGGCTGCACCTTGGCGGTGTTGATCACGGCGCCGATCCCGGTGGTCACCCCGCAGCCGATATAGCAGATCTTGTCGAAGGGCGCGTCCTCGCGCACCTTCGCCAGCGCGATCTCCGGCAGCACGGTGTAGTTGGCGAAGGTCGAGCAGCCCATGTAGTGCATCACCGGCTCGCCGTCGCAGGAGAAGCGCGAGGTGCCGTCCGGCATCACCCCCTTGCCCTGGGTCGCGCGGATCGCGGTGCAGAGATTGGTCTTGCGCGACAGGCAGGATTTGCACTGCCGGCATTCGGGCGTGTAGAGCGGGATCACGTGATCGCCCTTCTTCACGCTGGTCACACCGGGGCCGATATCGACCACGACCCCCGCCCCCTCATGGCCGAGAATCGCCGGGAACAGCCCTTCGGGGTCAGCGCCCGAAAGCGTGTATTCGTCCGTATGGCAGATGCCGGTGGCCTTGACCTCGACCAGCACCTCGCCCGCCTTCGGCCCTTCCAGCCGCACGGTGCCGAGTTCGAGCTTTTCGCCGGCTTTCCACGCAATCGCGGCGCGAACGTCCATCGTATCCATCCTCCTCGGCGCGCCGTCCGGCCTCGCGGGGCCGGCACCATCACGCCATGCTGTTGATCGGCGGAGCCTCTCTCGCTCCGACCGGGCGATGCCACCCGGCCGGATCAGGCTCCAGGGCGGTCAGGCCGCGAGCTTGCCGTTCGCCTTCGCGACATGGGTCGCGATGGCGTCCATCAGCGGCGGCGAGAGGCAGTCATACGGCTCAAGGCCGAGTTCCTTCAAGCGCGCGCGAATGGCGCCCATCTCCGCGGGCGGCGTGCCCTGTTCGATCACCGAGGAGACGAAGGCGGCGAATTCCGGCGCCGACCAGCCCTGGTCGGACGACAGCTCGGTATGCACGAAGTCGAGCCCGTAGAACGGATGGTCCTTGTTCTCGATGCGGCCGAACATGTGCACGCCGCATTCGCGGCAGGCATGGCGCTGGATGACCGCGTTGTGATCGACGATGTGCAGCTTGTTGCCGTTCTCGACGATGTGAACCTTGTCCCGCGGCACCACCGCGACGACCGAGAATTTCGCCCCTGCCGGCTTCCAGCATTTGGAACAGCCGCAGGCGTGGTTGTGGGCGGTCTGCGAATCGACGCGCACCACCACCTGGTGGCTCGGGCAGTGGCAGCGCAGCGTGCCGCCGGCAAAGCCGGACGCGCCCGGCTTGATTCCATTGTCGATGGACGGATGCAGCGAGATGGCCATGTTTCCGAACTCCCTTTCGTTCAGAGCGGTTTCCGATCCATCCGGATCGGATGTCGTGCTCTATATTGTTGATACCCAGAACATCCTGATCCGGCGCGGGGCATGGCCCCGCATCGTCACTCCTTGGGCATGGCCCCGCATCGTCACTCCTTGGGCATGGCCCCGCATCGTCACTCCTTGGGCATGTCCCCACATCGTCACTCCTTGGGCGTGGCCCCGCCCCGTCACTCCTTGGGCGCGCCGGTGCCGACGGCGCCGACCGCGCGTGCCTTCACATACTGGTAGATCACGTGGATCTGGTGCGGGGTGAAGAACCCGGCCCAGCTCGGCATGCCCTTCGCCTTCACCCCGGTCATCGCGACATTGGTGAAGCCGGCCTCGGTCATGCCGTTATTCAGCGACGCCCGCAGGTTGGGCGCGTAGGATCCGCCGACGGCATCCTCGCCATGGCAGCGGAAGCAGTAGGAGTTGAACAGCTCGTAGCCGCGGAAGACATCCTTGGTCACCTTTTCGGTGCCGGGCTGGAAGATCGGGAAATCGACCTTCACCGTCTTGCCGTTGACCTTGTAGCTGTAGGTCTTGCCGGACGCGGCGGCCGGCGCGCCCGCGGCTTGTGCCCCCTTGAGGCTCAGGATCCAGGAGACGATCTCCTTGGTGTCGGCCTCCGAGAGCTGCGGGTGCGCTGGCATCGGGATCTTGCCCCAGGTGCCGACATGCCCCTTGCGGATCGCGTTCACCAGCGTGTCCTCGGCGCCGGACTGGCCGGCGAATTTCTGCGCCACGGCGTCGAAGGCGGGGCCGACGACCTTCTGGTTGATCGCGTGGCAGGAGAAGCAGTCGCTCCCCTTGGCGAGCTGCTCGCCCTTCGGCATCGCGCCCGCGCCGCCGGCGGCAAAGGCCGCCGCGCTGAGCAGCCCGGCAGCGGCGGCGCCAATCACGCTCGCGCCGATGAATGATGAAATCGAACTCTTGGTCATGCGTATCACTTTCTCATGCTTCGGATCGTGGCGCGGCCCGTTTCAGCCGTTGGAGTAATTGTAGTGCCGCGGGTTCGGCATCAGACCGACATTGAATTTCGCGAGCGTCGCGGCGATCTCCGCCTTGTGGGTGGCGATCACCTTGTCGAGTGCGGCGCGCAGCGCGGTGTCGCCCTTCCGCACGCCCATCGACATCGCATAGGAATAATGCACCGCCGGCAGCCCCGGCCCGTATTCCTCCGACGGCACCCGGCGCAGCTGCAGATCGGGATAATCCTTCATGAACGCGCCGATCGCCGGCTCCCAGGTCACCATCACGCCGACCTTGCCATCCTGCACCGCCTGCAGCAGTTCGCGCGGCGAGGCGGCGGGATTGCCGGCGACGTGGAACACCACGGCATTGCGGATCAGGCCGAGAATCTTGACCGCGGTCTCCGGCGTGGTTTCCGCCTCGAACCCGATCTTGACCGAATGCATCGAGACCGAGCGCATCGAGCGGATGTGCAGATGCTTGTCCTTGCGGGTCACGAACACGTAGGAGGAGCGGTAATAGGGCTTGGTCGCCAGCTCCTCGTTGTCGCCGGCCGGCAGGTTCATGATAACGTCGCATTTGCGCGCGTCGAGATTGAGGGCGAGGAAGTTCGAGAAGCCGCCATGCGCGCGGTAGCTCGCCCAGGTATATTCGAGCTTGCGGCCCATCGCGTGGGCGACGAGTTCGGCGATCTTGTTCTCGAAGCCCTCGCCGGCGCGGTTCGAATAGGGCAGGTAGCCGGGATCGGCGCAAACACGCAGCACATGGCTGGTGCCGGAATGGCTGGTCTTGGAGGGCTGAGCGGTTGTGCTGGCCGCGGCGCTGCCCTTCGGTGTGGCGGCGAGGAAGGCGGCACAGCCCGCGAACATCATCCAGCGGGTCATCGACGATTTCATGGGTTTCACTCCGTCAGCATGGCCGGCCGGATATCGGGCCGGTTCCTGTCGTTGCAGGCGCCCGCCGCGCGTGGCCACGCGAGCGGGCAAGGCAGAAAAAGTTCCAGCCCGGGCAGGGGAGCGACCCGGGCTGGATGGTCAAGACGCGCCTCAGTTCGCGCTGGCCACTTTCGAGGGCAGCGAGAACACCATCAGCGTGCCGCCAAGGTTCGTGTAGTCGGTCAGCGTGGCGTTCAGGCCCACCGCGCCGAGACCGGCGGAGGATTTGTGCAGGTTGTCCGCCATGCCGATCGCGGCCCAGCCGCCGACACCGCTCAGCACCGCCACATACTGCTTGCCATCATGCATGTAGGTGATCGGATTGCCGATGATGCCGGACGGCGTCTTGAACTGGTAGAGGATCTTGCCGGTCTGGATGTCCACCGCGCGGAACATCCCCTTCAGCGTGCCGTAGAACGCGACATTGCCCGCCGTGGTCAGCGCGCCGCCCCAATCCTGGAACATGTCGTGGATCTGCCACTTGGTCTTGCCGGTCATCGGGTCATAGGCGATGAAGCGGCCGCGATAGCCGCCCGGCCCCGGGATCATGTTCACGATGGCGCCGACGAACGGGAAGCCGGATTTGTACTTCACGTTGAACGCCTGGTAGCTCATGCACAGGTGGTTCAGCGGCGCGTAGAACAGGCCGGTCTTCGGATCGTAGGAAACCGGCTGCTCGTCCTTGTCGCCCTGCGACGAGGGGCAGATGTCCTTCACGTTCTTGCCCGCCTCGGTCATCTTGGCGGGATCGACGATCGGCTCGTTGGTCTTCGGGTCGATCCCGGTCGCCCAGTTCACCGAGGGATCGTATTTGTGGATCGCGATCGGGCTGCCGTTCGCGCGGTTCATGACATAGCTGAAGCCGTTGCGGTCGAAATGCACCAGCGCCGGCACTTCCTTGCCATGATCCTTGACGTTGACGAGAACCATCTCGTTCACGCCGTCATAGTCCCAGCCGTCATGCGGGGTCATCTGATACACCCACTTGACCTTGCCGGTCTCGGGGTTGCGGGCCCAGATGGTCATCGACCAGCGATTCTTGCCGGGGCGCTGGCTCGGGTTCCAGGTGCCGGGGTTGCCCGACCCGTAATAGATCAGGTTCAGCTTCGGATCGTAGGAATACCAGCCCCAGGTGGTGCCGCCGCCCACTTTCCACTCGTCGCCCTGCCAGGTCTTGGTGCTCGAATGCGGGCCGACGGGCTTGCCGGTCGCGCCATCGATCGTCGTCGCCGGATCGATCAGCGTGTCCTTCGACGGGCCCTCGCTGTAGCCGCGCCAGACCATCTTGCCGGTATGGATGTCGTAGGCGGTGATGTAGCCGCGCACGCCGTATTCACCGCCGGCGATGCCGATGATGACGTTGTTGCCGACGACCATCGGCGAGCCGGTCATGGTCTGGCCATCAGTCGGGTGCCCGTTCTGGGCCGACCACACGACCTTGCCGGTCTTGGCATCGAGCGCATAGAGCTTCGCGTCGAGCGCGTCGACGAAGACCATCCCGTCGGCATAGGCCGGCCCGCGGTTGACGACGTCGCAGCAGGCGACCGGCGGCGCGTTCGTGTCGCGCGGCGGGGTGTATTTCCAGGCGATCTGGTCGGGGTGGTCCAGATTGATGGCGTAGACGTAGTTCGGATAGGAGGTCTCGTAATACATCATGTTGCCGATGACGATCGGCTGGCCCTCGAGGCCGCGATTGGTCCCGGTCGACATCGTCCACGCGACCTGCATGTTCTTCGCGTTCTTCGCGTTGATCTGGTCAAGCGTGCTGTAGCGCCAGTTATTGTAGGTGCCGGTCGGCATCACCCAGTCATTGGCGTTCTTCTGCATCTGCACCAGCGACTCGCTGCCGGATCCAGCCGCCTGCGCGGAAAGCACAAGCGCCCCTGCCCCCAGGATGCCGAAACTGGCCGCCAGCAGCGACCGCTTCAGCGATTTCGTCCCAAGTCTTGTCATTACGCTCCCTCCAGATGTGCGCCGGCGCCACATGACGACGGCTGCGGACGTTTGACGCGTTACCGGATTTCCCCGGCTGGCATCTGATCCAGCAATTCGCGTGCCAACCGCGCCGGCGGTGCCGGGGCGGCGCAAATCCTGAGGTTGTGCCGAAGCCTGTGGCGGAGCGCCGCGGAACAGGGTGACAATGTGTAATTTGTGTGGAACACTCTGTCTCGCGCTGTCGTCACCCGACAAGCCGTCACAAGAGCGGCATGCGAATGGCAGCGGATCCGGTCAGGGGAGCGACCAGAAGATGACCGACATGAAGCAGGGATGGGCGCGCGCCGCAGCGGCGCCGCCCGGCCGGGACTTCCGGCACGAGGACTATATCGAGGCGGCTTGGCGGCGCTGCCGCGACGAGTATGGACTGAACCCCGAGGCACCGCCGGCGGCCGTGCATGTGGGTGGCGCCGCACTGCGGCGGATCCGCGAGGAACACGCGCTGTTCGAGCGTCTCGGCCGGGTCGAGATGCACCGCCTGCTCGGGCAGATCGGCCAGCAGACCGCAACCTCCGCCGCCCCGTCGCGCTACGTGCTGATGCTGACCGACGCCGACGGCACCGTGCTCGACGTCTTTACCGACACCGCCAATGCCGGCCGCGCGCGGGCCGCGAACATGGTGCCCGGCTTCCTGTGGGACGAGCCGCATGCCGGCGTGAACGGCCCCGGCACCTCGCTGCACGACCGGCGCTCGCGCGTCGTCCACCGCGACGAGCATTTCTTCACCTGCAACAACAACATGACCTGTTCGGCGGTGCCGGTATGGGGTGCGAATGGCCGGCTGCTCGGCGCGATCGACGCCACCTGCCTCGATTGCGACGACAGCCGCGCCGCCCAGGTGCCGACCATCGCCCTGGTCAGCATGTCCGCCCGCATCATCGAACAGTTGCACTTCACCAACAATTTCCGCGACTGCATGATCATGCGCTTTCACGAGCGCCCCGAACTCGTCGGCCTGCCCTACGACTCTCTGCTCGCCGTCGATGGTGACGGGCTGATCCGCGCGGTGGACAATTCGGTGCCCGCCATGCTCGGCGCCAGCGGGCACGAGACGCTGGTCGGCCGCAGCGTGGCCGAGGTGTTCGACATCTCGCTCGACCGTCTGCTGGAACACGCCGAAACCCAGCCCTTCGCCATCTGGCCGATCGCCCATGGCAACGACCGGCACGGCTTCGCCAGCGTCTGGCCGGCGAAACGCGCCCGCGCCCGCCTCGCCGCCGGCGCCACCGCGCAGCGCCGCGCGATCGAGGTGGAACGCCCGGCGCGGACGCTGCCCGCCATGACCCGGCCGCGCCGCGACGCGCCGGCCCCGCTCGCCGCCCTCGCCGGCACCGATCCGGCAATGGCGCATAACGTCTGGCGCGCCGAGCGGGTGATGAACCGCGACATCAACATCCTCCTCCTCGGCGAGACCGGCACCGGCAAGGACACGTTCGCCCGCGCCATCCACGCCGCCAGCGCCCGCGGCGGCGCGCCCTTCATCGCCATGAGCTGTGCCGCGATCCCCGAGCAGCTGATCGAGAGCGAGCTGTTCGGCTACGAGGCCGGCGCCTTCACCGGCGCGCGGCCGGGCGGGGCGCGCGGCAAGGCGGCGGCGGCGCATGGCGGCACCCTCTTCCTCGACGAGATCGGCGACATGCCGCTCACCATCCAGGCGCGGCTGCTGCGCCTGCTCGAAGAGCGCGAGATCGTGCCGCTCGGCAGCACGACGCCGATCCGGATCGATATCAGGGTGATCAGCGCCACCCACCGCGATCTGGAGGCGATGGTCGCGCGCGGCGAATTCCGCATGGACCTCTACTACCGGCTCAACGGCGTCGCCCTCACCATGCCGGGGCTGCGCGAGCGGGCCGACCGCCAGCGCCTGATCGAGACGATCTGCGCCGAGGAGAGCGAGGACGGCGCGGTCGGCATCGCCCCCGCCGCGATGGCGGCGATGACCGCCTATGACTGGCCGGGCAATATCCGCGAGCTGCGCAACACGCTGCGGACCGCCATCGCCTTCGCCGATTCCGGCCGGATCGAGGTGCATCACCTGCCGCACATGATCGTCCGGCAGATGGGCGGCCCTGCGGCCACGCCGCAAGTAACCGTCGCCAATCCCGATCACGATCCCGGTCACGATCCCGATCCCAGTCATGATCCCGAACGCGCGCGCATCGTCGCGGCACTCGATGCGCATCACTGGCGCATCGGCGCCACCGCCGCCAGCCTCGGCATGAGCCGCAACACGCTCTACCGGAAGCTGCACCGCTTCGGCCTGATGAACGAGCCGAAGTGACGCGGAGGCCCATCGCCTATCTCGCCGGGCCAGACCTGTTCCTGCCCGGTGCTGCCGCCCATGCCGCGCGCAGGATCGCCATCGCGGCGCGCCACGGCATCGAGGCGCTCGCCCCGCTCGATGCGCCGCCGCCCGATTGCCGGCCCGGCGAGGCGCTGTGGCAGGCGATCTTCCGCCAGGACGTCGCGATGATGGAGCGCAGCGACATCGTCATCGCCCATCTCAGCCCGTTCCGCGGCGCCTCGGCCGATGCCGGCACGCTGGTCGAACTCGGCTGGTTCCTCGGCCGGGGCCGGCCCTGTTTCGGCTATTCCAACGCCGCCATCCCGTTCGCCGCCCGCAGCCGCATGCAGGTCGCGGCCCAGCCCGATCCGGTGGCCGGCACCGCGATCGAGGATTTCGGCCTCGGCGACAATCTGATGGTGATCGGCGCGCTCGAAGGCGGGCTGCTCACCCCGCCGGACGGGCAGGACCTGCCCTTCGACTCGCTCGCGATGTTCGAACGCTGTGTTGCGCGGGCGGCAGCGTTTCTTGCGGGCAGGTCGCCGCCAGGCTGAGCGTCGCCGCCGCCGGCGCGACGACGCGCCGGTGCAGCAGAGGGGCGAGGCCGCGCGCGACCAGCATGGAATGAAAATACTGGCAGGGCTGCGCCAGATGATCCTCGCTGTTGTAGAAATCGGCGCGCGGATAGCGGCTGCGGCCGGCGAGTTCGAGAAACCGCCCGCCATGAAGCCGATAGACGGCGCGGATCGCGCCTGTATCCGCAGCACTCAGCCTGACATCGCGGAAATCCGTCGGCAGCCCGCCGATCACGATCACCCCCCGCGCCGTCGCGGCGGCGACGAACCGGCCGATCAGCACCGTGCCATACCCGTCCCGGATCGCCCGCGCCGATGGCTCGACCCGATGCAGCCCGGCGAGGAAGGCGCGGTCGGCGGTGGCGAGCGACGTGCCGATCTCATCCCCCTGCGCATCCTCCTCGCGGGCAAGCCGCGCGCGCAAATGGCCAATCCCGCCCGTCCGCGCCGCCATCTCCGCCAGCGCCTCCAGCCCGTCCGGCATCGTGTTGTGGAAGGCCGCACCGAGTATCCGCCCCGGCTTCATGCGCCACAGCAGCGCGCGGTCGTGGCGAAACAGCATGGCGCCATCGACATCCATCCGGTTCGCCGCAGGGCTGACGTCGTATTGCTGCACCTCCATCGGCAGGTAGACGACATCGCCGCGATGCAGCAGGGGAAGCCAGCGGAGAAACAGATCGTCGAGCCCGATGCCGACGGCGATGCCGCCATTCTCGCACGGCAGCGCCAGCATCGCGCCGATCACCCGGCAGGAATGCGAATAGGGCCCGTTCGACCCGGCAAGGATCACCAGCTTCGGCGAGGGCAGCGCCGCGCCGCGGGCGAGTTTCTCGCGCATCTCCAGCCGCAGCAGGCCGAGCGAGAGCGGGCGGTCGAGCACGAGGGCGAAGGCTGCGAAATAGAGCGCGAGCGAGGCGATGGCGCAGAGAAACAACCGGCGCATCAGAACTGGAAATAGATGAAGGGAAGCGCAAAGGGCGCGAAGATCAGCGCCTGCGCGGTAAAGGCGAAACCGGCGATCAGCGCGGCATTGCGCCCGCGCACCCCGAGCGTGTGGATGTCGCGCGCGAGCAGCATGATCCCCCAGGCCAGCGCGATCAGCGCCGCCCCCTGCACCACGCTCATCGTCCGCGCCGCGCCAAGCCAGGGCAGCACCGCGACCGGCCGCGCGACCGCGCCGAGGGCGGGAATCGCGGCGATGAGCTGGCGCGGCAGCAGCACCCCGCCGGCGCCGACGAGCCCGCGCAGCACGATCCGGCAGGCGGCGAGGCTGTCGGCGCGGAACGGCACCCAGGCCAGCAGCACCGCCAGCAGCGTCAGCCCCTGCGCCGCCAGAAGCGGCAGGCGCACCCCGAACCGCCGCCACTGGTGATGGATCACGAGATACAGCCCGTGCAGCCCGCCCCACAGCATGAACGACCACGCCGCGCCATGCCACAGCCCGCCGAGCAGCATGGTGATCATCAGGTTGAGATTGCGCCGCACCTCGCCGCGCCGGTTGCCGCCGAGCGGGATGTAGAGATAGTCGCGCAGGAAGAGCGAGAGCGTGATGTTCCAGCGCCGCCAGAAATCCGAGATGTCGCGCGCCTGATAGGGGCTGCGGAAATTCAGCGGAAAGCCGATGCCGATCATCCGCGCGAGCCCGATCGCCATGTCCGAATAGCCCGCGAAATCGAAATAGATCTGCGCGCCATAGGCGAGCAGCGCCACCCATGCCTCGACGAGCGACAGCGAATGCCCTGCGGATGCCGCCGCGAAAGCGGGATCGGCGAAGCGGGCGAGACTGTCCGCCAGCACCAGCTTCTTGCCGAGGCCGAGGAGAAAGATCTCGATGCCGGCAACGAGATCCTCCTGCCGCACCCGGCCGCGATGGCGGGCGAATTGCGGAATGATCTCCCCCGGCCGGACGATCGGCCCGGCGATCAGATGCGCGAAGAAGGCGACGAAACAGGCATAGTCGAGAAAGCCGCACGCCGGCACCTCGCCGCGCGCGGTATCGACCAGATACATCACCTGCTGGAAGGTGAAGAAGCTGATGCCGAGCGGCAGCAGGATGCCGAGCGCCGGCGCGGGCAGGCCGAGCAGCGCCGCCCCGCTCGCCGCCAGCAAACCGGCATATTTGAACCAGAACAGCAGCAGCAGGTTCGCGCCAAGCCCGAAGATCAGCCAGCGCCGCGTCCGGCGCGACCGCCGCATCGCATCGGCCAGCAGGTAATTGCCGAGGATCGATCCTGCCAGCAGCGGCAGCAGCAGCGGCTTCCACCACCCGTAGAACACGAGGCTTGCCAGCAGCAGCACGCCGAGCGCGGCCCGCGCCCCGGCAATCCGCCCGGCCAGGGCGAATCCGGCGAGAAAGACCGGCAGAAACCCGAAGACGAAAAGGGGCGAGTTGAAAAGCACGATCGAAATACCCGCTTAGGTTGAAATCACCTTGCCACGCGGCGCGGGCGATTTCCACCCCGAATTGGCCCCGGCCGCACCGGATGCTATAGGCCGCGCAAGCCCGGCCCCTCCGGGCCTTTCCCACGCCGCGCCGGAACCCGTATCGACATGACCGACGACCTGCCGCCCCACCCCGCTCTGCTGCCCGCGGGCTTCACCGACCTGCTGCCACCGGACGCCGAGGCCGAGGCACGGCTGACCGAAACGCTGACGGCGAGTTTCGGCGCGCATGGCTATCAGCGGGTCAAGCCGCCGCTGGTGGAGTTCGAGACCACGCTGCTCGCCGGCAGCGGCGGCGCCGTGGCCGAGCAGACCTTCCGGCTGATGGACCCCGAATCGCAGCGCATGATGGGCGTGCGCGCCGACACCACGCCGCAGATCGCCCGCATCGCCACGACGAGGCTCGCCGCCGCCGCACGGCCGCTGCGCCTCGCCTATGCCGGGCAATGCCTGCTGGTGCGCGGCTCGCAGCTCGCCCCCGAGCGCCAGGTCGCGCAGGCCGGCATCGAGCTGATCGGGCCGGACGTGCCCGAGGCCGACGCTGAAATCATCGTCACCGCCGCCGCCGCCCTCGCCGCCACCGGCATCGGCGAGGTCAGCGTCGACCTCACCATGCCGCCGCTGATCCCCGCTCTGCTGGGCGACACGTCGGCCCACGCCGCCCTCGTCCGCGCGCTCGACCGCAAGGACGCCGCCGAGATCGCCGCCCATGGCGGCGCGCTGGCGCCGACCCTGCTCGCCCTGCTCGATGCCGCCGGCACCGCCGACACCGCGATCGGTCGCCTCGCCGCGATCGACCTGCCTGCCCCGGTCCGCACCCTCGCTGACCGGCTGAGCGCGACCGTCGCCGCCATCCGCACCCTGATGCCGGCGCTGCGCCTGACCATCGACCCGGTCGAGTTCCGCGGCTATCGCTACCATACCGGCGTCGCGCTCACGATCTTCGCGCCCGGCCGCCAGGCCGAGTTCGGCCGCGGCGGGCGCTATCTCTGCGACAATGGCGAATCGGCGACCGGCATCACCCTCTATCCCGACACGATCCTCGCCGTCGCCCCGCGCCCTGCCTTGCGCCCGCGGCTGTTCCTGCCCGCCTTCACGCCGGCCGATGCCGGTGCGCGCGCCCGCGCCGAGGGCTTCGCCACCATTCGCGGCCTCGCCGCCGCGGCGGATGACGCCGAGGAGGCGCGCCGCCTGTCCTGCTCCCATCTCTGGCGCGACGGACGCGCCGTTCCGCTCGAAGGATAACGCCATGGCAAATGTCACCATCATCGGCGCGCAATGGGGCGACGAAGGCAAGGGAAAGGTGGTCGACTGGCTGGCCTCCCGCGCCGATGTCGTCGTCCGCTTCCAGGGCGGGCACAATGCCGGGCACACGCTCGTGGTCGGCAACCAGACCTACAAGCTCTCCCTGCTCCCCTCCGGCCTCGTGCGCGGCAAGCTCGGCGTGATCGGCAATGGCGTGGTGGTCGACCCGGTGGCCCTGCTCGCCGAAATCGGCCGGGTGCGCGAACAGGGGCTGAACGTCACCCCCGAAACCCTGCGCATCGCCGACAACGCGCCGCTGATCCTGCCGCTGCACGCCGCCCTCGACGCCGCGCGCGAGGCCGCCCGCGGCGCGCGCCGCATCGGCACCACCGGCCGTGGTATCGGCCCCGCCTATGAGGACAAGGTCGCCCGCCGCGCCATCCGCGTCTGCGACCTCGCCGAACCCGAAACGCTCGACTGGCGGCTCGACGAGCTGCTGCTGCACCACAACACGCTGCTCGCCGGCCTCGGCGCGCCCGTGTTCGGCAAGGCCGAACTGATGGACCAGCTCCTCGCCCTCGCGCCGCAGATCCTGCCCTTCGCCGAGCCGGTCTGGGAACGCCTGGCCGAGGCGAAGAAATCCGGCGCCCGCATCCTCTTCGAGGGCGCGCAGGCGGTGATGCTGGATGTCGATCACGGCACCTACCCGTTCGTCACCTCATCCAACACCGTCGCCGGCCAGATCGCCGCCGGCGCCGGCGTCGGGCCGGATGCGGCCGGCCGCGTGCTCGGCATCGCCAAGGCCTATTCCACCCGCGTCGGCTCCGGTCCCTTCCCGACCGAGCAGGACAACGAGATCGGCCGCCTGCTCGGCGAGCGCGGGCATGAGTTCGGCACCATCACCGGCCGCGCCCGCCGCTGCGGCTGGTTCGACGCCGCACTGGTCCGCCAGGCGGTCAAGGTCGGCGGCATCCAGGGCCTCGCGCTGACCAAGCTCGACGTGCTCGACGGCATGACCACGCTGCAAATCGGCGTCGGCTACCGGATCGACGGCGAAACCCTGCCCCATCTGCCGCCCGGCGCCGCGGCGCAGGCCAGGGCCGAGCCGGTCTATGAAACCATCGAGGGCTGGTCCGGCTCGACCCGCGGCGCCCGCTCCTATGCCGACCTGCCGGCGCAGGCGATCAAATATGTCCGCCGTATCGAGGAACTGGTCGAATGCCCGGTGACCCTGCTCTCCACCAGCCCCGAGCGGGACGACACCATCCTGATGCAGGACCCCTTCGCCGACTGAGCGCAACGCGGCACAATCCCGCGCCGTGACAGGCGGCGCGGCGGCGGCAACGACCGCCCCGGACATGGAGGAAACGACGATGACGACGAAACACGCCTACCCCCGCGCGCTGCGCCTCGCCCGGCACGGCATGGCGGTGCTGGCGGCGTCGCTCGCCGCCGGCGGTGTCGCGATGGCGCAGGCCGCACCAGGCGCCGCCGCCCAGGCGCCCCTGATCGTCGCCCCCATCGCCCCCGCTACACCGCCGGCCACATCACCGGCCACATCACCCGCTGCCGGGGCAAAAGCGCCGATACCTGCCACGGCAAAGGCGCCGATCACGATCCGCACCATCCGGGTCAATGTCGCCCCGCTCGCCGGTGCTGCGATCAACGCGGCGAAATGGCCCGCCCTCGTGCAGCAATTCGACAGCCGGCAGATCAATGTCGGCGGCAACCCGAGCGTCGTCGCCGCCCTCGGCCGCTCCGCCTCCGGCGTCAACCTGCAAAACAGCCAGGCCAACCCCTACCAGCCGGACATCATCTATCACGGCTTCACCCTCTCGCCGATCCAGGGCACGCCCGAGGGCATCAGCGTCTATGTCGATGGCGCGCGCTTCAACGTCCCCTTCGGCGACCTCGCCCTCTGGAGCGTGCTGCCGCAGGCGGCGATCGCGCATATCAGCGTCGAGGACGCCAACCCGCTCTTTGGCCTCAACGCCCTCGGCGGCGCGCTCAGCGTGCAGATGAAGAACGGCTTCACCTATCATCGTGGCGAGGTCGAACTCTCCGGCGGCTCCTTCGGCACGCTGCGCGGCAACGGCCAGTACGGCATAAGCCACGGCGACACCGCCGCCTATATCGCGGTGCAGGGCGCGCGCTCCGGCGGCTGGCGCGACCTGCAATCCTCCGCCCTCGAAAGCGCCTATGCCGATCTCGGCTGGCGCGGCCCGCATGCCGAGCTGCACATCAACGCGATGTTCGGCCATTCCTTCCTCAACGGCCCGGCAACGGTGCCGGCGAAGCTGCTCGCGATCGCGCCGAACGCCGAATATACCGGCCCGAACTCGATCGAGGACACCTATAGCCGCGTCGCCGCCACCCTGAACGACCAGATCGACGATCACAGCTCGATCCAGGCCGTCCTCTATTACGACCATCTGCGCGAGCACCTGATCAACGGCAACGGGCCAGTCGATGCGCAATGCACCGACGGCTCGACCAGCCATCTCTGCGGGCTGGGCTCGTCGAACCCGGCGACCCTGCTCGGCGGCGGCACCGTGCCCTATTTCGCCGTGCCGTCCGGTTTCATCGGCTACGGCTCGCTCGCGGTGAACAGCACCAACACCGACGGCTACGGCGCCACCGCCCAGCTCAGCCGCAAGGACGTGCTGTTCGGGCTGAAGAACCACCTGATCGCCGGCGCCAGCTTCGATGGCGGCTTCACCACCTTCTCCGCCACCAATTTCGATGGCCTGCTCAACGCCGCCCGCGTCTACGCCCCGCCGCCGGGTAGCGGTCTTGGCTACCAGACCGACGAGCCGGGCGCCCTGCCCTCGGCCGAGAACATCCGCAACGCCTATTACGGCCTCTACGCCTCGGATTCGCTCGACCTGACCCCCCGCCTCACCCTCACGCTCGGCGGGCGGCTCAACATCGCCCAGATCGACCTGCACAATACCGAGGCCGCCAGCGCGCTCGCCGCCGGGCAGGTGCAGAACCCGGCGGATCTCAGCGGGCACCACAATTACGAGCATTTCAACCCGAGCCTCGGCTTCAGCTACCGGCTGACCCCGCTCGCCTCGCTCTATGGCAGCTATTCGCAGGCCAATGCCGCGCCCACCCCGGCCGAGCTGACCTGCGCCAACCCGACCGACCCCTGCACCCTGTCGAACTTCATCACCTTCGATCCCAACCTGAAGCAGACCGTCACCGACAGTCTGGAAGCCGGCATCCGCGGGGCGCTGCTGGTGGGCGGCAACGGCACGCTCACCTACAATCTCGATTATTACCACATCCGCGCCAACGACGACGTCGAGTTCCTCGCCACCAACCTCAACAACAACACCAACGGCTATTTCGCCAATATCGGCGGCGTGCTGCGCCAGGGCGCCGATCTCGCCCTGCGGCTCGATTTCCCGAAATGGGATGCGTATTTCAACGACTCGCTGATCGAGGCGACGTATCAGAGCAGCTTCCGGGTCGCCTCGCACAGCCCCTCGAATATCGGCGGGGTGATCACGGTCCGCCCGGGCGATCATCTGGCCGGCGTGCCGGAGAACCTGTTCAAGTTCGGCGCCGATTACAAGGCGACCACGGCCTGGAAGCTCGGCCTGTCGGCCAACGCGCAGACCGGGACGTATCTGCATGGCGACCAGTCGAACCAGCAGCCGAAGCTGCCCGGCTTCGTCGTGCTGAACTTCACCACCAGCTACCGGCTCACGCCGCGCGTCACCCTTTTCGGCGAGGTCGATAACTTCACCGACGCGCATTATTACGTCTATGGCGGCTTCTCCAACCCCGCCGGCATCGCCTATGTGCTCGGCCCGGCCTATGCCGCCGACAACCGCGCCTATTCCACGGCAGCACCGATCGCCGGCTATGCGGGGGTGAAGGTGAAGTTCTAGAGCATCATCTGATCGGATGGGATCATCTGATCGGATCAAGATGATCGGAATATCAATATGCTAGAGCACTACATCCGATCCGAAAGGATCGGAAAGTGCTCTACGGCATCATCCGATCAGATGGGATCATCTGATCGGATAAAGATGCTCGGAATATCAATACGCCATGGCGCGGCTCAGCCGCCGCGGAACGCCTGCACCGCGGCCGCCGCCCCCTGGGCGATGAAGGCGGCATCCGAGCCGACGGTGACGAGATCGAACCCTGCCGCGACCATCTTGCGCGCATAGGCGGGCGAGCCCGTATGCACCGCGGCGCGCTTGCCGTGATGCTTCGCCCGGGCAAGGATGTGCAGGATCGCGTCATAGACCGGCGAATTTTCCGGATCGAACCGCGGCGCCTCGCCGAGCGAGAGGGCGAGGTCGTTCGGCCCGATATAGACCGCGTCCAGCTCCGGGATCGACACGATCTCGTCGATCGCCTCCAGCGCCGCCCGCGTCTCGATCATCGCGAAGCCGGTCACCATGTCATCGGCGCGGCGCGCGTAATCGGCGCCATGCACGAGGGCGGCGCGGATCGGCCCATAGCTGCGCCGGCCGCGCGGCGCGTAGCGCAGGCAGGAGACGAAGGCCTCGGCCTCCGCCCGCGAATTGATCATCGGGCAGATCACGCCGAGCGCGCCCGCATCGATCGACTTCATCACGATTCCCGGGTCGAACCACGGCACCCGCACCATCGGCACCACCGCTGCGCTGGCCATCGCCGTCAGCATCGGCACCAGTCCGGAATAATCCACCAGCCCGTGCTGCATGTCGACCGTCAGGCTGTCCCAGCCCTGTCGCGCCATCAGCTCGGTGGCGAAGCCGGCCGGAACCGACAGCCAGCCATTCAGCACGGCGCGGCCGGCGTTCCAGTGTTGTTGCAGCGTCATCGCGTCCTCCCGCATCATTTGCCGCCAGCATTCCATAGCTCGGCGACGGAGACAAACCGCGCCGTGGGCGCGAGAGACAAACCGCGCCGCCCCCGCAGCGTGTCGGCCCTGCAACACTTCGTCGCGAAACCGCGCCGGTCCCCATCGCGCGATTGCGATCGTCGATCGACGAGGCTAGGATTCATTGAAATGACACAAAAAAGCCCCGCCGGATCACCGGCGGGGCAGTCAACAGGGAGGCTTCACGTCTGGGAGACGTCGGGATCCGAAGACCCCTATCCGGTCGGTCAGGACCGGATGGCAAACGGCATCGCTGCCGAAACACGTGGCCGGGATCAACCGGCCTTCCTATCAGATAATATTCGGAACGCCCCGGAAAAGGGGTGACGGCATGAAGCCGCCATGAACTTATCGCATAACCTGAATGTCTGCGGCGCGGCTCAGACCGCGGTAGCGAGGGCGTCGAGTTCCCGGTTGAACCGCTCGGCGAATTCGTATTGCGGCGTGTGCCCGCATTCGGGATAGAGCGAGAGTCGGCCCTGCGGCACCGTCTCGGCGATATGCCGCGCCATCGCCGGCAGCACGATATCGTCCTCCTCGCCCTGGGTTACCAGCACCGGCCGGTCAAGCTCGGCCAGCGTGTCGGTGAAGTCGAGCGTGCGCATCAGCAGGAAGGCGCGCACCGCCGGCGGGGTGAGCATGAAACCCGCCAGCGCCCGCTCGGCATCCGCCGCCGGCAGCGGAAGGTGGGTGGTGGCGTGGATCACGCTGCGCGCCCCCTCGATCATCACCGCCGGATCATCGCTCGCCGCCATCACCGCGCCCTCGATGAACCGGGGGCCGATATGCACCGGCGGATTCGAGGAAATCACCGCGGCGCCGACGAAATTCACCGCACTCACATTCCGCGTGCCATGCCGGGCCAGATAATCGCCGACGACATAGCCGCCATAGCTCGCCGCCACCAGCACCGGCCGGCGCAGGCCGAGCGCGATCATCACCGCGGCGATGTCATCCGCCCAATGCGCGCCGGTCTGGTACAGCTCGGGGTCGAGCGGCCGGTCGGAAAACCCGTGCCCGCGCAAATCCATGCAGACGAGGCGGAACCGTTCGCGCAGCGCGCTGTCGAACTGCCCGCGCCAGGCGAGATAGCAGGACGACCAGCCATGGATGAACAGGATGGGCGGCGCCGTTTCCGCCCCCCATTCGCGCACATGCAGCCCGACGCCGCCCGAGCCCATCACCCGATGGACCCGGCCGGCCTCGTGCCCGATCGTCCCGCCCACCGCCGGCGGCCGCTCAGCCCAGCCGGTTGCGCACGAGGTCGTCCACCACCCCCGGATCGGCGAGGGTCGAGGTATCGCCCAGGCTGTCGGTCTCGTTGGCGGCGATCTTGCGCAGGATGCGGCGCATGATCTTGCCCGAGCGGGTCTTCGGTAGGCCCGGCGCCCACTGGATCGCATCCGGCGCCGCGATCGGGCCGATCTCCTTGCGGACCCACATCACCAGCTCCTTGCGCAGCTCCTCGGTCGGCTCCTGGCCGGCGACGAGCGTGACATAGGCATAGATGCCCTGGCCCTTGATGTCGTGCGGGAAGCCCACCACCGCGGCCTCGGCCACGACAGCGTGCGCCACCAGCGCGCTCTCGACCTCGGCGGTGCCCATCCGGTGGCCGGAGACGTTGATGACGTCATCCACCCGGCCGGTGATCCAGTAATACCCGTCCTCGTCGCGGCGCGCCCCGTCGCCGGAGAAATAGAAGCCGCGGAAGGTCGAGAAATAGGTCTGGATGAACCGCTCGTGATCGCCATAGACGGTGCGCATCTGCCCCGGCCAGCTGTCGGCGAGGCAGAGATTGCCCTCCGTCGCCCCGTCCAGCACGTTGCCGTCGCCATCCACCAGCACGGGCTTCACGCCGGGCAGCGGCAGCGTCGCCGAGCCGGGCTTCTGGTCGATCGCGCCGGGCAGCGCCGAAATCAGGATGCCGCCGGTCTCGGTCTGCCACCACGTATCCACGATCGGGCAGCGCTGGTCGCCGACCACGCGGTAATACCACAGCCACGCTTCCGGGTTGATCGGCTCGCCGACCGAGCCCAGCACCCGCAGCGAGGCGCGCGAGGTCTTCTTCACCGGCCCCTCGCCGTCGCGCATCAGCGCGCGGATCGCGGTCGGCGCGGTGTAGAAGATGTTGACCTTGTGCTTGTCCACCACCTGCCAGAAGCGGCTGGTGTCGGGATAGTTCGGGATGCCCTCGAACATCAGCGTCGTCGCGCCATTGGCGAGCGGGCCGTACACGATATAGGTGTGCCCCGTCACCCAGCCGACATCGGCGGTGCACCAGTACACCTCGCCCTCGTGATAATCGAACACGTATTGATGGGTGAAGCTGGCCCAGACCATGTAGCCGCCGGTGGTGTGCAGCACGCCCTTGGGCTTGCCGGTCGAGCCCGAGGTATACAGGATGAACAGCGGGTCTTCCGCGTTCATCGGCTCCGGCGGGCAGTCGAGCGGCATGGTCGCCGCCGCCTCGTGATACCACACGTCGCGGCCGTCCTGCATGTCCACCGCACCGCCGGTCGCCTTCACCACGACGACCTTCTTGAGCATCGGGCAGGATTTCGCCGCCGCGTCGACATTCGCCTTCAGCGGCACCTTCCGCCCGCCGCGCCGGCCTTCATCGGCGGTGACCAGGATCGAGCTGTCGCAATCCTGGATGCGGTTGGCGAGGCTGTCCGGCGAGAACCCGCCGAACACCACGGAATGGATCGCGCCGATCCGCGCGCAGGCGAGGATCGCCACCGCCGCCTCGACGATCATCGGCATGTAGATCGTCACCCGGTCGCCCTTGCGCGCGCCGAGCGATTTCAGCACGTTCGCCATGCGGCACACCTCGGCGTGCAACTCGCGATACGTCACGTGCCTCTGGTCGTTAGGATCGTCGCCCTCCCAGATGATCGCGACCTGGTCGCCGCGCGTCGCCAGATGCCGGTCGAGGCAGTTGGCGGAAGCGTTCAGCACGCCATCCTCGAACCACTTGATCGAGACGTCGCCGGTGAAGCTGACATTCTTGATCCGGGTGGGCGGCGTCATCCAGGTGATCCGCTTGCATTCCTCGCCCCAGAACGCCTCCGGGTTCTCCGCCGCACGGCGGGCCATGTCGTCATACTTCGCGCGGTTGATCAGCGCGCCGGCGGCGATTTCCGGCTTCACGGGAATGATTTCGGGATGCGACATGCTCGGTTCCTCATCAAATTTATTAGGCTCGTTTTTTTTCCCCTATGACATGTTTGTGCGGGAACCGAAAGTATTGCGCTGCGAAAAACCACCGCATGCGCGCACGGGATCAAGGTGCCCGTGCGCGCAGGCGGGATCGTCCAGCCGATCCCGCATGCGCGCTCAGGGACGCCAGCGCTAACCTGCCCTCAGCGCGGCTTCCATCGCCGCGACCGCGCTCATGTTCACCAGCCCGCGCGCCGTCACGCTCGGGATCGCGATATGCAGCGGCTTCGACAGGCCGAGCAGGAACGGCCCGACCGTCACCGCCTCGCCCGCCGCCTTGAGCAGGTTGAAGCCGATATTCGCCGCGTCGATCGAGGGCATCACCAGCAGGTTGGCCGGGCCGGTCAGCCGGCTGTCGCACACCGAGCGGGTGCGGATCGGCTCGAACAGTGCCGCGTCGGCGTGCATCTCGCCATCGACCTCAAGCTCCGGGTCCTGCGCGTGGATCAGCGCCAGCGCCCGGCGCATCTTCCGCGCCGAAGCCGAGTTCGACGCCCCGAAATTCGAGTGCGACAGCAGCGCCACCTTCGGCGTGATCCCGAAATGCGACACCATCTCCGCCGCCAGATGGGTCATCTCGGCGATGTCCTCCGACGATGGGTCCTCGTTCACATGCGTGTCGCAGAAAAACAGGTTGCCGCTCTGCAGGATCAGCGCGGTCATCGCCGATACGCGCTTGATCCCCGGCTTGCGCGGAATGATCGGCATCGCGTAGCGGAATTGGCGCGACCAGTCGCCGAGCCCGCCGCAGATCGCCGCATCCGCTTCGCCGGCGGCGAGCAGCATGCCGGCGGCCACGGTCGGCCGGCGCGAGAGCTGGCGCTGTGCCGCATCCGGCGGCACGCCGCGGCGGTTGACGATATGCTGGTAATTTTCCAGCAGCCGGCGGAACAGCCCCTGCTCGCGCTCGAAATCGATGATGCGGAAATCCTGCTCCGGCTTCATCCGCAGGCCGAGTGCGGCGATCCGCTGCATGATCGCGGCCGTCCGGCCGACCAGCAGCGGCGTGCCCATCCGGTCATCGATCACGCTCTGCGCCGCGCGCAGCGTGCGCTCGTCCTCGCCCTCGCCATAGACGATCCTCACCTTGGCCGAGCGCGCGACCTCGATCACCGGGCGCAGCAGCAGGCCCGAGCGGAACACGAGGCGTTCGAGATCGTGCTGGTAGACGTCGAAATCCGCGATCGGCCGCCGCGCCACCCCCTCATCCATCGCCGCCCGCGCCACGGCCGGGGCGATATGCAGGATCAGCCGCGGGTCGAACGGCTTGGGAATGATGTAGTCCCGCCCGAACACCGGCGCGACGCCGCCATAGGCCGCCGCCACCGTCTCGGACGCCTCGATCCGCGTCAGTTCCGCGATCGCGGTGACGGCGGCGAGCTTCATCCCCTCGGTGATCGCGGTCGCCCCCACATCCAGCGCGCCGCGGAAAATGAAGGGAAAGCACAGCACGTTGTTGACCTGGTTCGGAAAATCCGACCGCCCGGTGCAGACGATCGCATCCGGCCGCCGCTCGGCGACCAGCTCGGGGCGGATTTCCGGCTCCGGATTGGCCAGCGCGAGGATCAGCGGATTGGCGGCGAACTTGTCCAGCCATTCGGGCTTGAGCACGCCGGGCGCGGAGAGGCCGAGGAAGATGTCCGCCCCGTCCAGCACCTCCGGCAGGGTCCGCGCCGCGGTGTCGCGGGCGAAGGGCTCCAGCGTCTCGTTCAGGTTCGGCCGGCCCTTGTAGATCACCCCCTCGATATCGGTCATCACGATATTCTCGGGATTGGCGCCGAGCGCGATCAGGATGCGCACGCAGGAAATCGCCGCCGCCCCCGCGCCGGAGGTGACGATCCTGACATCGTCGATCGTCTTGCCCTGCACGAGCATCGCGTTCTGCACGGCGGCGCCGACGATGATGGCGGTGCCGTGCTGGTCGTCGTGGAACACGGGAATGTTCATCCGCTCGCGCAGCGTCTGCTCGATGCGGAAACATTCCGGCGCCTTGATGTCCTCGAGGTTGATGCCGCCGAAGCTCGGCTCCAGCGCCGCCACCACCTCGATGAACTTGTCCGGGTCCGGCTGGTCGACCTCGATGTCGAACGTGTCGATCCCGGCGAATTTCTTGAACAAGACGGCCTTGCCCTCCATCACCGGCTTGGAGGCGAGGGCGCCGATATTGCCAAGGCCGAGCACCGCCGTGCCGTTGGTGATCACGGCGACGAGATTGCCGCGGATCGTGTAGTCGAACGCGGTGTCCGGATCGTCGCGAATGGCCAGGCACGCCGCCGCGACACCCGGCGAATAGGCCAGCGCCAGGTCGCGCGAGGTCTCCATGCGCTTGGTCGGCGTGATCGCGAGTTTGCCCGGCCGCGGATGGCGGTGGTAATCGAGTGCGGCCTTGCGTAGCGCTTCATCCATATCCGGTCCCTCCCTGGGTCGGACCAGAATGCGCGATCAGGGTCGCCCGGACAACCGGGCATTCACATGGCAGGATAGCGATGACGAGTTTGTCAGATTTGGCGCGTTTCGGGGCCAACCGCTTCGGGGGCCATTACTCCGGTCTCCACGACTCCGGGCTTCAAAGCTCCGGGCTTCAAAGCTCCGGGCCTCTCGGGCCGCTCCGGGCAAATCCCGGAGCGTTGGTGCGGTCGAGAAGACTCGAACTTCCACAGGGTTTCCCCCACAAGCACCTCAAGCTTGCGCGTCTACCATTCCGCCACGACCGCCTCGCAGCGGGAGCGCTATAGCCGATGGCGCGCGCCGTATCAACAACCCAGGACCACATCGAATGGGCAAAAGCGCCCGGCCTGACCGATTATCCCGCCGCACTGGCGGAAATGCAGGCCCGCGCGGCGGCGATCAACGCCGGCGAGGCGGCCGAGCGCGTCTGGCTGGTCGAGCATCCGCCGCTCTACACGGCGGGAACCTCGGCGCGCGAGGCGGATCTGCTGCGCCCCGGCGACGCCGCGGTCTTCCGCACCGGCCGCGGCGGCCAGTGGACCTATCACGGGCCGGGCCAGCGCGTCGCCTATGTCATGCTCGACCTGTCGCGTCCGCATGGCACGGTCCCGCCGCGCGACCTGCGGGGCTATGTGACCGGGCTCGAATCCTGGCTGATCGCGGCCCTGGCCGGATTCGGCGTGCGCGGCGAAACCCGCGCCGACCGGGTCGGCATCTGGGTCGCCGATGCTGCCGGCCGCGAGTTCAAGATCGCGGCGATCGGGGTGCGGGTGTCGCGCTGGGTGAGCTATCACGGCATCGCCCTCAACGTCGCCCCCGATCTCGGCCGCTTCGGCGGCATCGTGCCCTGCGGCATCAGCGCGCACGGCGTCACCTCGCTCGCCGCACTCGGCATCGCCGCCCCGATGGAAGCGGTCGATGCAGCCCTGGCCGATGCCTTCGCCGAGGTCTTCGGCACAACGCCCACACCCGCCTGAAGAAAGCCGCCGCCGTTCAGCCCGCGACCGGCACCGCCGGCGCGCGGCGAAAGGCCGAGGTCAGCCGCCGCGCCATGCCGGTCATCCGCCGTGGCGCGAGCGCCAGCATCACCGCGACGAACATCACCCCCGCCGCCCCGCCGCCGATGACGAGCTGCAACCGCAGCCCCGGCGCTAAGCCGAACGCAAGCGACAGTTCCGCCATCAGCGCCGCGGTGCCGAGCCGGGCGGCGATCAATGCGGCAACCGGTGCGACCATCAGCCGCAGCAGCGGCCAGGCCGGCTTGCCGATCCCGATCGACAGCGCCGGCAGCATCAGCAGCGCCACCAGCAGCCCGCGCGCCGAGAGCGCCCAGCCGAGCGGCACCAGCCCGAACGGCGCCGCGATCCAGGCGGCGAGCACGATCGTGCCGGCATTCATCGCGGCGAAGGCCGAAACCAGCCCCGGCCGGCGCAGCGCCGTCAGCATCGGCTTGACGAAGGCATAGATCGTCGAGGCCGGCACGATCAGGCTGAGTGCCGCGAATACCGGCGCCGCACTGGCCCAGCGCGCGCCGAACATCAGCGCCACCAGCGGCCCCGCCACCGCCCCGCTCACCGCCGCCGCGCCGAGCGAGAGAATGGCCAGACTGTCCATCAGCGCCAGCGCCACCGCGAAGCGCCGCGCGGGCTCCTCGCGCACCGCGACGAAAATCGGCAGGAACACCTTGCTCGCCGGCAGGATCGCGAGTTCCTGCAACACCTCGGCCAGCCGCTGGGCGATCCTGAACTCGCCCACCGCCACCACCGGCACCCGCATGCCCACCAGCACGACATAACCGGTATGGGCGAGGTAATCGACGAAGGCCGCCCCCATCATCGGCAGGTTGAAGCGCAGGGCGGCGGCAAGTGCTGTCCAGCGCGGCGGCGCCGGCGGCCGCCAGCCCGCGGCGATCGACGAGGCGAGCGCGTAGAACGCGATCCCCACCATGCGCTGGACCACCAGCGCCGCGAGCCCGTAGCCGCGAAACACCAGCGCCAGCGCCACCGCCCCGCCCAGAATCGTACTGCCGACCGACATGAGGCTGAGGGCGCGAAACCTGAACGCCTGCGACAGCCGCGCCGCCGGCACGATCAGGAAGGCGCCGAGCAGGATGTTGAGCGAAAGCGCGCGGGTCACCCAGCCGAGGGCTGGCGCGCGGTAATAGGCGGCGATGGGTGCGGCGGCGGCAAACAGCAGGCAGGTGACCAGCGCGGCGAGGAGCAGCTGCGCCCAGAACGCCCCGGCCTCGACCACCCGGTCCCCCGGCGCGGCGACCACCTGCTCGCCCGCCCCGCCGGCGGTGACCATGCGGGCGAGTTCGGAAATCGCCGAGGCGAGGGCAACCGTCCCGACATCCCGCACCGAGACATGCCGCAGCAGGATCACCAGCACGCCGAAGCCGAAACTCCGCTCGCCGAGCACGGTGATCAGGTTCCACGCGGTCCCCCTTGCCGCGCCGCGCTGCAGGCTCACCCTTGCCCCCTCGCCGCCACGCGGAAGCCGGCGCACAGGACCGGGACGCGCAGGACCGGGGCGCACAGGACCGGGGCGCACAGGACCGGGGCGAACAAGACCCGGGTGAACAAGAGCGGGGCGCGATATCCGCAGATCGTCATGGAAGAAGATTACATCCTGAAAAGATTTCTGCCCATCCACCGGGACAACCGGGCGTTACACCCTTTACGAACCCGCCCCGGCTCACTAAGAACACCCTTGCATACGCCGTGACCCCGGCGGAGGGGTGGCCGAGTGGCCGAAGGCGGCGGTTTGCTAAACCGTTAGACGATGTAGAGTCGTCTCGTGGGTTCGAATCCCATCCCCTCCGCCACTCCTACATCCACGAATTTTTTCTCGATCTGCGTCTGCCTACCCGGGCCAGAGCACGTCGCGATCCATCCGGATCGGATGTGGTGCTATCTCGTTGATTATCAGATCAGATGACTCCACCTGATCGCATGATGCGCTAATCCGGCCGGTGCGAGAACATCGGCTTGCCGGGGTGCTCAAGCCGCGCGGCCAGGATTTGGGCCGATCCGGCATCGGTGATGAATAGGGTGCGATTGTCGCGCCCGCCAAAGGCCAGATTGGTGACATGCGTGCTGCCGCAGGAGACGATGCGCTGCATCGGCTCGCCCAGCGGGCTCATCACCCAGACCGACCCCAGCCCGAAATGCGCGATGAGCAACCGCCCCTCGGCATCCAGCGCCAACCCGTCCGGACCACCGCCGCCGGAGAGCTGCACGAAATTGCCGACCTTGCCGACCGTTCCATCGCGCAGCAACGGCACCCGCCAGACGGCGTTCGCCCTTGTCACCGCGAGGAAAAGCGCCGTCTCGTCAGCATTCATGACTAGCCCGTTAGGGCTCGGCACATTGTCGAGCAGGCAGGTGATCTCCCCGCTCGGGCGTAGCCGGAACAGCCTTCCGGTCGGATCGTGCAGTCCGGTCATGCCCTGATCGGTGAAATAGAGATCGCCATTGGCGGCGAAGAACAGATCGTTCACCGCCTTGAACCGTTCGAGCCCGGCGCGTTCGAGATACGGCACGACGCGCGCGCTGCCCGGCTCATGCAGCATGATCCCGTGCTTGTAGTCGGCGATGAACACCCGGCCGTCGCGATGGATCTTCAGGCCGTTGGGCCAGCCGTCATACGCGGCGGCCACCGCGAATTCGCCGCCCGGCGAGACGGTGAGAATCCGCCCGTTGACGATATCGACGCACCAGAGCGTGCCATCGCGGTCAAACGATGGCCCCTCCAGCATCGAGCGCGCCGGCATGCCCTGCGGCTGGCCGCGTGTCCATTCGTTCTCCGCTCCCGCCTGGTTGAGCGCGTCCGGCAGGCGGGCGAAAATTTCCGTGTCGATCACCTGGGGTGGTGCGAAGAACATGGCGGATGCCTCTCTGGATGAAGCCGGGGAGAATCGTCAGTCGATGCCAAGCAGACGGCGCGCCAGCTCTGCATCGGGCGGCAGGTCGAGCCGCGCGGCCGTCCCCGCGAGCGCCGGCGTCGAGGCCGGAAACAGTTGCAGGACGATCGGATCATGCCCGGGAATCACATGCAGCGTCCCATCCGCCAGTTCCCGGATGCGGCGATACCCGTCGAGCATCTCGCCGATATGGAACAGGATCGGGAAGACCGCGCCGTGCAGGTAGCCCGAATAGAAATGCGAGGCGTCCGACGCGAGAACCACCTTGCCGCGTCCCGTCGCCACCCGCACGACCTGCAAGCCCGGCGCGTGGCCGCCGATCCTGTGGATGCTGACCCCGGGCGCGATCTCCGCATCGCCGTCATGGAACCGGACCCGGCCGCCAAACACCTGGCGAACCATGCCGACCACCTCATCGCACTCGTAAGGCCCGCGGGTGATCGCCCTGCCCATGTGCCGCCCGGTCGCGTGCGCCATTTCCCGGTCCTGCAAATGGAATGTCGCCTTCGGGAAAGCGTCGTAATTGCCTGCATGATCGTAATGCAGATGGGTCAGCACCACATCGGTCACCGCCCCCGCATCGATGCCGATCGCCGCCAGAAGATCGACCGGATCGGCGAGCATCGTGCGCCCGCGCCGCTGTCCCGCCGCGCTGCCGAACCCGGTATCGACGACAATGCAGCGCGACCCATCGCATATCGCCCAGACGAAATAATCGATGACGCCGCCGCCCGCCTCCGGCGCGCTGCCCAGCGCCACCTGATCGGCGCGCAGCACATGCGTGCCGTAGCGGAGCGCGTGGATCTCGTAGGCCGGCCCGCCGGTCATGGCACGCGCCCGCTGCTGCCAAGCCTGCTGTCGCCATGCTCGATCCCGCTGAACCCGCCGCCTGCGATCGATGCCATGCTCAGGCTCCGCGCGCCGCCCCGTCCGTCAGCGCGCCTTCGGCAACCAGCACCTCATGCGCCGCCTTGAACGCGTCGAGCCCCGCCGGAATCCCGCAATAGGCCGTGGCATGCAGAAGTGTGGCCTTGATCTCCTCGACCGAGAGGCCGTTGCGCAACGCGCCCTTGACATGCAGCCTGATTTCCGGCGCGCGGCCAAGGGCGGTCAGCATGGCGAGATTGAGCAGGCTCCGCGTCTTCCGGTCGAGTGTCGTATCGCCCCAGGCCCACCCCCACGCCCAGGCGGTGGTCGCGCGCTGGAACGCCATCATGAAGTCGTCGGCCCCTTCCATCGCGGCATCGACATAGGCGGGGCCGAGCACATCGCGCCGGATCGGCAGGCCGCGCTCGAACAGCGCCTGGTCGGGGCGTTCGTCATCCCTGTTGTCGGACACGGTGTCATCTCCCCTGTTTTCGGGCCGCTACCATCTCCCGCCGCGTCACCCGTATCATGCAGCCGAGGCTACCGGCCGGCCGACGAGCCTGTCAATCATCGCACAGCGTGCCAACATGGCCGCCGCTCGCTCGGATAATGCCGTAGGGCATGTTCCAATTCGGATGGATCGGAACATGCTCTATCGTGCTGACAACCAGAGCCTTCGCTCCAGCCGCGACCTACCAGGCGTAGTTCACGTCGACGCCGAGGTTCTGGACGTTCGTGCTGTCACCCCACGAACCACCCCAGTGGACATCGCCCCGCCAGTGGCCCTTCCCGATCACACGGACACCGACACCCCCCGTATATCCCGCAGAGGCCGACACGTTCGCCGCCTGGACAGATGTCGCCTGCTGGAGACGCTCCACATTCGTGTAATGACGCTGACCCACACTTCCATAGCCGCCAACGGACACAAACGGCTCAACCGTCCCATACCGCCGGTGCAACTCCATCCCCGCCGTGACACTTCCGCCGATACGGCCGACATCCGTGTTCAGCGCCGCGTAGGTCAGGCCGAGAGCGCCGCCCCCCGTCTCGGAGACGGCATTCGCCTGGGTGTGGACATAGGCGGCCTCCGCGGCAGGCGCCACGAAGAAGCGGCCACGATGCCAGTCATACGACAGGCGCGCCGCCGTCACGTCATACAGGCCGGACCCGCCAGCACGCGCGCCAATCCCAAGCTGCGGCACCGAGCGCTTGAAATTGTTGATCAGGTCGCCAAACGACTCGCTGAACGACACACGGACATGACCACGGTGATAGATCCCGTAACCCGTCACACCGGCTTGCGTGTCGTTCACCGTGCCATACATCCCGCTCGTGTCGGTGAACAGCGACTGAACGCCAACTCCCGCCGACCAGTGAGGGCTCACCTCGAAGCCACGCCCGGCGACAAACCCGCCCGTGTGGAAGCTGAACCCGTTCGCCGTGCCAAACCCGCCCAGCCCCTGCATCCACGCGCCATGGGAAACCGAGCCATCCGTACGGCCAAACCCGGAATAGCCGCCAAGCGTGGCATCCGCCGCCTGGAACAGCGCCTCGTTCATCGCAAACCGGCTCGCCACATAGGCCCGGCCACTCTCCACAAGCGCAGGCTGCGGGTTCAGCACAATGTAAACGTCACTCGGCTGATACTGCACGCTGGGGACGATGTAAGGTCCGTAATATCCCAGGCTCTGTGACGTGAACTGACCAGCGACGCCATTGACGGTATGAATGACGTCGTAGTGGCTGCCGATCGTATAGGTTCCAGCCGTCGTCTGCACCGCCAGATTGCCAGCCAAAGCGGCCGAGCCCGCTGAATCAATCTGCGAAAAGCCGCTGCCGGCAACAACACTTGGAGACACACGAACAACCAGCGAGCCTGTATTCGACTGGGTGTAACTCCCCGCCAGGCTCACCGGCGCCGTCGTCTGGCTGATGTCCAAAATGGCGTTGTTCGTCACCGCAGAAGAGTCGGCAATGCTGCCTGTTCCGGTCAGAGCCAGCGTCCCGGCATCGATCGTCGTCAGCCCCGTATAGGTGTTCTGGTTGGTCAGAACCAGCGTACCAGCGTAGCCAGAGGCTGCGTTCAGCACGAGATCACCGGCAGAGGCGCCATTAGCTATCACGCTGGAGATCGTGGTCGCCGTTCCCGTGGCAATGTTGTAGTCCGGGTCGCCGGTCATGTAGATCGGGTTGGCAATCGTCGTCGTGCCCGTCACGTACACTGTCGCCGGCGTCGTGGCATTCCCCACCAGGTTCAGGGCACCAGTGCCCAGGGACGAGGAAGAGGCAAACGACAGCGCCGCTCCAGCATCAACCGTCGTACCACCCGTGTAGGTGTTGGTTCCCGAGAGTGTCTGCGTACCACCGGCAATCGTCAGGCTGCCGCCGGTGCCGCTGATGGCACCCGATAGGCTGCCAGTGGCATTGGCGACCGTCAGCCCATTACCGCCAAGCACAACATTGCCCGCACCAGAGATCGCATTGACCGTCGTGTTCCCAGTCAGGGCAGAGATATCAAACGCACCGGCATCCGTAATACCAGCGGATGAGGCAATGCTCCCACTGCCTGACAACGCAAGTGTATCGGCCGTGATCGCTGTTCCACCCGTGTAGGTGTTAACTCCACTCAGCGTCTCGGTGCCACCAGATACAATTATATTACCGCTGCCGCTGATGGCACCGGAGTAAGACCCGCTGGCGTTGGTCAGCTGCAGCGTCTGGCTGCCAAGGGTCACCCCGCCAGCACCAGACAGCGACTTGATGCTCACAGGACCATTGGCAGCCGAGATGTCAAACGTCCCTGAATCGGCAACGCCGGAAGAGAAAGCAATGCTGCCACTGCCCGACACCGCCAGCGTGGAGCCCGCATCAACCGTCGTACCGCCCGTGTAGGTGTTGGTTCCCGCCAGTGTCTGCGTGCCCCCGGCGATCGTCAGGCTGCCGCCGGTGCCACTGATGGCACCCGACAGGCTGCCAGTGGCATTGGCGACCGTCAGCCCATTGCCGCCAAGCACAACATTACCAGCACCAGAGATCGCATTGACCGTCGTGCTCCCGCTCACGGCCGAAATATCAAACGTACCGCCATCGGCAACACCAGAAGACGAGGCAATACTCCCACTGCCAGACAACGCCAGAGTAGAGCCTACATTGATCGTCGTCACTCCCGTGTAGGCATTTACTCCCGCCAGCGTTTCAGTACCGCCATTAACCGTCAGGCCACCACTGCCACCGATAGATCCAGAGAAGTTGCCATTGGCACCATTCAGTTGAAGAATGTTGTTCCCGAGGGTTACAGCACCAGCTCCAGACAGAGACTGGATAGGAGCGAGGGCATACGATCCTCCAGGACCATTCAATCCCGAAACATCAAAGGTGCCTGAATCTAATACTCCATAAGAGCCTGCAATGTAGCCATTACCCGACAACGCCAGCGTAGAGCCTGCATCAACCGTCGTCGCTCCTTGATAGGCAGTGTTCCCACTCAGAGCCTGGTAGCCGCCAGCGATCGTAATGCCACCAGTGCCGGTGATATAACCAGAGAAGGTGTTGGAGTAGGGAGTGCTAGCGCTGTAGGTTGAAGCGCTGGTGGCTCCGTTCTGGATGGTCAGTGTTGCCGAGCCAAGGATGACATTGCCGCCACCATTGCTGCCGTCACCCAGCATGGAAATGGTTTGACTGATATTGTTCAGATCCATTGCGCCGGTCGTGTTGATCTCGACCGCGCCGCTGACCGCCGTGCCGGGAACGGCGCTGGCAGAACCCGCCGGCAAAGCTCCCGCGTTGCCGACCTGCAGCGTGCCATTCTCGATATCCGTACCGCCCGTATAGGTGTTGGTCGCCCCGGCAGCGGGCTGGAGGAGCAGCGTGCCACCACCCTGAACGACCACGTCACCGACCTGTCCGGTCACGTCCGAGACCTGTCCGGCCTGTGCCACAGTCTGGCCCGAAGCCACGGTGTAGGTCGGGTCACCCTGAACCTGGATCGCGTTGCTGATCGTCGTCGTGCTGGTGACATTCAGCACGGCGGGCGTTGTGGCGGTGCCAAGAAGTTGGACCGTGCCGGCGCCAAGGGCATCACCGTTGGCAATCTGAAGGGTTGCCCCGGCCTGGACCTGTACGCCACCGGTAAACGTGTTGGCGGCAGTAGGATCAAGAATAACAGCTCCTCCCTGCCCGGAGTCGGAGATCACCAGATAGCCTGGCGTACTGCCGCTGGCGTCAGAGAAGACACCGGCAAAGGTCAGCACATTCCCGGCAGCATCGATCGTGCCGCCATTGCCCGTGATCGTGAAATTACCCGTTGTGCCAGCGCTGGATGGATTCGTCGGCGTACCGCCATCGAATTCGGGATTGAGAGTAGAGCCAAGATCAGAAAATATATTACCAGATGTATTTGCAATATTTTGAAACTACTGCTTTACGACAGCTAAAAAAAACGGAGAACTCAATCCTTTTATAAGATGTGCATTAATCAATTGTCCACTAGTCGTGTATTCACTAATTATTCCATTACCCTGATCTGTTATAAAAATATTATTTCCATAAATTGCAATATCTGATGGTTTATTAACTCCCGTTATGAAACTAGAATTAACCACACCACCACTGGCTGTGTACTCACCAATTGTATTACCTTGGCTATTTGCTACAAAAATATTATTTCCAGAAACCGCAATACCTATCGGTTCATTAAATCCATTTACAAGACTGGAGTTAACAACTGCGCCGCTTGTTGTATACTCACCAATTGTATTGTTGCCAGAATTCGCAACATAAATCTGCGCATGGGCTGTTGAGGTGACCGACATGATTGCCGCCAAACCAATTGCCCCGACCACACCCGACATAGCCCGCCGCCTGCCCCGCCCTCGCTTCGTGAGCGTCTAAGAGCCGGACCGAAAAAGATAGTTGAGCGATTTCAGTAGGTTGTGATTCTGCCGGTTTGCAACAACAGACGGATTCGCAATGGCTTGGACTGAAACCGCTCGGCAACGATATTGCCGGGCCGGATTGCGCTACGCAAGCGACCTCACCGACGCCGAATGGGCCTTGATCGAACCATTCATGCCCTTGCCGCCGCATCGAGGCAGGCCCCGAACGGTGGCACTGCGAAGGATTGTGGAGGCCATCTTCTACATGCTGTCGACCGGTTGCCAGTGGCGGCAGATCCCGAAGGAATTCGCGCCGTTCACCACTGTGCAGGGCTATTTCTACCGCTTCTGTCGCGACGGCACGTTCGATCGCATCAATCACGTCCTGGTCATGCAGGCGCGGGAAATAGCCGGACGAGAGGCGTCTCCCACAGCCGGTGTGATCGACAGCCAGTCGGTCAAGACCACCGAGGCTGGCGGGCCGCGCGGGTTCGATGCCGGAAAGAAGATCAAGGGACGCAAGCGCCACATCGTCACCGATACAATCGGCCACCTCGTCGGTGCGATCGTTCATCATGCCGGTATTCAGGATCGGGATGGGGCGCCCGACGTGCTCAAATCCGTCAAATCCCTGTATCCTTGGTTGCGGCACGTATTCGCCGACGGCGGCTATGCCGGTCCCAAACTCAATGGACGCCTCGCCAAAATCGGCACATGGACCATACAGATCGTCAAGCGCTCCGACGCCGCCAGCGGGTTCGAACTTCTGCCGCGACGTTGGGTGGTAGAGAGAACCTTTGCCTGGCTCGGCAGATGCCGGCGCCTCGCAAAGGATTTCGAAGCCACCGTTATCAGCGCCACCGCATGGCTCTTCCTCGCACATATCCGCCTGATCACACGAAAAATCGCCCGACACAGGTAGCCACACTACCATTCAGATTCGGGCTCTCAGGCACGGGAACGATCATGGCTTTCACGGCCGACCACTTCAATCCAAACACTCGATTCATGATATATCCTGCAAATTGACCCGAACGCGGAATTTTTCGTTTTTTCCACCATTCATATTATTCCCGAGGACAGCACGATTTTATACTTATACAATATAAGCATTTATTATATTTTTATTTTATATTGTATTTCGATGTGTATATTTTACCCAGCCACGCAACACCCCGCCTCCCGACCACTCATCCCATCCGCTTGATCCATATCAAAGTGACATTTTCAACTGTCACTATAACTTGACACATCAAGTCACGGGGAGGGATGAATGCGGATCCTGCTGTTGCATCCGAACTATCATTCTGGCGGCGCCGAGATCGCCGGAAACTGGCCGCCCGCCTGGGCCGCCTATATCGCCGGCGCGCTGAAATCCGCCGGCTTCACCGATCTCCGCTTCATCGACGCGATGACCAACGACCTGTCGGACGATGCCCTGCGCGACATCCTCCGCGCCGAGCGGCCGGACATCATCGGCAGCACCGCGATCACCCCCTCGATCTACAAGGCCGAGCGCCTGCTCGAAATCGCCCGCGAGGAACATCCAGGCGCGCTCACGGTGCTCGGCGGCGTGCACGCCACCTTCATGTATGGCCAGGTTCTCGCCGAAGCCCCCTGGATCGACGTGATCGTGCGCGGCGAGGGCGAAGGGATCATCGTCGATCTCGCCCGTGCCGTGGCGGCGGGGACTTTCGCGGCAACCCGCCACGACATAAGGGGCATCGCCTTCCGCGAGGCCGGCAAGGTCGTCGCCACCGAAGCCGCCCCCACCGTCAAGGATCTCGACGCCCTCGCCCCCGACTGGGGCATCCTCGACTGGGACCGCTACCGCTACATCCCGCTCGGCACCCGTGTCGCCATCCCCAACATGGCGCGCGGCTGCCCCTTCACCTGCTCGTTCTGCTCGCAATGGAAATTCTGGCGCGACTACCGCTACCGCGACCCCGTGAAAGTGGTCGATGAAATCGTGCGCCTGCGCGATGAGCACGGCGTCGGCTTCTTCATCCTCGCCGACGAGGAACCGACGGTCAACCGCAAGAAATTCGTCGCCTTCTGCGAGGAGCTGATCGCGCGCGATGTCGGCCTGCTCTGGGGCATCAACACCCGCGTCACCGACATCCTGCGCGACGAGGCGCTGCTGCCGCTCTACCGCCGCGCCGGGCTCATCCACGTCTCCCTCGGCACCGAAGCCGCCGCCCAGATGAAGCTCGACCTTTTCAACAAGGAAACCACGATCGAGCAGAACCGCAAGGCGATCGCCCTGCTGCGCGCCGCCGGCATCGTGGTCGAGGCGCAGTTCATCGTCGGGCTCGAGAACGAAACACGCGAAACGCTGGAGGAAACCTACCGCATGGCGCGCGACTGGGCGCCCGATCTCGCCAACTGGTCGATGTACACGCCCTGGCCCTTCTCCGACCTGTTCCGCGAACTGGCCGACAAGGTCGAAGTGTTCGACTACGAGAAATACAATTTCGTCACCCCGATCATCCGCCCCGCGGCGATGGACCGCGCCGAACTGCTCGACCGGGTGATGCACAATTACCGCCGCTTCTACATGCGCAAGGCGTTCTTCTCCTACCCCTGGGCCGGCTCCGGCGCGCGGCGGCGCTACCTGCTCGGCTGCCTCAAGGCGTTCATGAAATCCGGCTTCGAGCGGAAATTCTACGATCTCGGCCGGGTCGGCTACTGGGGGCCGCAATCGAAGCGCAAGGTCGATTTCCATTTCGACGGCGCGCGAAGCAAGGCCGGCGCGGAACAGGTCGAATGGCGCACCATGCATGACAATAAAAAGCGTGCATTGGACAACAATAAAACGCGTGCGACGCACGATAACGAAACGCGTGCAACGCACGACAATAACAAGCCCCATCGCAAGGCGCCCAGCCCCGCGGAACCACCGCCCTGACCGCGCCCGACAATCCGGCGGGGCCGCGCATCGGGCCGAACGCGATCCTCCAGGTCTTCGCCGCCCTCGCCGCCTCGGGCGGGCCGGCCTGCGTCGCCCGTGTCGCGCGCGCGGCCGGCGCCGAACCCTATCTCGCCCATCCGCCCGCCGCGATGGTCCCGGCGGCGGATGTGCTGGCGCTGCATCGCGCGGTGCGCGCCTGCCTCGGCGCCGGGCCGGGCGGGGTCGTGCTGCGCGCGGCCGGTGCTGCGACCGGGCGTTATCTCCTCGCGCGGCGGATTCCGCGCCCGGTCCGCCTCGCCCTCCGCGCAGCCCCGGCGCCGCTCGCCGCCCGCCTGCTGGTCGCGGCGATCCGCCGCCACGCCTGGACCTTCGGCATGCCGGACGGGCTGGACGCCACCTGGCGCGGCGGCCTCCGCCTGACCCTCGCGACCAACCCGATCGCGGTGCCGGGCACCGCCGGGAGCGAAATGCCCGGCACCGCCAGACCTGAATTGTCCGGCACCGGCAGAACCGAACTGCCAGGCTCCGCCGGGAGCGAAATGCCAGGCACCGCCAGGATCGAGGAACCAGGCGCATGCAATCCGGGCTGCGCGTTTCACGCCGGCACCTTCGAGGTGCTGTTCCAGGCGCTGGTCGACCGCCGCCTCGTGGTGCGAGAGGAAGCCTGCCGCGCCGCCGGCCAGCCTGCCTGCGTCTTCACGATCGGGCGCGGCTGACCTCCTGGAAACAGGGCGCGAGCAAAAGATCACAGGGGCCCGATCGGAGGTAATGGACCCGCGGCGCGGATGATGCTCTACCCTCCCTGCCCCGAGCCACCCGGCCGCGCCCGCCGCGGCCCCGCAGGAGATCGCGACGTGACCGACTGTTCCACACCAAGCCCGGCCACCCCAAGCCCGGCCACACCAGGCCCGGCCGTCGCCGTGATCGGCGCCGGCGCCGCCGGCCTCGCCGCCGCGCGCCGCCTTGCCGGCACCTGCGCCGTCACCGTGTTCGACAAGGCGCGCGGCCCCGGCGGCCGCCTCGCGCATCGCCGCCGCGAGGGCTTCGCCTTCGATTTCGGCGCGCCGTTCTTCACCGCCCGCGACCCGCGCTTCACAGCCGAACTCGCCCGGCTGCGCGCGGCGGGAATCGTGACACCCTGGGCCTGCCGCTTCGCCGAGATCGAGGCCGCCGCCATCACCCACCGGCGCGACTGGGGCGATGCCCCGGCGCATTACGTCCCGATCGGCCGGATGAGCCGCCTCACCGCGCACTGGGCCGAAGGGCTCGACATCCGGCAGAATTGCCGCATCGCGGCGCTCCACCCCGCGCCCGCGGGCTGGACGCTGGAGAGCGAGGCGGGCGAGCGCTTCGGCCCCTTCGCCTTCGTCGTCCTCGCCCTGCCGGCGCCGCAGGCCGCCGCCCTGCTGCCCGAAACCTCGATGCTGCGCGCCACCGCCGCCTCGGCGCGGATGCAGGGCGCCTTCTCGCTGATGCTCGGCCTCGCCGCACCGCTCGATCCAGGCTTCGATGCCGCCCTGGTGCGCGATGGCGTGCTGAGCTGGATCTCGCTCTGCGCCGCGCGGCCGGGGCACGAGGGCGGGCCGGGCCTTGTCGCGATCAGCCGCAATTCCTGGGCGGACGACCATCTCGAGGACGATCCCGCGACCATCCGCGCCGCGATGCTCGACGCCCTCGCCGCCTGTCTCGGCGAAACGCTCGCGCCGGTGCATCTCGACCTGCATCGCTGGCGCTACGCCAACGCCCCGGCGGTCGCAGAGCGGCCCCGCCTGATCGACGCCGCCAACCGCCTCGCCCTTTGCGGCGACTGGACGGCGCAGGGAAAGGTCGAGGCCGCCTATCTCTCCGGGCTGGAGACCGCGGAGGCGGTTCTCGCCCGCCTCGCCGCCAGCTGACGCGGCGGGCCCGCCGGCGCGGCCCCCACCGCCGCCCCCGCCCCCGACCCCGCGTTTGAGGCCGCCAACACATCGACCGCGCGACCCAGCGCCGCGAGCGTGGCCACCTCGCTGTAGCGCGCAACGATGTAGGCGAGCCCCGCCTCGGCGAGACGGCGGTTCAGCGCCTCGTCCTCATGCACGCGGACGATCTTGGCGGCGAACTCCTCCGCCGAACCGGCAACCAGCCAGTCCAGCGGCGCCGGCAGATCGAGCCCCTCGGCGGCGACCGGGCTCATCACGCAGGGCAGCCCGTGCGCGAAACTCTCCAGCACCTTGCCCTTGATCCCGGCGCCGAAGCGCAGCGGCGCCACGGTGCAGCGCACCCGGTGCAGCACTTCCGCCAGATCGGGCACATAGCCCACCGTCACCAGCCCGCCCCCGTGCAGCCGGCTCACCGCCTCCGGCATCCGGCTGCCGACGATATGGCTCGTCGCCGCCGGCAGGCTCTCGCGCACCAATGGCAGGATATCCTCGGCATAATGCCGCACGGCGTCGACATTGGGCGGATGCCCGAAGCCGCCGACGAACGCGATGCCCGCCCGCTGCGCGAACGGCACCGGCGCCGGGCGCGGCCGCACCGCCCATGGCACCACATGGGTTTCGATCTCCGGCGCGAGCGTGTCGAGCATCTCCGCCTCGACCGAGGAATGGACGATCACCGCGTCCACCACCCGCATCACCGCGAGTTCCCCCGCCTTCTGCGCCGCCAGCCCGACCGTCGCCGCATCGCCCGGCGCCACCGCCGCCTGGCGTTCGAGGCGCAGGAAATGCAGGTCGGCGACGTTGTAGACGATGCGGGTTTTCGGAAAATAACGCCGCGTCAGCATCGCGTATTTGGCGGCGTTCGAGTAGCGGTGGATATAGACGAGGTCGGGCGCGACCAGCGCATCGCGGAACACCTCCTCGACCGACCGCGCGAACGGCGCGTGCAGGCACTCGATGCCGACCTTGCGCAGATCGCCGGTATAGGGCTGGTGATCCTGCATGTTATCGGCCGGCACGAAGGTCACCTTGTAGCCGAGTGCGAGCAACGCGCGCATATGCGCGACCGCCGCGTTCGATCCGGCATCGAGATCGGGCGTCGGCACGGTGTCGTCGATGAAATAGGCCCGCCGGCGCACCTGCCGCTCGGCCTCGAGGTCGGGGCACTCGCCATTGAAGCCGTGCCCGGCGAGCACGTCCTTCCAGCGCGCCTGGAACTTGCGCTGGTTGACAAGCTGGTAGCGCTTGAGCCCGCTGCCGGCGACATCGACGCCATTGCTGACGCCTTCGAGATGCACCACTTCCGACGCCGGCTGCACCACCACCCTTCGGCCGAGCTGGCGAACCCTGAAGGCGAGATCGACATCCTCGTAATAGGCCGGCGCGTAATGGGTATCGAAGCCGCCCAGCGTCTGGAACAGCACCCGCTCGATCATCAGCGCGGCGCCGGACACCCAGTCGGCATCGCGCAGATGCAGGAAGCGCGGCTCCGCCGGATCGGCCCCGCGTCCCCAGTTCCACCCGTCGCCGAGGCGCCAGACGATCCCGCCCACCTCCTGCAGCGTGCCGTCCTCGGCCAGCAGCCGCGACCCCGCGATGCCGACCCCCGGCACCTGCTCGAACGTGTCGACCAGCGCATCCAGCCATCCCTCGCGGACCAGCGTGTCGTTGTTGAGGAACAGCAGATACCGCCCGCGCGCCTCCCGCGCGCCGGCATTGCTCGCCCCCACGAAGCCGAGCTGCGCGGGCGTGCGCACCACCCGCACCGGCCCGGCGAGCACCAGCGTGCAGAACAGCGTCTCGTCGGTGGAGCCGTCATCGACGATGACGATCTCGCAGGAGCGGCGCGGAAAATGATCCCGGATCGACTCGAGGCAGCGATAGGTGTGATCGAAATGATTATGCGCGGGAATGATGACCGAAACCTCCGGCGCCGTCTCGGCCGCACCCGCGGGGCCGAGGATCAGCAGCGGATAGGCCTGGCCCAGCGCGTCGATGATGCCGCCGGTCCGGCCGTCGAGCTCGGCGCGCGGCACCAGCCCCTCGCGCGCCGCCGCCGCCGTCATCCCCGCCGCCTCGGCCAGCCGGTCATGCGCGTTGAGGGAATGGTTCAGCAGCCTGAACAGGAGGCCGATCCCGCCGGCAAGCTCGGCCGGCGCCTTCGCGGCGAGGCTGGCCTGCACGAAGGCCTCGGTCATGAAGCGCCGCGCCGGCTCGTCGAGAGCCGGCGGCGAGCGCACGATCCAGTGCGGCGAGCCCAGCAGGTCGAGCCCGTCCGATGCCCGGCGGATGCTCACCAGGTGCCGCGAATGCGGCAGCACCATGTCGAGCCCGACGATCGAGAACGCGTGTCGCCCGTTGCCATATCCCGCCTGCTCCAGATCCGGCCGGTAGAGATCGGCCCGCACCCGGAACAGCGTCACCCCGCCCTCGACAAGGTCGATGTCCAACGGCTCGTCCGGCCGCTCCGGATCCCAGATCCAGCCGGAAATGATTTCGTAATCGCAACGCTCCAGATATCCGACCGGCCGCCGCACCGTCGCCTCGTCGGATGACGCTGCCGGCGCGACATCCCCTCCCCGGTCCCCGGCATCGCCCGGCGGGAGCGCCTTCTCGTCTTTCGACTCGTCTCGATTTGTATTTTTAATATTGTTAGTTTGCTTTTTCTTCATATCGTCCAAATAATACGTTAGAGCCTCATCCGATCAGATGAAATCTCCCGATCGGATAAAGACGCTCAGGTTATCATCACGTTAGAGCATCATCCGATCAGATGGAATTATCTGATCGGATAAAGATGCTCTAATTATCAACACGATAGAGCACGACATCCGATCCGAAAGGATCGGAACGTGCTCTAGACCGCGAAATCCGATCCGTCAGGATCGGAACGCGCGCCAAGGCTAAAATGAAATGATCCAATTCAACTCTGGATTATGCCGCGCGCGCCCCATCCTGTCGAGCAACTTCGTGCGCCGCCCGCCGCCGCGTCTCAGCCGCCGGCCGGGCGCCCCTGATCGTGATCGGGACCGGGATCGAGATCTAACGAAAGCTGCCCCGGCGCGGCATTGGCGCGGGCGCTCCGTTGCGGCCGGGCCAGGGCCAGGCCCCGACCCCGGCCCCGGCGCGAGCCGTGGCGGCGCTGCACCGCATCCGCCTCGCGCTGCGCCTCGACCAGTTGCCGCCGCGCGAACAGCGCCGCCTTCGCCGCCCGCGCCGCCTCCTCATGGATCACGATCCGCGCCGGATAGTCCGGGCAGAGACGCGCCCGCTCGCCCGCGTCGAGCCGCCAGGGCTCATGCACCAGCGCCCCCGCCACCGCCGCCAGCTCCGGCACATGGCGGCGGATGAACCCGCCCGCTGGGTCCTGGTCGTGTCCCTGCTTGACCGGCGAATACACCCGCACCGTGTTGATCCCGGTCTCGCCGGACTGCATCTGGCATTGCGGCCAGTGGATTCCCGGCTCGTAATCGGTGAACAGCCGCGCCAGCACGAGGCCGCTCTCCTGCCAGGGCAGGAACAGGTCATGGCTCGCGAACGACATCAGCATCGCCCGCATGCGGAAATTGATCCATCCCTGCGCCGCGAGGTAGCGCATCGCCGCATCGATGAACGGATACCCCGTCCGCCCCTCCGCCCAGGCGGCGAGGCGCGCCGGGTCGGCCGGCGGCCGCATCCCCTCATAGATCCGGGCAAAGGGCCGCCACTCCGCCTCCGGCTCGGCCTCCAGCTTCTGGATGAAATGGCAATGCCAGTGCAGCCGGGCGATGAACGATCGCAGCGCCGCCCCCCAGCGGCTGGAAGCCGGCACCTCGCGCTGCCGCCGCCACGCCGCCTGCGCCGCCTCGCGGATCGAGACGCAGCCATGGGCGAGATAGGGCGAAAGCCGCGAGCACGAAGCCTCGCCCGACACCGGCGATGACATCGCCCTGGTATAGTCCTCGCCCCTCGTCGCGAGGAACGAGCCGAGCGTTGCCAGCGCCGCCGCCCGCCCCGGCGCCTGGCCGCACCGCAACCCGTCCGGCGCGAGGCCGAGGGACGCCGCCGCCGGAACACCTGCCGCCGCCAGCCCCTCCGGCGGCGCCGCCCAGGCGATGCCGCGCGGCTGCGGCAGCAAAGGTGCCGCCATCATCCGGTCCCACTGCGCCGCCCAGCGGTCGCGATCCAGCGCCGGGCCACGGATCACGCCGAACTGACGCAGCTCGGTCCACGCCACCCCCTGCGCCCGCGCCCAGCGCCGCACCGCCCGGTCCCGCGCATGGGTCCAGCGATTGCCGGTCTCCTCGTGCGACCACAGGGCGAACCCGCCCAACCGCCGGCGCAGCGCCTCCAGCACCTCGACCGCCGCGCCGACACACACCACAAGCCGCCCGCCCGCCGCCGCGATCGCCGCCGCCAGATCCTCGATGCAGCCGGCCAGGAACGCGTATTGCCGGTGCGACACATCCGGCAGCCGCCAGTATTCCGGCTCGACGATCACCAGCGGCAGCACGGCGCCCGCGGCGGCCGCCGCCGTCAGCGCCGCGTGATCGACAAGCCGCAGGTCGCGCTTGAACCAGACAACCGAAACAGAACTTCCCATCCCGCCCGAAATAATCGCCCGCGCGGATCGGACAAGACGGGGCGGACAAGGCGGGGCGGACAAGGCGGGGTGGGCCAACCGGACCGCTCAGGCGCGCAGCAACCCGCCCATCGGCGCAATCGCCGCACTCTCGGGGAAAATCCGCCCGAGCGCCGCCGGCCCCAGCCCGAACTGCGCCGCCAGAACGCCCTTGGCCAGGGCGCGCAGATCCGCCGTCGGCGCGAGATCGCGGTTCTGGAACAGCTGCCGGTCCTTCAGCCCCGGCCAGGTCGCCTTCACCCGCCCGCCCAGCACCGCGCCGCCGGCAAGAAAGGCGACCGTCGCGGTGCCATGATCGGTCCCGCGCGTGCCGTTGACCCGCGCGGTGCGGCCAAACTCGGTGATCACCAGCACCGCCGTCTTCGCCCAGGCCGGGCCCAGCGCCGCCTTCAGCGCCGCCACCCCGCGATCGAGGCCGCCGAGCGGGCCGGGCAGCAGCTGCATCTGGTTGACATGCGTATCCCACCCTTCGAGCTGGAAGGCGGCGATCCGCGGCCCCTGTGCCGCGGCGAGCAGCGTGCCCACCCGGGCGGCAAGCTCGGGAAACCCATAGCGATCGGCCGGGTGACCGGCCAGGCGATCGGCTGGACGACCGACCGGATGGGCAGGCCCCGCCGGGTTCATCATATGCTCATCCTCCATCGCCGGCGCCGCTCCGGCGGTGAAGGTCGCTTGGTCGAACCGCCGCGACCCGAGCCCGCGGGCGATTGCCGGGCCGAACACCGGATCGCCCGCATTGAGCCGGCCGATCGCCGCATAAAGCCCCTGATCCGGCTGCGCGAAGCCAACCGGCGCATAGGCGCCCACCGGCGCTGCCCCGCGCAGGATCAGCGGCGTGCCGATCCCCGCCGCCAGCCCGATCCCGCCCGGATCGCCATCCGCCGGCAGCTCGGCGATGAGCCGGTTGAGCCAGCCCGAATTCATGCCGATCTGCTCGACACCGGTCTGCAACAGGTCCTGCGCCTCGAAATGGCTGCGCGTCCGGTACGGACCGGCGATCGCATGCACCGCCAGCAGCTCGCCGGCGGCGTAGAGCGTGTGGAACCGCGCCAGCGCCGGGTGCAGCGCGTAGAACCCGCCGAGATCGTGCCACAACGCCGCCTGCGGCACGAGGCCCGGCCGCAGCCGCGCGAGATCGGGGTCGCCATGCGGAATGACGGCCTCCATCCCGTCGAGCGCGCCGCGCAGCAGCACGACGACGAAGCGCGAATCGGTCGGCGCGGCGGCGAGGGCGAGCCGGGTCCGGCCCAGGGTAGCGACGGTCGCGAGGCCCAGCAGCGTCGCGCGGCGGGAGAGGTTCATGTCGGTCACCGTCTGAGAAATTCGGGAGAAGCGAACAGCAGCGACAGCGCCTCGCGCGGCGAGCCGGCGGTGCTCACCGCCGCCAGCGTGTCCGGGCGCAGCTGCGCGCCGAGTGCGGCCGTGGCGATGGCGGCGGGGGCACGGTCGTGACTGTGCCCGGCCATGGTATAGGCGAAGTCGATCCGCGCCAGCACCGCGTCCGGCCCGCTCCAGTCGCCGCCGAGATCCGACCATCCATTGGGCAGCGGCGCCGCCCAGAGCGGCTGGCCGAGCCGCCGCAGCATCCCCAGCGCCGCCGGCACCTTCGCCTCGGTCTCGCCGAGCGCGCGGCCGACCGAGACGAAATACTCGACCGGCGTCTTGATCTTGCGCCCCGGTATCCACGCCTGCGGCAGATCGACCAGCGCCGCCGAGGCCGCCCGCAAATCGCCCTGCGTGCCGGCCAGCACGCCGGCGACATGCGCAACCGCCTCTGGCGGCGGCTGGTCGGCGACGAAATGCCGCACCAGCTTGGTCGCCAGCGCCGTCCAGGTGGTGTGATAGGTCGACAGGAACCGCAGCGCCGCGATGCCGCCCGCCTCGCCCGGCGGAAAGCTGCGCCCCATCAGCGTCTGCGGCCCCGGCTCATGGGCGAAGGGGTGGAAGCGGAACCCGGTCGGCTCCGCCCTGGGATCGACCGACCATCCGGTGAGCAGCTTCGCCATGGCGATGACGTCCTGCTGGCTGTAGCCGGCGCGCAGGCTCACCGTGTGCAGCTCCATGCACTCGCGGCCGAGATTCTCGTTGAGCCCGCGATGCCGCCGCACCCCGGCCCGGCTATCCGGCCCGACCGACCCGGCATTGCCGAGATAGAGCAACATCGCCGGATGCCGCTCCACCGCCAGCACCATGTCGGTGAACCGGCCGGTGACATGCGGGCGGATCGCCTCGCGCAGGAACGGGCCGATCAGCGCGGCGGTGCCGCCCTGGCGCATCGACACGGTGAAATGATTCGCCCAGAACCACACCAGCCGCTCGCGGAACGGCGCGTCGGTGCGCAGCGCCCAGCCGAGCTGGGCAGCGGCATCGGCGCGGAACATCTCCGGGACGCGCGGCTTGAAATGATCCTTGAGCGAGAGCCCCTGCCGCGCCAGACGCTTGCGCGTCATCCGGTCGTCGCGCAGGGCGGCGAGGGCGGCGGCCCCGCTCGGCAGGCCGGCGAAGGAGGGTGTCGCCAGCGCGGGGTCCGGCCCGTCGAGCTGGCCGAGCAGCCAGCCGCGCGGATCGGCCGGCGGCGCCTGGTCCGGCCGCCCGCCCAGGCCGAAGCGGATCATCGCCTGAGCAGGCGTCAGGCTTTTCGCCTGAGAAGGCGTCAGGCTTTTCGCCTGGGCAGGCGTCAGGCTTTTCGCCTGGGCGTATGCGAGGGTCATCGCCGCCGCCCGCTCAGCGCCAGCGCCAGTGGCCGGGAATCCACCTGCCGCGCCAGTTGTAATGCCCCGGCACCCAGACGCGCGGCGGCGGCGCGACATAGACGGGCGGCGGATAGACGGGCGCCGGCACGGCGATGCCGATGGCAAAGCGCGGCCCCCACCAGGGATGTTCCCAGGCGAGGGCGGCATGCGGCACGGCGGCGAGGCCGAGGCCGAGCGCAAGCCCGAGCGCGGCCCGCGCCGGGCGCCGGGAAGCGATGGTGCTGAACTTGTGTGTCATGTCGTCAGCCCTGTCCTTGAGCGTTGCAACGAGGCGGGATCGGCGCGATCAGCGGCAGCGATAGGGGTGCCAGTAGCACCAGCCATGGCGCGGCCCGCCGGGATAGACCACGCATCCCGCAAGCCCGCCGGCGAGCCCGGCGAGCAGGATCGCGGCCACCGCCCGCCGGGCGATCCGCGCCGCCCGGCCCGGCCGTGCATCCTGAGGGGGAATAAAACGGAACGTACGAGACAGCATGGGCAAGTTCCTCGATGATCTGTGACGCTTCGACCGCGCGGGGTCTGTATTCGGTTCAACGCGCGGGCGCCTGAAATCCGTCGCCCCTTCAGCCCTGCGGCGGCACAGATTTTTGCCCCTTCGGCGGGATAAAATTGCCGCCCTGCGGCGGGGGGGCAGAATTGCCGCCCTGCGGAGGAGGGGCAAAATTGCCGCCCTGCGGAGGAGGAGCAAAATTGCCGCCATGCGGCGGGGGGGCAGAAATGCTGCCCTGCGGAGGAGGAGCAAAACGGCCGCCCCGCCGTTGCAGCTCGCCGTGTTCGGCGAGGCCGCTCGCCAGTTTCCGCCGCTCGCCTTGCGGCAGGGTGGCGGCGAAACGCAACGCCGTATTGTCGAGCTTCGCCAGCAGTACGGCGCGATCCCGCCGCGCCCTCGCCAGCAATGAAGCGATCGCGGCGCGGTCGAAATCGGGGCGGACGAACAGCGCCCCCGCCTGCTGGCGGCGCAGCCGCGCGTCGCGGATCAGGTCGCGATTGTTGCGGATCACCGCGAGCATCGCGGCGCGGAAGCGGGCGCGGTCCGCCGGCTTCAGGGCGTGGCCGGCGGTCTGGATCGGGCCGGGATGGCGATGCGGCGGCCTGTGCCAGCCGCCCCGGTGCGACAGCACCGCGAGCCCGCCGCCGAAGGCGCCGATCATGAGGGCATTGAGGAGCAGCGAGGCAACGAGGCCGATCTGCAAGCGGCTGGTGGTCACAGCGTATCACTCCAGTTGGCGGCATTGCCGCAGGATGGCACCGGCGCGCCGAGCACGGTGAGGGATTGCGAGCAGGCCGCCCCGCCCGCCGGCACGAGGCGGGCGACCAGCACGGCGCCGATCGCCCCGCCGCTGGCCAGCGCGCCGGCAAGGCCGAGCCCGGCGAGCCAGAGCCGGCCGCGCCGCCACAAGGCCCGCCGCCGCGCGGCATCGCGGGCGATCCGCCCGGCCAGCGCCGCCCCCGGCGCCGGCACCGCCCAGCGCGCCAGCGCCGCATCCAGCACGGCCTCGGCGGCGAGAATGGCGTCCGCAGCCGCCGGATCGGCCTCGCGAAAGGCGCGGGCGGCATCGCGCTCGGCCTCGGGCCAGCGGTCGATCGCGCCGCCATAGGCGGCGGCAAGGGCGGCGAAGCGGTCGGGCGTCATGGTCGCAGATCCTCGAGCTGTTGGCGCAGGGCGCGGCGGGCGCGGGCAAGCAGGCTTTCCAGCGCCTCGACGCTGATGCCCAGCGCCGCGGCGGCCTCGATATTCGACAATCCCTGATAAACCTGCATCACCAGCGCCTCGCGCTGGCGCGCCGGCAGGGCGGCAATCGCGCGCTCCACGCGCAGCACCTCGGCATCGCGCGCGAGCATGAAATCCGCCCCCGGCGCCGGGTCCACCTGTTCCGGCGGCTCGGCGACGGCAACTTCCCGCCGCCGCCGCAACCGGTCGAGGCACAGATTGAGCGCGACGCGGTGCATCCAGGTGTCGAACCGCGCCGCCCCCGGCCGCCAGGCCCGCGCCTGCCGCCAGACCCGCAGGAACACCTCCTGGGCCACGTCGTCGGCCAGCGACGAGTCGCGCAGCAGCCGCAGCGCGAGCCCGTGCACCCGTGGCAGCTTGTGCGCCATCAGCGTGCGGAACGCCGCCTCCTCGCCCATGCCGATCCTCGCCAGCAGCGCCTCATCCGGGTCGCCTTCCGGGTCTGTCATATCCTCACGGAAGCCCACCCTGCGCCAATTGCCGCGCCGACCGGCCCATCCGGTCGACATCCAGCCCCTTTCACGCGCGAGTGTCCTGTTTCCGTCGCCGCCGTGGCGGCATTTTTCACCGCGCCCGCACCCGGGTCAGCCGCACCAGCGGCCCAAGCCCGGCCGGCGCGCGGGCAAGGGCGGCGAAGAGCAGACGCTGGCCGATCGCCGGGCGCTGCGCGCGGTAGAGCAGCGAGGCGAGGCGGATCTGCCCGGCAAGCTCGCCGGCGAGGCGGCGGTGATAGGTCGCGGCGTCCTGCCCCTCCAGCACCGCGGCGGCGGCGCGCCGCGCCCCGTGCAGCGCCATCGCCATGCCATCGCCGGTAAACGAATGAATCACCCCGGCCTGGTCGCCGAGGCGGAACAGCCCCGCCGGATCGTCCCGCCGCGGCCGGTGCAGGAAGCCATAGGGCACGCGGGCGATGCCGAGCGGCTGGTCGAGCAGCGGTTTCGCCCCGTCGAGCCGGGTGGCCAGCGTCGCCGCCTCGCCGCACAGCGCCGCCAGCAGGGGCGCGAACCCGCCGCCCGCCTCGGCCAGCCGGTCGCGCCGCACCAGCAGGCACAGATTGGCCCACCCGCCCTCGACCAGTTGCAGCCCGGCATAGCCGCGATCGAGCAGATGCAGCTCGACATGCCACTCCAGCGCCGCGCGCTGCGCCGGCGCCAGCGCGAAATAGGTCTTGAACCCGACCAGATCGCCCGCCGCCCGCACCGCGCGCCCGGCGCCGCGCAGATCGTGCTTGCCGGTGGCGAGCAGCAGCCTGTCGCTCTCCAGCCGCCGCCCGTCGCCGAGATCGAGGCCGAGCCGCCCCTGCCCCGCATCCAGCCGCCGCACCGCGACCCCGCGCAGCACCCGCGCCCCGCGCGCCTCGGCATGGGCGAGCAAGGCGGCGTCGAGCGTCCTGCGGGTCAGGCCGAGCGCGGTGAAGGGCAGCCGCGCCGTCACCTCGCGCCCGCGCCGGAGCAGCCGCACCCGCCCGATCGGGTGCCCGCCCAGCGCCGCCGCATCGATGCCGAGGGAAGCGAGCATCTCCTGCGCCTCGATGCTGAGAAACTCGCCGCAAATCTTGTGAACCGGCGCCGAAGCCCGCTCGACCAGCGTCACCGCCACACCGGCCCCGGCCAGGGCGCAGGCGGCGGCGGCCCCGGCCAGCCCGCCGCCGGCCACCAGCACCGGCGCCGCCCGGCTCACGGCAGCGAGGAGACGAGATGGCGGAACGGCAGCGTCCAGTCGATGCGCGCCCTGACCCCGGCGGCGTCGAGGCAGGCCTGCCAGTCCCGCCGGGTGAAGCCGCGGGCGATCGAGGCGGTGCCGTCGCGGCGGACGATCTCGTGCCACCCCGCGAGCCGCGCCAGCCAGCGGAACCCGTAATACGGCACGGCATGGCGGTGCAGGTCGGCGATCAGCCAGCCCTGCCGCGCCATCGCCGCGACCCGCCCGAGCAGCTCGATCACCTCTGCATCGGCAAGGTGATGGGTGAACTGGCTGCTGACGATGAAATCCGGCGGCGTCGGCGGGGTGTAGCGCAGCGCATCGGCGGTGACGTAGCGGATCGGCGCGTCCGGCGGCGTTGCCGCCATCGCCGCCGCGGTCGCCCGCGGGTTGAGATCGACGCCGATCAGCTCGGCCCGCCAGCCCCGCCGCGCCGCGAGGGCGGCGATCGCGCGCAGCTTGTCGCCATGCCCCGAGGCGAGGTCGAGCAGCGTGAATGTCCGGCCTCCCGGCCCGGCGCGCAGCGCGCGGTCGAGCCAGGCGAGGGTGGCGCGATGCGTCATCGTCACCCGGTTCACCCGCGCGAGATCGGCGAGGCAACGGCGATAGATCGCCGGGTCCAGCTCCGGGTCGTCCATCACCTCGGGCAGCATCTGCCGCCGCGACAGGTCGATCATCCCGCCCTCACACTCTCGAAAACCTGAACGTCTCGGCGACCATGCCGGGGCCGAACGCCATCGCCATGCCGCGCCGCCCGGCCGGCCCGCCGGCATCGAGCAGCCGGCGCAGCACGAACAGCACCGTCGCCGAGGACATGTTGCCATGCGCCGCCAGCACCGCGCGCGAGGCGGCGAGCGCCTCGCCCGGCAGGCCGAGCCCGGCCTCCACCGCGTCGAGCACGCTGCGCCCGCCGGCATGCACCGCCCAGTCCCCGATCGCGTCGATCGCGTCGCCGCGCAGCAGCCCCGCCGCGTCCCGCCCCTCCCGCGCCGCGCGCAAGGCGGCGGCGATCGCGGCCGGCACCGCGCCGGCGAGGTGCATCAGGAACCCCTGCGCCCCGATCCGCCAGGTGATCAGCTCGGCAGTGTCGGGAATGGTGGCCGAGCGGAAATCGTGCAGTGCGAGGCCCTGCGGCGCGCCGCTCACCACGGCGGCGGCGCAGCCATCGCCGAACAGCAGGAAGGTGAGCGCGGTTTCCAGATCGGCGGTCTCCTGCAAATGCAGCGTGCAGAGTTCGAGATTGACCACCAGCACCACCGCCCCGGGCTCGGCGAGCACCGTCTGCCGCGCCAGCCGCAGCGCCGGCACCGCCGCCGAACAGCCCATGAACCCCACCAGCGTGCGCTGGAGATCCGCCCGCAGCCCGAGCCTTGCGGCGAGATGCAGGTCGAGCCCCGGCGCGGCGAAGCCGGTGCAGGAGGCGACGATCAGATGCGTGATCGCGGCCGGGTCGATCGCGGCATCCGCCACCGCCCGCAGCGCCAGCGCCGTCGCCTCGCGCTCGAAAACCGCCATCCGCGCCGCGGTGTCGGGAAAACCGCCGGGGCGGTAGAACTCCTGCGCATCCGCCCCGCCGGTGGCGAGCGCGCCCGGCGCCAGCACGGAATGGCGATGCTCGATCCCGGCGCGCCCCGCCATCCGGGCGAACAGCGCGGCCGCCCGCGGTTCGAGACGCCGCGCCGCATAGGCGGTGAAATCGCGGTGGATGTCATGCGCCGGCACCGCGGTGCCGATCCGGTTGATGAACACGTCGGCCATGCAGGATAGATGTGGCGCCGCACGCCGCCGGCAAGAAGCCATCCCCTCCGCCGCGCATTGCATCCCTGCCCGCCCGGATGTTTCATCCGGAGCCCCGATGCCCTATGAGCCGCCATGCCCTTTTACATCGAGACCCCCGCCCTGCTTCAGGCCCTCGCCGAGCGGGGCTATGCCGAACCCACCGCGGTGCAGAGCGCCGTGCTGGAACCCGAGGCCGAGGCGCGCGACCTGCTGGTCTCGGCGCAGACCGGCTCCGGCAAGACCGTCGCCTACGGCCTCGCCTTCGCCGCCACGATCCTGGACGACGACCACCTGCCCCCGGCCGCCGCCCCGCTGGCGCTGGTGATCGCCCCCACCCGCGAGCTTGCCCTGCAAGTCCATGCCGAGCTGTCCTGGCTCTACGCCCATGCCGGAGTCCGCGTCGTCGCCTGTGTCGGCGGGATGGACCCGCGGCGCGAGCAGCGCGCGCTCGCCGCCGGCTGCCACATCGTCGTCGGCACGCCGGGCCGCCTGCAGGACCATCTGAACCGCCGCGCGCTCGACCTGTCGGCGCTGCGCGTCGCGGTGCTCGACGAGGCGGACGAGATGCTCGATCTCGGCTTCCGCGAGGAGCTGGACGCCATTCTCGGCGCCGCCCCGGCCGAGCGCCGCACCCTGCTCTTCTCCGCCACCATCGCGCGCGAGATCGCCGCCCTCGCCCGGCAATACCAGCGCGATGCCCTGCGGATCGACACCCAGCAGCGCAACCAGCCGCATGCCGACATCGAATATCGCGGCATCCGCATCGCCGTCGACGAGATCGAGCACGGGCTGGTGAACCTGCTGCGCTTCCACGATCGCGGCCCCTGCCTCGTCTTCTGCGCCACGCGCGAGGCGGTGCGCCGGCTGTTCGGAAGCCTGCAGGAGCGCGGTTTCGCCGCCGTCGCCCTGTCCGGCGAGCTGAGCCAGACCGAGCGCAACGCCGCCCTGCAATCCCTGCGCGATGGCCGCGCCCGGGTCTGCATCGCGACCGACGTCGCCGCCCGCGGGCTCGATTTGCCGAATCTCGACCTCGTCATCCATGCCGACCTGCCGACCGACAAGGCGACCCTGCTGCATCGCAGCGGCCGCACCGGCCGCGCCGGGCGCAAGGGGCTGTGCCTGCTGCTGGTGCCCTCGCCGCGGCGGCGGCGGGCGGAGGCGCTGCTGGCCTCGGCCGGCATCAAGGCGATCTGGGACGACCCGCCCTCGGCCGAGGCGATCCGCGCCGGCGACCAGGCCCGCCTGCTCGCCGACCCGCTGCTCACCGAAGCCCCGCTGGACGACGACATCGCCCTCGCCGGCGAATTGCTCGCCGCCCACGCGCCGCAGGCCGTGGCGGCGGCGCTGATCCGGCTCTACCGCGCCCGCCTGCCGGCGCCGGAGGACATCACCGTGCAGCCGGCGGAAGCCCCGCGCCCCGCCCGCGCCCGGTTCGGCAACGATCCCGATGGGCAGGAGCGGGATGGGCGGGACATGGTCTGGTTCCGCGCCGCGATCGGCCGCCAGGGCCGCGCCGACCCGAAATGGCTGCTGCCCCTGCTCTGCCGGATCGGCGGGCTGACCCGGCGCGATATCGGCGCGATCCGGATCTTCGATCGCGAAACCAAGTTCGAGATCGCGGCCGACTGCGCGGGCACCTTCGCCGCCGCCCTCGATGCCGGCGCCAGCCCCGACCTTGCGATCGAGCCGGCCGACGCCGCCCCCGCGACGCAGCCCGGCCGCCCGCCGGCGCGGCCCGGCTTCCGCCCCGCCGGAAGGGGCGGCTTCAAGCCGGGCGCCAAACCGCGCGCCAGACCCGACACAAGACCCGACGCCGACGCCGATGGCGCGCAAGCCAAAAAACCGTGGGACAAGCCAAGGGACAAGCCAAGGGAGAAGGTGGCAGGCAAGGTGGCCGGCAAGGCAGCGTTCAAGGCCGGAGCGAAACCGCATGCCAACCCGTATGCCAAACCGCATGCCAAACCGGGCGCGAAACCCGGTGCGAAACCGGGCGCGAAGCCGCGAGCGAAACCGGACGCCTGAATCGGACGCCTGACCTGCACGCCTGAAGCGGCGGCCGGCGCCGCTCAGGCCTCGTAGTCGACCACCCCGGTCAGCCGCAGCGCCACCTCCCGCGCCGGCGGCAATTCCGCCCGCCCGGCGGTCCAGCGCCACCCGTCCTCGGGCGCGTACCAGCCCGCCGCCAGCGCCGTGCTGCGCAGCATGTCCTCGCCGTCGAGCAGCAGCCGGTCGATCGCGATGCCGAGCGGGCGCTGGTCGGCGGTGTCGAGCGCGAAACCCCGCCGCGACGCCAGCCAGACCGGCCCGTCCGCCTCCGCCAGCCGGAACCGGTACCACGGCCCGTCGATCTCGGGCTCGATCCGCCCCCGCCCGGTGAGCAGGTGGATGTCCGGCTCCCGCGTCCACGATGCCGCCGCGCGCGAGAAGCCGCGCGCCTCCGCCTGCCCGCGATAGGTGGCGCCGCGCATGTAGTCGTGCCGCGCCGTCATGTTGTAGCGCGGATAATCGAAGATGTTCAGCAGCGAGAGATGGCGGTGCCTCACCCTGGTGCTGATCCCGGTGCGGTAGCCGAGCGCGCGCAGATTGTCGTGCAGGTCCGAATCACTGGCATGGCCGGCCCGCAGGATCGCCTCCCGGCGCAGCACCAGCAGCCGGCCGGGCGGGTTGTGCGGCGCGAACACCAGCTGCTCCGGCGTGTCCGGCCGATGGTCCCGCCGGCCCGGATCGCCGTAATAGATCATGTCGCCGACCTCCTGCGGCGGCCGGTCCGGCTCCAGCCGCAGCGCCTGCACGGGATCGACGAAATCCCCGGTATCGACGCTGGAGCCGAGCATCGCCAGCCCCGGATCTTCGCGCATCAGCCAGGTCATGTGGCCGAGCCAGCACTCGAAGGCGCCGGGCAGGATCACGGTGTCTGCCTCGACGAAGCCGAACAGCTCGTCCTCCGGCGTCAGCCGCTTCGCGATCTCGCCGATCACGCCGCCGATCTCGTTGGTCTCCAGCCAAACGACCTCGCGCAGCAGGCCGCGCCGCTCGAAGCCGCGCACCACCTCGCGCACCAGCATGTCATCGGAAGCGGAATCGATCAGCGTCACCGCCGCCGCACTCCGGGTCAGCCGGTAGAAACTGTCCAGACAGGCCCACAGATAGAGAGGACGATTGCGGGACGATACGAAAACCTTATACATTGAATGTGACCATTTTTGACAAATTGATTGTTTTGAAAACAGAGACGCATTTTGAAAACCACGCTGCCTGTCTACAGGCCCGTCCTGCCGCCGGTCGAGTCCCTCCTGCCCTATCTCGCCGGGCTCGACGCCAGCCGGATCTACACCAATCGCGGGACGCTGAACGAACAGCTTGAATCGCGGCTCGCCCTGCTGCTGGCCGGCCGGGCGGAGACGCTGGTCACCGCCGCCTCCGGCACCGCGGCGCTGCAAGCGGCGATCCTCGCCCATGCCGGCCGCCCGCGCGGCGGCCGCACCCTCGCGCTGATCCCCGGCTACACCTTCGTGGCAACCGCCTTCGCCGCCCTGGCCGCCGGCTACGAACCGCTGTTCTGCGACCTCGCGCCGGCGAGCTGGCGGCTGCGGCCGGACGACCTGCCGCCCGGCCTGCACACCGAGCACCTCGGCCTGGTGCTGCCGGTGGCCCCCTTCGGCGAAATGCCCCTGCAGGACGACTGGTCCGCCTTCCAGGCGCGCACCGGCATCCCGGTGGTGATCGACGCCGCCGCCTCCTTCGAGGCGGCGCTGGCCGCCCCCGGTGCGGCGGTGGGCGCGGTGCCGGTCGCGCTGAGCTTCCACGCCACCAAATCCTTCAGCACCGGCGAGGGCGGCGCCGTGCTCTGGGCCGACCGCGAGGGGCTGGTCCGCGCCGCACAGGCGATGAATTTCGGCATGATCTACACGCGCGAGAGCCGCACCGCCGGGTTCAACGGCAAGCTCAGCGAATACCACGCCGCGATCGGCCTCGCCTGGCTCGACGGGCTCGACCGGCGGATCGCCGCGCGCCGCCGCGTCGCCGCCGACTACCGCGCCGCCGCCGCCGCCCATGGCCTGGCCGACAGGCTGATCCTGCCGCCGGAGATCGCCTCCTGCTACGCGCTGTTCCGGGCGGACACCCGCGCCGAGGCGGACGCGGTGGCGGCCGCGCTCGCCGCCGCCGGGATCGAGACCCGGCGGTGGTATGGTCTCGGCGTGCAGGCCGAATCGTATTTCCGCGCCCACGGCGCAGCACCCCTGCCCGAGACCGAGCGCCTCGCCGCGCGGATCCTCGGCCTGCCGATCGCCGAGGATATCGGCGCGGCGGACATCGCGCGCATCCTGCGCGCCCTCGCCACGGGAGACGCCCATGAGTAACCCGGTCATCCTCTACGGCGCCACCGGCCACGCCGCCGCCGTCCGCGAGGAGGTCGAGCAGATCCTCGCCGACCGCGACCTGCGCGTCATCGCCTATATCGACGACAATCCCGAAACCCGGCCCGCCACGCTCGGCGGCCTGCCGGTGATCGATTTCGAGACCTGGCAGCGCTCGTTTCGCGACGTGCCGGTGAACGTGACCATCGGCACCCCGGCGCATCGCCGCCGCCTGGTCGCCCGGATCGAGGCGGCGGGCGGGCGGTTCGCCTGGCTGATCGGCGCATGGCCCTCCCTCGCCCGCGACCTCGTCGCCGGCGAGGGCAGCTTCATCGGCGGCGGCTGCTATGTCGGCCCCGGCGTGCGGATCGGCCGGCACGTCCAGATCCAGCCGCTGAGCTGCATCGGCCACGAGACCACGATCGGCGACTACACCACCATCTGCTCCGCGCGCATCGCCGGCTGGGTCGAGATCGGCAGCGACGTCTTCATCGGCATCGGCACCAGCATCGTGCATGGCAACGCGGCACGTCCGCTGCGGATCGGCGACGGCGCCTTCATCGCCGCCGGCTCGGTGATCACGAGGCCGGTGCCGCCCGGCGCGCGGGTAATGGGCAACCCCGCCCGCCCGCTGCGCGAACTGGCCCGCCGCAACGGCGGCTAATTCAAATCGCCGCAGCAGCGGCTGATGCGAAACAACCGCAACGGCGGCTAACCCAAATCGCCGCGGCGGCGGCTGATGCCAGACAAACCGCGCCCCCGCGGTTGACTTCCCCTCCCGGTGGCATATCTCCCGCCCGTCTCGCCATCGCAACGTTCCGGCGACGACCTGAGCGTAACCGCCACCCGGACCCGAAAGCAGCCCCAATGTCCTCCAAGACCGTCACCGAAATCCTCGCCGCCAATGCCGACTATGCCGCCAGCTTCGGCGCGAAGGCCGACCTGCCGATGCCCCCGGCGCGCCACTTCGCCATCCTCACCTGCATGGACGCGCGGCTCGACCCCGCCCGCTATGCCGGCCTCGCCGAGGGCGACGCGCATGTCATCCGCAATGCCGGCGGCCGCGCGACCGACGATGCCATCCGCTCCCTCGTCATCTCGCACAAGCTGCTCGGCACCACCGAATGGTTCGTGATCCACCACACCAATTGCGGCATGGAAACCTTCACCGACCAGCGCATGGCCGAGCTGCTGGACGACAATCTGAACACCGCCAGCCTCGACATGACGACGCTGACCTGGTCCAACCCGCAGCATGGCGGCGGCTGCGCCGATGGCCATTTCATCAAGTGGCTCTCGATCCGCAACCAGGAGGAAAGCGTGGTGCAGGATGTCCGGCACATCCGCGCGCATCCGCTGGTCCCGGCCAACATCGCCATCCACGGCTATATTTTCGACGTCCGCACCGGCCGCCTCAACGAGGTCGCCGCCGCCACCGCGCTCGGCCGTCCCGCCTGATCCACACAGCCTGATCCACACCAGACCCCGCCGCCATACCGGGCGGCGGGACCTCCCTCGCCTTTTATATTCCGCTCTGCGGAATATTTTTCCGCAAACTTGACAGAAAACCCCGCCCCAGCCTAAGCCCGGCCCATGCCGTCCGTCCGCCAGGGCGCCGCGCCATGAGACCGCGCAGCCCACGCCCCGCACACGCAGCCGATTCCTTGGCCAATCCCTTGGCCGATTCCGGGCCCGGCCCCGCACAGGACCGCGATTTCGTCGTCGCCCTCGCCCGCGGGCTCGACATCCTCCGCGCCTTCCGCCGCGAGGGCGAGGCCCTCGGCAATGGCGAGCTCGCCGCCCGCACCGGGCTCAGCAAATCCACCATCTCCCGCCTCACCTACACGCTGCACCGGCTCGGCTACCTCTCCCACCACGCCGACACCGCGCGCTACCGCCTCGCCCCGCCGGTGCTCTCGCTCGGCTATTCCTGCCTCGCCGGCCTCAAGCTGCGCGATCTCGCCCGCCCGTTCATGCAGGCGCTGGCCGATCACTCCGGCATGCCGGTGGCGATGGCCAGCCGGGACCGGATGTCGATGGTCTATATCGAGCGCTGCAAGGGCACCGACGCGGTGACGCTGGCGATCGAGGTCGGCGCGCATATCCGCCTCGCCACCAGCGCGCTCGGCCGCGCCTGCATCGCCGCCCACGCGCCCGAAGCCCGCGCCCGCCTGCTCGACGAGATCCGCGCGCATGAGGGCGCCGCCTGGCCTGCGATCCGCCCCGGCATCGAGGCTGCAATAGCGCAGCACGCGGCGCTCGGCTACTGCACCTCGTATGGCGACTGGAAACCCGGCGTCAACGCCGTCGCCATCCCCTTCATCCCGCGCGACGGCACGCCGATCATGGCCTTCAACTGCGGCGGCCCCGCCCAGTCCCTCACCCCAGCGCGGATCGAGGCGGACATCGCCCCCCGCCTGATCGACCTCGTCCGCCGCGTCGCCGCGGTTTCCCCCTGACAGAAGAGAGCGCCATGGCCCTGGATTCCGAAACCCTCGCCCAGTTCCTCGACACGCTGGACCGCTTCGTGAAGGCGCGGCTGATCCCCGCCGAAGACCGCGTCGCCGACGAGGACGACATCCCCGCCGAACTGGTCGCCGAAATCCGCGAGATGGGCCTGTTCGGCATGTCGATCCCCGAGGCCCATGGCGGGCTCGGCCTGTCGATGGCGGAGGAGGTGCAGGCCGCCTTCATCCTCGGCCAGGCCTCGCCCGCCTTCCGCTCGCTGGTCGGCACCAATAACGGCATCGGCGCGCAGGGCATCATCATCGACGGCACCGAGGCGCAGAAGGCGCACTACCTGCCGAAGCTCGCCAGCGGCGAGATGATCGCCTCCTTCGCCCTCACCGAGCCGGATGCCGGCTCGGATGCCGGCAGCCTGCGCACCACCGCCCGGCGCGACGGCGGCGATTTCATCCTCAACGGCACCAAGCGCTACATCACCAACGCCCCGCGCGCGGATCTCTTCACCGTCTTCGCCCGCACCAACACAGCGGTGAAAGGCGCATCCGGCGTCAGCGCCTTCCTGGTCGAGGCCGGCTCCAGCGGCCTCTCGCTCGGCCGGCCGGACCGCAAGATGGGCCAGAAGGGATCGCTCACCTCCGACGTGATCCTGGAGGATGTGCGGGTGCCCGAATCCGCCATCATCGGCGGTCCGGCGCGGGAGAACCAGGGCTTCAAGACCGCGATGAAAGTGCTCGACCGCGGGCGCCTGCACATCTCGGCGGTCTGCGTCGGCGCCGCCGAGCGGCTGATCCGCGACAGCCTCGCCTTCGCCCTCGACCGCCGGCAGTTCGGCGAGCCGATCGCCGAGAAGCAGCTCATCCAGGCGATGCTGGCGGACAGCCGGGCCGAGGCCTTCGCCGCCCGCTGCATGATCGAGGAGACGGCGCGCCGCAAGGATGCCGGCCGCAACGTCTCCACCGAGGCGGCCTGCTGCAAGATGTATGCGAGCGAGATGGTCGGCCGCGTCGCCGACCGCGCGGTGCAGATCCATGGCGGCGCCGGCTACATGCAGGAATACGCGGTCGAGCGGTTCTACCGCGATGTCAGGCTGTTCCGCATCTACGAGGGGACGACGCAGATCCAGCAGCTGCTGATCGCCCGCAACATGATCCGCGAAATGACCGGCGCCGCCTGATCCGCCCCACCTGATCCGCTCCACCTGGTCCGCCCCACCTGCTCCTCAGCATGGGGCACACCTGATCCGCGGCGTTCGCCACACCTGATCCGCGGCATTCGCCGCTGCACCTGATCCGCGGCATTCGCCGCCACACCTGATCAGCGGCATTCGCCGCTGCACCTGATCCGCGGCATTCGCCGCTGGGCCGCAGAATCGCTTGCCGTCGCCCCCCGCGCCGTGTCAGTCTTGCTGCAAATGCCGGAGAAGATCAGCAGCTTCGAGAAATCCCCCTCCCGCGCCGACGACCGTTCCTGGGCCGTGATCGCGACCATCGGGAGGGTGGTGCGGGTGGCGGACATCCACCCGAGCCACACGAGCGCCGAGGCGGACCGCGCCTGGCGCGAACAGCAGGTCCGCGCCTATCTCGGCTTCCTCCAGCGCTGCGAGCAGCCGGTGCCGCGCTACACGATCCGGGCGATGACCCGCGCCCAGCTGCCGCGCGGCTGGCGCCCGCTCCCCGCCCTCGGCTTCCTCAACGGGCGCATGTTCTGATCCCCTACCCCGCTCGCGGACCGGCGCAATGCCGCGCTCCGCCCGGGATCGCCAGCCCGAAACAGGCCGGAAAAAAGCGGGGAGCGGAGCGAAACAGGAGCAAAAACATTGCCCACCCCGGGGCAAGTATGTTCCTGTTCCGTTCATGGATGTCGCACTACGTTTCCGGATCCTGATCGACGTGCTGTGCGGTGCTGTGGCGCGCCGGGCCGCCGCCGGCGCCTTTGGTGCGGATGGCGGCCCGCTCGGCGCCCTGCTCTGGACCCGGCTGCAACGCTATGCGCGGCATTTCGCCCGCCTCTGCGCCGCTCCTGCGCCGCCGCCGCGCCCCCGTCGCCACCCGCGCCCGCAGCATGGCGACAATACGGGGCATAGTGACGAGACGGTTCAAAAAAAGAACGGCTGCAAGCCCATCCTGCCGCGCCGCCCCGCCTGGCTGCTGGCGCCGGTCCCCGAGGCCGCCGCCGCCGCCGGCCTGCTCCGCGCCTTGCTCGCCGATCCCGCATTGCAGCGCCGCATCGGCGAGGAACCCCGCCTTGGCCGCATCCTCCGCCCGCTCTGCCGCAGCCTCGGCCTGAAGCTCCCGGCGATGCTCCGCCTCGCGCCGCGCGCAAGGCGCACCCCCCGCCCCAAACCCGAACCCGTCCTGCCGCCCAGCACGGACGAATCAGTCGCAAAACTCCCGCGCCGCTTCCGCCCGCCCGCCTGGCTGCGCCGGCGCGAGCGGCTGCGCGACCCGCCGCAGGGCAAGAGCATCATCCGATCAGATGGAATCATCTGATCGGATAAAGATGACCTGATAAACGACAAGATAGAGCAGATCATCCGCGACCACCCTACCCGATTAGGTAACTGCGCCTGACCGGACGCTTGCCCATATCCGCCGTATGGCGCGCCGGCAGGACGAGGGCGGAGCAGGCAAACGGGAGCGGACGCGGCGCGCGGCCATGACGGCGCATGGCTGACCAGCCGGTAGCAGACCGGCCGGGATCAGACAGGCCGGGATCAGACAGGCCGGGATCAGACCGGCCGGGATCAGACCGGCCGGGATCAGACAGGCCGGGATCAGACCGGCCGATGGCTGACCCGCCGCCGGAGGAGCGCGCCGGCCTCATCGCCCTGGCGCTGGCCGCCGCCGCCGGTCTCGCGATCTGCGCCGCGCTGGCGCTGCCCTTTCTCGGCGCGCTGACCTGGGCGCTGGTGCTCGCCATCCTGTTCGCCCCGTTGCAGGCGCGGGTCGAACGGCGCATCCCCCATCGCGGCCTCGCCGCCGGGCTGACCGTGCTGGTGGCGATCCTCGTCGTCGGCGCGCCGGCGACGCTGGTGGTCGAGCGGCTGGCCCATGGCGCGATCGCCGGCGCCGCCTTCATCCAGGCCCGGCTCGCGGCCGAGGGCCCGCTCCGCTTGCCCGCCCTCGCCTGGCTGCCGGCGGAGCTCGATCTCTCCGGCCTGCTCGGCCGGCTGGTGGCGATGCTCGGCAATGCCGGCGCCGCCCTGCTGCGCGGCTCGGTGGCGCAGGTGATCGAGATCGTCCTCGCCTTCTACATCCTGTTCTACGCGCTGCGCGACCGCGCCGCCGCAATCGCTTCGCTGCGCCGGACCCTCCCGCTCGATGCGGCGGAGGTCGAGAGCCTCCTCGCCCGCATCGGCGGCACCGTGCAGGCGATCGTCTACGGCACCGTCATGGTCGCGGCGCTGCAAGGCACGCTGGCCGGGCTGATGTTCTGGGCGCTCGGCCTCGGCGCGCCGCTGTTCTGGGGCATCGTGATGAGCCTGCTCGCCATCGTCCCGGTGCTCGGCACCTTCGTCGTCTGGATTCCCGAAGCCGCCTATCTCGCCCTCGAAGGCCAGGAGACGAAGGCGCTGATCCTCGCCTTGTGGGGCGCGCTCATCGTCGGCGAGATCGACAACGTGGTGCGGCCGATCCTGGTCGGCGACCGGCTGCGGCTGCCCACCGTGCCGGTCTTCATCGCCATCATCGGCGGCCTCATCGTCTTCGGCCCGCCCGGCTTCATCCTCGGCCCCCTGGCCATGACCCTCACCCTCCTCGCCCTCGACCTGCTGCGCCGCCGCCGCGGCGGGCCCGCGCCATGACGCCGCACCTCGCCGGTCTCTGGCTCGGCTTCGGTCTCTGCGCCGCGCTGGTGGGGCTGGCCGGCCCGGCGCTGTCGCGCAACGGCGAGATTATCTCCGCGCGGACCAATCTCTCCGGCGGCTGGATCGGCCTCATCCTCGTCGCCTCGATCACCTCGCTGCCGGAGCTGAGCACCGGCATCAGCGCCGTCAGCCTCGCCGATGCGCCGGATACCGCGGTGGGCGACGTCTTCGGCAGCTGCATCTTCAATCTCGCCATCCTGATCGTGCTCGATTTCATGCTGCGCGAGGAAAGCGTCTATCGCCGGGTGCGGCAGGGCCACATCCTGTCATCCGCCTTCGGCATCCTGCTGATCGGCTTCGCCGGCCTCACCCTCGCGCTGCATGGCGAGGGGCTCGCAGTTTCCCTCTTCGGCATCGGCGGCTCGACGCCGATCATCTTCCTGCTCTACGGGCTCGGGGCGCGGGCGATCTTCATCTATGAACAGCAGGATCAGGCACTGCACCCGCCGATGGCGCGCGAGGCCGGCATTCCGCTCGCCGAGGCCCTGCGCGCCTATGCCGGGGCCGCGGCGCTGGTGGTCGCGGCGGGCAGCGCGCTGCCCTTCGTCGCGGTCGCCCTCGCCGGGGCGATGGGCTGGCAGCAGACCTTCGTCGGCACGCTGCTCGTCGCCGCCGTCACCTCGCTGCCCGAACTCGTGGTCAGCATCGTCGCGGCGCGGATCGGCGCCGTCGATCTCGCGATGGCGAACATCCTTGGCAGCAACATGTTCAACATGCTGGTCCTCGGGATCGACGACCTGTTCTACCGCCACGGCCCGATCCTCGATCACGCATCGCCGATCCACGTGGTCTCTGCCATGTCGTGCGTGGTGATGTCGGGCCTGCTGATCGCCGGCCTGCTCTACCGGCCGCAGAACCGGCTGTTCCGCACCGTCGGCTGGATCAGCTTCGGCCTGTTCGCCATGTATCTGCTCAACGCCTACGTGCTGTTCCTCTATGGCGCGCGCTGACCCCACCACGCCGCCGCCCGCCTGGCACGCACGCGACGCGGCTGCGGTGATCGCAGCCCTCGGCGGCGATGCGGCCCGCGGGCTCGACGATGCCGAGGCCGCCGCCCGGCTGCGCCGCCACGGGCCGAACGCGATCGAGGCCGCGAAGCCGCAAAGCCGGCTCGCCCTGCTGCTTGCCCAGTTCACCGATGTCATGGTCCTGCTGCTGATCGGCGCGGCGGCGCTCTCCGCCCTGATCGGCGCGCTGGAGGACACGGCGGTAATCCTCGCCATCGTCATCCTCGATGCCGTGGTCGGCTTCATCCAGGCCGCCCGCGCGCAGGACGCGGTGGCCGGGCTGCGCCGCCTCGCCGCCCCGGTCGCGACGGTCCGGCGGCAGGGCCGGACGATCACGCTGCCGGCGGCGTCCCTCGTACCCGGCGATCTCGTGCTGCTCGAAGCCGGCAACACGGTCCCTGCGGATCTGCGGCTGCTGGAGGCGCCAGGCCTGCACACCGGCGAGGCCGCGCTGACCGGCGAATCGGCCCCGGTGCTGAAACAGGTCGCCCCGATGGCAGCAGGGACGACGCTGCCCGAGCGAAGCTGCATGGCCTACAAGGGCACCTCGGTGCTCGGCGGCCGCGCGACCGGCATCGTGACCGCGACCGGCATGGGCACCGAACTCGGCCGGATCGCCACCCTCATCGGCGGCGCCGCCCCCGGCCCCACTCCGCTGCAACGCCAGCTCGCCCGGTTCGGCCGGCAGATCGCCGCCGCCGCACTCGCGGTCTGCGTCCTGATCCTCGCCACCGGGCTGCTGCGCGGCGAGGCGCCGCTGCCGATGCTGCTGACCGCGCTCAGCCTCGCGGTGGCGGCGATCCCCGAGGCGCTGCCCGCCATCGTCACCGTGCTGCTGGCCGGCGGTGCGGCGCGGATGGCGCGGGCGCAGGCGCTGATCCGCCGCCTCCCCGCGGTCGAGACGCTCGGCGCCGTCACCACCATCTGCGCCGACAAGACCGGCACGCTGACCCTCAACCGGATGCGCATGACGCGAGCCTGGCGCCCGCCCGGCGATGCGGATGCGACGGCGCTGCTCCGCGCGCTGGTCTTGTGCAACGACGCCACCGCCGATGCCGCCGGCACGAAGCAGGGCGACCCGACCGAAACCGCTTTCCTGGACGCAGCCAGCGCGGCAGGGCTCGATCCGGCCGCCGAGCGCGCCCGCCACGCGCGCTGCGCCGAACTGCCCTTCACCGCCGCGCGGCGGCGCATGACCACGCTGCACCGCGACGAGGACGGCGCGCTGGTCAGCTACACCAAGGGCGCGCCCGAGGCGGTGATTCCGCTTTGCACCGAAATGACCGGCCCGGCCGGTGCGGTGCCGGCCGATCCCGCCTCCCTCATGCGCGCCGCCGCCGCCATGGCGGCCGATGGAATGCGGGTGCTGGCCGTCGCCCGCAGGCGTCACAAGCCGGGGACAGCGGTAGCGATGGCGGCTTCAGAGATGGAAGGCGGGCTCGAATGTCTCGGCCTCGCCGGGCTGATCGACCCGCCGCGCCCCGAGGCCGCCGCGTCCGTCGCCACCTGCATCGCGGCGGGCATCCGCCCGGTGATGATCACCGGCGACCACCCGCTCACGGCCGCCGCCATCGCCCGCTCGATCGGCATCCTCGATGCTGCCGCCGGCGAGACAGCGGTGATGACCGGTGCCGCGCTGCAGGCGCTCGACGAGGGGGAACTGCGGCGGCGGGTGCGGGAGGTCGCGGTGTTCGCCCGGGTCGATCCGGCGCAGAAGATCCGCATCGTCACCGCGCTGCAGGACAATGGCGAGGTGGTGGCGATGACCGGCGACGGGGTGAACGACGCACCGGCGCTGGCACAGGCGGATATCGGCGTGGCGATGGGACGCGGCGGCACCGATGTCGCCCGCGAGGCCGCGAGCCTCGTGCTGCTCGACGATAATTTCGCGACCATCGTCGCCGCCGTGCGCGAAGGCCGGCGGATCTACGACAACATCCGCAAGTTCGTGCGCTTCGTCATCGCCTGCAACGCGGCGGAGATCCTGACGATCTTCCTCGCCCCCTTCTTCGGCCTGCCGATGCCGCTGCGGCCGATCCAGATTCTCTGGATCAACCTCGTGACCGACGGGCTGCCCGGCCTCGCCCTCACCACCGAACCGGCCGCGCCCGACATCATGGCCCGCCCGCCGCTTCCGCCACGCCAGCGTCTGCTCGCCGGCTTCATGGCCATCGAGGTACTGTGGAGCGCATTGCTGATGGCGGCGATCACGCTGCTGACCGAGGCCGTCGCCCGCCGGATGCAGGATGCACACTGGCAGACGATGGTCTTCGCCGTGCTGACCTTCGTGCAGCTCTGGCAGCTGATGGCGGTTCGCGCCGCGCACGCAAGACCGTTCCATGCCGATCTCGGCGCGAACCCGCCGCTGCTGGGCACCGTGCTTCTCACCGTCGCCTTGCAGATCGCGGTGATCTACACGCCCGGGATCAACCGCGCCTTCGGCGCGTCACCGCTCAGCCCCGGCGAACTCGCGGTAACGATCGCCGCCTCCAGCGTGATCTACATCGCCCTCGAACTGGCCAAATGGGCGCGCCGCACCACCGGGCGGACCACCCCTTGACCTGAGGGCCACCTCTTGACCTTAGAGCAACGTGCCGTATTCCGTTGGCGTCCGAAAACGAAAATTGTGCCCGCGCCCCTTTCAAGGCCGCAAGAATACTCATTTCAGATCCGTTCGCGCGGGCGGGAGGAACGCTGATGATCACGCTTGAACGAGGGCTGCCGACCCCGATCCCCGCCATCCACCCGCTGCCGGAATACCTGGCCGCTGGCGAGCGGAAGGCGTTCTACACCGCGATGAAGACCGCGCTGCAGGTGCCCTGGATGGGGGTGGTGACGATGGCCTACGCCCATTACCCGCATTTCTTCCGCCATTTGTGGCGGGGGCTCGAGCCGATCGTGACCAGCACCGCCTTCGTCGGCGAATGCCGCGACCTGCGCGCGCTGGCCGAGCGGGAGGCCGCACGCCTCGCACCGGCCGGGCTGCGCGGGACGCTGGACAAAGTCGGCTACGCGCCGGCGGAAATCGCCTCCATCCGCGACATGATCGAGATCTTTTCCCACGGCAACTACCCTTATCTGCTGATCGCGACACTGGTGCGGCTGCTGCTCGAAGGCGGCGCGCTGGCGCCGGATGTCGCGGTCGACGCGGCCCCCTTCACCGGCCGCCACGCGCCGGATGTCGCCTGTCCGTTCGTGCTGATGGAGGCGCATCATGCCGATCCGGCGACGAGGGCCGTTTATGAGGATGTGAAGGCGACGCTCGGCCTGCCCTTCGTCAACACCGACTACCGGGCGCTGGCGCGCTGGCCGAGCTATTTCGCCGCCGCCTGGGGCGGGATCAGGACGCTGGTCGCGACACCCGGATATGACGCGGCGTGTCGCAACGTGCATGACGCCGCACTGGCGCAGATCCGTCATCGCGTGCCCAATCCGGCGGGGCTTGACGCCGAGGGGTTGCGCGCGGCAGCGCTACGTGATGCGCCGATCGACGAGGTGCTGGCGATGGCGCGGCTGTTCCAGTTTCTGCTGCCCGGGCTTGTTCTGAACATCGCCCTGTTCGACCTGCAACTGCGATAGGCCGCCCCTTATCCGGCATCGCCGCGCAGGCGCCAGGCCAGCGTGTCGATCCGGTCCTGTCCGAAGAACGGTTCGCCGCGCCAGACCATCGTCGGCACGCCCCAGTGGCCGGACGCGCGCAGGTCCTGATCGTTCTGCGCCAGCACCGCCTCGTGCCCGTCGGGATCGGCGGCGACCGCTTCATCGAGCGCGGCGAGATCGAGCCCCGCGCGGGCCACGGCGCGGGCGAGATGATCGCCGGTATCCCAGCCCTCGACCTCGCCATCCCAGAGCAGACGGGAGACCTCGAGACAGAAGGCAACGCCGGCGCCGCGCCGCGATGCCGCAACGCCCAGCCGGCCGAGCCGGCGGGCGAGAGGCTGCGCCGGCGCGATGGCGAGGGTTGCGGGATCCTGCGCGACCGGGTCCGGCACGGGGCGGCGGAACTTCATGCCGCGCGCCGCGGCCTCGCGCGCGCTGTCGCGCAGGAAATAGGGACGCGCGAGAGGGTTCATGGTCCGGAAATAGTCGGGGTTGCGCAAGGCGGCCGGATGCACGATCCGCATCTCCAGCGCGACGCCCTGCGCCTGCGACAAGGCGATGAGGCGCGGCAGCGCGATGTAGCAATAGGGGCTGCGGAACGACCAGAACACCATGACCGGCTCGCTCATCTCGCACCCTTTCATTGCGTGGACCCCACAGCCTCTGGAGGGCTGGAACTTTCCGGCCCTGCGGTTGAGATATCATCGTTCGGCACAACAGGATACCGTATCTGGAATCGATACGTCCGGCTATTGACCAAGAATATCTTTCTGAATATCGTAAAAAAGATTGTATATTACTGTATTTAATATCTCGATAAGGTTAATAATTTATGTCCTATTCTAATTTTTTATCAAATACCAAAAAAGAAATAGTGATTTGTATCGGTGCCGGACCAGCTGGCCTGACCGCCGCATATCTGCTCAGCCGCAACGGCCTCGCCGTGACCGTGCTGGAACAGGATCCGGTTTATGTCGGGGGCATTTCCCGCACCGAGACCTACAAAGGCTTCGCGTTCGATATCGGCGGGCACCGATTCTTCTCGAAATCGCAGGAAATCGAGGAATTGTGGGACGAAATCCTCGACGAAGGGTTTCTTGTCCGACCACGGAAATCGCGGATTTATTATCGCCAGAAATTGTTCGATTACCCGTTGCGCGCCATGGACGCGCTGCTCAAGCTGGGCGTTTTCGAGGCAGTCCACTGCGTTCTGTCATACGCGAAAGCGCGGTTGTTCCCGATCGCCAATCCCACCAATTTCGAAGACTGGGTAACCAACAAGTTCGGCAAGCGCCTGTTCCGGATCTTCTTCCGCACCTACACGGAAAAGGTCTGGGGGATGGCCTGCAACAAGATTTCGGCAGACTGGGCGGCGCAGCGGATCAAGGGATTGTCGCTCTCGCAGGCGATCAAGCATGCGCTCCTTCCGCAATCGGGGAAGCAGCCGCGCGACAAGGTGATCAAGACCCTGATCGACAGTTTCCGCTATCCGCGACGCGGGCCGGGCATGCTCTGGGAAGCGGCGGCGGCGAAGATCGAACGTCAGGGCGGCGAGATCGTCAAAGGCATGAAGGTCGTCGAAATCAGCCGTGAAGATGGAAAGTCATGGAGGGTCGTCGCCGAGGACCCGGCCGGCAATCGCCACACGTTTCACGGAACCCATGTGATTTCGACGATGCCCATGCGCGAGTTGTGCCATGCCATCCGGCCGGGCCTGAACGAGGCCACGCTGGCGGCGGCGGACGCTCTGAAATATCGCGACTTTCTCACCGTCGCGCTGATCCTCAAGGACCGCTCGCTGTTCGACGACAACTGGATCTATATCCATGATCCGAGCGTGAAGGTTGGGCGGATCCAGAACTTCAAGTCATGGTCGCCGGACATGGTCCCCGACCCGGCGCTGAATTGTTATGGGCTGGAATATTTCTGTTTCGAGGGCGACGGGCTCTGGGCCTCGACGGATGAGGCGCTGGTCGAGCTTGCCACCAGCGAACTCGTCAGGCTCGGCCTTGCGACGCGGGAAGACATTCGGGAAGGCACCGTCGTCCGCCAGAGAAAGGCCTATCCGGTCTATGACGACCACTACCAGAAACATGTCGACACGATCAGGACGGATCTTGAGGAGACCTGCCCGAACCTGCACCTGATCGGCAGAAACGGCATGCACAAATACAACAATCAGGACCATGCGATGATGACGGCCATACTGGCCACCGAAAACATCCTGGCGGGAAAGCAGGTCTATGATTTGTGGAAGGTCAATCAGGACGCCGAATATCACGAGGAAGCATCATCGTCGTCGACCCGGACCTATGACCGGGCCTATCGGCAGGTGACCGAAACCTCGCCGCTCGTCCCGATGGCCGGTGCGGACTGAGGGGAACGCGTCCGGACGCGGGCCGCTGCGCGGCGGATCATCCGATCGGATGGGGGCATCCGATCGGATAACGATACGCTCCTTGTCGATATCATAGAGCATCATCCGATCCATCAGGATCGGACCGCGCTCTATGCCGAGATGGCGGTCCAGTCCACGCCGCTCTCGAAAGCGGCGGCGGCGCGGTAGATCGACCGCTCGTCATAATGCCGCCCGATCAGCATCATCCCGACCGGTAGCCCGTCCACCTTGCCGCAGGGAATGCTCATCGCCGGATGATGCGTGCAATCGAAGGGGCAGGTGTTCGGCAGCATCTCGAAGCCGCGTTGCAGGATCTCGGGGACCGGGGCATCGGCGTCCTGCAGCTTCGGCGCAACCATGGGGACGGTCGGCATCAGCAGGAGATCGAACCGTTGCAGGGCGGCGTCGTAGGCGGCGCGCAGCCGGCGGACGAGGTTCTGCCCTTTCGCGTAATAGCGGCCACCATGGGTCCTGGTCATGTATTGACCGAGAAGCATGGTGTTCTTCAGAGTGTCCGACAGTTCATCCGCCCGGTCGCGCCACGCGGCGTGGCGATCCATCAGCGAGGTCAGGTAAAGCCCCTGCCAGTTGAAGCCGAAACCGTTGCCGTGCATCATCTGCATCGTCGCGCCCTCGGCGGCCACGGCGAGCCAGATCGCCGGTCCGACCGTGTGCATCGGGATCGATACGGTTTCGACCTCGGCGCCCATCGCCCCGTAGCGCTCGGCGGCGGCGCGGACGAGGGCATCGCTCGCAGCCTCGGACTGGGCGTGGCCGAACCCTTCCTGGACAATACCGATCCGCATGCCCTTCACGCCCTGGCCGAGCGCCTCGACATGATTATATGCCCGATCGCCCCCATACTGGCGCGGGTCCAGCCCGTCGGGTCCGGCAAGGACGTCGAGCAGGCGGGCATTGTCCTCGACCGTCGCGGTGATCGGTCCGGTATGATCGAGGGTAAGCTCGATCGGCATGATGCCGGTATAGGGGACGAGCCCGTGCGTCGCCTTCATGCCATAGGTGCCGCAGAATGCAGACGGCATGCGGATCGACCCGCCCTGGTCGCCGCCGAGCGCCATGTCCACCTCGCCCGATGCCACGAGTGCGGCGCTGCCCGAGGACGAGCCGCCGGCCGAGTGCCCATGCCGGTGCGGATTGTGAACTGGGCCGCTCGAACTCGTGTGGCTGCCGCCGGAGAAGCAGAAATATTCGCAGACCGATTTGCCGACGATGGTGCCGCCGGCATCGAGGATGCGGGTCACGACGGTTGCGTCGATCTCGGGCATGTAGCCTTCCAGCGTCGATGCGCCGTTGGACATCGGCAGGCCGGCGACGCAGACATTGTCCTTGATCACCACCGTCTTGCCCTTGAGCGGGCCGGTGGCGGCGCCCTCGATCACGGATTTGACCGCCCATGCGCCGAGCCGGTTGTCCTCCGGGGCGACGCGCTGGCCGGGCAGCCGGGGATAGCGGACCTCGGGCAGTTCGTCCTGCATGCGGTCGACGAGTTGCAGGGCGGCGATGCTCGAGGCGATCGCTTCGTGGTGGCCGGCGAGATCGGTCTCGTCGAACGTCATGCCTAGCTCGGCCGCCACGTCGCGCAGTGTCGCGAGCGACGGAACCTTGACGGTGTGAAGTGTCATTCAGTCCTCCCAAAAAACGCGCTTCAGAGCGCGAGATATTCCTTCATGATCTCGCTGTCGGCGATATCGTCGCGATTGCCTTCGGCGACGATGCGCCCCTTCTCGAGAATGATGCAGTGCGAGGTGAGCGAGAACACCATCGGGACGTTCTGCTCGACGATGACGATCGTCATCTTTTCCTTGCGATTGATTTCCGCGAGGATTTTCGCGATCTGCTGAACGAGGATCGGCATGATGCCGTCCGAAGGCTCGTCGAGCAGCAGGACCTTCGGATGGCTCATCAGGCTGCGGCCGATCGCGAGCATCTGCTGCTCGCCGCCGCTCATCGAACCGGCGAGCTGCTTGAGGCGTTCGCCGAGGCGGGGGAAATAGCCGATCACCTCGTCGAGCCGGCTTGCCTTCTGACCGCCGCCGGCAATCCGCCCCATTTCGAGGTTTTCCCAGACCGTGAGCTTCGGAAAGATGCCGCGACCCTGGACGATGGTCGCGATGCCGCGCCGGGAGCGAAGATGCATCGGCAGATGGGTGATGTCTTCCCCATCGAGCACGACACGCCCGGATCGCGCCGGCAGCGAGCCGTTCAGGCCGCGGATCAGGGTCGTCTTGCCCATGCCGTTGCGGCCGAGAATGCCGACGATCTCGCCGGTCTCGACCGTGAAGTCGACGCCATGGATGACCTCGATCGGTCCGTAGCCGACATGCAGGCCGGTCGCGCTCAGCATTCCCACTCTCCGCCCAGATAGACGTTGCGCACATCCTCGTTCTCGCTGATCGCGGCGAAATCGCCCTCCATCAGCACCCGGCCGAGATGCAGCACGGTAACCGGCGCGCCGAGATCGCGGATGAAGTTGATGTCGTGCTCGATGATGACGATGGCGATGCCGAATTCGGCGGCGAGCGTCTTGATAAGTGCGGCGGTCGCGTGGGTTTCCTCAGCGCTCATCCCCGCCGTCGGCTCGTCGAGCAGGAGCAGCTCGGCACGATTGGCCAGCAGCATGCCGATCTCGAGCCATTGGCGCTGCCCGTGGGAAAGGGTGAGCGCCGGGTTCGATGCGAACGCCTCGAGCCTGGTCAGTTGCAGCACCTCGCCCATGCGGGCGCGCCGGTCTGCGCCTTCCGCGTGCTTGCCGATCGAGGCGAGCTCGATATTTTCAGCGACCGTGAGATTGTCGAACACTGACGGGGTCTGGAACTTGCGGCCGATGCCGAGCCGCGCCCGCCCTGGAACGCTCATGCCGGTGATGTCGCGCCCCTTGAACGCGATGCGGCCCGATGTCGGCGCGACATGGCCGGAAATCATGCTGATGAAGGTGGTCTTGCCGGCACCGTTCGGCCCGATGATGCAGCGGACCTCGCCGCTGCCGAGGGTGAAATCCACATCCTCATTCGCCACCAGCCCGCGGAAATGCTTGGTCAGCTTCGTGATCCCGAGAAACTCAGCCATGGGTGCCATCCTTGCGGGCGACGAGGCGGCCGAGCGCGCCGGCGATGCCGCCCTTGAAGGCGATGATCACGGCGACGAAGATCCCGCCGAGAATGAGCTGCCAGAAGACCGGCGACAATCCATCGAGATAGTTGGACAGCGCGGCCACGCCGAGGCCGCCGAGCAACGCGCCAAGCAGCGACTGCCTGCCGCCGATCGCAACCCAGATCACCACTTCGGTCGAAAACGCGACGCTGGCGAGCGAAGGCGACACGAATTCGGCGTGTGCCCCGTACAGGGCGCCGGCGAGACACGCGACCGCGCCCGAGATGGTGAAGGCGATGGTCTTGTACCAGGAGGTCTCGAAGCCGAGCGACAGTGTCCGGCCCTCGTTCTCGCGAATGCCAACCAGCACCTTGCCGAAATCACTGCGCGTGAGGCGCCGCAGCCCGGCATAGATCGCGATCGTGACCGGCAGGACCAGATAATAGATCGCGCGGTCATGCGCGAGCGACACGCTGCCGAAGGGGCCGAGCGCGAGGTCCATCCGCGGGATGTACATCCCGTTGAACCCGCCGGTGAGCGAGGACTGGCTGATGGCGATCTGCTGGACCATGATCGACAGGGCGAGGGTGATCAGGACGAAATAGATATCCCGCACGCCGGCGCTGAACAGAAAATAACCGACGAGGAAGGCAAGCCCGGCGCCGATGACGATTGCCGCCAGCAGCCCGAGATAACCATCGCTGGCGCCGAAGCTGGCTTTCATCGCGAGGCCCATCGCATAGGCGCCGAGGGCGAAGAAGGCCGCCTGGCCGAAGCTGAGAATGCCGGCATAGCCCCAGAGCATGCCGAGCGACATCGCGAGCACGCCATAGATGAGATATTGCGGCAGGACGTAGATGACATAGCCGCCCATCATCAGGGGCAGAAGTGCGAGGGCGGCGAAAACCACGATCGCCGCGGCTGATTCCGAGCGCAGATCGATGCGCGGCGCGGGTGCGACCGGTCGGGTGTTTGACATCGCGTTGCTCATTTTTCCTTGAACACTCCGGTGGGACGGAACCGCAGCACGACGATGGCAAGCGCGAAGACGACGGTCTGGGCGATCACCTGGCTGGAGAAGGCCCCGAAGATGGTCTGCGAGCCGCCGATCAGGAAGCTGCCGGCCAGCGTGCCGCCGAGGAGCTGGCCGATGCCGCCGACGATCACGACGAAAAACGAGCGGACGAGATAGATGTTGCCGATCGTGGGGTCGATGCTCAGGATCGGGGACATCAGCGCGCCGGCGAGCCCCGCGAGCATCGCGCCGGCGACGAAGACGATCTTGTAGGTCGCCGCGACATTGAGGCCGAGCAGGCCGGCGACCTCGCGATTCTGGGTCAGGGCGCGGATCTTGATGCCGTAGGACGTCTTGTAGAAGACGAGGCCGATGGCGCCGAGCAGTGCCGCGCTCAGCAGCGCGACGAGGGCTTCGTATTCGGGGATGTGAAAGCCAAGGAATGCGATGGCGCTGGGCAGGGGAGTTGGGATCGTCCGGATGTCGCTGCCGAAGGCGATCTTGATCAGCTCGGTCAGGATCAGGAAAAGCCCCCAGGTGAGCAGGAGCGTCTCGAACGGCTTGTCGTAGAAATGGCGGATCAGCGCGTGCTCGACGATCAGGCCGACAAGGCCGACGCCGGCGACCGCGACGAGAACGGCCAGGGCAAAGGGCAATCCCGCCGAGAGGCAGGCCCAGGTGAAATAGGCCCCGAGCGTGATCATCGCGCCGTGGGCCATGTTGATCACCCCGATCAGCCCGAAAACGACCGCGAGGCCGAGCGCGGCGAGCGCATAGACGAAGGTGATGAGCGTGCCCTGGATGGCGAGGGACAGGATGGCGTGAAACACCGTTTCGTGGGTCATGATCGATACATTGTTGTCGAAACCTCTTCTCGTTCCGGCCGCCGGGCGCGCGGACAGTCTCGCGGCGCGCCGGGGCCGGCGTTCAGGACATCCGAGGCGCGCGGGCAGGCAGGCGGCTGGCTCGCCCGCCCGCGCGGCACGGCGTCAGTTCAGCGGCAGATGGGCGCAGCTGGCCGTCGCCGGTGTAACATCCGGGAGGTATTGCACCTGCTCGAACATGTCTCCGGTTCCGCTCCAGTGGTCGCGGACGCGCATCAGATACGAGGGCAGGACCGCCTGGTTATCGATCGCGCGCATCGTGATGCTGCCTTGCGGCGCCTTGTCGAAGGTCAGGCCGGCGAGACCATGGCGCAGCCCTTCGGTCGAGACCTTGCCGCTTTTCGCGATCGCCATCGCCGCCATGTGGCCGGCATTGTACATCGCGACGCCCACCGTATCCATCAGCGCATTGTGCCCGAATTTCGCGCGGAACTTCTTGAGGAAGGCATCGTTGTTCGGCTGCTTGATCGACATGAAATAGTCGAAGCTGACATAGGTGCCGGCCGAGGCTTCGGGACCGAGCGCGCTGGTGACGACTTCCTCGTCATCCACCGTCCAGAGGGTGAAGTCCTTCTTCATGCCGGCAGAGACGAACTGCTTGCGGAAATTGATGGTGTCGCTGCCGGTGAGGGTGAGGAAAATCACATTCGCGCCGGAATTGCGGATCTTGGAGAGCACCGAGTCGTATTGCGGCGTATTGAACGGGATGTAGATTTCATCGACGACTTCGCCGCCCAGCTCGACCAGGCGCTTTTTCGTCACCGCGTTGGTCACCCGCGGCCAGACATAGTCCGAACCGACCATGAAGAATTTCTTCCCGTGATTCTTCATCATGTAGGGCAGATGCGGCCAGACCTGCTGGCTCGGCACCGGGCCGAACATGAAGATGTTGGGATTGCAGACGCCGGGGAAATATTTCTGCTGCTGGCCTTCATAGAAGGTGGGGTAGAGCAGCACCTTGTTCCCCGCGGTGACGACGGGGCCCGCCGCGTTGCGCTCGGCGCTCGAGAATGTGCCGGCCAGAAAGTCGACGCCCTCCTCGCGGATCAGCCGGTTGGCCTGCTCGGCGACGATGCGCGGCTCGGTCTTGGAATCCGCCATGATGATTTCGAATTTGCGGCCGAGCACGCCGCCGGCAGCGTTGATTTCATCGACCGCCAGCTTGAACCCTTCGGAATGCGCCTTGCCATACACCGTCCATGCGCCGGTGAGAGGCGAGATCACGCCGACCTTGATCGGTGCCGCGGCATAGGCGCTGCGGATGATCGCAGGCGCGCCGAGAGCGGAGGCGGCGCCAAGGCTGCCCAGCAGAACGGAGCGGCGGTTCACGCCGGAAACGGAATTCGGCTTTTCACTCATGTTATCCTCCTTAGGGTTGTGGGCTGGCGTATCCCGTTGATTTTCATATTATTATCGTTGGACGCTGGTGCTCAGTACCATCCTCGCGGCACGTCGGCGCCGAGCATTTCATCGTAGACATCCGTCCGCCGATCGCGGAGGACCTGGTTGAAATCGTTCCAGTTCCGGCCGCGGCGGGCATCCTGGAGATTCACATCCGCGTAGATGATCTCCTGCCGTGTCCGGCTGGCGGGCCCTGCGACCGGCCAGCCGGTGTAGCTGACGATCAGGCTCTGCCCCTCGAATGGCTGATCGCGTTCGGTGCCGACCCTGTCGGCCGCGGCGATGAACAGCGAATTCGAATGCGCCGCGGCCATGACAAGGATGTTCGCCATCGCCTCGCGCCCCTCCGCCTGGCCGGGGATCGGCACCCAGTTCGTCGGCACGCAGACGATGTCGGCGCCGGCGAGCGCGTTCAGCCGATAGGTTTCGGGAAACCAGCCATCATAGCAGATCGCCATGCCGATGCGGCCGATCGGGGTATGGAAGACCGGAAACCCGAGATCCCCCGGCTCGAAATAGAGCGTTTCCTCGTTCCAGAGATGCACCTTCCGGAACGTCCCGATATAGCCGGCAGGTCCGATCAGCACCGCCGCGTTATAGAGGCTGTCGCCGTCGCGCTCGGCGATTCCGGCGGCGATATAGACATTGTGAGCCGACGCCGCGGCTTCCCAGCGGCGGACCGTCGGGCCATCGGGGATCGGTTCGGCCAGGGAGAACGCCTCCTCGCGGCTCCTGAACACATAGCCCGAATTGCACAGCTCCGGCAGCACCAGCAATTTCGCGCCATTTGCCGCCGCCTGTTCGATCAGCCCGAGGCTGGTGTCGAGATTGGCATCCTTGTCGCCGACATGCGGCTCCATCTGGAGGCATGCCACCCGCACCATGTTGTGGCTTCCGGACTGCTCCGCCATCAGACAGCACTCCCCAAAAAAATAGCCCTCGGCCGGCCCCCGTGACGTGACGGAAGCGGGACGAGGGCTGACTTGCCCTTGATATGGTGGCAAGCAACCCTGCTTGCCGTTCCCCGGCATCCATTGCCGGGGCAGCGATCATGTTGTTCTGCCCATGCGACCGCTGTCAACTAAAAATTTGGAACATCAGGGCGCGTTGCGGATGCCTTCGAGCAATTCCTCGGCGCGGGCAACGGCATCGGCGATCGAGGCCATCGATACGCGCTTCTTCATGGCCTGGCGGCGAAGGAGGGTGTAGGCCTCGTTTTCGGAAATCGACTCCTTCGCCATGATGATCCGGGTGGCCTTGGCGATGAGGCGCTGCGATTTCATGGTCTCCTCGAGCTTGGCCACTTTCGAGGACAGCTTCGCCTCGTAGGATTGCAGCGCGCGCGCGAGCACGAGGTTGGTGAGGATGCCGATCGGGCGGATCGGTTTCATGATCACCGCATGCACGCGGGCATCCATCAGGGCGCGCAATGTCAGCGGACTTTCCGCGTTGACGACGGCAATCCGGGTCAGGCTCGTGTCGTCGTAATTGAAGCCGCGATGCGTCGCGGATTCGTGCTCGACGAGGAAGAAGACGACATCGGCGCGTTCGCTCGCCTTCGCCGCCGCGGGCCAGACATGGCTGACATCGCACCCGATGCGCCGGAGCTGGCGCACCAGCTCGTCGCCATCCCCGTCATGCGGATGCGCGATGAGAACCCGCAAGTCCCGCAGCTCGCGAAGGATCCGCAGGTCCATCACGCCGGGAGTTCCCTTGCGCCGGCCTGCCCCGGGCCGCGAGGGGCGAAGCCGTCGAGATCGTAATCGTAGCTGACGAGGTAGGGGTCGGGTTTGACCGGCTCGGCCTCCTCGTGGACGATCCTGAACGTGCAATCCGCCGCGGCGATTCCGATGCGCGGGGTGACATAGGCGTGATTGTTGTCGGGATCGATCGTCACCAGCCCCTGGGGCGCGTGAAACTCCGCGCCGAGCGCTTCCCGGGCGAGCACCTGCGGGTTGGTGGTGCCGCAAGCCGCAAGGGCCTGCGCGAACAGATGCACCTGGCAATAGGCGGCTTCGGCATACATGCTGATCGGGCGGGACTCGCCGAACTTCGCCCGAAAGCGCTGGTTGAACTGCCGGTTCGCCGGCGTTTCCACGGTGGAGAAATAGGGCGCCGCCGTGATATGCCCCGCGGCACGCTCGCCGCCGATCTCGGCGAGTTCGCCCTCCGCCATGGTCAGGCTGGCGATCGGGATGCCCGCGGCGAACAGCTTCGTCTCGGCATATTGGCGATAGAATGAAATACCGGCTTCGCCGACGAGCGTGGAGAAAATCGCGTCCGGCCGGATACGGCAGAGCCGATCGAGCGTTTCACCGAAGCTGCGATCGGCCAGCACGAGGGGAAAATACTCCTCGCCGACGATTTCGCCCTGCGCCGCATCGACCAGTTCCTTCATCACCCGGTTGGATTCGCGCGGGTAGATGTAGTCGGAGCCGATCAGGAAGATCCGCGATCCGTGTTGCCTGGCGAGATACCTGGCAAGCTGGATGCTGTTCTGGTTCGGAACCGCACCCGTATAGATGATGTTCGGCGAGTATTCGAAACCTTCGTATAATGACGGATACCACAACAGACCGTTCCAGCGCTCGATCGATGGCAGTACCGCCTTGCGTTCGGCGGAGGTCGAACAGCCGAAAATGATCTGCACGCCGTCGTCGATGAGCAGGCGCTCGGCAAGCTCGCGATAGGCCACGGGGTTCGAACCGGGATCGTAAGCGATGGGCTCGACGGGACGGCCGAGAATGCCCCCGGCGGAATTCACCTCCTCGATGGCCAGCGCGGTGCCGAAGAAATGCTCGGATTGGGGAATCCGCATCACGCCCGAGCGTGAAAACAGGATTCCGACCCGCCATGAATCCCGATTATTGGCGAGCGTATCGTTCTGCAAGCAACCCTCTTTGAACCTGGACGGACAAGACTGTCCGGCGCCGATAGTGCAGGTGTCGATCCTGCGATGCAAGCGGACATCCCCCGCCTTCCGCCCGCCCCGCTCAGGCAACGCGACGCTGATCGCAAGGCGGGGTTACTCGACGATGTAGCCGAGCCCCTGCCGGGTCCGGATGTGGTTGTCGGCGAAGGTGCCGAGCTTCTGGCGGATGTTGCGGATATAGATGCGGATGTAGGTGCGGTCGGAATCGTGCACCCCGCCCCAGCCGGCGCGCAGGATGTCGTCATGCGTCACCAGCTTGCCGCGATGCCGCACCAGGGCAGCGAGAATGCGGAATTCGGTTTTCGTGAAATGGATCTCCGCGCCATCGAGGCGCACACTGCGGGCCGCCTCGTCGATCCGCAATCCTTCGAATGCGATCACCTCGGTCGGCACGCCCTGCCCGGTGGCGATCAGGCGGAAGGCGTTGCGGATGCGCGCGAGAAGCTCGCCAAGGCCGAAGGGTTTCTCGACATAGTCGTTTGCCCCCGCATCGAACGCGGCGATCTTCTGTGCTTCCTGGTCGCGCGCGGAGAGCACGATCACCGGCACCTCGGAGAATTCGCGCAGCTTCACGATCACCTCCTGCCCATCGAGATCGGGCAGGCCGAGATCGAGCAGGATCACATCGGGCACCAGCGTCGCCGCCAGCCGCAACGCCTCCACCCCCCGGTCTGCCCGCAGCACGACATATCCCGCCGCCTCCAACGCCGGCTTGAGGAAGCGGTGGATCTGCGGCTCGTCGTCCACCACCAGCACGCGGCCGGTCTCGATGCGTTTCGCCCCGGTCATGGCTGTTTCAGCTCCACGCGGATGATCGTCCCCGGCAGCCCGTCCGCCGGCAGGTCGCGCCGGGGGCTTTCGGCGGCGATCGTCCCGCCCATCGCCTCGACGAAGGCTCGCGCGATCGCCAGCCCCAGCCCGGTGCCGGGCGCCACGCGGTCGCCGCGCACCACGCGGAAGAAACTGTCGAACACATGCGGCAGATCCTCGGGCGGAATCCCTACCCCCTCATCGGCGACCGACAGCACGACGCTGTCTGCGGTGCGGCGCGCGAACACCGAGATCGCCCCGCCCTCGGGCCCGTATTTCACCGCGTTCTCCAGCAGGTTGACCAGAACCTGCTCCAGCAGCGCCGGGTCGGCGCGCACGGTTGCCGCGTCGTCGGGGATGTTGACCGCGGTGTGGAACGCCTCCCTCACCCGCGCGACCGCGTGCTCCACCACCGGCGCGAGATCGACCCGCTCGTGCCGGGCGACGATCTCGCCGGTCTCGATCCGCGCCATGCCGGTGATGTTGGCGAGAAACCGCGTCATCCGCCCGACATCCTGGACGATGCTGGCCAGCAGGTCCCGCCGCGTTGCCTCCGGCAGGTTATCATCGGCGTCCGCCAGCGTCTCGGCCGCGCCGCGGATCGCGGTCAGCGGCGTGCGCAGGTCGTGCGAGAGCGAGGAGAGCAGCGCCGTGCGCAGGCGCTGGGTGGATTCGTGCGCCCGCGCCTCGGCCGCGCTGGTGGCCAGGCGCAGCCGCTCGGCGGCCAGCGCGGCCTGGTCGGCGAGCGCGCCGAGCGTCTGGATCACCGGCTCGGCGGGCGGGGTTTCGGGCCGCACGCCGAGCACGCCGATCGCCCCGGCCTCGGTCGCCAGCGGCTGGAACCGCCAGGCCGAACCCGGCAGCGTCGTCGTGCCCATGCCGGTGGCGACACGGTTGCGCCAGGCGAATTCCGCCGCCGCCAGCGCCGCCTCGTCGAAGCCGGCGGCGGCGGGCAGGCCATCCGACCGGGCGATGAGCAGCACCGCCTCGCCAGCCAGCGCCCGCGCCTCCGCTTCCACCACGGCGGCCAGCCCCGCCTCGTCCGAGACCTGCGCCAAAGCGCGGCCGAACAGGGTGATCCGTCGCAGCGCCTCGATCCGCATGCGCGCCGCCTCGGCTTCCGCCCGCACCCGGCCGGCCAGCGAGCCGGTGAGCACGCCGACGACGAGAAAGGCGAACAGCGCGGTCACGTCGCGCGGGTTGGTGACCGAAAACGTGTAGAGCGGGGCGAGAAAGAAAAAGTTCCACAGCACAAAGCCGGTCAGCGCGGCGAAGATGCCGACGCTGCGGCCATACAGGCTCGCCATGCCGACGACGATCGCGGTGAACACGTAGCCCATCGCCTCGGCCGGCAGCACGCCGCGCAGGGCGAAGCCGCCGAGGGTCGTCAGGATCATGATGGCGAGGCTCAGGCCGAAGGGCACCAGCTTCGGCGGCGGCGCGCGATGCGGCGGGGCCGGGCGATGCGCTGCCGGATCGGGCACGACATGCAGCGCATAGGCGCGTGCGAAGCGGGCAAGCCGTGCCGCGAGGCTGCGCCGCCACCGCCACCGCCACCCTCCATCGCCACGCGCGATCACGATATGCGCGACGTTCTGCCGCGCCGCGGCGTCCAGCAGGGCTGCGAATACATCCGCGTTCGTCGTCGTCTCGACGGTGCCGCCAAGCTGGATCGCGAGATCGAGCGCCGGCTGCACGGCCGGGCCGGTGACCGCCCGCTCGGGATGGAAGGCGAAGAACGGCGCGCGCAGCGCCTCGGCCAGACGCGCGGCGTGCCGCACCACCTGCTCGGCCGCCGCGCCGGCCTCGACCACCGCCATCACCCGCTCCGCCGCAGGCCAGGGCCCGGCGATCGCCTGCGCGCGCATATAGGCGGCGATGTCGCGATCGACATGCTGCGCCACCCGCCGCAGCGCCATCTCGCGCAGGGCGGCGAGATTGCCCGGCCGGAAGAAGCCGCCCAGTGCCCGCCGCGCGACATCCGGCCGGTAGACCAGGCCCTGCTTCAGCCGGGTTCGCAATTCCTCCGGCGGCAGGTCGATCAGTTCGATCTCGTCGGCAAGGCCGAGCACCGTGTCGGGCAGGGTTTCCGCCACCCGGATGCCGGTGATCCGCGCCACCTGGTCGTTCAGGCTTTCGAGATGCTGGACGTTCAACGTGGTCCAGACATTGATCCCCGCATCGAGCAGTGCCGCCACGTCCTGCCAGCGCTTGGCATGGCGCAGGCCGGGGGCGTTGGCATGGGCGAGTTCGTCGACCAGCAGCAGCGCCGGGCACCGCTTCAGCGCGGCATCGAGATCGAATTCCTCCAGCAGCCGGCCGCGATAGGGGACGATGCGCCGCGGCAGCAGCGGCACGTCGCCGAGTTGGCCGGCGGTTTCGGCGCGCCCGTGCGTCTCGACCAGGCCGGCGACGACATCCGTTCCGGTCTCGAAGCGCCGCCGCGCGGCAGCCAGCATTTCCCAGGTCTTGCCGACCCCGGGGGCCGCGCCGAGAAAGATCTTGAGCTGCCCGCGCCCGTCGCCGTTCGCGCGGGCGAGCAGCGCGTCAGGATCGGGCCGGGTCTCGGGCGATGCGGATCCCATGCGGAATGATCACGCCATCCCCAGCAGGGGCGCAAGCCCCCGTGCCTGAGCGTGCCGCGTCATGCCGGCGGGCGCGCCGCCAGGGCGAGGTTGAGCCGCAGCACGTCGACATGCGCGGTGCCGATCACGCCGAAGGCCGGCCGCGTGGCGAGGCGACGGACGAGGCGCAGGAGCATCGCCGCGTTCATCCCTCGCGCCCGTGCCACCGAAGGCGCCTGCCGCAGCGCATTCGCCAGCGAGATGTCCGGATCGAGGCCCGAGCCCGAGGAGGTCGCCGCGTCGTCTGGCACTGGCCCCGGGCCGTAGGCCTTGCGATAGGCGGCGATCCGCGCGGCGACATGGGCGATGAGCGCCCGGCTGGTCGGCCCGAGATCGGAGCCGCCGGATTCGGCCGCGTCATAGGGTGTCGCGATGATGTGGCCTTTCGCATCGGTTGCGGTCAGTGCCGAGGGGCGGGAGTGGAACCATCGCGCGCCGTGGAAATCCTGCCCGATCAGCGCCGAGCCGACCGCCTGTCCATGCACGCGGATCAGGCTGCCATTCGCCTCGAAGGGAAAGACGAGCTGCGCCAGCGCGGTGAGCGCGAGCGGCGCCGCCAGCCCGAGCAGCAGGGTGAAGACGGCGACAAGGGAAACCACGGGGCGGAGTTCGCGCAACATGACGGCCTCGCTCGATCAGCTGAAAATGTGGAAGCTGTTCAGGATCAGGTCGATCAGCTTGATCCCGACGAAAGGTGTGACGATGCCGCCGAGCCCGTAGATCAGCAGGTTGCGCCGCAGCAGCGCCGCCGCCCCCATCGGGCGGAAGGCGACACCGCGCAGCGCCAGCGGCACCAGCACGACGATGATGAGCGCGTTGAAGATCACCGCCGCGAGAATGGCGCTTTGCGGCGAGGCGAGGCCCATGATGTTGAGCGCGCCGAGACGCGGGTAGCGCGCGGCAAAGATCGCCGGCAGGATCGCGAAATATTTCGCGATGTCGTTGGCGATGGAAAACGTGGTGAGCGCGCCGCGGGTGATCAGCAGCTGCTTGCCGATCTGCACGATCTCGATCAGCTTCGTCGGATCGCTGTCGAGATCGACCATGTTGCCCGCCTCGCGCGCCGCCTGCGTGCCGGTCTGCATCGCGACGCCGACATCCGCCTGCGCCAGCGCCGGGGCGTCGTTGGTGCCGTCGCCGCACATCGCGACCAGCCGCCCCTCGGCCTGCGCCTTGCGGATGTAGAAGAGCTTGTCCTCCGGCGTCGCCTGCGCGATCACGTCGTCCACCCCGGCCTCGGCGGCGATCACGCTCGCTGTCACGCGGTTATCGCCGGTGACCATCACGGTGCGGATGCCGATCCGCCGCAGCGCCTCGAACCGCTCCCGGATTCCCGGCTTGACGATGTCCTTCAGCTCGATGACGCCGAGCAGCGCACCCTCCGCCACCAGGCCGAGCGGCGTGCCGCCGGCCCGCGCGACGCGGTCCACCGCCGCGGCGAACGCTTCCGGCGCGGCGCCGCCCACGAGGTCGAGAACGGAGTCGACCGCCCCCTTGCGCCAGCGTCGCTCCCCGGCATCGATGCCCGAGAGCCTTGTATTCGCGCTGAATGGCACGACGACCGCCCCCTCCGGCAGCAGCGGATCGGCGCCGAATTCCTCCCGCGCCAGCCGCACGATCGACCGCCCCTCCGGGGTTTCGTCGCCGAGCGAGGCCAAGGCCGCCGCCGCGGCCATGCGCCGCACCTCCACACCCGGCACCGGATGGAAAGCCGAGGCCATGCGGTTGCCGAAGGTGATCGTGCCGGTCTTGTCGAGCAGCAGCGTGTCGACATCGCCGGACGCCTCGACGGCGCGGCCCGAGGTCGCGATGACATTGAAGCTCACCAGCCGGTCCATCCCGGCGATGCCGATGGCCGAGAGCAGCCCGCCGATCGTGGTGGGGATCAGGCAGACGAACAGCGCCGCGAGTTCGGCAATGCCGAGCCGGGCGTGCGCATAGGCGGCGAAGCCAGGCAGGGTGACGACCACGATCACGAACACGATGGTCAGGCCGGCGAGCAGGATATCGAGCGCGATCTCGTTCGGGGTCTTGCGCCGCGCCGCCCCTTCGACGAGGGCGATCATCCGGTCGAGAAAGCTCGAACCCGGCTCGGCGGTGACGCGGACGACCAGCCAGTCCGACACCAGCTCGGTCCCGCCCGTCACCGCCGAGCGGTCGCCGCCGGCCTCGCGGATGACGGGGGCGGATTCGCCGGTCACGGCACTTTCGTTGACACTGGCGATGCCCTCGACGATGTCGCCATCGGCGGGAACGAGGTCTCCGGCCTCGACGAGCACGAGATCGTCCCGGCGCAATTGCGGCGCCGGGATGAGGGTGAAGGCGGCGCGGTCCGCCGGATCATCGAGCCGCTTCGCCATCGTGTCGCTGCGCGCGCGCCGCAGGCTTTCCGCCCGCACCCGGCCGCGGCCTTCCGCGACGGCTTCGGCGAAGGTCGCGAACAGCACCGTGATCCACAGCCAGATCGCGATGACGATCGAAAAGGCGGCGGCGCGGCCTGAGACCAGTTCATGAAGGCCGACGAAACTCGTCAGCAGGGCGATGATTTCGGTGACGAAGATCACCGGGTTGCGGATCAGCGTTCGCGGGTTCGTCTTGGCGAGGGCATCGCCCATCGCGCGGAGCAGGATATCGCGATCGAACAGCCCGATCGTCTCGGCGTTGCGGGGCATGGCGGCGCTCCTCAGAAGGTCTTGCCGGCGAGCAGCAGGTAATGCTCGACGATCGGGCCGAGCAGGTCGGCCGGCATGAATTGCAGCCCGACCAGGATCACGATGACGCCGATCAGCAGGCCGATGAACAGCGGGCCGTCGGTCGGGAACGTGCCCTCGGAATGCGGCAGAAGCGGCTTGGCGCCGAGCGAGCCGGCGATCGCGAGCACCGGGATCATCACCGCGAAGCGGCCGAGCAGCATGGCGATGCCCAGCCCGTAATCGAGCAGCGTTGTGTTGGCCGACAGGCCGGCCAGGGCGCTGCCGTTGTTCTCGGTGGCCGAGGTCCAGCCATAGAGCATTTCGGTGAGGCCATGCGGCCCCGCATTGGCGAGCGAGGCCAGCCCCGACGCGCTCGACAGCGAGACTCCGGCACCGACGAGGATGACCAGCGTCTGCACCAGCAGGGCGAGCATCGCGAGCTTCATCTCCCGCGCCTCGATCTTCTTGCCGAGATATTCCGGCGTCCGGCCGACCATCAGCCCGGCGACGAACACCGCGAGCAGGGCAAAGAGCACGATGCCATACAGCCCCGAGCCGACGCCGCCGGGCGCGATTTCGCCGAGCTGCATCATGAACAGCGCCGCCAGCCCGCCGAGCGGGAGATAACTGTCCGTCACCGAATTGACCGCGCCGGTTGAGGTGCCGGTTGCGGCGATGTTGAAGCTGGTGGATTGGGCGATGCCGAAGCGCGCCTCCTTGCCGACCATGTTGCCGGGATGCGCTGCCAGCCCGGCATGGACGAGGATGGGGTTGTTCGCCGCCTCCGCCGCATAGGCGCCGAGCATGCCGCAGGCGAGGATCACCGCCATCACGACGAACAGCGCCCGCCCATCGCGCCGCCGCCCCGCCACATGGCCTAAGGCGATCGGCAGGGCGAAGCCGATGACGAGGATCAGCCAGATTTCCAGAAGGTTCGTCCAGGCGGTCGGGTTTTCGAACGGATGCGCGGCGTTGGCGTTGAAGAAGCCGCCGCCATTGGTGCCGAATTCCTTGATCGCCTCCTGCAGGGCGACCGGCCCGCGGGCGATGGTCTGCACCCCGCCCGCGAGGGCGTGGACATGGGCAGCGGGAGCGAGCGTCATCGGCACGCCGGAGGCGATCAGCAGGATCGCGGCGATGAAGGCGACCGGCAGCAGGAGATAGAGGGTGATCCTGACCAGATCGACATGGACATTGCCAAGCGTGCGGAGGCCACCGCCGGCAAAGGCGCGCATGAGCGCACCCGCCGCGGCGAGGCCGGCGGCGGCGGAGAGGAAATTATGCACGGCGAGGCCGAACATCTGTGCGCCATAGGACATCTGGCTCTCGGGCGCATAGGCCTGCCAGTTGGTGTTGGTGGCGAAGGAGATCGCGGTGTTGAAGGCGAGCCTCGGGCTCATGCCCGTGATGTGTTCGGGGTTGAAGGGCAGGAAATACTGGAGCCGGAGGATCGCGTAGAGCAGCAGGAAATGGACGAGGCCGAGCAGCAGCAGGCCCACCGCATAGGCGCTCCAGCTCATCTGGCGGGCGGGATCGATGCCGCAAAGCCGGTAGAGCGGCACTTCGATCGCCGCGAGGAAGCGAAGCTCGCCGCGATAGAGACGGGCGAGCCAGGCGCCGAGCGAAACGGCGCAGGCGAAGACGAGGGCGAGCGCGAGGGCGATGAACCCGAGTCCGTGCAGGGTCATGATGGGGAAAGTTCCGTTTCCGTGGCGCTACCGGTCCTGCCGATGGCGGCGGACAAGCTGTTGGGCCACCTGCCAGATCCACAGGAGAGCGAGAGCGATGGCGAAGGCGCTGCCGAGGCAGATCAGGGCATCGGAGACGAGGCCGGTGATGTTCGCCGCGACATCCATTGCGGTCAGAAATCCTCAGGCCGCAGCAGGGTCCAGACGAGATAGGCGAGGACCAGCATGGCGACGACGCCGGAGAGCCAGAGATCGATCACCTTGGCTGCGTCCGTCAGATTGTGTCACAGGCGTTCACATAGAGGAGAAAGGCGGCGAACATCGCGGCTGCGAGGCAGAGTGAAAGAAGGTCTGGCATGATGCGTGATCCCGAATGTGCCTTGTGGTCCGGTGGCTGAGCGATCCGGAGTATGGGCGGCGGGACGGTAAAGATTCGAGGCCGAATTCGGGCGAGAGTGTATAGAAATCGTATAGAGCATCATCCGATCGGACGACTCCGTCCTGTCGGGCAGAGGTGCTCCATGATATGCGGATATCGTATTCCGCCCCCACTGATTGCACATCCGGTCCGATACACCATGTCCTCTCTCACCATGCGCAAGATTGCCGCTTTGCCCACGCTCCTGTTCCTTGGAGGATGTACCGTGTTCGGAATCCGGTCTGGCACGCCGCAGCCCGGCTACAGCGTCACCGGACAGGTGGGCGCGGTGCAGCTTCGCGCCTACGCAGCGCGGCTTGCGGCGGAGACGACCGTCTCGGGCGGGGAGATCGACTCCCGCTCGACCGGATTTCGTCGGCTCGCCGCCTATATTTTCGGCGCCAACACGAAACCGGGTGGCGGCAGCGGCAAGATCGCGATGACTGCGCCGGTCGAGCAGGATGGCGCTGGCGGCAGCAGGATCGCGATGACCTCGCCGGTCGCCCAGCAGGGCGGCAACGGCAGCTGGACCATCCGCTTCTTCATGCCGGCCGGCATGACGATGGCCACCGCCCCTCGCCCGCGCGACCCGATGGTCCACCTCGTCGAGGTTCCTGCCGTGACGATGGCGGTGCTGCGCTTTTCCGGCAGTCCTGGCGCGCATGCGGTCGCGACGCACAGCGAGAGGCTGCTCGCGACGCTGGCGCACTCCCCCTGGAAGCCGGAGGGACGCGTCGTCGCCTGGTTCTACGATCCGCCCTGGACACTGCCCTGGCTGCGCCGCAACGAAGTCGCCGTTCCCGTCGAGCGCCGATAGGACGGCTAGAGCACTTTCCGATCCGGATGGATCGGAAAGTGCTCTAGCCCCGCTTCATCCATGCCTCGCACCAGCCCGCCGGGCTGATCCGGCCGGCGACGAGGTGGCAGTGGCTCGCCGTCGAACCCGGTGCTGGCGGCTTGAACCAGACGCAGGCGCCGCAGACTTCGCCATGGCGCGACCTGTCGACATAGCCCACCGCTCCCTTCGAAACGCTGGGCACCATCGTGCCGACCGCCGCCCGCGCGCGGGTTGCCAGGGCAGCGAGGCCCGCGGCGGCGGCAAGAATGGCATGACGGCGGGTTGGGGCTGAAAGGGTCATGATACGCTCCCGTCAGTAATTCGCGGTGCTCAGCGCGATGCGCGCCGCAAGCTTGCGCCCGCCGCCAAGCCCGCCGGTAAGGGCCACGGCCACCAGCCGGTCATGGCGGTAGACCTGTCTGAGATCGAGGGTCATCGGGTGCGTGTCCCCGCCGATCGTCGCACGGCCGATCAGCCGGTTGCCCTGGGCGGCGCAGGCGCCCGCGAGCCGCACCGGCCGCCTGCCATACTGGGCCGAGAGCGAAGCGGTCATGCGACAATCGGTGCGGTTGCCATCGATCCAGATCCGGCCCGAGATGTCGGTGAACCGGCGGGCCTTGCCGCCCTGCGACAGGGTCGCCGTCATGCTGCCGGTATCGAGATCGACCTCGATCGTTTTGAGCGGGCGCAGTGCTGCGACGGTGTTCGCCGTGGCATCGGCAATGCCGCGATTGCCCCAGCTGGTCCGGACATAATTGGCGATCGCCGCGATCTGCGCATCCGAGAGCATCGCGCCGAAACGCGGCATGGAGGACTGGCCCGGATGCCAGGGCTGGAACCCGCCGAGGACCATGCTGACCAGGTCGTCGGCCGGGCCGTTCCAGACGGCCTCATTATGCGCGAGATTCGGAATGTTGGCGGTGACGCCTCGCCCATCGTCGCCATGGCAGCGGGCGCATTCGGCGTGATAGAGGTGTTTCCCGCGCGCGAGCGAGGCGGCGAGGACCGGCCCCGCCGACGCGCTCTGCTGCGGATGCACCGTCCGCAGATAGTCGACGATGTCGTTGACATCGCGCTTCGGCAGCCGGCTCAGACTGTCATCGACCACCGTTTTCATCTTGCCGAAGGGCGCGCCTTGGCGCATGTCGCCGTCCTCGCGCAGATAGGCGAGGAGTGCCCGCCGGGACCAGGCGCCGATCCCGTCCGATTTCGAGTCGGTGATGTTCGGCGCGTACCAGCCCTGGTCGATGATATGGCCGCCGGCGAGTTGGCGCGAGGGGATCGTCGCCATCGCGAGATTGCGCGGGGTGTGGCACGCGCTGCAATGTTCGAGCGCCTGCACGAGATAGGCGCCGTGCCGGACATTGCGGCTCCAGCCGGGCTGATATTTCATCGCATGCGGATGGAAGAACATCAGCCGCCAGGCGAGCAGGCCGGCCCGCAGATCCGCCGGGAAGGCCATCGTGTCCGGCCGGTCAGGGATCGCGGCTGGCGCGAGAGTGTCGAGATAGGCCTTGATCGCCATCACGTCGGCATGGCTGAGCTTCGAATAGGCGGTGTAGGGCATCACCGGGTATTCGTATTTCGGAAACACGACGAGCGAGCTTCCGGGCTCGATGCCGTCATGCATCGCGCGCCAGAACTGGCGGTCGGTCCATGCTCCGATGCCAAATCGTTTGCTCGGCGTGATATTGGGGGAAAAGACGGTGCCGAAGGGTGTGCCGACCGCGCGGCCGCCGGCAAAAGCGGGCTCGCCGGCAACGCTGTGGCAGGGCAGGCAGTCGCCGGCAACGACGAGGAAGAATCCCCTGCGCACCATTGCCGCCTTTCGGGGATCTTTCGGCATGTTGACCGGAAGCGGCAGAGCGGTGCCCGCCATGCCGGGGCGAGGCGTCGCCGCGACATCGGTTGCCGCCGCAGGCCAGCTTGCCACGCCGGCTACGGCGGCAGGTTGTACGGCGGGCGGAGTGGCGCTGGCGGTGACACACAAGGCTGTGGCCAGGGCGGCGACGAGGGCGGCGGCGAGACCGCCAAGGATGAGTCTCGTGCTGGGGTGGGGCATTCCGGGCATCCGCATCTCCTTCCTCATATTCCATGAGGAACGGCGCGACCCGGTTTCAACGGCGGGATTGGTCAGTCACGGGAAAAAGGCATTAGAGCATTTTCCGATCCTCAAGGATCCGATGTAGTGCTCTATCATATTGAGAAACCGAGTATCTTTATCCGATCAGATGTCTCCATCTGATCGGACGATGCTCTAATTCTGACGGAATCGTGACCGGATCGCCACTGCACGATTTTTCGTTACGATTTCAATTCATTTTATATGTATGCAGAGTCCGACGCGGCGAAACCGGCACGTACCCTGCCGGTCGCGTGGGCCGGTGAGGCGGGTCAGTCGGCGGCTTCCTTCATCTGCGCGCTGCCGTGCCGGTAGAGCGCCTGGGCCGCGGCGACGCCGGCGCCGAGGCGGATGTCGAGACCGAGATCGACCATGCACATCTCGGCGACGGCAAGGCCGGAGAGCGCCATCGCATCGGTCAGCATGCCGAGATGGCCGATGCGGAAGACCTGGCCGGCGACATCGCCGAGCCCCGCGCCGAATGCCATGCCGTAGCGGTCGGCGGCGTGGGTGACGATGCGCGCGGCGTCGAACCCGTGCGGGACGCGAATGGCGGTAACCGAGTTCGAATAGAGTTCGGGTGCTGCGGCGCATGGTGCCAGGCCCCAGGCGGCGACCGCGGCGCGCACGCCATTGGCGATCCTTGCGTGGCGGGCGAAGACGTTGTCGAGCCCTTCATCGAGTAGCATCCGGCTCGACAGCGCGAGCCCGTTCAGGAGCCCGACCAGCGGCGTGTAGGGATACCCGTTGGCGGCGTTGGTGGCCCGCATGTCGTCGATATTGAAGAAATTGCGCGGCAGTTTCGCATCCCGGCTGGCGGCGAGCGCCTTGTCGCTGAACGCGGTGATGGCGAGGCCCGGGGGCAGCATGAAACCCTTCTGCGAGCCGGTTACCGCGACGTCGACGCGCCAGTCATCGAATTCGAACGGCATCGAGCCGATCGAGCTCACACCATCGACGAGGAGCAGCGCATCGTGGCCGGCCTCGTCCATCACCCGGCGCAGGCCGGCAATGTCGGAGACGACACCGGTCGCGGTTTCGTTGTGGGTGGCGAGAACGGCCTTGATCCGGCCCGCCTTGTCCTCGCGCAGAAGCTCGGCGAAGCGGGGCAGCGGAATCCCCTCGCCCCATGTCACGTCGACCTGGATGACTTCGAGGCCGAAGCGCCGGCACATCTTGATCCAGCGGTCGCTGAACATGCCGTTGCGGGCGGCGAGAACAGTGTCGCCGGCGCTGAGCGTGTTGGAGATCGCGGTTTCCCACCCGCCGGTTCCCGTCGCGGGGAAGATGAAGATCTCGCCGTGCGCCGCCTTCATCACGCCGCGGCAGCCGGCGAGCGCCGCTTGCAGGATCGGCGCGAAAGCCGGCGACCGGTGATCCATGGTCGGCATGTCGCACGCCTTGCGGATCGCTTCGGGAATGTTCGTCGGCCCCGGGATGAAGACAGGGTTTTGCAGGCTCATCGGGCGGATCCTTCGTCGGTTGGGAAAAATATAGGGAGACGCTCGACAGCACGCAATTTTTTTGAAAATATTTTTCAAAATCGTGATTTCAGCAGAAAGTTGAATTGAATCATCGGGTTGTTTTTTTCATCATGGGGCAACTGCCCGACCAGGAGGACCGATGACGAGGCCGCCCGAGCCTGCCGGCACCGAACGCCGCGCCCGCGGACGCCCGCGCGCATGGGCCGACACGACCAATCAGAACCAGATCAAGTCGCTCGACCGCGCCATGGAGGTGCTGGAGCGGCTGAGCAAGATGGGCAGCGCGACGCTCTCCGACCTGGCCGCGGCGCTCGGCCAGTCGCCGGCCAGCGTCTATCGCGTCCTGTTCACGCTGGAGGCGCGCGACATCGTCGATTTCGAGGCCTTGAGCCAGACCTGGCATATCGGCGCCGGCGCCTTCCTGATCGGCTCGCGCTTCCTACGGCGGACCTCGCTGGTCGAGCGGGGGCGGCCGGCGCTCCGGGACCTCGCGGAACGCACCGGCGAGACGGCGAATCTCGGGATCGAGCGGAACGGGCTGATACTGTTCGTCAGCCAGGTCGAGACCCATGCCAACATGCGGGCTTTCTTTCCGCCGGGGACGACGGCGCCGATGCATGCGTCGGGGATCGGCAAGGCGCTGCTCGCGGAGATGGACGAGGGGCGGCGCGCCGCGATCATCGCCCGCCATGGGCTTGCACGCTTCACCGCCCACACGCTGACCACGCACGACGCGCTGATGGACGATCTCGCGGCGACGCGGGCGCGCGGCTATACGGTGGATGCGGAGGAGCGGGACGAGGGCATGCGGTGCATCGCCGCCCCGATCTTCGACATGCATGGCGAGGCAATTGCCGGGCTGTCGATCTCGGGGCCATCGTCGCGGATGCCCGATTCGGCGATTGCCGGCCTTGCGTCATCAGTGATGGAGGCGGCGCAGGCGGTGACAGCGGGCATCGGCGGCCGGCGGCGGGAATGAGGCGGGCGCCTTTCGCCCGCCTGCTGGGTAAGGTGAACCGCGATCAGGCCAAGGTGCCGCGGACAGGGTAGCTCTTGCCGATCACGAAGCGCAGCCCGGCGACCAGACGGTCGAGATTCGGGCGGAGGAACGGGGCGTTGGAGATGTCGACGAGGTGCAGTTCGCCCTCGGGGTTGACCACGAACAGGCCGGGTTCGGGGAAGCGATGGTCGGTTTCCTCGGCGGAGCGGGGCTCGGACACGTAGAGGCCGAGCGCCTTCATCGCCGTTTCATCCATGCCGTAGAGCAGCGGAAAGCCGGGCTTCGCCGCCGCTTCGGTCAGGCGGGTCTGGGCTTCGCTGTCGGCCGAGACGGCCGCGACGGACACGCCGAGCTCGGCGAGGGCGCCGCGCTGCGCCTCGATTTCACCGAGGAAGGTCTTGCAGATGGGGCAGTGCTGCCCGCGGATCACGAAAAGCGCCTGCCATGAACCGGGCGCGCCGAAGGTGACGTCCGCACCGTCGAGCTGCTTGAAGGTGACGGGCGTAAAGGGCTGCCCGGGATGAAGCTTGGGTGTGGTCTGCATGATCTGTCTCCTGTTGTTCAGGCGGCGAGGCGGTCGGATTTGAACTGGGTGACCGCGGGGAAATCGTGCTCGGGATCGGCAACGTGCCGCACATACTGGATCAGGGTGTAGAGGCCGATAACACCGACGGTCTCCAGCAGCGCCTTGTCCGAGAAGCCGGCGTCGCGGGCACGGGCGAGGGTTTCGGGGCTCACCTGCCCGCGGTGGCGCACCACCTCGCTCGTGTAGTCGAGCAGGGCCTGGGTGGCGGGGTCGGCGGCCTTGCCTTCCATCGCATCCAGCATTTCGGCCTCGGTCGCGCCCTGCATGGTGCCCACCTTCATGTGGACGTTGACGCAGTAATCGCAGCTGTTGAGCGCGGAGACGAGCATCGCCACCTGCTCGACCTGCTTGCCGCTGAGCTCGATGCCGTCATTGATGTTGCTGTTCAGGGCAAGAAAGCCCTTGAGGACGTTGGGGGCGTTGCCGGCAACGCGGAACAGGTTGATCACGCCGCCGAACTGGCGGGTGGCTTCATCGAAGGCTTCCTTCGTCGCGCCGGACGCGGCTTTCGGGTCGAGCTGAGGCATGTTGGGCATGGGAATCTCCGGGTTAGATATCAACTGACCGATCAGTTGATTCGAGGGGTAAGAAAAGGTCCCATTCGCCAGCTTGTCGCATCTTCATGAAGCTGGAGGTCGGGACGAGGCCAAGGCGCGAAGATGCGACAGGGCGCCGGGCGCGAGTATCGTGATCCTGGACGGGTCGTTGTGGACTTTCGCAAGCAGGATACCGCCCTGCATGAGGGCGATCACGATCTCCGCGGCTGCGGCACGATCGATGTCCTGCAATGTCCCTTCTGCGACCAACGCGTTGATGACATGGCCGATGGGCATGCTCCAGCGCGCGATTGCCCGTTTGATGGCGTGCTGCACGTCGGGATCGACCACAGCGAGTTCGAGACTGATATTGCCGATCAGGCACCCTTGGGCGAACCCATGCGTGCTTTTCCACGCGCGGTTCGCCTTTGCCGGCACATCGAAGAAGCGTTCGAGCCGGGTGGACGCCGGCGCGCCGGACAGGGCGATATCGTTGAATTCGGCGGCGAAGCGCTCGCTGTACCGATCGATGGCCGCGACCATCAGCGCCGATTTCGAGGGGAAGAAGTGATAGAACGTACCCTTGTTGATCCCGCTCGCCGCGCAGAGTTCGTTCGTGCCGACAAGACCGAAGCCGCGACCGAGGAAAAGCTCGGTCGCCGTGTCGATCAAGGTGTCCCGTGTCGAGATCGAGGCAGCGCGCATGCGTCTGGATAGAGCAGAAACAGACCGGTCGGTCAACTCCGGCGGGGCGTGAGGGGGGCGCTGTGCCGGCAACCTGCCAGAGCATCATCCGATCCGAAAGCATCGGAAAGTGCTCTAACGCCCAACCGCGCGGCCGAACGCGATTATCCGGCCGGGCTGGACGGGAACAGGTGGAGCCGGTCGGAAGCGACATTCAGGGCGACGGCGCCGCGCGGCGGCGGGCTTGTACACTGGACCGGAACCGGCGCGGCAAGGCCGTCGAGCCGCAGCAGCGCCTGCCAGTGCCCGGCCTCGAAATGCGCGCCGATGCAGGTGGCCGGCACGCCCTCGGCGGCGAGGGCCAGCGCGCCGCGCGGCCAGAACAGCAGCGCCTGCGCGGCACCGGCGAGGCGGGCGCCACCGCCGGGAATGGCGAGCAGCGCGCTGCCGAGGACGATGGCGGCGTCGCTCCCCGCCTGCCGCACCTCCACCTCGACACCGCCGCACAGCCCGGCGAGACGTGCCGCATAGGGGGTTGCCGGCCGGGCGAACATGGCATCCGGCGTGGTGCAGGACGTCAGGCGACGGTCTTCGAGGAGGGCGACACGGTCGGCAAGGCGGGCGATGTCCGCCGGATCGTGCGAGATGCAGAGCGCGCCCAGCCCGGTTTCGACGATCAGCGCACGCAGTTCGGTGCGCAGGGTTTCCCTGGTTTCGACATCGAGGCTGGAGAACGGTTCGTCGAGCATCAGCAGGCGAGGTGCTGCGGCCAGCGCGCGGGCGAGGCCGACGCGTTGTTGCTGCCCGCCGGACAGGGTTGCCGGCAGGCGGCCGGCGCAGGAGGCGACGCCGAACTGGTCGAGCAGGGCGAGCGCCTTGCGCTCCCGTCCGACGCGATCGCGGATCACCACCGCCACGTTCTCCAGCACGGAGAGATGCGGCCACAGCGCGAAATCCTGGAACACCATGCCAAGGCCGCGCAATTCGGGGCGGATGAAGGTGGCGGCGGCATCGTCCACCACGACGCCGGCGATGCGGATGGTGCCGCGGGCCGGCCGGTCGAGCCCGCCGATCACCCGCAGCAGGCTGGTCTTGCCCGATCCGGACTCGCCGGCGAGTACGACGCACTCGCCGGGGGACAGGCTCAGCGCCGCCTCCTCGACGATCAGGCGGCCACCGCGCTGCACGGCAACACCTTCGATGGCGAGTGCGGCGCTCATGCCGGGCGCAGGCGCCGCGGCGCGGCGAGCAGGGTGACGCCGGCCGCGAGCACGAGGGCGAGCCCCGCCATTGCCGCGAGGCCGAACAGGGCGAGCCGCGCCGAGGCGGCGTAGTCGCTCATCTGGTCGAGGGTGACGATGGCGACGCCGAGCGGCGTGGCCCCCGGCGGATAGAGCAGTTCGGAGACCGGCAATTCGAACATGATCGCGGCGGCGACCAGCAGGTAGGCGTAGGTGAAGGGGCGGATCAGCAGCATGCCCTCGATATCCACCAGCCGCGTCAGGCGCGGCAGGCCGTGCAGCCGCGCGGCCGCCACCAGATTGGGGTCGAGATCATCCAACGCGCCCTGCATCATGCGCAGGGCGAGCGGCGCCATGCCGGCGGTGTAGCCGATCAGCAGCAACAGCCGGCTGCCGTAGAGCGGGAGAAAATCGTTGTTGAAGGCGACGATGTAGCCCGCGCCGAGCACGAGGCCGGGCACCGCCATGTTGGCGACAAGGGCGACGTCGAGCACCGCGATCATGCGGCGGGCGCCGGCGGCGCGCAGGCGCAGGATCAACACGGCGACGCCGAGCGACATCGTCGCGCCGACCATGCCGAAGCCGAGCGAGCGCAGCACCGCGCCAGCATGCGGCATGGATGCCGCCAGCGGCTGGAGTGCGCGGACGAACAATGCCACGACCGGGATGACGATGCCGACCAGGGCGAACAGGCCAGTGAGCGCGGCGAAGGCCAGTTCGCGCCGCAGCGTTGGCCGCTGCCGCGCGGGCGGGCGCATGCGGCCGTGCTGGATGGCCGCACCCTGCCGCCGGCAGGCCATGGCGAGGCCGCCGAACACCGCGGCGACGGCGATCAGGCGCCAGCACAGGATCGAGGCGCCGGCGAAATCGGTGGGGGTTTCGGCGAGGTGCTGGTAGATCGCGTAGGTCAGGATCGGCACATGGCTGGTCACGCCCAGCGTCGCCGGGATGCCGAATTCCTGCATCGTCTCGATCACCGCGATGGCGAAGCCGACCGCGATCGAAGGGGCGAGCAGGCGCAGGCCGATGCGGACGCGCAGGATGAAGGGGACGCCGTGGATCGCGGCGGCCTCGGCCGGGGCGGAATCGGCGGCGGCGAGGGTCGCCCGCGCAACCAGGGCAGAAAACGGCAGCGCCTTGACCACGTACAGCATCAGCAGGCCGCCGACGCCGAAGAAGGCCTGCCCGGCCAGCGTGGCGCGCAGGGCGTGACTGCTGAAGATGATCATCCAGCCGGTTGTCAGCATGTAGCTCGGCGTCAGGAACAGGCCCCAGAGCGTCAGCGTGGCGGCGCGGGCGACCGGGCCCTCTGCCATCGTGGTGAAGAGGGCGAAGACCGCGCCGAGCGGTGCCGCGATGATCGCGGTGCCGACCGAGAGCAGCAGGGAGACGACGAAGGCCGGCCAGTTCCCGGCCGCGCCGTGACCGGAGAGGAACGGCATGACCAGCAGGCGGACCAGCGGGTAGACGAAGAAGGTCGCGATCAGCCCTGCCATGATCGCGGCACGCAGGCCGGCGGCGCCGAATTTCATCGGCAGCCGGCTCCGTGCGCCGCGGTCAAGATCCCGCCCCATCGATCGCGTGCGCGAACCAGGCCAGCACGGACTTCTCCCGCGCCCCCCAGCGCGTCGCGTCGAGCGTTGCGAGATCGAGCGTCGTCAGCGCCGGCAGGGCGTGGCGGGGTGCGGAACGCGCGGTGACCGGCCAGTAATAGCTGTCGCCCTCGCCCTCGTGCTTGCGGATGGCCTGACCGGCGGGGCTTTCGGCAAAGGCGATGAAGGCCTTCGCCTCGCGCAGCGCGCGGCCATGCAAGCCCTTCGGCAGGACGATGACGTTCGGCAGCACGTAGGCGGGGCGCGGATAGATGACTGTGAGATCGTGATCGATGTTGCTTGCCGCGTTCACGGCGGCGGAGGACTGGACGATCGCCAGCTTGATCGTGCCGTTGCGCAGGGCGGCCAGCGTCGCGTCGTTCTTGGCGAACACCTGGAGCCCGTTGGCCTTGAGCGCGGTGATGAAGCCCTTGCCCTGCGGCCAGCCGCCCGCGTGCTTGAGCATGCCGGCGAGCGCGGGGTAGGTCGGCCCGGAAATCGCCGGATCGTTCATGCCGACGACGCCATGATAGGGCGGCGCGGCGAGATCGTCCCAGGTCGTCGGCGGCGGGAGGGTGGATGATTTGTTCATCACGAACACGCCGGCCAGTGTGAAGCCGGTGGGGACATAGGCACCGTCGGGCGGCAGCATGGAGCGGCCGGTCGCGGTCAGTTGCACCGGCGGACGCAGCCCGTGGGCCAGGAGGCCGGCCTGATCGAGCGAGACGGCGGCGGTCGCGCCGTCGAACCAGCCGATGTCCCAGTCCGGATGATGGCCCTCGGCGGTGATCCGCGCCAGCAGCGCGCCGGTCGACAGGCGGATGACGCGGACGGGGATTCCGGTTTTTTTCGTGAAGGCCTTGCCCATCGCGGGCGCGTAGTCGAGCGCGGCGTAGAGCACGAGTCCGGCGGTCGATGCGGGCCAGAGCAGAACCGCCGCGATGACGATGATGGCCACGCCGAACCCTGCCGCAATCAGCCGTTGCATCACGCTCTCCCTGCCCCGCCTGTCGGTTTCGTCAACAACACCGCCGAGCGTCTATAGGGCGGAATGCAGGCGGACAATCGGCACCGGCACGTGGCTCAAGAAGATGTCACTCGCTATGGCAAGTTTCACTGTAGTGTCATCAAATCGCGCCCCCAATGGCCGGCGCAAGGGCGGTCGGGGAGCACAGCGCCGGCCCCAACAGCCGACTTCCGCGTCTCCATGATTCCAACCGCCCGAAAAGTGCAGCCGCCGGCAATGCCCGACGCGGTTCGGATCGTGGCTCACCCCTCGAGCCACGCACGATCGCCGTCGAGGCGGAGTTGCAGAAACGGGGCGGGCACACCGCCGAACTGTGATCTGGCCAATTCCGGATGATTGGCCAGCTTCCGTCCCCGAAGCCCCCAATAATCGACGAAACTTGTCACGGAGAGATCGCCCATGACCCACCAGCTATACGCCTGAGTGGGCTCCGATGGCGGATTCGCCAGCACCAGCCCGGAGCCGTTGATTGGCCGGTACGGCCCGAACAGGGAGGGTGCGACCATGCCATACAGCCCGGTTGGCCCCACCGGCCCGCCCTGTTCGAACACGCTCGCCTGCGTCGACCAGAAGACATAGTATTGCCCGCGATATGACACGGCGTGAGGGCGCTCAAGCTCGTTGCAAACACCATCCGCCGTGATCAACGGATCCAGCAGGGTCCAGCGCATCATCGAACGATCTTCGGATCGGGCAATGCCGATCATGCCATTGTTCTTGTGCGACGATGGCTTGTACGACGCCGCGAACAGGACGTATTCGTTGCCATCAGTCGGATCACGGAAATATCCCGGGTCGCGAAACGCCTTGAGCTCGCCGGGCACGCCCTCCGCCTGATTGACGAGGGTGTAAATCCTGTCATCGCTGACAACGAATTCGTACGGCGCCGACCATTGGACGATGCACGGATATGCGCCCGACCGGTCAAGCATTCCGCTGGTCTTGAAAAGCCTCTGCTCGACGGTGAGGCGCGCCTCGCCGGCCCGGCCGGCGGCGGTGAAGAATAGTGTGACACGCCCGCTGTCCTCATCGAGGATCGCCGAACCGGACCAGTCGCGGCTGCCCGGCGCGAAACCGTTCTGGAATACCGGCCCGCCATCATGCCATGTTCCGTCGCGCAGGATCAGCAGATGTATGCGCGCATGACCATGGCGCTCGATCGGGTCCGGGTAGCGGGGAGCGGCCAGGGCAAACCACAACGTGGCCCCCGCAATGTCGACCGTCATCCCATCGCGACGGGCGAGTGGCCACATGTCCCATACGTCCATGCCGGGCAAGACCGGCACGACATCCCCTGCCCCGATGACCGGCGGCACCATGTCCTCCCGCACGGCGACCGCCGCGACATGGTCTGGACGCCACAGGCTCGGCCCGCGAGCCATTTCGACTATTTGAGTGACAGACATATTGTTTCCATTCCAAGAGCTCAGGAGCGGACGCCAGGGCGCACCAACATCGTGGACCCTGCCGCAAGGAACATCAGCACGCCGCCGAACAACAACGCGTCGGGCGCATGATCATGGAAGAGCGTGCTGTAGATCAGAGGCATCGTGATACTGAACAGGATCATCGGAATGACGATGAACATGTTGAAGATCCCCATATAGACGCCCGTGCGGGCAGCTGGGATCGAGTCCGCGAGCATGACATAGGGATTTCCCATGATGCTTCCCCATCCCAGGCCGACGCCGATCGCAGCGACGAAAAGCCAGTCGCGATCGTGGATGAAGGGGATGGCGAGCATCGTCAGGCCTGCGGCGACCAGACACAGCGCATGGACCTTGTCAGGGCCGAACCTGCGGCTGACGGGCACCATTGCGTAGGCGGCAACGGCCGCAATCAGATTGTAGAATGCGCCAATGTCGCCATTCGTCAGAACTGCGCTGCGAAACCCGCTGGATGCAGCAATATTCGTATCATATACGGTCTCGGATATTGAATAGATGACATAGCCCCAGTAGCAGCTCATCGCATACCATTGAAAAAGACTCATCAACCCCATACGGCGCATCGGGCCGGGCATTTCCCGAATGGCGCTGAATATCTCACCGAACGTCGAATGCCGTGCCTCGACCGGTGGGGCTGGCAATTCGGGGACGGCGAGAACCGACCAGAGAATGGTCGAAATCGAAACCACCGCCCCGATCACGAAGACGATATGGGTGACAACCGGTATCCCGTTGGCGGCCACCGCGTTGCGGCCGACGCCCAGGATCACCAGGACGGCTGGCGCAGCATAGGCGAGAGTTTGAGCAAGACCGGTAAAGGAACTTTGCGTGAGAAACCCCAATTCGCGCTGATCGGCCGACAGGCGGTCGGAAACATAGGCGCGGTATGGCTCCATCGTGACATTGTTGGCCGCCACCAAAATCCAGAGCAGCGCCGCAGCGACTGCGATCGAGCCGCTATAGGGCATCGCAAACAAGCAGAGGCTGCAGATCAGCGCGCCGACAATAAAATACGGCACGCGACGCCCCCAACGGGTTCGCGTCCGGTCGGAGAGCGCCCCGATCAAGGGCTGCACGAGCAGGCCCGTTACCGGGCCCGCGAGATTGAGCAACGGCAACACCGCCTGACTGGCCCCGAGATAGCTGTAAATCGGGCCCATATTTCCCTGCTGCAAGCCGAAGCTGAACTGCAGACCCAAAAAGCCGAAATTCATCAATAAAATGCGCCAAAATGACAGAATTGGCTTTGACTTCTCGCCATTTGCGACTTCGGTCACGTCTCTCGTTCCACCCATATGGCCTATGCGGCCTTGTTAGAGCACGACCCGACCCCGATGGACCGGAGAGTGCTCAATATCGTTGATAGGCAGTGCATCTTTATCCAATCCGAGAACGCCATCCGATCGGATGACACCCCAGAGATATGGCATAAACACTCGACGCCTGCAATCGATTGCACTACAGTTTGTTTGTTTGTCCGGATGAATTGGGAAACGCCATGGAAGACACGCTGGAAATCGTCGTTGCCGATATCGGCGGCACGCATGCGCGCTTCGCGCGGGCGCAGCTGCACGCAAGGAAAGTTGCGTCGCTTTCACCGCCGGTCACGCTGCAGACAAACGATTTCGCATCGCTTCGTCTCTGCTGGGAGGCCTTCGCCCGCAGCCAGGATACGCCGCTACCAAGGGACGCGAGCATCGCCGTCGCCTCGCCGGTATCCGGAGATGTCGTGAAATTGACTAACAGCTCCTGGCTGATTCAACCCGCGCATCTGCGCGACGAGCTTGGCCTCGACACAATCATCCTTCTCAATGATTTCTCTGCCGTTGGCCATGCGGTTGCACATCTTCCGCCCGAGGGGTTTTCGCATCTCACCGGCCCGGGCAGGCCGCTTCCTGAAAGCGGAGTGATCAGCGTCATCGGCCCTGGGACGGGGCTTGGGGTGTCGCATATTCTCCGCGAAGCCGGCCAGACCTTCATCGTCAGTGGCGAGGGAGGACATATCGATTTCGCGCCTCTCGACCGGTTCGAGGATTATCTGCTGACAAGACTCCGCAGCCGATATCCCCGCGTTTCAATCGAACGTGTCAACGGCGGATCAAAACCAGGCCGGCGTGGCGGCGTAAAAACCAGCCACTGGATTGTGACGTGACGGATATGAGAACGGCCCCTGCAGGGGCCGTTCTCATATCCGCAGCCTGCTTGGCGGTGGGTATCAGCTGTCGTTGATTTCGCCGGTCTCAGGATCATGAGGCAGGTCGTCACCGGTCTTTTCGATATCTTTCCGGCGCCGGGCGCGGGATTGCTTCAGGCGGTAGCTTTCGCCGTTCATCTCCAGGATCTGGACGTGGTGCGTGAGACGATCGAGCAGCGCGCCGGTCAGCCGTTCGGCGCCAAAGACGCTCGTCCAATCCTCGAAGGGCAGGTTTGAGGTGACGATGGTCGAGCCGCGCTCGTGCCGCTGGCTGAACACCTCGAACAGCAATTCTGCACCGGTCTGCGACAACGGCACGTAACCCAGTTCATCGATGATCAGGAGTTTGAGACTGGCAAGCTGCGCCTGCAGTCTCAGCAAACGGCGCTCGTCCCGTGCCTCCATCAGCTGGTGCACCAGGCCAGCCGCCGTCATGAACCCCACGGACAGTCCGCGCTGGCAGGCCGCCAGACCAAGAGCCAGAGCGACATGCGTCTTGCCGGTGCCGGAATTCCCGAGAGCGATGATGTTGTCGTGGGCATTGATGTAGTCGCAGCGCGCCAGATCGAGCACCAGCATCTTGTTCAGCGACGGGATCGCGGTGAAGTCGAAGGTATCGAGGCTTTTGACCGCCGGGAAGTGCGCCGCACGGATCCGCCGCTCCACCAGCCGGCGTTCGCGATCGAGCAGTTCCAGCTCCGCCAGCCGCAGCAGGAATTTCGGATGATCCGCGCGATCCTTCGCGCACTCGGCAGCGACCTTGGCATATTCGCGCAGGAAGGTCGGCAGCTTCAACGCCTTCAGATGATGCGCCAGCAGCACCTGCGGCGTCTCGATCGCGCCGCTCATGCCGCGTCTCGGCTCAGCAGGACGCCATAGTCCGCGGCAGAGGTCATCCGCACATGCGCCGCCGGCAAATAGGGATAGCGCGTCAGGTCCAGCTGTGCCGGCCGTTGCTCGACCCGTGCCAGAACCAGCTGCTTGACCGCGTCAAAACCGATCGCGCCAAGCCGCATCGCATCATTCACCGCGGCCGAGACAACCGTCTGCGGAAACACCTCCATCAGCCGCAGGATCTGGATGAACTCCCGCTTCCCGCGCTTCCCCATCCGCGCCTCCAGGAGTCGCCGGATCCTCTGAAACCCTTCCGGCAGAGCCCAGTTCTGCAAGGGGGCCGCCTGATCCAGCGCCCCAGGCTTCTGCTCGATCAGCGCCAGATAATGCAGCGGATCGAAGATGAACTCGCCGCGGCCATACACCCGCTCGTGGCGAGCGATGACCTCAGCTCCGGCCACGACCAGCACCCGATCGACGAAACCTTTGACCAATACGTCCCGGAAGGCATAGCTCGCCGGCACCGAGTAGTCGTTCATCCGGTAGCGGACCAGCGCCGTCGACGAGACCCGCGCCGGCTTCTTCTCGCAGGGCTCGAACGGTCCCGCCGGCAACACCCTCAATGCCGCGAGGTCGCGCAGCAACCGCTCGCCAATCGTCTCTTCATGGCGTCCGGCATGCTCATCCTGCCGCGCCAGACAGCGCGCTTCCAGCGCCGCGTTCAGGGCATCGAAGCTCACCGCATGCGGCAGCGGCGTCATGAAGCGCCGCTGCGTATACTTCACCAGACCCTCGACTTTACCCTTGTCGTTACCTTTGCCAGGGCGGCCAAACCGGTCCCTGAACAGGTAGTGGCTGATCAACTCCGTGAAGGCGCGCGTCCGCGTCCGTTGGCCATCGCCAAGAATCCGCGCCACCGCCAGCTTCGTGTTGTCGTAGAGGATCGACAGCGGCACCCCGCCAAAGAAGGCAAAGGCCGACACGTGGCCGTCCAGAAACGCCTCCGTCGTCTCCGCCGGATATGCCTTCACGAACGGGGCATCCGAGTGCGGCAGGTCCATGCAGAAGACGTGCATCACCGTCCGCACACCGCCGATGAAGCCAATGCACTGGCCAAAATCCACCTGCGCATGCCCCGGCGGATGAGACAGCGGCACGAATGCCTCGCGCAGCCGCAGCCGGGCCGGACGGACGTAATCCTTCACCACCGTGTAGCCGCCCGTATAGCCGTGCTCGTCGCGCAGACGCTCAAATATCCGCTGCGCCGTGTGACGCTGCTTCACCGGCGCCCCCCGATCAGCCTCCAGGATCGCGTCGATCACCGGAATGAAAGGCCCAAGCTTCGGCTTCGCAGCAGGCCGCTCGCGCCGATATCCTGGAGGCACAGAGAACCGGCAGATCTTCGCTACCGTCTCACGGTTCAGACCAAAAACACGCGCAGCCTCCCGACGGCTCCGCCCCTCGACAAATACAAATTGCCGAACCGCCGCATAAACCTCCACCGAATACATCCCCCGTCGCCTCTCCCTCCATTCCGAAAGAGGCAACTCTACAAGTGGCCGGCTTTTGCCCCGCCACGCAGCAGCATTATGCCGCCGCTACATGGCCTACTTTTCCACCGCCGCGTACATCTTATCTAACACAACAATCGATTGCAAGATAATTTCGGACAGAAAATGCCTTATTAATTAGGCACTTGTCCAAAAACTCGGAAATTTACGCAAACGTTTGCACAACGCCTTTCCGATCAGGCTGTCGCAAGCTTTCCCCGGCGGCGGCGCGGACGAGGTGCAACACTTGCGCCGCAGGATGCACGGACGATCAGACGCACCGGCACGATGCTGGAACGCACCTCTTCCCCCGCCATCCGCTTGAAGAGCTTGCTCACCATCAGGCGGGCCCCGGCCGCCAGATCCTGGTGAACTGTCGTCAGGGCGGGCGTGTAGGCCGCGGCCAGCATCAGGTCATCGAACCCGACGACCGCAACGTCGCGCGGGACATTCAGACCATGACGATCGAAGATGTTGATCGCGGCACCCGCCAGCTGGTCGGACGCGGCGAACACCGCATCACATGGCGTCCCTTTGGCGAGGAATTCGCTGATCGCGACGTGGCTCCCCGCTTTCCTGAACGTCACGCGGCACTCCAGGGCAGGATCCAGGCTCACGCCGGCCTTGGCGAGAGCCTCATGATAGCCGTCGAAACGCGCGGCCACTTCCGGCAGTTCACGGTCGCCGAAAAAGGCGATTCGACGATGGCCGAGTGCGAGCAGGTGCTCGACCGCCATCCTCGCCCCGGCGCGGTTATCGGACCCCACGGTTATGTAGGACTCATCCCCCATATTGGCGCCCCAGACCACCAGCGGCTTGTAGCGCTGGGCCATCGCCTTGATCTGCGCGTGCTGATTGCTCTGCCCGATGAGCAGGATGCCGTCGCTGCGCCGTTCGATCACCAGATTGGCGAGCCCGTTCGGTTCGGCGGCGCCGATTTTTCGCAGCAGGAGATCATAGCCGCGATCGGCCAGCTCATCGGCCAGGAAGCCTAACATTTCAAGGAAAAACGGATCCGATATCCCCTGATCGACTTCATGGTGCAAAGGAACGGCGACGGTAATTGTGCCGGTTCTTTGCAGCCTCAGGTTCCGGGCCGTGTTGTCGACCGTATAGCCGACAGCTTCTGCAATTTCGCGAATTCTCTCGCGTGTCGCCTGGCTGATGAGCGTACTGCCCCGCAATGCCCGTGAGACAGTCGCCTCGGAGACGCCGGCAAGACGGGCGATATCAGACATTTTTCTTGACACGTAAGCGTTACCCTATTTCGTTTTTCCACACGATTGCAGTGGGCACTGCCAACCAGGCCCGGCGCCGGGCGGCGCCCACCCGGAAGCGGATCCGGAACAGGAGCGCTCCACGCGCATGACCTCGGATTTCAATAGCACCGCGGTGTCCACTATGTCGAAATGCCCCCTGCCGATGCAAAGGGCGCTCGGAACCGAGGGGCCAGCAACCCACATGACACGAGCGAGGGCGCAGGAGCATCATCTGATCAGATGATGCTCTATGGCTTTGATTTGAGTAATCTCCCGATCTTGTCAGCATCTTCGGCCGTTGCGGGATTGTAGATCACCATGGTGAGATCGGGCCGACCGTCTACCGCGAACCCCGAGAACTCCATCGAGAGCGGACCGGCGAGAGGATGATGCAAGATTTTCACGCCATCGCCGTGCGCTTGCACATCGTTGTCGGCCCACAATGCCGCGAATTCGGGGCTGGTCGCACTCAGCTCATCGACAAGTGACTGGACGTCACGTGCCGCGCCGGCGCGGGCCACATCCGCGCGGAACGACGCCACCACATAGCGCGCAACGCTTTCCCAGTTGGATTGGGCTGCTCGAACGCGCGAATCACGGAACATCATGCGCAACACATTGCGTTGCCCGTCGGGCAGCGTGCTGTAGTCGGTCATCACCGCGGCGGCGGCCTTGTTCCAGGCAATCACGTCCCAGGTCGCCGTCCGGATGAAAGCGGGGCTATGGTCAAGCGTGTCGAGCACGCGTTGCAAGCGTGGGGTGATCCCTTCAGGCGCACGATAGCGGGCTTCCGGCAGCCTGCCCAACCCAATCAGAAACAGGTGTTCGCGCTCGATATCGGTCAGCATCATGGCGCGGGCGATGCGGTCCAGCACATCGGCGGAGGGGGCTCCGCCGCGCCCCTGCTCCAACCAGGTGTACCAGGTGGTGCTCACATTCGCGCGCTGCGCCACTTCTTCCCGGCGTAGCCCCGGTGTGCGCCGCCGTACCGGTGTAAAGCCGAAAGCGGCAGGATCGAGCCTCGCGCGACGGTCCTTCAGATAATTTCCAAGCGCGTTCGTGCCCATTATCCTGTTGGTCATTATACCATTATAAGATCACTACTTTACCCCGATAAATGGTCTAGCAATATCTTTCCTGTTTTAACAGGAGAGGTCTCATGCGTGTGTTCGTCACCGGTGCTTCCGGCTTTATCGGCACCGCCACAACCAGGGAATTGATCGGGAACGGGCACGAGGTGCTCGGCCTCGCCCGCTCCGACGATAATGCAAAGGCGCTTGAGGCTTTGGGCGCTGAAGTTCATCGCGGTTCCCTTGAAGACCTCGAGAGCTTGCGCAAAGGTGCCAAGGAAACGGATGGCACCATCCATCTTGCCTTCATTCACGATTTCTCGAAATTCGCGGAGAACGGAAAGATCGATAAACACGCCATCGATGCGATGGGCGACGTTCTGGCCGGATCGGACAAACCTTTCATTGTTACCTCCGGGACGTTGCTTGTGGCGCCGGGACGGCTCGCCACGGAACAGGATGCCGTGATGCCAGGCTTGCCACGCGTATCCGAAGCCTCAGGTCTGGCCCTCGCTGCGCGCGGCGTGCGCGCCATGGCGATACGCCTGCCGCAGGTGCATGGCGCCGATGGCAGATGCGGCTTGGTCAACTACCTTCTCAATATCGCGCAGGAGAAAGGCTTTTCCGCCTATATTGGCGATGGTAGCAACCGTTGGTCCGGCGCACACAGGTTGGATGTGGCGAGATTATACCGGCTGGCGCTGGAGAAAGGCCGGGCCGGTACCAGCTATCACGCCGTCGCGGATGAGGGTGTGACGGCACGCGACATTGCAGAGATTATTGGTCGCCATCTGCGATTACCGGTTGTCTCGATCCCGCAGGAAGAGGCCGCCGCTCATTTCGGTGTGATGGCGATGTTCGCTGGAATGGATGGCGCTGCCTCAAGTGCGCTCACGCAGCAATGGCTGGGATGGAAGCCTACCCAGATCGGTCTGATCGCCGATATCAGCAGGCCGGGTTATTTTGATGTTTGACCTGCCTCAGACGCCGGCCATAGTTGCCATCTCCCGATGCAGACACAGCCGCTAGAGCATCACCCGACCATACGGAATCATCAAGCCGGATAAAGATGCTCGGTTTATCAGCATGATAGAGCTCTAATACCGTGTCTCGCTGATCGCGACCCATAGTATCGGGTCTTTGCGTTCGCGCGCGCCGCCCGCCAACCCGCACACATACCCAATCTCATGAGTCAAGGCTTATGAGATTGGGTATAAATCCGAACCAGAAGGATCGGAAAGTGCTCCAAACACCGAAGCCGGCGACAGGGCAATCTCAAAATCGTCGACGGCCGCACATCCACCATATCCCAGTCACCCTCGATTGACGACACGATACGCCGAGGCATATACACGTTTTCGTGACATGCTATATAACTTAACTAAAAGTTGCATTCGACTTTCTCTTTTCTCAATCGTAAGGACCTTGAAAATTGAAGCATTGTTCTGCCTTGCGGATGCTCGCGCTGACCGCCGTTGCCACCACGTCTTTGCTCGCCGCCACGCAAGCGGCTTTTGCATCGCGCGAACTCGCTCATATCGGTGCCTGGTCGGCCGAAATGGGGGGCAATAGCCCGTCACAGAAATTTTGCGTGATGAAAGAAACCTTCAGGGATGGTGGCGCGTTCGGATTCCGGTTCGACCATGCAGGGGTACATATGTATGCCTACAAGCCGCAGTGGCATCTGTCCAGAAAAGGCAAAAACCTGCAAATGATTGTAAACGTCAATGGCGTTGATTCCAGTCAATCTGCGCGTGTCGCCACACAGCATTTGGTCAAGACGGATAATATCAGCGAGAAGACTTTTGACTCGCTCATGAACAGCAAGCGCGCACATTTGCGAATCATGTTCACCCATCCGGTGACTTGGACCCTCAATATGAATGGGGCCCGACAGATCGCCGGAGTTATGGATCGCTGCGTACATCAGCAAGGCGTCTAGAGCACCATCCGATCAGATGGAGTCATCTGATCGGATAAGGATGCTATACTTAACAATATGGTAGAGCACTATATCCGATCCGAAAGGGTCGGAACATGCTCTAACGTCGCGTTTTTTGGCTAGGACGTATACGGACTCCCGATGCGGTTTTTCCAGGCCGCTTCGCCAGATGATGGCAGCACGGCCGCCCTCCTCCGCCGCTTCGCTTCACCGACGGCCGGCCGTGGCGATGGAGGGGGAAATGCTTCAACTTTTATCTCGGACCATTCATCGGGGCCGGTCACATGGAAGCGACCGGCAGACGATGATATCGGAACTCGAACCCGACCTCAGGCATAAAGGCACACAGCGGCCCCTCGAAGTCCCTTCCTGAACCAGTGTTGTGTTTTTGCCCCTATGCGCCCATAGTCTGGCCCGGCACTTTTCTTGCCGGGGTTTGTGTACCCTCACATGCGGCGCTGATCCGTCGGTTTCCCCTCTTGGAAGGTAAATAGGTCTGCATCCTGCGGACCGCCGAAACGATGGAGATACGCCATGTCCCAGGGCACGGTTAAATGGTACAATTCCCAAAAAGGCTATGGATTTATCATGCCGGACGACGGTTCGAAGGACGTGTTTGTCCACGTGTCGGATGTCGAACGCGCGGGGCTGGGCAGCCTCAATGAAGGACAAAAGCTGAATTACGAATTGCAGCGTGGCCAGCAGGGTAAAATGTCGGCCGTGAATTTGAAGGCCGCCTGAGCTGATGTCTATCGCACCCCATCGGCTAGCCGATGGGGTGTTTCTGATGGTCCGAAGCTAGTCGTGCAACGAGCATTTGCAGCGCCTCAGCTTTGTCTCCCCGGATTCATATGATCGGCCACGGACCAACGAACGCCCGGCAGCATATGCCTCGCTGATACTTCGTGGATTTGGGATCGTGACTAGAGCATCATCCGATCAGATGGATCGGAACGTGCTGTAGAATATCCCGGATCATTCTGCATAATGCCGTCACGCTGTCGGTCAGGAAGGTTGTGGATCATTGAGATCCAGTATGTATCCTGGCGTCCATGATCAGCATTGAGTTTCGAAACGCCGGCATCTCTACGCCGCAGTTCAACAACAGCCAGATAGCTCCCGAGCATGAGCGCTGAATTGGGTCGGATCGACCCAATTGATGTCTTGTTCCGGAGATTAAGGGAAATACAAGTGGTCTTCAGGCAGAATTACAGCGGGCAACGCGCAGAGCGCAATCGTCTTAAGCAGGCGAAGAAGGAAGCCAAAGATCAGGAAAGGCGAGATGCTGTGTTCCGGCGCAAGGCTGGCCTGGACAGTGATATCGCGCCCCAGACGACGGGAACACCTGCTCCAGTTGATGCCGATGCGACAGAACTCTCCGAAGATGCGGTAAAGCAATGAAACGCCGCATCGATAGAGCAATGGTCATGTTCGACGTGACTTATGCCGATGGCAGCCGCAGTTCCCGCCGCAAGATCCTGAAGTCGATCGTCGATGGTCCGGACAGCGAGGAGGCAGTGAAGGCCGAGATCGAGACACAGGATCGGGAGATCGAACGGTCTTCGGGGAAAGTCCGAGACGCCATCAAATCGATCGCACGCAGCCCTGTTTGACGTCCTCAAACCTCGATACGGGTCGTTGGGGCATCACGGACGACACTCGAACCAGCAAGAGACGTCGAACTGATTCTGGGTCAAGCCGAACGCCACTGATCCATTTCGCGAGATGTCAGTTGTCGTAAACCGGCCCGGCAGAAATCCATCCGACCTGGCCGATCACCTACCACCAACCCACGACGATTGTATGACGATCGTGTCGACAAGGCTGAAAACAGTATCGTTATGGCCCGACGTCAACGAGTAAGTGGCCTTGATACTTTTGCCATTCAATCGCTACGGCCGCCAAGGGCGGTAGCCACCACAGGCCGTTGCCGCGCCGATGGATCATCGCATGCCAAGAGGCGGCGGCAGGGAATGCGGAGGCCCGTGATCGGGCTCCAGGGAGGCACGCTATCTGCCGCTGAACCGCGCGAATACCATATCGTCGCGATTTTTCTGCATCAGCAGCGTGATGCTTGGGACTTTTTCGAAACCAAGGCCATGCGGCAACTCGTCTTCCGCGCCCGCCACGACATCGGCGTAGCTCTCACCAGCCACTTTTTCCCATTTTCCCGCCGGCTTGCGCACTTCGAGATTGACGACCGTCGCCTTCATCACGAGACGCACGATGGGATCGTTGGGCGCGCCCGGCTTTGTCAGGCTGGGATGGCCGGCGATGATCCGCCAGCCATTCGCCAATGCCCAATCGGTCAGCTCTTCCTTTGTCACTGCAGATATCCTCCGTGATATGAACGAGGCTCAGGAACGCGATGATCGCTTCCCCTTGCTCGCTTGCATCGACCGTTCTTGCCAGAACGCCATATCTGCCGCTTTGCTGAATGCAACTCGGACGCCGGTGCTCCCCCGGCTCATCCGGATTTTGCCCCCGTTCCGCGCCTTGTGCTCGGCCAGCCAGCTCATGACTTCCGAGTCCTCGCTGTCCCTGCCTTCGAACTCGAGCACACCCACGATTTCTTCCTCCTTGCGGCGCTTTACCATCCTGCATGCTTTCCTGAAATTTCGCGGGGGCGCTTCGACGCGCCATTCAAAGCCCAGCGTTCAGAACAGCGGCGATCTGCTGCTCTGTCACGCCATGACTGGATATCGACGTCTTACGCCCTCTGCCCGAAAGCCGCCAGTCCGGTTTCGGCCGCAATCGGACAACTCGTCGACCTCATCATACCCGCGGAATGCCAAGACATATTCGCAGCAGCCTGGTATGATCCAACACGATCGCCGACCGCTCCAAAACAGATCACGAGCCATTGAGAAGGGGCAGATGAGGCCATGTTTTCAAGGCACCGCTAGGCGCAAATAATTTTTATATCTAAATTATCGAATTTAGTGATATATTTGATCTCCCAAGCAATTTGATTATTTATATTATTTTAGGGGATCCTGGAAACGAAGGAGATCGTCGATGCAAATGCGCCATCAGAGATCGTCGAGATTTGCTGTCATCAGCATGGCTCTCCTCGGCAGTTCCATATCCTTTGGAAACGGCGCTGCAGCGGCACCGCCACAAATCGCGACATGCGCTAGTTGCCACGGTGTCAACGGCATGGGCAACCTGAGCGCCGGCTTTCCAGCCCTGGCAGGCCTGCCGGCATCGTATATCGAGCGGCAACTCACCGCCTTCAAGCATGGCGAACGCAAGAACGCCGTAATGCAGTCAATGGCAAATCCACTCGATGCCAAGGCGCGCGCGGCCATCGCCGCGTATTATGCGACGCTGCCGGTACCCGCCACGCCCGAGCCGACGAAGAACCTGAACACCCAGGGCGAAGCCCTTGCCATGAACGGTGCCTGGGGCGGCAAACTGACAGGTGTTCCTGCCTGCGATTCCTGCCACGGTCCCTTCGGTATCGGTGTCGGCGTCGCGTTCCCGCGCCTTGCAGGGCAGCCGCAATCCTACATCTCGGCGCAACTGACTGCCTGGAAGAATGGCAGCCGCACAGGCGAGCCGCTCCACCTGATGAGCAATGTAACGAGACAGCTGTCGGCGGCCGAGATTTCTGCGGTCAGCGCCTTTTATGCCAGCTTGTCGCCGAACCCGACCACCCTGCCCGGCCTTGTGGCGGACGGAGGCAAACAATGATCCGTCGGACAATCGCCGCACTTCTCGCCGCTCAACTGCCGATCGCCGCGGCGCTGGCCACCACCCCCACACAACCCTCGTTTTCACCGCCGCCGCGCGCCGACATGCCCAAAGGCCCGTTCGGCGACGCCGTCAAACTTGGCGAGAATATTTTCCGTCATACCACGGTCTATGCCCATGGCGTGATCGGCAACGCGCTGAACTGCAGCAACTGCCATCTGGATGCCGGCCGCCTCGCCGGTTCGGCACCGATGTGGGCCGCCTACACGGGCTATCCGGCATACCGGCAAAAGAACCGCAAGGTCAACAATTTCGGCATGCGGCTGCAGGGCTGCTTCCGCTTCAGCGAGAACGGCAAAGTTCCAGCGCTCGACAGCAAGACAATCATCGCGCTCGAAGCTTATTCCTTCTGGCTCGCCACAAACGCGCCGACAGGCGCGCACCTCGCCGGCCGTGGCTACCCCAGGCTAGCCGCGCCAGCGGAAACACCGGACTATGCTCGCGGCAGGATTGTCTATCGCGAGGACTGCTCATTGTGCCACGGGGCCCGCGGGCAGGGGCAATATGCGCGCGGACAAACCGTCTTCCCGCCGCTCTGGGGCGCGAAGTCCTTCAACTGGGGCGCCGGCATGGGCAGCGTGAAGAACGCTGCCGAATTCATCTATGCCAACATGCCCTTGGGCGCCGTCGGCACACTGAGCGTCCAGCAAGCCTGGGACGTCGCGCAATATGTCGACAGCCACGATCGGCCGCAGGATCCGCGCTTCTCCGACAGCGTCGCGGCAACACGGAAGGCATTCCACGATAGCAAGTTCTCGATGTATGGACGCACGGTGAACGGCCATCTGCTCGGATCGAATAAATGATTGGCAGGTCCGCACCGCAGCTGGTCCCGCTGCGGCCACAGCCTTCAAGGCCGCCCGCATCGCCCTGCCGCCACGTCTGCCGCCCCACTCGGATGATGCTCTAAATTGAGTGTGGCCGTGGGATGTATTTGCCGACGGCGGCTATGCCGGACCCAAGCTCAATCGACGCCTCGCCAAAATCGATAAAACCAGCATACAAATCGTTCCACGCACAGCGTGAATCGCAGCCACACCCGAATGGGAATCTTAGAGCACTTTCCGATCCTTCCGGATCGGATGTAGTGCTCTATCTTGTTGATAAATAGAGCATCTTTATCCGATCAGATGATTCTATCTGATCGGACGATGCTCTAAATCCCCGCAAATCCAGATTGGAGTACGCGAGAGGTTGATGTGGAGTCCCGATTCAGGCGCGAACCGCGCGGCCGGTCAACGCCGATTCGAGCGCGCAATCGGCGAGCCATAGTGCCTGCCGGCCGTCGCGTGGCGTCACCGGCATCGGCGCGCCGGTTTCGACCGCAGCACGGAACATCTCGAACTCGGTGTGGTAAGCGTCGGCATAGCGTTCGAGAAAGAAGTTCAGCAGCGGCTCGCGCGCGTCGGTCGCCGCACCGCTCCAGCGGCGCACCGTGGTCGCGTGCAAATTGTCGTTCATCAGCATTCCCGCCGAGCCGAACACCTCGAAGCGCTGGTCATAGCCATATACTGCAGCGCGACAGCAATTGATGTGGCACTGCCGGCCGGACTCCGTACGCAGATTGACCATCACCGTGTCGAAGTCACCAATTTCCGCCAGGTCAGGATCGATCAGCCGGCTCGCCGTCGCCATCACCTCGACAGGCTCCTCGCCAAGCAGGAAGCGCGCCATGTCGAAATCATGGATCGCCATGTCACGGAAAATCCCGCCGGAATGTTGGAGATAGGCGCGCGGCGGCGGTGCCGGGTCGCGGCTGGTGATGATCACCTGACGCACTTCGCCGATCTCCCCGGCCTCGATCGCGCGGCGCAACTCCTGCGATGCCGGATCGAAGCGCCGGTTGAACGCCAGCATCACCCGTCCGCCGACCTGCTCGACCTCGGCGACGGCCGCATCCGCCCTGGCGATGTCGAGATCGATCGGCTTCTCGCACAACACGGCCTTGCCGGCGCGCACCGCGGCGAGCATGAGCGTGACATGCGTGTCGGTCGGCGTGCCGATCACCACGGCATCGACATCGGCACGCGCCAGCACGGCTTCCGGATCGGTCGACGCAGCACAGCCCAGTTCCCGCGCGAGATCCTCCGCCGCGCTTCCGAACGGATCGGCGATGGCAACGAGTTCCGCCCGCCGGTTGGCGGCGGCATTGGCGGCATGGACCCGGCCGATACGGCCGGCGCCGAGAACGGCAACCCTCAGCATTCGACGATCTCCGCGATAATGCAGCGTGATTGATGCCAGCAATGATGAGAAGCGCACCACATTCATGTATCTCCCGGTTGCGACCGGTTGAGTTCGTGCTGGAGCGCGTTGAGCCCGGCGCCACCTGCCATGTGGAACATGAGGTTCTCGAGGGTGAGACCGTCGCGGGCGGCGTCGAGTTCGACCTCGCCGCGGGCGAGGATGATGAAATGGTCGCCGACCATGTAGGCGTGGTGGGGATTATGGGTGATGAAGATGACGCCTGTGCCGTGTTCGCGCGCCGCCTGGGCGATGTAACGCAGCACGAGGCCGGACTGGGCGACGCCGAGAGCCGCGGTCGGTTCGTCGAGGATCAGTACGCGCGCGCCGAAATGGATCGCCCGCGCGATCGCCACCACCTGCCGTTGCCCGCCCGAGAGCGTGCCCACAGGCTGGTCGAGATCGGCGACGTTGATGCCCATCCGGCGCAGTTCACGGTCGGTGATCTCCCACATGGCGGAGATGTCGAGCCGGCGGAACGGGCCGCGCCCGATGGTCAGTTCGGACCCGAGGAAGAAGTTCCGCCAGATCGGCAGCAGCGGCACCAGCGCCAGCGTCTGGTAGACCGCGGAGATGCCGCGATCCAGCGCCTCGCGCGGGGAGCCGAACGTTACCGCCTCGCCATCCACCGCGTAGGTGCCGGCGCTGTGCTCGCGCAGCCCGGCAATGATGCTGATCAGCGTCGACTTGCCGGCGCCATTGTCGCCCAGCACGCAGGTCACTTCGCCGCTGCGCACCGTCATGCTCACACCGCGCAGCGCGCTGATATTGCCGTAGCTCTTGCCGATATCGGTAAGCTGGATGATCGGCGCACATCTCTCGCTCATCTCACTTCCCTCCGCTCGCCCGCAAGCGCAGCCAGGTATTGACCACCGTCGCTGTCAGCAAGGTCGCGCCAACGAAGAACATGAACCAGTCGGGGTCCCAGTCGGCATAGATCACCCCTTCCGTCGTCATGCCGAAGATGAACGCCCCGAAGCCCGAGCCGATCGCCGAGCCATAGCCGCCGGTCATCAGGCAGCCGCCAACCACCGCCGCCGCGATGTAGAGCAGTTCGTTGCCGACACCCGCGCCGGACTGCACCTCGTTGTATTCGAACAGCATGTGCATGCCGAGAAACCAGGCACTGAGGCCCACCAGCATGAACAGTGCGATCTTCATCCGCCGCACCGGCACGCCCACCGCCCGCGCGCTCTCGTCACTGCCGCCCACGGCGAAGATCCAGTTGCCGAAGCGCGTGCGCAGCAGCAGCCAGGTCGCCACCAGGATGAACAGGAACCAGTAGAGGATCGCGATGCTGACATCGACATTGCCGATGCGGACCGTCGAGGCAAAAATCGCATGAGCGGAGGCAAAGCCGGGAAGCTGGCTGATATCGCCGGTCGCGACATTTCCCGTCACCACCTTGGTGAGCGCGATATTCAGCCCCTGCAGCATCAGGAAGGTCGACAGGGTGACGAGGAAGCTGTGCAGCCGCGTGCGGATCAGCAGGTAGCCGTTCAGCGCGCCGATCGCCAGTGAGACCAGCAGCGCGAGCGCGATCCCCACCCACAGATTGCCCGCTACCTGTGTCGCGAACATCGACGCTGCGAGCGAGGACGTCGTCACCGCGACACCTGCCGTCAGATCAAACTCGCCGCCGATCATCAGCAGCGAAACCGCAACTGCGGGAACCCCGATCGTCGCTGACTGGTAGAGCACCGTCGTGAGCGCATCAATCTGCCGGAATGGCGGCGCGACCACGAAGAACAGAAGAAAGACAAGTATGGCCCCACCTAGCGCGCCGGCCTCCGGTCGCTTCAGCGTCTTCCGCCAGAAGGCCTGCTTTGCGACAGGCGGGCGCTGAGCGCGCGACGCGTCGTTTCCGGTCATCGTGCCATTGGTCATCGTCATCATCTCTCCTCCCATCCCGGGGCTTTGCACGGCTGGCACCCTCATCGGCGCCAGCCGGCAGGAAGTCTCAGGATCGGGCCAGGATCAGCGGGTGCCGCGCTTGGTGAACTTCAACACCGCCGCGACGTTCTTCGATGTCACGAAGGTCGGGCCGGTCAACACCGGCTTTCCGCCGCCGACCACATCGCCATTCGTCTTGTAGAACCACAGGAAATCGACAGCCTCGTAGCCCTGCACGTAAGGTTGCTGATCCACGGCGAATTGCAGCTTGCCCTGCTGGATCAGCTGCGCCGCTTGCTGGCTGAGGTCGAAAGTTGCAACCTTAGCATTGCTGTTCGCCATCTTGACAGCCTGGATCGCCGTCGGCGCGAAGGGTGCACCCAGCGTCACCACATAATCGATGGCGTCGTCCTGCTGCAGCTTCGCGACAATCCGCGACTGTGCAACGGCCATGTCGAAACCGCTGAGATACAGTACCTCGGCCTGGCCATGGAAGGTCTTCTTGATCCCGTCGTAGCGATCCTCGAGGTTCGTTGCGCCCTGCAACTGATCGACCACGAGCACATGCTTGGCGCCGAGCATGTTGAGGCGCTTTCCAACGGCCTCTCCGGCGATCGTTTCATCCTCGCCGACATACATCAGCAAGCCGGCCTTCTTCCAGACATTCAATCCCGCATTGAGCCCGACGACTGGAATGCCGCCCGTCTCCACTTTCTTCAGCATCGGAATTTCAGCATCAGGGAAGGGAATCGTGACAGCGATGCCATCGACATGTTGCTGAGCCACATTGGTGATGAGCTGCGCTTCACCGGCGGCGTTCGGATTGTTCTGGTAGATGAGCCTGACATGATCGTTTTTCGTGGCGGCTTCAGCACCTTTGCGAACGATCGACCAGTAGGCGTCACCTGTCTGCGCGTGCGTGACCATTGCAAATGTCAGTTCATGCGGCTGCGCCGAAGCCACCCGCATTCCTCCCGCAAGAGCCACTGACATACACACCGCACCCACCACAACATTCGGCCTTGTATTGATTTTACGTGCACTCATCTTGGCTATCCTCTCATGTGAAGAACTCGATTGAAGCGGGTATTTTATTTATATCCTAAAATATTATTCAAATATTTTGTAAAATACGCCATCAAATTCCCCGTTAATTCAAGTATTTTTCATTTGGAAAATTTTGGCTAAAAAATAGCTAAACCAGCGAGGTCATGGCGCTCTGCGCCGCAGCACATACCGGCGCGATCGTCTTCTCCAGAATCCGGATACGATCGAATGCCGACATGTCCTCTGACAGGATACGGCGCAGGGAAGCACCAAACGCCATGCGCAACTCTGTTCCGATATTGACCTGGCAGACATTCGTATTTGCGGCGACGAATTTCCGCATCGAGCGCCCGATGCCAGACCCCCCGTGCAACACAAGAGGCAAGCCGGGCGAAGCAGCCTCGATTGCCGCGAGGCGATCGAGGTCGATCTCTGCCCCGGGCGATGTCATCAGATGGCGGTTGCCGACGGAAACAGCGAGCGCATCCACTGCAGCTTCCCGAACGAAGCCGCCAACATCCTGCGGGTCCGTTCCTCTGGATTCGTGGCCATCCTGATAGCCGACGAAGCCGAGTTCGCCTTCCACCGAAAGGCCATGTGCGTGGGCCCAGGCGCAGATCTCGCCGGTCTTGTCGATATTCTCCCCCAATGGCAGGCCAGATCCGGCGAACATCACCGACGAGAAGCCGCTCTCGAACGCGAGCTTGCAATCATCGAGGCTGTCGCCATGGTCGAGATGAATCACGACCGGAACTGCCGCCCTTTCAGCGAGATTGCGGAGCATCGCGCCGAGAACAGGCAGCGGCGTATGGGATCGGCTACCCGGCCCTGCCTGCAAGATCACCGGGCGGCCCAGATGTTCCGCCGCCCGGACATACGCCACGGCATCTTCCCACCCCAGAACGACAAGGCCGGCAACAGCCGTATTGTCATCAAGGCATGGCGTCAGCACATCCCGCAGGGTCGCGACTGTCATTTGAACTTGGCGATCATGTCTTTGATGCCGGGAATGGTTTCAACCTGATCGGCATGGCTGGGCTGGAAAAACTGGATCAGCGGCCGTTGCGACAGCCCGCCCAGGATGGTGAAGTAATACATCTCGTACCCCGGGAGCGCGCAGCAGGGGTGATATCCCTTGTCGAGCAGGATCGTTGAGCCATCGACGATGTGATAGGCATCTCCAGGCTTGCCATCCTCCCTCTGGAGCATCTGCAAGCCGGAGCCGCGTGGCGGGTTGAAGCGGAAATTATACGCCTCGTCGTGGCGGCTCTCGATGGGCAGACGATCCGTGTCGTGCTTGTGGCTCGGAAAGCCGGACCATCCGCCGGCCCCGACGGTGTAGAGTTCGGAGACCAGCAGCCTGCCAACCCGGTCATGATATTTCTGTCCGAGAATGTGCTTGATCTTGCGATGCGTCTTGGTCTCGTCCGAGCCGTATCGCACGGGGTCGATGTCGGCGGCACGGACGGCGAAGGGCGGCAAAACCTTGTCAAAGCGCGCACCGGCGATGAAAATCTCGGCGGGTCCTTGCGTACAGGTGATGATCGCAGTCTCGCCCGCACCGACATAGACACCTTCGGGCTCACCGTCCCAGACATTCAAACGGCGCTTGCCGATATCGGCGAAGGTGTGGCCGGCAGTTGCCACGTCGATTGTCCCGGTTGCGGGCACGATGCAGGTTTCGTAGCCCGGGGTTGTCGATTCAAAGCGTTCGCCGCCATTCAACTTGACGATATTGAAATAGACCTGCGCGTTCCGGTTGATTGTGAACATCGATTCCGTTTGATTGTGAACGCCTAATCCGGTTGATCATGAACGCGGATTCCGGCGGATCGTGAACACCGGTTCGGGTGCTCATGAACGTGTCCTGGAGTGCGATGGTGGGGCGCCGCTGCTGACAGTCTTCAACCAGGGGTAATCCCGATCCTTTGCTGAGCAGCGAGGGATGGGAATGCCGGGAGAGAGATTGTCGATGCGGAAGATACGTGATGTTTTGCGGCTGCGATTTGCGCAGGGACTGAGCCAGCGAGCGATTGCGGGTAGTACGGGTCTGAGCGTAGGAGCTGTGAACAGTTACCTGAGCCGGGCGCGGCTGGCGGGATTGAATTGGCCTCTGCCTGAAGACCTTGGCGACGCGCAGCTTGAGACGCTGCTATATCCGCCGCTGCCGGATGTTGCGCCGGACCGCCGGCCGGTGCCGGATTGGGCGGCGGTGCATCGTGAATTGCGCCGGCCGAATGTGACGCTGTCGCTGCTGTGGGAAGAATACCGGGCCGGCACCGGCGGCCAGGACGGGTTCAGCTACTCCTGGTTTTGCGATCTCTACCGGGAATGGGTGGGTCGTCTGAAGCCGACGCTGCGCCAGGTGCATATGGCGGGAGAGCGGCTGTTCGTCGACTTCGCTGGCCACGCCATGGAAGTGATCGATGGGGCGAGCGGGGAGATCCGGCGGGCCGAAATCTTTGTTGCCGTACTCGGTGCCTCGAGCTTCATCTACGCCGAAGCGACCTGGAGCCAGGGGCTGGCGGACTGGATCGGCGCGCACGTTAACGCGTTGACCGCGATTGGCGGCACGCCGCGGCAGATCGTCAGCGACAATCTGCGCGCGGGGATCACGCGCGCGTGCTTTTATGAGCCGACGGTGAACCGCACCTACGCCGACATGGCGGCGCATTACGGCACCGCGATCATTCCGGCGCGGCCTTACAAGCCGCGGGACAAGGCGAAGGCCGAGGTCGGCGTGCAGGTGGTCCAGCGCTGGATCCTGGCACGGCTGCGCAACCGCCGCTTCTTCTCGCTGGCTGAATTGAACCAGGCGATTCGCGAATTGGTCGATCAGGTGAACGATCGACCGATGCGCGGCTGGGGCACCAACCGGCGGGCGCTCTATGAGCAGCTCGACCGCCCGGCCCTGCAACCACTGCCGCCCACGCCTTACGAATACGCGGACTGGAAGCGCTGCCGCGTGAACCTCGATTACCATGTCGAGATCGACAAGCACTTTTACTCGGTGCCGTTCCGGTTGATCCGCGAAACAGTAGAGGCACGGATCACGGCGAAGACGGTGGAAATCTTCCACCGGGGCAAGCTGGTGGCCACGCACCAGCGCAGCTTCCGCCAGCACCGGCCGACCACAATCGCGGATCACATGCCGAGTTCGCATCGGCGCTATCGCGATTGGACCCACGAACGGATATTGCGCGAAGCCACTGCGGTCGGTGACGACACCGCCGCCCTGGTCGAAATCATCCTGCGCTCGCGCCCGCATCCCGAACAGGGGTTCCGCTCCTGCATTGGCATCCTCGGATTGGCAAAGCGCTACGACCCCGAGCGGCTGGATGCCGCCTGCGCCCGTGCCTTGGCACTCGGAACCCGCTCCTACGGCTCGGTCGCTGCGATCCTGAAGAATGCTCAGGAGAGGAAGACCACGGACAAGACCGAACAACCCAGCCTGTTCCACGAGAACATCCGTGGCCCCGGCTACTATCACTGAAAGGAAACAAGATGCTGATCCATCCCATGGTGGAGCGCCTGCGCGGCCTCGGCCTGACGGCAATGGCCGACGCGTTCATCGAGATGCAGAACCAATCGGCGGCTGACGATCTGACCCGCGAGGATTGGCTCGGGTTGCTGGTCGACCGTGAGGCAACCAGCCGGGACAACAAGCGCCTCGCCCGCAGGCTGAGCCAGGCGCGGCTGCGCCAGAATGCGGTTGTCGAGGATACTGACTTCCGGACACCGCGCGGTCTGGACCGAGCCCTGTTCCACAAACTTGCCGGTTGCGAATGGATCTCGCACAGCCAGCATCTGGTCATCAGCGGCCCGACCGGCGTGGGCAAATCATGGCTCGCCTGCGCGCTCGGCCACAAGGCGTGCCGGGAGGGCTTCTCGGTCCTCTATCGGCGGGCGCCACGCCTGTTTGCCGAACTCGCGACGGCGCGCGGCGAAGGAAGATTGCCCCGGATGTTGGCGGCCCTTGAACGCACCCGCCTGCTCATCATCGATGATTGGGGACCCGAGCCCCTGACCGCCGAGCAGCGCCGCGACCTACTGGAAATCGTTGATGATCGTTATGAAAAGGGCTCCCTGCTGGTGACCAGCCAGGTGCCCGTGAATCGCTGGCATGACCTGGTGGGGGATCCCACCCTGGGAGATGCGATCCTGGACCGCGTCGTGCACCGCGCCCATCGCATCGAACTGAAGGGACCGAGCCTGCGCAAGCGTCACGCCGTCACCACACAATCCGATCAGGGCGCTTGACGAACCCCACGGAAAAATGAGACGGCGCAACCGTCAGTGGCAGCGATCCACCATGACCGCCGGCCGCCCGTCAGGCCCCGTTCAGGCCAGAGCGAGCAGGTGTTCATGATCGCCGGAATCGGTGTTCACGATCGAACGGATTGACCGTTCATCATCACCGGAATGCGCAAATAGACCAGCGGCACCAGCGGATGATCGATGTTGACGATTGGCTGGTTCATGTTTTCGTACGGTGCGGTATGCATGAGGGATCCGGTCCATGTCCGTTAGAAGGATTGAATGAAGCGCCTGAGCGTTGCCTCGTCAGGCGAGGCCGGTGCGCAGCCAATGCCAGCGACGACCAGTGCCGCGGTGGCCGATCCGCGCCGCACGGCGATGTCCAGCGCCTCGCCCTGCGCGAGCCCCGCGAGCAGGCCGGCCATGAAGCCATCGCCCGCACCTGTGGGTTTGAGTGCCGTGACTGGAAAGATCGGGGTTACGAAACTGGCGTCGCCGGCATAGGTGACCGAGCCCTCCGCCCCCTTCTTGTAGATGGTAAAAATCGCGCCGCGCTTCACCAGATCCGCGGCGAAATCCATCCCGAGCGCGGGCCCGCCCGCAAGCAGCCCGAACTCCAGATCATTGCCGATGACGATGTCGGACAGCAGTGCCGCATCCCTGCACACGTCCGCGGCCTCGTCTGGCGTGGTCCAGGAATAGGCGCGATAGTCTATGTCAAGGACAATGTGAGCGCCGGCGGCGCGCGCAAGGGCCATCGCCCTCCTGGCGGCACCGCGGGAGGGGGCGGCCGCGAGTGCTGTTCCCGTCACGACAAGGGCGACGACATCGGCAAACCCGATGGATTGGACATCGGAGTCACGCAGGAAGAGGTCAGACGCCCGATTTCGGTAGAGGACTGTCTGGCAGTCGACAGCCACCGTTTCGGTTACTGCAAGGGATGTTCTTGTCTCTCCGCCAATCATGCTGACATGGCGTGTGTCCACGCCGTAGCGGCATAACTCGGCGAGGCAGAACCGGCCGACCGCGTCATCCGAAACGCATGTCACCAACCCAACTGTAACCCCCTGTCGCGCCAGCCCGACCGCGATATTACCAGCCGAACCGCCGATGGCCGCGACATATCGCCCGGCGTGATCGATCCGCGAACCCGGCGGATCGGCATACAGATCCATCCCAACCCGGCCAAGGACGACGAAGCGATCACGGTTGGAGCGGTGCCAGGGCAGTTGCATCACGTCCCCCTGCGCTGGGCTGCACGTCCGGCTTCGATCGCCGCCCGCGCGGCGGTCACTTCAGCGCGGGAGCTGATTGCAGGCGTGCCGACTTCCCACCAGGCGTGACCGCGCTCGGTCCAGCCCTCGACCGGATCGACGCGCATGACAATCACGGCGGTCCGGTCGGCCTCACGCGCGCGGTCGAAGGCAGCGACGAACGCGTCGAGTGATGAAACATGCTCGGCCACCGCGCCAAGCGCGCGTGCATGCGCGGCAAAATCGACGGTGAAGGGCTGCGGAATCGTCGGGCAATAGGCAATCAGCGTGTTGAAGCTGGCGTTGCCTGTGTTTTTCTGCAGTTTGTTGATCACCGCGAACCCGCCGTTATCGAGCACGATGATGATCAGCTTGTGGCCGGTGAGCACGGAGGAATAGATGTCCGAATTCATCAGAAGATACGAACGATCGCCGACGAAGACGATGGTCTCCGCGTCCGTGTCCAGTTCCGCCTGGGCAATCCTTGCCCCCCAGCCGCCGGCGATCTCGTAGCCCATGCAAGAAAATCCGAACTCGATATCGACCGTGCCGATGCCAAGCGTCCGCCAGTTGGCGGCCAGCTCGGCGGGCAATCCACCCGCCGCGGTGACGATCCGGTCGCGCGGCGTGCAGCGCGCGTTGACGGCGCCAATCGCCTGCGCGTAGCTCGGCGTTCCATTTCGCGGCGCCGTGTTCGATGCGACGTAGTCGTTCCAGTCCCGCCGCCTTGCTTGCGCCGAAGCCAGCCATGAAACAGGTGCGCGATAGTCGCCGAGCGCTTGCGACAGCGCGGCGAGGCCGGCCTTGGCGTCGCAAACCAGCGGCACGGAGAGGTGTTTGGCGGCGTCTCCACCCGACGCGTCGACGACCTGGTGCAGGCCATGGGGCTGAGTGGCATTGGCAAGAGCACGGTGAGCAAGCTGTGCAAGGATATCGACGAGCGGGTGAACGCCTTCCTCGAGCGCCCGCTGACCGGTGACTGGCCGTATCTTTGGCTCGACGCCACCTACCTCAAGCAGCGCGAGGGAGGGCGCATCGTCTCGGTGGCTGCGATAATCGCCGTGGCCGCTAATACCGAAGGCAAGCGCGAGATCGTCGGGCTGCACATCGGCCCCAGCGAGGCCGAGACCTTCTGGGCTGCCTTCCTCAAGAGCCTGGTGCGCCGCGGTCTGCGTCAGGTAAAGCTGGTCATCTCCGACGCGCACGAGGGCCTCAAGTCCGCAATCCGCCGCGTCATGGGCGCGTCCTGGCAACGATGCCGCGTTCACTGGATGCGCAATGCCCTGGCCTATGTCGGCAAGGGCCAGCAGAGCATGGTCTCGGCGGCGCTCCGCCAAGCCTTCATTCAGCCTGACCGGGCTGGCGCTAGCCAGACGCTGCGCCACACCGCCGACCAGCTCCGCGCCAAATGGCCCAAGCTCGCCGCTTTTATCGATGATAGCGAGGTCGATGTCCTCGCCCACATGGACTTCCCCGTGCAACACAGGGTCAAGATCCACTCTACCAACCCGATCGAACGCCTGAACAAGGAGGTCAAGCGGCGCGCTGATGTCGTCGGCATCTTTCCAAACGAAGCCGCCATCATCAGGCTCGTGGGCGCCGTGCTCCTCGAGCAGAACGACGAGTGGCAAACACAAAATCGCTACATGCAGACCGAGCCAATGGCCGAACTTACACCGCACGCAATCGAGGTATTTCCACCCCAGATCGCCACCGCAGCCGAATGATCCACGGTCACCTTAACCCATCTATAATTTCCACCACATCGACGGACGTGACCCTCCCGAACTGGTTGAGCGTTTCGTTGAGAGCTATGTCTCCGAGGTGAATGCAGCGAACCGCGAACAAGCTGCACGACGGGCGCGTCTGGGAGCTGAACAGGCCAAGGTCGCCCGGCAAATCAAGACGATCTTGGATACGATCAAGGAGATTGGCGGGAGCCGAAGCCTCGTTGAAGATCTGCGCAAGCTTGAAGCGAAGCAGGACGAGATCGTGGCGGAACAGCAGCGCGAAGCGTCGCCTGAGCCAATGCCCGACCTGAACACAAATCTGCCCCGAATCTATCGTCGTCGGGTTGAACTGCTGGAACAGGCTTTGGCCGACCCTGACACAATGGCGGCAGCGGCGGAAGCGCTGCGTGCGCTGATCGATGCGATCACGCTGTATCCGGAGGAAGGGCGCGGCAAGTACCGCCTGGAACTGCGCGGCGACCTTGCGGCGTTCATGCATCTTGCGGACTGCCCGGCTGAGGCTTCGGTTGAACAGCAAAAAGCCCGCGGCATTTCTGCTACGGGCTTTAGTAGTTCTAGTATTATGGTTCCGTTGGTTGCGGGGACAGGATTTGAACCTGTGACCTTCAGGTTATGAGCCTGACGAGCTACCGGGCTGCTCCACCCCGCGGGTGATGATTTATTTTACGATAGATTGGAGGACCTGGCGGCGACCTACTCTCCCGTGCCTTAGGACACAGTACCATGGGCGCTGGGGGTTTTCACGGCCGAGTTCGGGATGGGATCGGGTGCAGGCTCCCCGCAATGGCCACCAGGTCGTCCAATCTATCGTAGACTATGGACTGGTGTGAATTTGGTGTGTTGTGTGAGTTGTGTTGGTGTTTGTGCATGGTGGGGGTGGTTGAGATATTCAAGTTCTATCGGGTGATTAGTACCGGTTAGCTGAGCGCGTTACCGCGCTTATACACCCGGCCTATCAACGTGATGGTCTCTCACGACCCTCAGGGAGACCTAGTTTTGAGGTGGGTTTCCCGCTTAGATGCTTTCAGCGGTTATCCCGTCCATACTTAGCTACTCGGCTGTGCCACTGGCGTGACAACCGATGCACCAGAGGTATGTTCATCCCGGTCCTCTCGTACTAGGGACAAATCCTCTCAAGTCTCCAACACCCACGGCAGATAGGGACCGAACTGTCTCACGACGTTCTAAACCCAGCTCACGTACCACTTTAATCGGCGAACAGCCGAACCCTTGGGACCTGCTCCAGCCCCAGGATGTGATGAGCCGACATCGAGGTGCCAAACCTCCCCGTCGATGTGGACTCTTGGGGGAGATCAGCCTGTTATCCCTAGAGTACCTTTTATCCGTTGAGCGATGGCCCTTCCACGTGGAACCACCGGATCACTATGGCCGACTTTCGTCTCTGCTCGAGCTGTCGCTCTCGCAGTCAGGCGGGCTTATGCCATTGCACTCAACAGCCGATGTCCGACCGGCTTGAGCCCACCATCGCGCGCCTCCGTTACTCTTTAGGAGGCGACCGCCCCAGTCAAACTGCCCACCATGCAGGGTCCCGGACCGGGATAACCGGCCACGGTTAGACATCAAAAGCGCGCAGGGCGGTATTTCAAGGTTGGCTCCACACAAGCTAGCGCCCATGCTTCAATGCCTCCCGCCTATCCTACACAGCACTCTTCTGATGCCACTGCAAAGCTGCAGTAAAGGTTCATAGGGTCTTTCCGTCTGACCGCGGGTACCCCGCATCTTCACGGGGAATTCAATTTCGCTGAGCCGATGCTGGAGACAGTGGGGAAGTCGTTACGCCATTCGTGCAGGTCGGAACTTACCCGACAAGGAATTTCGCTACCTTAGGACCGTTATAGTTACGGCCGCCGTTTACCGGGGCTTCAATTCAAGGCTTGCACCTCTCCTCTTAACCTTCCGGCACCGGGCAGGCGTCAGACCCTATACGTCGTCTCTCGACTTCGCAGAGCCCTGTGTTTTTACTAAACAGTCGCTACCCCCTCTTTTGTGCCACCCGCACATGGTTGCCCACATACGGGTCTCGCTTATCCCGAAGTTACGCGAGTAATTTGCCTAGTTCCTTCAACATCGTTCTCTCAAGCGCCTTGGTATACTCTACCAGTCCACCTGTGTCGGTTTAGGGTACGGTCTATACGCTGGAGCTATTTCCCGGAATGCTCAAAAAGCCCGCCCAATCCGATAAGGACAGACAACATCTCGCATTCGTCACTTCCAGCAGGCGGAGGAATATTCACCCCCTTCCCATCGACTACGGCTTTCGCCCTCGCCTTAGGGGCCGGCTCACCCTGCGCGGATTAACCTTGCGCAGGAACCCTTGG
>NZ_CACTIA010000005.1:1450000-2387500 GCF_902712915.1 Acidiphilium sp. C61 | reverse complement strand
AATTCGGCCAGCGCCTTGCAAGTTTCGGTCTTGCCGACGCCGGTCGGGCCGAGGAACAGAAAGGAGCCGATCGGCCGGTTCGGATCCTGCAATCCGGCCCGCGCGCGTCGCACGGCATCCGAAACCGCCCGTAATGCGGCTTCCTGCCCCACCACGCGCTGGCGCAGCTCATCTTCCATGCGGATCAGCTTGGCGCGCTCGCCTTCCAGCATCCGGTCGACCGGGATGCCGGTCCAGCGGGCGACGACCTGGGCGATCTGCGCCTCCGTCACCGCCTCGTTGACCATGGCGCCCTCGGCCGGCTCCGCGGCGAGCTTGCGCTCGATATCGGGGATCACGCCATACATCAGCTCAGACGCCCGGGTCAGGTTGCCGGAGCGCTGCGCCATTTCCGCCTCGCCGCGCGCCTGGTCGAGCTGTTCCTTCAGCTTTTGGGTGGCGTTCAGCCGGTCCTTCTCGGCCTTCCACGACGCCGTCATCGCGTCGGATTTCTCCTCGAGCTCGGCGATCTCGCCCTCGAGCCGGTCCAGCCGCTCGCGGGACGCGGGATCCTGTTCCTTGCGCAGCGCTTCCCGCTCGATCTTGAGCTGCATCAGCCGCCGGTCGAGCTCATCGAGCGCCTCGGGCTTGGAATCCACCTGCATCCGCAGCCGCGAGGCGGCCTCGTCGACAAGGTCGATCGCCTTGTCCGGCAGGAAGCGGTCGGTGATGTAGCGGTTCGACAAGGTCGCCGCCGCGACCAGCGCAGAATCCGAAATCCGCACGCCATGATGCAGCTCGTATTTCTCCTTGATCCCGCGCAGGATCGAGATCGTGTCCTCGACGCTCGGCTCATCGACGAAGACCGGCTGGAACCGCCGGGCCAGCGCCGCGTCCTTCTCGATGTATTTCCGATATTCGTCGAGCGTCGTCGCGCCGACGCAGTGCAGCGCGCCGCGGGCAAGCTCGGGCTTGATCAGGTTCGAGGCGTCCATCGCGCCATCCGCGCGACCGGCACCGACCAGCGTGTGCATCTCGTCGATGAACAGGATGATCTCGCCGTTCGAGCCTTCGATCTCCTTCAGCACGGCTTTCAGCCGCTCCTCGAACTCGCCGCGATATTTCGCGCCCGCGACCATGGCGCCGAGATCGAGCGCGAGCAGCCGCTTGCCCTTCAGCGCCTCGGGCACGTCGCCATTGACGATGCGCAGTGCCAGCCCTTCGACGATCGCGGTCTTGCCCACGCCGGGCTCGCCGATCAGCACCGGGTTGTTCTTGGTCCGCCGTGCCAGAACCTGAATTGCGCGGCGGATTTCCTCGTCCCGCCCGATCACCGGATCGAGTTTCTGGGCGCGCGCGGCCTCGGTCACGTCACGGGCGTATTTCTTGAGCGCGTCGAAAGTCTGCTCGGCATTCGCGCTGGTGACGGTGCGACCCTTGCGGATATCGGCCACCGCCTTTTCCAGCGCCTGCGCCGAGGCGCCGGCGCCGCTCAGCGCCCGCCCCGCCGGCGTGCCGCTGGCGGCAAGCGCGACCAGAACCCGGTCTTGCGCCACATATTCGTCGCCAGCCTTCTGCGCCATCTGCTGCGCCGCATCGAGCACGCGCACGAGATCCGGCGTGATCTGCGGCTGCCCGGCACCCGCACCCTGCACTTTCGGCAGCTTGCCGATCGCGGCATCGACAGCAAGGCGCACCGCCGCCGCATCGCCGCCGGCGGCGCGGATCAGCCCGCTCGCCGCCCCTTCCTCATCGTCGAGAAACGCCTTGAGCAGATGCTCGGGCGTGATCTGCTGGTGATATTCGCGGACCGCGATGGTTTGCGCGGCCTGCACGAAGCCGCGGGCACGTTCGGTGAATTTTTCAAAATCCATTGTATTCGATCCCTTTCATCAGGCGACCTGGCCGGATCATCCCTCACGAGGCGATGATCCAACCTTGTCTGGTGGACATGGTTGCTGCATTGATCCTGCTCAAGAGGAACCGCACCCATGACCATGCTCGTCGACCAACTCTTCCGCTATCCGGTCAAGGGGCTGACCGGCGAGGCGCTGGCCGGGGCCGATCTCGAAACCGGGCGGGCGATCGCCTGGGACCGCGCCTTCGCGCTGGCGCAGGGCGATTGCGGTTTCGATCCGGCAGCGCCGGACTGGCGCCCGAAGACGGAGTTCCTCTGCCTTGCCCGCAATCCCGACGCCATCGGCATCGACTGCCGGTTCAACGACGCCACTTGCATGCTCACCCTCATCGCGCCGGATGGCGCCGCGATCGACGCCTCGCCGCTGACCGAGGCCGGACGGGATGCGCTTGGCGCGTTCCTCGCCGCCGCCCTGCCGGCGGAAATGCGCGGGACGCCGCGGTTCCACCACGTCTCCGGCCACAGCTTCTCGGATCATCGCAACCAGGTGATCAGCCTGATCGGCCTGTCCAGCCTGCGGGCGCTGGAGGCGGCGACGGGTGCGCCGCGACACAGGCTGCGGTTTCGCGCGAATATCTATTTCGAAGGAGCCGAACCTTGGGCCGAACTCGGCTGGGTGGGCCGCACGCTCGCGATCGGCGCGGCGCGGCTGCGCGTGACCGCCCGGATCGACCGCTGCGCGGCCACCACGATCAACCCCGAAACCCGGGCGCGCGATGCCAATCCGGTCAAGGAGTTGATGACGCATTTTGGTCATGTCGATTGCGGAATTTATGCCGAAATCGTCCATCCCGGCCGGATCGCGCACGGCGATCCGATCATTCTCCTGCCATGAGCCTGCGCGACGGGTGACGCGGGCTGAAAAATCGGCTTAACGTCCCGAAATGCTGACCGACTTACCGAATATGCTGACCCTCTCGCGCATCGCAGCGATCCCGCTGCTCGTCGTGCTGGTCGCGATCGGCTCGCCGCTCGCCGATCTGCTGGCCGCGCTGCTGTTCGTCGCCGCCGGAATCACCGACTGGCTCGATGGCCGTCTGGCCCGCAGCCGCCGGCAACTCTCCGATCTCGGGCGGATGCTGGACCCGATCGCGGACAAGCTGCTGGTCGGCGCGACGCTGATGCTGCTGGTCGGGTTCCACCGGCTGACCGCATACGGGATCTACCCGGCGATCGTGATCATGCTGCGCGAGATCCTGGTTTCGGGGCTGCGGGAATATCTGGCGGGGATCAAGGTCGGCATGCCGGTCACACGGCTGGCGAAATGGAAGACGGCAACGCAGATGGTGGCCCTCGGGGTTCTGCTGCTCGGCGATTCCGGGGCGGCGCAACTCGGCATTTCGTGGCTTCCGGCCGGCATCATCGGCGGCGCGCTGCTCTGGATCGCCGGGGGCCTGACGCTGATCACCGGCTGGGATTATCTGAATGCGGGCCTGCGGCATATCACCCAGCCCGGCACAACCGGCTGATAGGCGCGGACATGCCCCCCCTCCCCTTGCGCGGCCCACAGGGCGCGCCGGTTCTCGCCCTTGTCGGCTGGTCGGGCAGCGGCAAGACGACGCTGCTGGCCGCGGTGCTGCCGCTGCTCATCGATGCAGGGCTGCGCGTATCGACGCTGAAACACGCCCATCACAAGGTCGACCCCGACCAGCAGGGCAAGGACAGTTTCCGCCATCGCGCGGCCGGCGCGCATGAGACGATGCTCGCCACCTCGGAACGCTTTGTGCTGTTCCACGATCATCACGCCGGCACCGACGAGCCGGACCTGCCCTCCCTGCTGGCCAGGATGGCGCCGGCCGATCTTTTCATCGCCGAGGGCTTCAAGTCCGCCAGCGTTGCCAAGATCGAGGTTCACCGCCCGGCACTCGGCAAGCCCGCGCTCTGGCCTGAGTTCAGGGATATTGTGGCGGTGGCCAGCGACGACCCGCTGGAGGCTGGCGGCTTGCCGGTTCTGCCGCTCAACCGCCCGGCGGCGGTTGCGGAGTTCATCCTCCGCTGGCACGCGGATGCGATTGCTTGAGGTTCACCGCCAATCCGGCGCATAACCATCCGGAACATTTTCAAGGAAGAAAGATGCGGTCATTTGTCCGTTCCGCCCCGCCCCGTATGGCCTTGCCAGGCCCGACCGGCCTGCGCCGCGCGGCGATGGCCGTGGCCTCGGGGGGATTGTGCTGCTCCTCTCCGGCTGTGCCGGGGTCGGCAATTATCTGAGCAGCACGCTGAATCCCTTCGGCGACCCGAACGCGCCGGCCGGCGATGCGGTCAACATGCAGCGCGCGCGGGGCGATAATGTCGCCGTCCAGCCGTTGCGCCCCGAACCCGGCGATGTCTGGCCCGGCAAGGCCGCGCCCATTCCCACCCTGGGCGAGATTCAGAAACACATGAACGTGCCTCTTGGCGCGGCGTATCGGGGTCTTTACAGCGCGCCATCGGCGGGCTCACCGCAGGCGACCTACTCGGTGCCGCCGGGGGCGAAGGCGCGGGGGCTGCCCTCGGACCGCCAGGGCGGCGAGGCGACGGATCTGGTCGGCAGCGCGGCGGCGACGTTGCACACCTCGCCACAGTCGGGCGAGGCGGGGACGCTGGTGCCGCGCGCGCCGGCGGTGCCGGAATCCCGCGCGCGCGCGGCAAAGCCGATCATGCCGGATGCCGGCCTGCCCGTCGGGCAGACGGTGATGGGACCGCGCGGGCCGCTCGGCATTGTCAGCACGCCAAGCAACGGGCGCTACCAGACCGTGGCGCCGATTGCCGGCAAGGGGGGGGCATCCTGATTTCCAATGGCAACGGGACGGCAACGCTGGTGCAGGCGAATGGCCAGGTCGTCACTGTCCAGACCCGATGACGCCAGCGACGCGCACTACAATATAAGAGAGATGAAGATCCTGTATTTCGCATGGCTCCGCGAGCGCATCGGCCTCGCCGAGGAAGAGATCGACCTTCCCGCGGAGGTGGCGACCGTCGGCGAGCTGGCCGAGTATCTGGCCGGCCGCGGCCCCGCGCATGCCCGCGCCTTCGCCGCGCGGCAGGCGATCAAGGCGGCGGTCGACCAGCGCTTCGTGCCGCCGGAAACGCCGCTGGCCGGCGCGACCGAGATTGCCTTCTTTCCCCCGTTCACCGGCGGCTGAGCCCGAAGCCCGTGCCGCGCATCCTCGTTTCGCTGGCGGATTTCGACATTGCCGCCGAACTTGAACGCCTGCAGGCGGATGCCGGTGCGGTGGCCAGTTTCGTGGGCGTGGTGCGCGGCCAGGTGGACGGACGCCCCCTCGCGGCACTGACCCTCGAACATTACCCGGGGATGACCGAGGCTGCCCTGACCGGGATTGCCGAGATGGCGATGGCGCGGTGGACACTGACCGATTGCACGATCATTCACCGGATCGGCCGGCTTGAGCCCGGCGCGCGGATCGTCCTTGCCGCGGCAGCCAGCGCGCATCGGGCGGACGCGATTGCAGCGACCGCTTTTCTCATCGACTGGCTGAAGACCGACGCGCCGTTCTGGAAGCGCGAGGATTTCATCGACGGCGCATCGCAATGGGTCGATGCGCGCGACGACGACATTCTGTCACGCAACCGCTGGTAGTCTGACCGCCCGACCCGGGCTGACGCTGCACTTGACAGCAATTTGTTCGCTCAGCGCACAAAAATCGTGTGTGATGGCGCATAAACCCTGTGGTTTGTGCGATACGGTGTCAGAAAAATTTCCAGAATGTCACTTTTAATCTATTTTCATGGCACTGAGTTTATTATTCAATCGATTGCCAGTTCCTTAAAATTATTTTATTGACGGCCTCCTCTTGTGGTTGTATTGAATTTCCAAGTTAACTGGGGGTTGCAATGAAACTTCTCATTTTTGGAAATCCGGTCGACAATCGGGACATCCTGACGACCTTCTTCCGCTCGAAGCTGGTGGTCGTGGACGAGACGTCCGATCTTGAAGAAGCTCTGGATCTCACACGATTCTATGAATACGACGCGGTCGTGCTGCGGGTGACCGACACGAGGCCGGCAGAAATCGAGCTCATCCGGCGGTTGCATCTCAGCGGCCTGCGCTGCCCGATCCTCGCGGTTTCACAACTTCTGAGCGAAGCAACCAGGTTGCGCATTCTCGAAGCAGGTGTCGATGACCTGATCGTCAACGCGATCTCGCATGAGGAAACCTTCCTCCGCGTGCAAAACCAGGTTCGCCGCAGCAGAGGCTTCCAGAGCCCGTCCCTCGCTGTCGGCAATGTCGAGATCAACATGAACGCGAAGAAAATCTTCGTCGGTCAGGATGAGATCAGCCTCACCAAGAAGGAATATCAGATCGTCGAGATCCTTGCGCTGCGCAAGGGCTGCGTTCTGAGCAAGGAGGCGATCCTCGATCACCTCTATGGTGGGCTCGATGAACCGAACCCCAAGATCATCGATGTGTTCATCTGCAAGATCCGCAAGAAGCTGATCTCGGCCGGTGCCGACGACCTGATCCAGACCAACTGGGGTCGTGGCTACATGATCGTCGATCGCCGGGAAGCCGAAGCGCGGATTACCGAAACCCCCATGACCTCACGCGTGCCGTTTTCCCCGCGGGAACGGAGCATCGCGGGGTGAAGCCGGGATAAACCTGCCTTGCCCGCCTTATTCGGCGGGTTCGGCAGGCTCCGTCTGGCCATGAATTTCAGCCATCTTGCTTTCGACGTGACGTGAAAACACGAATTCCGCGGGGCGCTGCTTGTCGAGCGGGATATCCGCCGCCATCGGGCCTTCGGTGCGAATGCCCTGGATGGCCAGCTTGGCGAGTTTCCAGGGCCGCTTGACGGAATCGACCACCGAGGTCGCCTCAAAGCCGGAATGCACCATGCAGTCGGCGCATTTTTCGTAATTGCCGACCCCGTACTTGTCCCAGTCGGTGGTTTCCATCAATTCCTTGTAGGTCTTGGCGTAGCCTTCGCCAAGCAGGTAGCACGGCCGCTGCCAGCCGAACACGTTACGGGTCGGGTTGCCCCAGGGCGTGCACTTGTAGGTCTGGTTGCCGGCCAGGAAGTCGAGGAAAAGCGGAGACTGGTTGAATTTCCAGTGAACGCCGCGCGCCTTGCGCTCCTTGCCATAACGGAAGATCGCCCGGAACAGTTCCTTGGTGCGCTGCCGGTTGAGGAAATGTTCCTGATCCGGGGCGCGCTCATAGGCATAGCCGGGCGATGTCATCACACCATCGACCCCGATCTCGTTCACGGTATCGAGGAATGACGCCACACGAGCGGGATCGGCGCCATCGAAAAGCGTGCAGTTGATGGAAACGCGGAAACCCTTCGCCTTGGCGAGTTTGATTGCCGCAACAGCGCGCTCATACACGCCTTCCTGGCTCACCGCGTGATCGTGCATCTCGCGGTCGCCATCGAGATGGATATCCCAGCAGAAATTGGGATGCGGCTTGTACTGGTCGATCTTCTTCTCAAGGAGAAGAGCGTTGGTGCAGAGATAGATGAACTTGTCCCGTGCGAGAATCTTCTCGACGATCTCGGGCATCTCGCGGTGCAGCAGCGGCTCGCCGCCGGCAATCGCGACAACCGGCGCGCCGCATTCATCGACCGCCTCAAGCGCATCAGCGACCGACAGCCGCTGATTGAGGATCGGCGCGGGATAATCGATCTTGCCGCATCCCGCGCAGGCGAGGTTGCAACGGAACAGCGGCTCGAGCATCAGCACGAGCGGATAACGCTTGTTCCCGGTCAGGTGCTGCTTCAGCACATAGGCTCCGACCTTGATCGCCTGTTTCAGCGGCACGCCCATCTGTAACTCCTGCTAATGATCACCCGACCGGGACGCCGATCAGGCGTCGCTTACTTCGGCGGGAAGCTTGAACCTTACGTCTTCCGGCGTGCCGGCGAGCGTGTCGATCTCGATCGGGCCGAACTTTCTCAGCCCGTCGATCACACCCTTGACGAGAACCTCGGGGGCCGAGGCGCCGGCCGTCAGGCCGACCGTGCGCGCCCCCTCGAACCACGACGGATCGAGATGGCTCGCATCGTCGATCAGGTAGGAGGGACGCCCGAGTTCGGCGCCGATTTCCCGGAGCCGGTTGGAATTCGAGGAATTGCGGCTGCCGACCACCAGAATGACGTCGACGAGCTCGGCGAGATGGCGCACGGCCTCCTGGCGATTCTGCGTCGCGTAGCAGATATCGCGCACATCGGGGCCGACAATGCCGGGAAAGCGTTCCACAAGAGCGGCGATGATGCCACGCGTGTCATCGACCGAAAGCGTGGTCTGGGTGATGTAGGACAGCTTGTCCGGATCGGCGACCTCCAGCGAGGCGACATCCTCGACGGTCTGCACGAGATAGACCTTGCCGTCGATCTGGCCGATCGTGCCCTCGACCTCGGCATGGCCGGCATGTCCGATCAGGACGATTTCCCGCCCCTGCCCGGCATAGCGCCGCCCCTCGGAATGCACCTTGGCGACCAGCGGGCAGGTCGCGTCGATCACCGGCAGGGAGCGGTCGGCAGCATCCTTCTGCACCTTGCGCGCGACGCCATGCGCCGAGAACACGGTGATCGCCCCGTCCGGCACTTCGGCGATCTCGTCGACGAAAACCGCGCCTCGCGCGCGGAGATCTTCGACGACATGGCGGTTGTGAACGATTTCGTGGCGGACATAGATCGGCGGGCCGAACTTCACGAGGGCACGCTCGACGATCTCGATCGCCCGCTCGACGCCGGCGCAGAACCCGCGGGGCTGCGCCAGCACCACCTTCATGGCGGGCGTGGCGGCCGCAGGATCGGCACGGTCGGTCGTGGTGAGAGACAGATCCATCGTCCGTCGCCTTTCAGAACTCTGAATGTCGCAGTACGGACCGTCTGCCCCGGGCACACGTATCCACCCGCCAATTAGGGTATTCTGCGGCGGTTTCGCAAGGGATGGCGCGGACAGGGCACGCCGTCCGCCGACACTGTTGCGCGCTTGCATCGCAAGATGCCAATCTGTCGCTCGGATCGCGGGTCACGTTCATGAGACTTTTCATGACGGCCGCATCGCCCCCATCTGCCAATCAGGGGTCTATCGCTTCCCGCGATCACCGTATAAAGGGCGCTTCGCCGGAACGATCCGGACGCAAGGGTCGCAACGACGCAGAGTATAAGGAACCAGCATCATGGCTTACCGCTCCAGCGAGACTCCCGCACAACGCCTGGGAGAGACCGCCTGATGCCGCCGCAGACCCCCTTGCTCGATCGCGTGCGGGTTCCGAGCGACATGCGCAACCTCTCGGCCGAGCAGCTGCGCCAGCTCGCCGATGAACTGCGCGCGGAGACGATCGACACGGTTTCCGTCACCGGCGGCCATCTCGGCGCGTCGCTCGGCGTCGTCGAGCTGACCGTGGCGATCCATGCCGTGTTCGAAACTCCGCGGGACAGGCTGATCTGGGATGTCGGCCACCAGACCTATCCGCACAAGATCCTCACCGGACGGCGCGACCGGATCCGCACCCTGCGCCAGCCGGGCGGGCTCTCCGGCTTCACTCGCCGCTCGGAAAGCGAATACGACCCGTTCGGCGCCGCCCATTCCTCGACCTCGATCTCCGCCGGGCTCGGCATGGCCGTGGCGCGCGACATCAAGGGCGAAACCCCGAAGCGGAACGTGATCGCGGTGATCGGCGACGGCGCGATGTCGGCCGGCATGGCCTATGAGGCGATGAACAATGCCGGGGCGAGCAAGTCCCGCATGATCGTCGTGCTCAACGACAACGACATGTCGATTGCCCCGCCCGTCGGCGCCATGAGCGCCTATCTGTCGCGGCTGATCTCCTCGCGCAGCTTCCTCTCGATCCGCGATTTCGCCGCACGGATGGCGAAGCACTTCCCCCGCACGATCGAGCGGACCGCGAAACGCGCCGAGGAATATGCCCGCGGCATCCTGACCGGCGGAACGCTGTTCGAGGAGCTGGGCTTCTATTATGTCGGCCCGATCGACGGCCATAATCTCGACCACCTGCTGCCCGTGCTGCGCAACCTGCGCGACAGCGAGGGCGACGAGCCGATCCTGCTGCACGTCGTCACCCAAAAGGGCAAGGGCTATGCGCCGGCCGAGGCCTCGGCGGACAAATATCATGGCGTGTCGAAGTTCAACGTCGTCACCGGCGAGCAGGCCAAGGCGCCGCCGGGTCCGCCGTCTTATACGAAGGTATTCGCGCAGGCGCTGATCGCGGAAGCGGAACGCAATCCCTCGGTCGTCGCGGTGAATGCCGCCATGCCGAGCGGCACCGGGCTCGACGCCTTCGCCAAGCGGTTTCCCGATCGCTGTTTCGATGTCGGCATTGCCGAGCAGCATGCCGTGACCTTCGCCGCCGGGCTGGCGACCGAGGGCATGGCGCCGTTCTGCGCGATCTATTCCACCTTCCTCCAGCGTGCCTATGACCAGGTGGTGCATGATGTCGCCATCCAGTCGTTGCCGGTGCGCTTCGCCATGGACCGGGCGGGGCTGGTCGGCGCCGATGGCGCAACCCATGCCGGCGTCTACGACCTTGCCTATCTCGGCTGCCTGCCGGGCATGGTGATCATGGCGCCGTCGGACGAGGCGGAACTCGTCCACTGCGTCGCCACGGCCACCGCGATCGACGACCGTCCCTCCGCCTTCCGCTATCCGCGCGGCGAGGGAACCGGAATCGCCCTGCCGGAACGCGGCGTGCCGTGGGAGATCGGCAAGGGACGGATCGTTCGCGAGGGCAGCAGCGTCGCCGTGCTGGCGCTCGGCCCGCGACTGGGCGATGCGCTGCGCGCGGCCGACGAGCTTGCCGCGAACGGCTTCACGGCGACAATCGCCGATGCCCGCTTCATGAAGCCGCTCGATACCGCGCTGATCGACCAGCTAGCCCGCCATCACGAAGTGTTGATCACGATCGAGGATGGCGCCAGCGGCGGCTTCGGGGCCGCGGTCGCCCATCATCTCGCCTGGTCGGGCGCTTTCGATTCCGGGCTGCGCTTCCGGCCGATGGTGCTGCCGGACCGCTTCATCGACCATAACACACCCGCGGCCCAGCTGATCGATGCGGGCCTGACCGCGAAGGATATCGTGGCGCACGCGCTGGGCGCGCTCGGCCGCGGCGCCGTGCCCAAAAATGCCCAAGGTTCCGTCGCAATTCCGGCACGGTGAACACTATATCTCAGGGCATGAAACGTCGTGGTCTCCTGGCGGCTGCAGCCGCCACCTCAATCGGCCTCGCCCTGCCCCAGGCGCGCGCGGCCACGCCGCCGGAAGCGCTGCCGGTCGACTCGCTCGATTCGGCGCTGATCGCGGTGATGAAGGCAGCCAGCGCCGGCAAGAGCTTCGCCGCGCGCTATGCCATGCTCAAGCCGGTGGTGGAGGCGAGCTTCGATCTCGAGCTGATCCTCCAGAATTCCGCCGGCCTGCTCTGGCCGCAAATTCCAGCCGCCCAGAAAACCGAGCTCGGCAAGCTGTTCCGGCAATACACGATCGCGACCTATGTCAGTAATTTCAACGCCTATGGCGGGCAGCATTTCACCACCGATCCGGACATCCGCCGCGCCGGCGACAGCCGGATCGTGTCCACCACCCTGAACGAGCAGGACGGCAAGGCGGTCAAGCTCGCCTACGTGATGCGCGAGGCCAGCGGCGCCTGGAAGATCACCGACGTGCTCTTCGAGGGCACGATCAGCAAGGTTGCCGCACAGCGCTCCGATTTCAGCGGACTGATCGACCCTGGCAACGCCGCGCGGCTGATCGAGGCGCTGAGGAAAAAGATCGCGATGCTGTCCGGCGGGGCGATAAGCGACTGACATGGCCGCGATCCTGCCCGTCTTCGCCGAGGCGCTCTGCGCGGTCGGTCTGATCCAGCAGGCGATCGGCGCCTGCCTCGTCAGCCCGCAGCGGGGTTCTGCGACGATCCCGGACCAGGCGCCGCCGGTTACCGTGTTCAAGCCGTTGCACGGGGTCGAGCCGCTGCTCGATACCGCGCTCGAATCCTTCTTCCTGCTCGATTATCCGCACTTCCAGCTGGTCTTCGGCGCCGCCGACCCGGACGATCCGGCGATTGCCATCGTCGCCCGGCTGCGGCAGCGCTATCCGCAGGTGGATGTGGCGGTGGTGACCGGCCCCCATCGCGAGGGGCGCAATCGCAAGGTTGCCAATCTGATCGCGATGCGCGGCGCGGCGCGCCACGATGTATTCGTGGTCTCCGATGCCGACATACACGTGGCGCCGGATTTCCTCGCCGCGATCGTCACGACGCTGGCACGGCCGGAGGTCGGACTCGTCACCACGTTCTATACCGGCCTGCCCGCGACCGACACACTCGCCGGCCGACTTGGGGCGATGCAAATCAATCACGGATTTCTGCCCGGCGCCGCCATCGCCCGCGCCCTCGGCCGGCAGGACTGCCTCGGCGCCACCATGGCGTTGCGGCGGCGCGATCTCGACGCGATCGGCGGCTTCGCGGCGCTGCTCGACCATCTCGCCGACGACAATGTGCTCGGCCAGCGGATCCGCGCGATCGGCAAACAGGTGGCCCTTGCCCCGGCGATACCGGCAACCTCGGTGCCGGAGATCACGCTCCGCGCACTGCTGCGCCACGAGTTGCGCTGGGCCAGGACCGTCCGCGCGTTGGTGCCGCTCAGCTATGCGGGAATCGTGACGCAATTTCCGCTGTTCTGGGCGCTGTTCGCCCTGTTGCTGAGCGGTGGCGCCATCTGGGCCTGGATCTGCCTTGCCCTTGCCGCCGGGCTGCGCCATGGCATTGCCCGCCTGTTCGAGCGGCGCCTCGGGTTTGGCGGGGGGAGCGGCGGCGTGCCGTTGCTGATGACCCCGCCGCCGCCCTGGCTTTTCCTCTTGCGCGACACGGCTTCGGCCGCCATTTTCGCGCTGAGTTTCTGGAGCGACACGGTGGAGTGGCGTGGCCAGACGCTGCAGGCCGATTCCGGCCGCAGCACTGGTGGGAACGGAATTGGTGCCGTCCCGCGGCACATGAGTTAGGACCGAAGCAATGATGAAGACCCTGTTCCTGCAACCGCCCTCCTTCGACGGGTTCGACGGCGGCGCCGGCTCCCGCTACCAGGCGCGACGGGAGATCCGCTCGTTCTGGTTTCCGACCTGGCTTGCCCAGCCGGCAGCCCTGATCCCCGGCTCGAAGCTGATCGACGCGCCGCCGGCCGGCCAGACGATGAAGGACGTGATGCCGCACGCCCGCGCCGCCGAGCTGGTCATCATCCACACCTCCACCCCCTCCTTCGCCAACGACGTGAAGGTCGCCGCGCAGATCCGGGCGGAAAATCCCGGCGTGAAGATCGGCTTCATCGGCGCGAAGGTGGCGGTGCAGGCCGCCGAAAGCCTCGAACGCGCGACGCCGGTGGATTTCGTCGCCCGCAACGAGTTCGACTTCACGATCAAGGAGATCGCCGAGGGAAGGCCGTTCGCCGAGGTCGACGGCATTTCCTGGCGCAACGAGGCCGGCGAGATCGTCCACAACAAGGACCGTGCCATCCTCGAGGATATGGACAGCCTCCCCTTCGTCGCGGATGTCTATCAGCGCGACCTGAAGATCGAGGATTACTTCATCGGCTATCTGATGCACCCTTACGTCTCGCTGTATACGGGGCGGGGCTGCAAGTCGCGCTGCACCTTCTGCCTCTGGCCGCAAACGGTGGGCGGGCATCGCTACCGCACCCGTTCGGTCGAGCACGTGATCGCCGAAGTGAAGCAGATTCAGCGCGATTTCCCGCAGATGCGCGAGCTGTTCTTCGACGACGATACGTTCACCGACAACCTGCCCCGCGCCGAGGCGATCGCGCGTGAACTCGGCAAGCTCGGCGTCACCTGGTCATGCAACGCCAAGGCGAACGTTCCCCGCGACACGCTGAAGGTGCTGCGCGACAACGGGCTGCGCCTGCTGCTCGTCGGCTATGAAAGCGGCAACCAGCAGATCCTTCACAACATCAAGAAAGGCATGCGGGTCGAGGTCGCGAAGCAGTTCACGAAGGATTGCCACGATCTCGGCATCAAGATCCACGGCACCTTCATTCTGGGCCTGCCCGGCGAAACCCAGGAGACCATTCGCGAGACGATCGATTTCGCGAAGGAGATCAACCCGCACACCATCCAGGTGTCGCTCGCGGCCCCCTATCCGGGAACCTTCCTCTACGACCAGGCGGTCGAGAACGGCTGGCTCGATGCCACGCATGCCGAACTGATCGATGATCACGGCATCCAGATCGCGCCGCTGCATTATCCTCACCTGACGCATACCGAAATCTTCGACAGCGTCGAAACCTTCTACCGGCAGTTCTATTTCCGGGTGCCGAAAATCGCCTCGATCGTGGGCGAGATGGTGCGCAGCCCGCAAATGATGAAGCGCCGGCTGCGCGAGGGCGTTGAATTCTTCCAGTTCCTGCGCGAACGCCACGCCGCCTGATCGCCAGAGGCGTCCGCGGCCATGCGGAGGGACGCCGAGGTCATTTTCTCGGCCGATGATTTCGGGCTGACCGAAACCGTCAACGAGGCTGTCGAGCGCGCCCATCGCGAGGGCGTGCTGAGCCAGGCCAGCCTCATGGTAGCCGCCCCGGCGGCGGCAGACGCGGTGGCCCGGGCGCGACGCCTGCCCGGGCTGAATGTCGGGCTGCATCTGGTCCTGGTCGAGGGCGCCTCGATCCTCGGTCATGCCGCTTTGCCGACCATCACCGGGGCGGATGGCCGCTTCGGCTCGGATCAGGTGGCCCGCGGCTTCCGCTACTTCTTCTCGGCCGCGGCGCGGCGCGAGCTGGCGGCCGAAATCCGCGCGCAGTTCGAGGCCTTCGCCGCCACCGGCCTGCCCCTGCACCACGCCGACAGTCACAAGCACATGCACATGCATCCGACCGTCGCGGCGCTGATGATCCGCATCGGCCGGGAGTTCGGCCTGACCCGGATCCGGATTCCGGCGGAACCGCCCGCCGTTCTGGCGTCATGTGGTGACCGGCCCGGATTTGCCGCCCATGCTCTTCATGCGTGGTCGCGGGTGCTGCGCACCCAGGCGCGGCGCGCCGGGCTGGCAAGTCCGGACCATGTTCTCGGCCTCCGCCATTCGGGCCACATGACACTGGAGCGGGTGCGCGCCTATCTCGAAGCGCTGCCACCAGGGCAAACCGAAATCTATTTTCATCCCGCAACGCAGCACTGCGCTACCCTCGCTCATTTGATGCCGGATTACGAACACGCGGCGGAATTTGACGCGCTGCTCCGGCTGCGCACGGGGTATCCGGCCTGGTTAAAACGCGATATAAGATGAGTAGAATTTAATTTTGCAATGTGACATTGAAAGGGGCTCCTTGATCGGAAAAACACCTCCTTGTTGATTGACTGGTAATTTTTTAAAACTAACTGTTTGTGAGCGCAGCAGGATACGGAGCATAACGTGTCATCTTCAATATCTTATGGAACTGTTTCAATAACGACCGGCTTGAATGGAACGACCAATCTTTTCTCTGTCGACCAGTCGATCCAGTCGATCGTTCAGCAGCAGCTGAACAACAACATAAACAATATCGTTACCCTGCAATCGGCCTATTCCGGGGCGAGTGTTACGCCCCTGTCCCTGAACAGCGCTGGCACCACGGCTTCACCCCTTCCGCCGGCACCGACCAGCACGAATTTCTATATCGATACCCTGATTACCGGCACGGTCACCGGTGGGGGCAGCATATTGTCCCTTCCCAATGGCCAGACCAACGGGGCCCCGACCAATGGCGGCATCAAAGGCATTGTCGCTGGCTTCAGCGGCAATGAAACCATCACCGGCGGCTCCGGGTATAACGCTCTCATCGTCACCGGCAACACAACCAACCTGACCTTCGACCCGCAGGGCGGCTCGGGCATCGACACCATTTATGCCGGCGGGGGCAACAACAATTTCACCCTCGACGGTTATTGGTACGATGTTGTCGCACCGAGCGGCAACAACACCATCACGGCGGCTCCGAATGTCAATGGCAGCGCAAGCTACGACCACATCACGACCACCGGCGGCAACAACACGCTCAATCTGAATGCCGGCTTGGACACAGTTGTGTCCGGCGGCAACGACACGATCAATGTGGGAACCGCGAAGGCCGCCATCACGGCTACGGGCAAGGCCCTGGTCAAGCTGAAGCGGGTGGATACCGGATATAACTCGGTCAACGCCTCCGGCGCGACAACGGTGTGGGCGAATGGCACGCACGATTCAGCCACGATCAGCGGGCAAGGTGGCCTCTGGTCCGATGGCAGCGCCAACACGATTACCGATTCGGGCACCGGCCAGGCCCTGATTACCGGCAAGAATAACTCGATCACCGCCAGCGCCGCCGCCCCTGTCGCCATTTTCGGGCAGAACAACGCGGAAACCGCTACGGGGTCGAATGTTCTCCTAGCCTACGGGTCGAATAACACTGTCTACGCCACCGGCGCTGATACCGTCGTTGCCGACGGCAGCAACAATACGATCACTGCGTCGGGAACGAGTGACATCTTCGTCAACGGCTCGCAAAACGCGGCGATCACCACGAGCAACAGCAACAGCTTCGTCTTTATGGCGAGCACGACAGGCGCGGGTAACTCTGCAACGCTTGGCGGCACATCCTATGCGCTTGCGGCTGGCAACAGTTCCATTGTCAGCGCCGGGCAGAATTTTACCCTCTATGTCAGCGGCAACAATAGCGAGACGTTGAACGGCGGCTCAAAGGCTTTCCTGTTAGGTGGCAACGAGACGATCACTGCGACCGGAACGAGCGCGGCCAGCGTCTATGGCGGCGTGGGGACGCTGGATTTCATCGGCGGCAATGGCCAGGGCGTGATCACCCGCGGCACCGGAAGCGTCACCGCCCTTGGCGGGTCGGGCGGGCTGGTGGCCTTTGGCGGCTCGAGCGGCAACAACTCGCTGACCGGCTCCACCGGCTCGGTGACGCTGTATGGCGGCGGTAGCGGCGACACGCTGACCGGCGGTTCGGGGACCAATTACCTCTTTGCCGGCGCCGGGAACGAAACGCTCGTCGGCGGCGCGAAGGCAACCGCGAACTACTTCACGTTCGACAGCGGATCTGCCAACAAGTCTGACCTGATCAGCAATTTCCGGAGCGGTACCGACAAAATCAACCTCTCCGGCAATGTCTCCGTCAGCAGCCAGTCCGTCGTCTCGGGCGGCCTCAACCTGCTTCTGAACGACGGAACCCAGATTCTCGTCAGCGGGCTCAGCAACAAGCTCAGCGCCAATCTTTCCGGATCGACCACCACTCTTTCCTGATCCCGGCACGGTCGCCCTCCCGCCCGGAGGGCGACCGCTCTTACGAGAAAACCGGCGATGGGGCGCCCGCGCCTGCCCCGCGCTCGGGCGGTTATCCACCTTATCCACCTTTTCCACAGCCCTGTGGCCCGCATCGCGTGCTGTCGCGCGCCGGGATGACGCGCTAAGAGCGGCAGATGGACATCTCCGAGCTTGCCCGGCCGGGCGCCGCGCCGAAACTACCCCCTGCCAATCTCGAGGCCGAACAAGCCCTGCTCGGCGCCCTGCTGGCCAACAACAAGGCCTATGAGCGGGTTTCGGAATTTCTCGCTCCGGAGCATTTCGCCGATGCGGTGCATGGGCGGATTTACGAGGCGATCGCCCGGCGGATCGAGGCCGGGCAGGTCGCCGATCCGGTCACGCTGCGGGCGACCTTCGAACACTCCGGCCTGCTCGACGATGTCGGCGGCACCGCCTATCTCGGCCAGTTGCTCACCGCGATGGTCGGCATCATCAATGCCGGCGATTATGGTCGGATCATCTACGATGCCTGGATCCGCCGGCAACTGATCGAGCTCGGCGAACTCACGGTCAATCGCGGCTTCGGGTCGGACCCCGAGCTCGACGGCACAGCGCAGATCGAGGCGGCGGAGCAGGCGCTGTTCGACCTCGCCACCAAGGGCGGCAGCGAGGGTGCCGCGATGACCTTCGAGGCCGCGCTGGCGATGGCGATCGACACTGCCGCCAAGGCCTTCGAGCGTGACGGCAAGGTCTCGGGCCTGACCACAGGCCTTACGGATCTCGACGCCCGGACCGGCGGGCTGCACCCGTCGGACCTGCTGATCCTCGCCGGCCGTCCCGGCATGGGCAAGACGGCGCTCGCCACAAAAATCGCCTTCGGCGCCGCCCAGGCCCTGCTGAGCGAGGCTCGCGCCGAAAACCCGAACGCCGAGGCGAAGCAATGCGTCGCGGTCTTCTCGCTCGAAATGAGCTCCGAACAGCTCGCCACCCGCCTTCTCGCCGAGGAGGCGCGCGTCTCCTCCGACCGCATCCGCCGCGGCGAGATCGGCCAGAAGGATTTCGACAATTTCGTCGCGGTGTCGCGCCGCATCGCCCGGCTACCGCTGATCATCGACGACACGCCGGCGATCACCCTCTCGGCGCTGCGCACCCGCTGCCGCCGGCTGCGGCGCACGCGCGGCCTCGCGCTCATCGTGGTCGACTATCTCCAGCTCATGCGCCCGGCCGCCGGCACCAGGCCGGACAACCGCGTGCTGGAAATCAGCCAGATCACCCAGGGGCTGAAGGCCATCGCCAAGGAACTCGCGGTGCCGGTCATAGCACTCTCGCAGCTCTCCCGCGCGGTGGAATCCCGCGAGGACAAGCGCCCGCAGCTTTCCGACCTCCGCGAATCCGGCACGATCGAGCAGGACGCCGACGCGGTGATGTTCGTCTATCGCGACGAATACTACCTCCAGGCCCGGATGCCGAAGCAGATGGCGTATGATTCCGAGGACAAGTTCCAGGACGCGCTGGCTAAATGGCAGCAGGACATGGAGACGGTGCACAACCGCGCCGAGCTGATCCTCGCCAAGCAGCGCCACGGCCCGACCGGCAAGATCGACCTGTTCTTCGAGGCCGAATTCACTCGATTCGCCGACCTCGACACCCAACATGAATGAGCGGTGAACGAACCGAAGGAGCGCGTGCGATGGCGACATCCGGCGGCAATGCCTGCGCCGGCCTGCCCGAGGCCGATCTTGCACGGATCGCGCAGGCGGCGTCGCGCTATGTCGCGGCGCACGGGCTGTTTGCCCGCCTGCTGAACCGGATCGGCCGCGGCACGGTAGGGGCGGCGGAGCGCGCGCTGAACCTGTTCCTGCCGAACAGCCGCCGGGCGATCGAGGACTACGCCTCCGAAGCCCTGTGGTCGCTGCTCGCCGCCTCGCGCGCCGGGCTCGCGCCACGCCGCGCGGGGCCGGCTTCCGAGCGGGTCTATCGCGGCGCCGTTGCGGCGAGCGGGGCAATCTCGGGGCTTGCCGGCGGCCCGCTCGCGCTGGCCGACATCCCGTTCACCATGGCGATGATGTTCCGCGCCATCGCCGAGATCGCCCGCAGCCACGGTGAGGATATCGACGATTTCGAGACGCGGCGCGCCTGCCTCGAAGTGTTCGGCTTCGGCACGATCCGCGGCGAGGAGGGCGAGGTCGAGGCCAGCTACTGGGCGGTGCGCGGCGCACTGACCCACGCGCCGCTCGCGCTGTTCCTGCGCACGATCGCCGCGCGGTTTTCCGTCATGCTATCCGAACAGGCGATGGCGGCGCTGGTGCCACTGGTCGGCGCCCTTTCGGGGGCGGGCGCCAACTACCTTTTCATGAGCCATTTCCAGACCATGGCGCAGGTTCACTTCACGATCCGCGACCTGGAGCGCCGGCACGATCCCGAGCAGGTGCGCGCCTGTTTCGACGCGCATGTCGCCCGGCTGCGGGAGCGCCGGCAACTGTTCCGCACCGCCGCATGAACCACCCGACCCTGACCATCGATCCCGGCGCCGTCGCTGCCAACTGGCAAGCACTGGCCGCTCGCCATGCGGGAGAGGTCGCCGGCGTGGTGAAGGCGGATGCCTACGGACTCGGTGCGGCGCTGGTCGCCCCTGCCCTTGCCGCGGCAGGCTGCCGCAGCTTTTTCGTTGCCACGCTCGATGAGGCGGTTTCGCTGCGCGCCCTGTTGCCGGCGGTGCGGATCGCGGTTCTCAACGGCTGCCCGCCCGGCGAGGAGCGCACGATGCACGCGCATCGGCTGATCCCGGTGCTCGGCTCGCTAGCGTCCTGCATGCGCTGGCGCGAGGCGGCCGGCGATGACGGCGCGCCGCCTTCGTTCCTGCATGTCGATACCGGGATGAACCGGCTCGGCCTCGATCGTGACGAGGCAGCCCATCTCATCGCCCATCCTGACCGTCTCGACGGGCTGGGACTGACGCATGTGATGACGCATCTCATCGCCGCCGAGGAGCCGGATGCGGCGGAAAACGCAGCACAGCAACGGCGTTTCGCTGCCTTCGCCGCGCAATTCCCCTGGCTGCGGACAAGTCTTGCCAACTCCTCCGGCCTGTTTCTCGGCCCGACATTCGGCTCCGACCTCGCCCGGCCCGGCTACGCGCTCTATGGCGGCAACCCGACACCGACGGCAGCGAATCCGATGCGCCCGACCATCACCCTCGCCGCGCCGGTCCTGCAAATCCGCGCGATCGCGTCGGGCGAGACCGTCGGCTACAACGGCACCTGGCGGGCGGCACGGCCCTCGCGCATCGCGACAATCGGCGTCGGCTATGCCGATGGGCTGCCGCGGTCGCTGTCGAACCGGCTGACGGCGCGCTGGCGGGGAAAGCTCATCCCGGTCGCGGGCAGGCTATCGATGGACCTGACGACGTTCGACGTCACCGATCATCCCGCCCTCGCCCCTGGCGACGTCATCGAGGTGATCGGTCCGGGCCATGACATCGATGCCATCGCCGCCGAAGCCGGCACGATCGGCTACGAGATTTTGACCTCGCTTGGCCCGCGCTATCGGCGGGTGGTGAAATCGGTATAATCCCGCGCATGAATCTCGTGCTCGACCCGATTGCCGCACTCGGCCGCCTTGCGCTCGGCTTCGTGACCACGCTCGGCGAACTCGCGCTCTTCGCCGTCGCCGGCCTGTCCGGCCTGGTGCGTCCGCCCTTCCATCTGCGGAATTTCGGCCGCGCGCTCATGGAAATCGGCTATTCGAGCCTGCCGGTCGTCGCTCTCACCGCGGTGTTCACCGGGATGGTGCTGGCGCTGCAGAGCTATGTCGGCTTCTCCCGGTTCGACAGTTCGAGCGTGATCGCGAGCGTGGTGGTGCTGTCCCTCACCCGCGAACTCGGCCCGGTGCTGGCCGGCCTGATGGTCGCCGGCAGGGCGGGCTCGGCGATCGCCGCGGAGATGGGCACGATGCGCGTGACCGACCAGATCGACGCGCTGACCACGCTCGCCACCGATCCGATGCGCTACCTCGTCACCCCGCGCCTGCTCGCCGGGGTGATCGCCCTGCCGCTGCTGGTGGTGATCGCCGATATTCTCGGCGTGGCCGGCGGCTTCCTTGTCTCCACCGTCAGGCTCGGCTTCGAGCCCAACGCCTATCTGCGCGACACGGTGAACTACCTGCACAGCAACGATGTCGTCTCCGGCCTGGTGAAGGCGGCAGTGTTCGGTTTCGTGATCGCGCTGATGGGATGCTTTCACGGCTACCGCTCGCGCGGCGGCGCGCAGGGCGTTGGCGGTGCGACCACGGCGGCGGTGGTCTCCGCCTCGGTGCTGATCCTGGCACTGGACTACCTCATGACCCAGGCGTTCTTCTCGTGAGCGGCGGCGGGACAACCGAGCCGAAGATCCGCATCCGCGGTCTGCGCAAGAGTTTCGGCGCAAAGCGCGTGCTGGACGGCGTGGATCTCGACGTGATGCCGAAGACCAGCACGGTCGTGATCGGTGGATCGGGCACCGGCAAGTCGGTTCTGCTCAAATGCATTCTCGGCCTGATCCCGCCAGATGAGGGTGAAATCTGGATCGATGGGGAAAACCTGCTCACCGCGCGGCCGGCGCGCGCCCGCGCGCTGCGCGACCAGATCGGCATGCTGTTCCAGAACGGCGCGCTGTTCGATAGCCGGCCGGTCTGGGAAAACGTCGCGTTCGGGCTGCTGGCACGCGGCCGCGTCACCCGCGCCGAGGCGCGCGGGATTGCCGGAGGCATTCTCGCACAGGTCGGGCTCGATTCGAGCGTCGGCGAGCTTTCACCTTCCGAACTCTCGGGCGGGATGCAGAAGCGCGTGGCCCTGGCGCGGGCGATCGCGGCCGAGCCGTCGATCATGTTCTTTGATGAGCCGACGACGGGACTCGACCCCATCATGGGCGCGGTGATCGATGGGTTGATCGTCGATTGCGTGAAGCGCCTGGGCTCGACCTCGATCACCATCACCCACGACATGGCGAGCGCGCAGCGAATCGGCGATCGCATCGCCATGCTGCAGGATGGCAGGATCGTCTGGGAGGGCGACGCCGCGCGGGTGATGAACAGCGGCAACGAGATGGTGGACCAGTTCACCCACGGCCGCCGCGAAGGACCGATCCGGATGGCGCTGCGCCGCTGAAACGCATCTCGTCTGGCGGATCCAGCCGCCCTCGATGACGTCCCGCATGATGCTCCGTTTATCAATATCGTAGGCCACCACATCCGATCGGATCGGCCGATGGCGCAAAACTCGTCCAATGAAAAAGCCTCGGGTTTATGGCCCGAGGCTTCTGAAATATCGCGATTCCGAGCAACATCCGACATATCAGAACCGGATGTTGCTCTAAAAACTTCAGTTGATGACCGACCCACCAACGAATTTCGTAAGCTGGCTGGCGTTGTAACCAACCATCGTTATCTGCGAACCATCCGACAGCATGACAGCGGCGGCGCCGGTCGGATAGATGCTGGCAGTGATATTGTTGACGGAGCTGATGACCACACCGTTGCGTGCAACCATCTGGTCCGTGGCCATGTTGAAGTTTTCGAGGACCGAACTTCCGCCACCGGCCGTGGAATTGGAGACAAAATATGTGTTGGTCGCACCCGTAACTGTCGAGCCGTAAATTGTCGAAGAGCTTGAGGATGTGAAGAAATATTGAGCGCCCGCGCCGGCAGACGAAATCACGTCGTTACCGGAACCCGCAGCGAACAGGTTGTTATTGGTGGCTTGAGAGGCGCCCAGCGTCTCATTGCCGACGCCGGCAAAGAGGTCGTTGTTATTGGACGTCGAGAATGTCGCGTTGTAGCCGGCAGCGAGGGTGTCGCCGTTACCACCACCAACCAGCGTAAACGATCCATTGCCAGCGACCAGTTGGTTGTTACCGGCCGTGCCGCCGTAAAGTAGACCGCCGGCATTGCCGCCGAAGGCCGTCACTGAGCCGCGCTGCCCAAGAACGACCACAGAGCCTGTTCCATTGTTGATGAAGTCGACAGAGCCGGCATACCCATTGGGGATGCCGACCCGAACCGTTGCTGAGCCGGTCGCATTCACCGTGTCGTTGCCGTTCAGCACTCTGACGAGATCGTTGCCGCCGGACAGTGAAATCTGGTTGTCGCCAGCAGCATTGATCGTCGTATTGCCACCCAAACCGTAGATCGTATTAGTCCCGGCCCCGCTACCGCCAGTCGTGATCAGGGCAGCAGTCTGCGACCCGATAAAGTAGGTGCTTGCCTGGCCATTGCCGGTTACCGAAATCGTGCCCGGCGCCTGCAAGATTACGTTGCTCGTGCTCGACGGCACCGTGACGGCAACATTGACGCTACCAGGCGAAGTTACGCCTGTTCCGCTGGTATTGGTGACTTCATAAATCCCGCCGGTAGACTGTGAGCCTGCGGTGCTGAAAGTCTGGGGGATCACGGCATCGAAATCGATCAGGTCGACAGTGCCCTGAGCCGCCGCGCTAAAATCCGCGTTGAGCAAGGATTGGAGAGATGCAACCTGCGATGGGGTAAGATTGCTGGTCGGAATCGTCACAATTCCAGTCAGCTTTTGATTATTAACACCACCACCAATTGAAATACTCTGACTCATACCGAAAGCTCCTGAAAATCGTCCTTAACCAATGGTTACCAAATATCCTGTTCAGGGTTTCCGAGCAAGAGAATAGATAGGAAGTTATAATATCAAAAACGATACTTATATTATAAAAGAAACTCAAAATCAGTGAATTTCTCATATTAGGATTTTTGTCTGACCTCCCAATCAAAAATCTGTCTCAATAATCTATATTGATTGTTTTTTTAGATTATTTCTCTTATTTCAACTAACGCAGCCGCATTGTCGAATTTGTCTTATTATTTATTTTTCTCTGTCTCGGCTGCGGTAGCCCCTGAAATCTCCGGTGGGGAATTTCAGGGGCCGGTCAGCTCCGCAGACGGCCGGTCAGGATTTTGCGCCGGTCATCCGTAATGTGCCGGATTCCGGCCGCTACGCGATCGTGAGGATGATCTTGCCGATATGCGTGCTGTCTTCCATCAGCTGGTGGGCGCGCGCGACCTCACGCCAGGGCAGCGTCTGCGCAATCACCGGCTGGATCTGCCGCGACTCCAGCCACGGCCACACGGTCTGGCGCAAGGCGCTGGCGATTGCCCCCTTCTCCGCGGTGCTGCGCGGGCGCATCGTCGATCCCGTCACGGTAAGGCGATTGACCATGATGGGGAGCAGGTCGATGTCGTGCGCCACGCTGCCGCCCATGAAGGCGATCTGCACCAGGCGACCCGACCGCCGCAACGCACGCAGGTTCCGGCTGGCATAGGGCGCCCCGACCATGTCGAGCACCACGTCGACACCGCGCCCATCGGTCAGGCGTTTGATCTCGTCGAGGAAATCCTGCTCGCGATACTGGATTGCCGCGGTCGCGCCGAGTCCCACACAGGCCTCGCACTTCGCGGCCGAACCGGCCGTGACATAGACGGTCGCACCGTGCTGCCGGGCCATCTGGATCGCGGCGACACCGATTCCCGATGTCCCGCCATGGATCAGGACCGATTCGCCCGGCTCCAGCCGCCCGAGGTCGAACAGGTTGGCCCAGACGGTGAAATAGGTCTCCGGCAACGAGGCCGCCTCGATCGCGCTGAACCCTTCCGGCCAAGGCAGGCACTGCGCCGCCGGAACCGCGACGTATTCCGCATAGGCGCCGCCATTGCACAAGGCTGTCACCCTGTCACCGACCGCCCAGCGGTCAACGCCGGTGCCGCAGGCGGCGATCGTCCCGGCGGCCTCAAGCCCGAGGATCGGGCTCGCGCCCGGCGGCGGCGGATAGGCGCCCTTGCGCTGCTGGATATCCGGCCGGTTCACCCCGGCAGCGGCGACCCGGATCAGAACCTCGCCCTCGCGCGGCGCCGGGACGGGGCCGGTCGCGAACGACAAGACCTCGGGACCGCCGGGTTGCTCGAACGTGACATGCTCCATGGTCGCGGGATGGCTCATCGGATGTCTCCTTGATTGGCGGCTGGATTTCGGGGGCATGGCACGGCGTCGGCGGCGCCTATCCGGCCATGTCTCTCACCTATATATATGAGCCATGATCGATCAACCGCATCGCCCTGCTTGCGCGTGACCCGCCCGCTCTCCCGCCGCGGCGTGATTGCCGGCATCGGCCTTGCGGGATTTGGCCTCCGGCCGGCGGTGGCGGCAAAGCCGCTTGTGGCCAACGGGACACGCCGCCGCCTGCTGATCGGCACGCTGTTCCCCGAAACCGGCCCGCAGACGCTGCTCGGCGATGAGGCGTGGCGCGGCGTGGCACTCGCCATTGATGCCGCCCGCACCAGGATCGACGCGGATATCGAAGTGATACGAGCCAATGCGGCTGACCCCGACGCTTCCATCCAGGCCATGATCCGCAAGGCCGGAAAGGCTCCGTCGATCGACATGATCCTTGGCAGCCAATCCTCCACCGCGTCCTTCGCCGCGACCGCCGCCGCCGAGCTCGCCGGGATTCCCTATGTCGAACTCGACGCACCCGCCGCCGGCATCACCATGCGCAATTTCCGGATCTTGCGGCGGACTTGCACAACAACCGCGGCCTTCACCGCGGCCACCGAAGCGGCGATTGCGCGGATCCTGGCGCCCGGGTGGAACACCACCGCCGCGCGCCTGCGCATTGCCCTGCTGTTCGATATCGGCGCCACCGACGGCTCCTTTGCCGGTATCCTGCTCGCGGGCTTGCGGCAGGAGGGCCTCCCGGTGACGCTCAGCATGGCCCATGCCACGACCGCACCTGATCTCGACGAGGAGGTGGGGCGCATGCGGGATGCCCGGATCGACCTGCTGATCCATGCCGGGCGGACCGATCATGTCCTGCTGCTCTACCAGGCGATGCAGGAGGCGCGCTGGCGTCCCCGCATGATCATCGGCACGGGGCCAGGCTACGGGCTTGCCGAAATCGGCCAGACCCTTGGCGGGGCGATCGACAATACGATGGTGATCGGCAACCCGCTCTACGGCCCGGCCGCCGCCGGAATCGCTGCTGCCTATCAGGCGCGCTACGCCGCCCCGCCGCGCGGCGCCGCCAGCCTGACCACCCATGTCGGCACGACAATCGCCATCGAGGCCTGGCGACGGCGGCAAAAGCTGCCAGCGGCGCTCTCGGCCATCAACCTGCCGCGCGGAAGCCTGCCAAACGGCTGGGGCATCAAATTCGATTCGCGCGGCCAGAACCAGGCAAGCTTCGTCACGCTGCAGCAATGGCGCAACGGCGCGCTCGTGACCATCGATCCGAAAATCCCCGGCGCGGCAAAGCCGGTCCTCACGTTCTAGAGCACTTTCCGATCCTTCCGTATCGGATGTAGTGCTCTATCTTTTTGATAAATAGAGCATCTTTATCCGATCAGATGATTCCATCTGATCGGATGATGCTCTAGGTTCTGGACTCAACTGATCCATGATGTGACGGCGAGGACGAGGCAAATACCAGCGAGGAAATTTCGTGCGGTTTTGTCATATCGTGTGGCGATGGCGCGCCAGTCCTTGAGCCTACAGAAGGCGCGTTCGATGAGATTGCGCTTTCTGTAGGCGACGGGGTCGAAGTGCGGAATGGCGCGGCGGTTGGGCATGGGCGAGATCACCGGCCTGGTGCCTTGGCGGGTGAGGAAGGCGCGAAGATCATCAGCGTCGTAGGCTTTGTCGGCGATCAGCTCTTCTGGTGGCGGTATTGTGGGCAGAAGCGCCCTCGCGCCGCTGATGTCGGAGGCCTGTCCTGGCGTCAGGAGGAGTGCGGCGATGCGTCCCTGCTCATCTGCGACGGCGTGGATCTTGGTCGTCCGTCCACCCCTCGACCGGCCGATGGCCTGGCTTTGCGCCCCCCTTTACCGCCCGCGGCCGCGCGATGTGCCCGAACCGAGGTGCTGTCCACCATGGCGATGCGCGGCGGATCCGCGCAGGCGACAAGCGCCGCGAAGATCTCCTGCCAGAGGCCACGCTGGCTCCAGCGGTTGAACCGGTTGAACACAGTGGTTCGTGGCCCATAGGCCTCAGGAAGCGCTCGCCATCGCAAGCCCTCGCGAAAGCGATGCAGGATGCCGCTCAGCACCCGGCGGTCATCAACCCGAGGCTTGCCGCCAAGCTTCGGCAGCAATGGTTCGATCGCAGCCCATTGCGTGTCGTTCAGCCAGAAAAGTTCCGCCATGTTCCAAGTCCTCCAAACAGACTTGAATCAGACGCCCCGTAGTCATGGCAATAGGTACAGAACCTAGAGCACGTCACCCGACCCGGATGGATCGGACGACGCGCTCTATCCCGTTGATAATGAAAGCATCTTTATCCGATCAGATGATCCCATCTGATCGGTTGATGTTCTAGGATCCCGGTGCGACCGGCGGCTGCGCCGCGAAATAGGCCGCAACAGCCTTGATCTGGGCCGGGCTGAGCATGTCGGCGATGTTCTGCATGAGATGCGTGTTGCCCTCGTGCCGGGCGCCGCCCTGCCATGCCTTCAATTGCGCCTCGAGATAGTTCACCGGCTGACCGGCGAGCCGGGGGAATTCCGGCTCCAGGCCCCGCCCGCCAGCGCCGTGGCAGGAATCGCAGGCCGGGATCGCGTGGTCGGTACCGGCGCCGACGCCGTGGATCGCGAGGGTCTCGCCGACATTGTCCTTCGGGGCCGCCGGCAGCGAGGCCGGTGCGACCACCGGCAGGCCGTGATAATATTCGGCAATCGCCTTGCGCTGGGCCGCGTTCAGCCCCCCCGCGAAGCTGCTCATCATGCCGTTTCGCCTTGTGCCGTGCTTGAAGGCGTAAAGCTGTTGTTCGAGGTAGTTCACGGGTTGCCCGGCGAGTGCCGGAAACCCGGCCGCCGGATTGCCCATGCCGTTCTGGGCGTGGCAGCCGGCGCATTGCGCCGCCTCGGGCGGCGGGGCGGCCTGAGCCACCCCGAAACCGGCCAACAATGCGATTACCGCCAGCACACCACTTTTCCGAATCATGTCCATCCAGTCCTGAATTACCGATATCGTATGCTTTTCGTAGTCTTAAACCGTTGGCGCGCCGCGTTCCATACGGCAAGCGGGCGGAACCGATGCCGGCACCTTCCCATCAACGCGGACGAGGGAAAAATCGGTGCATCCCGGCCCATCGATCTGCCCGGCCATCGCCCCGCCCGCGCCGTCGATGCGGCCGCGCAGCCCCACCCAGACGAAATGTTGCGGCCGAAGCAGCCACATTGTCGGCCTCAAGGCAAGATGGCCGGACGCCGCGTCATAACGGCCGGCCATGGAGAAGCAGCCCGGCGGCACGTGAGGATTGCCTACGAGAGCATGGAAAAAGAACAGCGCCCGAACCTTGCCGGGCCCGGCCGGCGTAATCGTCAGGTCCAGCGCCGTGTTGCCCTGCGCGCAATGATAATGGCCCGACCACCTGCCGGTCGGCGCGGCGAGGATGCGGCCGGGCCCGATGGTTCCGGCCAGCGCGCCGGCAAGGACAACAGCCCGCAACACGACATGGCGGCGGCGGATCACGACGGCGCGCCCGCAATCGTGGCCCGGACGATCGACGGGGTAAGCACCTGCGGCAGAACCACCGGTGCGGCGTGTCCGGGTGGGTAATAGACATAGATCGGCACGCCATCCCGCCCGTGCGCGGCAAGGAAGCGGGTGATCGCGGGATCGCGCCGGGTCCAGTCGCCGACCATGAGCGTCACGTGCCGTGCCGCGAACAGGCGCTGCATCGCGCGCGGCGCCAGCGCCACCCGCTCGTTCACCTGGCAGGTGATGCACCAGGCGGCCGTCATGTCGACGAACACGGGCTGACCAACCTGGCGCAGCGCCGCGAGCTTCGCCGGGGAATAAGGCACGGCGCTGCGCGGCACAGCACCGGCCAGCGCGGCAGACCCTGTCGCATCGGCGGGTACGACCTGGGGCAGGAGCAGCACCGCCCCGATCACCGCGAGAACCGCGAACCCACGGAGGAGAAGTCCCTGGAAGCGCAGCAGCCAGAGCGCGAAGCCGATCAGCAGCGCGCCGGCGCCGACGATCAGCACGCCTGACGATCCGGCCTCGACCGACATCACCCAGAGCAGCCAGACCGCGGTGCCGAACATCGGGAACGCAAGGACCTGCCGCAGGGTCACCATCCACGGTCCGGGCCGCGGCAAAATCCGGCCGATCGCGGGGGCTGCCGCCAGCACCACGAAGGGCAGGCCGATGCCAAGCCCGAGGGACGCGAATATGCTCAGCCCGAGGATAACGGGTGCGGCCAGCGCCGCGGCCAGCGCGCCGCCCATGAACGGCGCCGTGCACGGCGTGGCAACCGCGACGGCGAGCAGCCCGGTTGCGAAACTGCCGAGCACGCCGCCATGGCGCGCCATCCCGGCGCCGAGGCGCTCGAGCCCGGAAATCTCGAACAGGCCGGCAAAGTTCAGCCCGATCGCAAAGACGATCCAGGCCATCACGGCGATGAAGACCGGCGACTGGAACTGGAAGCCCCACCCCAGCGCCTCGCCGCCGGCGCGCAAGGCCAGCAGCCCGCTGCCGAGCAGCAGCATCGCGGCGACGGTGCCTGCCGCATAGGCCAGCGCCTCGCGCCGGGCGAGCGGGCGGTCGTCATGGCCGAGCCGGGCCAGGGCCAGCGCCTTGATCGCCAGCACCGGAAACACGCAGGGCATCAGGTTGAGGATCAGCCCGGCCAGCACCGCAGCACCGAGCCAGACGATCCAGGGCGTGCCGGCAAGCGGCGGCGGTGCAGCGCCCGGCGCGGCGTGCAGCGTCAGCGCCTGCATCCGGCCCGAGGGATCGGTGATCTCGATCACGCCGGCGGCCGCGGTCATCGGCGGATGCGCGGGTTTGAGCCGGAGGGTGAAGCCGTTGCGCACGAAACCGAGGCGCTGCGGCGCCGCGTTGACGATGACGGTGGAATCGTAGGGATAGAAATGCGCGCGCTTCACCACGCCGCGGCCAAGGCCGACGCCGGTGACGGCGAGGGTGCCATCCGGCGCGATGCGCGCGCGATAGGGCAAGGGACGCGGCAGCGCCGCATGCGCGGCACGGAACAGCGCAGCCTCGGCCGACGGACCACCTGCAAGGGCGAGATGGAAACTGCCGTGCTCGGGCACGCAGAGCTTGGGATTGCAGACCAGCCAGTCGGCCTTCGCGTCGATCGCCGAAACACCCGCTCGCGGCAGCGTCACGGTAAAGGGCAGCAGCACCGTGCCGCTCTCGATATAATCGCCAACCCCGCCGCCGGCGACCAGCCAGTGCGGCGGCGGAAAGGCGAACGGGCCGGACTTCGCCCCCGCCGGTGCGGCGATCGACACGGTTGGGGCCTGCCCTGCATCGCCCGGATCGGACCAGTAGATGTGCCAGTCCGGCTTCAGCTGGAACAGCAGGCCGAGCGTGATCGTCCCGGAAGTCGGCGCGTTCGTGGCGGAGACGAGCGTGACCTCGGCGCGCGGCGAGGTAATCACGTTGCTGCGCGCCGCCCGCGCCGGGGCGATGGCTGCAAGGGCCAGAAACAGGCCGGCCAGAACGGGCAGAAGGCGTCTCATCGGCGCAATATCGCATATCGGGCGGTTCGGTGCTAACCGCCCGCCTCATGGACGAACTGCCGGTTGCCGCCATCCTGCCCGATCTCCGCGCGAGCCTCGCGCGATCGGCCAATGCAATCCTCGTCGCCCCGCCCGGCGCGGGCAAGACCAGCCTGGTGCCGCAGGCGCTGCTGGCGGCGGACTGGCTGGGCGGACAAAAGATCGTGATGCTCGAACCAAGGCGGCTCGCCGCCCGCGCCGCGGCGGAACGGATCGCGCAGCTGATCGGCGAGGCGCCGGGCGGCACGGTCGGCTATCGCACGCGGCTTGAGTCCGTGACCGGCCCGACGACGCGGATCGAGGTGATCACCGAGGGGCTGCTGACCCGCCGGCTGCTGACCGATCCCGGGCTCGATGGCATCGGTTGCGTGATTTTCGACGAGATTCACGAGCGCAGCCTCGAAGCCGATCTCGCCCTCGCCCTCACGCTCGACCTGCAGCGTGGTCTGCGGCCGGAGCTGCGGATCCTTGCAATGTCCGCCACCGCCGACATCGCGACCCTGACCGCGCTGCTGGACGCGCCGGTGATCGAGAGCGCGGGACGGGTCTATCCGGTGACGACCGAATTCGCCGCGCGCGACCTTGCCGATGCGCGGGATCTGCCGGCGGCACTGGCCCGCGCGGTGCGCGGCGCGCTGGCAGCGCATCGGGGCGACATTCTCGCCTTCCTGCCCGGTGTTGGCGAAATCCGCCGCGCCGCCGCGGCGCTGGAGGGCGCGCCGGCCGCGATCCTGCCGCTCTATGGCGACCTGCCGCCGGCGGAACAGGCACGGGTGCTGGCCCCTTCGAGCCAGCGGCGCGTCATTCTCGCGACCAGCATCGCGGAAACGTCGCTCACCGTGCCGGGGGTGCGCGTGGTGGTGGATGGCGGGTTCCGCAGGGCGCCGGAATTCGATACCGGCCGGGCGCTCACCCGCCTCGTCACGCGGCGGATCAGCCGGGCGGCGTCCACCCAGCGCGCCGGGCGCGCCGGGCGCGAGGCGCCGGGGGTCGCGATCCGGCTATGGACCGAGGCGCTGCATCGCGGCCTGCCGGAATTCGACCCGCCGGAAATCGCCGCCGCCGAGCTTTCCGGGCTGGTGCTGGCCTGCGTCGCCTGGGGTGCGGACGCGGCGGCGCTGCCCTTTCCCGAGCCGCCGCCGCCCGGCGCGCTGGCGCAGGCGCGCACCCTGCTCACCGATCTCGGCGCGCTCGATGCCACAGGGCGGATCAGCGCGGTCGGGCGGCGGATGGCCGAACTCGGCGCCGCCCCGCGCCTTGCGGCGATGATGCTGGCTGCCGATGGCGCGGCGGAGGCGGCGCTGGCCGCCGACCTCGCGGCCCTGCTCGAGGAGCGCGACCCGCTGCGCGAGGCGGGCAGCGCCGATATCGCGCTCCGGCTCGACGCGATCGCCGGGCGCGGCGGCGGCGATCGCGGGGCGATCGCGCGGATCCGCCAGGCGGCGGGCACCTATCGCGCGCGGCTCGGCCTGCGGCGGGATACGCAAGCGGGCGGCGATCCCGCCATGCTGATCGCCGCCGGCTTTCCCGACCGGATCGGCGTGCGCCGCGGCGAGCCGGGCAGTTTCCGGCTCAGCGAGGGGGGCGGCGCCAAACTCGATCCGGCCGACCCGCTGGCGCGCGCGCAGATGCTCGCCGTCGCCGCGCTGGGTGGGCGGGGCGCGCCGAAGATCGGGCTCGCGGCACCGATCAGCGTCGAGACGATCGAGGAGCGACTCGCCGCCCGCATCGTCACCACGCGGGAGATCGGGCTCGATGGCACCGGCGGCACGGTGATGGCGCGGGAGCGACGACGCTTCGGCGCGCTGGTGCTCGCCGAGCGCAGCACGCCGGCATCGCCCGCGGAGATCGAGGCGGCATTGCGCGCGGCAATTCGCGAGAAGCCGGGCCTGCTCGGCTGGAGCGACGGGGTGCGGCAGTTGCAGGCCCGCGTGGCGCTGATGCGGGAGATCGAGCCGGAGGGCTGGCCCGACCTGTCCGACGAGGCGTTGCGGGCGGATTTCGAGACCTGGCTGTTTCCCTATCTCGCCGGGATGAGCCGGCTGAAGGAGGCGGCGGCGCTCGACCTGCTCGCCATCCTGCATGACCATCTCGGCCATGAGCGCGTCCGCGCGCTGGATTCGGCCCTGCCGCCGCGGATCGAGGCGCCGGGAGGTGAAGTGCCGATCGACTATACCGTCCCGGTGCCGGTGGCGGCGGCGCGGGCGCAGGCCTTCTACGGCAGCGACGCGACGCCGCGCCTCGCCGGCGGAGCGGTGAAATTGCAGATCGCGCTGCTCTCGCCGGCCGGGCGGCCGATCGCGGTGACCGGGGATCTCGCCGATTTCTGGCGGCGCGGCTGGGCGGATGCGCGCAAGGACATGCGCGGCCGTTACCCCAAGCATGAGTGGCCGGAAGAGCCGTGGCGCGCACCGGCAAGGCCGCGCGGGCGGCGATAGGCACCTGCCGCCGAGGAACAGGAGAGGCGGCTGGCGCGGCGCCGGAACGGCGGTTAGGATTTCAATCTCACCTCTCGGGGCATCGGTCATGCGCTTTTGCCGGGTGCGGCGATCTGGGCTGAAGCTGGCGATCGGGATTCTGCTTGCCGCCATGACGTGCGCGCGAGCGGCGGCGCCGGCGCGGCGTCCCGCCTTCCCGCTCGCCAGCGAGGCCGCGATCTTCAACCATGTCGGCCACCGCTTCACCGTGTTCCGCTTCCGCGACGATCCGCTGATCGTCGTGATCGACTGCCCGGACCTCGAAGCGCAGGGGCTGATGTTCGACCGTATCGCAGCACTGATCGAGAAGGCCGCGACGCCGCGGGACAGGGTGCTGGACGAGGCGGCCTTCCACCGGGCGCTGGCGGCGGCGAACCTGTCGGTGGCGACGTATTATTACGGTAACGACTATCCGGCTGCGGCCTTGCGCCGCTTCTACCGCCTTGCCAGGGCCGAGCGCGTGACGCTGACGAAGCAGGAACGCCGGCTGGAGCAGATCGCGCGGGAGGAGGGGTTTCTCCGGCCGGGGGCCAACGGCGCGGTGATTTCGATTCCCCAGGCGGCGGGAAGCCGGCGCGTCGGCTGGCAGACCCGCGCGGTCATTCTCCGCCACGAACTGGCGCATGGCGCCTATTTCACCCTTCCGGCCTATCGCGCCTATGTCCACCATTTCTACGATACTGCCATGACCGCGCGGGAACAGGCGGCCTTTCGCGGGTTTCTGGTCGCCTCCGGCTACGATCCCGCCGATCACGACCTGATCGTGAACGAGACGATCGCCTACATGGTCTTCACCCGCGATCCGAATTTTTTCGCCGCTGCGACCGTGGGGCTGAGCGCGGCGCGGCTGGCCTCGCTGCGGCGTCGGTTTGTCGGCGGCATGCCACATTTCTGGCTCCGCCGGATGGCCAGCGCCCCCCTGCCCGCGCATCACGCGCCCCCCTTGCCGGGCGCGTCCGGAACAGGCAGTTTCCGTGACCGATAATCAATCAACCGACGGGGAAGGACCGGGAATTTCATGAACGGCGCGGAAAGTCTTGTGCATACGCTGATTGCGTGCGGCATCGATACTGTTTTTGCCAACCCCGGCACCAGCGAGATGCATTTCGTCGCGGCGCTGGACCGGATTCCCGGGATCAACTGCGTTCTCTGCCTCGATGAGACGGTGGTGTCCGGCGCCGCCGACATGTACTGGCGCACCAAGGGGCGGCCGGCGGCGACGCTGCTGCATTGCGGCCCCGGCCTCGCCAACGCGCTCGCCAACCTGCACAACGCGCGGCGCGGCCGCTCGGGCATCGTCAACATCGTGGGCGACCAGGCAACCTATCACCGCCCGCTGGACGCACCGCTGACCGCCGATACCGAAGGCTGGGCGCGGCCGGTCTCCGGCTGGGTGCGGACGGCGATGACCGCCGAGGCGGTCGGGCGGGACGCCGCCGACGCGGTGGCCGCCGCACGCACCGGCACGATCGCGACGCTGATCCTGCCGGCGGATACGGCCTGGACCGAGGGCGGTGTGGTCGGGACGCCGCAGCCGGTTCCGCCGCGCCCCTCCGCCGAGACCGCCGCCATCGATGCCGCCGCCGACGTGCTGCGCTCGGGCGAGACGGCGCTGATGCTGCTCGGCGGGCGGACGCTGACCGACGCCACGCTGCGGATCGTCACCGCCATCGCGCAGACGACCGGCGCGAAGATGCTGGCCGAGATGTTCAACGCGCGGATGGAGCGCGGCCAGGGGCGGCCGCCGATCGAGCGCATCCCCTACCAGATCGACGCCGCGGTGCACTCGCTGGAGGGCATCCGCCACCTGATCCTGGTCGAGGCGAAGCCGCCGGTCGGGTTCTTCGCCTATCCGGGCAAGAAGGGCCGGCTCTGGCCGGATGACTGCACGGTGCATACGCTGGCGGATATCGGCCAGGATGGTGCTGCGGCGTTGCAGGCACTGGCCGAGCGCGTCGGCGCCGGCACGCCGGACATCGCGGTCACGCCGCGCCCCGCACCGGCGACCGAGGCGATCGCGCCGGAGACGGTGGCGACCTCGCTCGCCGCCCTGCTGCCGGATGACAGTATCGTGGTCGATGAGGGGATTTCCTTCGGCCGCGGCTTCTCCCGCTTTACCCATGGCGCCGCCCCGCATCTGTGGCTGCAGGTGCCGGGCGGAGCGATCGGCGGCGGCCTGCCGGGCGCGGTGGGTGCTGCGATCGGCTCCGGCCGGCGGGTGCTCGCGATCCAGGCGGACGGCTCGGCGATGTACAGCATCACCGCGCTGTGGACGATGGCGCGCTGCAATCTCGACGTGACCGTGGTGATCCTGGCCAACCGGAAATACGCGATCCTGCTGCACGAATACGCCAATGTCGGCGCCAATCCCGGGCGGACCGCGATGGACATGCTCGATCTCGGCCATCCGGATATCGACTTCGTGCGCCTTGCCGAGGGCATGGGGGTTGCCGCGGCGCAGGCGGACAGCATGGAAAAGCTCAATGCGCTGATGGCGGCGAGCTTCGAGCGCAAGGGACCGTTCCTGATCGAACTGCTGACCTGAGGCGTTCATCGACGCAACGGATCGGATTGATCGGCGATTTCCATCGAACGGTGGTTGACCGTTAACTTTCATCTTGTAACTGTGCCCTTGGCCATGATGCTGCCGGAAACCGGCGGCATCTGACCGCCGGGCGGGCGGTCCGTCCTGACACAAGACGACTACACAGGACGCAGCATGGCGAGTTCCACGGTTCAAGGTCGGTCAAATTCCCGCTGGTGGGCGGCGACACGACGACGACTGGCCGCGATCACCGTCGATGCGCCGATGCATGTCCGGGCCCTGGTGCGGACCGACGAGATCTGGCTCGCGGCGATTGCCGTCGTGGTCGGCGTGTTCTCGGGGTTCTGCGTCTTCCTGATGGATTTCCTGAGCCACCACTTCCATTTCTGGTTCTTCGCCCTGCCGAAGCTCGGCGAGGGCCTCTCGCAGCAGACGCATATCGACCCGATGCGCGCGATCTTCGTGCCGATCCTGGGCGGCGCGGCACTGGGGTCGGTCGCTTGGATTCTCGGCAAGTATCGCATCACCAACATCGTCGACCCGGTCGAGGCGAATGCGCTTTACGGCGGCAAGATGTCGCTGCGCGATTCCTTCATCGTGGCGATGCAGACCTCGTTTTCCAACGGCGTCGGCGGCTCGGTGGGCCAGGAAGCCGGCTATGCGCAGTTCGGCGGCGGCATCGCCTCATGGATCGGCCAGCATCTGCGGCTGCGGCGCAACGACCTGCGCGTGCTGGTGGGCTGCGGCGCCGGGGCGGCGATCGGCGGCGCGTTCAACGCCCCGCTCTGCGGCGCGTTCTATGGAATCGAACTCGTCATCGGCACCTATTCCCTGCCGACCCTGACCATGGTCGTCATCGCCTCGCTCTCCGGCACGCTGACCACGGAACTGCTGATGGATGGCGGCGTGCGGCCGCTCGATGTCGTGCTGCCGACCCATACGCCGGGCTATGCCTACCCGCTCGCGGTGCTGCTCGGCATCATCGCGGGGTTTGTCGGCATCGCGATCATGCGGACGGTGACCTCGCTGGAAGCGGTGTTCCGGCGCACCGGCGTGCCGGTCTGGCTTCGGCCGATGATCGGCGGCGTCGTTGTCGGGCTGCTGGGCAGCATCACGCCCAAGGTGATGGCCTCGGGCAATTCATCGCTGCACACCCAGCTCGCCGTGATCTATCCGTTCATGCTCGCGGTGGCGCTGCTGGTGATGAAATCGACCGCCTCGGCCTTCTCCATCGCGACCGGCTTCCGCGGCGGCCTGTTCTTCGCCGCGCTGTTCATGGGATCGCTGCTCGGCCGCGCCTATGGCGATGTCGCGGTGTTACTGCCCGTGGCGCATGGCGTGCCGATCGGCTTCTATGCCGTGGTCGGCATGGCGGCGCTGGCCACCGCGATCGTCAGCGGCACCATGACGATGACCTTCCTCACCCTCGAGAGCACCAACAATTTCAGCATCACCATCGCCGTCCTGATGGCCGCGATCGCCGCATCGCTCACGGTTCGCCGCTTTTTCGGCTATTCGTTCACCACCTGGCGCTTCCATCTGCGCGGCGAGACGATCCGCAGCGCTGTCGATATTGGCTGGATCCACAATCTGACGGTCGGGCGGATGATGCGCCGCAACCAGTACGTCACCCAGGAGACCAGCGAAATCGTTGAGTTCAAGGCCGAGTTCCCGCTCGGCCGGACGCAGTATGTCGTCGTGCTCGACGAGAACCAGCGCTATGCCGGGCTTGCCTATCCCTCGGAGGTGCACGCGCCGGATGCCGCGGCCGAGGAGTCGATCCAGCCCCTCGTTCGCCATCGTGACGATTTTCTCACGCCGCAGGCGACGGTGAAGGAAGCGATCCGGGCCTTCGAGAAGGCGGAATGCGATGTTCTGGCGGTGATCGACGGGGAGGAGAGCCGTCAGGTGCTCGGCGTCCTCACCGAACAATATGCCCTCCGCCGCTACAGCGAGGAGCTGGATCAGCGGCGGCGGGAGCTTTCGGGCGAATAGGCGCCGCGCTCAGAAATCGGAGCAGCGGCCGTTGCGTTCCCAATCGCCATAACGGGTCGGTTCGGGGCCTTTCGGGCCGCCGATTTCCTTCGGCCAAGGCTTTGCCGCAGCGGTATCCGGGGTTGCCGCCGGAGCGTTGCTCGCGGTCGCGGTGGTGGTGCCGGCAGGTTCGGCCTGGGTGCTTTCGGTCTGATCGGTCATGAGCCGGATTTGGCCCCTTCCGCGTTACCCGGCAAGGGGGACTTGCCACCATTCGATTCCAGCACCGCCGCCTCGCGCAGCCGCTGCTCGGCAAGCGGCCGCCAGGGGGCCGTGGCCGGTGCTGCGGCCATGGCCTTGCGGAACAGCGCCGCGGCATCCGGCGTGACATGGCCCACGGCCTCGCTCTCCGCCTCGGCCGTCTCGGCGGCGAGGGTGGGATCGAACTTCATGGCGAGCGCCATTTTCCAGGCCTGCACCGCGGGGGCCAGCTTGTTCTGGCTCACCAGCGCCTGGCCGAGCAGCAGATATCCCTGCCGCGCCTCCGGACTGCCGGGCGGCAGGCTGGCGAGTTTCTGCCTGAGTTGCTCGATCAGCGCATTGTCCCGCTTCGCGGCTTCATCGCGCTGGCGGATCACGCTGGCATGCGGCTCCGAGGGCACGAGAGGCAGCCCCGAGGGGATGAACAGCGCCACCGCCGCGACCGGTATGGCGACGAAGGTTGCGATCATCACCCCGCGCGCGGCGCGGTTGGCTTCCGGCTCAGGAATCTGGTCGGCGGCGAGAAGCCGGCGCTGCACTTCGAGCCGTGCCGCCTTGTATTCCTCCTCCGGCAGACGGCCTTCCTCACGATCCCGGTCGATTTCCTCGAGCTGGGAGCGATGCAGGGCCATGGCGGTCTCCCGCCGGTAACGGATCGTGCCCTGGCGCAGCCAGACGACCAGGAGCGGCGCGATCGCCACGGCGGCCAGCACCGCCATCCAGAGCCAGATCAAGACAGGAGTTCCTTCAGCCGGTCAGTTTCTTCCGGCGATAATGGCGGGGGGGTTGCCCGCCGGCGGCGGCGCGCGACCAGCAGCACCGCAAGCCCGATGATCGCGGCAATGCCCGGCGAAAGCCAGAGCAGCCAGGTTTCCGGGCGGAACGGCGGCTTGAGCAGCACATAGATGCCGTAACGCTTGACCATGAACGCGATGATCTGGCGATTGCTGTCCCCCGCGGCGACGCGGTGGCGGATGATGGTGCGGAACTGCTTGGCCAGCCCGGCCCGCGAATTCTCGACGGTTTCGTTCTGGCAGACCAGGCAGCGCAGCTTGTTGCCGATCGCCTCGGCGCGTTCCTCCTGGGCGAAGGTGAGCTTCACGCCGTCGCGGGTGATGCTGGTCGGGTGATCGCCGCCCGCCGATGGCGCCGGCGCGGCGGGAGATGCCATCGCCGTGCCGCAGGCAAGAGCCAGTCCGGCGACGAGCAGGACGAGCCAGCGCCTCATGCCAGCCTCCGCAGCGCGGGGCGGAGCTGATCGTCGATCACCTCGGGCACCAGCGGCGCCGCGACATGCCACACCACCTTTCCGCCCGGGGCGATCAGGAAACTCTCCGGCACGCCATAAACGCCCCAGTTGATCGCCGTCCGCCCCGAGGGATCGGCCGCGAGGCGGGCATAGGGGTTGCCGTATTTCGCAAGGTAGAGGCCGATGGCCTCGGGCTTGTCCTGATAGGCGATCCCCCAGATGTCGACGCCGGATTTCGCCAGCCGGTCGAGATAGGGAGCCTCGCCGGCGCAGGGCACGCACCAGGAGGCGAAGAAATTCACCAGAACCGGGCGCGTCTGCGCGGCGAGCAGCTTCTTGTCGAACCCCTCCTTGCCATCCACCCCGGTCAGGGTGAAATCCGGCACGTCGTGCCCGACCAGCGGGTTGTCGAAGGCCTGCGGGTTGTAGCTGCCGGTCTGCATCCGGCGGAGCAGTTCATAGAAGCCGACCCCGCCCACGCCCACGACGAGCAGCGGCAGTCCGAACATCATGCGGCGCGACAGGCTCATCGGTCGGGATCAGACCGTGGCCGAGCCGGAAGGCCGACGCAGCCGGCTTCGCACCGGCGCACCGACGCGGAACCGCCGGTCGGTCAGCGAGATCGCGCCGCCAAGCGCCATGATGAGGCCGCCGAGCCAGATTTCCGGCGCGAGCGGATGGATGTTGAAGCGGAATTCGCCGCCGCCGCTGTTGTTGTCACCGGCGAAGGTGGCGAAGAGATTACGAACGCCGTTGCTGCGGATCGCAGCGGCCACCGTCTTGACCTTCTGGTCGGTGAAATACCGCGTCTCGGGGTGCAGGATCTGGACCAGATGCCCGTTGCGCGACACCTCGATCGTCGCATCGCGGGCGCTGTAGTTCGGCCCGGTTGCCGGCTTGATCGCGATCAGCTTCCAGTTGTAGCCGCCAAGATCGATCGACTGGCCGGGGTTGAGCACGCGGATCGTATGCGTCTGCAACGACATGCCGGCGATGCCGAGCACGGCGATCCCGAAGCCGAGATGCCCGAGCGAGGCGCCGATGGCGGCCCGCGGGATGGTGAACAGCCGCATGAAGGACTGGCCAAGCGGAATCCGGAACAGGCGGACCCGCTCCGCGAGATCGACCAGCGCGCCCATCACCACCCAGACCGCGCCAGCGAGCCCGAGCGCCGCGACGAAATGCCCGCGCAGGATGAAGGCGCCGAAGACGACGAGTGCGAGAACCGCCACGAACCACAGCTTGGTCAGCGCCGGCAGCAGCGCCGCGCGCTTCCACGACAGCATCGGCCCGACCGCCATCGCCAGGATCAGCGGCGCGGTGAGCGGCAGGACGGCCTGGTCGTAGAACGGCGCGCCCACCGAGATCTGCCGGTTGAACAGCAGCGCGAGAAAAGGCGGATACATCGTGCCGGTGAAGACGACGGCGGCGATGATGCAGAGGAATATGTTGTTCAGGATCAGCGCGCCCTCGCGCGAGACCGGCGCGAAAACCCCGCTCGCCGCCAGAACCGGCGCGCGGAAGGCAAACAGCAGCAGCGAGCCGCCGATGGTCAGCGCGAGCAGCACGAGGATGAATAGCCCCTGATCCGGCGAGGCGGAAAACGCGTGCACCGAGTTGAGCAGGCCCGAGCGGACGAGGAAGGTGCCGCACAGGCTGAGCGAGAAGGTGGCGATGGCGAGCAGCACCGACCAGGTCTTCAGCGCCTCGCGCTTCTCCACCACGATGGCGGAATGGATCAGCGCCGTGCCGGTCAGCCAGGGCAGCAAGGCAACGTTCTCGACCGGATCCCAGAACCAGAACCCGCCCCAGCCCAGCGTGTAATACGACCAGAGCGAGCCGAAGCAGATGCCGCAGGTCAGGAACAGCCAGGAGACAAGCGCCCAGGGCCGCACCCAGCGCCCCCAGGCGGCATCGACCCGCCCTTCGATCAGGGCGGCAACGGCGAAGGCGAAGGCAATCGAGAAGCCGACATAGCCGGTGTAGAGAATCGGCGGATGCACGGCGAGGCCGGGATCCTGCAGGATCGGGTTGACGCCCGCGCCATGCAGCGGCGGCGGCCAGATCCGCGCGAACGGGTTGGAGACGGCGATAACGAAAGCCATGAACCCGCCGGACACGAGGCCGAGCACACCGAGCACGCGCGAGCGCAGGCTGGTGGGTATGCTGTTGCCGAAAATGCCGACGGTCGCGCCACACAGCGAGAGGATCAGGCACCAGAGCAGGATCGACCCGTCATGGTTTCCCCAGGTACCGGTGATCCGGTAGAAGAGCGGCGTCGTCGATGATGAATATTCCGCGACATTGCGTACCGTGAAGTCCGACACCACGCCGGCCCAGACCAGCGCGAGGAAGGACAGGCCCAGCATGACGAACTGGCCGATCGCCAGCGCGGGTGCGGCACGAAGGATCTGCCGGTCGCGCAGCATTGGCCCGGCGATGCCGACCACAGATTGCGCAACGGCGATGGCCAGAGCCAGCGCAAGCGCGAAATTGCCGAGGGTGGGGATCATTGTGCGGCTCCTGCGGTCGGCTCAGCCATTGCTGGACGCCTCGATCTGGGCGGGCGACTTGTCGTCCCAGGCGCCGGCATCGGGCGGCGGGCCGAATTTCGGGTTCCACTTGCCGGCCTTGCGCAGCGCCATCTCGACATCGCGGGGCATGTAATCGGCACCGTGCTTGGCGAGCACGGTGGAGGCGAGGAATTCACGATCGCCCTCGCTCATCGCGCCGATCGTGACCACGCCCTGCCCCTGGCGGAACAGTCCGGGCAGCACGCCGGTATAGACCACCGGGATCGAGGCGCTGCCATCGGTGATGCGGAACGTGGTATAGGGCGCGCCGTTGCGGGTGCCCATCACCACGGTGTTCGCCTGCACGATGCCGCCGAGGCGGAATACCTGCCCGGCCGGCGGATGGCGCGCGGCGACCTGCTGCGGCGACATGAAGAACGAGAGGCTGGAGCGGAAGGCGACCAGCATCAGCGCCACCGCGGTGGACAGACCGAGACCGCAGGCGACCACGATCCAGAGACGGCGTTTCTTGCGGCTCATCATGACGCGGCACTCCCCGACTCGCCACGCCCGCGCGGCTCCACCGCAGCCAGCCTGCGCCTTGCCGCGCGGTAGCGGAAGAACGTGGTCAGGGAGAGAATGCCGATGATCGCAAGGGCGGCGCCATAGCTGCCGACCACGTAAGGCAGGGTGTTCTTCACCATCGTATCAGTTCCCCGAGCGCTCCGCGCGTGCGAGCAGCAGCGCCCGCGCGCGGTTTTCCATGATACCGCTCGAAATGCGTGCGAGGGACATGGCAATGAAGGCGAGATAGAAGCCCAAGGTGGAAATCAGCAGCGGATACAGCATCGTGACGTAGATCTTGGATGGGCCTGTGAGGGTGATCGAGTTGCCCTGGTGGAGCGAATTCCACCAGTACACGCTGAACACGATGATGGGCAGGTTGATCGCGCCGACAAGGCCGAGGATCGCGGCGGCGCGATATCCGTGCTGCGGATTGTCGAACGCGCGGATCAGCGCCATGTGGCCGAGATAGAGAAAGAACAGGATCAGCACCGAGGTCAGCCGCGCATCCCACACCCAGTAGGTGCCCCATTCCGGCTCGCCCCAGAGCGATCCGGTAATCAGGCAGAGCCCGGTAAAGCCGGCGCCGACCGGCCCCATCTCCTTCGCCGCGATATCGGCCAGCGGATGCCGCCAGACGATCGAGAGCAGCGAGCAGATGGCCAGCGCCGCATAGCCGTTCATCGCCACCCAGGCCGCGGGAACGTGGACATACATGATGCGCGAGGCGATGCCCTGCTGCCAGTCCGCCGGGGCGAAGGCGAACCCCCAGACCAGCCCGACGGTGCAGACGATCAGCGCCGACCAGCCGATCCAGGGGATCAGCGGCTGGACCAGGCGCTGGAAACGCCCCGGATTGGCGAAACGGTGCAGCCAGGCACCTGATTTCGATGTCGGGGCGGCGATCATGGCGGCCTGCGCGTCGGCCGCGTAATCCGTGGCGGGTGAACGGTCCATCAACAGATTGTCTAATACGAATTCTTGTTTTTGACAGCCCCCACCCGGACGCGGAGCCGCCCCTGCCGATCACATCTTGGCGCAGCACGATCAGCCATTATGCTGGCGTCAGTGAAACCGCCCGCAAGGAGCCATCGCAATGCAGTTCGTCCTCGTCGCCCATGATCGCAAAGACAGCCTCGCCCTGCGCAAGCAGGTCCGCCCCGATCACCTCGCCTATCTCGACAGCATCAAGTCGAGCATCCTCTATGGCGGCCCGATGCTGGATGCCGACGGCAATCCCTGCGGCTCGATGATCGTCTACGAGGTGGCGGACCGCGCGGCGGCGGAAACGCTGGTCGCCAACGACCCCTACAGCAAGGCCGGGCTGTTCGGCGCGGTCGAGATCCAGGGCTTCCGCACCGTGCTGCGCGACGGCACGCTGACGCCGTGAACTACTGGCTGGTCAAGTCCGAGCCGGACGCGTTTTCCTGGGACCAGCAGGTGGCCAACGGCGTCGAACCCTGGACCGGCGTGCGCAACCACGCCGCCAGGAACAACCTGAAGGCGATGCGCGTGGGCGACCGCGCCTTCTTCTATCACTCCAATATCGGTCGCGAGATCGTCGGCGTGGTGGAGGTGGTGCGGGAAGCCTATCCGGACCCGACCGCCGAATCCGGCGACTGGGTGGCGGTCGATGTGAAGGCCGTCGCCCCGATGCCGCATCCGGTCGGCCTCGCCGCGATCAAGGCCGATCCGGCGCTGGCCGATCTCGCACTGGTCCGCCTCTCGCGCCTGTCGGTCGGCCCGGTCAGCCCGGAACACTGGGCGTATCTCTGCGCCATGGGCGGGTTGCGGCTGTAGAGTAGTTTCCGATCCTTTCGGATCGGATGATGCTCTAGCCGCGCAGGAAAGGCTCGAGCGCCGCGAGCACCTCCCGCGGCTTCTCGGCGTGGAGCCAGTGGCCGGCATCGGCGATCGTCTCGATCCGCGCCTGCGGGAAGCGGGCGCGGATCGCCCCATGCGCCGTCGGCGGGACATAGGACGATGTCGCCCCCGCGACGACCAGCGCCGGGCCGTCGTAGCGCGCACCCGGCGCCGGATCGGCCCAGCCGACCAGATCGTTCATCGCGCCGGCGATCTCCTCAAGGCCGAGGCGCCAGCGCGGTGCGGCGCCAAACACGAGATTGTGCAGCAGGAACCCCCGCAAGGCCGGCTCCGGCACGCTGGCGGCGAGCGCGGCGTCGGCCTCCTGCCGGGTCAGGCCGGGATGCAGTGCCAGTCCGCGCATCGCCCGGACATAACCCAGATGCTCGTGGCCATAGGCGACCGGCGCGATGTCGAGCACGGCGAGGCGGGTGACGCGGGCAGGATGGGTGAGCGCCAGCATCATCGCGATCTTGCCGCCCATCGAATGCCCGACGAAGCCGGCCGCGGCGATGCCCAGCGACTCCATCGTCTCGGCCACATCCTCCGCCATGACGGGGTAGCGCATGTCAGCATCGTGCGGACTGTCGCCATGGTTGCGGGCATCGAGCGTGGTGACGCGGAACCGCGTCGCGAGCCCGCGGGCGATGACGCCGAGATTGCGCCCGGCGCCGAACAGCCCGTGCAGGAGAATGACGTCCGGGCCGCTGCCCGTCGTTGAGGCGTGGAGAATCATTTCGGTTTGTCGATCCCTTGGCTTCGGCTAGGGTTGGCCGATGCAGGCGGAAAATCAACCCGGGGCGGATGCGGCACGGCTCGAACGGCTGGTGGCGCGGCAGGCGGAGAAGCGGCATCTCGCCGCAATCTGGGCGGCACGGGCAGGGCTTGCCGCCGGCATGACCGTGCTCGATATCGGCGCGGGCACCGGCGCCCTCGCCCTCGAGTATGCCGCTCTCGGCGCGCGCGTGCTGGCGATGGACCCGGATTCCGCGTCCCTCGCTCATGCCGCGGCCGAGGCGGTGCGGCGCGGCCTTGCCCTGGAGACGATGGTGGGCCGGGCCGAGACGCTGGCAGCGCTGCACGTGGCGCCGGACCGGGTCATGCTGACCGATGCGCTGCATCACATGCACGAGAGGGACACGGCGCTGCGCGCGATCCGCGCCGCAATGAAACCCTCCGGCGCGCTGTTCATCGCCGAATACGACCCTGCCGGGCCCGGCGCGGTCGGCGCGCCGATGGCGCGGCGGATGGCGCCGGCGGAGGCTCAGGCACTCCTAGCCGCCGCCGGGTTTTCCGCGGCCGCCGCCGAAGCCGGACCGGACGAGCACTACACGATCCTCGCCGTGCCGTGACTGGCGGCATCGCGCGCGGAGGGGCGGCGCTCGCCGTGGCGGCCGGTCTTGCGGCAGCGCTTTTGCTCCTCGTGCCGCAGGGAATCGAGCCCTTGCTGGGCCTTCTGGCGCTCGGCCTTGCCGGTGGGGCGGCACTCGCCTGGCCGGAGGGGGCGATGGCCGCCTGGCTGCTCCTGGTCGCGACCACGCCGGAGATGTGGCTTTCCGACATGATCGGCCATCACGAGACGATCATCGCCCTGCTCAAGGTCGCGGGGCTGGCGATCATCGGGCTGGCCGCCCTGCGCCGCGGGAGCAGGTTCGACCGCTACAATCCCGGCTACGCCTTCGTGTTCATGTTCATCGGCGGCTTCATGCACGGAATGTGGCCGGGGCTGACGCCGCTCGCCGCGCTGCGGTCGCTGGTCGGCTCGGCGGCGCCGTTCGCCGCCGGCTTCATGCGGACGGAGGCGCGGATGCGCGCGGCGATCATCCGCAGCACCATCATCGGCCCGGCGGTGACGGTGGGGTTCGGCCTGCTGCTCCACGCGGCGGGGGTGCGCGCACTTTACGGCGTTCAGCTCGGTGCGATCCGGCTGCAGGCATCGAGTTCGCCGGCCTTTCTCGGCGGCTTCGCGATGATCGCCATCTATGCCGGGCTGGTCGCCTTCGCCGGCAGCGGCCGACGGCGGGAATGGGGCTGGATCGGCGCGAATTTCCTGATCCTGCTGGCCAGCGGTGCGCGCGCGCCGCTCGCACTCGCCAGCAGCGCCACGCTCGCCACCTTGCTCGCGGTGGACGCGCCGGAATTCGGCATGCGGGCCCGGCTCAGCCTGCTGGCGATCGGCGGTGCTGCGTTCGGCGGCGTGCTTCTCGCCGGGCCGGCGCTGCATTTCGTCCGCGTGATCGACCTCGTTCATCTCGGCGATGCCGGCAGCCTGTCCAACCGCAACCTGATCTGGCCCTATTTCGAGGCGGCGCTGGCGCGCTCGCCCTGGCTCGGCTGGGGGGTGGGCGCGGGCAAGGTGATCGTACCGCTGCATTCGCCGATCGGCCGGTTCCTTGGCACCAACGCGGCGCATGACGAATATCTGCGCATCGCCTGCGAGGGCGGCGTGCCCGGCGCGCTGCTGCTGTTCGGCCTGCTCGGCCTGTGGCTGTTTCGGGGCAGCGCTGCGCTGCCGGTGGGGCAGCGACGGCTGATCCGCCTTGTATTTCTCGCCTTCGCAGTGCAATCTCTGACAGATAATACTTTGATCGCAACGACCAGCCTGACGTTCTTCACATGGGCGCGGGCGGTGTTCATCAATCCCGACGAAGGATCGTCCCCGGCATGACCATGCTCCCGCTTTCCCGCCGCGCGCTGCTGGCCGCGCCGGCGTTTCTCGGCCTGGCACCCTCCCTCGCCCACGCCGCCGGCCCGACGCCGCCGATCTGCATCGTGCTCGATTCGGGCGGCTCGCGCGTTTCGATCATCGACATGACAACGCGCAAGGTGATCCATACCGAGCCGACGCTGCGCGAGCCCGGCCACTGGACGCTGACGCCGGACCGCAAGACGCTGATGATCGCCGATGCCGCGGGCAATGCGGTGTTCTTCTTCGATCCCGCCACCGGGCGCGAACGCGGCCACAAGCTGATCCCCGATCCCTACCAGCTCTGGTTCAGCCCGGACGGCAAGTTCCTCACCGTGAACTGCCTGCGGCTCAACCATGTCGACATCTACCATGCCGACACGCTGACCCTCGCCCACCGCTTCCGCGCCGGCTCGATGCCGAGCCATCTCAGCTACACGCCGGATTCGCGCACCGTCTTCGTCTCGATGCAGGATTCCGGCACGCTGGTCGCGATCGACCTCGCCACCATGCGCGTCCGCTGGACGGCGCCGGTCGGCAAGACGCCCGCCGGGGTGATGTGGCATGACGGCGTGGTCCTGGTTGCCATCATGGGCAGCGATCATGTCGCCGTGGTCGATCCGGCGACTGGCGGGGTGATGCGCACCGTGCTGACCGACAAGGGCGCGCACAACATCTTCCTCACGCCGGACCGCAGCGAGTTCTACGTCACCAACCGCGTCGCCGGTTCGCTCACCGTGCTGGACGCGAAGAACCTCGGCTTCAAGCGGCGGATTCCGATGCCGGGCGGGCCGGACGATCTCTGTTTCGCACCGGACGGGCGGCTGTGGATCGCGCTGCGCTTCGCCTCCCGCGTCGCCGTGCTGGAGCCGGCGAGCGGTGCTGTTGACCACATCACGGTCGGCCGCTCGCCGCACGGGATTTATCTCTCGACCCTGCTGACCGACACCGCCGCCCGCACGGCGATGCGCCTGGCCTGAGCATGCTGCCGGCCCATCCGTTCAACGATCTTGCCGGCTGGGTGGAGCAGGTGGCGGTGCTGCCGCTGCTCTACCGGTTCGGGCTGATGCAGTGGAGCGAACTCTCCTTCGGCTGGACCCTGGTCGCGATCTATGGCGTGACGCAGATGCTGCTGGCCTATGCGGTCTGCGTGCCGCTGGAGCGGGCGATGCCGATCGAGCGGTGGGACAGCCGGCGGGCGGTGCTGGTCGACGTGTTCTACACGTTTCTTGCCCGCGTCGGCGTGCTGCCGGTGATGACCTTCGTGCTGTTCTACGCGGCGCAGGTGCGGCTCGATGGGTTTCTCGCCGATCACGGCTATGTGCCGCCGATGCTGGAGACGATCTTCCCGCCGCTGTTCGGCCATCCGGTGATCACCTTCGCGGTCTATGCGCTGATCCTCGACTTCGCCGATTACTGGCGGCACCGTCTCTCGCATCGCTTCCGCCTCTGGTATGCGCTGCACGCGGTGCATCACGCCCAGCGGCAGATGACCTTCTGGTCCGACGACCGCAACCATGTGCTCGACGAGGTGATCGGCTTCCTCTGGTTCATGGCGGTGGGGCTGCTGGTCGGGATTCCGCCGCTGCAATTCCCGCTGCTGGTGCTGATCCTGCGATTCGTCGAGAGTTTCAGCCACGCCAATATCCGCCTCTCCTTCGGCCGGATTGGCGAGCGGCTGCTGGTCTCGCCGCGGTTTCACCGCGCGCATCACGGCATTCTCGCCGCCGGCGAACGCTCGATCAATTACGGCGCGGTGTTCCCGTTCTGGGACATGCTGTTCGGCACCGCCGATTTCTCGAAGGATTTCGCGCCGACCGGCGACCCCGAAGCGCCCGAGGCGATGGCGAGCGGCGGATGGGTCGCCCAGCAATGGTCCGGGCTCGTGCATATGGTCCGCTCGATCTGACGCGATTTTTCGCTTCCGCCCGGCGCCGATAAGGCGTTTCCTGCGCTGGCCATGCCGATCCTGTGCCGCGACTGCGATACGATTTCCGAGGCCGCCGGCGCCTGCCCGCATTGCGAGGGGCGGCGCCTCGTCGCGCATGACGAGATCGCGACCCTCGCCATCGCCCATATCGACTGCGACGCCTTCTATGCGAGCGTGGAGAAGCGCGACCGGCCGGAGCTCGCCGACCGGCCGGTGATCGTCGGCGGCGGGGCGCGCGGCGTGGTGGCGGCCTGCTGCTACATCGCCCGCCTCTCGGGCGTGCGCTCGGCGATGCCGATGTTCAAGGCGAGGAAACTCTGCCCGGACGCGGTGGTGATCGCGCCGGAGATGCGGAAATACGCGGCGGCGGCAGCCGAGATCCGCGCGCTGATGTCCACGCTGACGCCGCTGGTGCAGCCACTCTCGATCGACGAGGCGGCGCTCGATCTCTCCGGCACGGCGGCATTGCACAAGGCGCCGCCTGCCGTCGTTCTCAGCCGCTTCGCCCGGCAGGTCGAGGCGGAGATCGGCGTGACGGTGTCGATCGGCCTGGCGCCGAACCGGCTGCTGGCGAAACTCGCCGCCGAGCGGGACAAGCCGCGCGGCTTCGCCGTGCTGGGTGCGGAGGCCGCCGCGGTGCTGGCGCCGGAGCCGGTCGGCATTCTGCCCGGCGTGGGCCCGGCGCTGGCGCGGAAACTGGCTGGCATGGGGATCACCCGCGTCGGCCAGCTCGCCGCCCTGGATGACCGCGCAGCCCGCACCCGGCTCGGCGAGGACGGGCCGATGCTGACCGCGCGCGCCCGCGGCATCGATCCCCGGCCGATCGACCCCGCGCGGGCAACGAAATCGATCAGTGCGGAGACGACCTTCGCCGCGGATATCGACGATGCGGCCGCCCTCGCCCGCGCCCTGTTTCCGCTCTGCGAGAAACTTGCCCGGCGGCTGCGCGCCGAAGGCTTCGCCGCTGCCGGGCTCGTGCTCAAGCTTAAGACCGCCCGGTTCGAGACGCATACCCATGCGGTGCGGCTGACCGCCCCCACGCAGCTGGCCGAGACGATCTTCGAGGCGGCGAAGCCGGTGCTGATGCGTGCCGCCGGACCGCGCTACCGGCTGATCGGGATCGGCGCGGCCCGGCTCGCCGCCGCCGCGGAGGCCGATCGCGGCGATCTGGTCGACCGGGAAACGCCGCGCCGCGCCGCCCGCGAGGACGCCGTCGAGCGGTTGCGGGCGAAATTCGGCACCGGCATCATCCGCCGCGGCGGATAGGCACGACAGGCACACGCAGCGCTTGCCCGCTTCTGTGCGAAGCCTATAGGCTGGCCACAGGAGGATCGCCGATGAGAGGATGGAACGTTCCGGCCGCCTGCATCGCGGCGCTGTCGATCGCCACCGCCGGGACCGCCATCGCGGCACCGCGGACGATCGTCGAACATGTCGGCCGGTTCGACGCGATCGCCCTGCACGGCCGGTTCTGGCTCGACTTCACCGCCGGCGCCGCGCAATCGGTGCGGCTCGCGGGCGATCCCTATCTGGTCGAGAACCTCGCCGTGAGCGTGCAGCGCGGCGTGCTGGTGATCGACCGTCCAGCCGCGCTGGACCTGCCGCAGAAGGAGACCGTGCGGGTGACGATCACCGCACCCTCGCTGGCCGGGCTGACCACGAAAGGGTTCGTCCGCGCGGATCTGCAGGGGCTTTCGGGACGCCGGTTCGACTTCACCAACGATGGCGCTGCGGCCGCCACCCTGTCGGGGCAGGTCGGGCGGTTCAGCATGGTATCGCGCGGGGTCGCCTCGATCGATGCAAGCCGGCTGCACGCCGCCGGGGCGCGCATCGCGGCGCGGGGCCAGGCCAACCTGGTCGTCTATGCCAGCAAGAACGCCGATGTGACGATGTATGGCGAAGGGCGGGTCGTGGTTCTCGGCCACCCGCAGGCGCATACCTTCAAGTCGCTCGCCTATGGTGTCATCACCCAGCGCTGAGAGACGGCGACAAGAAACACGGGTAACAAAAAAACACGGGCAACAAAAAAGGCGCCGTTCGCACGGCGCCTTTTCCGAGACAGGCGGGTTCAGGCCGCCTTCAGGTTCTCGGCGGACATCTTGCCTTCGCGGCCCTTGCGGACTTCGAACTCAAGGCGCTGACCCTCGTCGATCCGGCCAAGGCCGGCACGCTCGACGGCGGAAATATGCACGAACACGTCCTTCGACCCGTCATCCGGCTGGATGAAGCCATAGCCCTTGGTTGCGTTGAACCACTTAACAGTACCTGTCGACATCGCGACTCTCCAAACAAACGGCAGCCCGCGATATGCGGGCCAGCTAACTCTTCAACTTGGGGAGGTGTCGAAGGCGGTAACGCCGAAACGCACGCAGCAACCAGAACCGAAAAGCGCCGTAATTTCTTTATACAGGTTTTTCGACCCGAGGGCCAGCATGGATTTGGACACCCGACGCCAGAAACCAACCCCTTGATATCGCGACGGCCAGCATCCGCTGACCCGGGCCGTGCGGGTCAGGAGCGGAAGGCGACGATCCGCCCCGCGGGCGACCCCGTCACCGCGCCGTCGCGCATCGCTACCTGACCGCGGATGATCGTCATCACCGGCCAGCCGGTGACGCGCTCGCCCTCGAACGGCGACCAGCCGCAAGGGCTGGCGAGCCAGCCCGCCTCGATGCGCTGCTGGCGGCGCAGGTCGACCAGGGTGAAATCGGCGTCATAGCCCGCGGCGATCCGCCCCTTGCCGACCGCGCCATAGATCCGCGCCGGCCCCGCCGCCATCAGATCGACCAGCCGGGTGAGCGTCAGCCGTCCCTGCGCCACCTGGTCGAGCATCACCGGCACCAGCGTCTGCACCCCGGTCAGCCCGGCCGCGGTTTCGGGCCAGGGGCGCTCCTTCGCGGCACGCGGATGCGGCGCGTGATCGGACCCGATCGTGTCCACCAGCCCATCCGCCACCGCGCGCCACGCCGCCTCGACATGGCGCCGATCGCGGATCGGCGGGTTCATCACCGCATAGGCGCCGAGCCGGTCATAGGCGTCGGGCGCCATCTGGGTCAGGTGATTGACCAGCACCTCGACGCTGGCGATGTCGCGGAAATCGCGCAGATAGGCGAATTCCTCCTCGGTCGAGACATGCAGGATATGCGCCGGGCGGAAGGTGCGGCGGGCCAGCGCCATGATCCGCCGCGTCCCCAGCGCCGCGCATTCCGGATCGCGCCAGACCGCGTGGTTGGCATAGGCCATGCCGGTGGAAAATTCGCCGCGCCGCGCCTGCAGGCGGAATTCATCCTCGGAGTGGAAGGCGATCCGCCGCCGTCCGGCGCGCATCACGCGCTCGATCGAGGCATCGTCCTCGACCAGCAGGTTGCCGGTCGAGGAACCGGCGAACACCTTGATCGCGCAGATGCCCGGCTCGGCCTCAAGGGCGGCGAGGTCGCCGATATTGTCCTTCGTCGCGCCGACATAGAGGCCGACATCGCACCACGCCCGCCCGGCGAGCGAGTCCCGTTTCGCCGCCAGCGCCGCCTGTCCGGTGGCCGGTGTGCCGGTGTTCGGCATGTCGAAGATCGCGGTGATGCCGCCGAGCACGGCGCCGCGCGTGCCGGTTTCCATCGTCTCGACCGCCGGCAGCTCGCCGCTCCCGGAATCGCGGAAATGCACATGCGGGTCGATCAGCCCCGGTAGCACGTGCAGGCCGCGCGCATCGATCGTCTCGGCCGCATCCCCGGTCGCGGCGAGGGTGGCGATCCGGCCATCCCGCACGCCGATCCGCCCCGTTGCCTCGCCCCAGGGCAGGATCAGGGTGCCGTTCTCGATGATCAGGTCGTAGCGCTCGGTCATGCCCGTTCTCCCAGTATTTCGAACACATCGCCATCGACGGCGCCGCCCAGCCCGTGACGATGATGCCACAAGGCGAGGAACAGCAGCCGCCAGCATGCCACGCCGGCCCGGCGGTCGGCCGCGCGGCCGAACAGGTCGCGCACCCGCGCCGGATCCGCAACCTCGGCAATGACCGGCGCGCGCGCGACCAGCTCGCCGAGGCGCTGGCCCTGCCCGGCGATCCAGGCGGCGACCGGCACATCGAACCCCTGCTTGCGGGCGAAGGGACGCGCCGCCGGCAGGTTCGCCTCCAGCCATTTGCGCAGCAGATATTTGCCAAGCCCCCGGCGCGCCCGCAGCCGGTCCGGCAGGGCGAAGGCGAAACGCGCCACCTCGCGGTCGAGGAAGGGCGTGCGGCCCTCCACGCCATGGGCCATCAGGCAACGGTCGAGCTTGAGCAGCAGATCGTCGGGCAGCCAGGTCGCCACATCCTCGCGCTGGGCGCGGGCGAGGAAGCTGCCCTCCGCCGCCTGCCGCGCCCGCTTCAGGCCGTCGCGCCAGCCCTCGCCGCGATCGCGCAGCAGGTCGAGCCCGTCGAACGCACCGCGGGCGCGCATCGGCCGGGCGAAGGGCCAGGGCCGCGCCGCCGCGCGGTAGCGGCCGTAGCCGGCGAACATCTCGTCCCCGCCCTCGCCGGACAGCACGACCTTGACGCTCCCGCGCGCATGGCGGGCGAGGAACCAGGTGGGGATGATTGCGTAATCGGCGGCCGGATCGTCCATCGCGGCGACGATCGCGGGCAGGTGCCGCCAGGTCATCGCCTCGGTGATCTCGATCCGCTCGTGCCGGGCGCCGACGGCGCGGGCGGTCGCCTCGGCATCGTCGCGCTCGTCGGCCACCGTGTCGCGGTCGAAGCCTGCGGTGAAGGCAAGCACCGGCGTCTCGTTCAGCCGCGCCATCAGGGCGAGGATCGCGGCACTGTCGATCCCGCCCGAGAGGAACATGCCATAGGGCACGTCGCTGCGCTGGTGCAGCTCGACCGATTGCGCCAGCACGGCATCGAGCGCGACGAGGGCCGCATCCTCGTCGCGCGGCGCCTCGCCCGGCTCGATCGGCTTATGGCCAAGCAGTTCCGCCTCGGCGCCATCGCGCAGGGTGAGCAGCGCGCCGGGCGGCACCCGCTCGATCCCGGAAAAAACGGTCGCGTTGCCGGTGGTGAATTGCAGTTGCAGCAGCTCGACGAGGCGCGCGGTGTCGATCCGCCGCGTCGCGAGCCCGGCCGCGAGCAGCGCCTGCGGCTCGGAGGCGAAGGCGGTGCCCGGCTCGGCGGCGCAGCGATAGAGCGGCTTGATGCCGAACGGATCGCGCGCCAGCATCACCACGCCGCGCTCGGAATCATCGATCGCGAGCGCATACATCCCGCGCAGCAGCGGCAGGAAATCCGCCTCGGCGCGGGCGAGATGCAGCGGCGGCTCGCAATCGCTGCCGGTGCGGAAGGGAATCTGCGGCAGGGCGGCGCGCAATTCGCGGTTGTTGTAGATCTCGCCATTGCCGATCAGCGCGGCACCGGCGCCGAACAGCGGCTGGTCGCCGGTCGCGAGATCGACGATGGCGAGACGGGTATGCACCAGCGCCGCCCGCTCGCTGACATGGGTGCCCGCGCCATCCGGCCCGCGATGGGCCAGCGCGCGGGCGAGTGCCGCGAGGGTTTCCGGAGCGATCCGCGCCCCCGGCTTCAGCGCGAGTCCCGCAATGCCGCACATCAGCGCCGCACTCCGGAGAGATAGCCACGCCAGGTTTCCATCACGACCGGGGCGGCGAACTCCGCCTCGAACCGCGCCCGTCCGGCGGCGGCGAGATCGGCGCGGCGGGCCGGATCGGCGAGCTGGGCAGATATCGCGGCGGACAGGGATTGCGTGTCGCCGAGCGGCACCAGCACACCATCCACCCCGTCGCGGATGATTTCGCGCGGCCCCTCGGCGGCAACCGCCACCACCGGCGTCGCGGCGGAGAACGCCTCCAGCACCATGTTGCCCAGCGGCTCGTGGCGCGAGGACGAGACGAACAGGTCGGCCGCCCGCAGCAGCGCGCCGACATCGCGCCGCCAGCCGGCGAGATGGACCCGCCCGCCAAGCCCGCGCGCGGCGACCAGCGCCTCCAGCGCGGCGCGTTCCGGCCCCTCGCCGGCGATCACCAGATGCGCGCCGGGGACCGGCTCGATCGCGCGGATCAGATCGTCAAATCCCTTGACCTCGTGCAGCCGGCCGAGGGCAAGAACCAGCGGTGCCCCCGCCGGCACGCCGAGCCCCTCGCGCGCGGCCGGCGTCTCGGCAGCAAAATCGGCCACGAAATTGGGCAGGTAGGCGATGCGCTCGCGCGGCCAGCCCTGCGCGCCGATCCAGCGCACGATATCGCGCGTATTGCCGACCAGATGATCGCAGCGGCGGAAATATTTCAGCGGATAGTAGCCGCCGAGCCGGCCGACCAGCGCCCAGTCGCCGCGCGGCGCGTGAAAGGCGGCGCGGCTCATCCAGGCCATCGCCACCTCGGCGCCGAAGCCGCGCAGCGCCGCCCCCGCACGCGGGCGGGTGAGACAATCGAGCGGCCCGCCATAGCGCAGCCCGACCGGGTCGAGCCCTGCCGCGCGCAGCAGGTTCATCCGCGCCGGATCGGGGCGGATCACCGGCAGCACCGCCGCGCCGGCCTCGTGCAGCGCCAGCGTCATCCGCTCGAAAAAGAGTTCGGCGCCGCCATTCGCGGCTCCGGCCATCAGCTGGGCGATCCTCATGCCGCCGCCGCCCGCGCCGCGAGGTCGCGCGCCGCCGCGATCACTGCATCCACACCCAATCCCTCCATCGGCGCCTCGCCCTCGGGGCCCGGCGCGGCGACGAAGCCGGCGCAACGGCCGGCAGGCGCGTATTCCGAGGCGCGGGAGCGGCCGAACAGGCCGAGCGTCGGCGTGCCGGCGGCGGCGGCGAGATGCATCAGCCCGGAATCATTGCCCACGAACAGGGCGCAGCGGGCGAGGCAAGCGGCGGCCTCGACCACCGAAACCCGACCGACCAGGTCGATCGCGCCGGGCAGCGCCGCGAGCACAGGGGCGGCGCGCGCCGCCTCGGCCTCGCCCGGGCCGCCAAAGACCGCGATTCGCCGATAGTCCAGCGCGCGTGCCAGGGCGACGAAGCGTTCGGCCGGCCAGATCTTGCCGTCCCAGTTCGCGGTCGGGCCGAGGCCGAGCACCGGCGCGCCCTCGGGCAGCAATCGGGCCGCAACGGCGCGGTCCTCCGCCGCGGTCCAGACCACCGGCAGCGGCGCCGGATCGAACCCGCTGGAGGCGCCGATCTGCCGGTAGCGCCGGCCGGGCCGCCGGCCGCCACGCACCACGATCCGCCGCCCGGCGCGCAGCGTGTAGGCCAGCGCCGAGCCGCGAAAATCCACCACCACCGCCCAGCGATCGCGCACCAGCCGGCCCCAGAGCGAGAGCCAGTGACGATCCTGCCGCTGCTTCTCGAAAATGATCAGCCGCTCCAGCCCGGGCAGCCGCGCGAACACGCCGGAGGCAGCGGCGCCGCAGGCCACCGTCAGCCTCGCGCCCGGATGATCGCGCCGGATGCGCTCCATCACACCCGAGGCGATCACCGCGTCGCCGATGCGCGATGAGGTTATGAAAAGGATTCTCATGCTGTCGAGGCTGTAGCACGGCTTGCCGCCGCACGGCCAAGGGGCCACATCCCGGTCATGACGACGATCGCATATCTTCCCGCGCGCGGCGTGATCGGGATCGACGGGCCCGACCGCGTCGCCTTCCTCCAGGGCCTCGTGTCGAACGACGTGACGAAGGCGGAGCCGGGCCGGGCCGTCTGGTCCGCCCTGCTCACGCCGCAGGGGCGCTATCTGGCCGAATTCTTCATTCTTGCCGCGGGCGAGTCGCTCCTGCTGGAGGCGCCGCGCGCTTCGGTCGCGGAGCTGATCCGCCGCCTCTCGCGCTTCCGGCTGCGCAGCCAGGTCACGCTGCGGGACCGGTCGGACGAATTCGCGGTGCATGCCGCGTGGGGCGGCGCGCCCCCTGTTACACCCCCCGGCGCGATCATCGCCGCCGATCCGCGCCTGCCCGAAGCCGGCCACCGGATACTGGCGCCGGCGCCGCTGGCCGGGGCGGCGGATGAACCCGCCTATCTCGCCCACCGGCTGGCGCTCGGCCTGCCCGATCACGACGATCTCGAACCGGAAAAGACCCTGCTGATGGAAGCCGGCTTCGGCGAGCTGCACGGGATCGACTGGGAGAAAGGCTGCTACATGGGGCAGGAACTCACCGCCCGCACCCGCTACCGGGGGCTGGTCAAGCGCCGGCTCATCCCGGTCGATGCCGAAGCCGAGCTGCCCGTCGCCGGGACGATCACCGATGGCGAGCGCGAGGTCGGCACCCTGCGGACCAGCCTTGGAAGGCGCGGCCTCGCGCTGCTGCGGCTCGATGCGCTGGGCAGCAAGCTGTGCCTCGACGGCATCGCGCTGACACCCGATATCCCATCCTGGATGACCCTGCCGGAGACCGCGACCCCATGATCGTCGTTCATCATCTCGAAGCGTCGCGCTCGCAGCGCGTGCTCTGGCTGCTGGAGGAACTCGGCCTCGAATACGAGGTGCAGCATTACGATCGCGACCGGAAGACGCGACTCGCCCCGCCATCGCTGCGCGCGGTGCATCCGCTTGGCAAGTCGCCCGTGATCACCGATGGCGGCATCACCGTCGCCGAGACCGGCGCGATCGTCGAATACCTCATCGGCACCTATGGCAAGGGGCGGCTTATTCCTCCCGAGGGAACCGACGAGCGGCGCCGCTACACGTACTGGCTGCACCACGCCGAGGGCTCGGCCATGCCGTTCCTGGTGATGAAGCTGGTGTTCGACGAAATGCCCAAACAGGCGCCCTTCGTGCTCAAGCCGCTGATGCGCGCCATCGGCAACAAGGTGGGCGATGCGTTTCTCGACCCCAATCTCGGCGCCAATATCCGCCTCTGGGAAGACGCGCTGGCCAACTCGGCCTGGTTCGCCGGCGATGCGCTGACCGGCGCCGACATCATGATGAGCTTCCCGATCGAGGCGGCGAACACCAGGGGCCTGCTGCGCGGCAATTACCCGCGGCTCAACGCCTTTCTCGCCGCGATCCACGCCCGCCCGGCCTGGCAGCGGGCGCTGGAGCGCGGCGGCCCCTACCCGTTCGCCTGAGCCGCGCTCAGCCGCACAGGGCGGCGCGCGCCGCGCGGTATTCGGCGATCAGCCGCGCGACCCGCTCGCCCGCCGGCAGCACCGCGTCGATCGCGCCGATCCCCTGCCCCGAGCCCCAGATGTCCTTCCACGCCTTGGCCTTGGCGCCCTCGTGGAAATTCATCGCCGAGGCATCGCTCTGCGGCAGGTCGTCGGGATCGAGCCCGGCGGCGACGATGCTCGGGCGCAGATAATTGCCGTGCACGCCGGTGAAAAGATTGGTGTAGACGATATCCTCCGCACCGCTGGCGACGATCGCCTGCTTGTAGGCACTGGCCGCATTGGCCTCCTCGGTGGCGATGAAGGCCGAGCCGATATAGGCGAAATCGGCTCCCATCGCCTCGGCGGCGAGCACGGCGCGACCGGTCGCGATCGCGCCGGACAGAGCGAGCGGCCCCTGGAACCAGGTGCGGATCTCCTGCACCAGCGCGAAGGGCGAGAGCGTGCCGGCATGGCCGCCGGCGCCGGAGGCCACGGCGATCAGCCCGTCCGCCCCTTTCTCGACCGCCTTGCGGGCAAAGCGGTTGTTGATGATGTCATGCAGCACGATGCCGCCATAGCCATGCACCGCCTCGTTCACCTCAGGCCGCGCGCCGAGCGAGGTGATCACCAGCGGCGCGCGATATTTCACGCAGAGTTCGAGATCCTGTTCCAGCCGCGTATTGGAGCGATGCACGATCTGGTTGACCGCGAAGGGCGCCGCCTTGCGATCCGGATGATCGCGGTCCCAGGCCGCCAGCGTTTCGGTGATCTCCGCCAGCCACTCGTCGAGTTGCGCGGCCGGCCGGGCGTTCAGCGCCGGAAACGAGCCGACGATGCCGGCGATGCACTGGGCGATGACCAGTTTCGGATTGGAGATGATGAACAGCGGCGACCCGATCACCGGAATCGCCAGCCTGTTTCGAAGATCCTGTGCGGCGCTCATCCCCCGACTGTGCCGAGGGTTTCCCTAAACGTCAACTGCTGCCGATCGCAACGCCCACGGCAAAGACGATGGCGCCGCCGAGTGCGACCTGGAGCGCGGCCTGCAGCGGCGGCGTGTCCATGTATTTGGTGCGGATCCAGGAAATCGCCGCCAGTTCGACGACAACGACGGCGAAGGCCAGCACCATCGCGGTCCAGAAATTCGGAATGAGGAACGGCAACGTGTGGCCGAGCCCGCCCAACGTCGTCATCGCGCCGGTGATCACGCCGCGCATCAGCGGCGAGCCGCGGCCGGTCAGGCTGCCATCGTCGGACAGGGCTTCGGCAAAGCCCATCGAAATGCCGGCACCGAGCGAGGCGGCGATGCCGACGATGAAGGCCTGCCACGGGCTGCCGGAGGCAAAGGCGGCGGCAAAGACCGGCGCCAGGGTGGAAACCGAACCATCCATCAGCCCGGCGAGACCGGGCTGGATAAACCGCAGCACGAAATTGCGGCGTGCCGTGTCGTCCTCGGCGGAGCGCGCCTCTTCGGTCAGGTTCTCGCGGGCGAGACGGTCGGCCAGGCGCTCATGGCCCGCCTCCGCCTCGGCAAGGTCGCCGAGCAGCTTGCGCGTCGCGGCATCGCTCGTGCGGCTGGCGGCGAGGCGGTAGAAATTCTGGGTTTCCGACTCCATGCTCTCGGCCAGCTTGCGCACGTCGTTGATCGTGGGTTTCGGCAGCTGCCAGACCGGCTTGCGGGCGAGGAACCCGCGTATGTCCTGCCGGCGGATCAGCGGGATATGGTCGCCGAATTTCTGCTGGTAGAGATCGATCAGCGAACGGCGGTGGTCGCTCTCCTCCGCCGCCATTTCGAAAAACACCTTTGCCGAGGCCGGGAAATCGGCATGGAGCGATTCGGCGATATCGGCATAGATGCGGCCGTCCTCTTCCTCGGCACCGATGGCGAGGGCCAGGATTTCGCGGTCCGACAGTTCTGAGAAATTGCGCATGCGCGAGACATGGCCGCACCGTCCGACAAGGTCAAGCGCCTTGTTTTACTTGAGATTTATTTGCAATTGGCGATCGCGCTCCAGCCTTGCGCCGCTCGGCAAACCCTGCATGATACTAACATGGATGCAGCGATGCCGCCGCCCGTTCCACGCCCCGACCCGACGCCCTGCAGCTGCGGATCGGGCCTGCGGGCGCGGCGCTGCTGCGCCCTCGACGAGGGCGGCCCGCCGGATCCCGCGCATCACGCGCTGGTCGCACCGCACATGAAGCAGGCCCGCGCCGCCGCCGATGCCGGGCGTCGTCTCGAGGCGGAGCGACTTGTGCTCCGGATCCTCGACCTCGCGCCGCTGCATCCCGAAGCGCTGCGGCTGCTCCATGAAATCCGCCATGCCGAAGGGCGAAGCGCGGCGGCCATTGCGCTCGTGGCCCGCCTCGCCGCCCTGCCGCCCGAAACCCCGGCTGCGCATGTCCTGCATGCGCAGCTTCTGGCCAGCGCGGGCCGCCACGCCGAGGCGGAGGCGCCGGCGCGGCGGGCGGTGCAGCTCGCCCCGCGCGATCCGGCCGCGCATCACCTGCTGGGGCTGATCCAGACAGAAACCGGCCGCGCCGCCTATGGCGAACGGCATTACCGCATCGCCGCGGCGCTGTCGGAAACCGCCAATCCGGTCCTGCTCGGCAATCTCGCCTGGAATCTGCGCCAGCAGGGGCGGCTGGACGAGGCAGCGACGATGTACGCCCAGGTGCTGCAAGGCGTCGCCCGCACCCCGCGCAGCATTGGCGGTCTCGCGCAGGTCGAGGCGGGGCGCGGCCGGCTGGACGAAGCGGCAGCACTCGCCGCCGAGGCCGTGGCGGCCGACCCCGACAATCGCAGCCTCGCCGTCCTGCTCGATCTCGTCAGGCTGCGCGCGGGGGATGCCGGGGCCGTGCTGGAGCGGATCGCCGCCACCGAGGCCCGGATCGCGCCGCAGCCGCTGATGACGACCGAACTCGTCCTGCGCGGCCGCGCGCTCGAACGCCTCGGCCGGCACGACGAGGCCTGGTCGGCCTATCAGGCCGGCCGCGCCTACCAGCGCGACCAGGCCGGCCGCCGCTTCGATCCGGCACCGCTCGAAGCCCGGCTCGCCGCCCTGCGCAGCACATTCCGGGCCGACCGGCTGCTCGGGCTGCCAAGGGCCGGGACGCCGGCGAACGCCCCGACACCGGTTTTCCTGCTGGGCACGCCGCGCTCGGGATCGTCGCTGCTCGAACATCTGCTCGCCCAGGCCCCGGAGATCGATCCCGGCGACAGCCGCGCGCCGCTGCCCGCCCTCGCCCGGTTGCTGACCTCGCTGGTCGCAAGCTTCAGCGGCGCCAGCTTCGGCGACCCTGGGGCCAGCTTTCCCGCCGCGCTGGATGTCATGGTCGCCGGCGAGGCGCGGGACATTCCAGCCATCCTCGCCGGGCGCTACGCCGCCCTGCTGCGCGCCGGCGGCATCGCCGGGCCGCAGGCGCGCTTCGTCACCGACCGCCACCCCGACCTGCCCTGGCTGCTCGGCCTCGCCGCCACGCTGTTCGCCGATGCGCCGGTGATCCACGTGCTGCGCCATCCGCTCGACGTCGTGCTGTCAGGCTTCGCGCAGGACCGGCTGTATGAAGGCAATGCAGGCGTCACGCTGGCCAGCATCGCCCGGCTCTACGACGCGCAGATGAACGCGATCGCGCAGGTGCGCGGGCAGATGACCATGCGATACCTCGCCGTGCGCTACGAGGATCTGGTTACCGATACGGAAGCAACACTGGCTCGCGTGCTCGGCTTCATCGGGCATGAAGCCGATCCCGCTTCGATGATCGCAGCACCCCCCCGCGCCGTCCCGCGCGTCCCCGCCTACAGGGCCGAGCTGGAGACGCTGCACCGGCGGGCGATGTTCCGGCATCGCCGGTTCGGCGATGTCTTCGGCGAGGCCATGCCCGTCCTCGCCCCCTGGATCGAGCGCCTCGGCTATGCCTCCCCGGAGATGCAACCCGCATGAGCGCCGCCCCGCCCCGGCCGATGAAGACCACGGTCGGCGAGGTGCTGGCGGAAATCACCGCGCTCGAGCAGGAGGGACGGCTGCGGGAGGCCGAAACGCTGGCCGCGCGCGCCGCAGCCGCCGCGCCGCAGCACCCGCACGTGCTGCATATCGCCGGCATCGTGGCGCATCGGGCCGGCGACATTCCGCGGGCGATCGAGCTGATCGAGACCTCGCTCGCCCTCGCGCCGGATGTCGCACTCTACCCGCGCAACGCCTGCGACATCTATCGCAGCGCCGGCAGGCTCGACGACGCGCTGGCGATGGCGTTGCGCGCCGTCGAACTCGCGCCGGACGACCACCTCGCGCATTTCAACCTCGCGATGATCCGCCATGAGCGCCATGAGCTGGATGCCGGCCTCGACGCCGCGGACCGCGCCATCGCGCTCGCGCCCGACTTCGCCGAGGCGCATTTCGCCCGCGCCGAGCTGCTGCTGCTCGGCGGGCGGCTGGCGGAAGGCTGGGAGAGCTACGAGCGGCGATTCGAGCTGAAACAGGCCGAGGGGATGCTGCCCAGGACCGACCGGCCGCAATGGGACGGCGGCAAGCTGCCGGATGGGCGGCTGCTGCTCGTCGCCGACCAGGGGTTCGGCGACTGCATCCAGTTCGGCCGCTACATCCCCTGGGCCGCCGCCCGCGCGCCAAACCCCGTCATCGCCTGCGACAGCTCCCTGAAGCCCTTGCTACGACAGATCCCCGGAACCGGCCGCTTCGTGAGCAGCTGGGCCGCCGCCGGGGCGTATGACGTATACATGCCGCTCTCCGGCCTGCCGCGCCTCGCCGGCACCACGCTCGCCACCATTCCGGCGGAAACCCCCTATCTGCGGGCCGACCCGCGCATGGTCGAAACCTGGCGCCAGCGCCTCGCCACGCTGGTGCCGGCGGGGCTGAAGCGCATCGGCCTGGTCTGGGCCGGCCGGCCCACTCACAAGAACGACCGCAAGCGGACGGTGCGGCTGGAGCGCTACGCACCGCTCTTCGCCCGGCCCGACATCGCCATCATCACCGTGCAGAAAGGCGACCGGATCGACGAGGTGGGCGGTTATTTCGGCCGCGCGCCGCTGGTCAATCTCGGCCCTTCGATCCTCGATTTCACCGATACGCTGGCGATCCTGCACTGTCTCGACCGGCTGGTGACGATCGACACCTCGGTCGCCCATCTGGCGGGTGCGGCCGGCGTGGCCACCTCCGTCATCCTGCCCTACACACCCGACTGGCGCTGGCTGCTGGACCGGGAGGATACGCCTTGGTACCCGTCATTGCGCCTTTTCCGCCAGGAACGCGCGGCCGACTGGTCGGGCGTGATCGAGCGGGTTGCCGGGAGTTTGTAATGCGCCGTCTCGTTCCGCTTGTCCTCGCCTGCCTGCTCGGCGCCCCCTTCGCCGCGCGGGCCGCGACCCTCACCTTGTATTCGCGGCTGGATGATGCCCCCGCCGTCGCCCGCGCCTTCACCGCGCAAACCGGCATCGCCGTGCGCATCCGCCGCCCGCCGCCGACCGGCCTTGCCGACCGGATCGCCCACGAGGGATCGCACCCACGCTGGGCGCTCGCCTGGTTCACCGGCACGCCGACCGCCATCGCCCTCGATGCGCGGGGGTTGCTGGCGCGGCATCTGCCGGTGCCGGCCGGGCTATCGCCGCGCGCCGCCGCCCTCATCCCGCCGGATGGCAGCGCGATCCCGACCGGGCTCGAACTCGGCGGCGTGCTGCTGATGCCGAAATCCGCCCCCTTCGCCGCCCCGGCGCACTGGCAGGACCTGCTCGCCCCCGCCCGCCGCGGGCTTGCCGGCATGGCCGATCCGGGCCTGGACGATGCCGCCTGGGGCGGCCTCGCCAGCCTGCTCGCCGCCCAGGGCTGGCCGGCCGGGTGCGGCTTCGTCAAGGCACTCCGGGGGGCAGGACTGCATATCTACGCCTCCACGTCCGACACCGTCGCGGCCCTGCGCAGCGGCGCCATCCAGCTCGCTCTGATCCGCTCCGCCGTCGCCTTTCACATCGCCTCCCGCGTCGATTCCTCGCTCGAAACCGTGATCCCGGCACCCGCCGTGCTGATGCCGAGCCTGATCGTGATGCCGCGACATCTCGAACCGGCCGTGCGGCACGCGGCCCTCGCGTTCATCGCCTTTGCCTGCTCGCCCGCCGGCCAGCGCGCAGCGCTTGCGGCGGACGACATGGACTCGTCCTTCTGGCCGGTGAATGCGGCGGTGCCGCCGCCGCCAAACCTGCCGGACCTCGCCGGTCTCGCCCCGCGCGATCCGCGCGCGATCGCGACCGACCCGCTGCCGGCCATCGACTGGTTCGCGCGCGAGATGGTCGGCTCGGGGCTTTGAAGCGGCGAGAGCGGGCGCGGGAGGGCTTGGAAGGGCTTGGAAGGGCTTGGGGGGGGGGTCTTGCATCGCCCCCGACCGCAAGCGATAAACGCTTAACCAATGGTGCCGGGTTCGGCCACACAAGCGGAGGGAACATGAGCGAGCAGAAAGTCGGGCTCGAAATCGCCAACGGCGTCGCCGTCATCTCGATCGACAATCCCCCGGTCAACGCGCTCGGCCATGCCGTGCGGACCGGGCTCATCGAGCAGCTCGCGGCGGCGGAGGCGGATGCGTCGGTCCGGGTCATCGTGCTCGCCTGCAAGGGTCGCACCTTCTCGGCCGGCGCCGACATCACCGAATTCGGCAAGCCGCCGCGCGCGCCGGGCCTGCACGAGGTGATCGAGCGGTTCGACAATTGCCGCAAGCCGGTCGTTGCCGCGCTGTTCGGCACCACGCTCGGCGGCGGGCTCGAACTCGCACTTGGCTGCCATTATCGCGTCGCGGTCGACTCAGCGCGGATGGGCCTGCCGGAAGTCAAGCTTGGCCTGCTGCCGGGTGCCGGCGGCACGCAGCGCCTGCCGCGGCTGATCGGGCCGGAAAAGGCGGTGGCCGCCATCGTCTCCGGGAAGATGATCGGCGCCAAGGCCGCGCTGGCGGACGGGCTGATCGATGCGATCGTCGCCGAGCCGGTGCAGGGCGCCATCGATTTCGCCCATACGATCGACCCGACCCGGCTCATCCGCGTGCGCGACCGCAGCGACAAAATTGCCGCCGCCAAGGCCGATCCGGGCGCCTTCGAAGCCGCCGCCGCCGAGGCGACGAAGCGGCTCAAGGGCGTCGAGGCGCCGGCCGCCTGTGTCGAGGCCGTGCGCAATTCCTTCACCCTGCCCTTCGACGAAGGAGCACGCGCCGAGCAGCAGGCGTTCATGCGCCTCGTCGTCGGCGACCAGTCGCGCGCCCAGCGGCATGTGTTCTTCGCCGAGCGCGAGGCGCAGAAAATCCCGGGCATCGGTCCCGAGGTGAAGGGGGCGAAAATCGGCCGCGCCGTGGTGATCGGCGGCGGCACGATGGGCGGCGGCATCGCGATGAATTTCGCCAATGCGGGCATCCCGGTCACCATCGTCGAGACCGACGAGGCGGCGCTGTCCCGTGGGCTCGACCGCGTGCGCAGCACCTACGACGTCTCGGTCCAGCGCGGCGCCCTGCCCGCCGGCACGACCGAGAAGCGCATGGCCCTGTTCTCCGGCAGCACCGACTGGGGCGTGATGGCCGAGGCGGATATCGTGATCGAGGCGGTGTTCGAGGAACTCGGGCTCAAGAAGGAGGTCTTCGCGCGGATCGATGGCATCGCCCGGCAAGGCGCGCTGCTCGCGACCAACACCTCGACGCTGGATGTCGACGCCATCGCCGCCGCGACGAAGCGGCCGGGCGACGTTCTCGGCATGCATTTCTTCTCGCCGGCCAACGTGATGAAACTGCTGGAGATCGTGCGCGGCAAGGAAAGCTCCGCGCAGTCGATCGCCACCGCCATCGCGGTGGGCAAGACCCTGGGCAAGGTGCCGGTCGTCGTCGGCAATTGCGACGGGTTCGTCGGCAACCGCATGCTGGCGCGCCGCACCACCGAGTGCGAGCGGCTGATGCTGGAAGGCGCGCTGCCGCAGCAGGTCGATGCCGTGGTCAAGGCGTTCGGCTTCCCGATGGGTCCGTTCGCCATGGGCGATCTGGCCGGGCTCGATGTCGGCTGGCGGATCCGCAAGCATCGCGGCGCCACAGCACCGGTGTCGGACGCGCTGTGCGAGATGGGCCGCTTCGGCCAGAAGACCGGCCGCGGCTACTACATCTATGAGAACGGCAGCCGGGTGCCGACGCCCGACCCCGAGGTCGAGGCGCTGATCAGTGAAAAGGCGGCAGCCCTCGGCATCACCCGGCGGGCGATTTCCGACCAGGAAATCCTCGAACGCATGACCTACCCGATGATCAACGAGGCAGCCCGCATCCTCGAGGAAGGCATCGCCATCCGTCCGTCCGATGTCGATGTCGTCTGGATCTATGGGTATGGCTGGCCGGTCTGGCGCGGCGGGCCGTGCTTCCATGCCGATCTCGTCGGGCTGAAGGAAATCGCCGCCCGGCTCGAACACTACGCCAAGGCGGTGGGCGACGAAACGCTCGCCCCCTGCGCCCTGCTGCGTCACCTCGCGGCGGAAGGCCAGGGGTTCGCGGATTTCGCCCAGGACGCGAAAGCCGCGTCATGAGCGCCCGGCCGTTCCCGTGGGAGCGGAATTATCCGCCCGGTCTCGGCTGGGATATCGACATCCCGGCCGAGACGATCCCGGCCATGATCGCGCGCAGCGTCGCTGAAAACGCAGCCCAGCCCGCGCTGGACTATCGCGATCGTGAAACCGGCTTCGCCGAGCTTGGCATCGCCATCGGCGAGGTTGCCGCCGGGCTCGCCTCGCTCGGCCACGCGAAGGGCGAGCGCATCGCGCTCTATCTGCCGAACGTGCCGGCGCACCCGTTCTGCTTCTACGGCGCGCTGACGGCGGGGCTCGTGGTCGCGCATCTCTCGCCGCTGGATGCGGAGCGCGAGCTTGCCCACAAGCTGCACGATTCCGGCGCGCGCACGCTGGTGACGACCAATCTCGGCGCGATGCTCGGCATGGCGCTGAAACTGCTCGATGCCGGCCATGTCGAGCGCCTCGTCGTCGCCGATGACGCGGCGTTCGGCGAGATCCCCGGCATGGCGCACCCGCCGATCCCGACCGGCGATCCGCGGGTGATGACGCTCGATGCCCTGCGCGCGCGGGGACGGGCGTTCGAATTCGAGCCGCCCGCCATCGCGCCGGGCGATCTCGCGCTGCTGCAATATACCGGCGGCACCACCGGCCTGCCCAAGGGGGCGATGCACACGCACGCGACGCTGCGGGCGGCGGTGGCGATCTACGCCACCTTCTTCGACGGCCAGAACCGCTTCCCGCCGGGGCAGAAATTCCGCGCGATCTGCGTGCTGCCGCTGTTCCATATCTACGCGCTGGTCGTGCTCTGCCTGTTGCAGCTCTCGCGCGGATCGACGCTGCTGCTGCGGCTGAAATTCGATGCCGAAACCACGCTGCGCGACATCGAGGTGAAGAAGGCGAGCTATTTTCCCGGCGTGCCGACGATGTGGATCGCGCTCGCCAACGTGCCGGATCTCGATCGGCGGGATCTCTCGTCGCTCCGCCTCGTCGGCTCGGGCGGCGCGCCGCTGCCGGTGGAAATCGGGCAGCGCTTCGAGCGGCTGACCGGCATGCGCCTCGGCGGCGGCTGGGGCATGACCGAAACCGCCTCGGCCGGCACCGGCAACCTGCTCGACGGGCTGTTCAAGTTCGGCTCCGCCGGCATGCCGCTGCCCGGCATCAAGCTCGACGTCGTCGCCCTCGACGATCCATCCCGCGTGCTGCCCTATGGCGAAACCGGCGAAATCCGCATCCGCTCGCCCAACACCTTCATCGGCTACTGGCAAAACCCCGAGGAAACCGCCCGCAGTTTCGTCGACGGCCATTTCCTGACCGGCGATGTCGGCTATATCGACGAGGACGGCATGGTCTTTCTCGTCGACCGCAAGAAGGACATGATCCTCTCGGGCGGCTTCAACGTCTACCCGACCGTGATCGAGAGCGCGATCTACGAACATCCCGATGTCGCCGAGGTCATCGTCGTCGGCGTGCCGGATGACTATCGCGGCCAGTCGGCCAAGGCTTTCATAACGCTGAAGCCGGGTGCTGCGGAATTCACGATCGAGTCGCTGCGCGACTTCCTTGCCGACAAGCTCGGCAAGCACGAACTGCCCGCCGCCCTCGAATTCCGCGAGACCCTGCCGAAGACATCGGTCGGCAAGTTTTCGCGCAAGGAACTCGCAGCAGAGGAACGCGACGCCCACGCGGCCGCCAGGGCTTCCAGTGCGGCGGCGTCATGAGCCCGGTTTCCATCGCCGCCGCTCCGCGCGGGCGGCCCGACAACCGCACCGACACCAGCACCGGCAGCCGCAAATCGGCCGCCGGCCATATCACGAACAACTGAGGAGAGCGCCATGGAACTCAGCTTTTCGCCCGAGGAAATCGCGTTCCGCGACGAGGTGCGCGCCTTCATCCGCGACAACCTACCCGCAGAGGTGCGCAAGCGCCTGATCGAGGGACGCGAGATCGGCAAGCAGGATATTATCGACTGGCAGCGCAAGCTCAACGCGAAAGGCTGGGCGGTGCCGCACTGGCCGCGCGCCTGGGGCGGGCGGGACTGGAGCCCGGTGCAGGAATTCATCCTGCTCGACGAGCTGCAATCGGCCCCCGCGCCGAGCCCGCTGCCCTTCAACGTCTCCATGGTCGGCCCGGTGATCGCGACCTTCGGCAATGACGAGCAGAAGCGGAAATTCCTGCCGGCCACGGCGAATCTCGACATCTGGTGGTGCCAGGGCTTCTCCGAGCCGGGCGCGGGATCGGACCTCGCCGGCCTCAAGACGACGGCCCGCCGCGAGGGCGATCACTACATCATCAACGGCCAGAAGACCTGGACGACCCTTGCGCAATACGCCGACTGGATCTTCGTCCTCGCCCGCACCAATCCGGGGGCGGAGAAGAAGCAGCAAGGCATTTCCTTCATCCTTGTCGACATGAAGACCCCCGGCATCACCGTCCGGCCGATCCAGCTGATCGATGGCGGGCACGAGGTGAACGAGGTCTGGTTCGACGAGGTGAAGGTGCCGGCGGAAAACCTCGTCGGCGAGGAGAACAAGGGCTGGGACTATGCGAAGTTCCTGCTCGGCAACGAGCGCACCGGCATCGCCCGCGTCGGCGCCTCGAAGCAGCGCCTGCGCCGCATCCGCGAACTCGCCGCGATCGAGCGCGCCGGCGATGCCAGGCTGATCGACGCGCCCTGGTTCCGCGAGAAGCTCGCGGATGTCGAGATCGATCTCAAGGCGCTGGAAATCACCCAGCTCCGCGTCCTCGCCGAAGCGCGCAAATCGGGCAAGCATGGCCGGCCGGACCCGAAATCCTCGATCCTCAAGATCAAGGGTTCGGAAATCCAGCAGGCGACGACCGAGCTGCTGCTCGACGTCGTCGGCCCGCTCGCCATGCCATTCCAGGGCTCGACCGATCCGGATGACGACGGCAACGCCATGCCGATCGGGCCGGACGATGCGGCCGAGGCGGCGCCCACCTACTTCAACTGGCGGAAGATCTCGATCTACGGCGGCTCGAACGAGATCCAGCGCAACATCATCGCCAAGGCGATCCTGGGGTTCTGAGGACAAGACAATGGATTTCGATTTCACCGAAGAACAGCGCCTGCTGCGCGACAGTGTCGGCAAGCTTTTCGCCAGCCGCTACGCCGATTTCGAAAAGCGCAAGGCCTATGCGAAACTTCCCGAAGGGTTCGACCGCGCGGTCTGGGCCGAATATGCCGAGGCCGGGCTGCTCGCCCTGCCCTTCGACGAGGCGCAGGGCGGCTTCGGCGGCGGGCCGGTCGAGACCATGATCGTCATGGAGGAGATCGGCAAGGCGCTGGCCCTCGAACCCTATCTCGCCGCGATCATCTTCGCCGGCGCCGTCCTCCGCCACGGCTCGAGCGCGGCGGTGAGGGACGAGGTGGTTCCAGCACTTGCCGCCGGCGAGACGATCGTCGCCGTCGCCCATACCGAGCGCAGTTCCCGCCACGACCTCGAAGACGTGACCACCACCGCGAAGCGCGACGGCGATCACTTCATCCTCGAGGGCGAGAAGTCGGTGGTCCTCGGTGGCGACACGGCGGACTGGCTGATCGTCAGCGCCCGCCTCTCGGGCAGAAGGCGCGACCGCGACGGGATCGGCCTGTTCCTGGTCGATGCGAAGGCCGAAGGCGTCTCCCGCCGAGGCTATCCGATGCAGGACCTGCTGCGCGGCGCGGAAATCTCGCTCGCCAGCGTGCGGGTTCCGGCGGCGCGGCAGATCGGCGATCTCGCGGTGCTGGAGCGCGCGCGCGACGAGACGATCGCCGCCCTCTGCGCCGAGGCGGTGGGCGCGATGGAGGCCCTGGTCGCACTGACCGTCGACTACATGAAGCAGCGCAAGCAGTTCGGGGTGGCGATTGCCGTCTTCCAGGCGCTGCAGCACCGCGCCGTGGACATGTATGTGGCGCTGGAACAGGCGCGCAGCCTTGCCATCTTTGCCGCCCTCTCGGCCGCCGACGACGATGCCGAGGCGCGCGGCAAGGCGATGGCGCTGGCCAAGGCCGGGGTGGGCAAGGCGCTGCACTTCGTCGGCCAGCAGGCGGTCCAGCTGCATGGCGGCATCGCGATGACGATGGAATACAAGGCCGGCCACTACTTCAAGCGGCTGACGATGATCGACACGATGTTCGGCAACGCCGATCACCATCGCCGCCGGCTCGCCGCCTGATGTTCTGAACCGGCGCCGGGCCAACCCGGCGCCGGTGTTTAGCCATCGAGGCCGAGGGCGCGCAGCCGCGCGGCCTCCTCGTCCCAGCCCGGGCGTTCCTTGACGTTGAGAAACAGGTGCACCCGCCGCTCCAGCTGGCGCTCGAGATCCCGCCGCGCCCGCGACCCGATCGACTTGATGCGCGCCCCGCCCTCGCCGAGCACGATCTTCTTGTGGCCGGCGCGCGCGACATAGACCGTGACGTCGATCCGCACCGATCCGTCCTTCCGCTCGCTGAAACTCTCGGTCTCGACCGAGGCGCCGTAAGGCACCTCGTCGCGCAGCTGGAGAAAGATCTGCTCGCGCACCAGCTCGGCGGCGAGCATCCGCTCGGTCTGGTCGGTCAGCTCGTCCTCGGGGTAGAGATGCGGGCCCTCGGGCATTGCCGCGGCCAGCGCGTCGAGCAGGCGATCGACGCCGTCGCGCTTCAGCGCGCTGATCATGAACACTTCCGCGAACCCGCCCTGGCGCGCCAGCGTTTCGGCCAGCGGCAGCAGCCTGTCGCGCGGCAGCAGGTCGATCTTGTTGAGGATCAGCCAGCGTGGCCGCCCGGTCGCGGCGAGCGCCTCGATCGGCTCGGCGAGATCGTCCGGGTCCGCCTTCGCCGCATCGACGATCAGGCAGGCGAGATCGGCGCCGGCCACGCCCTCCCACGCCGCGGCGACCATTGCACGGTCGAGCCGCCGCTTCGGCGCGAAGATGCCCGGCGTGTCGACCAGCACGATCTGGTCGCCACCGCGCATGACGATGCCGGAAATGCGAAACCGCGTGGTCTGCGCCTTGGGTGTCACGATCGACACCTTGGCGCCGACCGCCTGGTTCAGCAGGGTGGACTTGCCGGCATTCGGCCGTCCGAGAAGGGCGACATAACCACAGCGGGTCGTCATTGCAGTTGCTCCAGCAGGTCGCGCGCGGCGATCTGCTCCGCCTCGCGCTTGGTTCCGGCGAGTCCCTCGGCCGAGCGTCCCTCGACCGTCACGCGGATGCGAAAGCGCGGCGCGTGCGAGGGGCCGGTCCGCTCCACCAGCTCATAGGCCGGCAGAACCGGCCCGCGCGCCAGCGCATATTCCTGCAGCGCGGTCTTCGGGTCCTTGGGCGGGGCGCTCGGCTGCCCGTCGATCCGGGGTGCGAAGATGCGGCGGATGAACAGGCGCGCCGGCTCCAGCCCGCCATCGAGATAGAGCGCGCCGATCAGCGCTTCCAGCGCATCGGCCAGCACGGTCGCGCGGTTGCGCACCCCGCGCCGGCTCTCCCCCGGCGAGACCGAGAGCAGCCCGGCAATCCCGCCATGCTCGGCAATCTCCGCAAGCGACTGGCGGGAGACGAGATGTGCCAGCCGCGGCCCCAGCCCACCCTCGCGCTCATGCGGAAACCGCTCGATCAGCCATTCCGCGATCAGCAGGCCCAGCACGCGGTCGCCAATGAATTCCAGCCGTTCGTTCGATCCGAGGCCACCCTGCCCGACGGCGGAGCGATGGGTGAGGGCCTGGGCAAGCAGGTCAGGCCGCGCGAAGCGATGCCCGAGCAGCGCCTCCGCCGCCTCGTTCAATGGATGACCGTGAACAGCCGGTCCCAGCGGATATCGACCGGCCAGTACCAGAACGCCCACCACGGATGATCGAGCCGGATGGAGAACCAGATGATCCGCGCCCGGCCGACGAAATTCGCCAGCGGCACGTAGCCGACGGCGTCGAGATAGCGCGAATCCTCGGAGAAATCGCGATTGTCGCCCATCATGAACAGATGGTCAGCCGGCACGTGATAGACCGGCGTGTTGTTGGCAAAGCCCTGGCTGGTTTCCTTGGCGATCAGATGGGTGACGCCATCCGGCAGGTGCTCGCGATAGAGCCGCACGCTGACCGGCACGCCCTCGCCGGAATCGAGCGGGGTCTCGATATAGGTCCCGGCCGAGGTGCGGGGCACCTCGTGCCCGTTGATGTAAAGCTGCCCGTCGGTCACCTGCACGGAGTCGCCCGGCTCGCCGATCACCCGCTTGATGTAGTCGACGGCCGGATCGCGCGGCAGGGCGAACACCGCGATCTGCCCCTGCTTCGGCAGCGAGCCGAAGATCCGCCCCTTGAAGTCCGGCTCGCCGAACGGGAAGGACCAGCGCGAATAGCCGTAGTTCCACTTGGTCACCAGCACGAAATCGCCGGGCAGCAGCGTCGGCGTCAGGCTGCCGGAGGGAATGAAGAACGGCTCGAACAGGAAGGAGCGGATGAACACGGCGATCACCACGACATAAACGATCGTGACAACCCACTCCCTGACCGAGCCTGCGACCGTATCCTTCGTCTGCGCCATGTCCAACCGTTCTGAAATGTTCCGCCCGGTTCAACCGTGCGGGGGGCGCGAAGTCAAGGAACCGGTCCTGACAGCGGCGTGAACGCCTCGCACGACCTCGCGATTTGCCACGGCATGGCCCGCGATTGTATGGCTCTCGATATGCCAACAGACCGGACTCCCGCAGCCATGAAGCGCCGCCTTTTGTGCCTGACGTTCGCCCTCCTTTCCACCACCTCCCTTGCCGCCGGCCACACGGTCACGCGGCACAAGGGCCCGGCACACCGCCCGGCACACCATGCCGCCGCCGCCGCCGCGGTGCCGCAGCAGGATGCCGGCCCACCGCCGGTCGCGCCGCTCGCCGTCGCGGGCGTGCCACAGCCGCCCGAGCTGCCGCAGCAGGCGGCCTATGTGCTGATGGATGCCGATACCGGTGCGGTGATCGCCGCCAAGGCGCCGGACCAGCCCTGGCCGCCCGCCAGCCTGACCAAGCTGATGACCGCCTATCTCACCTATCAGGCCGTGACCCGCGGCGCGTTGAAGATGGACCAGACCGTGCCGGTCAGCGCCACCGCCTGGCACACCGGCGGCTCGCGCATGTTCATCTCGCCGGCCATGTCGGTGACGGTGGACCAGCTGCTGCACGGGCTCATCATCGATTCGGGCAACGATGCCGCCGTGGCGCTCGCCCAGGCGGTTGCCGGCAGCCGCGGCGGGTTCGTCGGCCTGATGAACCACGAGGCCAAGGCGCTCGGCCTGAAGGCGACGCATTATACAAATGTCGATGGCCTGCCCGACCCGGACCTGCGCACATCGGCGATGGATGTCGCGACCCTGTCGCGCGACATCGTCCGCACCTATCCGCAATTCCTCAAGATATCGGTCAAGAAACACTTCACCTTCGACAAGATCCGCCAGCGCAGCTGGAACCCGGTCCTGTTTCACGACCCGACGGTGGACGGGCTGAAGACCGGCCGCACCAACGAGGCCGGCCATTGCATCGACGCCACCGCGCTGCGCAACGGGCGGCGCCTGATCGCCGTGGTGCTCGGCGGCCCGAACTGGTCGGTCAGCACCCACGACATCGAGTCCCTGCTCGATTACGGCTACCAGTTCTACACCAACGCCACGATCGTCACCGCCGGCAAGCCGGTGGGCACGCTGAAGGCGCCGCTCTATCGCACCACCAGCGTTGCTGTCGGGCCGGGGCACGACGTGTCGATGACGCTGCCGGTTCTGGCGGCGAAAACGCTGAAAACCAGCGTGACACTCGATCCGCCGCCGGCGGGAGGCGTGCATCGCGGGCAACAGGTCGGCACCATCACCGTAACCGCCGAGGGCAAGACCCTGGCCACCGTTCCCGCCGTGGCGCTGGCGGACGATCCGCGGGCCAGCTTCATGACCCGGATGATGCGCCGGCTGAAGGCAGCACTGTAACCGCACTCCGGTCGTTCGGCCGGAGCCGCACCTTTGCGGCTTCCGCTCGCGAAACGGCGGGCGGCGGCTTGCAAAATCCGGTGCCGCTTGCCATTATGCGGCCGAAGATTGGTCGAAAGCCGGTCGCAATCGGGTGGATTGCCGGAGAACAGTCCGGCGGTCGCGCCCGTTTTTCGTTGTCAACGCTGTTCGCTGTATCCTGGACAGCCCACCCTGGAGAGACTGCATGTCCGGCACCCAGCTTGCCAAGATCCGGAATATCGGCATCACCGCACATATCGACGCGGGCAAGACCACGACCACCGAGCGCATCCTCTATTACACGGGCGTGTCGCACAAGATCGGCGAAGTCCACGACGGCAACACCACGACCGACTACATGGCGCAGGAGCGTGAGCGCGGCATCACCATCACCTCCGCCGCGGTGACCTGCGAGTGGAAAGACCACCGCATCAACATCATCGACACCCCGGGCCATATCGACTTCAACATCGAGGTGAACCGTTCGCTGCGCGTGCTCGACGGCGCGGTGTTCATCATCGAGGGCGTGGCCGGCGTGCAGCCGCAGTCCGAAACCAACTGGCGCCTTGCCGACCGCTACAACGTGCCCCGCATCATCTTCATCAACAAGCTCGACCGCACCGGCGCCGATTTCTACCGCGCGTTCGACACGCTGAAGGAGAAGCTCGACATCGTGGCGCTGCCGCTGCAGCTGCCGATCGGCATCGAGGACCAGTTCATCGGCGTGGTCGACCTCGTCGAGATGAAGGCGATCGTCTGGGAAGGCGGCGAGCTCGGCGCGAAGTTCCATGACGAGGAAATCCCGGCCGACCTGCTGGAGAAGGCCAAGGAACACCGCCAGACCCTGCTCGACACCGCGCTCGCGGTCGACGATGCCGGCATGGAGGAATATTTCGAGAAGGGCGACGTCAGCGTCGAGACCCTGAAGCGCGCCATCAAGACCGGCACCATCTCGGGCGCGTTCCGCCCGGTGCTGTGCGGCACCGCCTTCAAGAACAAGGGCGTGCAGCCGCTGCTCGACGGCGTGCTCGACTACCTGCCGAGCCCGATCGACATCGAGGGCATCAAGGTCGCCCCGCCGGAAGGCGAGGAGGAAGACCCCTCGGTCGAGCGCCGCGTGATCCCGGCCAATCCGGAAGCCCCCTTCGCCGGCCTCGCCTTCAAGATCATCAACGACAAGTACGGCACGCTGACCTTCGTCCGCGTCTATGCCGGCACGCTGCGTTCGGGTGACACGGTGCTCAACACCACCAAGGGGCACAAGGAACGCGTCGGCCGCATGTTCCAGATGCACGCCGACAAGCGCGAAGAGGTCAAGGAAGTCCAGGCTGGCGACATCGCCGCCTTCGTCGGGCTGAAGGATACCGGCACCGGCGACACGCTGGCCTCCGCGGAAGATCCGGTGGTGCTGGAGCGCATGGCCTTCCCGGTTCCGGTTATCGACATCTCGGTCGAACCCAAGACCAAGGACGCCGTCGAGAAGATGACGCTGGCGCTGCAGAAGCTCGCCGGCGAGGATCCCTCGCTTCGCCTCAAGACGGACCAGGAAACCGGCCAGACCATCCTCTCCGGCATGGGCGAGCTGCATCTCGACATCATCATCGACCGGCTGCGGCGCGAATACGGCGTCGAGGCCAATGTCGGCGCGCCGCAGGTCGCCTATCGCGAAACGATCACCCGCGAGCACACCGAAACCTACACCCACAAGAAGCAGTCGGGCGGTTCGGGCCAGTTCGCCGAAGTCAAGATCGTGTTCCAGCCGCTGGAGCGTAACGAGGGCATCCAGTTCGAGAACTCGGTGGTCGGCGGCACCGTGCCGAAGGAATACATCCCGGCGGTCGAAAAGGGCATCCGCATCCAGGCCGACACCGGCGTCCTCGCCGGCTTCCCGACCGTGGACTTCAAATACACCCTGGTCGACGGCAAGTACCACGATGTCGACTCCTCGGCGCTCGCCTTCGAAATCGCCGCCAAGGCCTGCTTCCGCGAAGGCATGAAGAAGGCCAGCCCGGTCATTCTCGAGCCGATCATGGATGTCGAGATCACCACGCCGCAGGACCATGTCGGCGACGTCGTGGGCGACCTCAACCGCCGCCGCGGCATGATCCAGAACCAGGAAAGCTCGGGATCGACCGTCATCGTCCGCGCCCAGGTGCCGCTGAAGGAAATGTTCGGCTACATCTCGAACCTGCGTTCGATGACCAAGGGCCGCGCCTCCTTCACCATGCAATTCCACCACTACGATCCGGTGCCGCGCAACATCGCGGAAGAAATCATGGCCAAAAGCGCCTGATCCAACGCGGCTAAACAGGGCGCCCGAAAGGGCGCCAGTCGCCTGAAGCCTGCCGAACGCGGACGACAATGTCGTCCGCGTTTTTCTTGTCTTCAGCTCTGGTGAGGAAATCGCCCGAGGCGGGGCAGGCGTCAGCCCGGGTTGCGGGCCGTGATCAGGTGAATGGTCGCCGCCAGCCTCGCATCCGGGCCGGCATAGCCGGGCAGCGCGGCGCGAAACGCCGCAACCAGCGCCCCGCGCATCGCTGGATCGGCCTGTCTCTCGTCGATCAGCGCGCCCGCCGGGCCCATCGTGGCCGCCATCCTGGCCTCGTCGTCGAGAGAGTTTCCATACAAATCGACGCGCTCCGGCGCGACCGCGACATCCGCAAATCCCGCCGCCGCCAGCACGGCGCACACATGCGCGCGGTCGGAGAAGGCCAGCGGTCCCGGCGCGTGCGGCCGGCGTGGCTTCGGCGGCCCGAGACGCTCGATGGCGATGCCCAGCGGCACCGACCAATGAGGATTGTCCTCGATCGGCCCCCAGGCCGCGCAGACGAGTCGGCCGCCCGGCACCAGCGCGCGCCGCAGATTGGCGAACGCCGCCGCCGGATCCTCGAAGAACATGATCCCGAACCGCGAGGTCATGAGGTCGAACGGCGCGGCGAAAGTGGCGACGGCGGCGTCCGCCTCCAGCAGCGTCACCTGCGCGAGGTCGCCAAGCCGGGCCTGCGCCGCCTCCAGCATCGGGCGCGAGACATCGACGGCGGTGACGTGCCCGCCCTCGCCCACCAGCCCGGCAAGCCGCGCCGTGGTCGTCCCCGTGCCGCAGCCGATCTCCAGCACCCGCTCGCCGGGGCGGGGCGCTGCCAGCTCCAGCAGCCGGTCCTCAACCCCGGTGAGCCGGGCTTCCATCGCCGCCTGGAGGCCGATCCATTTCGGCCCGGCGACCTCGTTCCAATAGGCGATCTGCCGCTCGTTGCCGCCCCCGGCCGCCGCCTCGCTCACGCCGCCGCCTGCCGGCGCAGCTTCGGCATGAACTTGAGCGCGAACCGCACCAGCATGGGCATCGTGGTCGGCCGCAGCAGCCGCTGATCGTAGCCGGAAAACCGCCGGTCGTTCTCCTCAAGGCAGATGCGCATCAGCTCGGGCACCGAAATCTCCTCGGCGCTGACCGATTTGCTGCCGGTGACCGTGAAGTTGTTGTCCTGCGTCTTGGGCTTGTCCTTGCCGCCATCGTCCATGCCGCGGGCGATGCCGATCCGCTCCCAGCCGAGAAACGCCCACACCGCCGCCACCCGCAGCTCGAACCAGATCCGCCGGTGCAGCGGCAGCTTCGCCCGGTGCCACGCGACCCAGTTGGCGAAGAGCAGGATGTGCCGGCACTCCTCCTGCATCACCGGCTCGAAGGTCTCGACCAGTTCGGCCGGGAAGAAGCCCGAGCGCTTCGCCAGCTCGAACAGGCCAAAGGCAAAGAAACTGTCGATGCATTCCGAATAGCCGGTCACCATGTAGGCCCATTCGGGATCCTTCGGCTGGAGGTATTCCGGCTCCGGCTCCAGCGGGATGTCATAGGCCGCGACCAGCTTGGAGAGCACCTCCTTGTGCCGGTTCTCCTCCCAGCCGTTCAGCTCGATCGTCTTGCTCATGTCCGGATCGGCAATGATCCGCGCATAGGCCGCCATCCGCAGCCGCGCCTTGCCCTCGGTCTGCACCGCGATGTCCCAGATCGGCAGCGAGGTGATCTTGTTCAGCGTCTCCGCGTCGAGTTTCGGCCACTCGATCACCGAGGGTTTGTAGGGGTTGAAGGTTTCGTGGAACATCGCGCAGACGGCGCGCTTGTGGGTTTCCGAGCCCGGCTTCAGCGGCCCGGGATCGGGGCTGACCCAGTGACGGGCGGCCTTGTCGGCGGCTTCGATGGTGGCGGCATCAACGGTCATTGCAGTGGCGTTCATCGACCTTCATCCTTGTCTTCTGTCGGCAATATCGGTGCCAGCGGGACGATTTTAACCCCGCCCGAAACCGGTTCAACCCGACGCCGAACTCTGTTACCCTGCCGGTATGGAAACGCGCCACAATCTCACCGAAAACCCCGATCTCGGCCTGATCAAGTCGCTCGACATACGGGGCAATCCGCATGGTCCGCTCGCCGGGCTCAACGTCGTCGTCAAGGACCTGTTCGACATCGCAGGCGAAGTCACCGCCTTCGGCAACCCCGACTGGGGGCGGCATTTCGGCGCCGCCCTCTCGCATGCCTGGATCGTCTCGCAGCTTCTCGAATCCGGTGCGCGCATCACCGGCAAGACGACGACGGTCGAACTCGCCTTCGGCCTCGAAGGCCGCAACGCCCATTACGGCACGCCGATCAACCCCGCCGCACCGGACCGGCTGCCCGGCGGCTCATCCAGCGGTTCGGCGGCGATGATCGCAGGCGGCTACGCCCATGTCGGCATCGGTTCGGACACCGGCGGCTCGGTGCGGATTCCGGCCAGCTATTGCGGCCTTTACGGGCTGCGCCCGAGCCAGGGGCTGCTCAGCCTCGCCGGCGCTGCGGCCCTTGCCCCGAGTTTCGACACGCCCGGCTGGTTCGCCCGCGATGCCGAGACCATGCTCCGCGTCGGCGAGGCACTGCTGCCGCCAGCACCGCCGCTATCCGCCCAGTTCCTCAGGATTCCCGCCGCCTTCGCCAATGCCGATCCCGGTGTCGTCGCCGCCCTCGCGCCGGCGCTCGACAGGCTCGGCCCGACCGCCGAGATCGACCCGGTGCCGGAGGGGCTCGACCGCCTGCTGGCCCTGCAGAACGCCGTGCGCGGGCGCGAAACCTGGCTGACACTGGGCGGCTTCATCGACAAGGTGAACCCAACGCTCGACCCGGTTACCGCCGGCCGGATCGCGGCCACGCGGGGCTTCACCACCGAGGCCGCCGCCGAAGGCAAGGCGGCGCGCCTCGCCTATACGGCGCGGATGCACGCGTTGCTGGCCGGCGGCGCGGTGCTGGTGATCCCCACCTCGCCCTGCCCGGCCCCGCCGGTGGCAGCCGAGCAATCGGTCTATGAAGACGTCCGCACCCGCACGCTGCGTGTCGGCATCATCGCCGCCTTCGCCGGCCTGCCGGAACTCACCATCCCGGTGGGCAAGGTGGGTGGCGCGCCGGTCGGCCTGTCGCTCATCGCCGGGCCGGGACGCGACCTCGCCCTGCTCGAACTCGCCGCCGACCTCGCGCTCGCCTGAGCGCGCGGCCGGGACACGATTTCAGAAGATCTCGTCGTATATCCTCACGATCTCGGCAGCATCCGGCACCGCCGGATTGTTGCCGGGACTGCCGGAGGCCAGCGCCTGCTCCGCCATTTTCGGCAGCAGCGCGTCCCAGTCGGCACGGGACACGCCGAAACCCTCCGGCGTCGGCACTTCAAGCTCGGCGTTGATCGCCTCAAGCGCCTCGATCAGCCTGGCGCCGGCCAGCTGGTCGGCATCGTCGGCGCGGGCGAAGCCGGCGAGGCGGGACGCTTCGGCATAGCGCGGCAGCGACGCGTTGAGCGAAAACCGCGTCACCGCCGGCAACAGCATCGCGTTCGACATGCCGTGCGGCACGTGGAAATGCGCCCCGATCGGCCGCGACATGCCATGCACCAGCGCCACCGAGGCGTTGGAGAAGGCGAGCCCGGCCAGGGTCGCGCCCAGCATCATCGCCTCGCGCGCGTCGCGATCCTGCGGCGTCTGCCAGACCTTGCGCAGATTGGCGCCGATCAGCCGCATCGCGCTGCGCGCATAGGCGTCGGAGACCGGGTTCGCCCGCCGCGAGACATAGGCTTCCAGCGCATGGGTGAAGGCATCGATCCCGGTATCGGCGGTGGTGCGCGGCGGCACGCTCATGGTCAGCTCGTAATCGACCACCGCCGCCAGCGGCAGCGCCCCGAGGCCGGCGATCAGCATCTTCTCGTCGGTCTCGGTATCGGTGATCACGGTGAAGCGCGTCGCTTCCGAGCCGGTCCCGGCGGTGGTCGGCACCGCGATCAGCGGCAGCGCCGCCGCATCCGCGGCCACCGGCACCTTGAAGTCGCGCATCCGCGCGCCCGGTGCGGCCGCGAGCAGGATGTTGATCGCCTTCGCCGTGTCGATCGGCGAGCCGCCGCCGAAGCCGATCAGGCAGTCGAACTCACCGCCGCGTGCGGCCGCAACGCCGGCCTCCACCACGGTATCCACCGGCTCCGGCACGGTATCGCTGAAGATCGTGCAGACGATCCCGGCCGCTTCCAGCGGATCGGTGATGCGGCGAACCAGGCCGAGCTTCACCATGACCGGATCGGTGACGATCAGCGGCCGCGACAGGCCGAGGCGGCCGAGCAGGGCCGCGATCCGCGCCGCAGACCCGCCACCAATATCCATGTGCCGCGGTGCGAAAAATCCAATATCCATGTTGCGTTCCCCCCACAGGCGATCCGGCCCGGCCGGATAAGGACGATCTGGTGTCACGCGTCCGAACCCGACCGGATTCCAGACTTGCGACACCAGTAGAACCAATCATTCAGCTTCCTGCCTGTCCCTGCAATTCTCTGCGGAATTTCAGGGGCAGGACACTACATCGCACCCGGCGCCGCCGCCTCGTCGAGTTCGGCGGCCATCGCCGTCCGCCACCCCAAGCCTTCCGGCGCGCAGAGGATGGGCGCGGCATTGGCCGTGCGGCCTTCCAGGCTCACGCCGAGCAGCCCGCGCACCGCCCGGAAGAAGGCACCGTGCGACACCAGCAGCAGCGGTCCCGGCCGCGCCAGAATGGCGCGCAGCGCGGCCCCGGCGCGGAGGGTGATGTCGGCGAAGCTCTCCGCGCCCGGCGGCGTCAGCCGCCCGTCGATCCAGTCGCTGAACCAGGGTTCGAGCGGCTTGCCCTCCATCCCGCCGAACACCACCTCGCGCAGCTCCGGCTCGAAGGCGAGCGGTAGGCCGAGCGTCTCGTTGACGATTTCGGCCGTCTCGCGCGCCCGCTGCATCGGCGAGGCGACGATGCCGACAATCCCGCGCCCGAGCAGCAGCGGCGCCGCCGCGCGCGCCTGCGCCCGGCCGGTCTCGTTCAGCGGAATGTCGATTGCCCCTTGCGACAGACCCTGCGCGTTATAGTCGGTCTGACCGTGGCGGAGGAACCAGAACGGCGTGCGCGGCAGCGTCATCAGGACAGGCGCTCCTGCTCCATCGCCCGCGCCACCGCCGGGCGCGCCTTCATCCGCGCGTAATGCGCCGCGACATGCGCCGGCAGCGGGAGGGTCTGCCGTCCCTCTGCCCAGAACGACACATAGAACAGCGCCGCGTCGGCGATCGAGAAACTGCCGAGCAGCCACTCACGCCCATCGGCGAGCACGTTGTCGATCAGGTCGAACCCTTCGGCGAAAATCTTGCGCCCCTGTTCGCGCACCGCCTCCTTGTCCTCCGGGTTCGGCGCGAAACGGTCCGGGCGGAAGATGCGGGTAAAGCCCTGCGGGTGCATCCAGCCGTTGATGTAGGCGACAAGCTCGTTGCAGCGCGCCGCCTCGACCGGGGCGGAAGGCACCAGCTGCGCCTGCGGGTTGGTGGCGGCAAGGTAATGGGCGATGGCGATCCATTCGGTCAGCACCGCGCCATCGTCGAGCACCACCGCCGGCACTTTCGCCTTCGGGTTGATCGCCCGGAATTCGTCGCTGAACTGCTGCCCCTCGCGCAGGTTCACCAGCACGCCCTCGTGCGGCAGGCCAAGCTCTTCGAGCAGCACGTGAATGCCGAGCGAGCAGGCGCCGGGTGTGTAGAACAGTTTCATGCGTTTCCTCCGGGTTGGCGGCTGGTCAGTCGAACAGCGAGCTGACCGAGGTCTCGTCCGAGATGCGGCGCATCGCCTCGGCAAGCAAGGGGGCGATGGGCAGCACGCGCAGATTGGCCGGCGGATTGCGCGCGGGATCGAGATTGATGCTGTCGGTGATGGTCAGCGTCTCGATCGGGCTGGCGCCGATGCGCTCCAGCGCCTTGCCCGAGAGCACGCCATGGCTGACATAGGCCGAGGCCGAGGCCGCGCCGTGGCGGATCAGCGCCTCGGCCGCGTTGCAGAGCGAGCCGCCGGAATCGACGATGTCGTCGATCATGATGCAGTGCCGGCCCTCGACATCGCCGATCACGTTCATCACTTCCGAAACACCGGCGCGCGGGCGGCGCTTGTCGATGATCGCGAAATCGCAGGCCAGCCGGCTCGCCGTGGCGCGGGCGCGGGCGACACCGCCGGCATCCGGCGACACCACCATGATATCCCGCCCGGCGAACCGCTCCTGGATGTCGCGCGCGAACAGCGGCGCGCCGTAGAGATTGTCCACCGGGATGTCGAAAAAGCCCTGGATCTGCCCGGCATGCAGGTCAAGCGTGAGCACGCGGTTCGCCCCCGCCTCGGTGATGATGTTGGCGACCAGCTTGGCGGAAATCGGCGTGCGCGGGCCGGTCTTGCGATCCTGCCTGGCGTAGCCGAAATACGGGATCACCGCGGTGACGCGCCGCGCCGAGCCGCGCCGCAGCGCATCGAGCGTGATCAGCAGTTCCATCAGGTTGTCGTTCGCCGGAAAGCAGGTGGACTGGATGACGAACACGTCCTCGCCGCGGACATTCTCCTGGATCTCGACATGGATCTCCATGTCGGCGAAGCGGCGGATGATGGCGTTGGTGAGCGGCAGGTGCAGCGCCTTGCTGACGGCTTCCGCGAGCGGCAGGTTCGAATTACACGCGACGATCTTCATGTGGCGTATCCTTGCGGCCGGAACGAGCGGCCCCGATGTCGAAGGAAATGGACCGAACGATCCGAGCCGCGTGTAGCAACCGCTCCCGCCCCTGTCCATTGACGCGCGGGCAGTGCAGGCCATTGCACCGATGGCCCCGTGCGCGGTATCCTGCAATCCATGAGCCAATCCCTGCCTCTCGAGGCCGAAGCGGCGCGCGACGCCTGGCTCACGCGCGACGTCTGGCCGCGGCGGATCTTCGCCTTCCTGGTCGATCTCGTGCTGCTCGCGATCCTCAGCGGCGCGATCTGGTGGACGATCGTGGTGCTCGGCTTCGCCACGCTCGGCCTCGGCTTTCTGCTGCTGCATTTCACCTGGGCGGTCCCGCCGCTTTATTACGTGCTCTGGCTGCGCTCCGCCGCCGCGGCCACGCCGGGGCAGCGCCTGCTCGGCCTGACGCTCCGGCAGGACGACACGCTGGAGGGCGGCGGCGCCCTGAAGCCGAGCTTCGCCCAGGCCATCGCCTGGACGGTGCTGCTCGGCGTCTCCTTCATGGTGGGCATGCTGCCCTTCCTGCTGGTGCTGGTGACGAGGCGGCGCCGGACCGGGCATGACCTTCTCTCCGGCCTGACGGTGGTGCACGCCGCAGCGCTCGGCCGCCCCCTGCCGCCGTGACCGTCTCCAGCCGCCCGCCGCAATTCTTCTACGCAACGGCCCCCCTGCCCTGCCCCTATGTCGCCGGGCGAACCGAGCGGAAGGTCGTCACCGAACTCGCCGGCGCCGATGCCGATGCGCTGCACAACCGGCTCTCGCGCGGTGGCTTCCGCCGCAGCCACAACATCGCCTACGCGCCGGTCTGCCCCGGCTGCCGCTCCTGCATCCCCATCCGCATCATCAGCGACCGGTTCCGGCCGAACCGCACCCAGAAGCGGATCATCGCCGCGAATGAAGGGCTGCGCGCCTACGAGATGCCCCCCCGCGCCACGGCCGAGCAGTTCAAGCTGTTCCAGCGCTACCAGCAGGCCCGCCACGGCGATGGGGACATGGCGGGCATGAGCTTCTACGATTACCGCGCCATGGTCGAGGATACGCCGATCGAGAGCTGGCTGGTCGAGTTCCGCGACGCGACCGACGAGCTGATCGGCGCATGCCTGACCGACCGCCTCGCCGACGGGCTTTCCGCCGTCTACTCGTTCTTCGCCCCTGAGCTGGTCCGGCAATCCCTCGGCACCAGGTCGATCCTCTGGCTCGTCGAACGCACGCGCGAGCTGGGCCTGCCTTACGTCTATCTCGGCTACTGGGTGCCGGAGAGCCCGAAAATGGCCTACAAGGCGCGGTTTCGCCCGGCCGAGATCCTGCTCGGCGGTAGCTGGACGGACCTGACCGACGATCTTGCCGCCGCCGAAAGCCCTGCCGCCTGGCCCCTGCGTCTCGCTCCGGTGCGCCAGAGCGGCACCTGATCCGCGAAGCTCACGCCGGATTGATCGCGCGGCACCTCGCCTGCCCTTGTGCTGCCACGAGGATGGCGAAGATGAACGCCAGCAAACAGGAGACCATCATGAACCGATCAGCCCTCGCGCTCGGCCTTGCCTCCGCCCTCATCCTCGGCGCCGCCACTGCACATGCCGCCTCGCCGCCGCAACCGGTCTACATCCACATGAACGGCGCCAACGAGTTCCTCGAACGCCTCGTTTTCGTGCACCCCGGCCAGAAGGTGGTGTTCGTCAACGAGGATACCGGGCCGCACGCCATTCTGGGCTACAACCCGCAGACCGGCGCCGCGAGCAAGACCTTCGACGACCCCGCGCTGGCGGGCACGCCGGGCAAGGGACACAAGCTCCACACCTACGCGATCAGCTTTCGCCACCAGGGACCGCAATGGTATTACTGCCCGGTCCATGCCGGTCTCGCCAAGGCGCCGGGCGGCGTGTGGATGCCGAAAGTGCGCCCCGGCGTGCACGGGTTCGGCACGCCGATGGCCGGGGTGATCATCGTCACCCGCGATGCGGCGCTCTTGAAGGACAATCCTGCAACCAGCCATTCAAAGGTGCTGCCGGGCTATTTCGGCGGCTGAACCGCGCCCGGACCGCCCCTTGCCCGCAGGCGCCGATCGCAGCGGCGCCCCTCGGGAGAGGGGACCGTCAGAGCGTCATCCGATCAGATGGCATGATCTGATCGGATAAAGCGCCCTGGTTATCAACATGACTGAATATGCTCCGATCCATCAGGATCGGGACGCGCTCCAGGGCCGGCCGGGCCGGACATGAGCACGAGATCGTCGCGGTGGATCAGCTCGTCCCGCCCGCGCCAGCCGAGCAGCGCCTCGATCTCGTCGGTCCGGTGGCCCGCGATCAGCGCCGCATCCTCGCTCTGATAGGCGGCAAGGCCACGGGCCAGCGCCGCGCCATCCGGCCCGGCGATCTCGACCGCATCGCCGCGCTCGAACCGTCCCTCGACGCGCACCACCCCCGCCGGCAGCAGCGATGATCCGCCGCGGATCGCCCGCACGGCACCGGCATCGACATGCAGCCGCCCGAGCGGCGCGAGCGAGCCGGCGATCCAGCGTTTGCGCGCCGAGCGCCCGCCGGGCTGCGGCAAAAACCACGTGCAGCGCGCCCCTGATTCGAGCGACGCAAGCGGATGCACAACCCCGCCAAGCGCGATCGCCATGGCGCAGCCGGCCTGGGTGGCGATCCGCGCGGCGACAAGCTTGGTCCGCATCCCACCGGAGGAATAGCCCGGCGGCGGCGCCCCGCCCATCGCCTCGATCTCCGGCGTGATCGCGGCGACGACCGGCAGATGCGCCGCCCCCGGGTCGCGCCGCGGATCGGCGGTATAGAGCCCGTCGATATCGGAGAGCAGGATCAGCTGGTCCGCCTCCACCATTTCGGCCACCCGGCCGGCGAGCCGGTCGTTGTCGCCGAAGCGGATCTCGCCGGTCGCGACCGAATCGTTCTCGTTGATCACCGGCACGGCGCCAAGTTCGAGCAGGGTCCGCAATGTCGCCCGCGCGTTGAGATAGCGCCGCCGGTCCTCGGTATCGTCCATGGTCAGCAGCAGTTGCGCCGCCACCAGCCGGTGCGCGGAAAGCGCCTCGCTCCAGGCCTGCGCCAGCCGGATCTGCCCGACCGAGGCCGCGGCCTGCTTCTCCTCAAGCCGTAGCCGCTTCTGCGTCAGGCCAAGCTGCCGCCGCGCGAGAGCGATCGCCCCGGACGACACCACGATCACACCGACGCCGCGCGCCCTGAGGGACGCGATGTCCGCGGCCACGCTTGCAAGCCAGGCCGTGCGCGGCGCCGCGGCATCGGGATCGACGATGAGGGCAGACCCGATCTTCACCACCAGCAGCCGCGCGCTGCCTGGATCGGGCAGCCCCTGGCTCACTGCCGCTGCTCGCGGATCATCCGCAGGGTTTCGCGCAGCACCGCGTCGACCCCCTGATGCGCGGCGGCGGAAATCACCATGACCTTGCAGCCCGAGGCCCGTTCCAGCGCCGAACGCCGGCCGGCGATCTGGTGCGGCGTCATCGCATCCATCTTGTTCAGCACGATCAGCTCGGGCTTGTCCGCCAGCCCGCCGCCATAGGCTTCAAGCTCGCCGCGAATCGTCCGCCAGGCGTCCACCACGTCGCCGGCCGCCCCGTCGATCAGGTGGATCAGCGCGGCGCAGCGCTCGACATGGCCGAGAAACCGGTCGCCGAGCCCGGCGCCGTCATGCGCGCCCTCGATCAGGCCCGGAATGTCGGCGAGGACGAATTCCTCGGTCATCGACAGCCGGACCACGCCAAGCTGCGGGTGCAGCGTGGTGAAGGGATAGTCGGCGATCTTGGGCCGCGCCGCCGAGGCCACCGAGAGAAAGGTCGATTTCCCGGCATTCGGCAGCCCGACCAGCCCGGCATCGGCGATCAGCTTGAGCCGCAGCCAGACCCAGCGCTCCTCGCCCGGCCAGCCGGGATCGGCGCGGCGCGGCGCGCGGTTGGTGGAGGTCTTGAACATGGCGTTGCCATGGCCGCCATCGCCGCCGCGCAGCAGCACGATGCGCTTGCCCGGCGCGTCGAGATCGGCGAGCAGGGTCTCGCGGTCGTCATCGAGGATCTGGGTGCCGACCGGTACCTTGATCACCACCGTCGGCGCGGCCGCACCGGTGCGGTCCGATCCGGAGCCGTTGCCGCCCTTGCGGGCCCGGAAATGCTGGGTGTAGCGGAAGTCGATCAGCGTGTTCAGGTTCTCGACCGCTTCGAACACGATGTCGCCGCCGCGGCCGCCATTGCCGCCGTCCGGCCCACCGAACTCGATGTATTTCTCGCGCCGGAACGCGACGACGCCGTTGCCGCCATCGCCCGAACGCACATAGATTTTAGCCTGGTCGAGGAACTTCATGGGTGCAGATACGCAAAAGGCCGGCACCGGCCGGCCTTCGCGTCTTTCATGCCGGAGACAGATTACTCCGCGGCGAGCGGCAGCGGCTCGACCGAAACGTGCACACGGCCTTCGGCCTTGCGGGAGAACTTCACGCGCCCATCGACGAGGGCGAAGATCGTGTGGTCACGGCCGACGCCGACATTGGAACCCGGCTTCACCTTGGTCCCGCGCTGGCGGATGATGATGTTGCCGGCGATCACCTGTTCGTCACCGAACTTCTTGACGCCGAGGCGGCGGCCTTCGGAATCGCGCCCGTTGCGCGACGAGCCACCGGCTTTCTTGTGTGCCATGGGATATCCCTCCGATCAGGCGGCGTTTATGCCGGACACGCGCAGCACGGTCACCGGCTGACGGTGGCCATTCTTGCGACGGCTGTTCTGCCGGCGGCGCTTCTTGAAGATGATGACCGTATCGAGCTTGTCCTGCGCGATCACCGTGGCGGTAACCGTCGCTCCCTCGACCACGGGCTTTCCCAGGGTCACGCCCTGTTCACCGCCAATGGCGAGAACGTCGGTGAAGGTGATGGTGCTGCCGGCCTCGGCCTCGAGCTTCTCGACCTTCAGCACCGCGTCCGGCACGACGCGATATTGTTTTCCGCCGGTGCGGATGACTGCAAACATCGATCTGGTCCAATTCTATCTGCAACGCCGCGCGGGCGGACAAAGAAAAGTGGCGCGAAACCCTGCGGCGTCGCGCGATTGCGGGGTTATAGCGCGCTCCATCCCGCTGTCAATCGATTTGCCCGCTCCCCCCGCCATCGATGCCCGCGCCGCGGCTGTTGCCTAGTCAGCACCATCATGCTTATAACCCCGCCCGACCGCGGAGAGGTGCCAGAGTGGTCGATTGGGACGGTCTCGAAAACCGTTGTGCCTTCACGGGTACCGTGGGTTCGAATCCCACCCTCTCCGCCACCACCATGAATTATCCAATATCATAATGTACAAAAATTGGCTGATTTTAGCCAATTTTGGTGTTTTGTTGTTGCATCCCGGCGTATCCCGTTGCATGATATCCCACTCGCTATGTGGTAATTAGTGTGGGATAAGATTGGGTAAGCTTTCAGCCACTTCAGTGAAGGCCGCAAAGGAGCCGGGCCGCTATGGCGACGGCGACGGCCTTTACCTTGTTATCAGCCCTCGGGGCGGGAAGTCCTGGGTTTGTCGGGTGCAGAAGGGCGGCAAGCGCCGGGACGTTGGGCTTGGGAGTGCAAAGAAGGTGTCGCTGGCATTGGCCCGTGAGCGCGCCACGAAGGTGCGGACGCAGGTTGAGGTTGGACTTGACCCCGTTGCCGAGCGGCGAAAAGAGGCCGGGATACCCACCTTCAAGGAAGCCGCCGCGCTGGTGTTTGCAGAGCACAAGGCGAGCTGGCGGAACCAGAAGCACCGGGCACAGTGGCTATCCAGCCTTGAAACATACGCATTCCCAATGCTGGGCGAATTATCGGTTGCCGTGATTGATTTCCACCACGTCCGGGATGCCGTGATTTCCATTTGGCTTAAAAAGCCGGAAACAGCCCGGCGCGTGCGCCAAAGGATCAACACGATCATCGACTGGGCTGTCGGCAAAGGGTACCGGGCGACTCCCCTGCCCATTGCCACGATCAATAATTCGCTGCCCAAGGTTAGGGCTAAGGGGGCGCATCATACGGCGCTGCCCTATGCCGAGGTTCCGGCTTTCGTTGCTAAGCTCAAAGAGCGGGATACGGTAGGGCGGCTCGCTCTTGTGGCGCTGATTCTTACTGCGACTAGGTCCGGCGAGATACGCGGTGCGACTTGGGGCGAAGTCGATCTGGACAACGCTCTATGGACGATCCCGGCCGAACGTATGAAGGCCGGGCGGGAGCATATTGTGCCGCTGTCATCGGCTGCCCTGGACGTATTCCGGCGAGCAAAAGACTACAGAGAGGCACGGAGCGAGTTGGTGTTTCCCGGCCAGCGCGGTGGCAAGCCACTTTCCGATATGACGCTGACCAAGATTTGCCGCGACATGGAAGTCGCCGCCGTGCCGCATGGCTTCCGCTCCTCTTTCCGCGATTGGGTGGCAGAAGAGACAGACTTTGACGGAGATATCGCCGAGATGGCCTTGGCCCATGCCATTGGGAACAGGGTCGAGGCAGCTTACCGGCGGGGCAATCTGCTGGAGAAGCGGAAGGCGCTCATGGAGGCCTGGGGTACATACTGTGATAGGAGGTAGAAATGCAGAATATCATTCTGAGAAATTTTGGCTTGATATAAAATCAAATTCAGGTCGCCCAGGAGTGATGTTTTATTGTCTAGTTGCACGAGCTTGGGAAAAGGAAAGCTCGGTCTACAATCCAACAAATATTTTTGGATTTACATATTGATGGATGGGATTACTTTATACGATTCGTATGAAAAGCATGCGCGCGGATGCGATGATCCGCTACAGGCTCAAAGTACTTTTATCAGAAAATTTATCGATAATGAGTTTTATGCTACCGGCGGTATTCCTGGAGAGTACAGCATAAAGCACATTGATATTGAGTTTTGGCAGATATTCAAGAAGATGCTGTCGATCGGAATCGTCGCTGAGGGAATGCTGTTTGACATAATACACGATAGAATAATTAAAATGGAATTCGGAAATCAAAAAATCGTGTATGAAAATATCGTCGTTTATGAAGAGCCTTATAAGAAACTAGATCAATCCGACAGTTTGAAAAAGAATGCTTCCGGCAGGAAACCAGATAAGGACAAATGGGAAATAACTGTGGCAGAGGCTTTTCGTATTTATTTTGAAAATGGCTTCCCTCGTAGCCGGGCTGAGTTTGTGAAACAAATTGAAGAGGCTGTTTTTGCCTTAGAGTCCACAGACCCATTGGGTCATGAAACGCTCGTAAAGCTTGTTAGACGCATTTACGATCGTTGTGGATTGTAAAATTAGTTAAGCTTTAATTAGTTATTCTTCCTGGCCAGACTCTGAATTCTTCCGATTCTTCCGATTTATGCAGAGACCTTTCCGTCGATAAACGGCAGCGTGCGCATAACCTGAAACTGAACTGGTTAACGCACGATGAGCCAAGATGTCCCTACAACCCGCCTGCTGACGATCAACGACGTTATGCGTCTAACCGGCTACAAGAGCCGTTCGTCTATTTACCGCCGCATGCGGCACCAGGATTTTCCACGCCCCGTAGTTCTAGGTGGGGGACGTATCCGCTGGCGATCCGGCGAGATCGATCAATGGCTCCAGAGCCTTCCCACCCAAACCTATCCCTGACGGGCTGATCCGGCCCCATTGCAACTAACCAGCCTGGGGCCGCCCGCATCTCCTTTAAAAATTGAACTTCACGGATTCGTGCCCAGAGCACGGAAAGGATACCCTATGCCTTTATTTCAGACTATCGCCGCCCGTTTGCGTGCCCGCTTTTTCCCCGAGGATGCCGCCACGTTCACCGTGCGGTCAACTCCGCGTATCGCTCACTTCGTCAAACCGATCATAGAGATGCTGACCCGGGAAGGCCGGACCGGCGACACCTATCGCTGCGCTGTCGCGCTCTGGCATCGCTGGGACGTGCCGCCCCTCAATGTCTACCTGGGAACGGCCTCCCTCTGCCGCATCGACGGCCCTTCGATAACCGATGAACGAGGCTACCGCCCGGCGGGTGGCTTGGTCGAGACGCCAGGCCTGACCGCGCGCCTCTCGTCTGAAGAGGCCCAAGACCTGGATATCCGCATCAAGGCGGGAATCGAGGCGAGCATCCGGCAATGGGCTGATGAGACCATGTGCGGCCGTTGGAAGATTACGCCTCAACATCAGTATCGGGGGGCGGCAGATGCATAAACCCCGGCACTTTTGCCTCGATGAGAGCCCCGATGCTGCGCATCGAGGCAAGGAAAGAGGAACACACCGCACGCACTGGCCTGCGGCTGAGTTTCGCGGCTTTTTACGGGTGCGATCCGGGTGCGCATATGGCGGGTGCTCGATACCTCGCGCTACGCCTGAGTTGGCCGAGGATGCGCGCCGGATGCGGGGAGAGGACTGACCATGAAGTTTGTTCAGCACTCCGTGCGCCTCCCTCTGACGCTGAGTAAGGCCCTGCAACGCGCCGCACAGGCCCGCGAGACCAGTACCTACGCCCTACTGCAACAGTGTGTACGGGTGGGCATTGCCTCGCTCTCCGATGACCAAACCGCGCCACAGCTCACTGCTGAGATTGCCCAGGAGATCGGGGCGCTTGCCGCGCGGCTGGCCCATGTCGAGCGCCTAACAGAGCGCACGCTATTTGTCGCGTGCGCCGCCTACACCTACGCCCGCGCCGCAGCCGGTCCTAGTGCAGATCAGAGCAAGCTCACTCAGGCTATTCAAGATGCTTTTACCCGACAAATTAAGCTTGCCGGAGATTCATAATGTCCAAAGACAGCAGCAACCGGGCGCATATTGCCGCCTTGCGGGCGCGTGACCGCGCCGATGGTCAAGTTAAATTCCGCTTCAATGCGCGCGTACTGGTGGGCAGCGCGCTGATCGGCGCATTGGCCTTTGGGGCGGTGATGACCAGTCCGCCGAAAATACAGGTTGATGCTGAATATGGCATAGCCGCCTTCAGCAGTTTTCTCCTGTCAGATTTAGCGTCTGACCCGGAGATGACGATAGCCTGGCACGGCCAAACCGCGCGCACTGGGGTCAAAGAATGGGCAAGGTTCCAGCCATTGCGCCAGGAAGCGGTAAGCTTTGCCCGAACCCTCGGGCTGGGTAGCGGATTGGGCTTTGCCGGAGGAATGGTTGGCCTCTGGCTGACGTCTGACCGGCGGCGGCGCAAGCAAGAAGAGCGCCTGGCGGATCGGGTCATCCGGGGTACGCGGATGGTCAGTCAAACGACCCTGGCTGACATGACAGCCGAGGAAAACAACGAACCGCGCCTGCAATTTGGCGACGTCACCCTGCCAAGTGGATTGGAAACCCGGCACGTCGCTTTGATCGGCACAACCGGCGGCGGCAAAACAACGCAGCTCCGACTTCAGCTCGATGTCATAGAAACCCGAGGCGAGGCAGCGTTGGTATACGACACCAGCGGCGAATTCGTCGCCAATTATTACGATCCGGCACGGGGTGATATCATTTTGAACCCGTTTGATCAGCGCGGAGCATTTTGGAGCCCCTTCGCTGAGATTATCCACCCAGCCGACGCCGACCGGATTGCCCGTTACCTCATCAATGAGACCGGCGATGAAGATAAGGATATTTGGCTGGAGACATCCCGCAATCTCGTTTCAAACATAATACGAAATCTCTGGCGTGATGAGAAATGCACATTAAAAGGATTACTGAATGCGCTGCAATCTATGCCGCGCCAGGAGCTGGAAAGCTGGTTAGCCAACACATCATCGGCCCGTACCTTCGAGAAAAGCGCCGACCGTGCCACCGCCAGCGTGCTGTTTATGTTGGTCAAGGCGGTGAGCTTGCTCATGTTCTTGCGCACAACGCCTCGGGATGGTGAGGCTTCCTTCTCGGTTTCCAAATTTTTCAAGGGGATTGACCAGCATAGGGGGCGCAAACCATGGATATTTGTGCCGCGTCAGGAAGATTTTTTCGAGGCCATGAAACCGCTAATGGCTCTGTGGCTCGAATGTGCCGCGTCGGCCATGCTGGGTTTGTCCGCCAGCCCAACCCGCAGAGTGTGGTTCCTGCTGGACGAATTGGCAGACCTCCCCCGGGTCCAGAACCTCGAACGCCTTTTGCCGCAGGGCCGCAAATTTGGTGCTTGTGCCATCCTGTCCTTCCAAACCATCGGTCAGATGCGCGGGCATTACGGCCCAGATGGTAGCGAGGCTCTCTTGGGCTGCTGTAACAGCAAATTATTTCTCCAAATGAGCGACCATGCCAGCCGGGAATGGGCATCGGCAACCATAGGCAGCGTCGAGGTGGAAATCCCGACCCTGGCCGAGATGTTCGACCCCAAAACGGGCAAACCGCAGCGGACCTTGAGCACGATGCGCGAATTACGCGCCGCCGTGCTGGAAAGCGATCTGCGCTTGCCCAAACACACCGGCTATCTGCTGCTGCCTGATGGCTTACCAGTGGCGAAGATCAAGCTGACGAATGACCATATCATCGCGCGTGGCCCGGCCAGGCAGCCTGACTTCATCCCCGCCGATGTTTCGGAAACACTCTGGGGCGGATTGCAGGAGGCCGAAGAGGCCCAGAAGGCTAAAACGCACGGCGCCCCTATCCAGGGTACAATTCTTGGACCGGGGCCGGTGTGATGGTGGCGACAATCTCCGCCCTGACCAGCGCCGGGCAGGCCGCCAGGTACTATGAGGCAGATGAATCTTACTATGCCGAAGGGGGCCTTGCCCCCTCGGAATGGTTGGGCCACGGCGCGCAGGTACTGAACCTGGCCGGGACCGTTGACCGAGAGCAGTTCGCCCGCCTGCTGGAGGGGCATGTCGCCGGTCAAAGCTTGGGCACGATGCGCGACGGTGAATGGGAGCACCGGCCCGGCTGGGATGTGACCTTCAGCGCACCCAAATCCGTTTCGATCATGGCTGAGGTGACGGGGGACCGCCGCCTCATCGCTGCCCATGAGCGGGCTGTGAAAACCGCGCTGGGACTGGCGGAGCAGCATTTTACCGCCACCCGCATCCGGGAGGACGGCTCTGTCCGGCGGGAGGCGACCGGCAATCTGGTCATCGCCTCTTTCCGGCATGGCACCAGCCGGGCGCTCGACCCGCAGCTTCATACCCACAATGTCATTCTTAACATGACCCGCGATGAGGCCGGGCAATGGCGCAGCTTGGAACCGCGCGCGTTCTACCAGATGCAAAAGCAGATGGGCGCCGTTTTTCGCCAGGAGTTGGCTGCCGAAGTGCAGCGTCTTGGTTACACCATTGAGCGCGGCAAGGATTCGACCTTCGAGATTGCCGGTATTGGCGAAGAAACCCTGGAGGCGTTCAGTCAGCGCAGTGCGGCGATTGAGGCCCGGTTGGCCGAGCGGGGCAAAAGCCGGGCCAAGGCCAGCGCCGCCGAGAAGCAGATCGCCGCGCTGGATACACGGCTGGCCAAAGAAGCCTTACCTCATGCCGAGCTGATCGGCGCATGGCGTGAGGCCGCCGATACAGCCGGATGGGATGAACAAGCACGGCGGGGTTTGGTTGCCCAGGCCGAGGCGCGGGGAAATGCCACCCTCAGCGTTGACCAGGAGTTTACACGCGAGCTGGCGGCTGACCGGGCCGTGGCGCAGGGGGCGGCGATGCTGGGCGAGCGGCAATCCGTATTCTCCACCACGGCGCTGCATGAGGCGGCGGGGCGGTTTGGCATGGGCCGCGTTGGACATGATGACATTGCCGCCGCCATCGCCCGCTCGGAGAAGACCGGCGGGTTGGAGGCGCGCGCGTGCCTTGACCGGCGCGGAGTGACGTTTGAGGGCTTCACCACCGCCGCCAGTATCGCCAACGAGACCACGATGTTGCGGCTGGAAGAGCAAGCCCGTCAGCAGGTGGAACCGATCTTGTCTCCGGTTGCCGCCGCTCGTGTTGTTGCCGAGGCCGAGCGGCGCAGCGCCCATCAGGGACATGGCTGGACCGACGAGCAGCGGATAGCGACGGGGCAAATTCTTGCCAGCCGCAACCGGGTTATTGGTTTGCAGGGGGCGGCAGGCACCGCCAAAACCTCCACGGTGCTGACGACCATCGCGCGGGAGGCCGAGGCGCGGGGCATCCAGGTGGTAGCACTCGCCCCCACGGCATCGGCGGCGCAGGTTTTGGGAGAGGCGCTTGAGGTCCGCGCCGACACGTTGGCCCGGCATTTACTCGCGCCAGGCCGCCCCACAACGAAGGAGCGGCTATGGATTGTGGATGAGGCTTCGCTGATTTCAACCGCCGATGCCGCTAAGCTGTTGGGTTTGGCCGAATCCCACTGGGCGCGGGTGCTGCTGGTGGGTGACACGGCGCAACTTAGTTCCGTTGAGGCAGGCGCTGCCTTCGCCCAGCTACAGGGTGCTGGCATGGAAACTGCCCGCCTCACCCAAATCCTGCGCCAGACCAACGAGCACGCCAAAACAGCGGTGGAGGCCAGCTTGGCTGGTGATGCCAAGAAGGCCCTGGCCGCCCTGGATTCGGGCGGCGGGCGCATCGTCGAGCAAGGCACCCGCGAGGCCCGCTTTGCCCAGATCGCCCAGGATTACGCCAGGTTGGACACCAAAGAGAGGCGCAAGGCGCTGGTGATCGAGCCGTCCCGCGAAGGGCGTGATACGCTGACCCAGGAAATCCGCCATGCCCTTGCCGATCGTGGCCAGCTTCACGGCCCGGCGATCACCGTGCCAAGGTTTGTTTCCAAGGATATGACCCGTGCCGAGGCCAAAGACCTGCACAGCTATGCCATCGGCGACATGATCCGCTTCGCCAAGGATTATGCCGACAAGGGCGTATCCAAGGCGCAGGCCTACCGGGTGACCGGCATCGACACCGGCAAGGCGGCGATCTTGCTGGCTGACCAGACCGGCAGGACGATCGACTGGCGGCTTCGCCAATGGGGGGCGGCGCAGTCTCAAGCCTTCAGCGCCGAGACAATTGAGCTGCGGGCGGGAGATAAGATGCAGTTCACCCGCAATGACCGCGCCCTGGGGCGGATCAACGGCCAGCAGGGCGAGATTACCGCCATTGACCCCGGCACGCGCAGTGCCACGGTCCGGCTGGCCAGGGGCAAGGTTGAGACGCTTACCCTGGATAGCCCCCGAGACCAGCACATTGCCCACGCCTATGTGGCGACAGCCTTCGCGGCTCAGGGGCGAACCGCTGAGCGAACCTTTATCCACGCCGATAGCGCCGCCACGAACCTGCTGGATCAAAAGAGCTTCTATGTAGCGCTCTCCCGCGCCAAGGAGGCCACCGCCATTTACACCAATGACCGGGGCAAGCTTGTGAGTGCTCTACTGGAGCGCGCGGGACTAAAGCAAACCGCGCTTGGCGCGGAGGTGAATGCCGGTATGGGGAGTCGCACGGCGCAGGAGCATGAAGCTGCCTCATCCGAGGGTCTGGCGCTTTAATAAGCCTCGATTAGGAAGCTGGGGCTTTACGAGTATCTGCCTGTATTGGGCGTTGGGCGGTTACGGCCATCGGTGCGAATTCAGAACGGCCCTTGACGCGTAAGCACCTTGCTTCCATTATAATTTGCCGTCAGGAATCGGTTTGGCGGTCGGACTGTTGAGACTGTCAACCTCGATATGGTGACCCGGCCACATGGTGCCGACAAGCATCACGATGACCGCCGCCAGATTGAATGAGACATCGAGCATCGCTCGAACCTCCACGGTTACATTATACCACCTCGCGTTTCGAGACCCGTGTTAGCGAGGCGTTTGGAGTTGAGATGCTGAACGCAAAGGCTGACAGAAGGTGGCGTGCGTTCGGGGGACGCCCGGTTTTGGCCGGAGCCCAGGGTCAGGGCCAGTCCCCCGAACTCTGCGAGAGGGGGACCGCGTGCCGCCAGATTGGCTGAAGCCGCGCCGCTATCGGCACTTTGACCTGCCCGTCAATGACGCCTTTGCCCGCAAGGTGATGGACCCTGCCGTAGTGTCGCGGCACGCATTCTCACCGCTCATCCACTACGCGAAGACAGAGACACGCTACAAAAAATGCGCAACGACTGGGACGCGGAAGATCACTCAGAAAGAACGCCCAATCAAATATGCGTCCCACCGGGATGCCTGCATTCTTTCCTACTATGCCCATCAGATTAATCAGGCGCTCGACGCCCGATACAAGGCGACAGGCATCTCGGACAACGTCATCGCTTACCGTGCGCTTGGTCTGGGCAACTATGATTTTGCAGCAAAGGCTATGGCTTTCGCGCAGGCAGCGGCCCCTGTCGTATTCTTGGCTTTCGACATCACGAGCTTTTTTGATACTCTCGACCATGGCCTTCTCAAGCGGCGGCTGAAATCTCTACTGGGAGTCATCGAGCTTGCGGATGACTGGTACAAGGTCTTTCGCTTCATTACCCGCTTTCACTATGTCGATCTTGAAGAACTGAAGGCCCATCCATTGTTCGGGCAGCGCCTCAAGGAGAGAAGCCGTAACCGGATCGCCAGCATGGAGGAGTTGAAGGCGGAGGGGATTGCCTTTCATGCCAATCCGGAGTTGGCCAAAGGTCATCGTCGCGGAATCCCGCAGGGCACACCAATTAGTGCCGCTATCTCCAATCTCTACATGATGGACTTTGACGCAGCAGCCAGAGCTTGTTGCGATAAGGTCAGTGCGTTCTACCGTCGCTATTCCGACGACATTCTTGTCATTTGCAGACCTGAAGATGCGCTGGCGATAGAAGCCGAGATTTTAGGTCTGATCACTGCTGAAAACCTGGAGATTGCTCCGCACAAGACCGAAAAGACTCTTTTCGAGAAGGGGCGGGCTATGCCCAGCACCACTAAAATGGCGCAATATCTCGGTTTCACTTTTGGCGAAACAGGAGCCGCGATTCGTGAAAGTTCACTCGCCCGACAGTGGCGCAAGATGAAACGAGCCATACGGCGTGCCAAAAAATCAGCGCAGTGGCGTGCCGTAGCGGGAGCACCAAGTAAAGTGCACACAAAGAAGCTTTACCGCCGCTTTTCGTATATCAAAATTAATGAAGAAGGGGCACTCCGGACACTTCGAAATTTTTCATCCTACGGCAGGCGCAGTGCAACTGCCTTTGGCACAAACCAAAAAATTATCCGCCAGGTGAGGCGCTTCGAGCAAGCTGCACTAAGAGAGATTGCAAAACTCAACGAGCTGTAAAAATTAGATTTTTTGACCTTCGGCTCCTTCCAGGCCGTATCCCTTACTCGTCCTTGCAACCATACTTGGCCCAAATGTGTGAACGCACCCTTTCCCCGGTTGCAATCCCTGCTCCATGAATTAACCAATGGATGCACATTACGAACACCGGAGACTTGGATACCATGGCACGAGGGCGGCCACGTAAATCGGGCGAGACTACTAAATCGGCACAAAACCCTGCTCCGGAAGGGCAATTGGCCCTGGAACGCGACCTCTTCGCCGCCGCCGATAAACTGCGTAAGAATCTTGAGCCATCGGATTACAAGCACGTCGTTCTTGGTTTGATCTTCCTGCGTCATATTTCCCTAGCTTTCGAGGCTAGGCACGAAACCCTGCTGCGCGAAGACCCCGAAGCTGCCGAGGACCGCGACGAGTATATAGGTGAGAACATTTTCTGGGTGCCTAAGTTGGCTCGCTGGTCTCATCTTGAGTCTAATGCCCCGCAGCCCACCATCGGCAAGCTCATTGACGATGCCATGGCCGCCATTGAGGCCGAAAACCCCACCCTCAAAGGGGTATTGCCGAAGGACTATAACCGCCCCGCTCTCGATAAGGTGATGCTGGGCGAGCTCATCAACCTCATCTCTGGCATCGCCCTTGGAGTCGAGGGCGCCAAGGCCCGGGACCTGTTGGGCCGCGTATACGAATATTTCCTGGGCGGCTTCGCGGGCTCCGAGGGCAAGCGTGGCGGCGAATTCTATACCCCCCGCTCCGTCGTGCGCGTGTTGGTGGAAATGCTGGAGCCCTTCCCGGACCTTGCGCGTGGCGTAGAGGGGCGGGTTTATGATCCGTGCTGCGGCTCGGGCGGGATGTTTGTGCAAGCCGAGCGGTTTTTGGAAGCCCATGGCGGGCGCATCGGTCAGCTCGCCCTCTATGGCCAGGAGAGTAATTACACGACCTGGCGCCTCGCCAAAATGAACCTTGCCGTGCGTGGAATCGATGCCAGCGGCATCGCCTGGAACAACGAGGGCAGCTTCCACAAGGATGAATGGCGCGACAAAAAATTCGACTTCATCCTCGCCAACCCCCCTTTCAATATCTCGGACTGGGGCGGCGAACGCCTGCGGGAGGATGTGCGCTGGCAATTCGGTGCCCCGCCCGTGGGCAACGCCAACTACGCCTGGCTGCAACATATCGTCCACCACTTGGCACCCAACGGCACGGCGGGTGTGGTGCTGGCCAATGGCTCCATGTCCTCCGCCCAGAGTGGCGAGGACGTTATCCGCCGTGCCATGGTGGAGGCCGACGTGGTGGATTGCATGATCGCGCTGCCCGGCCAGCTTTTCTACTCCACCCAAATTCCCGCGTGCTTGTGGTTCTTGAGCCGCAACAAGAAGAATGGCCGCTTCCGCGACCGCCGGGACGAAATCCTGTTCATTGACGCCCGTAAACTCGGCGCGTTGGTGGACCGCACCCGCAAGGAGTTCTCAGACGCCGATATCGAGCAAATCTCCCGCACCTATCATGCCTGGCGCGGCGAGGCTGAAGCAGGTGATTACGCCGACATCCCCGGCTTCTGCAAGGCCGCCAGCCGGGCTGAGATTGCGGGGCACGGCTATGTGCTTACCCCTGGCCGCTATGTGGGGGCAGCGGAGGCGGAAGAGGATGATGTGCCGTTTGCCGAGCGATTCGCGGCCCTGAATGCCACGTTGGAGGCCCAATTCGCCAAGGCCGATGAGCTCACGGCCGCCATCCGGGAGCGGCTCAAGTTGGTGACCCCATGATATGTGCGCGAAACTCGGTTTTTATGGACATATCGACTCGACATGTTCATAAAACGAAGTTTTTTTAACATGTCTGGGTTCTCATGTTAAAGCCAACATACATTATCCCGAAACTGCCCCCTGCGGTGGACCTTGAAACCGTACCGGTGTTGAAGGCGCTGGCAGCGGCCAACCGCGCGCTGGCGGAGCTCAAGGGCCGGGCGGCGACGATCCCTAACCAGGGCATTCTCATCGACACGCTGGCTTTACAGGAAGCGAAAGCCTCCTCCGAGGTGGAAAACATCGTCACCACTCAGGATGAGCTGTTCCAGGCCGACCTCTTCCCTGAAGGCCCGCAATCGCCCGCCGCCAAGGAAGTAGCCTTGTACCGCGATGCGCTGCGCCTGGGCTATGCCCACCTGCAACAAACCGGCGGGTTGATCCGCAATGGCACGCTCATTGATATGTTTCGCCTGCTCAAGCGCCGGGACGATGGGTTCCGCGCCACGCCCGGCACGGCGCTCAAAAACGAGTCCAATGGCGAGATTGTTTTTGTGCCGCCGCAGGATGCGCAGGAGATATTGGCGCATATGTCCGCCCTGGAGCGGTTTGTGAACGATGATGGTGTCTCCGGCCTCGACCCGCTGATAAAAATGGCGCTCATCCATCACCAGTTTGAAAGCATCCACCCTTTCCCGGATGGCAATGGCCGCATTGGCCGTATCCTCAATGTGCTCTACCTCACCCGCACAGGGCTGCTGGACATTCCCATCCTCTACCTCTCCGGCCACATCACCCGCACCAAATCCGATTATTACCGGCTGCTGCAAACCGTGCGCGACACGGGGGAGTGGGAGGCTTGGGTGATGTATATGCTGGAGGCCGTGGCGCGGACAGCGCAAACCACCTTGGGCCTGGTGGAAGGCATACGCGGCCAGATGGTCAGCGTGAAGCAGCGCATGCGGGCGCAACTGCCAAAACTCTATAGCCAGGAGCTTCTTAACAATCTGTTCCGCCATCCGTACACGCGCATCGAATATGTGCAGAAGGAGCTTGATCTGAAATCACGCCAGACGGCGGCGAAATATCTTGATGCACTCGCGGAGGCTGGGTTTGTGGATAAGCACCAGGCCGGGCGGAATAATTATTATATCAATACGGCGCTCGTGGGGTTGTTTCTTGCCATGCCGGAGGGGCGGTCGTGATGGGTGAATGGACTGACGTCTCTCTCGGTACTCTTGCTGCACCTAATAACGGCGCAATCGCCATCGGCCCTTTCGGCTCTGCGATGAAAGCAGATACCTATGTGCCCTCGGGCGTTCCTGTTATTCGAGGAACAAATATTTCAAACACCCGGGCATGGAAGGGCGATTGGGTTTATATATCTGATAACTTCGCTGACTCCATGCCTAGGTGTGTAGTCAAACCTAGCACACTTGTTTTCCCTCATCGTGGCTCCGTGGGCGAAGTTGCCCTGGTGCCAACAGGCGCATATTCACGTTATTTTCTGTCCACCAGCCTTATGAAAATTGATCTGGACGAAAAAAAAGCTAATCCACTTTTTGTCTATTACTTTTTTAAGTCACGGGCTGGCCGAGAAGAAATTCTAAAGTATGCCTCACAAGTAGGCACACCCGGAATTGGGCAGCCCTTAGCATCCTTGAGATCATTCAAACTCCCGTACCCGCCATTGCCAATCCAGCGGGGGATTGCGTCCATCCTGGGGGCCTTGGACGACAAAATCGAACTCGACCGCCAGATGAACGAGACGCTGGAGGCGATGGCGCGGGCGGTGTTCAAGGATTGGTTTGTCGATTTCGGCCCCACCCGCGCCAAAGCCGAAGGCCGCCCCCCCTACCTCGCCCCAGAAATCTGGTCCCTCTTCCCCGACCGCCTGGATGATGAAGGCAAGCCGGAGGGGTGGGGCCAAAGACGTGTCGAAGATATTCTTGAGCTCGCCTATGGCAAGGCATTGAAGGCAAGCGAAAGGTCGGCTGGACCGGTACCGGTTTACGGGTCGGGTGGCGTTACCGGATACCACAATGAGGCATTAGTTGAAGGTCCATCCGTCATCATTGGCCGAAAAGGAACTGTGGGGGTACTTTATTGGGAAGACCGCCCCTTTTTTCCGATCGATACGGTCTTTTATATAAAGCCGATGGCTCCACTAACTTTTTGCTACTATCACTTACAGACACTTGGCCTGGAATCTATGAACACCGATGCGGCGGTACCCGGTCTAAATCGCAACAACGTTTATCGTCTCCCCGTGCCTTGGAGCGACGACGAACTAAGGAACCAGTTTGACCGATTAGTTGCACCATTGCGTCAGCGAATGCGGTCGAATTCCGAGGAGACCGAGACCCTAGCCGCCACCCGGGACCTTCTCCTGCCCAAGCTTATGTCCGGCGAAATCCGTGTCCGCGACGCCGAAAAAGTCCTGGAGGCCATGGCATGATTGAGGTTATTCCCAATCTCTTTGTTGGATCGGAGACGGATGAGCGGCGCCTTAGCGGTCAAGCAGGCTGGTTTTTCATCCATGCCTGCAAAGAACCGTATCATAGCCGGGCTTTAGGGTACGCTCCGGGCAAGAGCGCACCTAAGGGCGCAGAGTATTTTTATGCGTGGCGCGAAGGGCAGCTTATTCTCAACCTCATTGACGCACCGAATCCAAACTTCATTCCGGTAGAAATCATCGATGTGGCAATCGAGACCATCCACAAAAATATCAGCCACTCCAAAATCCTACTCCACTGCAATCAGGGTCAATCTCGGTCGCCAAGTATCGCGCTCCTTTATCTACTGAAACATACGGATATTCTTGCACAGAAGAACATTGTAGCGGCGATTGCCGCCTTCCAAGCAATCTATCCACCCTATGCCCCCGCTCGGGGTATGGCTGAGTATGTCCGCCTTAACTGGAACCGTTACGCACAAGCTGATTCGCTATGAATTCTTGGGCCGATTTGTGGAGCGCGTTAACGGGCATCGGCACTTTAGCTTTGGCTATCGCGACATTCTGCGTGATCCGCCAAGGCCAGCAACAGCGTAAGGATGTCGAGCGCCAGCACCGAGACCGCCTCAAGCCCATATGCTGCCTTACACCCTATAACAATGTTGACCCATGGGCCGGGCGAGGAGAGCTAATCAAAAGTATTGATCCTTCACCGGAAGCGCCCAGCTTTGGCCGCATAGTGATCAATTGCATGCTGCAAAATATAGGCACCGGCCCAGCCCTGAAGCTGAAACTCAGGTTTCGATTTCTCGATATGAATGGCTGGATGACAGAGCCGTGGGAGTTGTCAGCGCTTGGCGCAGGAGCGTTTTATGGCAGCCCAACCGATCCGCTTGTCATACCCATCCGCCTCCACGAGAAATTTAATATAACCGATTTTCAATCGATAACGGGCAAGCCGTGGGAAATTTGGCTCGATTATGAGGATGTGTTCGGCAAGAAATTTCAGACTGCGCATTACAAGATGCTGTTCAATCCTGATCCAGCTACGTTTGAATGGACAACGCCGCCTCCTGGGCAGGAACCAAAGGCGATAATGCGCCCCATCCCATGGCTGAGTTACATTGAAGACGGAGAGCGTGCGTGACGCGTTTTACCGAAACCCATGTCGAAGATGCGGCTTTGGCCTGGGTGTCGGAGCTCGGCTACTCTATCCTGCATGGGCCAGATATCGCGCCCGACAGCGCCCACCCTGAGCGAACAAGTTATGATGAAGTCATCCTCTCTGCCCGCCTGAACGCGGCCGTAGCACGACTCAATCCTACCATTCCGGCAGAAGTGCAGGCGGAGGCGATCCGCCGCGTGCAACTCGCCGAATATCCCGGCCTGGTGGAAGAAAATCGTCGCCTGCACCGCTATCTGGTGGAAGGTGTGCCGGTTGAGTTTGCGGCACCTGACGGCACCATAAAAGGCGATTTGGTAAGGCTAGTGGATTTTTCCAACCCGGCCGCAAATGACTGGCTGGCCGTCAACCAGTTCACCGTAATTGAGCAGAAGACCAACCGCAGGCCGGATATGGTACTGTTTCTCAACGGCCTACCGGTCGTTGTCATAGAGCTGAAAAATGCTGGCGATGAAAACGCCACGCTGGATGGCGCCTTCAACCAGTTGCAGACCTATAAGGCACAAATTTCCGCCCTGTTCCGCACCAACGCCGCGCTGGTCATTTCTGATGGGTTGAGCGCGCGCATCGGCTCCCTCACCGCCGACCGCGAACGCTTCATGCCCTGGCGCACCGTCAGCGGCGATGGCGTGGCCAAAGGCATGGCGGAACTGGAAATCCTGCTGAAGGGTGTGCTGGACCAGAGGCATTTGCTGGCACTGCTGCAGGATTTCACGTTGTTCAGCGATACTGGCAGCGGCTTGGCAAAAGTCATCGCGGGTTACCACCAATTTCACGCCGTGCGCCGCGCCTTAGACCACACAGTGCAAGCCACAAGAAGTGATGGGGACAGGCGCATTGGCGTGGTGTGGCACACGCAAGGCTCAGGCAAGAGCCTCCTTATGGCTTTTTACGCCCGCCAGGTGATCCTGCACCCGGCCATGAACAACCCCACCATCGTGGTGCTAACCGACCGTAACGATCTGGACGAGCAGCTCTTCAACACCTTTGGCCAATGCAAAGACCTGTTACGTCAGACGCCGCAGCGTGCCGAGGGTCGTGATGAATTGCGCAGACTGCTTACCCGCTCCTCCGGTGGTGTGATCTTCACCACCATTCAGAAATTCATGCCCGAAGATGACGAGCGGGATTTCCTGCTAATGACAGATCGCCGCAACGTGGTGGTGATGGCGGACGAGGCCCACCGCAGCCAGTACGGCTTCAAAGGCAAGATTAACGCCAGGGGGGGCCAGGTTTCGTACGGCTTCGCCAAATACCTGCGCGATGCCTTGCCAAATGCCTCGTTCATTGGCTTTACCGGCACGCCGATTGAGACCGGCGATGTAAACACGCCGCAGATTTTCGGCGATTATATCGACGTATACGACATCAGCCGCGCCGTGGCCGACGGTGCGACCGTGCCGATTTATTATGAAAGCCGTTTGGCCCGCATTGAGCTTCCCGAGGAAGACAAGCCCCGGATCGACGCCGAGATTGCGGAACTGACGGAAGACTTGGTTGAGGGCGAAGAAGATCGGCTGGGGCGCAAATATGGCAGCGTGGAGGCCGTTGTCGGCTCCGAAAAGCGATTGGCCTTGATCGCCGCTGATCTTGTCAAACACGCGGAGGCCCGCTTTGCCGCGCTTGATGGCAAGGCGATGGTGGTGTGCATGAGCCGCCGTATCTGTGTGGCGCTCTACGATGAAATCGTGAAACTCCGCCCAGAATGGCATAGCGACGACGATGATGCCGGGGTAATAAAGGTGGTAATGACCGGCGCCGCCTCTGACCCGGCGGCCTGGCAGCCACATATAGGCAAGCGCCCCAAGACAAGGCGCGAACTGCTCGCCAAACGCGCCAAAAAGCCCAACGATCCGCTAAAACTCATCATCGTGCGCGATATGTGGCTGACCGGATTCGACGCACCCAGCATGCACACGATGTATGTCGACAAGCCTATGAAGGGCCACGGGCTGATGCAGGCCATAGCCCGCGTGAACCGTGTGTTCCGCGATAAGCCGGCCGGGCTGGTGGTGGACTATATCGGCATCGCCCAGAACCTGAAGACCGCGCTCGGCCAGTATTCCGGTGCTGACCGGGCACAGACCGGCATCGATGAGGAAGCCGCCGTGGCGACGATGATGGAGCGCTATGAGGTCGTGCGCGACATGTTCCGCCCGGACACGGCCGCGGGCTTCGATTACCGCCCGGCAATGGCCGAGGCCGCCACGCCGCAACTGCGCCTTACCGTGATGGCGAGGGCGATGGACTGGATTTTGACGCTGCAACAGGAGCTGGCGGCGGAGAAATCCAAGGAAGAGGAGAAAAAGCGCGCCCACCTCCACTATGCCGACGCGGTTCTGCTTCTCTCCAAACTCTACGCCATAGCCGCCGCCAGCGAGGAGGCCCGCGAAATCCGCGATGAGGTGGCGTTCTTCCAGGCCGTGCGGGCCGCCTTGATCAAGACGACCGCCAGCACCGGCCGCAGCGCCGCCGAGCGAGAGCTGGCAATCCAACAGATTGTCAGCCGGGCCGTGATCTCCACCGAAATCGTGGACATCATGGCGGCAGTCGGGCTGGACCGCCCGGATATTTCTATCCTATCCGATGAGTTCCTGGCCGAGGTCCGTGACATGGACCAGAAAAACCTGGCCATCGAGGCATTGCGCAAGCTGCTCAACGGCGAGGTCCAGTCCCAAGGCAAGCGCAACGTGATCCAGGCCAGGGCTTTTTCGGACCGGCTGGACGCGGCAATCGCCCGCTACCACGGCAATGCCGTGACGACGGTGCAGGTGCTGGAGGAACTAATCAACCTGGCCCAGGAAATCCGTGAGGCCCGCGAGCGCGGCGAGGAAAGCGGCCTTAACCCTGACGAGATAGCGTTCTATGACGCCCTGGCTGACAACCAAAGCGCCCGCGACCTGATGGGTGAGCCTGCCTTGCGGGTCATTGCCCATGAGCTGGTCGAGGATATCCGGAAAAATATCACCGTCGATTGGGCGCATAGGGTCTCCGCGCGGGCCGATATTCGGCGGAGGGTTAAGCGTATCCTACGGAAATATGGCTATCCCCCTGACCTCCAAGACACTGCGGTACAAAATGTCCTTGAACAAGCCGAGGCGCTTTCTGCAGAGCTGGTTTGAGTGAAAGAGGCATTTTTTCGAGGGGGCGCAGGTAAATATGAGGGTTTTAGTGTGGGATAATATCTAATATCTCTAAATTAATTCAATTATTTCAGTGATTTATATAAAAATTTATTCGGACACCCTCTCCGCCAGACCCGCTTTTTATTATCTTGATATTTAATAATTTTTCCCTTTTTCGGCAAGATTTGCCCACAAATTTGTCCCAAACTCCGATAATGCTCTCCGGATCACAATTTTATGGGACCGTTCGGACATCTTTAAGCTGCGCGTGGTCTGACTGAAGGCATGCCATGACGGCGTATTCTGCGGGCGTTGTGATGGCGACACGCCGCGAGACTAGTGGCAGTAGATAAGGTTAATAAGCATCACACGTCCGTGATCAGCAAAATTGGCAATATGTAGCAGCCACACTCAAAAACCAAGGTCGGATCGAGGTTCGTCTAGCTGACGTTAAGCAGGTGGTGATCGAGGGCATAGTGGCGAAAGCGGTGGTGACGGAGCCGCTAAAGGCGCTGGGAAGAACTCTGGTTACGGATTCCGTAGAATTCCTCCGTGGATTGAGATTTTCATTTGCCAACGATTTCGAAGTCCTGATCCAGTTCCTCCCACGTAAGATCGACATGGGTGCCCGCGTCTGGACACTCTTCCAATTCCCCATTCGGCCAAATCCACCAGCCAAATGAGCCCCTATCCTCATCATTCTCAAGGTCATCATCGTAGATGCCCTCTACGAGACGAATAATCCTTCGCATCTCCGTAGTGCTATTTAGCAATGACAGATCAATACAGGGATTGTCTTTATCAAAGGGATAAATGCGAAAAATTTTTGGGGATGGTGCGATTAACGTCCGCCAGAAAGCCAAAAACCCCACCCCGCGTTGTGCAGGGTGGGGCTGCAGTCAGGTCTGGTCGGCCGCCTGATGGGCGCCGAACAGGCCGGCCGTGAGGGCGCGGCCATGGGCATCGAGACGCGCGACGAGATCCGCGCGCGCCGTGTCCAGCATCAGAAGGTCGCCGGCCAGGAGCCGCTCGGGATCATCTCCCGCCGCGGCATGGGGGCGGTCTTCAGGCGCCGTGCGCATGAGGCCGATGAGCTCGGCCAGCACCGCGGTCGCGTTGTAGAGATCGTCCAGCGTATGGACGAGCTCCAGCTTCGCGCGCGCATCAGCACGCAGCGCCTGGATCAGCGTTGTTGTGGTCATGTTCAGTTTCCAGAAAGCATCAGCCCGAGACGCACCGGCATGGATGATCGTGCCGGTCAGGCAGACGGAACCGCCCCGCGTGGTATAGTCCACGCGGGTGCGTCAGGGTTGCGATGCAAGGATGTCTGCATGAATAATATAGCATAAATACAGACATATATCTATATAAATATATGATTATATTGATATTTTATGGCGCCTATATGTGAGTCCCCCTCCTCCGCGCGAGCAGGGTGCGGGCACGCAGCCTGAGCTCCTCCCGCTCGGCCTCCAGCGCCGCATTGGCCTGACGTGAGGCCTCAAGCATGGTCGCCTTGAGATAATGCCGCTCGACGACCTGCTCGGACGACCCGAGCACCGAAGCCGCAAGGCCGGGCTGGTCGGGTGCGATCGCGGCCAGCGCGGTCGACATTCCGCTGCGCGCGGCGTGGGGGGCGAATGCTTGCCCAAGTTCCCGGGCGGTCAGGCGGCGGAACATCTGCATGATCCCGGCATACTCGAACGGTGAGCCGTCGACGTTTCGCCAGAACGAGGGCCCGGGTTGGGCTCCGCCCATCAAGGGCAGGATCTCGTCGACGTAGTAGCGAAAGTGCGGCAGCAGGTGCGACGGCAATTCGCATTCGAGACGCCGCCCGTTCTTTACCTCCTTCGCCGCAAAGCGAAGCAGCACAAGCTCGCCCTGGTCGATAACCAACTGACCGAACCGCATCACCGTCAGCGTGCCATTCCGCCCTTCGACGCCATCGCCACACGCTACGACAAAACCGCACGAAACTTCCTCGCAGGCATCTGCCTCGTCCTCGCCGTCACATCATGGATCAGGTGAGTCCAGAGCCTCGCGCCAGACCACGTCAGGAAAGCCGCTGCTTCAGACGCAACTACCGCGTCAGCGGCTTAGTTCGATACCCACAGGGCCTAGTATCGCTTGTAGGGAAGAAATTTCCCGCTCATTGTAACCTTCACGCGGTCGCCTTTCTGGTCGGGCTGGCGTTCGATCGCCATGTCGAAGTCGATCGCGCTCATGATGCCATCGCCGAACTCTTCCTGGATCAATTCCTTCCAGCTTGTCCCGTAGACCGAAACCAGCTCGTAAAAGCGATAGATCAGCGGATCGGTCGGGACCTCAGTCGGCAGCGACCCGCGATAAGGAATTTCTGCCAGCAGCGCGGCCTCCTCAGGATCGAGACCGAACAGCATTGCCGCCTTTTCGGCGGTCTCGGCGGTCATGGACATCTGGCCCATACAGGCTGCGCAGACCCAGACGGGCGAATGGCCGAGCCGCGCGGCAATCTCCGTCCAGCTCAAGCCCTTGGCCTTCTTGATCTGCAATATCTTGCGCCCGAGGGCGGTTTTGGCATCGTTCATCCACTCGTTCCTTCGATCTGCACAGCATGTGCGTGGTGACTGGATCATGACCGATCCTGTCGGAAACTGGTCGTCCACGGCGGCTAGTCGGGGGGCGTATCGTGTTGCCAGTCCTGCTTCCGGCCGTCGAGGCCGCCGGCGTTCACGATGAAGGAGACGACGGCGTCGACGCCGTTTCCTGCCTTGATGTTCGTGAACACGAACGGACGATCGCCACGCATGCGCCGGGCATCGCGGTCCATCACCTCGAGGCTGGCTCCAACCAGCGGCGCGAGATCAATCTTGTTGATCACCAGCAGGTCGCTGCGGGTGATGCCAGGACCGCCCTTGCGCGGAATCTTGTCGCCCGCGGAAACATCGATCACGTAGATCGTGATGTCAGCAAGTTCGGGGCTGAAGGTTGCGGCAAGATTGTCGCCGCCGGACTCGATCAGCAGCAGATCAAGCCCCGGGAACCGGCGGGAAAGCTCGGCACAACCGGCAAGATTGATGCTGGCATCCTCCCGGATGGCGGTGTGCGGGCAGCCGCCGGTCTCGATGCCCATGATTCGCTCGGGAACCAGCGAGCCGGCGCGCGTGAGGAACTCCGCATCCTCGCGCGTGTAAATGTCGTTGGTGATCGCAGCGATCTCGAAGCGATCGCGGAAGGCCCGGCAAAGAGCGTCCATCAGCGCGGTCTTGCCGGAACCGACCGGGCCACCGATGCCGACGCGCAAGGGTCCATGTCTTGTCATGTGCGGAAAAGCCTCGTGTGTGTTGTTTCGTGTTGCATGGAGGCAATGTCCGCACGCGGACAGGCGCTCCAGAGATCGTCCGGGGAGGCGTCGCAAGTTGCCGCGGCAACTTCCAGGATGATCGCCTCAAGCCTCGATTGCAGGGCCAGCCCGGCGGTTTGGCCCAGCGGGATGAGCCGCACGCCGGCGGAGACCAGCCCGGCGCTCCAGGCATGCAGATAGCCGGCAACGGCGGTGTCCTCGCCGAAATCCTGTGCCCCGGCGACCGTGCCGAAGGCGACCGGGTAGGCGAGCGGGCGCAGATCGCGGAGCTGCCGGGCAAGCGCCGCGGGCATCCAGGGTGACGCGGCGATGGCAAAGGCATCACCCTGCTGCAGGGTTTCGAGCGCCAGTTCCGCGGAGGGGGCGATGGCCCGGGCGAGCAGTGCAATCGCCGCGAGGTCGGCGCCGGAGGGATCGCCGGCCACCGCCCGATACGACAAGCGGAGCAGGATCGCATCGTTCCGCCCGCCGCCCTCGGTCAGCATCGCCGCCAGCCAGTCCGTGAGCTGGGCGTCATTCGCGATGTCGCCTGCGTCGATCGCCTGTTCGAGGCCGTGCGAATAGGCGAAGCCGCCGATCGGGAAGGCCGGCGACAACAGCGTCAGCAGGCGAATCAGCCCGCCTGACCCTATGCCGCCGCTGGTCGTCAATGATGATGCCCGTCATAGGCCCCTGACTCGGGGTCGAACGGGGCGGTGACAGGAGTTACCGTCGCGCCGAGCCGGCGGACCATATCACCGATCACGTGATCGTCGCGAATCAGGAGCGAACCGCATTCGTCGCCGGGCTGAAAGGCAACATCGAGATGCCGGTTGCCGAGATGCCACGCGATACGGATCAGCAGGGCTGGGGGCGCGGCGATGCCGATCAGCGACTCGGGTGCGGCAATGACCCGCACGATCCCCTTATCGCCGCAGTCCAGACCATCGCCATCTCGCAGATGGGTGGCTTCCGCGAGGTCTAGCAGAAGGTTGCGCCCGCCATCGGTGGTCAGCACCAGACGCCGGCGGTGACGGCGGTCATAATCGAGGGTCACGCTGTCGGTAGCGCTGTCGCCTAGCCATCCACCGGCCCGGATCACTCGTTGCGCGCGCATCAGAACAGGAAATACCGTTGCGCCATCGGCAAGACCGCGGCGGGTTCGCATGTGAGCAATTCGCCATCGGCGCGGACGTCGTAGGTCTCGGGGTCGACCTCGATCAGCGGGGTGGCCCCGTTCAGGATCATCGAGGCCTTAGATATGCCGCCGCGGACATTCGCAACCGGGCGAACCATGCGCGACAGGCCGAGTCGCGAGCCGATGCCGTCCTCGAACGCCGCCGCGGAGACAAAGGTCACGCATGTCGCGGCAAGGGTGCGACCGAACGCACCGAACATCGGGCGCGCATGCACCGGCTGCGGCGTGGGTATGGAGGCGTTCGGATCGCCCATCATCGCCATCGCGATCACCCCTCCCTTGATCACCAGATCGGGTTTCACACCGAAAAACGCAGGCGACCAGATGACGAGATCGGCGAGCTTGCCGACCTCGACGGAGCCGACCTCGCGCGACAGCCCATGCGCTATGGCCGGGTTGATCGTGTATTTGGCGACGTAGCGGCGGATCCGCGCGTTGTCGGCGGCGGCATCGCTTGCCTCGTCGCCGATTGCAAGCTTGCCGCGCTGGACTTTCATCTTGTGGGCGGTCTGCCAGGTGCGCGTGATCACCTCGCCGACCCTGCCCATCGCCTGGCTGTCCGAGGCCATCATCGACAGCGCGCCGAGGTCGTGCAGAATATCCTCCGCGGCGATCGTCTCCCGCCGGATGCGACTCTCGGCAAAGGCCAGATCCTCGGGGATCGAGGCGTCAAGATGATGACAGACCATCAGCATATCGAGATGTTCGTCGATCGTGTTGACGGTGTAGGGGCGCGTCGGGTTCGTCGAACTGGGCAGGACGTTGGAAAAGCCGGCGACCCTGATGATGTCCGGCGCATGTCCGCCGCCCGCGCCCTCGGTGTGGAAGGCGTGGATCGTCCGCCCCTTGAAGGCCGCGATCGTGTCCTCAACGAAGCCACTCTCGTTCAGTGTGTCGGTATGGATCATCACCTGCACGTCGTGGCGATCCGCGACCGAAAGGCAGGTGTCGATCGCCGCCGGGGTCGTGCCCCAGTCCTCGTGCAGCTTCAGCGCGCAGGCGCCGGCGCGAATCATTTCCTCAAGCGCCGCCGGGGCCGACGCATTGCCCTTGCCGGCAAAGCCGAGATTGACGGGCAATCCCTCGCTCGCCTGCAACATCCGCGCAAGGTGGAAAGGCCCTGGCGTGCAGGTGGTCGCGGCGGTACCGGTCGCCGGGCCGGTGCCGCCCCCAAGCATGGTGGTGATGCCGGAAGCGAGCGCCTCCTCGACCTGCTGCGGACAGATGAAATGGATGTGCGCATCGATGCCGCCGGCGGTCACGATCTTGCCTTCGCCGGCGATGATCTCGGTGCCCGGTCCGATCACGATGGTGACGGCCGGCTGGATGTCGGGATTGCCAGCCTTGCCGATGCCGCTGATCCGGCCGTCACGGATGCCGATATCGGCCTTCACGATCCCCCAGTGATCGATGATGAGGGCGTTGGTGATGACGGTGTCGGCGGCGCCATCTGCCTGCGCGCGCTGCGACTGCCCCATGCCGTCGCGGATGACCTTGCCGCCGCCGAATTTCACCTCCTCGCCATAGACCGTGAAATCGCGTTCGACCTCGGCGAAGAGTTCGGTATCCGCGAGCCTGACGCGGTCGCCGACGGTTGGGCCGAACATATCGGCATAGGCTGAGCGCGGGAGACGTGCCATCAGTCGAGGTCTCCCATGACATGGCCCCGGAACCCGACAACACGGCGGGCGCCCCGGAGCGGAATCAGCACCACCTGCCGGCTCTGGCCAGGCTCGAAGCGGATCGCGGTGCCGGCCGGAATGTCGAGCCTGCGGCCTCTCGCCGCCTCGCGATCGAACCGTAGGGCCGCATTGGCTTCGGCGAAATGGTAGTGGCTGCCGACCTGTATCGGCCGGTCGCCGGTGTTCGCGACATCGAGCGCGATCCCCTCGAGTCCGTCGTTCAGGACGATCTCTTCATCGGCGCAAATGATTTCTCCGGGAATCATCCTGTTCTCCTGGCGCCCTTTCCGATCCCGCCGGACCGGATACGGCACGCTTTCATGTTGATAAACGCTGCGTCCCTGGCCGACCGGATGACGCGTTAGCGAATCGGCCGGTGGACGGTGACGAGCTTGGTGCCATCGGGAAACGTCGCCTCGACCTGGACGTCGTGAATCATCTCGGCGACACCCTCCATGACCTGTGCGTGGGTGACGACATGCGCGCCTTCCTCCATCAGCGCCGAAACGCTGCTTCCGTCACGCGCACCCTCGACGATAAAATCGGTAATCAGGGCAACCGCCTCCGGGTGGTTCAGCTTGACGCCCCTTGCCAGGCGCCGTCGGGCGACCTCGGCAGCCATCGCCACCAGCAGCTTGTCTTTCTCACGTGGAGTCAGGTTCACCGTTCTCTCCCTTCAGCACGACCAGACCCGCGGCATCGCCCGGCCCTGCCGCAGCACGCCCATCGATGCGAGCAGGGCACGCCGCAGTTCGGCGCCATCCGCCGCAACGATCCGGCCCACGAGCAGCCCGTCCCAGGCGCTTGCACCCAGCTGAAACGATGCCAGCGCATCGCGCAAGGGGACAAGACGCTCGCCCGCGTCCGGACAGGCTAGCAAGATCGTTGCCATCGCCGCCGCGCCGCCGAGGGCGGTTGGCCGTTGGCGCCAGGCGGCGACCTGCCCGGGCGGCCGGAAAACCTCGTGAAATCGCAGCACGCCGTCGCGTGTCAGGGTGATCGAATCCCGCAGCCTGGCGGTCTGCACCGTCTCGCCCATCGCTGCCCGGCCAAAAATGATCGCCTCGATGCCGAGAAAGCGGGCAGAGCCTGTCATGTTGATCACCAGTTGCCGATCGAGTGAACAACGGTCGAACAGGATCGTCTCCTGAGGAAGGAAGTCGCAGCAGGCTCCGTCCGCAAGGTTAATGCTCGTGACGATGCGCGATGCAGGGTCCGAGGGCAGCGCACGGTAGAGGCGTTCCGCACCCTGGGTAGTGACAGTCAGGGACGTAGCAGCGCCACAATCGACATCCAGCGAAAGGCTGTCGCCGCCGGCAACGCCGCCCGCCGTGTTCAGCAGAACCGCGGTCGGCGCCGATGCCGATGTTTCGCGTGGCAGCCGGAGGCGCAGCGACCCGGATTGATGGAGACGACCAAGCACGGTCTTTCCGGCCCTCCGTGTCACGCCGATCCTCGCTGCGCTGATCGCACGTTGGCGGCCGCCGGAGACACACTCCCCCCCTGCCGAACCGGCACCGCTGCCAGGCGATACTGCAACAAGGTTGGAGCCCACGAACATTTTCCCCGACATCGCTCGAAATTACAGCACCGCCCTCCGGCGGGCGACGGTGCAAATTCGCCCGGTCTGATAAGGGGCGGCCATACGTCAAATGCCCGATACCGCGAGGCAACGAATGACGCCTACCGTTCTGCCACGTTTTCGCCCTGAACAAATACCCTGTGGGGAGTCATCATCGATGCGTCTGAAAAAAGCGGGCCTATCCCTTCTCATGCTCGCCGGAACTGCCCTGTGTGCGCCGCTCGCTCACGCCGAACCAACGGTGAAGGTCGGCGTTCTGCAATCGCTCTCCGGAACGATGGCGATCAGCGAAGTGCCGCTGGAGAACGCGGAACTTCTCGCGATCGACCAGATCAATGCCAAAGGCGGCGTGCTCGGACACAAGATCGCGGTGATCAAGGAGGATGGGGCGTCGGAGCCGGCAACATTCGCCCAGAAGGCGACCAAGCTTATCCAGCAGGACCACGTGGTGACAGTCTTCGGCGGATGGACCTCGGCCAGCCGCAAGGCGATGCTGCCGGTCTTCCAGAAATTCCACAGCCTGCTGTGGTACCCGGTCCAGTTCGAAGGGAACGAGTGCTCGCCCAACATCATGTATTCGGGGGCGCAGCCGAATCAGCAGGCGCTGCCCGCGCTGACCTGGGCGGAACAGAAGGGCTACAAGCGCTACTTCCTACTCGGGTCGGACTATGTGTATCCGCGCACGGCGAACCTGATCCTGCGCAAGCACATCATCCACGACAAGCTGAAGGTCGTCGGCGAGCAGTACGTTCCGCTCGGCGGGACCGATTTCAGCGGCGTCATCGCCAAGATCGAGCAGAGCAAGCCCGATATCATCATCAACACGCTGAACGGCGATTCCAATGTCAGCTTCTTCAAGCAGCTCAACGCCGCCGGCATCAGCACCGACAAACTGCCGATCATGAGTTTCTCGATCGCCGAGCCGGAAGCGAAGGCGATGGGGCCGAGCCTGCTCGCAGGCAGCTTCACCGCGTGGAACTACTACATGAGCCTGCCGAACCAGATGAACCAGGCATTTATCAAGGCCTACCAAGCGAAGTTCGGCAAGGACCAGGTGGTCGACGACCCGATGGTCCATGGCTACGAAGACGTCTACATCTGGGCGGCGGCGGCGGAGAAGGCGAAGAGCTTCGATCCGAACAAGGTGCGTGCCGCGGCGGTGAAGCTCGGTTTCATGAACAGCCCGCTTGGCGAGGTAAAGTTCGCGCAGAACCAGAGCATGGTTCAGAAGGCCTATATCGGGGAGCTCAAGCCCGACGGGCAATTCAAGATCGTCTGGAGCTCGCCGAAAGAAATCGAGCCACAGCCCTACGATCCGCTCACCTTCCCAGGCAAGAGCTGCAAGCTTCACTGACATGACCTGATAACGGTCCGGCCGGAGCAGGTGATCGCCCTCGGGCCGGACCGGATGTCATCCCGATGACGGAACCGCTACCATGACCGAGACGGCATTCTTCCTGGGGCAGATTTTCAACGGCATTTCGGTCGCCTCGCTCTTCGTGCTCGCGGCACTCGGCCTCGCCCTGAGTTTCGGGCTGATGCGGGTGATCAACATGGCACATGGCGAAATGCTGATGCTGGGCGGCTATCTCGCCTATCTGACGCTGCATGTCGTGCCCGGGCCGCTCGCAATCCTGGTCGCGATGCCGGTGGCTTTCCTGGGCGCGGCGCTGATCGGCGCCCTGTTGGAGTGGAGCGTGATCCACAGGCTGTCGAGCCGCCCGCTCGATACGCTGCTCGCGACCTGGGGTGTCAGCCTGATCCTCCAGCAAGGGGCACGCAGCCTGTTCGGGGCCATCGGCGTCGAGGTGGTCGCACCGCGCTGGCTGGACAAGGCAATCCGGATCCAGCACGGCCCGCTCGCCGGTCTCGCAGTGCCGGAGGCACGGCTCTTCATCCTCGCTCTGACCGCGGCCGTGCTCGGCGGCATCGCGCTGCTGCTGACGAAGACGCGGCTCGGGCTGTATGTCCGCGCGGTCAACCAGGACCGGCCGGTCGCGAGTGCGACGGGGATCGACGCGAGGCGGATCGACCTCATGGTGTTCGCCCTTGGTACCGGCATCGCCGGCATGGCAGGCGTAGTGCTGGCCCTGCTCGGCCCGGTCACGCCGACGGTGGGGCAAAGCTATATCGTACCGGCCTTTCTCGTCGTCATTCTCGGCGGCCTCGGCAGCCTGACCGGCACCACGATCGCGGCCTTCATGGTGGGCATGATCTCTGCACTGGCGCAGATCTTCGTCGATGTCAGCGTTGCGCAGGTGCTCATCCTGGTCTTCGTCATCCTGTTCCTCCAGGTGCGGCCGCAGGGCGTAATCGCGATCCGCTCGCGCGCGCTGGAAAGCTGAGGGGGATGCCATGATCATCGAAACCATCCGCACGCGTCTGGCCGATCCGGGGGCGCGCACCCCGCTGCTCATCGGCCTCGCCGTCGTGGCGTTCGGCCTGGCGGCACCCTCACTCGTCTCGTCCTATTCGCTGACACTGCTCGCGCGCTTCCTCGCCTATTCGATCCTCGCCCTCGGAATCGGGCTGATCTGGGGCCAGGGCGGCGTTCTCAGCCTGGGACAGGGCGTGTTCTTCGGTCTCGGCGGCTACATGCTGGCGATGCATCTCAAGCTCGCCGGGCACGCGGCGAACGACCTGCCGGACTTTATGGTCTGGAGCGGGATCGCCACCCTGCCGCTGGCGTGGGTGCCATTCCGCTCGGCGCTGGTCTCGGTGATCGCGGTAATCGCGGTGCCGGGCCTTGTCGCTGCCGCATTCTCCTGGCTCGTGTTCCGCCGGCGGGTGGGCGGCGTTTATTTCGCGCTGATCACCCAGGCGCTGGCGCTCGCCTTCTCGACGCTGCTGGTCAGCCAGCAATCCCTGACCGGAGGGTTCAACGGGCTGACCAATTTCTCGCGGCTGTTCGGCTTCAGCACCAACTCCAACGGGTTCGGCGTCGGGCTCTACTACGTCACGCTTGGATCGACGATCGCCTCCTACCTGCTGCTTCGCTGGCTGATGGCGAGCCGGTTCGGCGCCGTGCTCCGGGCCACGCGGGACGGCGAGAACCGGGTGCGATTCCTCGGCTACGACCCAACACCCTACAAAGTCCTTGCCTTCACCATCGCCGGCATGCTCGCAGGGCTCGCGGGCGCCCTGTTCACCCTTGCGGCCGGTGTGATTTCGCCGGCGATGGTTGGCGTGATCCCTTCGATCGAGATGGTCGTCTGGGTCGCGGTCGGCGGCCGAGGCGCGCTGTGGGGAGCGGTCGCCGGCACGCTGCTGGTGAATTTCGCCAAGGACGAGATCAGTAGCGCGCTCCCATCCGCCTGGCTCTATGCGCTCGGGCTGATGTTCGTGCTGGTCGTAACCTTTCTGCCCGAGGGGATCGCGGGTCTCGTGCAGCTGCGAGGACTGGCAACTGGCTGGCGCCGGCTTGGGCTGGCCCTCCTGCGCCCGCGCAACGCGGAGTGAAACGAGATGGTGATGCGTCCACCTCCCCTGCTCCGCGTCGAGGGCGTGAGCGTCGATTTCGACGGATTTCTGGCCCTCGACAATGTCAACTTCGTGGTGGAACCGGGCGAGCTGCGGATCCTGATCGGACCGAATGGCGCCGGCAAGTCGACACTGTGCGATACGATCATCGGCCGCGTGCGGGCAACCGCCGGGCGGATCCTGTTCAAGGATAAGGCGATTACCGATCTGCCGGAGCACGAGATCGTCCGTCGCGGAATCTGCCGCAAGTTCCAGGCTCCCGGGGTGCTGCCCAATCTCAGCGTCGCGGAAAACCTGCTTGTGTCGGCGCGCCGAGATCGCGGCTTGTGGCAGAGCCTCTCCTCACGCGTGCCGCCGGACGAGACGGCACGCGTCGCGGACATCCTCGAACGGGTCGGCCTCGCCGACCGCGCCACCGTTGCCGCCGGCAGTCTCGCGCATGGCGAGATGCAATGGCTCGAGATCGCCATGGTCATGGCGACGAACGCCGACCTGTTGCTGCTCGACGAGCCGACCGCGGGCATGGGCAGGAACGATACCGCGCGGACGGCGGCGCTGATCCGCTCGCTTGCCGGGCGGCATGCGGTGGTGGTGATCGACCACGACATGAGCTTCGTCGAGGCACTGGACGGCCCGGTGACGGTGCTGCATCAAGGCAGGATATTGCGGGAGGGCAGCGTTTCCGACATCCGCGCCGACAAGGAGGTCGAGGCAGTCTATCTGGGGAGGGCGAAGGATGCTGCTCACGCTTGATCGGGTGAGTGCTGCCTATGGCCGCTCGCAGGTGCTCTGGGACGTCGATCTCGCCGTGCCGGATGGCGGCGCCCTCGCGCTGGTCGGCCGCAACGGTGTAGGGAAGACAACGTTGCTCAAGACGATCGTCGGTATCAAGAAGAGCATCTCGGGCCGGATCAGCTTCGGCGGCACCGAGATCACGACAGCGGCGCCGCATCTGCGCGCGCGGGCGGGCATAGGCTTCGTGCCGCAGGGGCGGCATGTATTCCCGCAGCTCACCGTCGCCGAGAACATCGCGACCGGCCTCGCCGCGCTGGATGGCCGCCCGGACCCCAGCCGACGCGTGCCCGACTATGTGTTCGACATGTTCCCCAAGCTCGCGACCATCGCCTCGCGCAAGGCGGGGCTTCTCTCCGGTGGTGAACAGCAGCAGCTTGCGATCGGGCGGGCACTTGCCGGGCAGCCGAAGCTGCTGCTGCTCGACGAGCCGACGGAGGGGATCCAGCCGAACATCGTCCAGCAGATCGAGGAGGCGCTCAGGCGGATCCGCGACCAGCTCGGCGTGACGATCGTCATCGTCGAGCAGTATCTCGATTTCGCCTGGGGTTTCGCCGACCGTTTCGCGGTGATGCAGCGCGGCCAGATCATACGCGAGGGAAGCACGAGCGAGGAGAAGGCCGACGACGTCGCGCATCTGGTGAACATCTGAAGCGCGGCCAACGCTTGGGTGTTCAGCGGCTCATCGCGTGCACGGCGAGTGCCGCGGCGGAGGCTCGGTTCTCCACGCCGAGCTTAGTGAAGATCTGTTCGAGATGCTTGTTCACCGTGCGCGGGCTGATGCCGAGAATGTCGCTGATGTCGCGGTTGGACTTGCCGCGCGCGATCCAGATCAGCACCTCGGCCTCGCGCATTGTCAGCGAGAGATAGTCACGCAGGAATGCCTCGTCCTGCCCGGAGCCGGTTTCCTTCATGCGGAACAGGAACTCGTCGGGCGCGGTGCGACTCAGATACGATATCGAGACGGTCCTGTCCCCGACGGCCAGCATGGTTTCACCGAGCGGGACCGCATGCGGTTCGGCGAGCAGCCGCACCAGCGGGGGCGGCAGTACGAACCCCGCCGCACCGCGCGCCGGATCGGCGCCCGCGAGCAGCGGCTCGGCCTGCGGCGTGCACCAGATCAGCTTGCCTTCCCGATCGACCGCGATGAGAAAGCGGCCGGTTGCATCGAGTGCGGATCGCGCGCGGCGCGCGGTCCGCGCATTTTCGAGATGCACGCGCACGCGGGCAAGAAGTTCGTCGACCACGATCGGTTTGGTGACATAGTCGACACCGCCGGCTTCGAGCCCGCGCACGACATCGCCGGTATCGGCCAGGCCGGTCATGAAGATCACCGGCAGCGGCGCGAGAACCGCGTCCGTCTTTATCTGGCGGCACGTCTCGAAACCATCGAGCCCGGGCATGACCGCATCGAGCAGGATCAGATCGGGGGTGATCCGGTGCAACAGCCGCAGCGCACTGGCGCCGTCGGTCGCGACCAGAGCCGCCATGCCGGCGGCCTCGACCGCCCTGCGAACGAACCCCAGCGTTTCCGGCGAATCGTCCACGATCAGAACCGTATCGCGGCGCTTGATGCTGTCAGGCTCCGGCATCGTTCTCCGCATCCTCAAGCCATGCCTCGATCAGTGTGGTGAAGCGGGTGAGGGCGAAATCGCCGACCAGCGCCCCGAGATAGGCGACCGTCCCGGCGCGGTCTGGATCCTTCCGCGCAATTTCGGCCAGCTTTTCCTCAAGGCCGGTGAGATAGCCAATCCGGCCGAGTTCGAGAAGGTCGCGCAGATCCCCCGCCGCGAGCGGTTCCGGAGCCACCGCCGGTGCTGCGGCGGGAGGCGGTGTCGCCGGAGGAGCACGCATCACCGGCTCCGAAGGCGCTTCCGCTTCGGTGGGCGCCTCGATCCATTCGATACGGAGCAGGTGGCCGATGGTCTCGTGGAGGGCGCGGATATCCAGCGGCTTGGCCAGAAAGGCATCATGAGCGGTAGCACAGGCGGCCGCGGCGGGCAGTTCGTGCAGGTTGCCCGAGAGCATGATGATCGGCATCTCCCTGCCCATGGCGTCCTCGCGAAGGCGGGACGCAAGCTCCCAGCCTGACATGCCCGGCATCGAGACATCGAGAATCGCGAGGTCCGGTACGATGGCGCGCGCACGCGACAGGCCGCGCGCGCCATCTGGCTCGGCAAAAACTGCGAAGTCGAGCGGATCGAGGATTTCGTGCATGAGTTCGACATGCGCCGGGTCGTCGTCGACGAGCAGGATCGTGCGGCGCGGGCCGCGATAGCCGGCGATGCGCCGGTCGGCGGGGGCAAACACATCGCCGGCTTCAGCCTCGGACAACATCAGCCGCAACCGGAACCGGCTACCCTGTCCCTCGATGCTGGTCACGGTGATCTCGCCGCCGAGGACGTTGGCAAGCAGCTTGCTGATGGTCAGGCCGAGCCCTGTGCCGGCAACCACATGCGCCGCCGGAAGATGCCCGCGCTCGAACGGCTCGAAGATCCGGTCGATGTCCTCGGCGCGAATGCCGCAGCCAGTATCCTCGATCTCGAAGATGGCAACCTGGCTGCGGATGCGGAGTCGGAGGCGGACATGGCCGGAGGCAGTGTATTTGATTGCGTTCGACAGCAGGTTCAGCAGGATCTGGCGCAGCCGGTTCGCATCGGTATGGACGAGTCGAGGCAACAACGAGGGCCGGTCGTCGATGAAGGCGATCCCTTTCGCCGCGGCCTGGAGGCGGAACATGTCGACAATCTGGTCGAGGAACTCGGCGAGATTGATGCGGTCGCGGTGGAGCTGCAGCGAGCCGGTCTCGATCTTGGAAATATCGAGCAGCCCGTCGACGAGATTGGAAAGATGCTCAGCGCTGCGGCGGATAATGCGGGCGGCGTCCTGCGGGTCGAGCGTGCCGGCGCGCTCCAGCAGCTGGGCATAGCCGGAGATCGCATTCAGCGGCGCGCGAATCTCGTGGATGACACCGACCATATAGCGACTTTTGGCGATGTTCGCGGACTCTGCCGCCTCCTTCGCGGCCTGGAGTGCGGCGTCCGTGCGTTCGTGCGCGGCGATCTCGTCCATCAGCATCGAGGTCTGGCGCGCGCTCTCGGCCTCGGCGGCGCGGCGGCTCGCCTGCGCCAGGACCAGCACCCAGGCGATCACGCCGGCAATGATGAAAAGAGCGAGGAAGACGATCCAGAGCGTGGTCGCGATGGTCTCGCGCTCTGCCGGGTCGATCGCACGGTATTCCAGGCCGATCAGCAGCAGGAGCGCCCCGGTCGCAAGCGTGAGCAGGGCGAAGACGGCGAGGAACGAGGTGATGCGACGGTCGATCCGGTCGGCTACCGGAGCGGGTAAGACGCTTGCGGCGGCGGCGCGCACGCGCGTGCTAAGGAGGGTCTGCCAGGGCGCGGCCGGTTTGCACATGTCGTGGCAGCGGGCATCGAGCGAGCAGCAGAGCGAGCAGATCTCGCCGCCATAGGCCGGGCAATGCGCCATGTCCGGCGCCTCGAATGGGTTTTCGCAGACGATGCAGCGCCGCGGTGACGGCGTGGCATCGTCCGCCGCGGACGTACGGGCGATATAGGTGCGGCCGCGCGTCGCGATGGCGATCGCGGGGGCGGCAACGAGGGCGACAACGAGGCCGGCGAAGGGGGCCAGCGCGTGGGCGGCGGCGCCGAACCCGCCGAGACCCATGACGGTGGAGGTGAGAACCGACAGCCCCATTGCGCCGATGCCGACAGGGTTCACATCGAACAGGTGTGCCCGCTTGAACTCGATCCCCGGTGGGCTGAAACCGAGCGGTTTGTTGATCATCAGGTCGGCAGCAAGCGTGCCCATCCAGCCGATCGCGAAATTCGCGTAGAGGCCTAGGATGCTGTCGATTATCCGGAAGATGCCGATTTCCATCAACAGCAGGGCGAGCAGCACGTTGAAGATCATCCAGACCACGCGGCCCGGATGGCTATGGGTGAGCCGGGAGAAAAAATTCGACCAGGCGATCGAGCCGGCATAGGCGTTGGTGACGTTGATCTTGATCTGGCAGGTGACGACGAAGACCAGCGTCAGGGCGCCAGCCAGCGCCCTATGCCCGGTGATGTCGAGAAAGGCGAGATGATAGAGCGTTGCCGGCTGGGTTGCCTCAGTTGCCTCGATTCCATGGGTCACGGCGAGATAGGCGAGGAAGGAGCCCGCAGCCAGCTTGGCGCAGCCGATCACGACCCAGCCCGGGCCGGCGAGCAGCATGGCGCTCCACCAGCGAAACGTTCCGGTGTCGCTACGTTCTGGCAGGAAGCGCAGATAATCCACCTGCTCGCCAATTTGGGGCAGGAGCGAGAGCAAGACCGATGCGGCCATGCCGAACGGGATCAGCGCAAGCCCGTGCCCAAGCTCATGTCCGGCACCGATGCCTGCGAAATCGCGCCAGCCCCCGAACAGGGATGTCTGCCGCCAGGCGAACCAGACTAGCGGGCCGAACTGGAGCAACAACCAGAGCGGCTGGGTCCAGACCTGGAGCCGGCTGATCGCACGAAAGCCGAAAAAGGCGATCGGGACGACAATGAGGGCGCTCATCACGTTGGCAAACCACGGCGGGATGCCGAGCACTTGATTAATCGCGACCGACATGATGCTGGCCTCGATCGCGAACAGGATGAAGGTAAACGAAGCATAGATCAGCGAGGTGACCGTCGAGCCGATATAGCCGAAGCCCGCGCCACGGGTGAGCAGATCCACATCGACACCATAGCGTGTGGCGTACAGGCAGATCGGCAGGCCGAGGATGAACATCACTATTCCGACCGCGAGAATCGCCGCGATCGCGTTGTCGAACCCGAAGCTCAGCGTGATCGCGCCGCCGATCGCCTCGCAGGCGAGGAAGGAAATCGCACCGAGGGCGGTATTGCCGACGCGAAAGGCTGACCAGCGCCGGGCATGGGACGCCGTGAAGCGCAGCGCATAATCCTCCATCGTGTCATCAGCGACCCATTGGTTATAGGCGCGGCGCGGTGGAATGATCCGCTGGACGGATGTGCGGGAGGTGCGCGCGGTGCTCAAAATCGGGCATTGCCCGGCACGGCCCGCTCCTGCGGGAAGGCGACGCCGTCACGATGGTCTGTCGGTTCGGTCATTGTTTTCTCGCTCAACCCGCCAGAACGCGCTTCCGCGGTGATGGAAGGGCCAGGGCACGAAGTGTAGCGCGAAACCGCCAGCGGGAGCGAGGGCGCAGGTGGTGCGTTCAGGCATTCGCGGCATCGGGTGAGTCATTGTATGGATCGGCCGCGCCGTCCGGTCTCGCCGCGAGGAGGCTCGACATCAGCTGGAAGTGCGCGGCTGCATGGCCACTTCGACGGTCGGGATATGCTGCCCGCCGCCCCGAATGACACCGCGCACCGGGCTGACATCGTCGAAATCCCGCCCCCAGGCGAGGGTCGCGTGCTCGCACCCCACCACGATGTTATTGGTCGGGTCGAAATCCACCCAGCCGCGTCCGGGACCGGTCCACAGCGAGACCCAGGCATGGCTTTGTTCCGCCCCTCGCGTCGCCTCACCCGAGCGCAGCCAGCCGGAGACGTAGCGGCACGGCAAGCCGAGCACACGCAGCGCCGCCAGCATGACGTGGGCATAATCCTGACAGACGCCTTCGCGGCGCGCCAGCGCCGCTGCCGCCGTGGTCGCCACCGAGGTCACGCCCGGACGATAGGTGAAGCGTTCATGGATCGCCTGCATCATGGCCAGCCCGACGCCGAACGCATCGCCCCGCCCTGCCGCAGCGTCGTGCGCAAAGGCTGCAATCGCTGCATCCGCGCGGGTCAGCGCCGTCGTCACCGAAAACTCCGCAATCTCTGCCGCCGTTGCGCCACACGCCCTTCCGCCCGCAGCCGTGGCGTTCCTCGCCGCCGGCGCCTCGACCTCGATCACGGCCCGAAGCGTAATTTCGAGCATATCGTGTGGAGCGACAAGCACGATCGTCGTCAGCGCATTGCCAAAATAATCGATCTCCTCGAAACGGAAATCCGGCACCGGCAGGATCCTCAGACACGCCTCCCGCACATGCTGCCCGGAACGGGTACGCGGCAGCAGATGCAAGAGATGCCGCGCAAACAGGCTAGGTTCGGAGTATTTATAAAGCGTGCGATGGGTCAGGTCGTAGATCACGCTGGTGCTGCTCCATCACGATGCTGGCAGCTCGCCGGCGGCGCGAACAGGCGCCCCGTCAGCGCGCTGGAGAGATCCGCCGCCCGCGCCTCGACGGCCGCCAATGCCGTTCGCGGCGACGCCGAACCCGCCGCAGCCTTCAGCGCGACGCCGATGGCTCTGGCCTCCGCCGCTTCGGCCGCCGCGTCCAGCCGCTCGAAGCCCTCGGCCAGTGCGATCGCCTGGAAAAGCAGGCTGCGCGGATAGGCCGGATCTGCCAGTAGCAACCGAAGCGCCGTATCGGGTTCGGGGATGCCGCCGTAGCGCTGCTCGCAGGTCATCCCCGCATCGATCAGTTCGATCGCCAGCGAAGCCCCCGCAGCCAGCCGCCCGCCTTCCTCTTCGAGCAGGATCGCGAAACTGCCCGCCAGCCCGAACAGCCGTTCCAGACGCTGGCCGAGCGTTGCGAACAGGAGTGCTCCGTCCCGCGCCGCGTCCTCGCCGATCACGCCGGCACAAGTGGCGGCGAATCCGAAGATGGCCGGCACTAGCTTCACGAGGCCGGCTGCCCGCGCGGCCAGCACCCGTTCCAGCGCGCCCTCGATCGTGGCCAGCATCGTCGGGCTGAACCGGTCGGACGTTGCCGCAAGAAGTCGGCGCACCGCCTCAATCAGCGGTGCGAACACCGCCTCGCCCCTGATCGCCTCGCGCAATTGCCGCGCGGTAACGTTGCGCCCTGCGAGATCGGGGGAGATCAATTGCTGGCGTGCCAGGCACCTGAGGAGCAGCTCGCGCTGAAACTGTTCATGCGGCAGTGCGCTTGACTCCGCCAATCCGCTCTGCGCCAGCGCGCAGAGGCGCCCCGCCGCCTCCAGCCGTTCGACCGCACGGCCGAGCCAGAACAGATCGTCCGCGGCACGGCTCGGCAAGACCGAGGTCGCCGCCCGCGCGAGGCTGACCGCGCCGCGGACAGGCAGGCGTGGCATTTCCGCGTCCTCGCCGCGATCGACCACCCAGACGTCTTTCATGTGCGTCATCCCGTCCGGTCCCTGTGCAAGGCCCAGCCCGCCGGGCAACGCAACCCAGCCGGTCGAGCCACAGTGCAGCGCGAACAGGCGCAGCACACATGCAGCCTCTCCCATCGCCGCACTGTCCGACTCAGGCGCCAGGGGGACGATCGGCAGATCTGCCCCAGCCCCGGCACACAACATCATCGGCTCACCGAATGCCGCCTCGTGCGCCGCGCCGATAGCCACCTCGATACTGGCGGCGATGGCTGGCTCGTTGATGACCCCGCTTCCCGGCGCATTGAGCATCGCCAGTTGCTGGCGCCGGAGCGCACCCAACACCCCGGCAATGCCGGCTGCTGGGTTGCCGCCCTGCTCCAGCGGATCGATCGCCGATGCCGCCATACGCCGGATCAGCAGCCGCACGGGCCGGCTGCCCGTGAGCGTACGGAATTCGGGCGCCTCGCCGAAACAGTCCAGATCCGCAGGTCGCAACCGTGGCGCGCCGATCGCCCGGGCTAGCAGCGCGGCATCGGCCCCATCATCCGCAGCGCTTTCTGCCTCGCCCTCCAACAGCGCGACAAGGCCGCCGCCCGCCCAGTGCGCGAGGTCTTCCCGCCAGCGTTCGATCACCGGCCCCCGCCCGACCAACGTGACCGACCGCACCAGTTCGGGCATCGCTGCCCCGGTAAAGCGGCGCAGCGCGATCGCATGGCCGAGTCCAGGCACGATATCGACATGGTCGCGGAGCACTACAGCGCCACCCACGGCGTCGATCGCGAGGTCGGCGGCGTAGAGCGCCAGCCGTGGTGCGACGAGCCCCGCATCGCCAACCATCTGTCGCAGCCAGCCATCGGCCGCCGACAGCGTGGCCGCCGATACGGTGCCCGCCGCAACGAGGCTGCGAACGGAGTATAGATCGTCGATCGCACCCCCCAGGAGCGCTGCCCGGCGGCAAAGGGCTCGCCCGAGCCGCGCGGCTAACCCACCCGGCAACATGACCGGCAACGGGTCGTATTCCGGCGCGCGAGCGACGCCCGGTAGCTGGACGGCGGCCATCCGCCGCAGCGCCGCCTTGCGCGCCGCCAGCTCCCGCGTCCCCAACGTCATCGCGAAGGGGAGAAAGCGCCTTGCGGGATTGGTCCCGGTCACGTTGCGCGCCGCTTAAGCACCATCATCCATCGTTTCAGCATATCAGAATCGTCGATCATCGGAGAGGTCATCGTGGGTTATTGCCGAGCGCTCCAAAGGCATGTCATACTTGATATGAGGATAGCAGATAACGCCAGAAAGACACGGCCTAGCGCAGCGCAAACGTCATCGCGCCGGCGGCCGGCGACAGATCCGCCCGAGCCCCGGCGCTGAAACAAGCGGAGGTAGCGGTACTTATGGCGCATACGGGGCTGACAGAAGCCGATATCCCTGCTGATCTCTTCGCGCGCTACAATCCGGGCGGCTTCTTTTGCGAACTGACCCATCCGCGTCCAGATGATGGTGACGTTCCGGCTCTTCTGCGTCGCCGCCTGTCTCATATCGGGTTGGAGGCCTTGCGCAGTCGCGCCGAGGCGGCGGAAACCGAGCTGATCGATCTCGGGATCACATTCACGGTCTATTCCGACAGTACCGCGATCGATCGCATCCTTCCGTTCGATTGCATACCGCGCATTCTTACGCCGTCGGAATGGAAACATATCGAGGCCGGGGCGATCCAGCGCGTCGCCGCAATCAACGCCTTCCTCGGCGACATCTACGGTGATGCGAAAATCGTGAAGGACGGTGTCGTTCCTGGCGATCTTGTCTTTCAGAACCCCTGTTTCCGCCCGGAGATGATCGGGTTTCCGATCCGACATGGAAGCTATGTGAATGTCTGCGGGATCGACATCGTGCGCGACGAGGCCGGCACGTTCCGGATCCTGGAGGACAATGCCCGCACGCCGTCCGGTGTATCTTATGTGGTCGAAAACCGGCACCTGATGCTTCGCGCCTTTCCCGATCTGGCCGCCGGCATGCGTCTCCGCCCTGTCGATGATTACGGCTATCGTCTGCGGGCCGCGCTGGAAGAGATGGCCCCCGTCCCCGATCTCGAGGCGCGCGCGGTGCTGTTGTCGCCCGGCATCTATAACTCGGCCTATTTCGAACATGTCTTCCTCGCGCGCGAAATGGGTATTCCGCTGGTCCAGGGGTCGGACCTCAATGTCGAGAACGCGCGTGTTTACATGCGCACAACGGCCGGCCCGCGCCCGGTTCATGCGATTTACCGGCGCCTGAACGACGATTTCCTCGATCCCACCGTTTTCCGACCGGATTCGATGCTGGGCGTTCCCGGACTGATCGATGCATGGCGGGCTGGCAATGTCGCCATCGCCAACGCCGTCGGGACCGGGGTCGCCGACGACAAGGCGATCTATGCCTACATGCCCCGCATCATCCGTTACTATCTCGGTGAAGATCCGATTCTGCCCAATGTCGATACCAATATCTGTCGGGAGAAGGATGCGCTCGCATACACGCTCGATCATCTGGATGAGCTGGTGGTCAAGCCGGTTGGCGAATCCGGCGGATATGGCATCACCGTCGGCCCCCGTGCCAGCCGGGCGGAGCTCGAGGCAGCTCGTGCCGCGCTGCTCGCCGATCCGGCAAACTGGATCAGTCAGGGGATGATCCCGCTCTCCGTCGGCCCGACGCTGACGGATGATGGGATCGCGCCCCGCCATGTCGATCTCCGTCCCTTCGTCGTAACCGGTCGCGACAGCTGGGTTCTGCCCGGCGGTCTTACCCGCGTTGCACTCAGGCGCGATTCGCTGATCGTCAATTCCTCCCAGGGCGGCGGTTCGAAAGACACCTGGGTGCTCGCCGACCAGCCCGGTCGCGCGGCGGCCAACTGACATGCGCGCCGAGCCCGAACTCCTCGCCCGCGATGCCGAAAGCCTGTTCTGGATGGCACGCTATCTGGAGCGGATCGAAAATCTCGCGAGACTTATCGACGTGACCCAGAGCTTTGAAAGCCCCGGTCGCGAGGCCGATGCGTGGTCCGCCCTGCTCGCCATCAATGACGACGCCCAACGACTGGCCGAAGCCGGGGCGGATGTGTCGCAGTATCCCGATATCGTAAGGCGCTTCTATCTGCTCGATCGCGAAAACCCGACGGGCGTGCCCTATTGCCTCGCCGCGGCACGAACCAACGCGCGCACGCTGCGGTCCCTGATCTCCACCGAGATGTGGCGCCAGATCAACATGTTCCATCGCTTTGTAAGTCAGATCGAGCCTGGCGCCCTGGATGGCGACAGGCTTTCCCGTCTCTGCGTCCGGCTCAAGGAAGCCGTGCAGGCCCATACCGGCATCACTGAGGGGACGATGTATCGCGGCCAGGGCTGGCATTTCTACATGCTGGGCCGGCTGATCGAACGGGCGGACCAGACGACGCGCCTGCTCGACATCAAATATCACCTGCTTTCGCCGCGGGCAGGAGAAACCGGCAAGGTCATCGAGATTACGCAATGGTATGCAGTGTTGCGGGCCGCAGCCGGGTATCACGCGTTCCGCCAGCTCTCCTCTGCCCGCGCCTCGATCGGGGATGTAGTCAGTTTCCTGTTGCGCGATCCGTCCTTTCCGCGCTCGCTGCTGCTCTGTGTTCGCCGGATCGAGGCGCATCTCGGCGATCTCGCCCGGCTACATCATCTCCAAGGCCTCGGCGATCCGCTCGAACAGGCGGAGTACCTGCGCGAGTATGTCTATGTCGCGCCAACACAGCGCCTGCTCGCCGGCAATCTTCACGACTATCTGGACCAGGCTCAGCTCCTGTTGATGGATCTTGCTGCAAGTCTGGGCCGCCTGTACTTCCGCGACTGGCGGCCCGCCCCGGCGGCGACACAGGACGCACAGGGCTGATACGATCACCCCTGCTTGGGAACCAGGCGCGTGGGGGGGGGGCAGGTATCAGCCGGGCGGCGCGCCCGGGGGACTCCGGCCCGCAATCCTTGCCGCGGCCCGGGCGCGCCGGATCGCGGCCAGAAACAGTCCCGCCAGCATCAGCGCGATCGCCATGCCGAGCTCTGACCAGTGGGCGGCAAGCAGCGCCGCCGCCCGCGAGAGCCCGTACCCGAACGAAGATTTCATCAGACCGATCAGTTCCACGCCGCCGATGATCACGGCGGTGACAGCGGATACCAGCGTCAACGTGACGTTATACCGCCGCCGGACCCGCCCGTCGCGCAGCGCCCAGCCATAGGCCCGCGTCATCAGCGCGCTGTCGGCGGTATCGACCAGCGACATCCCAGCGGTGAACAGCGCCGGCAGCGCCATCAGCCGCCACGCGGCAATCCCGTGCGCCGTCCCCGCGGCCGAGAGCGCGAGCAACCCGATCTCCGTCGCGGTGTCGAAGCCGAGGCCGAACAGGAACCCGATCGCATACATGTCCCGGCTCCGCCGCACGAGGCGGAACAGCGGCCGTGCCAGCCAGCTCAGCACGCCTCCAGGCGCCGCGGCGCCGCGTGTCTCCGCCCGCAAGGCCACGAGATTCGCTCCGGCGATCAGCGCCAGAAACCCGACCGAGACGATCGTGCCGACCCACGCACCATAGCGCGTCACGCTGTCGAGATGCCCCCGCAGCGCCCCCGCCCCGAACGAGACCGCCGCCGCCAGCAGCACGACGACGCTCGAATGCCCGAGCGAGAAGAACAGCCCGGCGAGGCTCGCTGCCCGGCCGCGCCCGGCCAGCCGCCGCACCGCATTGTCGATCGCCGCGATATGGTCCGCGTCCATCGCGTGCCGCAGTCCGAACAGCCAGGCCAGCCCCGCCATGCCGAGCAGCCGCGGTGCCCCGCCGAACGCAGCCGCCGCCCAGATCCAGGCCACGACATTGGCGGCGCCAAGCCCCCACAAAATCCGCTGCACAGGAATGGTCGCGCCCAGCCGTTTCTGTCCTTTCGCCTCCATCCGGCCCCCTCGACATCCCGCCGGCATGCGGATTGCCGTCATGTCGCCTAAAAGATCGCTGGGTCCTGCAAGGGCTGTCAATCATGACCATCAGCCGGCAACTGAAACGGGGCATTTTTCGCCAGACCGGAACCGCCGCCACCGCGTTACGGTGGCGGGCATCGTGGCGTCGGGTGCGGGACGCGCTTTTGTTCACGCATGACTGATCATCCACGGACGCCGACCGGGAAAGGACTTGTTCGCAGTTGCGCCGTCGGCCTTCGTCTTGGGTTTGCAGCAGCCGCAACCGGCCGGGTGACGGCCGCTCCGTCGGCTGGTGTCCGGAGCATGGGCACTCCGCTCGTTGACCGCGAATGCGGTGCGGCGCGCAGCCGAGAGTGTCGTCAGCATTGGTGCCGAGATCAGCACCCGCTCAGCCGAGGCGCCGCATCCCGGACAGGGCTGACAGCGCTTGTATTCTGCCATCGGCGCAAGCGCCTCGAACGTGCCGCAACTCTTACATTCGTAATCATAGACCGGCATGGCATGATCCTCCGTCAGAGATCGGGCGCAAGCAGGACGTCGGCACCGCCGAGGGCCTGCACTGTCGGACCTTCGGCGCCGGGGTTGATGTCGAAATCGAAAATCTCGGTTGGCAGATACAGGGTCGCGCAGGCGTTCGGGATATCGACGACGCCCGAGATGTGCCCGTGTACCGGTGCGGTCCCGAGAATGGCATAGGCCTGGGCCGGAGAGTACCCGAACTTCGTCAGATAGTTGATCGCGTTCAGGCAAGCCTGCTGATAGGCCACGAACACGTCGAGGTAATGCTGGCCGCCGTGATCATCGACGGAGATACCCTCGAAGATCAGGAAGTCGTTATAGTCCGGCTTGATCGGGCTCGGCTTGAAGATCGGGTTCTTGATCCCGTATTTCGCCATCCCACCCTTGATCAGGCTGTGGACCCCGAGATGAATCCAGCCAGGCATCTCGATCGCGCCACAAAAGGTGATCTCGCCGTCGCCCTGGCTGAAATGCAGGTCGCCCACCGACAGCCCGGCACCTTTTACATAGACCGGGAAATAGACGCGGGCACCGCGGGAAAGGTCCTTGATGTCGCAATTGCCGCCATGTTCGCGCGGCGGCACGGTGCGCGCACCGGTCGCCGCGGCGGCGGTGCGTGCTTCGCCGGTGAGCCGACCCATGTGTGCGGTGGACGGAAACGGTGGATTGGCCAGCGGCGGCACACGCGTCGGGTTGGTCGCGATGAGTGCGTTCTCCCGCGCATTCCAGGTTTCGAGCAGCTTCGCGTCCGGCAGGCAGCCGATCAGGCCCGGATGGATCAGCCCGGCAAAGCGCACACCCGGGACGTGTCGTGAGCTGGTGAACATTCCCTTGACGTCCCAGATCGATTTCTGGGCCTGCGGGAAATGGTCCGTCAGGAAGCCACCGCCGTTCTGCTTCGAGAAGAAGCCATTGAATCCCCACTCATTACCGGGGAGAGTCCCGATGTCGAGAATGTCCACGACAAGGAGATCGCCGGGCTCCGCCCCCTCGACGGCGACCGGACCGGAGAGGAAATGGACGGTGCTCAGATCAATGTCGCGCACATCGGCGGCGCTTTCGTTGTTCTTGATGAACCCGCCGGTCCAATCGAAGCATTCGAGGATGAAATCGTCGCCAGGTTTGACCGTGGCCACCATCGGGATATCCGGATGCCAGCGATTGTGGATCATGTCGTTGTCGTAGGGCGAACCGGCAAGGTCGACCTTGATCAGGGTTTCCGTCACGGAATGCTCCTTTTATGTGCTGCAAAATCTGCACAGACCGTCGACAAAATCGGGCCGGGATTGAATACGGCGTTCGCCGTATATGCATAAGCACTTCCGCGGGTGATGAATCAGTCAACGATCCGCCACGTCATTCCACCGAAGCGGCGAGATGGTTGTCAGGGGAGGATACGCCGCAGGACCGAAAGGACAGCGCTTGAACGTGCGCCAGCGTATCACGCCCCCGAGACGGACCTACAATCAGTGGGTCGGCAACGAGACGATGGAGGATTACGCTCTCCGCTTCACGGCCAATCGGGCGCGCCGCTTTTCACCTGGCCGCGTTGCCGACACTGCGTTCGGTGCGACCGCCTTCCTCGCCCTTGAGGCGATCGGCGGTACAGTCACACTCGCCTATGGCGCCAGCAACGCAATACCGGCGATCATCGTCGGCGCACTGCTCATCGGACTGACGGCAGGGCCGATTGCCGCGGTCGCGGCACGGGCCGGGGTGGATATCGATCTTCTGACCCGCGGCGCCGGCTTCGGCTATCTCGGTTCGACCATCACCTCGCTGATCTACGCGTCGTTCACGTTCATATTCTTCGCGATAGAAGCGTCGATTGTTAGCGGGATGCTTGCCTACTGCTTCGGCGTCCCCGCCTGGCTGGGCAACATCGTTGCCGCGCTCGTGGTGCTGCCCATGGTGGCGTTTGGCATCACTTTCATAAGCCGGTTTCAGTCTCGCACCCGCAGTGCATGGCTCGTTCTCAATTTCATGCCGCTGCTGGGTCTGATGATTGCCGCTGCCGCCGGCAGGCTCGATCTCGGTGTCTGGCACAGCTATGGTGCGCCGTTCGACCCTCTCCACTTCGGAGCGGCCCTCTCGGTTATTATGTCGTTGGTGGTCCAGATCGGCGAACAGGTGGATTTCCTGCGCTTTCTGCCATCACCGCGGCCTGGCGGGCGCATCCGCTGGTGGAGTGCGGTTGCGCTTGCCGGGCCCGGCTGGGTGGTGCCAGCGGTTATCAAACTGCTCGCCGGCTCACTGCTTGTCGTCCTCGCGGTACACAGCGGGGCCGGGCGCGCCGCGGGCCAGCCAGTCGTGATGTATCTCGTGGCGTGGCAGACGATCCTGCCGCCCGGTATCGGCAGGGTGGCTCTGCCGCTTACGGTGGCGCTCGTGCTCGTGGCGCAGCTGAAGATCAACGTCACCAATGCCTATGCGGGGTCGATCGCCTGGTCGAACTTCTTCTCCCGCCTGACCCACCGCCATCCGGGGCGTATCGTCTGGATGGGGTTCAACGTGTCGATCGCGTTGCTGCTAATGGATCTTGGCATCTACCATGCCATCGAGCCGATCCTCTCCTTCTACTCGGTGTTGGCCTGTGCTTGGGTCGGCTCCATCTTTGGCGACCTCGCGATCGCCAAGCCGCTCGGGCTTGCGCCACCGGCAATCGAATTCAAGCGCGCATATCTCTATGACCTCAACCCCGTGGGGCTCGGAGCGATGCTGCTCGCGGTGACGGCGGGTGGAATCGCGATGCGGGGGGTGATGGGCCCGGTCCTGCATGCGTTTGCGCCGGTGCTGGCGCTCGCGACCGCGATCCTTGCAGCCCCCGCGATTGCCGCGGCGACCGGTGGGCGGTTTTACCTCGCCCGGCGCGCGCCACCGGATCATGCCGGGGGGGCAGAGTGCCAATGCGGCGTCTGCGCCAAAGAGTTCGAGATCGCCGACATGGCCCATTGTCCTGTGTATGCGGCGCCGATTTGTTCGCTATGCTGCTCGCTGGAGGCCCGCTGCAACGACGCCTGCAAGCCGCACGGGCGCTACGGCGCGCAACTGTCCTCGATGCTGGCACCAGTTCTTCCAGGCGTCCTGCGTCGGCACCTTTCACCGCCGCTCATGCGTTTCATTCTTGTGTTCGTGACCTCATGCGGCTTCCTGGCACTGGTTCTGTTGACGCTGGTCTGGCTCGCGCAGCCGACAGACCCGGATGCCGCCGCCCTGCTTGTGCTCACTGGCTGGCATGCTTTCTTCGTGCTCGCGATCATCGCAGGCGTGGTGTCGTGGCTGTTTGTATTGGCCCGCGAATCCCGCCAGGCGGTGGAGCAGGAGGTCGAGCAGCAGACTGCGCTTTTGCTTGCCGAAATCGAGGCTCATCGCCGAACCGACGCTGAGCGGGCGCGCGCCTGCGAGGTTGCCGAAGCTGCCAACCTGGCGAAGAGTCGCTTCGTCGTTGGTGTCAGCCATGAATTGCGCTCGCCGCTGAACGCGATCCTCGGCTATGCCCAGCTGCTCGAGATCGACGGCAGCCTCCCCGAAGGCGTTCGCCGCAAGATGCTGATCATACGCCGCTCCGGCGAGCATCTCTCCGGCCTGATCGAGGGGCTGATGGATATTGCCAAGATCGAGGCCGGTCGGATCGAGCTTGAGCGCCAGCCGGTTCGCCTGCACGAGTTCCTGACCCAGATCGCCGATATGTTCAGCTTGCAGGCGGCAGGGCGCGGCATCACCTTCACGTTCGACTGTCCGCATACGTTGCCCGAAACGGTCATGACTGACCCAACGCGGCTGCGCCAGATCCTGATCAACCTGTTGTCGAACGCGATCAAGTTCACCCGGGAAGGCGAGGTCCGGCTCACCGTCAGGGTGCCGGGCGAGGTGGCCGAGTTCATGGTCAGCGACACCGGGCCAGGGATCGCCGATGCCGATGTCGCGCGCATCTTCGAGCCGTTCGAGCGCCTGTCGGCCGGCGATGGCGCGGCGCCGCCCGGGATCGGGCTGGGCCTCACGATCACGAAGCTGCTCGCCCAGATCCTGGGCGGCGAAGTGACCGTAACCTCGTCGCCTGGCTGCGGCAGCCGCTTCACGTTGCGGCTGATGCTTTCGCACCGCGGCCCCGGCGTCATGGTCGCTTCACCCCGGCCGGTCTTCACTGGCTATGTCGGACGCCGTCGCCGCATTCTGGTGACGGACGACAACGTTCTGCACCGCACCCTGATCGTGGATGCGCTGGGCCCTCTCGGCTTTGATGTACTGACGGCGCCGGATGCCGAGGGATGTCTGCGTCTCGCGGCATCAGCAAACCCCGACCTGTTCATCGTCGATCTTTCGATGCCCGACATCAGCGGCGCCGAACTCGCTGCACGACTTCGCGCAAGCGGTCACGAGTCGACGCCGATTATCCTGCTATCGGCCGACGCGGGTGAAATCGTGCGCCGGCGAAAGGCCCCGCATCCGTTCTACGACGCGCTTGCCAAGCCGGTAGACCTCCGGTCGCTGCTGGCAACGATCGGCGCCTCGTTGCGCATCGAGTGGACGTCCGACCAATCCGAGCCCCTGCCGGCTGGCGCCGGGAGCAGGCCAGACCTCTCGCGGCTGGCACCCTACGCCGTTGATCTGCGTCGCCTCGCCGAAATCGGATTTCTCCGTCCCTTGCGGGCGCGGCTTGACGAAATCGCCGACAGCGATCCCGACCTGGCGGCACCGGTCGGCGTTCTACGTGCCAAGCTCGATGCCTTCCGGCTGGTCGAATTGGCGGGGCTGCTCGCCTCTCTCGGCGGGGAAGTAGAATGAGTTTCCGCCCGACAATCCTCGTCGTCGATGACGATCCTGCGATGCTCGGCCTGCTGAGCGAGACGCTGGAAAAGGCCGGCTACAATGTGCTCGTCGCTCTACAGGGCGAGATGGCGCTTGCGGTGATGGCGCGCATCACGCCTGACGCCGTGATGCTCGACGCCATGTTGCCTGGCATCGACGGTTTCGAAACATGTCGGCGGATGAAGCAGATTCCGGGGTGCGGCCTCGTGCCGGTCATCTTCATGACCGGCCTCACCGAGACTAACAACGTGATCGACGGATTGCAGGCTGGCGGCGTCGACTATGTCACCAAGCCGGTCCGGCCGGATGAAGTCGTCGCGCGGCTCAAAGTACATCTTGCCAATGCAGGGCTCACCCGAAGCGTGCAGGCGGCAATGGATGCGTCTGGTCGCTTCCTCCTCGCGGCCGATCGCGGCGGGCAAGTACTGTGGAGCACCCGACAGGCAGCTGAATTGACCGGACTCGGCGCTGGCGAAAGGCTGCCGAAGACGGCGGCCGACTGGCTGACCGAGCGCATCGCCCGTGAAGTCAGCAGCGAGACCCGGCTGCTCGACCCCGGCGGGCGCGCGGTGGAACTCGTGCTGCTTGGCCAGATTGGTGCGGATGAGTTTCTGCTCCGTGTCACAGTCGAGGATGTGGCCGGCGATCTCGCGCGGCTCCGGGCACATGCGGCGCTGACGCCGCGTGAGGCTGAGGTGCTGCTCTGGCTCGCGCGTGGCAAGTCGAACCGCGATATCGGGACAATCCTCACGGTAAGTCCACGTACGGTCGACAAGCATCTCGAACAGATATTCGTCAAGCTTGGTGTCGAGAACCGCGCGACTGCCGTCGTCGCCGCTCTCAAGGCGCTCGGGTCTACGTAGCCCCGATTACGCGATTCCACGAAGGCCGGATCGCAATACGGCCCATGCCCCGAAGCGCGCGTCCTGTGATCTGCTTCTGCCATTCACGGCATTCTTCTATTCCGTTCGAAAGGCAGAACCATGTCGACAACGACACCGGGCAAGATGTCTCCCGCCGCGCCGCGGCGTTCCTACAACCGCTTCGTCAATAATCCTGTCATCGAGGACTATTCCCTGCGCTACGCGCCCCGGAGCTTCCGGACCTGGTCGCAATATGCCGTGTTCTCGGCAGCACTGGGCGGGATTGCCTATCTTGCCGACCAGGCGATCGGCGGCTCTCTCGCCGTGCAGTTCGGCTTTGCCAACGCGTTCTGGGGCATCCTCGCGGCGGCGACGGTCATTTTCCTGACCGGCATTCCGATCGCGTATTATTGCGCGAAATACAATGTCGATGTTGATCTGCTTACCCGCGGTGCGGGTTTCGGCTATCTGGGCTCGACCATAACCTCGGTCATCTATGCCAGTTTCACCTTCATTTTCTTTGCTCTTGAAGGTTCGATCATGGCGCAGGCATTCAACCTCTATTTCGGTATCCCGCTGCCCGTCGGCTACGCGGTCGGCTCGCTATTGATCATTCCGCTCGTTGCCTTCGGTATGACCCTGCTTTCCAAGCTGCAGGTGTGGACCCAGCCGATCTGGCTGTTTCTGCTGTTCAGTCCGCCGATCGCAGTGCTCGCCGTCGATCCGCATGCTATTTCTGGCTGGATTGGCTTCGCCGGTTCGTCGCCGAGCGGCTCAGGCTTCAATCCGCTGCTGTTCGGCTCCGCCGCCGGGATCGCACTGTCGCTGATCGCGCAGATTGGCGAACAAGCCGACTATCTCCGCTTCATGCCGGACAAGACGGAGAAAAACTCGATCGGCTGGTGGCTCGCCGTGCTCGGCGCCGGCCCCGGTTGGGTCATTCTCGGTGCCACCAAACAGCTCATGGGCTCGTTCTTTGCCTCCGTCGCGGTATCACACGGAACCCCGTTGGCGCAGGCGAACGAGCCGATCCAGATGTATCATGCCGGCTTCACCTCGATGTTCGGCGCCGGGATGTTGGCGATTAGCGTGGCGACATTCTTCGTCATCCTCTCCCAGATCAAGATCAACGTCACGAACGCCTATTCAGGCTCGCTTTCGTGGTCCAACTTCTTCTCCCGCCTGTTGCACGCTCATCCGGGGCGCTTCGTCTACATCTTCCTCAATATCGGCATTTCCTTGACGATGATGGAACTCAACATGTTCCACTTCCTCGGCAAGATCCTCGGCTTTTACTCGAACGTCGCTGTTGCCTGGATCGGCGCGGTGACGGCGGATCTCGTGATCAACAAGCCGCTGCTCAAGCTCAGCCCGTCCTACGTCGAGTTCAAGCGTGCGCATCTCTACAATTTCAATCCGGTCGGGTTCGGCTCGATGGTGATCGCCTCGATCATCTCGGTGCTCGCGTTCTTCGGTGTCTTCGGCGCCTATGCGGCCGCCTTCTCCTCCTTCATCGCTTTGGCCGTTGCGTTCGTGCTGTCGCCGATCGTCGCGGTCATCACTAAGGGTAGATACTACATCGCGCGTGACCCCTCCTATCATCCGGGTGTCGGGCATACCGCGATGAACTGCGTTGCCTGCGGCTTCGAATACGAGCCGGAGGACATGACCGGATGCCCATTTCACAAGGGCAGCATCTGCTCGCTCTGCTGCTCGCTCGACAGCGATTGTGCTGACATGTGCAAGAAGCCGCATGCCGCGCCATCGCTGTCGTTCGGCTCGCCGACGGTTTGATCGCCCGCTGCTGATTCGCGTGGCTGGGCCGGCGGCCCGCCACGTCCCTTTCACCTCTCAAGGACAAAAGCTCATGCTGCATGGTGATATTTCCGCAAGCAACGACACGGTCGGAGTCGCGGTCGTCAACTACAAGATGCCCCGGCTGCACACCAAGGCCGAGGTACTGGCCAACGCACAGAAGATCGCTGAAATGCTGATCGGGATGAAATCCGGTCTGCCCGGCATGGACCTGGTAATATTCCCCGAGTATTCGACGCACGGCATCATGTATGACCGTAACGAGATGTTGGAGACTGCTTCCGTCATTCCCGGCGACGAAACCGAGATCTTTTCCGAAGCCTGTCGCAAGGCAAAGGTTTGGGGCGTGTTTTCGCTGACCGGAGAACGTCATGAGGAGCATCCGCGCAAGATGCCCTACAACACGCTGATCCTGATCGACGACACAGGAAAGGTCGTCCAGAAATATCGCAAGATCATGCCATGGACGCCGATCGAAGGCTGGTATCCAGGGTCGACGACCTATGTCACCGAGGGCCCGAAGGGCCTGAAAATCAGCCTGATCATCTGCGATGACGGCAACTATCCGGAGATCTGGCGCGATTGCGCGATGAAGGGGGCGGAACTGGTTGTTCGCTGCCAGGGCTACATGTATCCCGCAAAGGACCAGCAGGTCATGATGGCCAAGTCCATGGCCTGGGCCAACAATGTCTATGTCGCGGTTGCCAACGCCTCTGGCTTCGACGGGGTTTATTCCTATTTCGGACACTCCGCGATCATCGGGTTCGACGGGCGCACGCTCGGCGAGTGCGGGGAGGAGGAGTATGGCATCCAGTATGCGCAACTTTCGAAGTCCCTACTGCGTGATGCACGCCGTAATGGCCAGTCGGAGAACCACCTCTTCAAACTGCTCCATCGTGGATATACCGGAATGGTGAATTCTCACGAAAACGAGCCTGGCAAGGCAGTCTGCCCCTACGATTTCTATCGCGAGTGGATTGAAAATCCTGAGGCGGTACGCGCGAAGGTCGAAGGTCTTACACGGCCGAGCCTCGGGACCGAGGAATGTCCGATCGAGGGCATCCCGATTGAGGTCAGGCTCGCGGCCGAGTGAGCGCTCGTACTCAACCTGGCGTCAGCGGGAGGATGGAGCGGAAGCGATTCTGCCTTGGCATTTTTATGGCGAGGGTGTGGCCGTTCAATGAGAGACGTTGCACAATGCCAATGTTTAAGGAACTGCCTGTCACTTGACACATAGCTGTGCGAGGGAGGCTCTGATCATAGCAAGGTACAAGTTCAGTGGCCGGTCAGAGCCAAGCAGATCATCAGTCCTCCGAATGCCAGGAAGATAAGGCCGCTCAGTGGCCGTCGATGGAGCGAAGCGGAATCGGGGGGGGGGGGGGCGACCATGGCGGCGGAGACAAGAATGTACTAACGTTCATCATTAACCACTCACTTGAGCCGGTCAATCGGAAATACTATTGATCAGGAGCCGTGTGCCCATTGGCGCAGTCCGATGGACATGAAGCTCCAGAGCTGATCGACAAGGCGGTTCCAAGCGTGGCAGCAGTGAACGACGATGTCGTCGTGGTTTCGGCACTCTCGGTTGGAGAGTCAGTTGTCGGTAAGCGCCATCCTGCGATGGGTTCGAATTCGAACGAAGCAGGAAAAATTGCAGGGTAGATAAAAAGGTATTTTCACATTATCATGAATTTTATATTGAGATTGATCGATATATTAATTTGCTTGTAGGATGGACACCTTCTTCGCCATCAAACTCAAGCGATCCAAACGCCGATGGCCTGAATTCCCGCACAACGCCCGCAGAACGCCAGACCGAGACCATCCGCGCCGGGCGGAGTGGCCTCGCCCTTGAACACGCGGCCTGATCGAAATGCGACATGGCTTTGGCGCTTTCGATCACGGGCCACGCGTCCGCAGGTGGCGTGCCAAGCGTCAGCTGGCGAGCAGTTCCTTCAATTTCTGGTTGATGAATTCGACATCCTGCACGCTGGTCCCAGGTCCGCCAGCGAAATGCCCCCAGATGGATGGAACCGGCACCAGCGTCGCATTCGGCATGTGCTTCACCTCGAACGCGCTGTCTTCCGGCGGAAAATACAGATCGGTCTGGCCAGGCATGACCAGCGCCTTGGCCTTTATCGCGCCCAGCGCCTTGCGAAAGTCGCCGTGATAGAGCTCGTTGGCGGAGATGTCACCATTCTGCCAGGTCCACAGCATGGCCAGCAGATTGTTCGCGTCCTTGGGCAGGAAGAACCCCTCCCAGAAGGCAATCAGGAAATCCTCCAGCGAGGAATAGCCAAGCGTCTTCAGGTCGAGTTCCTCGCGATAGAAAGCCTGGGAAAACCCCCACCCGGCATACACGCGCGCCATCGCCCTGAGGCCCTTCGCCGGTTTGGTCGTATACCAGCCCTCGGCAAACGCGGCATCGGCCGTGAGCGCCGCCTTCACCCCTTCGAGAAACACGAAATTATGGCGCGAGCATTTTGCCGATCCGCAGAATGGCGCGATCCGTTCGACCATGTCGGGATACATCGCCCCCCAGTGAAACGTCTGTAGCGCGCCCATCGACCAGCCGGTGACCAGCCGGAGCCGTGAAATGCCGAATCTTTCAGTGACGAGATGATGCTGCGCGCGCACGTTGTCATACGCGGTCACCTTCGGGAAACGCGGTCCGTTGTAAGGTTCCGGCGTATTGCTTGGCGAGGAGGACAGGCCATTGCCGAGCATGTTCGGGATGATGATGAACTGCGTTGCCGGATCAAGAGCACGCCCGGCACCGATCAGCCACTCATTGTCATGATGCTGGCCGGAATACCAGGTCGGATAGACGATGGCATTGCTCTTGTCGGCGTTCAATGTGCCGAACGTCTTGTAGGCGAGCTGGCATCCGCGCAGCGTGGCCCCGCCCTGCAGACGAAAATCACCAAGGTCGTGAATCTGATAGTCGATGGTCATCGTGAATCTCTCCCCGTGAAGTGGCCGAATACACGCTCGGCGCATTGCAATGACGTCTGTCTCCTGTCCTGCCCGCATGCCGGGCATCGAGCCGGAAAGCATCAGATATCCTGGCGTCCGGCACGTATAATTATCCAGAAGACCACAGATCGCGCCAGCCGGTTTCACGACTCTGCCGCGATCATCCTGGCTTGCGATTGCCAGGCCCGCATTGGCAAGCCGCCCGCCAGTCTGCGCTCTGATGTCATTGCCGGGCCGCGCGGCGGCATGGCAGACTGATCAAGCGCAGAATGGAGGTCCAACCGTGGCCGAGCATCCCCGGATTCACCGCATCCTCTCCCCCGCCGATGGCACCGAGGTCGCCGCCCGCGCCCTTGCCGGGCCGGCCGAGATCGAGCAGGCGCTGGAGCGGGCCACCGCCGCGCAGAAGGCCTGGCGGCGCGTCGACCTTGCCGGGCGGATGGCGATCTGCGAGCGCTTCGTCGCGCATTTCACCGCCAATGGCGCCGCGATCGCCACCGAGATCAGCGCGCAGATGGGACGTCCGGTGAGCCAGACGCCGGGCGAGATCCGCGGCGTTGCCGAACGCGCACGGATGATGATCTCGCTCGCCGCGGAGTCGCTCGCACCGGTCCGACCCACGCCGGTCGCCGGTTTCGAGCGGTTCATCACCCGCGAGCCGCTCGGCGTCGTCTTCGTCATCGGTGCCTGGAACTACCCCTATCTGATCACCGTCAACAGCGTCGTCCCCGCCCTGCTCGCCGGCAACGCCGTGGTGCTGAAACAGGCCTCGCAGACGCTGCTCTGCGCCGAGCGCTTCGCAGAATCCTTCGCCGCCGCCGGCCTGCCCGAGCATGTCTTTCAGGTGCTCCACCTCGCCAATGCCGACGCCGAGGCGGTGATCCGCGATCCGCGCGTCGATTTCATCGCCTTCACCGGCTCGGTGGCGACCGGCCATCGCGTCGTCCGCGCCGCCGCCGACCGCTTCGCCGGCATCGGCCTCGAACTCGGCGGCAAGGATCCCGCCTATGTCCGGCGCGATGCCGACATCGTCCACGCCGCCGACAATTTGGTCGACGGCGCCTTCTTCAATTCCGGCCAGTCCTGCTGCGGGATCGAGCGGATCTATGTCGATGCCGCCGTATATGACGATTTCATCGCCCGCGTCGTCGAGACCACCAACGCCTATCGCCTCGGCCATTCGCTCGACGCCGCGACCACGCTCGGCCCGATGGTCAACGCCGCCGGCGCCGATTTCGTGCGCGGCCAGATCGCCGACGCCCTCGCCGCCGGTGCTGCGGCGCTGATCGACGAGGCGCGGTTCCCCGCAAGCCGACCCGGCACGCCCTATCTCGCGCCGCAGGTGCTGGTAAATGTCGATCACCGGATGGACGTGATGCGCAGCGAGAGCTTCGGCCCGGTCGTCGGCATCATGAAGGTCGGCTCGGACAAGGAGGCGATCGGCCTGATGAACGACAGCCCCTATGGCCTCACCGCCTCGGTCTGGACCCGCGACATCGAGGCCGCAACCCGCATCGGCGGCGCGATCGACACCGGCACCGTGTTCATGAACCGCTGCGACTATCTCGACCCGGCGCTGGCCTGGGTCGGGGTGAAGGATTCCGGCCGCGGCTGCACCCTGTCGCGGATCGGCTTCGAGCATCTGACCCGGCCGAAATCCTTCCACCTGAAAGAAGCACCCTGACGCATCGTCCGGCGCGGGCGGGATCAGTCCAGCCGGACCATGACGTGGCGGACCACGGTATAGTCCTCCAGCGCATAGGCCGAGAGGTCTTTGCCGTAGCCCGACCGCTTCAGCCCGCCATGCGGCATTTCGTTGGCGAGCATGAAGTGGCAGTTCACCCAGGTCGCGCCGTAGCGCAGCCCGGCGGCCAGGCGCATCGCCCGCCCGACATCGCGCGTCCAGACCGACGAGGCGAGGCCGTAATCGGAATCGTTCGCCCAGACGATCGCCTGCTCGGGATCGGTGAAGCGCGTCACTGACACGACGGGGCCGAACACCTCCCGGCGCACGATCTCGTCGTCCTGCGCCGCGCCGGCGACCACGGTGGGTTCGTAGTAGAACCCGGCCCCCGCCGCGTCGCGCCCGCCGGCGACGATCTCGACATGCGGCAGCGCGGCCGCGCGGGCGACGAAGCCGCCCACCCGCTCGCGCTGGCCCGCCGAGATCACCGGGCCGATGTCGTTTTCCGAATCATCCGCCCGGTCATAGCGGAGTTGCGCCACCGCCGCGGCGAGGTCGGCCACGAACCGGTCATAGACCTTCGCACCGGCATAGACCCGGCAGGCCGCCGTGCAGTCCTGCCCGGAATTGTAATAGCCGAAATCCCGCACCGCGGCGACGGCGGCGTCGATATCGGCATCGTCGAAGACGATCACCGGCGCCTTGCCGCCGAGTTCGAGATGGGTGCGCTTGATCGAGGCCGACGCTGCCTGGATCACCCGCTCGCCGGTGCCGATCGAGCCGGTCAGCGAGATCATCGCAATCCCGGGCGCGTCGATCAGCGCCTGGCCGGTGCTCGTCCCGCGCCCCGAAATCACGTTGAGCACGCCCTCGGGCAGAATGCCGGCGGCGACACGCGCCAGTTTCAGCGCGGTCAGCGGCGTCAGTTCCGAGGGTTTGAGCACGACCGTGTTGCCGGCGGCGAGCGCCGGGGCGATCTTCCACGCCGCCATCATCAGCGGGTAGTTCCACGGCGCGATCTGCGCGACCGGGCCTATCGGATCGCGCCGGATCATCGAGGTATGGCCGGCGAGATACTCGCCCGCCGCACTGCCCGAAAGGCAGCGCGCAGCACCGGCGAAGAAGCGGAAACAGTCGACGATGGCGGGAATCTCGTCGCGCAGCACGGCCGGGCGCGGCTTGCCGCAATTCAGCGCCTCCAGCGCGGCGAAGTCTTCCGCCTCCGCCTCGATCGCATCGGCGAGGCGCAGCAGCATCGCCGCGCGCTCGCCCGGCGGCAGCGCCGCATAAGCGGGAAAGGCGCGCCCGGCGGCTTCCACCGCGCGGGCCACCTGGCCGGCATCCGCCTCGGCGATCTCGACGATCACCGCACCGGTCCTGGGATTTATCACCGGAACCGGCGCGCCCGCGCCCGGCTCGAAGGCGCCGCCGATCAGCAGGTGTGTGGGCAGGGTCGCGGCCATCTCAGCCTCCCGCCCCTTCATGAACCGCGCGTTCCTCGGCCGCGATTTCCGCCGCCCGGCGCGCGATCGCTTCGCGGCTGATCGGCGGGCCGGGGAAGCGCACCCGCGCCACCCCGAACCAGAGCACCAGCATCAGCACGATCAGGCCGAGACCGTAGGTGATCAGGATGTCGTTGGGCGGCTGGATGCCGATATAAATCAGCACGAACACGCCGATGATCGAAATCACCGCGAGCGGCTTCGAGAGCGCGCCGAGGCGGAACGGGCCGAACTCGGTCCAGGTCTTGCCCTCCGCCAGCAGGCCGGCCGCGACCGGCATGGCATAGGAGATATAGAGGAACATCGCGCAGCCCGCCGCCAGCGCCGCGAAGGCCGGCGAATACAGCGTCGCCGCGACCGAGAGCCCCGCCGTGAGCCAGATCGCGCCGACCGGTGTGCGGTGCGTCGGGCTTACCCGCCGCCAGATCGCATGGCCCGGCAGCCCGCCATCGCGGGCGAAGGCGAAGATCATCCGCGAGGTCGAGGTCACCCCCGCCAGCGCGCAGAGATAGTTGGCGACGACGATGCCGACATAGAGCAGGTATTTCACCGGCAGGATCACCGGCAACCCGGCGAGCAGGTTGAAGAACACGTTGCCGCCCTGCGCCGCCGCCTTGCCGAGATCCGGCATCGCCAGCAGGATCGCGGCCTCCATCACGAGGCCGAAGGCGAACGACCAGAACACCGAATTGATGATCCCGCGCGGCACGGTGCGCCGTGCGTTCACCGTCTCCTCCGAGGTGTGGGCCGCGCCGTCGAACCCGGTGATGGTGTAGAGCGGCAGCAGCAGGCCGAGCATGAAGAGGTAGAACAGGTTGCCGCTATGCGGCACCACGCCGCCGCCGGCCTTGCCGGAATAGTTGATGAAGGTGAACAGCCGCGAAAAATCGTAATGCTGCGCGCCCACCAGCATCGCGATGGTCAGCACGATGGCGATGAAGAAGATCAGGTAGCCGGAGAAATCGGTCAGCCGCGTGGTGGTGCGGATGCCCATGTGGTTGAACGCGCCCTGGCTCGCGGTGATCAGGACGACGGCGACGGTCTGCTGCCAGAACCCCCAGTGCGACGTGTCGATATGGAACATGTTGCCGAGGATCAGGCTGGTGAACAGGTCGTAGGCGCCGACATTCACCGAGGCGACGACGAAGATCAGCCCGAGCAGGTTGACGAAGGCGGTCGCCCAGCCCCAGCCCCGCCCGCCGAGGATCGAGGACCAGTGATAGAGCGCGCCCGCCGTCGGGTAGGCCGAGGCGATCTGCGCCATCGACAGCGCGATCACCATCGAGAAGATCGACCCCACGATCCAGCCGATGAACACGCCCCCCGGCCCGGCAGCCGAGAACGCCGCCTGGAACGAGGTGATTCCGCCGGCAAGAATGCAGATGATCGAAAAGGCGATGGCGAAATTGGAAAACCCGTGCATGCGCCGCGAGAGTTCCTGCGCATAGCCCATCTTGTGCAGCGTTGCGGTATCCTCCGCGAGGATCCGCGCCTCATTCTGGTCGTTCGACATCTCCGTCTCCCATGTTGACCGTCAGGCCGTGTGCGCCGGGCTTTCCCGCCCGGTCGTGCTGTCGGGCGCCGTGCGGGCACCGAGCTTGCGCCGCACCGCCTCGGGCGAGGCGCCGTGCAGCCGGCGGCAGGCCCGCGAAAAGGCGCTCACCTCGGAATAGCCGAGCAGTTCGGCGATCGTGGCGATCGAGAGATGCGGCTCGGCGAGATACATCAGCGCGAGCCGCGCCCGCACCTGGTCGATGCAGTCCGAATAGGTGAGTCCGTGCTCGGCGAGGCGGCGCTGCAGCGTCCAGCGCGGCAGGCCGAGGCTCGCGGCCACGCGGTCGATCCCGGCCGGCCCCTCGGGCAGCTTCCGGCGGATCTCGCTCGTCACCGCGCCGAGCAGGTCGCGCGGCGCGCCGCCGCCGCCGATCCGGCGCAGCTCCTCGGCCAGTGCGGCGAAGCGCGCCGGGTCGCGCGCCGGCATCGGCCGCTCCAGCCCCGCCGCGCGAAAGCTGATCGCGTTCGCCGGCGCGGCGAAGAACACCGGCGCGCCGAACGCCGCCGCATGCGCCTGCGCCTGTTCCGGCGCCGGATGCTCGAACCACACCTCCTCGATCTCCAGCGCGCTGCCGAGCGCGCGCCGCAGCAGGTTGGCGAACATCCCCATCGTCAGCTCGGCATCCTGCCGGCGCGACCAGATCAGCGGATCGACGATCCGGTATTCCAGCCGCAGCGCGCGTCCCTCCCGCGCGAGGCGGGTTTCGGTGTTCTGCTGGTGCTGGATGAAATGCCGCGCGAAGGCGGCAATCCCGGTGCCGACATCCGGCGCCGCCAGCGCGAGCTGGCCGATCAGCCCGAGCGCCTCGGGCTGGAATTGCTGGCCGAAGCGCAGGCCGAAATGCGAATCCCCGCTGCGCGCCGCCGCCCGTTCCATCATCGCGACATAGCGCGCGAGCGGCACCGTCGCGCGCGGATCTTCAAGGTCGCGCGGGTCGAACCCCGCCTCGCCGAGCACCAGGTCCGGGTCTGCCCCTGCATCGCGGATGAACGAAGTCACCCCGGACGCCGCGGCGGCGAGCACATGGCAGGAGGTCGATCCGGACGCGGCGGCAGGCAGACCCATGATCCCCTTCAATCCGTCGGTGCCGCGCCAGAATGCCGGTCGGCGCGGCCGTTGCGCAACGAAATTCGGCAGTGGTCCGACTGTGGCAAATTCCGCCCCGGCCCGCTTTGACATCTGAACACAAACCCGCGCGCACAAGCCGCTTGTCGCCGAATGTCAAGAACGCCACACTGGCCCCGTGCGATGTTTCGCCGGGAGGTGCGATCATGAACAACGATCTTGCTGCACAAGCCATCACCGCGTCCGGCGGCATGAGTCTCGACGAGTTGCGCGCCGCGGTCGATGCCGGGGCGATCGACACGATCGTGATGGCCGCGCCGGACATGCAGGGACGGCTGCAGGGCAAGCGGGTGATGCCCCGCTTCTTCCTCGACAACGTCCTGGCCGACGCCTCGGAGGGCTGCAACTACCTGCTCGCCGTCGATGTCGAGATGACGCCGGTCTCCGGCTACGATTTCGCCTCGTGGGATCGCGGCTATGGCGATTTCGTCTTCCGCCCCGATCTCTCGACCCTGCGCCGCGCCGCCTGGCAGGAGGGCGCCGCGATCGTGCTCTGCGACATCGCGCTGCATGACGGCAGCCCCGCGCCGGTCGCCCCGCGCAGCATCCTGCGCCGCCAGCTCGACCGCCTCGCCGCCGCCGGCCTGACCGCCCTCGCCGCGACCGAGCTCGAATTCATGCTCTTCCGCAACACCTACGAGGAGTGCATGCGGCGCGGGTATCGCGACCTCGATCCCGCCAATCTCTACAATGTCGACTATTCGATCCTCGGCACCGCCAAGGTGGAAAGGGTCATCCGCGCCATCCGCAACGCGCTCGAAGCGTCGGGCATCCGCGTCGAGAATTCCAAGGGCGAGTGCAATCTCGGCCAGCACGAGATCAACTTCGCCTACGCCCCGGCGCTGGAATGCGCCGATGGCCACGTGATCTACAAGGAAGCCGCGAAGGAGATCGCCCAGTCGCAGGACCACGCCATCACCTACATGGCGAAGTTCAACGAGCGCGAGGGCAATTCCTGCCACATCCATCTCAGCCTGCGCGACGCGGCAAACCGCCCGGTCTTCGCTGCCGGTGAGGGCCACGCGCCGGAATTCGACCATTTCCTCGCCGGCCTCGCCGCCCATGCCGCCGAGTTGTCAGTCCTGTTCGCGCCCAACATCAACTCCTACAAGCGCTACGCCGTGGGCAGCTTCGCGCCGACCGGCCTGGTCTGGGGGCATGACAACCGCACCTGCGCCTTCCGCGTGCTCGGCCACGGGCGGTCGCTGCGCGTCGAGAACCGGCTGCCGGGCGGCGACGTGAACCCCTACCTCGCCCTCGCCGGCATGATCGCCGCCGGGCTCGACGGCATGGAACGCCGGCTGCCGCCGCAACCGGCCTTCACCGGCAACGCCTATCATGGCGACCTGCCGCGCGTGCCCCGCACGCTTTCCGACGCCCTCGCCCTCTGGCGCCACAGCGCCTTCGCGCGCGAGGCGTTCGGCGAGCAGGTGGTCGCGCATTACGCCAGGATGGCCGAGGTCGAGGTCGAGACCTTCGCCGCCGCGGTGACCGACTGGGAACGCACACGCTGCTTTGAAAGGATGTAACCCGCGATGACCATTCTGCAGGGAACCTGGCGCTTCCCCACCGAGGTGCTGGCCGGGCCGGGCCGCATCGGCGAACTCGCCGCCCGCGCGCGCGATCTCGGCGCCCGCCGCGCGCTGCTGGTCTCCGACGCGCAGGTGGCGAAACTACCCTTCTTCGCGCCGCTGGAAGCCGGCTTCGCCGCCGCCGGCATCGCCACCGCGCGCTTCACCGGCACCCACCCCGACCCGCTGGCGAGCGACGTCGCCGCCGGCGTCGCCGCCTTCCGCGCGCATGAGGCGGACCTCGTCGTCGCGATCGGCGGCGGCAGCGCGCTCGATTGCGGCAAGACCATCGCCCTCGCCGCCGCGACCGACCGGCCGCTCTGGGATTTCGAGATCACCCTCGCCGCCCCCGCGCTCGACCGGCCAATGGTGCCCATTCTCGCGGTGCCGACCACCGCCGGCACCGGCTCGGAAGTCGGCCGCGCCTCGGTCATCACCGACGAGCAGTCCGCCCGCAAGGTGATCCTGCTGCACCCGCAGATGCTGCCGCGCCTCGTCGTGCTCGACGCCGAACTCACCATCGGCCTGCCCGCGACCCTGACCGCCTGGACCGGGATGGACGCGCTCGCCCACAATCTCGAAGCCTATTGCATCGACGCCTGGCACCCGATGGCGGACGGCGTCGCGGTCGAGGGGATGCGGCTGATCCATGGCAGCCTCGTCACCGCGACGACCGATGGCCGCAACCTTGCGGCCCGCGGCACCATGCTCGCCGCCGCCTCGATGGGCGCGACCGCCTTCCAGAAAGGCCTCGGTGCGATCCACTCGCTCAGCCACCCGATCGGCGCGCAGTGCCACGCCCATCACGGCCTGACCAACGCCGTGCTGATGCCCTACGTGCTGGAATTCAACCGCCATGCGATCGAGCCGAAAATCGTGCAGCTCGCCCGCAGCCTCGGCATCGAAGGCGGGTTCGAAGGCGTCCGCGACTGGGTGATCGACCTGCGAAAGACGCTCGGCATCCCGCACACGGTCGACGCGCTCGGCGTCACCGCGCCGATGCTCGATGCGCTGTCGGAGCAGGCCTTCCGCGATCCCAACACGCCGGACAACCCCCGCCCGGCCGACGCCGCCGCCCTGCGCCGCATCCTCGCCGCCGCCCTCGAAGGCCGGCTCGACGGACTGTCCCGCTGAACCGCCGCCGTCTTCCGGAACGGGCGCCGGCGCCGAGGACAAACGCCCGGCCGACACGCTCCCCTGATTGTGACCGGTCAGGGGGAGTATCGCGGGTCGTGATGACGGGTTTGGTGTCATTGCCGGTCTTTGTTGCGCCGGCCGACAGCAGCTATGATCCTTGAAAGTGACTGCGAAATGTGACGGAGACCACGATGAGCAACCATGACATTTCCGTACTCCGCGAAGGCCGCGAATCAGAACTGGCCGCAGAATGGATCTACCAGGAATGGGCGCGATTCGAGTCGGACGAGACATGGGCGGAGAACCAGCAGGACATCGCGCGCTCGCGCGATGCAGCGGTCACCATTCCCAAATTCTTCGGTGCCCGCATCGACGGCGAACTGGTGGGCATCGCCAGCATCGTGCCGCACGACCTGCCAACCCGCCCGGCGCTCGGCCCCTGGCTGGCCAACGTGCTGGTCCTGCCGCAATGGCGCCGCCGCGGCATCGGCGGCGCGCTGGTCAAACACGTGATGGACTATGCCGGCAAGCTGGATGTGCCGTTCTACCTCTACACCGCCGACCAGGCCGCGCTCTACGAACGACTGGGCTGGCAGACCATCGAGCTGGACAGCTACGTCGGCAAGCCGATCACGCTGATGCGCTATCCGCCGGCCTAGGCTCTGGACTCAACTGATCCAAGATGTGACGGCGAGGACAAGGCAAATACCAGCGAGGAAATTTCGTGCGGTTTTGTCATATCGTGTGGCGATGGCGCGCCAGTCCTTGAGCCTGCAGAAGGCGCGTTCGATGAGATTGCGCTTTCTGTAGGCGACGGGGTCGAAGGGCGGAATGGCACGGCGGTTGGGCATGGGCGAGATCACCGGCCTGGTGCCTTGGCGGGTGAGGAAGGTGCTAGAGCACGTTCCGATCCATCCGGATCGGATGTCGTGCTCTATCTTGTTGATAATTAGAGCATCTTTATCCGATCAGATGATTCCATCTGATCGGATGATGCTCTAAGGTCATCGGCGTCGTAGGCCTTGTCGGCGATCAGCTCTTCTGGTGGCGGTATTGTAGGCAGAAGCGCCCTCGCGCCGCTGATGTCGGAGGCCTGTCCCGGCGTCAGGAGGAGTGCGGCGATGCGCCCCTGCTCATCTGCGACGGCGTGGATCTTAGTCGTCCGTCCACCCCTCGACCGGCCGATGGCCTGGCTTTGCGCCCCCCTTTACCGCCCGCGGCCGCGCGATGTGCCCGAACCGAGGTGCTGTCCACCATGGCGATGCGCGGCGGATCCGCGCAGGCGACAAGCGCCGCGAATATCTCCTGCCAGAGGCCACGCTGGCTCGTAAGCATCCGGTGAAAGCCGCGGTTCTTTTATTTTGTTGGCTTTTGGGAAGGCGGGATGTAGCGATTGGTTCTGTCTGATTATTTTGAAGGCAGGGCCTGGACGATCTCGGTTGCCTCACTTGTGTCGCGATGAACCTCTTCACGGATGACGCGATCTGTGACGTCATTCAGGTATTGCATCAACGCGCCATTGAGTTCCTGGAATTCTGGCCATAGCACTTGATCGACAAAAGCCTGCGGTACCCGCAGCATGACGGTGGTCAGGCGTTGCCGATAAAGGCGGTATGGCTTCAGGCCATAGCGCCGGCACAACGCCAGGAACAATCGGCGAGACCATTGGTCGCGCAGAGAAAACTGCATTTCGATGGCTTTGTCCCGGCCCTGAAGTTCCGCCAGCCTGGCCTGAACACGCCCGAGTGCGGCCTCGGCCGCTGTGCGTTCGCCGATCGTTCCCGCTCCGGCGAACAATGCCTCGATCTTGCGAAGCTTCTCCCGAAGCACGGCCTCTTCAGACACATCCAACCTCTTCCGCTGCACGTGCCGGGATTTTGCCGGCGCAGTGCCATGGCAACAACTCGTTGAGGCGGCTGGCGGGCTGATTGTTGATCCTGGCGAGCACGTCGGCGAGCCAGGCTTGCGGATCGACGTTATTGAGGCGGGCGGTCTGGATCAGGGTGTAGAGGATGGCGGCCCGTTCACCGCCGCGATCCGAGCCGCAGAACAGCCACGCCTTGCGGCCGAGCGGCACGCAACGCAGGGCGCGTTCGGCGGCATTGTTGCTGAGGCAGACACGGCCATCCTCGAGGAAGCGGGTGAAGGCGTCCCAGCGGCGGAGCATGTAGTTGATCGCCTTGGCAAGATCATGGTGGCGCGACAGCCTGGCGACCTGACCATTCAGCCAGGCATGGAGCTCGGCAACCAGCGGCGCACTGCGTTCCCGCCGCACAGCCAGCCGCTCGACGGCCGATTTGCCGTTGATGGTGCGCTCGACTTCGAACAGGGCATCGAGCCGCCGCACGGCCTCGATGGCGATCGGATAGACCGTGGCGGCTTGCCCCCCACGGCTCTTCCTGCGCGCCGCCGCGGCGATATCGGCCAGTTCGAAGAATTTCCGTCGGGCATGAGCGTGGCAGCCGGCCTCCCGCACCGGTGCAGGTGTGCGGCCATCTTTGTATAGTTCGCCATAGCCACCATAGGCATCGGCCTGCAGGATACCCGGCCAGCCGGCAAGATGGGCCTGTGGATGCTCGCCGCGCCGGTCCCGCGAATAATGGAACAGTGCCGCCGGGGGATCGGAGCCGCCGAAGGGCCGGTCGTCCCGCACATAGACCCATAGCCGTGCCGTATCGGTCTTGCCGCGCGCCATGACCGGCACCGTGGTGTCGTCGCCATGCAGGCGCGCGGCATCATGAACATGGGCTTCGATCAGCCGGTAGAGCGGCATCAGCGCATGACATGCCGCCCCGACCTGATCGGCCAGGGTCGAGACACTGAGTGGAACACCCTCGCGGGCAAAGCGCTCGGCCTGGCGGTTGAGCGGCTGGTGCTGGCCATACTTCTCGAACAAAAGCATCGCGAGAAAGCTTGCCCCCGCCCACCCGCAAGGAACGACATGGAACGGTGCCGGCGGCTGCGCGACCGCCTCGCAGGCCCGGCAGGAAAATTTCTCCCGCACCGTCTGGATCACCTTCCACTGCCGCGGGATCACCTCCAGCGTCTCGGTGATGTCCTCGCCCAGCTTTGACAGCCTGGTGCTGCCACAGGCAGGGCAGGCACAAGGGGGCTCGATCACCACACGCTCGCGCGGCAGGTGTTCGGGAAAGGGCTTTCTGGCCGGGCGCTTGCGCTCGAAACCACCAACGCGCGTCGTCTTTGCCGCGGCAGCCTCGGCAGCCAGACCATCTGCGCTGGCGTCAGCCTCGAGATCCTCGAGCTGTAATTCCAGCTGATCGAGCAGACGACGGCTGCGCTCGGCGCTGGCGCCAAATTGCTCGCGCCGCAGACGGGCAATCTGCAGCTTCAGATGCGCGATCAACGCCTCGGTCGCACTCTCCCGGGCACGCGCATCGGCCAGTCGGGCCTCGGCCTCGTCGGCCCGGCGAGCCATCGAATGCACCAGCGCTTTCAGCGCCTCGACGTCGTTCGGAAGAGTGGTTCCAGAGGTTTCCACGCCCCGAGAGAATCATGGAAAATCGCAGATTTGAAGCCAGAAAATCCCAAGCTGCCGATAAAATTGACCGCCTTTACCCCGCACTCGCCGGCCGCCACGAGTAGCGCGGATTGCGCCAGTCAATTCCCTCCAGCAGGCAGGCCAGCTGCGAACTCGTCAACGAAACCACCCCGTCCTTCGCCGACGGCCACGGAAAATATCCCTTCTCCAGCCGCTTCGAATACAGCGACATCCCCACACCATCATGCCAGATGATCTTCACCAGCGAGCCCGACCTGCCACGGAATACGAACAGATCCCCGCCGTGTGGATCCCGCTTCAACCCTCGCTCGACCAATAGCGCCAGACCCTGCATGCCACGGCGCATGTCCGTGTGCCCCAGCGCAATCCACACACGCGCTCCAACAGGGATCATCCCAGAGCCTTCAGCGTCGCCGTGACCACCGCTGGCGCCACCATGCCCTCGATCACCACCCGCGTACCGCCAGCCAGACGAACCTCGATCCGACCCTGGTTGCGCGGCGCCGCAACAGACGCCCGATCCGTATCCTCAGGCCCCGCAATCATCGCAACGGCCGACAGCTCCGGCGCCATATGAACCGGCAGGAATTGCGCAGGTGCCGAAACCAAACTCAATTCGCCAGCACGCACCAGACGGCGCCAGTTCCATAGCTGACCACGCGATATGTCATGCCGCCGCGCAACTTCCGCAAACACCGCACCAGGCGCTTCCGCTTCCGCAACAATCCGTAGCTTGTCCTCATCACGCCAGCGACGCCGGCGCTCAATTCCCGTGATGATCTCCATCCAAACACCCGCTCATAGCGTCGCTCTTACAAACGTATTTATGAGCGAATCACTCCATCATCGACAGGCAGCCTTCACCGGATAGTTACCTTGAATCAGACGCCCCGTAGTCATGGCAATAGGTACAGAACCTAGAGCACTTTCCGATCCTTTCGGATCGGATGCAGTGCTCTGCCACATTGATAATTAGCGCATCTTCCGGCCGGACGATGCCCGCGCCGCCGCCGCCGCCATGTCGCGCTGTTCGACAAGCCAGGCCTGCTGGCCCACCTGCTTGCGCAAGCCTTCGTCCAGCAGGTCGAGCAACTGGCGCGAATAGCGGTAGCCCTCGCACTCCATGGCCAGGAACCAGCGCATCGTCGGGCTGCGGTTATACAGCCCCTGCATGTACACCACCCACACCTGATAGGTTTCCGCATCGATCGCGTCGCGATGCAGGATGATGTTCTCCATGTGGTCGCAGATCAGCTCGTTCACCGCCAGCACCCTGCTGCGCAGCGGCTCCTCCTCCGGCAGGGGCAAGCCGTCGTAGAAATACGGCCGGCATTCGGGGTGGCTGATGAATGTTTGCAGGATGCTCCCGCCGACATTGTAGATTTCCCAGCTCGTCTGTGTCTCCAGCGCCTCGCGATCGCCCTTCAGCTGATTGCGGATCAGGAGGAAGCCGAGGGCTGAAATGGCTGGCGCGGCCCATGTGCCAAGCATGGTCCATTCATCGACAGTCAGCATGCACGCAGCCGCCCCCTTCGCGGCAAGAAACCGGGCCAGCGAACGACCGGCCGACATGAAAAAAGCCGGTCTGTCCCGGCAATGCGATCTTGCAACGTTCCGCGATCGGGGCCAAGGGGCGGAATACGACCCAAGCCGGCACACACCCGCAACAAGGGATCGGAACGTGCTTTAGAGGCAGGGGGCGGTCAGCTAGGCGACCTTGGGCGGCGACAGCTTGTTGACAACTCGGGCCATGACCGAACCTTACCCACAACCTCACCCACGTGGAAACTCCGGATTTAGCCAAATTAGGGCGGATGAGCGTGGACAGTAATCTGGTTTAAGGCACTGATATAAAATATTTTATGGGATCGCGCCGGATGGCTCTGGATATAGGTTTGGCGGATGGGGTGTCCGCCTTACCTTGTGATCCTACCTTAGAGAAACCCCGATATCGCCCCAGCATTAGAGCCGAAGATTGCCCTATGACGTCCATTGACGTCCTAGGACGTGCGGGATTATGGTGTATCCATGAAGGCCCGAGCATGTAGCCGGGCGGTTCGACGGAGAGTCTGACGCGATGAGCCCAGCGACCACGGACACTAGACCCCCTGCGGTTTCTGCGGTTTCTGCGGTTCCTGAATATCGGAACAATGAAATCAATGGCTTAGGTGCCAAACAAAACCGCAAACGGGTTGCGGTTCGGTTGCGGTTTTCTGCGGTTTTGTGCGGTTCGGGGTGCTGACGATGCCCAAAACCGTCTCAAAACGCTTGAACGCTCTCGCAATTACGAACGCGACCCGCGAGGGGAACCTTCACGATGGGGGCGGTTTGTATTTGCGGGTTCGGGCTGACGGCTCGAAGTCCTGGGCGTTCCGCTACACGATGGCCGGGCGGAAGCACTGGATGAGCCTCGGGCCGCTGCGTGATGTATCCCTGAGTGAAGCCCGCGAGGCTGCCCGGCAGCTACGCAATCAGGTGCGGGACGGCTTCGATCCGCTCGCCCAGCGCCGCGAACGCCAGCACCTCGCCGCCGAGCAGACTGCCAGAACATTCGATGCCGTCGCCGCTGCCTACATCGAGGCGCATCGAGCCGAGTGGAAAAACGCGAAGCATCGTCAGCAATGGGAGAACACAATCGCCACCTACGCCAGCCCGCTCATCGGCAAGCGGCCGGTTTCAGAAATCAGCCTTCTCGACGTCCGCCGGGTGCTCGATCCGATCTGGACCGTGAAGCCGGAGACTGCGAGCCGGTTGCGCGGCCGCGTCGAGGCTGTCCTGGCCTATGCGACCGTTCACGGCTGGCGCAGCGGCGACAACCCGGCGCGGTGGCAAGGGTTTCTCGACCAGATTTATGCACCGAAAACGAAGGTGCGCGCGGTCAAGCATCACGCTGCGCTTCCCTATGGCGAAATTCCCGACTTCATGGCCGAGTTGCGGCCGCGTGATGCAAGTTCGGCGCGATGCCTGGAGTTGGCAATCCTGACCGCAACCCGGTCAAAAGAGGCGCGCGGCGCCCGATGGGAAGAGATCGACTTCGACGCTGCCCTCTGGATCATCCCGAAGGAGCGCATGAAGATGAAACGCGAGCACCGCGTGCCGCTGGCACCGCGCGCCGTCGAGATATTGCGCGAGATGGCAGAACGCTTCCCCCGCCGGGATGGGCTGATCTTCCCCGGCGGCGCACCTGGCAAGCCCATGACCGACGTTGCGATCGCAAAGGCCGTTGCCGTGCTGCGGCCGGGATACACGGCGCATGGGATGCGGTCATCGTTCCGCGATTGGGCCGCCGAGATGACCAGCTTTCCGCGCGAGATCGCCGAGGTTGCGCTGGCGCACATCAACAAGGATCGAACCGAAGCGGCTTACCAGCGCGGCGATCTTCTCGCGAAGCGCCGGCAATTGATGGAAGCCTGGGCGAACTACTGCGCCGGGCTGGTCGAGGAATCTGAAAAGGTGGTGGCGATGCGCCGCGCCTGACTGATCCGTGCCGGCCGGATGCCGGCGAAAGGTGGCCCGGCGGTGTTACAGCACCGCCGGGCGATGGCCTCGATTGAATGGTCCGTAGGAGGACAAAACGATGACCGCCCAAAGAGATACCACAAAAACCGCCGCGAATGAAAACCGGCCCCGCGTGCTGGTGCTGGACGTGGCCCGCCGGGCCGATGCTGCCGCCCGCGACTTGGCGGCGATGGCCGCGAATGAGAGCGAGCGACGGCTTGTCGGCTTGATCCTCGAAGGCGCGATGGCGCGTGCGGGGCTGGCATGAACCGGCGCAGCACGATCCGGGCCGCGATGGCTGGCGCTGCTGCCGCCATTGCCGCCCCAGCCGTGGCGAACGCTGCCAGCAACCCCGACGCTGCGCTGATCGCGCTCTGTGATCGGTTTGTGGCTCAAGAGCGGATTTATCTGTCCTATTTCTCCGGCGGCGCGAACTACATCGCGGACGACGACGAGCGGGACGCCATCATCGAACCAATGCAGGACGCGCAAGGGCGGCTTGTTGACGCCATTGTGCAGCATCGGGCCACTACGCCGGCTGGGCTGATGGCTGTTGCGCGGTGCTTTGCGGAATACTGCCCCGACAAGGAAAACCCAGCCGACGAAATGTATCCCGAGCAAAAACTGGCGACGATGATCGCACGCGATGTTCGGGGGCTGGCATGACGCGCCCCGTCAAGAGCGTGGTTGAAATCCGCGTTGCCGATGTAGAGGACAGCACCACCCGGATGCAGGATGCCGCCCGCGCCTTGCGGTTGTTCATGACCAATCTTCCAGCCGCGCCCGACGAATACAGGTTGCGCTCCCTGCGCTGGCTGGCGGATGCGGTTGAAACCGAGGCAGACGTGTTGCGGGATAACTGGCAGAAATTCTGCGACGATGCGGGCATGAACTCCGGCGAGCAGGCAGCATGAGCGGGGGCAAGAGAAAAGGCGGGGAGCAATCCCCGCCCGAGCCTCAATTTGCCGAAATCGTTAAGGCGGATGGAACAATAATATTCCGGGCGGAGGTTCCACCTCCACGGTTTCGCCAACTAGACGCTGAGGCGCAATCGCGCATCGTCTCCGCAGTTAGACTGCCTCTTGCGGTGTCCGACGAACTGGCCGCAGCAGCTTGGCGCAATGTGCACATGGTGATGTTCTCACTTGCTCACGCGATTGAACCTCGTCCTGACACGTTCAAGAAATCTGACTGGCTGAAAATGAAAAAGTTGGCTGGCGAGCTTAAGCACTTATGCGCTCGGCACGTTCGAGAGCAGCCAGAAACAGCCGAGCAAGACCCCTGTTTTGATCTAATTGGGCGGCTCGACCATCTAGAAAATTGGTCGAAGCGACAATCTGCGATGTCTGGCCGAGCGCGCGGCCAGCCTCGCCCAAATTGGCTTAACGGCGCGTTGGAAGACTTTCGCCTTTCATTTGCTCACTTGTTCGGCGTCGAACCAACAGACGCGCCCAAAGCCCCCTTCAATCGGTTTGTTCAGGCAACCTTGCGCGAACTCGCGGGCATTGAAATCGGAAGCGACTGGTTACGCGATAAGCGCAGAAAACAAGGCGGGAAGTAATCTGAAAAAAACTGCTTTGTTCCCGCAAAAGGACTTTGTCAGTACGATACGCGACCTGATAACTGGATCGTCAGTCCATTAACATCCGTATGGAGTAAGGAATGACGACTGACACAAAACTTCTCTACCGGCCAGCCGAGGCGCAGGCCGCCCTAGGCGTCAGACACGCAAAGTTCTGGGAGTTGGTGAAGGCCGGGACGTTCGACGTCCGCAAGCTGGGCCGCTCGACGTTCATCACCGCTGAGAGCCTCCGCCGGTTCGCTGAGAACCTGCCCAAGAGCGCGGCCTGATCCCCAAAATGCAAACCGCCCCGAAAACCTACTGGCTCCGGAGCGGCGCGGAAATCTTTGGATTGCTTGGCGGCGATCAAGAGATAGACGTGCCGGCGCTCGGCTGCAAGCGGTTTTTCGGGCAGAAAGGATGCCCTAAATGGTTGACCGCAAAACCGCTGCCGACCGGCAGCACGACCGACTCATCGACGACATCGAAACCCGTTCCCGCCGCCGCATTTTGACAATTGAGATGCCCGAGGCTGATCTGCGCCGGGCCGCCCGCTCGCTCGCCAGCCGGGCGGACTGGATCATGGCGAAGCGCGAGAGGGACAGTGTTCTTCGCGCAGCCGCCGACATCGAGGCCCGCCATTGTCGCCGCATCGCCGAGGCGCTGGCTGGGCTGATCAGGGAGGGCAACTAATGGCCTCGCTGGACACCGCGCTCGACCTCGCCGCCGCCGGCCGCGCCGTTTTCCCCGTAGGCAACGACAAGTCGCCTCGCTGCCCGCGCGGTCACCTTGCCGCCTCGACCGATCCCACCACGATCCGCGCTCTGCACCGCGATTACGGATTCGTCCTGATCGGGATCGCGACCGGCGAACGCTCCGGCATCGCCGCGCTCGACATCGACAACAAGCCCGGCGGCCTCGAATGGTTCGCCGCGAACCGCGACAAGTTGCCCGCGACCCGGACGCATCGCACCCGCTCCGGCGGGCTGCATCTGTGGTTCAAACACCGGCCCGGATTGCGTTCCAGCGTAGCGGCAATTGCGCCCGGTATCGACGTCCGGGCGGACGGGGGATCGTGCATCTGGTGGCCAGCCGCCGGCCTCCCTGTCCTGTCTGCCGGCCCGCTGGCCGAGTGGCCTAACTGGCTGGTACCGCCGCCGAAACCGGCCTGGACGCCGCCCCCTGCCGCCCCCTGGACTGGCGGCGATCACCGCAGCCGCCGCTATGCCGAGGCGGCCCTACGGCGCGCAATCGAGCGTGTCGCCGGCGCCGCGCCTGGCACCCGCAACGCCACGTTGAACGCCGAGACTTACGGGTTGTTGCGCCTGACCACGACAGGCGGCCTGTCCTCCGGCGAGGTGGCGGAGGCGATGGCACACGCCGCCATCGTCGCCGGCCTCGAACGGCGCGAGATCGAGGCGACTCTCAAATCGGCACTATCGGCGCGCGGGGGTGCAGCATGAACCATTTCAACGCCGAGCAGATAGCCCGCGATGCCGCCGCGAAGGCGAGCACGCCACCGGAGTTGAAACGCCCGCTCCGGCGCGAGACGCCGCCCCCCGCGCCTTACCCCATGGGCGCCCTCCTCAGCCTGCGCCCAGCCGTCGAGGCGATCCAGCGCCGCACGCAAGCGCCGGGCGCGCTCTGCGCTGCATCGGTGCTCGCCGCTGCCGGGTTCGCAACCTCGATCCACCACGATGTCGAGATCCCCAGCGTCGGAAATCGCCCGCTGGTGACGGCCTTTCTTACTATCGCTCAATCCGGCGAACGAAAAACGAGCGTTGACCTTATCGCCAGCCTGCCAATCCGCCGCGCTGAGGCCGCGCTGGCGGCTCAATACGAAGCCGAGCAAGCAGCCTATAGCCGCGACAAAGAGGCTTTCGACGCCGCCCGGATCGAGGCGCGGAAGGCTGCCAAGGACGGCCGCGCCGCTGCGGAGCGGGCGCTGGCCGATGTCGGATCGGAACCGAAGGCGCCGGCCCCGCCGATGCTCACGGCCGAGGAAGGCACGATTGAGGGGGTGGTTAACCTTTTGACGCTGAGGCCCTACGCCGCGATCTTCTCGGCCGAGGGCGGCATGTTCCTTGGCGGTCATGCTATGTCAGAAGATGCCGCCGTTCGCACGATGACCACGATCAACACCTTGTGGGACGGCTCACCGATCAAAAGGCTTCGCGCGGGCAAATCGACCTTTGCCCAAGGGCGCCGCGCCTCGCTCTCGCTTGCGGTTCAGCGTTCCGTGGCCGGCATCCTGCTGGGAAACGCCAGCGCGCGGGATAATGGGCTGTTGGCCCGTATGCTCATATCGGAACCGGAAACGACTATCGGCACCCGCCTATGGCGTGACCGTGAACCGGGCTTCGATGAGTTCCTGGACGAATACAACGGCCGCCTTGGCGACCTGCTCGCCCAGCAGCCCCGGCGCCTCGAAGGATCGGACGGCCTCGATCCCGAGCCGCTACCCTTCAATGTCGAGGCGGAACGCCGCCTGATCCAGTTTCACGATGCAACCGAGCGCGACCTGGCGGACGGGCGCCGATACGCCTCAATCCGTGGTTTCGGCGCAAAGATGGTTGAGCACGCCTCACGTCTCGCGGGCATCCTCGCGGCATACGCCGGCCAGACCTACATCGACGCCGAAGCGTTCGATGCCGGCGCCGCACTGGCAAGCTGGTATGCGTCAGAACAGTTGCGCCTCGGCGAGACGGTTGCACCCGATCCCGAGCTGGACGCAGCGACGGAACTGCTCGCATGGTGGAAGGCGCAGCCCGATCCGCGCCTTTACCTCACTGCGCTTTACAAGTCCGGGCCGAACCGGCTGCGGCAGGCCGCCGATGCCAAGCGCGCCGTTGCCATTCTCGAAGATCACGGATGGATCGAGCGGCTGCCGGCCGGAACGGTGCTCGACGGAAGCCCGAGGCGTGAAGCCTGGGGACTCATCCAATGATGCAGGTAAGGACAAAAGCCGAGTTCAGCCGCGTCATCGAGGTTGCTTCGCGCCTCGTGCCGTGGCGCCTGCCGCTCTATGCAGCCGCAGCCGAGGGGCTGGTCCAGCTTGTCGAGGTAACGCCCGGCGCCGGGCTTCCCAAATCCCTCGACCGGGCAGCGCGGCCGCTGGTCATCCTCGTTGGTGACGATGGCGATGCACCCATCGGCCCGGCTGGCTGGCGATGCACGCCAAGGCTGCGGCGGATGGCCCGCAGTGCCGTGATCCACGCGACGGGCGGTGAACCGCTGCATTATCGAAACGCAGTCAATGCCGCTGTATCGGGCGCGGCGCCGCTCGCCCTGATCGAGACAACGACCCAGCAGGCCCAAGCCTGGCGTGCAGTATTCGGGCAGCGGCCTCAAATATTGATCCTCCCGCCGCCGGGCGACCGTCACCCGCGCGTCACGCCGGCCCAGCCGACACACTGACGGCATACAGGCGCCCGTAAACGTATCCAAGACGGGCGCCAAATCCCCAGACGACTGACATAAACAAGCCTATTGCTGGAATGGATCAGCGATAGCGGCGGAAACCACGTCCGCCGTATATCGTTGAGATGGCACCTGCGGCGCAATCGGTGCAGATGTAGTGCGCAAGCCGGTTCAAATAATGATCGTCTATGATCCATAGTAATTCATAGTAATATGCTACCGTATGCCGAACAGTATATTTAATATTTCTTGTCTCCTATCCGCCATTTCTGCTATTATTTGAAAAGTTGACTATAGGAATGCAGTAAATGGGCAAGCCGTTTTCAGAGATGACCCCGCTTGAACAGCACGTGAACCGGCGGCGGATGCGCGCCGGCTTCGATGCGGGATGGACCGAGGAAATCGGCGTTCGCGATCTGGCTGGGCGCGAGGGCGATATCGTCTCTGCCGCGATCCTCGATCACGTTCAGCGCGTCCAGCGAGCAACTGATTCCGCCCGGCAGAACGAAAATGCGCTGAACGGCACGTTGAAGCGTCTCGGGCTCGACCGTTGAAAGGAAATCAGATGGACCTTCAGGACATTCTCAACCTCCGCGATGCAGGCCTGCCGCAGCGGGCGCGCGAAGCCTATCAGGCGGCGATCAGCCGGGTTGCGACCGCGACCACGGCAATCAGCGATGCCGAGGCCGCCGTTGCCGCAGCCCGCGCCACCCGCGCCAACCTCGTGCAGCGGGCCGCCGAAGGCGAGGCTATCGACACTGGCGAACTCATGAAGGCCGAGGCCGCCATCCGCGCCGCCGAGGATAGCGTCCTGTTCCGGCGCGAAAGCGTTGCCGCTGCCGAGGCCGCCGTCACGAAGGCCGGCGATGATCTCCGCACCGCAGAGCAGCGCGCTTGGGAGCCTGTTCTCGCTGCCGGGATCAAGCTGCGGATCGAAGGCGCGGCTATGATCGTTGAGGCAAAGCGACTGCTCGCAAACGGCGAGGCGGCTTTCAGTGCCGGCGTTGAAGCGGTCGGGCGGGCAATGGCCGGTGGCGTCAATCTCCGGCTGGGCTTCATGCCGGGGGCCAACCCCGAGATGTTCAACGGCGTTCTCAGCCCCGAGCATCCGAACCCGGACGCGGAGCGCCGCACGTGGTCCGCGCATCTCGACGCAGAGGGCGACGTGATCCTGCCGGATACCGCCCGCAAGCTGCTGGAAGCCGCCGAATGACCGTTGGAAGCGTCAACCCGTTCAATCCCGCCGGCACGGTCGCCATTGCCGCGACCTCGACCAGCGCGAGCACGGCATTGCCGGCGAAGGGCGATACGGTGGTGGTGACGAACCCCACGGCCTCGCTTGCCTTCGTCCGCGTCGGCAATGGGCCGCAGATCGCCAGCGAGAGCGATATGCCGGTGGCGGGTGGAACGCGGGCACGCATCTTTGCCGGGCCCTACGTCAACCAGATCGGCGCCGTCATGCCGGGCGGCTCCGGCACGATCTACGCGACGGTAGGTGATGGCACCGAATTCTGAGACCGCGCCGCCTATCCAGCGCGCCCGGCCCGGCGAGGTTTGCTCCATTTCCTCGCCGGGCCACCCCGTCGCGTCGAAAGGAACTGACCGATGCTGAAAAGTTACAAAATCGGGATCGAGATAGCCGCGATCAATTCGGTCGGCCCGGTGCTCAAGCTGATCTCGAAGGACATGATCGGCCTCGGCAAGCAGGCAAAGTATGTCAGCAGCCAGATCAAGGGCGTCCGCATGGCCGCCATCGGCGCGGCGGCGGCGCTGGGCGGCATGGCGATCCTCAAGGCGTCGTCTGACCTCGCCACCTACGGCAACCGGCTGGCGAACGTCCAGAGCCGGCTGCAGCAGATGGGCGTCTCGGCCCGCAATGTCGGCGACCTGACCAATGCCGCGTTCACGCAATCCATGCGGACGCCGAACGTGGACTGGTCCGACGCGCTGGCCGCACTCACCAAGGGCCGCACGGTGCTGGGATCGAGCGCCGAGGCCGTGCGCGCTGCGCCGCTGATCGTCCGCGCCGAAGGCGTCCTGTCGAACTGGGGCATGGGTGGTCCGACCGCGCTGGGCGAACTCCTGAAGGCCATCGAACTGCGCGGCGGCACGTATGGCCCGGACGGCAAGACGTTCTCGGTCGGCGCGCTGGGGCGCAACCTGAATTACGCGCTCGAGGCGCAGAACATCGCCGGCAAGCTGCTGACGCCGAACCAGATCATGCGGGCCACGAAACTCGCCGGCGCGGCGTCGCAAATGATGAGCGGCTTCGCTTGGTGGTCCAGCATGGCGGAAGCCGTGCAGCAGATGGGACCGACCGGCGGTCGCGGTTTCGGCATGGTCATGAAGGCGCTTTCCGGCGGTCCGATCAGCCGGATGTATGCCTACAACATGAAGCGTTACGGCCTCGTCGCGCCCGGCGGTTTCATCCATATCCCGCACACCTTCCAGACCGCCATCAAGCCCGGCGCGCTCAAAGGATCCAAGATCCTTTACAGCCAAGGCTTGTTCGCCTGGACGCAGAAGGTGCTGGTGCCGACGCTGGAAGCGCACGGCGTTCACGGCAAGAAGAACCTGCTCGCCGCGGTCTATCAGACGATCAGCAGCCAGACCGGCTCGCGTCTCGTCGCGAACATGATCACGAACGCGCTATCCTACATCCGCACGCAGAAGCAGATGCGGCAGGCCGGGCGCGTGTCGGTCTACGGCGTCCAGATGGCGACCTCCATGACCGGGCCGCTGCACGCCTTCGAGGGGGCATGGACAAGCCTGCTGGAAGCCCTCGGCACGCCGTTGGTCAAGCCGGCGATCGCCATCCTCAACGCCATGACCAGCGCCGTAACCGGCGTGACGAAATGGTCGAAGGTGCATCCGGCGATGGTCCGCGACATTGTGGGCGGCATAGCCGGTCTGGGCGTGGCACTGGTGGGCCTCGGGACGGGCGCCGTGCTGGTCGGCCTCGCAACCGCCGGCGCCATCCCGGCGACGATAGCGGGCGCGGTGGCGGCAATTGCTACCGGAACCGGCGCGATCATCGCCAACTTCAACGGGATCAAGACCGTCTTCCACGACCTCGGCAACGACTTCAGGCAGTTCAATCACTGGCTGCTCGGGCTCGAGCGGACGATCAACGGCTTTCTCGAACATCCGATCCGAAGTATCGGCAGCGGCCTCGCATCCGCTGGTCACGCGCTGGCAACCGACATTGCCAACCATCCACACGGCATGCTGCCGGCGTGGGATACGGCAGGCAGGCAGCCTGCGGTGCCGTATGGGTCGGGTGTGGGTGCGCTGGTGCACGGCGTCCACATCACCAACCCGCACGATATCGCCAAGGCGGTCAAAAGCGGCCTCGGCGCGTCCCTGAACCGCAACCAGAGCGGCACCACGGGCTTTAACGGGCGCGTCTCGCCCGCTGGCTCGCCTGCCTACGCGGACGGCCTATAAGCAAGCACCGCACCCCCAGCCGAAAGAGCATCCGCGCCTGGCGCCGGTTTCTTGCCGGGGCCAAGGCCGGGCGAATCCGCACGCCGAGGCGGAAAAAGAGCCGATGACCGCAATCGACGACGCCGCCATTGTGCTGCTGCTGGCCCGCGCCTTGGCCGCTGCATCCGGCGAGGGGCGGGTGGCGACACCTGCCCTTCACGCCGCTTGCCGGGCCGCGTTCCCGTCTTGGCACGTCACGCCCGCCGAGATCGGCGCGATCCTGTCCGCCGCCGGCTGGAAGCATAAGCAATGGCGCGAAAGGCGCGGAAATCCTGACAATCGGATGCGCGGATACATGCCGCCAATGCCGGAGGGGCAACGATGAGTGCCGAACCGCTTAACCGGTGCGCGCGCGTCTATATAGACGAAGGCGTGACGCGGCACCGCAGACCGGAGACCTGCAGATGACTGAAACATTGCGCGCCAAAATGGCCGCCAAGGCCGGCGGCGACGTTGTCCGCACCGCCTGCAGGAATGACCTGATCGCCGCCCGCCGCAAGCTCTATGCCGGCGCCAAGGCGGTTGACGCCGCGTTGAAGCTGGGCACGGATGAGATGATCGACGCCGCGCGCCCGCTGGTGGCCGCTGCACGGCTGCTGCCCGATGCCTGACGCCATGACCGAGGATCAGATCGAGATGGTCGCCCTGGTGGCCGTGGCAGCCGCCGCCGCTCTGGGAGACAACAAGATCAGCACCGCCCGCCTCGTTGCCGCGTGCCGCACGGTGCCGCAACTTTCCACTGTCACACGATTCGGAGTTGGCCGCGCCATGAAGGGCGCCGGCTTTCAACGGGCGCAATGGCGTGAGTTCGGTGCAAAGTGCTCATTCTGCTCGGATCGAGTGCGAGGATACCGCATTGAGCGTAGCCGCAAGGCGCAACAGTGTGACGAAAACGCAACAAAGGGATACAACCATACGCGCACGGGAGAGGTCCATGACTGACGCCGAGATTGCCGAACTGCGCCGCGTAGCCGAAAACCCGCTTGTGCGACCATCGGAGCGGGTGGACGCCCGGCGCAAGCTGGTGGAGATGGGCGAGGTGCGGCAGCGCCGGATCAGCGGCAAGGACAAGTCATATGCCCTGATCGAAGCACGGCAGATGCTCCGCGAAATGGGTTTCGAGTAGAGGCTGGGGGTAGTTTTCCGCATCCCTAAAGGAAACGAGAGGAAAAGTCCCCGCCGAACTGACGCCGCTTGAGCGCAGCGAGCACATCGCGGAATGGGTCAGGCTGACAGGTGAGAAGGTGGAAGGCGCAACTTGCGCCGGCCATCTTGATGCATCTGGTCGCCGTCGTTCGCCTCAACAAATGCCATCCGGCATCAATGCCGCCACCCGCGAACTCGGCATCGACCGCACCGAGGTGCAGCGCCGCAAGGAGGCTTACGAGGCGCTGCATCCCGAGACGAAGCATGGCGCGATTGGGGGCGGCCACGATCAGAGTCGCCAAGTTGGCGACTCTGCCAAAGCCGACCGCTTCACCGCCGACACCGCAGTCCGCACCGGCCAGTCAGAGCGCAGCGTGCAGCCAGCACCCGCCCGGTTATCTCGCACTGCGTGGCGGGCCGCTCTGCGGCGATACGTGAGCCTGTAGAGGCGTCCCAGCCGGCGGATCGTCAATGCTTCCGTCACCGCCTGGCGACGGGCTGGGCGAGGCCGCAGGCCGGGCGCCGGCTTCCATGCCGACGATGCCCGAAACCGCCCCCAGATCGAGCGCCGGTCAATGCGCCATCGCCCTGCATCCTGCCGCCGGTCGGGTGCCGGTCATGGGGCGGTCGCCGCGCGCCGGATTGCACGCCAGTTATCGACCCAATAGGGGAGACATAGATAGCGGATGAGGCATAGATAACCGGCATATAAAGGCTATTGCATTGCCATAGGGCATGAATTGACCGCGCATCACCCGAAAAACCGCAGAAAACCGCAAGGAACCGCAAGTGGGTTGCGGTTTTTCGAGGCCACCAACTCGACTAAATACCTGCATTTTTTCCAAGCATAGCCTCAAAACCGCAGGAACCGCAGGAACCGCAAGGGGTGCCAATCGCCCGAAACCGCGCAAACCGCCTCTCTAGGCTAAACACAAATTAAAATAGGACAGTATTACTGTCATATTATATATCTTATAGATATATTCTGCGGTTTTTAGAACGCCTTTCGATACATCCGCTCTATGCCTTGGGAGTTTCAAACGCGCTATCGCGATTGGTGCGCGACGTCCATAGACGTCCTAGGAAATGCGCGCCTCGAATGTATCCTGATGGGTGTATCCAATATACATAGTCATTTTTGAATGTTGCTTATTGCGCCTGCATTTTTCTCGAAATACTGGCGGATGGGGTGGGATTCGAACCCACGATACGCTTTCACGTATGGCGGTTTTCAAGACCGCTGCCTTAAACCACTCGGCCACCCATCCTGGCAGCGCCCGTTTAGCCGCCCAGGCCGCCGAGCGCCAGATACTTGATCTCGAGATAATCCTCGATCCCGTATTTCGATCCCTCGCGGCCGAGGCCCGAGGATTTGACGCCGCCGAAGGGGGCGACCTCGGTCGAGATCAGGCCCTCGTTGATGCCGACAATGCCGTATTCCAGCGCCTCGGCAACGCGGAAGATGCGCCCCACGTCACGGGCATAGAAATAGCTGGCGAGGCCGAACTCGGTGTCGTTCGCCATCGCGATCGCCTCCGCCTCGGTGCTGAAGCGGAACAGCGGGGCCACCGGGCCGAAGGTTTCCTCGCGGAAGATCAGCGCGTCGCCCTTCACATCGGCGATCACGGTCGGGGTGAAGAAATTCCCGCCCAGTTCATGGCGCCTGCCACCGGTGACGATCCGCGCGCCGCCCGCGACCGCATCGGCGATATGCGTCTCCACCTTCTCGACCGCCTCGCGGTTGATCAGCGGCCCCTGCGTCACGCCCGCCTCCATGCCGTTGCCGACCTTCAGCGCCTCGACCGCGACCTTCAGCTTCTCGGCAAACGCCTCGAACACGCCGTCCTGCACCAGGATGCGGTTGGCGCACACACAGGTCTGCCCGGCATTGCGGAATTTCGAATCGATAGCGCCCTTCACCGCGGCGTCGAGATCGGCGTCGTCGAACACGATGAAGGGCGCGTTGCCGCCCAGTTCCATCGATGTCTTCTTGATCGTCGGCGCGCACTGGGCGAGCAGCTTCGCGCCGACCTCGGTGCTGCCGGTGAAGGAGAATTTCCGCACGATCGGGTTGGCGGTGAGTTCGGCGCCCATCGGCCCGGACGGCCCGGTGATGATGTTGCACACGCCGGCCGGCATGCCGGCGCGCTCGGCGAGGGCGGCAAGGGCGAGGGCGGAGAACGGGGTCTGGCTCGCCGGGCGGATCACCCCGGTGCAGCCAGCGGCCCAGCCCGGCCCGGCCTTGCGGGTGATCATCGCCGAGGGGAAGTTCCACGGCGTCACCGCGGCAAACACGCCGATCGGCTGCTTCTGCACGATGATCCGCCGGCCCGGAGCGTTCTGCGGGATCGTGTCGCCGTAAATCCGCTTCCCCTCCTCGGCGAACCACTCGATGAAGCCGGCGGCATAGGCGATCTCGCCCTTCGCCTCGGCCAGCGGCTTGCCCTGCTCGGCCGTCATGATCGCGCCGAGATCGTCCTGGTTGGCCATCATCAGCTCGTAGAGGCGGCGCAGGATCGCGGCACGCTCCTTCGCGAGCATCGCCCGCCAGCCGGCCAGAGCCCGGCCAGCCGCCTCGATCGCGCGGCGGGTCTCCGCCTCGCCCATCGCCGGCACGCGGCCGACCAGTTCGCCCGTCGCGGGGTTGAGGACATCGAGCGTGCGGCCGCTCTCCGCCTGAACCCACGCTCCATCGATATAATTGGCTTCCCGCAGCAGCGTCGGGTCGTTCAGCCTCAAGGTCGCGGTCGTGTTCAGCATCCAGCCCTCCTCGTCGTGATGGTCAGCGTCATGGCCTCAGGTACGCCGGCCGCGACAGGGTCAACCCGGGGTGAGCGACACCATCGTGGTCTGCGGCGGCATGCCGGGCTGCACCGTCGGCCAGCGCGTCGCCGGATCGGCGAAATCGGCCTGGCGCGTGGCGCCGGGATGCCGCGCGACGGTGAACAGCGTCTTCCCCTGCGGATCGGCAGCAGCACCGCCCACAGCCCCCCCAACCGGCGCGCTGTAGAGCAGATGGAGCCCGCCCTGCGAGTGCATCGCGAACAGCCCGTCCGCAGTGTCGGTCACATCGCCGCGCTGGTCGGTGCCGATCAGCAGCCGGCCGCGCCCGTCGAAAGCGAGGGTCGAGGGGGCGCGCAGCCAGGCGGTCGAACCCGGCGCGTAGCGCGCGGAGGAATCATGCGCCGGATTGCCGCCCAGCAGCACGACGCGCCCGGCAAACCGCTTGGCCCCGGGATCGCCGCCCTCGGGCGCAAAGGCGAGCAGATGGCCTGTGCCATTGCCGGCGCGCGGGTTGAGCGGGTTGATCTGGCTGATCCCTCGTCCCGGATTGCCGCGGCAGGCCAAATAGAGCGTGCCATCCGAACCGATCGCCATGCCGGCCGGCGCATCGAACCCGGACTCGCGATGCCCGGCCGAAGCCGTCGCGGTCAGCGTCGGCAGGCCCGCGGGCAGGTCGTGCCAGACGATATGCGATCCATCGATCACCGCAACGGCGAGCGTCCCGGCATCCAGCGCGCCCTCTCCGGTGCCAGAAGGGGCGGCGCCCTTGAAGCGGAACAGCCGCCCCATCGGTCCGTCCTCGCTCATGAAGACGACGGCGCTGCCATCGGCGGCGAGGCCGCAGGCAACGCCCGCGCGGGGCAGCCGGCCGAGCGCGGTGCGCTTGACCGGGAAGGACATCGGATTGGCCGCATCGAGCTCGACCACCCAGCCGAAGCCGGCGCCCACGCCCGGGCTGTCGAAGCCCGGCGCATGGCCGGCGAGCCGCTTGATCCAGCCCGCGGCGCGGCCTTCGGGCAGCAATACCGTGTTCCAGGGCGTCACACTGCCGATGGACGGCGCCAGCACACCCTGCACCGTTTGCCCGATCGAGGCAGCGGCCGGCCCGGAGATGCGGCACAGCGTCCCGTCGGTGATGCGGCGGGACTGGTAGCCGCCGGCCACCACCACCCAGCGCCCGTTCTGCACCGCGAGGTTGAGGACCGACGCCCCCTGCATCTTGCCGGCGACGATGGCCGGCCCGCTGCCGCCGGGAAACGCCATGCGCATCTGCACGTCGGGATGGGTGAGAACCATCAGCAGCCGGCGCACGCCATCGTCGGCGGGCGGCATCTTCACCAGCCCGGCGATGATCGCATCCCAGCCGAATTGCCGGCTGGCGGCCGAAAGCGTGACATTGCCCGGGCGAAACGGCGGCGCACCGGGCAGCACGGGATCGCCCCAGCGGATCAGCACGTCCCGCTGCAATCCCGGTGCCACCACGTCGTTCAGCTGTGGCGCCTCCGATCCGGGCGGCAGACGGGTGACGGGCCCCGCCATGCCGAGAACCGAGGTCGAGGCGCGGGCGGTGCCGGCCATCGCCAGCGCCGCCACGGTTCCGGTTCCGGCCAGAATGCCGCGCCGCCCGATCATGCGATCAGAATCCGCTCGCTCCGCCGAGGCCGCCGGACTGTCCGGCGCCCAGGCCAGGATTATAGTGCCCGACACCGCCGACAAGCTGTTGCAGGAAACCTGCATGGCCGCCCGGCGCGTGCGTTCTGCCACCCGCCATCGCGACGTGCAGCGCCTGCTTCTTGTCGACCCGGCGGATCGATTTCAGCACCCCGCCGCCGAAATCCAGCACGACGACCTGCTGCTTCTCGACGCCCAGGGTCTGGCCGATGCGCGGCTTCGTCACCTGGCTCACGTAAAGCCAGTCATGATCGTTGAATGATTCCCGCAGCGTCGGCGAGCCGAGCAGCGCGGTGGCGTCCGCCTCGGTGGAAACGCCGGGGGTGAGCTGCTTGAGCTGCGCCTCGGTCACCGCGGTGCCGCGATAGCGCGGTTGCGCCGAAAACACGGCGCAGCCGGCAAGTGCCGGCAGCATCAGCAAGGGGAGAAATGGGCGGAGCTTGATCGCCAATCTGCGCACGCGGCTCGATCCTTGGGTTGCGGCTGGTTCAGGCTCTATGAGCGAGCTTCCCTCGCCGTGCAAGATGCGGCACTGTTTTAACATGACTGAAGCAGCCCCCGCCCCCCTCACCCGGCGCCTCGACCTCGCCCGCCTCGGCGACGATCCCGAAACGGTGACGATCGAGACCAGCGCCGCAGAACGCGCCGCCATCGCCGCCGCCTTCGGTATCCCCGCGATCGCCGCGCTGTCGGGCAGCTTCCACCTGCGCCGCGCCGGCGGACCGCGGATCGAGGCGCGGCTGGAGCTTGCCGCCGAGGTCACGCAATCCTGCATCGTGTCGCTCGAACCGGTCGACCAGTCGATCGCCGAAACCGCCGCGCTGCTGCTCGTCACCAACGGCGCGCCGGTGGAGGATGACGACATGCTGGACCCCGACGCGCCGGACCAGGTCGCGCTGGAGGGAACGGTGGCCGATCTCGGCGCCCTGCTCGTCGAGCAGCTCGCCCTGGCGCTCGATCCCTATCCCCGCCGGCCCGGCGCGGAGCCGCCCGCAGCACCCGATGCCGGCGCCGCACCGCAGGCGCACCCGTTCGCCGCCCTCGCGAAACTCCGCCGGCCGGAGTGACCCCGGCCGGACTGATCCCGGCCGGACTGCTACCGGCCGGATTTATCCCGGCCGCACCGCCCCGCCACCTTCAATCTTGCCCTCCGCCCCTCTCTCTGCTAGACGCCCGCTTTCCGATCCCCCCCGGTCCACGGGGCGTCACCTGCTGGCGCGCCGAGACCTTTCGCGACGAAACGCACAGAACCGAGAGCGACCCATGGCCGTACCCAAGCGCAAGACCTCCCCCTCCCGCCAAGGCATGCGCCGCAGCCACCACGCCGTGGGCCAGCAGGCTCATGCCGAGTGCAGCAATTGCGGCGAGCTGAAGCGTCCGCACCATGTCTGCGGCCATTGCGGCCATTATGACGGGCGTGAAGTCGTCGCCGCCGGCAAGGATCTCAAGGGCACGGTCCGGATCTGATCCGGCCGTGACCTTGTCGCCACCGTCCGTGCCTTCGCACAGCCGATGACGACCGGATCCCCCTCCGACTCCGCCTCCTCCATGCCGCATCCGCCGCAAGGACCCGACCGCGCGCCCGCCGCCGGAGCGCCGATCCTCGCGGTCGACGCGATGGGCGGCGACCATGCGCCGGACGTGGTCATCGCCGGGCTCGACATCGCTGCCGAGCGCCATCCGAATGCCCGGTTCGAGGTCTTTGGCGACGCGCCGCGGCTAGATGAGCTGGTCCGGCTGAGCAAGCGCCTGCGCAACCGGGTCACCATCCGCCCGACCACGGAAGTCATCCCCAACGAGCTGAAACCCACCGCCGCCCTGCGGCTGCGGGACGCCTCGCTGCGCCGGGCGATCGATGCCGTGGCCAATGGCGAGGCCGCGGGCGTCATCTCGGCCGGCAATACCGGCGCGATGCTCGCCCTCGCCAAGATCGTCCTCAAGACGATGAGCGGGATCGACCGCCCCGCCATGGCCGCGATCGGCCCCTCGGCGCGCGGCGACGTGGTGATGCTCGATCTCGGCGCCAATGTCGTCTGCGACGCCCGCAACCTCGTCGAATTCGCCATCATGGGCGAGTTGTTCGCGCGCACCGTGCTCGGCCTGCCGCACCCGACGATCGGGCTGCTCAATGTCGGCTCCGAGGAAATGAAGGGCGATGAAACCCTGCGCCGCGCCGCCGAGGCGCTGCGCGAAAGCCCGATCGGCGCGCAGTTCCACGGCTTCATCGAGGGCCACGACATCGCCGGCGGCACCGTGGACGTCGTCGTGACCGACGGCTTCACCGGCAATGTCGCGCTCAAGACCGGCGAGGGCGCGCTGCGCCTGGTCGGCGACCTGCTGCGGCGGATCTTCTCGGCCAACATCGCCGCCCGCATCGCCTATCTCCTCGCCCGCCCCGGCCTGTCGCGGCTGCGCGAATGGCTCGACCCGCGGCGCTACAACGGCGCCGTCCTGCTCGGGCTGAACGGCGTCGTGGTCAAATCCCACGGCGGCGCCGATGCCGAGGGCTTCGCCCATGCCGTCGACGTCGCGATGGACATGATCGTCAACCGCTTCAACGACCGTATCCGCGACGACCTGACCCACCACGTCGATCGCGAGCGCCTCGCCAGCGATGCCATCCGCACCCCCTCCTCCACACCCGTGACATCCGGCTGACCGACATGAAACGCACCGTTTTCGAAGGGGTCGGCAGCTACCTGCCGGAACGCATCGTCACCAACGACGAACTGGCCAAACGGGTCGACACCTCCGATTCCTGGATCCGCGAACGCACCGGCATCGGCCAGCGGCACCTCGCCGCCCCGCATGAAACCGCGACCTTCATGGGCGCCGAGGCCGCGCGCCGGGCGCTGGCCTATGCCGGCGCCGCCCCCGAGACGGTCGATGCCATCATCGTCGCGACCTCGACGCCGGATCAGGGCTTTCCCGCCACCGCAGTGAGCATCCAGGCGGCACTCGGCATCACCGGCGGCTTCGCGTTCGACCTCTCGGCCGCCTGCTCCGGCTTCGTCTACGCCGTCTCGGTGGCCGATGCCTTCATCCGCTCCGGCCAATGCGCCAGCGTGCTGGTGATCGGCACCGAGGTCTATTCCCGCATCCTCAACTGGGAAGACCGCGGCACCTGCGTCCTGTTCGGCGACGGCGCCGGCGCGGTGCTGCTGCGCGCGGCACAGGACGACGCCGATCGCGGGCTGATCTCCACCCATATCCATTCGGATGGCCGCTACGGCGACATCCTCTATATCGACGGCGCAACCGGCCAGGCCGACCGGCCCCAGCACCTGGTGATGAAGGGCTCGGAAGTCTTCCGCCACGCGGTCAGCAAGCTCGCCGGCGCGGTGGACGAGGCGCTCGCCGCCAACGGCCTCGCGCAATCGGACATCGACTGGCTGGTTCCCCACCAGGCCAATCGCCGCATCATCGATGCGATGGGAAAGCGGCTCGGCCTCGCGCCCGAACAGGTCGTCGTCACGGTCGACCGCCACGCCAACACCTCCGCCGCCTCCATCCCGCTGGCGCTCGACGAGGCGGTGCGCGACGGACGAATCAAGCCCGGCCATCTCGTGCTGATCGAGGCGCTCGGCGGCGGACTGACCTGGGGATCGGCGCTGTTCCGCTTCTGAACCGCCCCGCCTTGCCGCCCGAGACCGCGACGATTGCGGTTCCGTGTTGACCCGGCTGCCTTTCTTGCTAATCTTGAAAAATGAGCACGTTGACACGCGCCGGACTGGCTGAGTCGATCTATGCGGCAGTGGGACTGTCGCGCAACGAATCCGCAGAGCTGCTCGAAGCAGTGCTGGACCGCATGAAGCGCGCCCTTGCCGAGGGCGAGTCGATCAAGATCAGCGGTTTCGGCACCTTCTCCGTGCGCCAGAAAGGGCGGCGCATCGGCCGCAACCCGAAAACCGGCCGCGAAGTGCCGATCCTGCCGCGCCGCGTGCTGGTTTTCCGCCCCAGCCAGATCCTGCGCGAGGCCGTTGACACCGGCAAATCCCCCGCCTCCGCAGGCCAGTTTTGACCGACGAGACGCCGCCCGACGATACCAGGCAGGACGACCAGGGCCGCGCCCGGGTCCGCAAGTCGGCCGAGGCGTTCCGCACCATCAGCGAGGTGGCGGACGAGCTTCATGTGCCCCAGCACGTGCTGCGCTTCTGGGAAACCAAGTTTCCCCGCATCAAGCCCCTCAAGCGCGGCGGCGGCCGGCGTTATTACCGTCCGGATGATGTCGTGCTGCTGCAACGCATCGCCGACCTGCTCTACACCCAGGGCTATACGATCAAGGGGGTCCAGCGCCTGCTCCGCGAGAGCGGTGGGCTGCTGCACGCCGAAATCCCGCCCGCCTCGGACGAGGAACGCGCAGCCTCCGCCGCCGAGCGCGGCCGCACCACTGCCGAGCCCGGCATGGCGGACGATGCCGGCGAGGAGTCGCCGGAACTGCCGATCCTCGCCACCGCCGCATCCCGCCCGCAACCCGGCCCCCCGCCCGACGCCGCGCCGGACCGCCAGCTCGAACGCGCCCGGGCCGCCGGCACGGTGCTGCGCGCCGCCATCCACGCAGTGCTCGACGAGCTGGAAACCCTGCGCGCCAGCCTTTAGAGCACGTACCGATCCATCCGGATCGGATGTCGTGCTCTATCTTGTTGATAATTAGAACATCTTTATCCGATCAGATGATTCCATCTGATCGGATGATGCTCTAGGCTCTGGACTCAACTGATCCATGATGTGACGGCGAGGACGAGGCAAATACCAGCGAGGAAATTTCGTGCGGTTTTGTCATATCGTGTGGCGATGGCGCGCCAGTCCTTGAGCCTGCAGAAGGCGCGTTCGATGAGATTGCGCTTTCTGTAGGCGACGGGGTCGAAGGGCGGAATGGCGCGGCGGTTGGGCATGGGCGAGATCACCGGCCTGGTGCCTTGGCGGGTGAGGAAGGTGCTAAGATCATCAGCGTCGTAGGCTTTGTCGGCGATCAGCTCTTCTGGTGGCGGTATTGTGGGCAGAAGCGCCCTCGCGCCGCTGATGTCGGAGGCCTGTCCTGGCGTCAGGAGGAGTGCGGCGATGCGTCCCTGCTCATCTGCGACGGCGTGGATCTTGGTCGTCCGTCCACCCCTCGACCGGCCGATGGCCTGGCTTTGCGCCCCCCTTTACCGCCCGCGGCCGCGCGATGTGCCCGAACCGAGGTGCTGTCCACCATGGCGATGCGCGGCGGATCCGCGCAGGCGACAAGCGCCGCGAATATCTCCTGCCAGAGGCCACGCTGGCTCCAGCGGTTGAACCGGTTGAACACAGTGGTTCGTGGCCCATAGGCCTCAGGAAGCGCTCGCCATCGCAAGCCCTCGCGAAAGCGATGCAGGATGCCGCTCAGCACCCGGCGGTCATCAACCCGAGGCTTGCCGCCAAGCTTCGGCAGCAATGGTTCGATCGCAGCCCATTGCGTGTTGTTCAGCCAGAAAAGTTCCGCCATGTTCCAAGTCCTCCGAACAGACTTGAATCAGACGCCCCGTAGTCATGGCAATAGGTACAGAACCTAGAGCACTTTCCGATCCTTTTGGATCGGATGTAGTGCTCTATCATACTGACAAACCGAGCATCTTTATCCGATCAGATGATTCCATCTGATCGGATGATGCTCGAGGCGAGATAAGCGTCCCGGGTCGATTGCCTCACCCTGAATCAGTTGCTAAGACGCCCCTGTCGGAGCGTAGCGCAGCCTGGTAGCGCATCAGTCTGGGGGACTGGGGGTCGTGGGTTCGAATCCCGCCGCTCCGACCACTCATTTCAGAAAATGCCTCCCCCCTCCCAATCTCGATTTTAGGGCGGCGACCAGCCCGTTGCCAGCGCTGACGTCGCATGCGCTGGAGCGCGGTCCGATCCATCCGGATCGGATGACGCTCTGTCACCGCACGGTCGTCGCCATGACGTTCCGATGAAATCCCGCCGACACGGCTTGCCCGCGCGCGGCCGATCGGGGAAGCCGACGCTCCACCACACTGGAACGGACCTTCCATGATCAAGCCGCGCCTCCTCGCCCTCGCCCTGCTGCCCGGCCTGTGCGCCGCCCCCTTCGCACGCGCCGCAACACCCCGCTTTCATGTTGCCGGCCAGATCGCCCTGCCCGGCCCGGTGAAATGGGACTACCTCGCAACCGATCCCGCGGCGCATCGGATCTTCGCCGCCCAGGGCGACCGGGTCGACGTCATCGACACCCGCACCCAACGTCGCATCGGCACGATCGGCAATGTCCGGGGGACGCATGGCATCGCGCTGGCGCCGCGGTTCGGCCACGGCTTCGCCACCGCCGGCATTGCCGGCACGGTGACCATGTTCGACCTGAAGACGTTGCGCACGATCCGCACCATCGATGTCGGCAGAGGGCCGGATGGCATTGCCTATGATCCCTCGTCGCGGCTTGTGCTCGTGCCCAACGAAGTCAGCCAGACGCTGTTCGCGATCGACCCGGCAAACGGCCGGATCGTCGGCTCCCTGCCCTTCCATGCCGATCCCGAATTCATCGTCGCCGACGGGCGCGGGCGCGTGTATCTCAACCTCAAATCGGCCAACCGGATCGCGGTGATCGATCCGCGGGCGATGACCATCCTGCGCGAGATCGACGTCGCCCCCGCCTGCACCGGGCCGACCGGCCTTGCGATCGACCGGGCGGACATGCGCCTGTTCGTGTCCTGCCGCAACGATGTGCTGGCAGTGGTCGATGCGCGTGGCGGGAAGGTGGTCGCCTCGCTGCCCCTGCCGGGGTTCGCCGACGCCGTGCGCTACGATGCGCGGGATGCGCTGGTGCTGGCGCCGAGCATCGACGGCACGCTGAGCATCGTGCGCGCATCGCCCAAGGATGGATCCGGGGACGAATACCGCGTCATCCAGCGCCTCGGCACCGCGCCGGGCGCCCGGACCCTGACCTTCGACGCCACAACAAGGACGGCCTACCTCTCGACAGCGAAGCAAGTCGGGATGCTGCCGCCGGCGCCGGGAAAAACCTATCCAAGGCGGGCGTTCAAGCCGGGCAGCTTCCACGTTCTGGTGGTCCGCGCCAGCGCGCCCTGACAACGCTCCGCAACGCAAAACGCCTGAAACCCAGCGGATTTCAGGCGTCTCGCAGACACTGGCACTGCCAGCATCGCTTCGTTGTCATGCCCCCGAAACCCGTCAGGGCGTCCAGGGGCATGTCATCTGGATCAGATGGACGCGCCGAACTTCTCGACGGCGAGCGTCACGCGCGCGGTCAGCGGCGCGATGGTCTGCTCGGTCAGCTTCAGCGAGGCATCGGTGATGCGGCCGGTCTCGGCAACCGCCTTCTCCATCAGCGAACGGGCGAAACCGGTCTGCAGGTCGACCGCTTCCTTGACCGACTTCACGCCGGCAAGCGCCTTCGTCATCGAAACGGTTTCTTCAACCGAGCTCTGGGTGGTGCTGGCGATCTGCTTCGAGATGCCCTGCATGCCCGAGGCGAAAATCTGGCTCGCCTTCACCAGCGCTTCGAAATTGCCCTGGCCGAACGCCATCATCTCCTCGGTGGTCTTCATCGCCTTCACAACCTGCTCCTTCATCTTCGCCTGCTGGGTCTCGAAACCCTTCGCGGCGTTTTCCATGCCTTCCTTGACCGAAGCGAGGGTCTTCTCGAACCCTGCCGCGACCTGGGCCTTCGTCGCCTCGACAGCCGCCTCGGCGGTGTTCTGGACGGTATCGGCAGCCTTTGTCTTTGTTGTCATCGTCATCCACTCCTTGTCAGTCCGTTGCAACGATAGCCGGCGCCTCGCGGCACCCAACCTTGGCTGTCGTCACCTCGTTTCAGGCAGAAACACGACGGCCAGATATCCCGCACGCACATTTATAGTGCAGTGCAACAACACCGATCTAGGCCTTCTCAACGGCAGAGTCAAACATTTTTGTGCATCGCACAATGACCATTCGATGTCGGAACGATCCGGCGCGGCGCGGGCGTCCGCCCCGATCAACGCAAGATTAACCATTAACCCTTTGGCTTTTTTATTAATTTCACTATTTAAACTGGACAGCGAGGCAAAATCATTTTATCCGACGCATGAGGTATCGTTCATGTTTGGGAGTTCGATATGGGTTTTGCCGGGTTGCGCGATCGCGCGGGAATCGTCCTGAAGCGCTGCGCGCGAATGACCATTGGCGGCGCCTGCGCGGCGACGCTGCTGGCCGTACCGGCGGCCATGGCCTACGCGCATCACCACCGTCCCTACCGGCATGTCACCCGGACCGCGGCCGCCATGCCGATCGCGGCCGCCGCCACCGGGTCCGGCCCGGTCGCCCCTGGGATCGACTGGGTAGTGATGGACGCCGCCACCGGCAAGATCATCTCCGAGAACAACGCCTACAACATCCGCTATCCCGCGAGCCTGACCAAGCTCATGACGCTCGACCTCGCCTTCACCGCGCTCAAGGACGGCCGGCTGCACATGAACACGGCGCTGCCGGTCAGCGCCGCGGCGGCCTCGGTCCAGCCGGTGAAGCTCGATCTCGTGGCCGGGCAGACCGTGACCGTTCGGCAGGCCATGCTGGGCATGACCACCCTCTCTGCCAATGACGCGGCAACCGCGCTCGGCCAGTATCTCGGCAATGGCAGCATCCGCCGCGCCGCCGCCGAAATGACGGCCCACGCCCACGCCATCGGCATGCAGCGCAGCGTCTTCCGCAACCCGTCCGGCCTGCCCGATCCGAACCAGGTGACCGACGCCTACGACATGGCGATCCTCGCCCGCCATTTGCTGCTCGACTATCCGCAATACCGCTACCTCTTCTCGGTTCCGAGCTTCCGCTTCGAGGGCCGCATCATCCCCAATATCGATGGCATGCTCAAGCGCTACAACGGCGCGATCGGCATGAAGACCGGCTTCACCAACCTCGCCCGGTTCAACCTCGTCACCGCCGCGGTGCGCAACGGCCACATGCTGATCGGGGTGGAAATGCACGCCCCGTCCTGGATCGTGGCCTATGACAACATGGCCCATCTGCTCGATGCCGGGTTCGCGGCCGAAGGCGGCGCACCGGCGCTGGTGGTGGCCGCCAACACCAGGGCGATGCCGGCTTCCCGGCCGGTCGCCACGCCTCATCCGGCCATCGCCCCGGTCGCAACACCAACTCCGGCCCGGGCCCTGCTCGCCCATCTCGCCCGGCCGGCCACGCATCACCTGCGCCTCGCCGCCGCAACCGCCCACGCAACGCATGGCACACGGGTGACGCGCGACATGATCCCCGGCTGGACCGCGCAGGTCGGCGCGTTCGATAGCTACAGCCTCGCCAAGCGTCAGGCCCTGCGCGTGCGCAGCCAGCATCGCGTCGGCATTGCCCGCGTCGGCAGCACAATCGTCCGCCGCCGCCGCGTCTGGCGCGCCCAGATCGCCGGGCTCGATCAGCGGAGCGCAAAGATGGTCTGCAACGATCTCAAGCGCACCCATCAATCCTGCTTCATCATCCCGCCGGGCAACGAAAGCCTCGCGATGCGATGAGCTTCGGCGCATCGTCCGGCTGGGTGACGCCATCCGGCCGGACGATGCTCCTTTTCACCTGCCCATACGCCAGCCCACACGCCGCAGCGCCAGCAGGCCCGGTGCCGCGACCACCAGCATCAGCGCGTTCCAGAGCATGAACTCCAGGTTCAACACGCCAGAGATGACAGCACTCGCCACCGCGCCGGAGGCGAGCAGCGCGCTCGGCAGCCAGTCCCGCCAGCTCCGCGCGGCCGGAAAATCGCCGCGCGCAAGCCGCCAGGCCGCGATCACGATGAGCACCGCAAAGGCCGGAAACGGCGCATCCCGATAGCGCGGATCGAATACCAGCCCCGCCTGCACGATCGTCACGGCCACCACGAACAGGAACCAGAGGTGGTCGAACAAATGCCTGCCCCAGTCGCCCGGGCCCGCCTTGCCGAACAGGCTCGCGCGCAACAGCAGCACCGTCGCCGCCCCATCAGCCCGCAACTCCACCTTATCATGCCGCGCCCGGCGCAGGGCGGCGAGTGCGAGGGCAAGCTGCGCCGGCAGGTTCACCGCGGCACAGATCAGCAGGGATCCGTCGTACAGCACATGATGGGTGATCGCCCAGGCATAGACCAGCGCATTGCCGAGGCCGAAGGCGAGCGCGAGGCCCGAGGCGCCCGCCACCCCGCCGACCAGCGCAAACACCACCGACAGCGCGATGGCCGCCCCGGCATAAAGCGGCCAGTGCGGTATCTCCACCACCGGCCCGGCGAGCGGGAATTTCGGCGTCCGCCCGGCGGACCATATCCCCCAATTGGCGCCGGCGATCCCCTCGTCGTGGTATTTCCAGTGCTGGTCGAACGCCTCGATCAGGTTGTAATCGACATGCGCGCGATCGGCGAGGCTGACGAAACGGCGCAGGAAGATCGCCTCGTTGACCCGCGACGGCGCCGCATCCGCCCGCCAGCGCCCCCGGCTTGGCCAGCCGGTCTCGCCCACCGAGATCGTCTTGCCCGGAAAGACGCGCTCGGCCTTGCGGATGGTCCGCCCGATCCGCGCGATCGCGGCGTTCACCCCCACCGGATGGTTCTGCCAGTACGGCAGCAGGTGGATCATCACGACATCGACATGCTTCGCCACCTGCGGGAACTCGAACCAGAAGCTGGCGACATCGGCATAGGCAACCGGCTGCTTCACCCGGGCGCGGACATGATCGATGTCGCGGATCAGCTCGCCCACCGACAGGTCGCGCCGGAGCAGCACCTCGTTGCCGACGACCACGCGGGTGATCGTGTGCGGATGCGCGTTCGCCGCGGCAATGCCGGCCGCCATCTCGCGCGCATTGTCCTTCGGGTTCGACCCGAGCCAGATCCCGGCCCAGACCTTCAGCCCCGCCTGTTTCGCCAGCGCGCCGATGTCGAAATCGCCCTCGATCGAGGAATAGGTGCGGATGCCGCTGGCGTGACGCGCGATCAGCCGCAAATCCTGCTCCACCTCGGCGGCCGAGGCGAACGTCTTCGTCAGCGGCGACTGGCCATTGCGGAACGGCGCGTAGGACACCGAGTTGAACCGCGCATCCGGCATGGCGACGCCGCCGGCACGCGGCCGGTTCGGCAGATACCACGCGGCGACGCTCAGCAGGCCGAGCAGAAAGATCAGATAGGGTCTTGCGGTGCGCATGATCCGTGCGCTTACAGGAGGCTCAACCGGCAGACCAGAGGCGACTCATGAGCATCGACGGGCTCGACGATACGACGATCGCGCGCATCCTGACGAACACGCGGCGGATCGCGCTGGTCGGCGCCTCGGCCAACCCGGCCCGCCCCTCGAACGAGGTGCTCGGCGCGCTGCTCCGCCTCGGCTACGACGTCACCCCGGTCAATCCCGGCCTCGCCGGCACCATGCTGCACGGGCGAGAGGTCGCCGCCTCGCTCGACGATGCCGCCCCGCTCGACATGGTCGAGCTGTTCCGCGCCTCCGAACGGGTGCTGCCGGCGGTGCGCGACGCGATCCGCCTTGGCGCGACGACGATCTGGATGCAGCTCGGCGTGGTGAACGAGGATGCCGCCGCCCTCGCCCGCGCGGCCGGGCTCGTCGTGGTGATGAATCGCTGCCCGCTGATCGAGCGCCCGCGGCTCAGCCTCACGCCCTGAACGACGCGGCCGGATAGCCCTGGGCGAAGAGCAGCGCGCGCAGGTCGCCATGCTCGACGCGCACCGCCGCCGCCTCGGCGAGGATCGGCTTGGCGTGATACGCCACCCCCAGCCCGGCATCGGCGATCATCGCGAGATCGTTCGCCCCGTCGCCCACCGCCAGCGTCGCCGACAGCTTCACCCCGCGCGTCGCCGCCAGCTCGTGCAGCGCCGTGCGCTTGGCGTCGCGGTCCAGCACCGGCTCGGCGACGCGGCCGATCAGCCGGGATCCATCATCGAGCAGCTCGTTGGCGCGATGCGTGTCGAACCCGACCTCCGCCGCCACCCGGCTGGTGAACCAGGTGAACCCGCCCGAGACCAGCGCCGTCACCGCGCCATGCGCGCGCATCGTCGCGACCAGCGCGCGCGCGCCCGGCATGATCGCGGTGCGCCGCCAGGTGCGCTCGAGTGCTGCGACATCGAGCCCCTCCAGCAGGGCGACGCGCTCGCGCAGCGCATCGGCGAAATCCAGCTCCCCCGCCATCGAGCGCGCGGTGATCGCGGCGACCCGCTCGCCCACCCCCGCCTCGGCGGCCAGCTCGTCGAGCGTCTCCGAAGTCACGATCGTGCTGTCCATGTCCGCGACCAGCACGGCCTTGCGCCGGCCGCGATCCCGGACGCACATCACATCCACCGGGGCATTGTCGAGCGCCGCGCGCACCAGCGCAAAATCCGGCGGCTCCATGCAGGGAATCTCGGCGGCCTCACCGGGCGAAAGCCACAATGGCTGGCCGCCGGCGGCCAGCCCGCGCACGCGGGCCACCATCGTATCGGTCAACGTCACCTTGTCGCGCGCCGCGACCAGCACCAGAACGAATTTCATGACCCAGTCGCCTAGAGCAAGTTCCGCCCCCCCGGCAAGGCCGCTGCTGATCGCAGCCGGGCCCACCGCCTCCGGCAAGTCGGCCCTCGCCCTCGCCGCAGCACAGCGCTTCGGCGGCACGATCATCAATGCCGACGCGATGCAATGCTACGCCGACTGGCGGATCATCACCGCCCGCCCGAGCGTGGCCGACGAAGCGGCGGCGCCGCACCGGCTCTACGGCGTGCGCCGGCTGGAAGAGGCGGTCGATGCCGCCTGGTGGCGCGGCCGGGCGCTGGCGGAACTCGCAGCCTCCGAACTGCCGATCCTGTGCGGCGGCACCGGCCTCTATCTCTCCTCGCTGGTCAACGGCATCGCCCCGATCCCCGATCCGGGGCCAGACGCGCGGGCGCAAGCGCGGGGGATGCTCGCGGCGGATGGCCCGGCAGCACTCCACGCCTGGCTTGCGGCGCGCGACCCGGCAACGGCATCGAAGCTGCGGCCGAGCGATCCCCAGCGCCTCGCCCGCGCCGCCGAGGTGCTGCTCGGCACCGGGCGCGGCCTCGCCGCCTGGCACGCCGCACCGCGCGAGCGGCTCGCCGGATACCGCGTCATGCTGCTCCTGCTCGACCCGCCGCGCCAGGCGCTGCGCGCGGCGATCGCGGCGCGCTTCGAGGCAATGCTCGCCGCCGGCGCGCTGGCGGAAGTGGCCGCCGTCGCCGCCCGCGCCCCCGATCCCGCGCTGCCCGGCCTGCGCGCCCACGGCGTGCCGGAGTTGCTGGCGCATCTCACAGGCACGATCAGCCTCGACGAGGCGGCGTCCCGCGCCATCGCCGCCACCGCCGCCTACACCAAGCGCCAGGCCACCTGGTTCCGCCATCAGAAACTGGCAGATGAGCGCGATACGCATATGATCAGTTCAAGATTTGTCGATCCAGCGCAATTTTCTGAAAGCATGATCGGCAATATCATTTCATTTATTAATTCACCGGGTTGACGCAGCGCAGCAGACCGGGCTAGGCCTGCGACGCGATCGCACATGATGGGGATATCAACGCCGTGAACAAATCCGTTGCTTCCGGGGCCGAAACCCTTCTCCGCGCGCTCAAGGCGCAGGGGGTCGAGGTCATTTTCGGCTATCCGGGCGGTGCCGTGCTGCCGATCTACGACGCGCTCTTCCAGCAGAACGCGATCCGCCACATCCTGGTCCGGCACGAGCAGGCGGCGGTTCACGCGGCGGAAGGCTATGCCCGCTCGACCGGCAAGGTCGGCGTCGTCCTCGTCACCTCCGGCCCCGGCGCCACCAACGCCGTCACCGGCCTGGTCGACGCGCTGATGGACAGCATCCCCGTCGTCTGCCTCACCGGCCAGGTGCCGACCCACCTGATCGGCAACGACGCCTTCCAGGAAGCCGACACCACGGGCATCACCCGCCAGGCCACCAAGCACAACTACCTGGTCAAGCGCTCGGACGACCTGTCCCGCATCGTGCACGAGGCGTTCCACGTCGCGCGGACCGGCCGCCCCGGCCCGGTGCTGATCGACCTGCCAAAGGACATCCTCATCAACCCGGCACCCTATACCGAGGCGCCGGAAGGCCCGCACCGCTCCTACCGCCCGCGCACCGAGCCCGATCCGGCCGGCATCGCCGCGGCGGTGAAGCTGCTCAAGGGCGCGCGCCGGCCGATCATCTACAGCGGCGGCGGGCTGATCAATTCCGGCCCGGACTCGGCCGAACTGATCGTCGCGTTCGCGAAGCTGACCGGCGCCCCCGTCACCTCGACGCTGATGGGCCTCGGCGCCTTCCCGGCCTCGAACCCGGCCTTTCTCGGCATGCTCGGCATGCACGGCACCTACGAGGCCAACCTCGCGATGCATGGCTGCGACGTGATGCTGAACATCGGCGCCCGGTTCGACGACCGCGTGACCGGCCGGCTCAACGCCTTCGCCCCGCACGCGAAGAAAATCCACATCGACATCGACCCCTCGAACATCAACAAGAACGTGGTGGTCGACATCGCCATCGCCGCCGACGCAACCGAGGCGCTGCGCGCCCTCATCGCCGCCTGGAAGCAGGATGACTCCCGGCAGGACAGTGCGGCGCTCGCCGAGTGGTGGCGCATGATCGAAACCTGGCGCGAGAAGGATTCGCTGCGCTTCACCCAGAGCTTCGAGAAAGGTGCGATCATCAAGCCGCAGCACGCCATCCGCCGGCTGTGGGAAAAGACCCAGGGCCGCGAGACCTATGTCACGACCGAGGTGGGCCAGCACCAGATGTGGGCGGCCCAGCATTTCCGCTTCGACAAGCCGAACCGCTGGATGACCTCGGGCGGCCTCGGCACGATGGGCTACGGCCTGCCCGCGGCGATGGGCGTGCAGATCGCCCATCCCGACGCACTCGTGATCGACATCGCCGGCGAAGCCAGCATCCTGATGAACATCCAGGAGATGGGCACGCTCGCGCAATACCGCCTGCCGGTGAAGATCTTCATCCTCAACAACGAATACATGGGCATGGTGCGCCAGTGGCAGGAATTGCTGCATGGCGGCCGCTATTCCGAGAGCTATTCCGCCGCCCTGCCCGATTTCGTGCGCCTCGCCGAGAGCTTCCACGCCGTCGGCCTGCGCGCCGAGAGCATCGACGATCTCGACCGGGTGATCGACGAGATGCTGGCGACCGACCGTCCGGTGATCGCGGACATCCATGTCGACCGCGCGGAGAACTGCTTCCCGATGATCCCCTCGGGGGCGGCGCACAACGAGATGATCCTCGGGCCGGAACACGAGGCGAGCGCCGCCGGCATCACCGATGAGGGGCTCGTGCTCGTCTGAGCCCCGCCATCGCCGCCGAGATCCCGAGACACCGAACCTGAAAGAGCCGACATGAACGCCATCGTCCAGGAACCCATGCGCGCCGCCACGATCTCCGTGCTGGTCGAGAACGAGTCCGGCGTTCTCGCGCGCGTCATCGGCCTGTTTTCCGGCCGCGGCTACAATATCGACAGCCTGACCGTCGCCCCCGTCGAGGATGACCGGCGCAAGAGCCGCATCACCGTCGTCACCTCCGGCACCGAGCTGGTGATCCAGCAGATCAAGGCGCAGCTCGATCGCCTCGTGCCGGTGTACCGCGTGTCCGACCTCTCCGCCGAAGGGCCGCACATCGCCCGCGAACTCGCCCTCATCAAGGTGATCTGCGGCGGCGAGAAGCGGCTGGAGACGCTGCGCCTCGCCGACGCGTTCCGCGCCCGCGTGATCGACGCGACGACCGAGAGCTTCGTCTTCGAACTCACTGGCGCGACCGACAAGCTCGACGCGTTCCTCGAACTGATGCGCCCGCTCGGCCTCGCCGAGGTCTCGCGCACCGGTGTTGCCGCCATCGCCCGCGGCGTCCGCACGATCTAGAGCACTTTCCGATCCTTTCGGATCGGATGTAGTGCTCTATCTTGTTGATAACTAGAGCATCTTTATCCGATCAGATGATTCCATCTGATCGGATGATGCTCTGACTGCGCGAAGCGCCCCCACCAACGACGAACAGGGCCTCATCCGCTCCCGCCGGATGAGACCCGCCCGATCAACGGTATGGGCCGATCGGCAGGGCCAGGCCCTGCCGCAATCGCCCTACTTGCCGCCCAGCGTCTTGAGATAGGCGACCACGTCGGCGCGATCCCCCGCATTCGGCATGCCCATATAGGGCATCTTGGTCCCGGGCACGTCCGCCTGCGGGTTGGCGAGGAACTTCGAGAGCGTGTCCGCATTCCAGACGATGCCGGAATTCTTCAGCGCCGGTGAGAACTGGAACCCCGTGCTCGCCGCCGCCTTGGCGCCATAGATCCCGGCAAGCGACGGGCCGATCCCGTTCTGCCCCGCCTTGGCGCTATGGCAGGCGGCGCACTGGGCCTGAAACAGCGCCTCGCCATGCGCGACATTCGCCGCATGCGCCCCGGCGATGCTCAAGGCACCGGCGGCCAGGGCAAGGATGGAAAAGGATTTCATGTGCAGTCTCTCCTGTCGGGCACCCGCCCCCCTGGGCGGGTGCGTTATGATCGTCAGAAAGCCAGCCACACGCCCGCAAAGAGCGTATCGTTCGCCTGCGCGTTTGTTCCAGCGCCATCATAGTTGCGGGCGCTGCCGTTGAACACCGGATAAATCGTGTTTTCGACGAACACTTTCGCGTTCAGCCACGGCAGCCATTTCGGCCCGCCATTGTTGAACGGATAATAGTCCAGCTCCGTCGTCCAGGCGTTGCTGTTCGGCTTGCCATTTGCGCTGCTCGTATATTCGCCCGCATCGGCATTGCCGTAGATCGTGTTGAACGATTCCGTGATCCCGTATTTCTGGTAGATCAGGTCCGAGAGCGTGATCGTCGCGACATTGAGGCTGTCGGCCCGGTTGCTGGCAGCCCCCGGCGCCCATTCCTGCGATTCGTGAACGAAGTTTGCCTGCACCGAGAGGGCCTGGTTCTGCGTGATGTACTGGAACTGGGAATCGGCGGCGATGTCGAAGAAGCGGTTCGTCGGCCCGCTTGCCACACCGGTCGGATAGGTCCGGTCCATCAGCGCGTAGGTGCCGACCTCGATCGAGGAATTGCCCCATTGATGCTGGACGGCGAGCCGCACATAGGGTGCGACGCCGTCGATCTTCACCCCGCCCCCGGCGCCGAGCGCGTAGCCCAGCCGCTGCGGCAGCGATTTGTAGAGATCGGCCTCGGCATAGATCATGTCCGCCGGCGTCACGTTCAGCGCGCCATAGAGGCCCACACCATAGACCGACTGTCCGAGCGAGGCGATCTGCTGCGCCGCGGCGGGCGCGTTCGCAAGGCCCGACGGGATATAGGGATACCCCCAGCTTGGCGGCGTGTTCCACAGATCGGTGACACCCGGATTGTTGTTGAGCGTCACACCCCAGAACAGCGTATGGCCGAACAGCCGGCCCGGCCGGGCGAGGCGGATATCGGTATTGTCCCAGGTCCATTGCCGGGCCACGCCGTCATAGGTGACCTGCACGAACGCGCCGAGCCCGATCGCCGAATCCAGCGCGCCGCCATAGAACAGGCTGGTCTGCTGCGCCGCCCAGGCGTCGTTCGACTTGAAGCCCGGCTGCAACCCGCCCGGCACCTTGTCGTGCTGCTGGGTCCAGCCGATCTGCGACATCGCCGCGAAATTCTTCCAGGTCGGGAACATGCCGCCGGCGATATAGCCTTCGAGCTTGAAATCCCGCCCATACGGGGTCAGCTGCGGAAAGCCGATATGACAGGCCGAGCAGGGCTCTCCGGTCTGCGCCGCGAAGGCGGGAATGGCATAGGCGGCGTTGGGCGCCGCCAGCGATGCCGCGGCGACCATGCCAGCCGCAGCCGCCAGGCGCCAGGAACCATGATGTGACCGGGTTTTCATGTGCAGTCTCCCGTTGACTTTCATTCAGTGACGATGCCCGAGGTATCAGGGTCAAAACGCGCGGTCGTTGATCGAGATCAATATTGTGACGGCTTGTTTCATGGTGTTGCAGAGCGGCACCATTGCCGTGGTCCCGGCGCGCGCCCTACACCTGCGCCCGTGCGAATCGATCTCCCCGTCCCGCCGCCCGCCGCCGCCGATCCCGAATCGGTGCTGCGCCGCGTCTTCGGCCATGGAGGCTTCCGCGGCAGCCAGCGCGACGTCGTAGAACATGTGATCGCCGGCCACGACGCGCTGGTGCTGATGCCGACCGGCGGCGGCAAGTCGGTCTGCTACCAGCTGCCCTCCCTCTGCCGGCCGGGTGTCGGCATCGTGGTCTCGCCGCTGATCGCGCTGATGCGCAACCAGGTCGAGGCGATCCGCCAGCTCGGCGTCCGCGCGGCCTCGTTCAATTCGACCCAGAGCACAGCGGAACGGATGGAGGTGCGCCGGGCCTTGCGCGCCGGCGAGCTGGACCTGCTCTATGTCGCCCCCGAGCGGCTGGTCACCGAGGAGTTCCTCGCCCTGCTCGAACCGGTGCGGATCGCCCTGTTCGCGATCGACGAAGCCCATTGCGTCAGCCAGTGGGGGCACGATTTCCGGCCGGAATATCTCCAGCTCGCCACCATCGGCGCGCGCTTCCCCGGCGTGCCGCGCATCGCCCTGACCGCGACGGCCGACCCGCAGACCAGGGACGACATCGCCCGCCGCCTCGGCCTCGGCGGCGCGCGCCTGTTCCTCTCCAGCTTCGACCGCCCGAACCTCACCTACGCCATCGCCCCGAAAACCGAGCCCCGGCGCCAGCTGCTCGGCTTCCTGCGCGCCCATCCGGGCGAGAGCGGGATCGTCTACTGTCTCAGCCGCGCCGCGGTGGACGACACCGCCTCCTGGCTCTGCGGCCAGGGCCTGCGCGCCCTGCCCTACCATGCCGGCCTCCCCGCCGAGACGCGCAACCGCAACCAGGACGCCTTCCTCGCCGACGAAGGGCTGATCCTGGTCGCCACCATCGCCTTCGGCATGGGGATCGACAAGCCGGACATCCGCTTCGTCGCGCATCTCGACCTGCCGTCGAGCCTCGAGGCCTATTACCAGGAAACCGGCCGCGCCGGGCGCGACGGCGCGCCGGCCGAAACCCTGATGCTCTACGGCATGCAGGACGTAACACTGCGCCGGCGGATGATCGACCAGGGCGATGCGCCGGACGAGGTCAAGCGCGTCGGCCGCGCCAAGCTCGACGCGCTGCTCGGCGTCTGCGAAACGGCGGGCTGCCGCCGGCGGGCGATCCTCGCCCATTTCGGCGAGGCCTATCCGCGCGATTGCGGCCAGTGCGACAATTGCCGCTTCCCGGTCGAGACCTGGGACGGCACCGAGGCCGCGCGCAAGGCGCTCTCCGCCATGCTGCGCACCGGCCAGCGCTTCGGCGCCGGCCACCTGATCGACATCCTGCGCGGCACCGGAACCGAGCGGATCCAACAGCTCGGCCATGACCGCCTGCCCACCTTCGGCGTCGGCGCCGATCTCGACCGCCGTCAATGGGGCTCGGTGTTCCGCCAGCTGATCGTCGCCGGACTGATCGAGGTCGATCACGACGCGCATGGCGCGCTGTTCGCCACCCCGCGCGCCCGCCCGGTGCTGCGCGGCGAGGAATCGCTGCGCCTGCGCCGCGACCCCGCCGGCACGCGCAAGACAACCCGGCGCGGCCCCGTCCCACCGGACGGCACCACCGACTCCCCCGCCTTCGCCGCCCTGCGCGAATGGCGGCGCGACACCGCGCGGACGCAGCAGGTGCCCGCCTATGTCATTTTCCACGACGCGACACTGGCCGCCCTCGCCGCCGCCCACCCGCGCGACCGCAGCGACCTCGCGACCGTCCCCGGCATCGGCGCGAGCAAGATCGAGCGCTATGGCGACGCCGTGCTCGCCGTGCTCGCCGGCGTGCGCGGCTGAACCCCGCAAGCCGCGCGCGACGGCCACTCTTGCCACGCCACCCGCCCGCGGCTTAGCGTCAGGCCTGATAGAGCATCGCCCCGTCGGACTGAATCGTCTGATGGGACAGGCATGATCTGTTAATCAACAGGATAGGGCACGACCTCCGAACCGAAAGTCTCGGAACGTGCCCTGAAAACCAGAGCCATCGACGGAGACAGTCCATGACGGTCAAGAGCCACCATCCGGAAACCCTCGCCCTGCACGCCGGCTGGCGCGCCGACCCCACGACCGGCTCGGTCGCGGTGCCGATCCACCAGACCACCTCCTACCAGTTCAACAGCACCGAACACGCCGCCAACCTGTTCGCGCTCTCCGAGCTCGGCAACATCTATACCCGCATCATGAACCCGACGACGGATGTGCTCGAGCAGCGCCTCGCCGCCATCGAGGGCGGGGTCGCCGCCCTTGCCGTCGCCTCCGGCCAGGCCGCCTCGGCGAGCGCGATCCGCACGCTGACCCGCGCGGGCGAAAACGTCGTCGCCTCCACCGATCTCTACGGCGGCACCTGGAACCTCTTCGCCAACACGCTGCGCGACCAGGGCATCGAGATCCGCTTCGTCGACCCGACCGACCCCGAGAATTTCCGCCGCGCGACCGATGACAAGACCCGCGCCTACTACGCCGAAACCCTGCCCAACCCGAAGCTCGCGGTCTTCCCCATCGCCGAGGTCGCGGCGATCGGCCGCCCGCTCGGCATCCCGCTGATCATGGACAACACCGCCGCACCGCTGCTCTGCCGTCCCTTCGACCACGGCGCCGCCATCGTGGTCTATTCCGCCACCAAATATATCGGCGGCCACGGCACCTCGATCGGCGGGATGATCATCGATTCCGGCAATTTCGACTGGGCGGCGCAGCCCGACCGCCAGCCGCTGCTGAACGCGCCCGACCCCTCCTATCACGGCGCCGTCTGGGTCGAGGCGGTCAAGCCGCTCGGCCCGGTCGCCTACATCATCCGCGCCCGCACCGTGATCCTGCGCGACGAGGGTGCGGCCCTCTCGCCGTTCAACGCCTTCCAGCTCATCCAGGGTCTGGAGACGCTGCCGCTGCGCATCGCGCGGCATTGCGAGAACGCCGAGAAGGTCGTCGATTTCCTCTCCAGCCATCCGGACGTGGTGCGGGTGATCCACCCCGGCGTCGCCACCGGCGAGGCGCGGCGGCGGGCGGAAACCTACCTCACCGGCGGCAGGGGCGCGCTGGTCGGCTTCGAGCTGACCGGCGGCGCCGCATCGGGGCGGAAATTCATCGAGGCGCTGCGGATGTTCTACCACGTCGCCAATATCGGCGACGCCCGCAGCCTCGCCATCCACCCCGCCAGCACCACCCACTCCCAGCTCTCGGCCGAGGAGCAGGCGGCCACCGGCGTCACGCCCGGCTATGTCCGGCTGTCGATCGGCCTCGAACATATCGAGGACATCATCGCCGACCTCGATCAGGCGCTGGCCGCCGCGCGCTGAACTTCAGTTTCCCGATGTCGCGGGCCGGATCGCCGGTCCGGCCCGCGAGGCTTCACGCCCCCGCCCGCGCCCGCTCGGCCATCTCCCGCGCATTGGCCGACAGCGCGGGATCGGCGAGCAGCGTATCCAGCGCGCCGCGCATCAGCGCCTGCCGCGCCGGATCGAAGCGCTGCCAGCTCGCGAACACATCGATGCAGCGCGCCGCGATCTGCCGGTTCACCCGGTCCACCTCGCCGATCATCCGCGCCACCAGCGCATAACCCCGCCCCGACGCATCGTGGAACCAGCGCTGGTTCCCCGCGCCGAACGCCTGCACCAGGGCGCGGAAGCGATTGGGGTTGCGCAGGTCGAAATCGGCGTGCCGGGTCAGCGCCTCGACGCGGTCCAGCGTGTCCGGCGCCGCCGCCATCGCCTGGATGCGGAACCATTTGTCGCCCACCAGCGCATCGCCGCGCCAGCGCGCGTGAAACGCCGCGAGGGCCGCATCGCGCGCCGGCGTCGCGGTATCGGCAAGCAGCGCCAGCGCGCCGAGCCGCCCGGTCATCGTCGGCGCGGTCTCGAAGCGAAGCTGTGCCGCGTCCAGCCCCGCCGCCGGGTCCGCCGCCATCAGATAGGCCAGCGCGACATTGCCGAGCGCCCGCCGCCCGATGCTCGCCGGATCGAGGCTGAACGGCGCCGACGCATCCTCCGCCCCGCACAGCGCGGCGAAGCGGTCCCGCAACGCCCGGCCGATCGCCGCCCGGCTCGTCTCCAGCGCCTCGTGGATCGCATCCGGGTCGATCACCGCCATCCGGTCCGCCAGCACGTCCCTGCCCGGCAGCGCCAGCATCCGTGCCGCGAGCGCCGGCGACTCCGGCGCGAGGTCGAGGGCCGCCGCCATCGCCGCCACCAGCGCCGGATCGGTCCCGACCGCCTCGCCGCGCTGAACCGCGGCGATCGCGTCGAGCAGCGCCCGCGTCGCATATTCCTGCCCAGCCTCCCAGCGGCTGAACCCGTCGGTATCGTGCGCGGCAAGGAGGGCGAGCCCGGCCGCCCCGTGCCCGGAGAGCTTCACCGGCGCCGAGAAGCCGCGCAACAGCGAGGGCACCGGCGGGGAGGCGACCTCCTCGAACACGAAACACTGCTCGGCCGCGCGCAGCAGCAGCACCCTTGTGCCGCCATGCGCCGCCGCCTCGCCCTCCAGCCGCGCTGCGAGCGCCGCCCCATCCGGCCCGATCAGCCCCATCGCCACCGGGATCAGGAACGGCTCCTTCTGCGCCTGTCCCGGCGTCGGCGCCGTCATCTGCCGCAGCGTGAGCGTATAGCGCCGCGCCGCCGCGTCGTATTTGCCCTCGAACCGCAGCTGCGGCGTGCCCGCCTGCTCGTACCAGCGCATGAACTGGGAAAAATCGAACCCCGATTCCTCCCGCATCGCGGCGACGAAATCCTCGATCGTCGCCGCCGAATTGTCGTTGCGCGCGATATAACGATCAAAGCCGCGGCGGAACGCTTCATGCCCGATGATGGTGCGGATCATCCGCACCACCTCCGCCCCCTTCTCATAGACGGTCGCGGTGTAGAAATTGTCGATCTTGCGATAGGCGGCAGGGCGGACCGGATGCGCCAGAGGCCCGCCATCCTCGGCGAATTGCCGGGCGCGCAGCATCTTGACGTCATCGATCCGCGACAGCGCCGCATCGGTCGTCGCCGCGCCATATTCCTGGTCGCGAAAGACGGTCAGCCCCTCCTTGAGCGAGAGCTGGAACCAGTCCCGGCAGGTCACCCGGTCGCCGGTCCAGTTGTGGAAATATTCATGCGCGATCACCCGGTCGATCCGCTGGTAGTCGGCATCCGTCGCGGTATCCGGCCGGGCGAGGACGAGGGCGGTGTTGAAGATGTTGAGCCCCTTGTTCTCCATCGCCCCCATGTTGAAGTCGGAGACGGCAGCGATATTGAAGATGTCGAGATCGTATTCGAGGCCGAACGCCTCCTCGTCCCAGCGCATCGCCCGCTTCAGGCAGGCCATCGCGTGGTCCACCTTGTCCTCGTCGCCGCGGCGGACATGGATGCCGAGCTGCACCTGCCGCCCCGACCGGGTGACGAACGCGTCATGAACCGAAACCAGGTCGCCCGCGACCAGCGCGAACAGATAGGACGGCTTGGGATGCGGATCCTCCCATTTCGCCCAGTGCCGCCCGTCCGGCAGGCTGCCGCGATCGGCCGGATTGCCGTTGGAGAGCAGCAGCGGGCAGCGCGCCGGATCGGCGATCAGCGTCGCCGTGTAGCGGGCCATCACATCCGGCCGGTCGGGGAAGAAGGTGATGCGGCGGAACCCCTCGGCCTCACACTGGGTAAAGAAATCCCCGCCCGAAACATACAGTCCCGACAGCTCGGAATTGCGCTCCGGCGCGATGATCACCTCGGTATCGAGGGTGAATTCGTCCGGCACGTCGCGAATGACGAGGCCATGCTCGCCGAGCGCGTAGCGGTTCGCACCGAGCGCCTCGCCATCGAGCAGCACCGATCGCAGGTCGAGCCCCTCGCCGTCGAGTTCCAGCGGTGCGTCCGCACCCCCGTGCGCCGCGTTGCGCCGCAGCGTCAGGCGCGCGCGCACCCGCGTCGCCGCCGGATCGAGATCGAAGATGAGATCGACCGTATCGACCAGAAAGGCCGGCGGCCGGTAGTCGTCGAGGCGGCGCGGGGCGGCGGCGGGCAGCGGGACGGGACGTTCGGCCATCTTTGTCTCCTTGCGAATGCCCCTTTATCTGGCCCGCCGGCTGCCGGCGCGCAATTCGCGCCACGGCCCGAAATGCCGCGAACGGGACTCCGCCCTGCCCGCCGGATGGTTGCATAAGCCGCATCACCACCTATGATTTTGTAAATATTACGCGGGATGCGACGCTCCCTCCCGCATCGCAAACGGGATTCATGAACGGCACCGCGGACGATCTCTCCCTCTCGCTGCACCAGAGCATCCACGAAATCCCGGCGCCGGACTGGGATGCGCTGGCCGGCGGCAACCCCTTCGTCAGCCACGCCTTCCTCTCCGCCCTGGAAGACAGCGACTCCGTCGGCGGCGACAGCGGCTGGTATCCCCAGCACGCGGTGCTGCGCGACGGCGCGGGCCGCCTGCTCGGCGCCGCCCCCACCTATGTGAAGGCCCATTCCTACGGCGAATACGTGTTCGATCACGGCTGGGCCAACGCCTTCGAGCGCGCCGGCGGGCGCTACTACCCGAAGCTGCAGGTCGCCGCCCCGTTCAGCCCGGTGCCCGGCCCGCGCCTGCTGATGGCCGAAACCCTGCCGCCCTCGCTGCTCGCCCGCGGCCTCGAGATCGCCGCCGAGCGGCTCGGCTGCTCCTCGATCCACGCCACCTTCTGCACCGAGGCCGAGTGGCACGCGCTCGGCGAGGCCGGCTGGCTGCGGCGCATGGGCGTGCAATATCACTGGCACAATCGCGGCTATGCAGGGTTCGAGGATTTCCTCGCCGCCCTGTCCTCGCGCAAGCGCAAGGCGATCCGCCGCGAACGGCGCGACGCCCAGGCCGGGCTCGACATCCGCGCCCTGCGCGGCAGCGAGATGGGCCGGCGCGAATGGGCGGCCTTCTACAATTTCTACCTCTCCACCGTCGACCGCAAATGGGGCGGCGCCTACCTCACCGAGCGCTTCTTCCCCCTGCTCGGCGAGCGCCTCGGCGATGCGGTGGTGGTGATGATGGCCTTCCGCGCCGGCCGCCCGATCGCCGGCGCGCTCAACCTGCGTGGCCCGGACGCGCTCTACGGCCGCAACTGGGGTGCCGTGGAAGACGTCCCCTTCCTGCATTTCGAACTCTGCTACTACCAGGCGATCGACTACGCGATCGGCGCCGGCCTCGCCCGCGTCGAGGCCGGCGCCCAGGGCCAGCACAAGATCCAGCGCGGCTACCTGCCGAGCCGCACCTTCTCCGCGCACTGGATCGGCCATCCCGGCCTCAGCGATGCCGTCGGCCGCTTCCTCGAGGCCGAGCGCCCGGCGGTGGAGGAGGAAATGGCGATGCTCGGCGAGCAATCCCCCTATCGCAGCGACCTCTCGCCGTGATCGCGGCCTATGCGGCACTGGCCGCGTCGATGGTGATCGTCGGCGGCAATGTCGTGCTGCTCAAGCTGCTGGCCGCGCACCTGCCGACCTTCCCGCTGCTGTTCATGCGCACGGGCTTCGCGACACTCTGCCTTGCCCCGCTGGTCGCCCCCCGCCTGCCGGCGCCGCGCACGCTGGCCATCCTGTTCATGCAGGCGGCATGCGGCACCCTGCTCTATAACGGCATGATGGTCGCCGGGCTGAAACTCACCGGCGCGGTGCAGGCGGGGCTGGTCCTCGCCAGCCTGCCGGCGGTGATCGCGCTCGGCGCGGCGCTGTTCCTGCGCGAACACCTGCGGCCGCTGCAATGGGCGGCGGTGGTGCTGGCGGGCGTCGGCATCGCCGCCCTCGCGCGCGGCGGCGGCGGCTTCAGCCTGCTGGGTGATGGGCTGATCTTCGGTGCGGTCTGCGGCGAGGCCGGATACGCCCTGTTCGCCCGCCGCGCCGCCGGCCTGCTGCCGGTCATGCAGGCCACGTTCTGGATGCAGGCCTGCGGCGCCGCGATGACCGCCCCGCTCGCCATCGCCAGTTTCGGGCAGGTCCACTTCACCTGGACGATCGCCGGATTGCTGCTGGTCAACAGCCTGACATCGAGCGTGCTGGCCGTGATCCTGTGGTATCACGGCATGCGCCGGGTCCAGGCCGGCATCGCCGGCACCTTCACCGCCCTGCTGCCCGCCACCGCGACGCTGATGGGCGTGCTGGTCCTCGCCGAGTCCTTCACGAGGGGCGATGCGATGGGCTTCGCCGCCCTGTTCGTCTCGATGGTCCTGATCCTGCGCCCGCAGCGTCGCCGCCCCGCCCGCGAACCGGCGGACACCTGAGCCCATCATCCTTTCGGATGAATTCATCCGGACCGACGAACATGCTCTGATCAGGGCATTATCGAACGCTACGTCCGATTTCGACAGGTCGGACAGGCTTCCTGCCCCCTCTGGTTAGCGGCAAGGTTGTAAACCCCGATTCTGTCATGGCAGCTTCACGGAACGGTTTCCTCCGATGCAAAACTGCATTAGGGTTTGTTCATAAACTGTCATGGGGGCACGTAAAATGAGTGGAAAATCTGGCGTCAAGCTCAAGCGGGACGCGGGCGTCATCGGCCTGCTCTTCGCGAGTCTGGGCGGCATCATCGGGTCTAGCTGGCTGTTCGGCCCGCTTCACGCCGCCAAGGATGCCGGTCCTGCGGCGATCTTCGCCTGGCTGATCGGCGGCGTCGCGGTGCTGCTGCTGGGCTTCGTCTATGCCGAACTGGCAACCGCCTTCCCGCGCGGCGGAGCGGTGATCGCCTTCCCGAAACTCTCGCACGGCAATCTGATGGCCGTCATCATGAGCTTCGTGGTGTTTCTCGGCTATGTTTCCGTGGCGCCGGCAGAGGCCTCCGCGGTCATCACCTATGGCAACAACTACATCCCCGGCCTGGTCGACAAGGGCGGCGTGCTGACCGGCTTCGGCTTCTTCGCCTCGCTGATCCTGATGCTGGTCTTCGCCGGGATCAACGCGCTGGCGGTTCGCCTCGTGCTGACCATCAACAGCGCGCTGACCTGGTGGAAGCTCGCGGTCCCGGCGCTGACGGTGATCGTGCTGATCATCGCTGGCTTCCATCCCGGCAACTTCTCCGCCCACGGCTTCGCGCCGCACGGCACGGCCGGCGTGTTCTCCGCCGTCGCCACGTCGGGCGTCATCTTCGCCTATCTCGGCTTCCGCCAGGCGGTGGAACTCGCCGGCGAATCGAGCAACCCGCGCCGTAACCTGCCGATCGCCATCGTCGGCTCGGTCGCGATCGCGCTGGTGCTCTATGTCGGCCTGCAGGTCGCCTTCATCGGCGCGCTCCGCCCGTCCGACCTCGCCAAGGGCTGGGATGCGCTGACCTTCGCCGGCGCCTCCGGTCCGTTCGCCGGCCTCGCCACCATCATCGGCGCCACCTGGCTCGCCATCCTGCTCTATATCGACAGCGTGGTCTCGCCCGCCGGCACCGGCATCATCTACTTCACCACCACATCGCGCGTGGTCTACGCCACCGGCCAGGAAGGGCTGATCGGCGGGCAGACCTTCGCGAAACTCTCCAAGGTGGGCGTGCCGATCGGCGGCCTGATCATGACGCTGATCGTCGGCGTCTTCTTCATGTTCCCCTTCCCCTCCTGGCAGAAGATCATCGGCTTCATCTCCTCGGCCTCGGTGCTCTCCTACGGCACCGGCCCGATCGTGCTGCTGACCCTGCGCAAGACCATGCCGGTCGAGCAGTACAAGCGGCCCTACCAGCTGCCCGGCGGCACGCTGGTCTCGACCCTCGCCTTCATCATCTCGAACTTCATCGTGTTCTGGAGCGGTGCTTCGACCGACAACTTCCTGTTCGGCATCATCCTCCTCTTCGCGATCGTCTATATCGGCTACGAGGCGGTGATGGGCGAAGGGCTCGGCAACCTGCACTGGCGCGGCGCGTGGTGGCTGGCGCCGTATTTCTTCGGCCTGTGGCTCATCACCTATCTCGGCCCGAAGAACCTGACCGGCGGCACCGGCACGTTCTCCAACCTCGTCGCGTCGATCATCCTGATCGTCTTCAGCCTGGTCATCATCCAGATCGCGGTGAATGCCGGCTCGCCCGATCCGGAAGAAGCCAAGGCGACGATCCTCGCCGGCGAACCCGAAGTCTTCGGCGCCGACTGACCGCGCAACCCGGCCCCTCCGGGCCGGACCACGCAGCTGGAGCATCATCCGATCGGATAAAGATGCTCCACTTATCTACAAGACAGAGCACGACCAAGGCGGATGGGGCTCCCCCATCCGCCTTTCTTCTTGCCCCGCCGGGGTTTTCATCCGCCCGAAACGGTCCAGATCTTCGCCCATGACCGAACCCGCCCCACAAGCCGCCCCACAAGCCGCCACGGCGCACGACGCCGACCCCGCCCTGCATCCGGCAGACAATTTCATCGCCGCCTCGCTCGCCCGGCTGACCCGCGGCGTGCGCGACCGGCGCAGCGATTTCCACGTGATCGGCCTCGCCACCACCGGGGCGGACGGCGCGCCCCGCCTGCGCAGCGTCGTGCTGCGCGGCCGCGCGGCGCAGACCGGGCAGATCACCTTCCACACCGATGCGCGCTCCGCCAAATTCGCCGAACTCGCCCGCGACGGGCGGGCCGCACTCCTCGCCTATTCCCACGCCGCGAAGCTGCAAATCCGCATCGAAGGCGAGGTGACGCTGCATCACGACGATGTGGAGGCAGACGCCATCTGGCGCGCCCTGCCCGAAGGCGCGCGGCAGATCTACCGCACGCAACTGCCGCCCGGCACCGAAGCGGCGCCCGACCGGCTCGATCTGACCCTGTCGATGGAAGAGGCCGCCCGGCATTTCGCCGTCTGCCACCTCAGCCCCGCGCTGTATGATGTCCTGTGGCTGCGGCCAGAAGGCCATCGCCGCGCCATCGGCACGCCGGATGGCGCGGGCAAGCTGGCGGCGCGCTGGGTCGCCGCCTGAACTCCGGCCGCCTGGACCCTGGCCTCAGGCCGCCGGCGGCGCGGTCCGCGCGAGGGCCGGCTCCCGCGCGAAGGCGGCAAACCACTCGGCCAGCACCGGACAGGATTTCCGCCAGTCATACCCGGCGTGGCGGAAATCGAGATAGCCCAGCGCGCAGCCCACCGCGATCGAGCCGATATCCAGCATCTTGCCCGGCGGGTCCTGTTCGAGCACCGCGAGCGTCCGCTCGATCGCCTGCATCTGCCGCTCCATGAACGCCGCCCGCGCCGCTTCCTTCGGCTTCAGGCTCTCCATCCGGATGCCCACGGCGGCGTCGAGAATGCCATCGCCCATCGCCTGATAGCGCAACGCGGTCCAGCGGGCCGCCCCGCTACCCGGAAACAGCGGCAGCGCGTCGCCGATCTGGTCGAGATATTCACAGATCACCCGGCTATCGAACAGCCCCACCCCCTCGTCGGTCACCAGGCACGGCACTTTCGACAGCGGGTTGTTCGCGGTCAGCGCCGCCGGGCTCTCATGCGGATTGGTCGGGATCAGCTCGATAAGCTGGTCGATCTCGCGGGCGATCGCGCAGGCCATCACCTTGCGGACATACGGGCTGGCAACGGAGTGAAACAGCTTCATGTGTCGGACTTCCTTCTGCTGGCGGCGCCGGTCGCATCCCGGGCCGCCGATACGATTACGCGAGGCGGCGGCGCGGGCCGCGATCCATCCCCTTCAGTCGCCGCGCACGACGTTCCAGCCGGTCTTCGCGACCTGCAGGAACACGTCGTGCATCCGGTGGGCGCGCTGGTCGGCCGCATTGCCGGCGAGTGCGCGGGCATACACGCCCTCGACGATCGCCGCCGAGCGGAACAGCGAGAAGCCGAGGAAGAACCGCCAGTTCTCGATCCGCTCCCGCCCGGTCCGCCGGCAATACAGCTCCAGCGCATCCGCCTCGCTCATCAGCCCGAGCGCGGCGAGATCGACCCCCTGATACCCCGCCATCGCCGGGCCGGAACCGGGCGGCAGGTGATACGACATGCAGCAATAGGCGAGATCCGCGAGCGGATGGCCGATGGTCGAAAGCTCCCAGTCCAGCACCGCGAGAATGCGCGGCTCGCTCGGGTGGATCATCATGTTGCCGAGGCGGAAATCGCCATGCACGATGGAACTCTCGTCGCGCTCGGGAATATTGCCCCGCAGCCAGGCGATGAGGTTCGCCATCGGCGCGAAATCCTCGGTCTTCGAGGCCTCGTACTGCTTGGTCCAGCGCTCGATCTGGCGGGCGACGTAATGGTCCGGCCGGCCGAATCCGGCAAGCCCCACCGCCTCGTAATCCACCTTGTGCAGCGCTGCGATCGTCTCGATGATTTGCCGGTGGATCGCGCCGCGCTCCTCCGGCGCCAGGCCGGGCATCATCACGTCGTGGAACACCCGCCCCGCGACATGGCCCATCACGTAGAACTCGGTGCCGATCACCGCGGGATCGGTGCAGTAATGCAGCATCGGCACCACCGGCACCGCGGTCCCCTCCAGCGCGCTCTGGATGCGATATTCGCGGTCGATCTGGTGCGCCGAGGGCAGCAGCGTTCCCGGCGGCTTCTTCCGCAGCACGTAATTCCGCCCCGGCGTCTCGATCAGGTAGGTCGGGTTGGACTGCCCGCCCTGGAACTGGCGGATCGTCGCCGGCGGGGCGAATCCGTCGACATGGGCGGCCAGATAGGCGAACAGGGCCGCCTCGTCGATCCTGTGCTGCGGCAGCATCTCGACAAGACGCGGCTGGTGTTCCGTGCTCATCCGGTTCCCTCCTGTGAAGCGGGCGGGAAAATCGGCGGCGGGCGGCGCCCTGTCAAGCGGCAGTATCCCGGCCGTATCCGATCTGCCCCTTGGGGGACTTGCATAACCCGCGCGCACCTCGCACAGTTGGGTCAAATCGATCGTCCAGCAGAATCAGACCACGAGGAAAATGCCACCATGGAGTTCCGTTATTCCGCCAAGACCGAGGCTCTGCGCCAGCGCGTTGCCGACTTCATGGCCGAGCACATCTACCCCAACGAACAGGCGCTGTTCCACACCGCCCACACCCAGGCCGACCAGTGGAAGCCGCTGGAACTGCTGCAGCAGATCAAGCAGAAGGCCAAGGCGGCGGGGCTGTGGAACCTGTTCCTCCCCGAATCCGAGCACGGCGCCGGGCTGACCAACGTCGAATACGCGCCGCTCGCCGAAATCATGGGCCGCTCGCCCTTCGGCCCGGAAGCCTTCAACTGCTCCGCCCCCGATACCGGCAACATGGAAGTGCTGACCCGCTACGGCACACCCGATCAGCGAGAGACCTGGCTGAAGCCGCTGCTCGCCGGCGAGATCCGCTCCGCCTTCGCGATGACCGAGCCGCGCGTCGCCTCGTCGGATGCGAAGAACATCGAAACCTCGATCCGCCGCGAGGGCGACGAATACGTCATCGACGGCCATAAATGGTGGACCTCCGGCGCGCCCGACCCGCGCTGCCGCATCCTGATCGTGATGGGCCAGTCCGATCCGGAAAACCCCGACCCCTACAAGCGCCAGTCGATGATCCTGGTGCCCTTCCCGCATCCGGGTGTCACGATGAAGCGCGCCCTGCCGGTGTTCGGCGATGTCGATGCGCCGCACGGCCATGCCGAGATGATCTTCGACAAGGTGCGGGTGCCCGCCACCAACATGCTGCTCGGCGAGGGCCGCGGCTTCGAGATCGCGCAAGGCCGCCTCGGGCCGGGACGCATCCATCACTGCATGCGCTCGATCGGTGCCGCCGAGCGCGCGCTGGAGCGCATGGTCCGCCGCCTCGAAAGCCGCAACGCCTTCGGCAAGCCGGTCATCGAGCAGAGCGTCTGGCGCGAGCGCATCGCCGAAAGCCGCATCATGATCGACCAGGCCCGCCTGCTCACCCTCAAGGCCGCGCAGATGATGGACACGGTGGGCAACAAGGAAGCCCGCGCCGAGATCGCGATGATCAAGGTCGTCGCCCCCAACGTCGCCTGCAAGGTGATCGACTGGGCGATCCAGGCCTTCGGCGGCGGCGGCGTCGCCGACACCTGGCTCTCCTCGGCCTATGCGCACCAGCGCACGCTGCGCCTCGCCGACGGACCGGACGAAGTGCATCGCGACCAGCTCGCCCGGCTCGAACACCGCCGCTACCGCAACACCGACCCCGCGCGCACCGGCGGCTACCCGAACGTGCTGATCGCGGACGGGCTGTCGGAACCGGGCCAGGCCTGATGCGCGCGATCCGCTGCGAGGCGTGGGGCGGGCCGGAGACGCTTCTCCTGCGCGACCTGCCCGATCCCGTCCCGCAGGCGGGCGAGGTGCTGATCCGGGTGCACGCCGCCGGGGTGAATTTCCCCGACGTGCTGATCATCCAGAAGAAGTACCAGGTGCAGCCCGAACTGCCCTTCACCCCCGGCGCCGAAATCGCCGGGGAGATCGAGGCGGTCGGCGAGGGCGTCACCGGCTACAAGCCGGGCGACCGTGTCCTCGCCCTCTGCTCGACCGGCGGATTTGCGGAAAAGATCGCGCTCGACGCGCATCGCTGCGTGCCCGTGCCTGACAATGTCTCCTTCGAGGTCGCCGCCGGGCTGCTGCTCGCCTTCGGCACCTCGCACCACGCCGTGGTCGATCGCGGCGAGATCAAGCCGGGCGAGACGATCCTCGTGCTCGGTGCCGCCGGCGGCGTCGGCCTCGCCGCGGTGGACATCGCCAAGGCCAAGGGTGCGAGGGTGATCGCCGCCGCCTCGTCCGAGGCAAAGCTCGAACTCTGCCGCGCCCACGGCGCCGACGCCACGATCAACTACGCCAGCGAAGACCTCCGCGCCGCGATCCGCGAACATACCGGCGGCAAGGGGCCGGACGTCATCTTCGACCCCGTCGGCGGCAGCCTCGCCGAGCCCGCCTTCCGCTCGATCGCCTGGCGCGGCCGCTATCTGGTGATCGGCTTCGCCGAGGGCACGATCCCGTCCCTGCCGCTCAACCTGCCGCTGCTCAAGGGCGCGTCGCTGGTCGGCGTGTTCTGGGGCGAGTTCGCTCGCCGCGAACCCGGGAACCAGATCCGGATGATGGAAGACCTGTTCGCCATGCTGGCGCGCGGCGAGATCCGCCCGCTGGTGTCGAAAACCTACACGCTGGAGGAGACGGCCGACGCCCTGCGCGACATGGCGGCGCGCCGCGTCACCGGAAAGATCGTGATCCTGCCATGAAAGAGTTCAACAACCGGGTTGCCGTCATCACCGGCGCGGGCAGCGGCTTCGGCCGCGAATTCGCCCGCATCGCCGCCTCCCGCTTCATGCGCCTCGCGCTGGCCGACATCCAGGCCGACGCGCTGGAGGCCACCGCCGCCGAACTGCGCGCCGCCGGCGCCGAGGTGCTCACCGAACGCCTCGATGTCAGCGACGCTGAAGCGATGGAGCGTTTCGCCGATACCGTCTTCGCGCGCTACGGCAACGCCCACCTGCTGTTCAACAATGCCGGCGTCGGCGGCGGCGGGCTGCTCTGGGAGCACTCGGTGCGCGACTGGCAATGGGTGCTCGGCGTCAATCTCTGGGGCGTGATCCACGGCGTGCGCTGCTTCGTCCCCCGCATGATCGCGAATGGCGAGGAAGGCCACATCGTCAACACCGCCTCGGTCGCCGGGCTGGTCTCCGCCCAGACGATGGGCGTCTACAACGTCTCCAAGCACGGCGTCGTCGCATTGTCGGAAACCCTGTTCCAGGACCTGCGGATCGCCGGCGCCAAACTCGGCGTCACCGTGCTCTGCCCCGCCTTCGTCGATACCGGCATCAAGGACGCGTCGCGCAACCGCCCGGCCGAACTCGCCAACGACGCCCCGCCGACCGCGAGCCAGCAACTCGCCCATGAACAGACCCGCAAGGCCGTGACCTCGGGCCGCCTCGGCGCCGCCGATGTCGCCGCCCGCACCTTCGACTGCATCGAGGAGAACCGCTTCTACTGCCTGACCCACCCGAAAATCCTCGGCACGGTCGAATTGCGGATGCAGGACATCCTCGAGCAGCGCAACCCGAGCGATCCCTTCTCCCTGAAGCGCGACGTCGCCTTCAAGGCCCCGCCGGCCTGAAGTTTCGGATACTGACAAACCGAGCATCTTTATCCGATCAGATGGCTCCATCTGATCGGATGATGCTCCAGCATACTGACAAGCCGAGCATCTTTATCCGATCAGATGGCTCCATCTGATCGGATGATGCTCTGGAAATGCTGCCAGCCTTCCCGCCCGAGCGGGACCGGCCTTCCGTCCTCGTCGACCACAACCACATCCGGCTTCCCCGCCACGAACCGGCCGATCCGCGTCAGCCGCACGTCCGCACAGGCCGCCTCCAGCGCCGCCTGAAGCCCGGCCGGGGCGGCGATCAGCAATTCGTAATCATCCCCCCCGGTCAGGATCGTCGCCCGCCAGCCCGGCCCCGCCGCCCGCGCCGCGTCCGACAGCGGCACCAGCCCCGCCTCGATCACCGCGCCACAGCCCGACGCCCTGCACACATGGCCGAGATCCTGCACCAGCCCGTCCGACACATCGATCGCGGCGGTCGCGATCCCGGCCAGCGCCAGGCCGGTGCGCGGCGTGGGCAGCAGCCGGCGGGCCCGCAACCCCCCCGTCGGATCGCCGATCTCGCCGCGCGCCGCCTGCAGCCCGAGCACCGCATCGCCGATCGTGCCGGTGACGAAAATCGCCTCGCCCGGCAGCGCGCCGCCGCGCCGCAGCGCGGTTCCGGGTTCGAGACTGCCAATCATGGTGATCGCCGTCGTCACCGGGCCGGGGGTGGAGGAACTGTCGCCGCCCCAGAGCGGGGCGCCGAACGCCGCCTGGTCGGCGGCGAGCCCGGCGGCGAACCCGGCGAGCCAGGCCTCCGGCGTGTCCGCCCGCAGTGCCGTGGCGAGCAGATAGCCCTCCGGCCGCGCCCCCATCGCGGCGAGGTCGGAGAGGTTGCGGCGCATCAGCTTGCGGGCGACGAGATCGGGCGGATCGTCGGGCAGGAAATGCACGCCCTCGATCATCTGGTCGACCGTCAGCACGGCCTGGCGCCCGGCGGGCGGCGTCCACACTGCCGCGTCGTCCGCAAGGCCCAGCCCCTCGGCCGCGGCGAGCGGCGCGAAATACCGGGCGATGCGGTCGAACTCGCCGCTCACCTCACGCCCGCGCCTCGCCGGCGAACTCGCCCTCCCGCAGCGTGCGGGCAATCCGGTCGAGCACGGCATTGCCCATCTGCACCGCCTCGCCTTCGAGAAACCCGTGCGCCACGTCGAGATACTCGTTGATGACGACGCGCGCCGGCGGCCCATCGGTCATCCACAGCTCCGCACCGGCGGCGCGCAGCAGCGCCCGCAGCACCGGGTCGAGCCGCTGCATCGGCCAGGCCTCCGGCAGCACGCCGGCAATCAGCGGATCGACCATGTCCTGCTGCGCCGTCGCGGTGCGGACGATGCGCGAGAACAGCGGCACGTCCGGCGGCGCCACCTCGCTCTCCTCGGCGCCGAGCAGCCCGGCCATCCGCCCGAAGCGGTGGCGGACGAACTGGTCGATCACCGTCTCCGCCGTCTCGCCGGCATGCTCGCACTGATAGAGCGCCTGCACCGCGGCGGCCCGTGCCAGGGTGCGCGGCCGCGCGCTTTTCCCGGCCGGCTTCATGCCAGGCCCATCCGCCGCGCGAGCGCGATCTGCTTCAGGCAGGCCGAGGCCGCCTCCGCCCCCTTGTTCGACCCCGTCTCGGCCGAGCGCGCCGCCGCCTGCGCGAGCGTATCGACGGTGAGCAGCGCCGTCCCGAGCGGTGCCGCATGGTCGACCGCCACCTGCATCAGCCCGTTCATCGCCGAATCGCAGATGAACTGGTAATGATCGGTCTCCCCGCGCACGACGCAGCCAAGCGCCACGAACCCGTCGAACCGCACCCGCCCGCGCAGTGCTATGGCCAGCGCCTGCGGCAGCTCGAACGCCCCGGCGACGTCCACCGTCTCGACCGTCGCATTGACGCGGCCGAGCAGCATCATCGCCGCCTCGGTCATCCCGTCGACGATTTTGCGATAATAAGGAGCGCGGATCAGCAGGATTCGCGGCGCCGGGCCCGGCAGATCGGGCACCTCGGCTTCGGGGGCATCGGCGGTGCTCATGATCTTGCGGGCTCCTCGATCGGCAGTTGTTCGACGATGTTCAGCCCATACCCCTCAAGCCCGACCACGGCGCGCTTGTGGTTGGACAGCAGGACCATGTCGCGCACGCCGAGATCGGCGAGGATCTGCGCGCCCACGCCATAGTCGCGCAGCACTGCCCCGGTGCGCGCCCCGCCGACGATCTGCTGCAACCGCAACGACACCGCATCCGGCCGCGCCTCGCGGATCAGCACGACGACCCCCCGGCCGGACTGCGCGATCTGCGCCATCGCCCGCCGGAGATCGCGGATATGGTCGCCGCCCAGGATGTCGTCGATGGTGCTGACCGCGTGCATCCGCACCAGCACCGGCTCGTCGGCGGCGATATCGCCCTTGACGAGGGCCACATGCTCGACCCGGTCGATCGTGTTCTCATAGACCACGCTGCGCCATTGCTGCCCGGCGCCATCGGTGATCAGCCCGTCGCCCGCGCGCCGCACCAGCTTCTCCATCCGCCGCCGATAGGCGATCAGGTCGGCGATCGTGCCGAGCTTGAGATTGTGATACTGCGCGAAGGAGACGAGGTCCGGCAGCCGCGCCATCGTCCCGTCATCGTTCATGATCTCGCAGATCACCCCGGCCGGCGTCAGCCCGGCGAGCCGCGCGATATCCACCGCCGCCTCGGTATGCCCGGTGCGCACCAGCGTGCCGCCGTCGCGCGCCATCAGCGGGAAGATGTGCCCCGGCGTGACGATATCCGCCGCCCCGCATTCCGGGTTGATCGCGACCGCGACGGTCCGCGCCCGGTCGGCGGCGGAAATCCCCGTCGTCACCCCCTCGCGCGCCTCGATCGAGACGGTGAAGGCGGTCTCGTGCCGCGACCCGTTGGACTGCGCCATGAGCTTGAGCCCCAGCGTCTCGCAGCGCGCCCGCGTCAGCGCGAGGCAGATCAGCCCCCGCGCGTGCCGGGCCATGAAATTCACCGCATCCGGTGTGGCGAACTGCGCCGGGATCACGAGGTCGCCCTCGTTCTCGCGGTCCTCGTCATCCACCAGGATGAACATGCGCCCCGCCCGCGCCTCCTCGATGATCTCCTCGGCCGAGGCGAGATATTCCTGCAACGACGCGCTCTTCAGATGGTCCATCAGCCTGCCTCCGCCAGCCGCGCCACGTAGCGCGCCAGCATGTCGATTTCGATATTCACCGCGTCGCCCACCGCCAGGGTGGCGAAGCTGGTATGCGTTTCCGTGTGCGGGATGATGTTCACCCCGAATTCCGCCCCGTCAACCTCGTTGACCGTGAGCGACACGCCATTGACCGCAACGCTGCCCTTCGGCGCGATGAAGCGGGCGAGGTCGCGCGGCACCCGGAAGCGCCACCTTGTCGAGCCGCCCTCCGGTTGCGTCGAGACCACCTCGCCCAGCCCGTCGACATGGCCGGAGACGACATGCCCGCCAAGCTCGTCGCCCATCCGCAGCGCCCGTTCGAGATTGACCGCCGTCCCCGCCCGCCAGGTGCCGAGCGTCGTCTTCGACAGCGTCTCCCCCGAAACCTCGACGGCGAACCAGTCCGCCCCCCGCTCGATCACGGTAAGGCAGCAGCCCGAACACGCGATCGACGCGCCGAGCGCCACCTCGCCGATCCCGGCCCAGGCGGGGTTATCCGCCGGCACGCCGATCACGAGCCGCGTATCCGTCGCGGCCCCGCCCGGCCGCAGCTCGCGCACCGCGCCGACCCCGGTGATGATCCCGGTGAACATCGCTCAGTCCCTCCGATAGCGCGCGCGGCGGTCGCCGCCGCAATCCGTTTCGCCCACGCGCGCGAACCGCGCCGCCGCCGCCGGCGTCTCGATGCCGTACCCCGCCACCGCGCCAAGCCCGTCATCGCCGATCACGATCGGCGCGGTGAACCATTCCAGCCGGTCCACCAGATCGGCGCGGATCAGCGCGGCCGCAAGAGTGCCGCCGCCCTCGGCCAGCACCCGGGTCAACCCCGCCCCCCCCAGCGCGGCGAGGGCCGCCCCGAGATCGACGCCGACCGTCGCCGCCGGCACCTCGAACAGCCGCACACCCAGCGCCAGCAGCGCCGCCCGCCGCGCCGGATCGGCGCCGTCGCGATGCACGATCCACAGCGGATCGCGCGCCGCCCCGCGCACCAGCCGGCCATCGAGCGGGATCCGCAGATGCGAATCCACGATCACCCGCACCAGCGGGGTCGTCCGAAATCCCTCGATCCGGCAGGTCAGTTCGGGGTCGTCGGCCAGCACCGTCCCCACCCCGACCATCACCGCGTCATGCGTCCCCCGGAGCGCGTGGCCAAGCTGGCGCGCCGCCGCCCCGGTGATCCACTGGCTCGCCCCGGTCCGGGTGGCGATCTGCCCGTCGAGCGAGGTCGCGAGCTTCAGCGTCACCAGCGGCCGCCCGGCGCGCACGCGCAGGATGAAGCCTGCATTGATCTCCGCCGCCTCCGCCGCCCCGACCCCCTCGACCACCTCGATCCCCGCGGCGCGCAGCCGCGCGATCCCCGCCCCATCGGTCCGCGGATCGGGATCGGCCATGGCGATGACGACGCGCGCGATCCCCGCCGCGATCAGCGCATCCGCGCAAGGCGGGGTCCGGCCAAGATGGGCGCAGGGTTCGAGCGTGACATAGGCGGTCGCCCCCCGCGCCGCGTCCCCGGCCATGGCGAGCGCCTCGGTTTCCGCGTGCGGCCGCCCGCCCGGCGCCGTACGGCCGCGCCCGACCACCGATCCGTCGCGCAGGATGACGCAGCCGACGCTCGGGTTCGGCGCCGTCTCGCCCAGGCCGCGCCGGGCCAGCGCGAGGGCGGAGCGCATCGGGGCCAGATCGTCCATGCCTATTTCGGCTGGTCCATCGTGCCAAGGAACGCCTTGAAATCCTTGGTCTCGCGGAAATCGCGATAGACCGAGGCGAAGCGCACATACGCCACCGCGTCGACCTCCTTCAGCGTGTCCATCACCAGCTCGCCGATCTCGCTCGAGGGAATTTCCGCCTCGCCCGAGGCTTCGAGCTTGCGGACGATGCCATTGACGATCCGCTCGATCCGCTCGTCATCCACCGGCCGCTTGCGCAGCGCGGTGCGGATCGAGCGGGCGAGCTTGTCGCGGTCGAAGCCGACCCGCCGCTGGTCCGCCTTGATCACCACCAGCTCGCGCAGCTGCACCCGCTCGACGGTGGTGAAGCGCTGGCTGCATTGCGGGCAGAAGCGCCGGCGGCGGATGGCGGTGCCATCTTCCGCCGGCCGGCTGTCCTTCACCTGGGTGTCGGCCTCACCGCAGAACGGGCAGCGCACCGCGCATTCACCGGTAGATCGGGAACCGGGCGCAGAGATCCAGCACCTTGGCGCCGACCGCCGCCTCGACCGCATCGTTCGTGCCATCGTTGGAGGCCGAAAGCCCGTCCAGCACCTCGACGATGAACCGGCCGACCATGCGGAACTCCTCGGTCCCGAACCCGCGCGTCGTCGCCGCCGGCGTGCCGAGGCGAATGCCCGAGGTCACCGCCGGCTTGGCCGGGTCGAACGGGATCGCGTTCTTGTTGGCGGTCATGTGCGCCCGCTCCAGCGTCGCCTCGGCCGCCTTGCCCGTCACGTTCTTCGGCCGCAGGTCGACCAGCACGAGATGGCAGTCGGTGCCGCCGGTGACGATGTCGAGCCCACCCTCGACCAGCGTTTCCGACAGCACCCGCGCATTCTCCGCCAGCGCCTTCTGATAGGCGCGGAATTCCGGGCGCAGCGCCTCGCCGAACGCCACCGCCTTCGCCGCGATGACATGCATCAGCGGCCCGCCCTGCAAGCCGGGGAACACCGCCGAATTCAGCTTCTTGCCCAGCTCCGAGTCGTTCGACAGGATCATGCCGCCGCGCGGCCCGCGCAGGGTCTTGTGCGTCGTCGTGGTCACCACGTGCGCGTGCGGCACCGGCGAGGGGAAGATCCCCGCGGCGACCAGCCCGGCGAAATGCGCCATGTCGACCAGGAAATACGCGCCCACCTCGTCCGCCACCTTGCGGATGCGGGCGAAATCGATGAACCGCGGATAGGCCGAACCGCCGGCGATGATCAGCTTCGGCCGGTGCTCGCGGGCCAGACGCTCCAGCTCCTCGTAGTCGAGCGTGCCATCCTCGCGCTTGACGCCGTACTGCACGGCGTTGAACCACTTGCCCGACAGGTTCGGCGCCGCGCCATGGGTCAGATGCCCGCCGGCGGCGAGGCTCATGCCGAGGATCGTGTCGCCCGCGTTCAGCAGCGCGAGGAACACCGCCTGGTTCGCCTGCGCGCCCGAATGCGGCTGGACATTGGCATAGGTGCAGCCGAACAGCTGCTTCGCCCGCTCGATCGCCAGCTCCTCGGCAACGTCCACCGCAGAGCAGCCGCCATAATAGCGCTTGCCCGGATAGCCCTCGGCGTATTTGTTGGTCAGCACCGATCCCTGCGCTTCGAGCACCGCGCGGGAGACGATGTTTTCGGAGGCGATCAGCTCGATGCCGTCCTGCTGGCGGGCAAGCTCGCGCCCGATCGCGGCGGCGAGATCGGGATCGGTCTCGGCCAGCGAGGTGTTGAAGAAGCGCGAGATGTTCGCAATCGGGCTCTGCTCGTTCATGCTTTCGGCTCCGGATTGAGTTTGGCGACCCTGTTCTGGTGACGGCCGCCTTCGAACTCGGTGGTCAGAAACGCGTCGAGGGCTTCGAGCGCGACCACTTCGCCGGTCAGCCGCGCGCCCAGGGCAAGGATATTGGCATCGTTGTGCTGGCGCGAAAGGCGCGCCTCCGTCGCGGTGTGGGCCTGGGCGCAGCGCACGCCTGCATGCCGGTTCGCCGCGATCGCCATCCCGATCCCCGACCCGCAGACGAGCAGCCCGAACCGGGCCGCCCCGGCCTCGACACGCGCGCTCACCGCATGGGCAATGTCGGGATAATCGACGCTCGCCGGCGAATTGGTGCCGCAATCGACCACGTCCCACCCCGCCTTGCGCGCGGCGTCCGCCAGCCGGTCCTTCAGCTCGAAGCCGGCATGATCGGCGCCGACCACCAATGTCCTTGTCTCGCTCATTGCGGCGGCTTAGCACGCCCCGCCCCGCCGCGAAACCGGATTTCCGCCCCGCCGCCATGTCATGCGGCGCGCACAACCGTCCCATGGGGTTGCGGGATCGCCGCCGATCCGCTAATGCGCCTCCCACGGCGGACCCGTAGCTCAACTGGATAGAGCACCAGACTACGAATCTGGGGGTTAGGAGTTCGAGTCTCTTCGGGTCCGCCATCTCCCGCCCCTTCAGGTCCATATCCAGGGGATGCCCTCATGGCCGACACCGCGCCGATCGACCCTCGCCTTCTCGAAGTGCTGGTCTGCCCGCTGACCAAGGGCAAGCTGATCTACGACCGCGAGGCCGCCGAGCTGATCAGCCCCACCGCCGGCCTCGCCTTTCCGGTCCGCGACGGCATCCCGATCATGCTGGTCGACGAAGCCCGCCAGATCGAGCCATGACCGCGCCCGAACCCACCGAGCTGCGCCTGCGCCGCGCCGAGCGGATCCTCGAGATCAGCTTCGCCGATGGCGCGCATTTCGCGCTCGATGCCGAATATCTCCGCGTCGAGAGCCCGAGCGCCGAGGTTCAGGGCCACAGCCCGGCCGAGCGCCAGCTCGTCGCCGGCAAGCAGGGCGTCGGCATCGCCAAGCTGGAGCCGAACGGCAACTACGCCGTGCGGATCACCTTCGATGACGGCCATTCCACCGGCATCTATTCGTGGGACTACCTGCACCGGCTCGGCCGCGAGCACGCCCAGCGCTGGGCCGCCTATCTCAAGGCGCTCGACGCCGCCGGCCTGAGCCGCGCCGCGCCGTAACCCAAGGTCGTACAGCTCGGGTCAGACCCGCCGCGCGCGCCATTCCGCGCCGCTTCCGCGACCGGCTCGACCCATCCATGCGTCCGACTGGCTTGCACCCGCGCCGTTGTCTATCATCTATGAAGACATAGAAACGGATCATGACCATGGACCATCTGACAGACTCCGACGCGCAGCGCCCCATTGGCGCCGACGCCCAGATCATCGAAGGCAGCCAGGCCAGCTTCATGGCCGATGTCGTCGAAGCATCGCGCAAGGTGCCGGTGCTGGTCGATTTCTGGGCAACCTGGTGCGGCCCCTGCAAGACCCTGACGCCGACGCTCGAAAAAGTGGTGCGCGCCTATGGCGGGCGCATCCGCCTGGTCAAGATCGACATCGACGAGAACCGCGCCCTCGTCCAGCAACTCGCCAGCCTCGGCCTGCCGCTGCAATCGGTCCCCACCGTCGCCGCCTTCTGGCAGGGGCAGATCGCCGACCTGTTCCAGGGCGCGCTGCCGGAAAGCGAGGTGCGCCGCTTCGTCGACGCCCTGCTCAAGCTCGCCGGCTCCTCCGCCCCCTCGGCGGACCTGATCGCCCAGGCCCGCGCGGCCATGGAGCAAAACCGGGCCGAGGAGGCCGCGTCGCTCTTCGGCGCCGCCCTCGATGAGGATGAAAACCGCCCCGAGGCCTGGGCCGGCCTGGTTCGCGCCCTGATCGCCCTCGGCGCGGACGACCGTGCTGCTGCCATCCTCGCCGAAATCCCGCCAGCCCTCGCCGATCACGCCGAAATCGCCGCGGCGAAAACGGCGCTGTCGGTGGCGCAGGAGGGCCGCGCCGCAGCCCGGCAACTGGCCGAGCTGCAACAGAAGCTCGCTTCGAACGAAAACGATCACGCGGCCCGCCTCGCGCTCGCGGTCGCGCTGAACGCGACCGGCAACCGCACCGAGGCCGCCGAGGCCCTGCTCGACATCATGCGCCGCCAGCGTGGCTGGAACGACGATGCCGCGCGGCTGCAACTCCTCAAGTTCTTCGACGCCTGGGGTGTGGACGACGCCGACACGATGGCCGCCCGGCGGAAGCTTTCCGCACTGTTGTTCAGTTGAGTTCGCTGTTCGGCATGTCAGGCGCACACGCGCGGCTGGAAGGGGTCCCGGAGGTCTTTCCGGTGTTTCCCCTCACCGGCGCCGTGCTGTTTCCCGGCGGGCGGCTGCCGCTCAACATCTTCGAGCCGCGCTACCTCGCGATGGTGGACGACGCGATGGGCGCCGGCCGCCTGTTCGGCATGATCCAGCCCCTGCCGGATGTGCCGCGCACCGAAAGCGGCCCGGCCCTCCACCGCATCGGCTGCCTCGGCCGGATCACCGCCTTCAGCGAGACCGAGGACGGCCGCTACCTCATCACCCTCACCGGGCTGATGCGCTTCGAGGTCGTCGAGGAAGCCGAGATGCGCCGCGGCTACCGGCGCGTCCAGGGCGACGTCTCGGCCTTCCGCGACGATGTCGATCCCCTCTCCGGCAACCCAGTAGGAGACGAGGCGCCGGTCACCCGCGCCATGCTGGTCGAGGCGCTGCGCCACTATTTCGAGGCAACCGGCATCGATGCGAACTGGGACGCGATCGAGGAGATTTCCGACGAGGCCCTGATCGTGACGCTCTGCATGGCCTGCCCCTTCAGCCCGGCGGAAAAGCAGGCGCTGCTGGAAGCAAAAACCGATTCCGCCCGGGCGGAAGCCCTGCTGGCCATCCTCGAGATCAACGCCCGCCGCGGCTGATCCCGCTCCCGTCGGCCACCGCCTACGGCCCGACACGCGCCAGGTCCCGAGGCGCTCAGATACGCTGCGTCTGCTTCTCCGCGAGGCGCCAGATATAGGCGATGATCTCGGCGACCGTCCGGTAATGCTCGGGCAGAATTTCGGATTCCAGCTCCTGCTGGAACAGCGCGCGCGCGAGAGGCGGGTTCGGCACGATCGGAATCCGCGCGTCGCGCGCAAGATCGCGGATGCGCGCGGCCTGCTCGTCCACCCCCTTGGCGACGATCTTCGGCGCCTCGGCCTGCCCCGGCTGATATTCGAGGGCGACGGCATAATGCGTCGGATTGGTGACGACCACGGCCGCCCGCGCCATCGCCGCCTGCAGGCTCCGCTTGGCCAGCGCGTTCTGCGCCGCCTTGATCCGCGCCTTGATGCGCGGATCGCCCTCCATCTCCTTTTGCTCGTCCTTGATTTCCTGTTGCGTCATCTTCACCGAATCGGCAAAGCGCCGCCGCGTGAGGACGAAATCGATCCCGCCGGCAATCGCCTGGATGACGACGACAGCCCCGAGCATCGCCACGATCGAGCCGAAAATCGCCCTGACCAGGGTCATGTCCGAGCCGACCAGCAGCGTCTCGATCCCGCGCAGCCGATCGACCATGACGATGTAGAGCGCAACGCCGATCGCGACGAGCTTGAGGATGGTCTGCGCCGAGAACCCGAGGCTCTGGGCGCCGAACATCCGGGTCAGCCCGGTCATCGGGTTCAGCCGCGCGAAGCTCAGCCCGAGTGCCGAGGTGTTCAGCCGCAGTCCGGTCTGAAACAGCGTGACGATCGCCGCCGCCAGCACCATCGTCGCGGCGAGCGGCAGCACGATGCCCGCCGCCGCCATCGCCACATCCGATGTCGCCCGCCCGAGCGAAGCGCCGGCATCCATCGTCGCGGCACGGGTGAACAGCGAGGCGAGAACCGTCACCAGATGATCGGCCGAGTCTGGCAGCCGGCTGCTGGTGAAGGCGAACGCCACCACGAGGCCCGCGAGGGAAGCCACCTCGCGCGACGTTCCCTGGCCATGACCGTCGAGCGCCTTTGACAGCCGGATCGGCGTGGCGGCTTCGGTTTTACTTTCCTTGTCTTCATCCATCGCCGGATGACCTCACGCGCCACCGCCCCCGGCCGGCGCGCCTACCAGCTCGCATAGGCCTGCAGCATCGGCAGCGTCGCGTCATGCCAGACCGAGATCATCGGCGAGGCGAGAAAGGCAAGCAGCGCCGTGCCGCCGAGCAGTTGCAGCGGTGCTGCGATGAAGAAGATCTGGATATTCGGCGCCGCCTTCGACATCAGGCCGAGCCCCGCCTGCCAGACAATGCCGATGAAGAGAAACGGCGCCGCGAGATGCAGCGCGGTGACGAATTCCGCCGAAACCGCCTTCACCGCGAATTCCAGCAGCACGCCGGCCGACGGCAGGTGCGCATCGCCGATCCCGGCCGGCAGCGGCAGGGTGCGGAACGAACGGACGATCGCCAGCACCGGCAGCAGGAACAGACCGCTGGCAAAGACGAGCGCGGGCAGCAGCAATCCCATCGCGTTGGCGACGAGCGTGCTGTTCGGCCCGATCGTCGAATTCGGCAGCAGCACGCTCGACAGGCCGATCTGGTAGGAAATGATCTGCCCGGCGACGGGCAGGCTCAGCAGGATCACGCCGGTCAGCCAGCCGAGCGACAGGCCGATGACGACCTCCCGCAGGATCTCGACCGCGAAGACGAGAATCGACGCCGGCAGATGCGGCATCGCGCCGCCGATCAGCGGAACGATGATCGCGGTCAGCGCCACCGACAGCCCGATGCGCAACTGCGCCGGCGCGAAGCCGGCACCCATGAACGGCACCGCCATCACCAGGCTCGAAATCCGCATCAGCGCCAGCAGCGGGCCATAAATCAGGTCGGCGAGGTCATGCGGAAACATCGCTAGCCCACGTGGATCATGGCGCTGAAGATCTGGTGGGCGAACGCCGCAAGCGTGCTGAACAGGAACCCGCCCATGATCATCAGCGTGCCGACCACGGCGGCGATCTTCGGCAGGAACGAAATCGTCGCCTCGTTGATCTGGGTCACCGCCTGCAACAGCGAGATGACGACGCCCGAAACCAGCGAGGCCAGCAAAGGCGGCGCCGAGAGTTTCGCCGCGACCACCAGCGCCGCGTGCAGCGTGGTGATCACCGCCGGATCGGTCATGCCCTGCACGGGCACCTCCGGCGTGCCGCGCGACACAGGCACGGCCCGGCATCGGGGGCGGGCCGGCGCGCGCGCTGGTGCGATGCCTGCATGGTCAGATGGGCATGTTCATGATCGACTGATACGCCGTGATCAGCCGGTCGCGGATCGCGACGGTGGTCTGCAGCGCGACCTGCGCCTGCGCCACCGAGGCGACGACATGGGTGAGATCGCCATTGCCCAGCAGCCCCGCATTTGCCGCCTGTTCGGTCGAGGCGCTTTGATGGACGGCGCTGGTCACGACATTGGAGACAAAATCGCCGAAGCTCGGCCCGGCCGACGAGGACGGCCCGGCAACGCGCCCATAGGCCGAAAGGGCGCTGGAGGGGCTGACCAGCCCGCTGATGGTGCCCGACATCAGATCAGGCCCAGGGTGCGGGTCATCATGCCGCGCGTCGCGTTCATCACCGAGAGATTGGCGTCATACGACCGCTGCGCCTGCTGCATGTCCATGAGCTCCACGAGACTGTTGACGTTGGGCATCTTGACGTAGCCCTGCGCGTTCGCCGCGGGGTTGGACGGATCGTATTTCATCGGGAACGGCGCCTTGTCCCGGCTGATCGCGGCAACCTGGACGACGTTGGTCCCGGCTGCCTGGCTATAGACGTCCTGAAACGCGATCGTCTTGCGCTGATACGGGTTGCCGCCAGGGGTGGAGCTGGTGCTGTCGGCGTTCGCGAGGTTCTGCGCGATCACCTGCAGGCGGGAATTCTGCGCGGAGAGAGCCGCCGCCGAAATGTCCAGCGTGGTACCGAATTTCATGCTGATATTCCCCGATTACGGGTTGGGGCCAAGTGCAGTCGCGAACATTCCAAGGTAGGTCTTGTAGATGTTCACTGCATATTGCTGGTTGATCTGGTTTCCGGCGATCGCCGCAAGCTGGCTTTCGAGCGAGACGCCGTTGCCGTCCGGCGATTTCGCCGCAACCGTCGAGACCCTGGTGGAAAAGGACTGGCTGGACGATGGCGCGATGTCATTGGCGCTGGTCGTGACCATCGCCAGGTTACCGCTCCCGTTCAGCACGTTCGAAAAGGCAACCGGCGCCTTCGGCACATAGCCTGGCGTATCGGTATTGGCGATATTGCCCGCCAGAACGGATTGCGACTGTGCCAGATACATCAGCCGGTCGGCCGCAAGGCCGAGTAGATTCAAGGTCATTTTGCCCTCCGAAACCCGAACGGAAAAATGCCAGCCAAAGCTTAACGAACAGTCAAGGAAACGCGCCGGTAATTTTTTTATTTCCCGGACGCAAAGATCCTAAAATCAATATTAAATTAACTTTTTTACCGTCATGTCACCGCCAAGACCGCATCCCCTCCCAATTCGGCGAGGCGACGAACCGGTCGATCGGATCCGGAGACCTTCATGCGATGAGCATGGCACAAATCGGCAGCGTGGTCATGGCGCTCGGGGCGGTTCTGCTCCTGATCGCGATTGCCGCCTTCTTCCTGCGCAAGCTGCGCTCCGGCCCGGCGCTCGCCGGCCTCGCTGCGTCCTGGGGCATGCCGGGCCAGACCCTGTCCTGCCGTGTGGGCCGCGGCACGACCCTCTCGATCGTCACCCTCGGCGGGCATCGCTTCGCGGTACTGAACGGCCCGAGGACCGACCAGTTCCAGCTCATCCCCTCCTCCGAGCCCGGCAGCCCCGCGCCATGATGCAGCGCCTCCTCCGCCTCGCCCTGCTGTCGCTGGCCGGAGTCGGCCTCGCGCTGCTGGTCTTCCCGCATGTCGCAAGCGCGCAATCGGTCGATTTCCATCTCGGCTCCGGCAGCGCGCCCGAAACCGCGAAGCTCGTGCAGCTCATCCTGCTCATCGGGATCCTCTCGCTCGCGCCGAGCCTGCTGGTGATGCTGACCGCCTTCACGCGGATTATCATCGTCCTGAGCCTGCTGCGCACCGCGCTCGGCACGCAAACCACACCGCCGACCTCGGTGCTGATCGGCCTCGCCCTCTTCCTGACCTATTTCGTGATGGCGCCGGTCTTCGCCCAATCCTGGCATGTCGGCCTCCTGCCAATGACACAGGGCGATGTCGGCACGATCGAGGGGCTGAAACTGGCAGCCGCGCCGTTCCACACCTTCCTGGCCGACAATGCCCGCCCGGCCGACATCCGGGTCTTCCTCTCCCTCGCCCATGTGAAACCCCCGGCGAACATGCAGGACGTGCCCTGGCGCGTGCTGATCCCCGGCTTCGTCGTCGGCGAGCTGCGCCGCGGCTTCGAGATGGGCTTCATGATCTTCCTGCCCTTCATGGTCATCGACATCGTGATCTCATCGATCCTGATGAGCCTCGGCATGATGATGCTGCCGCCCACCGCGGTTTCCATGCCGTTCAAGATCATCTTCTTCGTGCTGGTGAATGGCTGGCAACTCGTCGCCGGCAGCCTGGTGCGCAGCTTCCCGCCCGTCCATTTCTAGAGCATCATCCGAGCAGATAGAGTCATCTGACCGGGTGAGCCGACGCGCCGCGATCAGGCCGGCTCGAGCGGGATCGCGAGACGGAACAGGGTGCCCAGGTCGCTGGTCGCCACCAGCGACAGCTCGCCGCCATGCGCGCGGACCAGATCGCGCGCGATGGCCAGTCCAAGCCCGGTCCCGCCGCTGCGGGCGGAGCCGGTAAACGGGCGGAACAGATTGGCCCGCGCCCGCTCCGGCAGGCCCGGCCCGTCATCGCCGATCTCGATCAGCAACTGCCCGGCCTCGATGCGGCCGACGACGACGACCCGCGCGGCCCCCGCCTCGGCGGCATTGCGCATGAGGTTGAGCAGCGCGCGCTGGATCTGCGTGCGGTCGAGCATCGGCGCGATATCCTCCGGCACGTCGATCTCGATCGCGAGCCCCTCGTGCAGCAGGCGCGTCTGCCCCGCCACCTCGCCCACCAGCGCCGCGAGCGGACATGCCGCCCGCAGCAGCGGCGGCGGCCCCTCGCGGGCGAAGCCGAGCGTATGGGTGACGAGGTCCGTCGCCCGCTCGACCGCATCGACCAGCGTCGCCGCCCCGCTGCGGATCGCGGGATCGGCGCTGCCCGAAAGCCGGTCGGCGACGAGCAGGGCGGTCGAGAGGATATTGCGCAGGTCGTGGCTGATCTTCGCCACCGCCGTGCCCAGCGCCGCCAGCCGCGCATTGCGCCACAGCGCCGCGCGCAGCTCGGTCTGCATCGTCGCGAGTTCGCGCGCGGCGATGGCGATTTCATCGCCCCTGAGCGGTTCGCCCGCGGCCACGGCCAGCGGCATCGCATGCTCCGGGTCCTCGCGGAAACGGGCGATGCTCTCGGTCAGGCGCCGCATCGGCAGCACCAGGATCCGGTTGAGCACCAGATAGACCATCAGCCCCGTCAGCAGCGCGATCGCCACCGACAGCGCCGCGATATGCTCGACATAGCGCCACAGATGCGCCGCGAGAACCGGATTGTGCACCACGATCTGCACGATCACCCCGTGCTGCAGCGGGCTCGGCGCGGTCACCAGCACGTCGCGCGGCGCGAGGCCGAACTGCACCTCGATCGCCCGGACCACCGAGCCGAACAGCGTTTCATGCGCGAGGTTGATCGCCCCTTCCGCGTGAACGGTGCCGCGCGGCGGCAGGACCAGGATGCTGCGTCCCCCCTGCGCCAGGCGGATCGCCTCGGTGCCCGAAAGCCGCAGCAACTCGTTGCGGGTCGACAGGTCGACAACCCCGTGCGGCGCCGCCGACACCGTCAGCGCCGCCAGATGCGCCTCGGTCACCCGGTTCACCAGCCACGCGCTGCGCTCCCGCCCGAGGCTGGGCAGCAGGATCATCACCTCGGTCAGCAGCGTGACGATCACGGTCAGCCAGAGCAGCCTCGCCGACAGGCTATGGCCGATCCAGCGCCCGAAGACGTTGCGCAGCGCGCTCAGGCGGCCTCCGCGCGGAAGGCGGCGCGCCCGGCCTCGAACAGCCGGTCGAGAAAGGCGCGGTCGGCATAGGCGCGGGATTCGGGCGAAAGCCCGGCCAGCGCCCGGTCGGCGGGATATTCGACGAAGTCGAGATCCGCCGGCAGCAGCGCGCACTCCGCGTCGATCGCGGTCTGGAACGCCAGCTCCTGCACCCGGTTGAGAATATCCGCCGGCTGGCTCGGCACCCCCGCCCGCAACCGGCTCTGCGCGCGGATCAGCACGAGCCGCTCCGGCGCCAGCTCCAGCAGCGGCCCGAGCGGCGGGTTGCCCGAATAGGCCCCGTCCCAATACGCCACACCGTCGATCAGCACCGGCGGGAACAGCGTCGGCAGGCAGGACGAGGCCAGCAGCGCGTCCACGGTGACGTCGTCATTGGTGAAAATCCTGGGCCGGCCGGATTCCACCGCGGTCGCGGCGATGAACAGGCGCGGCGCCGCCGGCGCGCGCAGCGCCTCGCGGTCGAGCAGGTCGGCGAGGATCGGGCGCAGCGGGTTCTGCCCCAGCGGGTTGACCGAGGCCTGGCCGAACAGGCTGAGGACCGTGGCGATCCCCTGCATCGCGAGGTTGCTGCCGAATTCGCGGCCGGCCTCGAAGCCGGGCAGCCAGCGGTCGAGATGCGAGGTCAGCGGTGCGAGCATGTTGGTGGCGACCACGCGGTCCCAGAACTGCGCCATCGCGGCACGCGCGCCGTCCGCCCCGCCGCGGACGAGGCCCTGCACCGCCATCGTGCCGAGGATCGCCCCGGACGAGACGCCGCAGACGGCATCGAACGTCTCGCCCGTTGCCAGCAGCGCGTCGAGCACGCCCCAGGCATAGGCCCCGTGCGACCCGCCCCCTTGCAGGGCGAGCGCGGTTCGGCAAACACTTCGGGCCGGGATTTTCATCGCCTCAATCTGCACGGTCGGAGCAGGGTTGGGCAAGCGGGCGACGATCTTTATCCCCGGCTGCTGCCGGCTTTGTTGACGCCGCCCCCCACAATGCCTAAAGAAAGCCCCCAGCAGGAAGCCGCTCCCGACGGATTGCGGCATCCTATCTGTTTCCTGAATTCCAACCGGCGTTTGCCTTCGGCAATCGCCTCTACGGCAATCATCGGAGTTGAGACCGTGAAGCGCACCTACCAACCCTCCAAGCTCGTCCGCAAGCGTCGTCATGGCTTCCGCTCGCGGATGGAAACCGTCGGCGGCCGCAAGGTCCTGGCGAATCGCCGCGCCAAGGGTCGGAAGCGCCTTTCCGCCTGATTTTTCCTCGCGTCCGCCCGGCGCCGCGCGCCTGCCTGCGCGGCCGGGCCGGGAACTGGTCACGATCATGCGCGCCGCGCCCCTCCACTCCCTGCCTCAGCGTGCCGATTTCCTGCGCGCTGCGAGCCATGGGCGAAAGATGGCGCGCGCCGGTTTTGTCGTGCAAATCCTGCGTACCACGCCCGGCGCTCCCATCCGCCTCGGCCTGACCGCGAGCCGCAAGGTCGGCAACGCGGTGATCCGCAACCGCGCCCGGCGCCGGCTGCGAGCCCTCGCGTGCGAGGAATTGCTGGCCCGCAAGCTGAGCGGTGCCGATATCGTGCTGATCGCCCGCAAGGGCACCGCCGAGATCGATTTCGCCACCCTGAGGGCCGATTTCCGCGCGGTGCTGGACACGGCCTTCCCCCCGCTCACCGCCCCGGCCGCAGCACCGTGACTCCGGCGACGAAACTGCTGCGTGGCGGCGTGCGCGCCTACCAGCTCACCCTGTCCTCGGTGCTGGGCGGACAGTGCCGCTTCTATCCTTCCTGCAGCGCCTATGCGATGGAAGCCCTCGCGGTTCACGGCGCGATGCGCGGCTCCGCCCTCGCCGCGCGGCGCATCCTGCGCTGCCATCCCTGGAACCCGGGCGGGATCGACCCCGTGCCGCCGCCCCCTCACCACGACGAGATGAAACAGAATGGATAACCGACGGCTTCTCTACGCGATTTCGATCTCTCTGGTGATCCTCGTGCTGTTCCAGGTCATCGCGAGCTACGTGCTGCCGCCGCCGAAAAAGGCCCCGCCCCACGCGGTCGCCCACACCGCCCAGACGCAGACGGCCCAGACGGCCCGGACCCAGACTGGACCCGGCGTGCCGGCGCCGCAGCAAGCCGCCCCGGCCGCAACCCCCGGCGGGACGGCGACCGCGGCGACCGCCTCCGGCCCGCGCCTTGCGATCTCGACCCCGCTGCTCAAGGGCTCGATGAGCCTTGTCGGCGCCCGGCTCGATGATCTGGTGCTGACCCATTATCACGAAACGGTGCAGAAAACCTCGCCGCTGGTGCGCCTGCTCGCCCGCGCCGGCAGTGCGAAATCCTATTACGTGCAGTTCGGCTGGGATGCCGCCCCCGGCAGCAGCCTCAAGGTGCCCGGCCCGCAGACGGTCTGGACAAGCTCCGGCGGCGATCTCTCGCCCAGCCACCCGGTCACCCTCTCCTGGGATAACGGCGCGGGCGTCACCTTCGAGCTTCTCCTCGCGGTCGACCGCCAATACATGTTCACCGTCCAGCAGCGCGCCATCAACCACTCCGGCGCCGCGGTCGAGGTCTATCCCTGGTCGCGCATCCGCCGCGACTTCCTGCCGCAGGAGCCCGGCTCCTTCACCCTGCACAAGGGCCCGATCGGCGTGTTCCACGGCACGCTGCACGAGATGGGCTATGAGGGGGTGAAATCCGGCGGCAAGCACCCGAATGCCGGCGAGGCGCCCGGCACCGCCTACCAGACCACCAATCTCGGCGGCTGGGCCGGCATCACCGGCAAATACTGGCTGACCGCGCTGGTCCCGAGCCAGGGCCGCGAGTCGATCGGCGCCTATCGCTACCTCGCAACCCCGGGCAAGACCGATCACGGCGCCTATCAGGTCGACTACATGACCGCCAAGCCGCTCGACGCCGCCCCCGGCGCCACCGCCTCGGCGACGACGCATGTCTTCGCCGGCGCCAAGGTGCTCAGCATCCTCAGCCACTACCAAACGCAATATCGCATCCCCCTGTTCGAGCGGGCGATCGATTTCGGCTGGTTCTTCTTCCTCACCAAGCCGATCTTCATCGCGCTCGACTATCTCGCCGGCGTGTTCGGCAACATGGGTGTGGCGATCATCGTCTTCACCATCGGGCTGAAGCTGGTGCTGTTCCCGCTGGTCCGCACCTCCTACCGCTCGATGGCGCGGATGCGCGCGATCACGCCGAAGGTCCAGGCGCTGCGCGAGCGCTACAAGGACGACCAGATGCAGCAGCAGAAGGAGATCATGGCGCTCTACAAGGCCGAGGGCGTCAACCCCGCCGCCGGCTGCCTGCCGATGCTGCCGCAGATCCCGATCTTCTTCTCGCTCTACAAGGTCATCTTCATCTCGATCGGCATGCGCCACGCGCCCTTCGCGCTCTGGATCCACGATCTCTCGGCCGAAGACCCGACCAACATCTTCAACCTGTTCGGCCTGATCCCGTTCCACCCGAGCACGCTCTCGCCCTTCCTGCATCTCGGCATCCTGCCGATCATCATGGGCATCACCATGTGGGGCCAGCAGAAGCTGAACCCGCCGCCGCCGGACCCGACCCAGGCGAAGATGATGCAGTTCATGCCGGTGATCTTCACCTTCATGCTCGGCCGCTTCGCCGCCGGCCTCGTGCTGTATTACTGCGTGAACAACACGCTCACGATCATCCAGCAATGGACGATCATGCGCAGCACCAACGCCGCCCCCCGCGCCGCCGCCAACGCCAACGCCAAGGGCTGAGCGCGCGCATGGACGAACCCCAAACCCCCGAGGCGAGCGAAACCCCCGAGGCGAGCCAGGCGACCGACGCAACCGACCCGACCGACGCGATCGACGCGATCGAGGAAGGACGGAAGCTCTTCGCCCGCGGGGCGCGGTTCTTCCACGCCGCGCAGACCGCCGAGAGGCTTCCCGAGCCGGAAGGCATCGAGATCGCCCTCGCCGGCCGCTCGAATGTCGGCAAGTCGACGCTGATCAACGCGATCACCGGCCAGCTCGCCCTCGCCCGCGTCGCCCAGGCGCCCGGCCGCACGCGCCAGCTCAACTTCTTCCGCGTCGGCGAGGGTCCGCTGACCATCGTCGACATGCCCGGCTATGGCTACGCCGCCGCCCCCAAGGCGGTGAAGCGGGACTGGCAGGGCCTGATGTTCCGCTATCTGCGCGGCCGGCCCAATCTGCGCCGCGTGCTGCTGCTGATGGATGCGCGGATCGAGGACAAGCCGGCCGACCACGCGGTGATGGAACTGCTCGACCAGGCGGCCGTCTCCTTCCAGGTCGTGCTGACCAAGGCCGACAAGATGAAGCCCGAGGCGCTCGCCGCCAAGCGCGCCACCATCGAGGCGATCGCCCGGCGTCACCCCGCGGCGCTGAACGAGGTGTTCGTCACCTCCGGCGAAACCGGCGCCGGCATTGCCGAGCTGCGCGCGGTGATCCACGGCCTGCTGGCTTGACCGCCCGCGCCCGCCTTCATAGAGCATCATCCGATCCGAAAGGATCGGAAAGCGCCCTGGAGCGCTTCATCCGGCCAGCTCGCTCGATCTGACCGGACGACGCTCTGGACCGCCGGAACAGCAAGGGAAGATCCTGCCGTCATGACGATTTCCGACCGCCACGCCGACGCCGCCGAACAGGCCCGCATCGTTGCCCTGGCTCTGCCCTATCTGCGCCGCTATGCCGGGGCGACGATCGTGGTGAAATATGGCGGCCACGCGATGGGCGAGGACTCGCTCGCCGAGGAATTCGGGCGCGATATCGCCCTGCTCAAGCAGGTCGGCATCAACCCCGTGGTGGTGCATGGCGGCGGGCCGCAGATCAACGCCATGCTCAAGCGGCTGGCGATCCAGTCCACCTTCGTCGATGGCCTGCGCGTGACCGACGCGGCGATGGTCGAGGTGGTCGAGATGGTTCTCGCCGGCACGGTGAACAAGATGGTCGCCGGGCTGATCAACCGGGCCGGCGCGCTGGCCGTCGGCATCTGCGGCAAGGATGGCGGGCTGATCCGTGCGCGCAAGCTGACCCGGACGACGCGCGACCCCGAGGGCGCGATCGAGCGCGCGCTCGATCTCGGCTTCGTCGGCGAGCCGGAACATGTCGATGTCCGGGTGATCCACGCGCTCACCGGTGCGGGGCTCATCCCCGTTGTCGCCCCCGTCGGCGTCGGCGAGGACGGCGCGACCTACAACATCAACGCCGATACGGTCGCGGGCGCCATCGCCGGCGCGCTCGGCGCCAACCGCCTGCTGATGCTGACCGATGTCGCCGGCGTGCTCGACCGCAACGGCACGCTGATCCCCGACCTGTCGATCCCCGAAATCGACGCCCTGCGCGCCGACGGCACGATTTCCGGCGGCATGATCCCCAAGGTCGAAACCTGCATCGACGCCGTCCGCCATGGCGTGAAGGGCGCCACCATCGTCGATGGCCGCGTCCCCCATGCCTGCCTGCTCGAATTGTTCACCGAAGGCGGCATCGGCACGCTGATCCACGCCTGAGCGCTGCCGGCCGCGTCCTGCCGGGCCGGGTGCTGCCGCGCCGGGCCGCCCGGCTCAGGCCGCGCGTGCCGGCAGACGCTTCACGTTCGCATCCGCGGCGATGCTGAACTGGCCCAGCAATTCGGTCAGCGATGCCGCCTCGGACGACATGCCATGGCTCGCCGCCGTGGTTTCCTCCACCATCGCCGCGTTCTGCTGCGTCACCTGGTCCATCTGGTTGACCGCGAGATTGACCTCGGCAAGCCCGGTGGATTGTTCCTGCGACGACGCGGCGATCTCGGCGACCAGCCCATCGAGCGCCGAAACCTGCCTGGCGATGCGCTGCAAGGCCGAGCCGGTCTCGCCCACGAGCTGCACGCCGGCCGACACTTCCCGATCGGAGGTGGCGATCAGCCCCTGGATTTCCCGCGCCGCCGCCGCCGAGCGCTGGGCGAGGGCGCGCACCTCGGTGGCGACCACCGCGAAGCCGCGGCCCGCATCGCCCGCCCGCGCCGCCTCGACCCCGGCATTGAGGGCGAGCAGGTTGGTCTGGAACGCGATCTCGTCGATCAGCCCGCTGATCTGCCCGATCTCGCGCGACGACGCCTCGATCGCGCCCATCGCCTGCACCGCCTTGCGGACGATCTCGTCGGAGTGATCGGTTTCCGACCGCGCATCCCCCATCAGCCTCTTCGCCGCGCTGGTGCCCTCGGCGGTGCGCCGCACCGTCGCGGTGATCTGCTCCAGCGCCGCCGAGGTCTGCTCCAGCGTCGCCGCCTGCTGCTCGGTCCGCCGCGCCAGATCGTCGGAAGCGGCGGTGATTTCATGCGCCCCCGAGCGCACGGCATCGGCATTGCGCGCGATCATCGCCATCACGTCGTGCAGTTGCAGGATCGCGCCGTTGAAATCGTGGCGCAGCTTTTCATACTCGGCGGCGAGCGGACGGCTGAGCTGGAACAGCAGGTCGCCGCTGGCCAGGCGTTCGAGCCCGTCTCCGAGTGCGGCGATCGCCTGCGCCTGCTGCCGGGCGCGGTCCACCCGCTCGGCATCGAGCGCGCGACGGATATCGTCGGCTTCCTGCCGCTGCGCGACGGCCTCGCCCGCGGTCGTCACCTGCGCGGTGAGAACCGTCTTCAGCGCCTCGATGTCGGCCCGCATGCGCGCGAAGCTCCCCGCCCGGCGCTTTGCCTGATCCTGCGTCACCGCGAGCTTCTTCACGCCGACATAAATGACCGCGATCGTCTCGTGATCGGCGATCACCGGCTCATAGATGGAGAAATATCTCTCGCCCAGAATCTCGGCCTCGCCGCGATAGGTGATGCCCTTGCCCAGCACCGCGTCATGGATCGGCCCCGGCGCCAGCCTGGTGCCGACCGCGCGGCCGCCCTCCGGCTTCTGCACATTGGTCGCCACCCGCAGGTCGCGCATGAAGATCGTCACCGTGCCGCCGAACCGCGCCTTGATGTCGTCGACGATATTGTCATCGCCATTGATCCGGTAGTCGCCGAACCAGAGGCACTCCCCCTCGATCCGCGGCTCGCCCAGCTCGGCCAGCCGGGCCCGCAGCGCGTCGATATTGCGGTCGAGCCCGTTCTGCGCCGTCATGTCCCGCTGCACCTCGGCGGCGTGCTGTGCCACCGCATGCAGTGCGGCGGCGAGCCGCGCGATCCGCGCGGTACACATCCGCCCCACGACCGCGACCGCCCCCGCCGCGACGAGCGCGACGACGAGCGCCCAGACGATCATGCGAACCGCGCTCCCCGACCCGCGTGGCCAGGCGACATGACAGGATCGGACGACATCGGCAGGGCTCCTTTCGCCAGGCAGGGTCGTCACCACGACCCCGACGATCAGCCTATCACGGCGCCCTTAACAAACTTCTAAAATTCTGGATTTCAGAGCAACGTCCGATCCGAAAGGATCGGAAAGTGCTCTACGGCGCCGCTGTCGGGTCCCGGCTGATCCGGACATGCTCGACCCGCCGTCCGTTCATCCCCAGCACCTCGAACCGCCAGCCGCCATAGGCGATGGCGTCGCCCTGCCGCGGCACCCGCTTGAGCAGCGCCAGCAGGAACCCCCCGAGCGTGTGATACGAGCCCTGCGCCGGCAGGTTCTCCAGCCCGAACCGGTGCGCCACCTCGTCGATCGGCTCCAGCCCGTCCAGCTCGTAGCGGTCCGGCTCCGGCTCGCCGACCTCGCCATACGCCGCCTCCTCGACATCACCGACGATCGCCTCCAGCAGGTCGCCCACCGTCACCATCCCCTCGAAACTGCCATACTCGTCGAGCACGAACGCCACCCCGAGCGGGTCCGATTTCAGCCGCTCCAGCGCATCCAGCGCGGAGACCGCGTCCGGCACCGCCAGCGGCTGGCGCAGCGCGGTGGCGATCGAGATGTCCTTGCCATCCAGCATCCGGTCGAGAATGTCCTTGGCCTGGACGATGCCGACCACGTTGTCGATGCTGCGGTCGCAGACCACGAAGCGCGAATGCGGCGCCGCCTTCAGCGCCGAGATCACCTGCCCGCGCGGCGCCGTCCGGTCGAGCCAGGCGATGTCCTGCCGCGGCGTCATGATCGCGCGCACCGGCTTGTCGGCCAGCCGCATCACCCGCTCCATCATGTCCCGCTCCTCGTATTCCAGCATGCCGGATTCGGTCCCCTCGGCGAGGATCGCCTTCAGCTCCTCCTCGCTGATCGCCCGCCGATGCGGATCGACCGGCCCGAACAGCCGCAACACGAGATCCGACGTCACGCCCAGCAGCCAGACCAGCGGGGCGGCGGCGCGGGCGAACATGTCGATCGGCCAGGCGACGAGACAGGCGATCCGCTCGGCATTGCGCAGCGCCAGCTGCTTGGGCACCAGCTCGCCGAACACCAGCGTCAGCAGCGTCACCCCCACTACCGTGATCGCCAGCGCCAGCGTATTGGCCAGCGGCGCCAGCGGGCGGATCAGCGCGATCGCCGGCGCCAGCGACTGGGCAAGCTGCGCGCCGCCCACCACGCCGGTCAGCACACTGATCGCGGTGATCCCGACCTGGACGGTGGGCAGAAAACGCTCCGGCGTCTCCGCCAGCGCGCGGGCCCGCGCCGCACCGCTCACGCCCTTGCGCGCGAACAGCGCCAGCGCCGCCTTGCGCGACGAGACCAGCGCCATCTCCGCCAGCGCGAATCCCGCGTTCAGCAGGATCAGCAAGGTCAAGACTATAACCAGAACAATAACGTGCATGCGATCCTTCAGTTCCGGTGAAAGGAAAACCGGTGCTATCCCCGCAACGATCTCCCCCAACGCAGCATAGCCGACACGCGCGGCGCGAACCACACGCCTTTCTTTGGCCATATTCCAGCCGACGCGCTGCCGCACTGCGCCATCACAACCCGTCCCAACGCGGACTTTTTCCGCGGGTCAAACGGACGATCGGTCATGACGCATCTCGCACGGATCAGCCCCCTGCCGCCTCGCACCAGCCCGCACCGCAATGCCGGCGGATGGCGCCATGCCGGCGCCTGGCTCGCCGCCATCGCCACCGGCGCTGCCGCCTTCGGCATATGGGCCATGCTCAACCGTCCGGCCACCAACATTCCCGCCTATCGCGGCGAGATCGGCGGCTTCGCCTTCTCGCCCTTCCGCGCCGGGCAGAGCCCGCAGAGCGGCGTCTATCCCTCGGTCGCCCAGATCCGCAGCGACCTCGCCCTCGTCGCGAAACACACGCACGACATCCGCACCTACACGGTCGAGGGCGATCTCGGCCAGATCCCCGCCCTCGCCGCGCCCTACCACCTCAACGTCACCCTCGGCGCCTGGCTCGACCAGCACACCAAGGCCAACGAGGCCGAGCTGAAGAAGGTCGTCAAGATCGCCAACGCCAATGCCGACGTGAAGTCCGTCATGGTCGGCAACGAGGTAATCCTGCGCCGCAACCTCACCGTGCCCGAACTCGCCGCCGACATCCGATACGTCAAGCAGCGCGTGCACGTGCCGGTCTCCACCGCCGAGCCCTGGCATGTCTGGCTGCACCACCCCGAGCTTGCGAAATCGGTCGATTTCATCACCGTGCATCTCCTCCCCTACTGGGAGGGCGTTCCGGAAAAGGACGCGGTGAACTACGCGCTGATGCGGCTGCACGAGGTCGAGAAACGCTTCCCCGGCAAGAAGGTCGTCATCGGCGAGATCGGCTGGCCGTCGGACGGCATCGATATCGGCGCCGCCCGCGCCTCGCGCGTCCTGCAGGCGCGCTTCCTGCGCGACTTCTTCAACATCGCGCAGAAGCAGCATCTCGACTATTTCGTGATGGAAGCGTTCGACCAGCCCTGGAAAACCAGCTTCGAGGGCCGCGCCGCCGGCTATTGGGGCATGTGGTCGCTCAACCGCCAGGCCAAATGGTCGCTCTCCGGCCCGGTGCAGCAGAACCGCGCCTGGCTCGCCTGGGCGCTCGGCTCCACCCTGCTCGGCGCCCTGCTCACCCTGCTGATGCTCCGCACCCGCCCCGATCTGCGCTGGCAGGGCAAGCTCCTGTTCGCCGGCCTCGTGCAGGGCTTCGGCGCCGCCCTCGCCGCGCTGCTGATGACGATGGGCGAGACCTACCTCTCCTGGTCCGCCGCCGCCGTCTGGGCAACGCTCGCCGCCGGCCAGGCGCTGCTGCTCGTCCTGCTCGTCGCCGACAGTTTCGACCTGGTGGAAACCCTGTTCGGCCGGGTGCGGCTGCGCCATTACGAGCCGGTGCCCGCCCCCCAGGGCACGAAACTGCCCAAGGTCTCGCTGCACGTCGCCATCTGCAACGAGCCGCCCGAGATGGTGAAGCAGACGCTCAACGCCCTCGCCGCCCTCGACTACGGGAATTTCGAGGTGCTGGTGATCGACAACAACACCAAGGACCCCGCGGTGTGGGAGCCGGTCGCCGCCCATTGCGCGCGGCTCGGCGAGCAGTTCCGCTTCTTCACCCTCGGCCAGTATCCCGGCTACAAGGCGGGCGCGCTGAACTTCGCCCTGCGCGAAACCGCGCCGGACGCCGAGATCATCGGCGTCATCGACTCCGACTACATCGTCGATCCCGACTGGCTGCGCTGCATGGTCCCCGCCTTCGCCGACCCGAAAGTGGGCTTCACCCAGTCGCCGCAGGACTACCGCGACAATGACGGCTCGCTCTTCAAGCGGATGATGTTCTGGGAATATGCCGGCTTCTTCCATATCGGCATGGTCAACCGCAACGAGCGCAACGCCGTCATCCAGCACGGCACGATGACGCTGATCCGCAAGGCGGCGCTCGATGCCGAGGGCGGCTGGGCCGAATGGTGCATCACCGAAGACAGCGAGCTTGGCCTGCGCCTGTTCCGCAAGGGGTTCGAGGCGGTCTATTCCAAGCGCAGCTTCGGCCGCGGCGTGATGCCGGACGATTTCAACGCCTTCCGCAAGCAGCGCTACCGCTGGGCCTATGGCGCGATGCGGATTTCCCGCGAGCACTGGAAGGCGTTCCTCTCGCCGTTCGACCGCACGCTGACGATCGGCCAGCGCTGGCACTTCGTCACCGGCTGGCTGCCCTGGATCGGCGATGCGCTGGGCCTTGCCTTCGTGCTGCTCGGCCTCGCCTGGTCGGCCGGGCTGATCCTCGACCCGGTGCGCTTCGAATTCCCGATCATCCTGTTCATGCTGCCCTCGATCGGCCTGTTCGCCTTCAAGATCGTGCAGATCTTCGCGCTCTACGCCGCCCGCGTGCCCTGCGGCCGGGCGGACCGGCTGGGGGCTGCCGTCGCCGGCCTCGCGCTCTCGCACAGCATCGGCAAGGCGGTCTGGAAGGGCCTGTTCACCGACCGCCTGCCCTTCATCCGCACCGCCAAGATGGAAAACGCCCCCGCTCTGGTGCAGGGCCTGTTCATGGTGCGCGAAGAGCTGGTCCTGCTCGCCCTCACCTGGGGCGCGCTGCTCGGCGTCGGCTTCAGCCATCACTGGGCAACCCCGGAATGCCGCCTCTGGTGCCTGGTGCTGCTGACCCAGTCCCTGCCCTATCTCGCCTCGGTCTCGGTCTCGGTCATCGCCGCCCTTCCCGGCAAGACGCTCCACGCGCTGCCGATCCGCCAGCCGGCGATCCTCCCCCGCTCGCGCATGCCGATCAGCGCGCGCACCGCGGCCGGCGACTGACTGGCGCCTGATCCGATCGGATGGTGACATCTGATCGGATCAGGATGCTCAGGTTATCAGCACGCGCACGGCATGAAAAAGGGGCGGCAGGATATCTCCTGCCGCCCCTTTCCATGGTCCGATCCTGGAGCACTTTCCGATCCAGAAGGATCGGATCTTGCTTCAGCCGCCGATGCGGTCCAGCTCGCGCAGCACAGCGTCGCCCATCGTGCGGGTGCCGATCCGCGCCGTGCCCTTCTGCTCGATATCCGCGGTGCGCATGCCGCTCGCCAGCACGCTGGACACCGCCGCCTCGATCGCCGCCGCATCGTCCTGCATGTCGAAGGAATAGCGCAGCAGCATCGCGAGGCTGAGGATCTGCGCCAGCGGATTGGCGATGCCCTTGCCTGCGATATCCGGCGCCGAACCGTGGATCGGCTCGTAGAGTGCATGCCGCCGTCCCGCCGCATCCGGCGCGCCGAGCGTCGCCGAGGGCAGCATCCCGAGCGAGCCGGTCAGCATCGAGGCGAGGTCGGAGAGCAGGTCGCCGAACAGGTTGCCGGTCACGATCACGTCGAACTGGCGCGGATTCTTCGCCAGCTGCATCGCGCAATTATCGGCATACATGTGCGAGAGCTGCACGTCCGGATACTCCGCTGCCCCGAGGGCCGCAACCGTCTGCCGCCAGAGCAGGCCGGATTCCATCACGTTCGCCTTCTCCACGCTGGTCAGCCGCCCCTGCCGCTTGCGCGCCAGCTCGAAAGCGACCCGCGCCACCCGCTCGATCTCCGGCGTGGTGTAGACCTCGGTATTGATCCCGCGCTTGGTGCCATCCGGCAGGGTCTCGACCCCGCGCGGCTCGCCGAAATAGATCCCGCCCGTCGATTCCCGGACGATCATGATATCGAGCCCGCGCACGATCTCCGCCTTCAGCGGGCTCGCGTCGATCAGCGCATCGAACACCGGCGCCGGGCGCAGATTGGCGAACAGGCCGAGCTGCTTGCGCAATTCGAGAATGGCGAGTTCCGGCCGGTTGTCGAAAGGCTGGTTGTCCCATTGCGGCCCGCCCACGGCGCCGAACAGCACGGCATCCGCCTCCAGCGCCCGCCCGATCACCGGTGCGGTGATCGGCTTGCCCGTCACCTCGATCGAGGCGCCGCCAACGAGATCCTCGGCGAGTTCGAACCGCGCCCGGCCGCTGCGCGCCAGCCAGTCGATCACCCGGCGGGCTTCGGCCATCACCTCGGGGCCGATGCCGTCCCCCGGCAGGAGCAGCAATTTCCGGTTCGCAATCATGGTCGTCTCTCCCTTGGGGTCTGTGCGGCGTATCACCGGTCGGGCAGGCGGATCAGACGGACTCGATCCGCGGCCGCCAGGCCGCGCCGTCCAGCTTCGCCTCATAAGCGTCGATCGAGGGCGCCTTCTCCAGCGTCAGGCCGATATCGTCGAGCCCCTCCAGCAGGCAGCGCTTGCGGAACGGATCGATCTCGAAACCATAGGCCTCGCCATCCGGCCGCGAGACGGTCTGCGCCGCGAGATCGACGATGATCCGCGCATTCGCCCCCGATTCCGCATCCTCCATCAGCGCCTCGCATTGTTCGCGCGGCAGCACGATCGGCAGGATGCCGTTCTTGAAACAGTTGTTGAAGAAAATGTCGGCGAAGCTCGGCGCGATCACGCAGCGGATGCCGAAATCCAGCAGCGCCCAGGGCGCGTGCTCGCGCGACGAGCCGCAGCCGAAATTCTCCCCGGCGACAAGGATATGCGCCTGCCGGTAGGGCTCGCGGTTCAGCACGAAATCCGGGTTCTCGCTGCCATCCTCGTTGTAGCGCAGCCCGGCGAAGGCGTGCTTGCCAAGCCCCGAGCGCTTGATCGTCTTGAGGAAGCGCGCCGGGATGATCTTGTCGGTATCGACATTCGCCATCCTGAGCGGGGCGGCGACCGCCTCCAGCCGTTCGAACCTGTCCATCATGCCATCTCCCGTGGATCGGCGAGCGCGCCGGTAATCGCCGAGGCCGCCGCCATCGCCGGCGACACCAGATGCGTGCGTCCGCCCGGCCCCTGCCGGCCCTCGAAATTCCGGTTCGAGGTGCTGGCGCAGCGCTCGCCGGGCTTCAGCTTGTCGGGGTTCATGCCAAGGCACATCGAACACCCCGCCTCGCGCCATTCGAACCCGGCATCGAGAAACACCTGGGCGAGGCCCTCGGCTTCGGCCTGAGCCTTCACCAGGCCGGAACCCGGCACCACCATGGCCCGCACATGGCCGGCGACCCGCCTGCCCCGCACGATCCCGGCGGCCACCCGCAAATCCTCGATCCGCGAATTGGTGCAGGAGCCGATGAACACGGCGTCGATCTTCGTGCCCTTCAGCGCCTGCCCCGGTGCGAGATCCATGTAGTGCAACATCCGCTCCATCTGCGCCCGGCGGCCGGCATCCGGCTCGGCCGCGGGGTCGGGCACATGGCCGGTGATCGGCACCACCGTCTCCGGGCTGGTCCCCCAGGTCACCTGCGGCACGAGGGTCGACGCATCGATCGTCACCACCCGGTCGTACTGCGCGCCCTCGTCGGAGACGAGCGTCTTCCAGTATTCGATCGCCCGCTCCAGCGCCTCGCCCTTCGGCGCGTAGGGCCGGCCGCGCACATACGCGAACGTCGTCTCGTCCGGCGCGATCAGCCCGGCCCGCGCCCCCGCCTCGATCGACATGTTGCAGACGGTCATCCGCCCGGCCATGTCGAGCGCGCGGATCGCAGCGCCGGCATATTCGATCACATGCCCGTTGCCGCCGGCGGTGCCGATCTCGCCGATGATCGCCAGCACGATATCCTTCGCCGAGCAGCCCGGCGGCAGCGTGCCATCCACCCGCACCAGCATGTTCTTCGCCGGCTTCTGCAACAGCGTCTGCGTCGCCAGCACATGCTCGACCTCGGAGGTGCCGATGCCGAAGGCCAGCGCGCCCATCGCGCCATGGGTCGAGGTGTGGGAATCGCCGCAGACGATCGTCATCCCCGGCAGCGAAATCCCCTGCTCCGGCCCGATCACGTGAACGATGCCCTGCCGCGCGTCGGTCACCGGGATATAGGGCACGCCGAAGGCGGCGACATTCTGTTCGAGGGTGGCGACCTGCAACGCGCTCTCCGGCTCGGCGATGCCGGCGGCGCGGTCCTCGGTCGGCACGTTGTGATCGGCGACCGCGATGGTCGCATCCACCCGCCGCACCTTGCGCCCGGCCATCCGCAGCCCCTCGAAGGCCTGCGGGCTGGTCACCTCATGGACGAGATGCCGGTCGATATAGAGAACCGCCGTGCCGTCGGGCATGCGATCGACGACATGCGCCGCCCAGATCTTGTCGAACAATGTCGAAGCCATGCGTGCGTCCTCCGGGTCTAGAGCACGTTCCGATCCGATTGGATCGGAACGTGCTCTATCATTTTGATGCTCCAGGTGTCGGCACGGGCCGGATATCCGCTCCGCACAAGGCATGAGCGTGCGGGCCCTGACACCTTGGGGGTTTCAGTCAGAGCGGCATCGGACGGCAGACGCAGAGGCGCCCGCGTGATGCCCCTCCGGCCGAAACCGTGCTGCGCGGGCGGCGCGCCGCCCGGCGGGGATGGCAGGGGGCGTGAGGCCCCCTGGCGCTCCCCCGGCGCGTATCAGCCGGCGTTGGTCTCGCGCGCGGCCTCGGCGATGCGGGCGGACTTGCCGCGGCGGCCGCGCAGGTAATACAGCTTCGCCCGACGCACCACGCCCCGGCGGGTGACGGCGATCTCGGTCACGTTCGGCGAATAGAGCGGGAACACGCGCTCGACGCCCTCGCCATACGAAATCTTCCGCACGGTGAAGTTCGAGTTGATGCCGCGATTCGACCGCGCGATGCACACGCCCTCGAACGCCTGGATACGGGTGCGCTCACCCTCGGTCACCCGGACCGAGACGCGGAGATTGTCGCCCGGCTTGAAATCCGGCACGGCGCGGGCTTCCGCGAGCTTGCCGATCTGCTCGGCGTCGATGGTCTGGATCACGTTCATGTCTGGCATCCTTTCGGGGGAGTTCATTTACGGAAGAGCCGGCTGGCTGGCAATGTGCCGGGCCCATAGATCTGGTCTGCGCCGCCTGGTCACGGCCTCGGCCTCGGCGCGGCGCCAGGCGGCGATGGCGGCATGATGGCCGGAGAGCAGCGCCTCCGGCACCGCCCGCCCCTGCCACACGGCAGGGCGGGTATAATGCGGATATTCGAGCAGCGTATCCTCCGAGAAGCTTTCCTCCTCGGCGCTCTCCGCCGCCCCCATCACGCCCGGCAGCAGGCGGATGGTCGCATCGAGCAGCGCGAGCGCCGCGATCTCGCCGCCCGAGAGCACGAAATCGCCAAGGCTGATCTCCTCGGCCTCGTTGGCATCGAGGGCGCGCTGGTCGAACCCCTCGAACCGGCCGCAGAGCAATACCGCACCCGGCCCTTCGGCAAGCCGGCGGATGCGCGCCTGGGTCAGCGGCGCGCCGCGTGGGGTAAGCGCCAATAGCGGCCGCCCGTCCCGCGCCTGGCCGATCGCGGCATCCAGCACGTCCGGCCGCAGCACCATGCCCGCGCCGCCGCCAAACGGCGTGTCGTCCACCGCGCGATGCCGGCCGAGGCCGAAATCGCGCAGGTTCACGCAGTCCAGCGCCCAGATTCCCGTCTCCAGCGCGCGTCCGGCCAGCGACTGGCCGAGCGGCCCCGGAAACATCTCGGGGAACAGGGTGATGATGGTGGCGCGGAAGCTCATTCCCGCATCTCCACCTCGGCCGGCCGCACCACCACGGCGCGGCCGCCGTGCAGGTCGATCTCCGGCACCACCGCGCGGGTGAAGGGCAGCAGCGAGCCGTCGGAAAGTTCGATGCTCGCCCCCGCGCCGAAATCATGCACCGCGCGGATCGTGCCGAGTGCCGCGCCATCCGGTGCGACGGCATGCAGCCCGATGAGGTCGGCGAAATAGAATTCGTCCTCGTCCTCGGGCGGCGGCAGGTCGGCCCGGCGCACATAGAGCCGGAGATTGGTCAGCTTCGCCGCCGCATCGCGATCGGCGATCGCGGCGGTCTCGTCACCCTCGCCGATGGTGACGCGCGCGATCCCCGCCCCGGTCCAGGCGAGCCCGACCCGCCGGCCGCGCTCATCGCGCAACGGCAGCTCGGCCAGCCCCTCCGGGTCCGGCGAATAGGTGGTGACATGCACGGCCCCGCGCACACCGTGGGGCCGGCCGATCACGCCCATCAGGATCAGGCGATCATCCATCGCTCGGCCGCTGGATCAGGCCTCGGCGGCCTTGGCGCGCTCGGCGGCGCGCTCCTGCGCCTTCTTCTTCGGCGCGGACTGCACCGGCTGCTCGCGGAACGCCGGCATCGGCGCGAGGCCGGCCTTGCCGATGAAGCGGGCAACGCGATCGGTCGCCTGCGCGCCCTGGCTCAGCCAGTGCGTCACGCGATCGGTCACGAGGCGGATGCGATCCTCGTGATCGGCCGGCAGCATCGGGTTGTAGGTGCCGATGCGCTCGATGAACTTGCCATCGCGCGGGCTGCGCGAGTCGGCGACGACGATATGGTAGAACGGCCGCTTCTTCGCACCCGCGCGGGCCAGTCTGATCTTCAACGACATTCCATTGTCTCCTGGTCAGTAGTCTCGGTGGCGGCCAACCCGGCCGCCGTGGTGTCAGTCCGGGCCGAAGCCCGTTATTTCGCTCCGGGCCGAAGCCCGCGGTTTCAGTCAGGGCCGAAGCCCGCGGTCTCAAAACGAGCCGCAGCCCGCGATCCCGAAACGGGCAAGCACCCGCGATCTCAGAACGGGCGGCGCCCGCCTCCCTGCGGCAGCAGCGCGGCCAGCCCGCCGCGCGCGAGGCCCTTCTGGCCCAGCTTCTGCGCCCGCTTCATCATGTCCTTCATCTGCTCGAACTGCTTGAGCAGCCGGTTGACCTCCTGCACCGAGGTGCCCGAACCCGCCGCCACGCGCTTTTTCCGGCTCGCCTTCATGATGTCCGGATTGGCCCGCTCGGCCTTGGTCATCGAGGCGATGATCGCCGCCTGCCGCTTCAGGATCGAAGTGTCGAGATCCGCCTCGGCGAGCTGCTGCTTGATCTTCCCCACGCCGGGCAGCATGCCCATGATCCCCGACAGCGACCCCATCTTGGTGATCTGCTTGAGCTGCTCGGCATAATCCTCGAGGTCGAACTTGCCGCGCGCCATCTTCTTGGCGAGCTGTTCGGCCTTCTGCTGGTCGACGTTTTCCGCCGCCTTCTCGACCAGGCTGACAATGTCGCCCATGCCGAGGATGCGCCCGGCGATGCGCTCGGGATGGAACGGCTCCAGCGCATCGAGCTTCTCGCCCATGCCCATCAGCTTGATCGGCGCGCCCGTCACCGCCCGCATCGACAGCGCGGCGCCGCCGCGCGCGTCGCCATCGAGCCTTGTCATGACGATGCCGGTGACGCTCACCGCCTCGTTGAAGGCCGTCGCCGTGGCGAGCGCGTCCTGGCCGGTCATCGCGTCGACCACCAGCAGCGTCTCCGCCGGCGCCGTCACGTCGCGGATCGCCTTGACCTCGTCCATCAGCGCCTGGTCGATCGCGAGCCGCCCGGCGGTATCGAGGATGACGACGTCGAACACTTCGCGCCGCCCGGTCTCCATCGCCCGCCGCGCGATCTCTACCGGATTCTCCCCCGGCACGATCGGCAGGCTCGCCACCCCGGCGCGCTCGGCCAGCTGCGCGAGCTGGAGCTGCGCCGCCGGGCGCTGGGTATCGAGGCTCGCCAGCAGCACCTTCTTGCGCTGCTTCTCCTTGAGCAGGAGCGCGATCTTGCCCGAGGTCGTGGTCTTGCCCGACCCCTGCAACCCGACCATCAGGAACGGGATCGGTGATGCCGCGTTGAGGTTGAGCGGCACCGCCCCCTCGCCGCCGAGCGCGTCGACCAGCGCGTCATTGACGATCTTGACGACCTGCTGCCCCGGCGAGACCGCCCGCAGCACGTCCGCGCCCACCGCCTGCAACCGCACCTTGGCGATGAAATCCCGCACCACCGGCAAAGCGACGTCGGCTTCGAGCAACGCGAGGCGGATATCCCGCATCGCCTCGATCACATCGCTTTCGGACAGCGCGCCGCGCCGGCGCAACCGGTCGAAAACATCCCCGAGCTTGCCCGACAGGGCGTCAAACATCGCAACCCGCTCCATCAACGAAAAACGCGCCGCGGTGCGAAACTCGCAGCGCGACGGCCTTACCTCCCCCGCCTATGGCCGAATTTCCCGCCGCTGGCAAGAACACCCCCCAAACGAAAGCGGCGGAGCCAGTGGCCCCGCCGCCGGATCGCTCCGCCTTCGCCCGGCTTACTTGCCGAGCGACTGCACGATCTCCTCGGTCATCTTCTTCGCGTCGCCGAACAGCATCATTGTGTTGTCGCGGAAGAACAGCTCGTTGTCGACGCCGGCATAACCCGAGGCCATCGAGCGCTTGACGAACAGCACCGTCTTCGCCTTGTCGACCTCAAGGATCGGCATGCCATAGATCGGGCTCGCCGAATTGGTCTTCGCCGCCGGGTTGGTCACGTCATTGGCGCCGATCACATAGACCACGTCGGCGGTCGAGAACTCGTTGTTGATCTCCTCGAGCTCGAACACCTCGTCATACGGCACCTGCGCCTCGGCGAGCAGCACGTTCATGTGCCCCGGCATGCGGCCGGCAACCGGATGGATCGCGTATTTCACCTCGACGCCCGCGCCCTTCAGCAGGTCGGACATCTCGCGCACCGCGTGCTGCGCCTGGGCCACCGCCATGCCGTAACCCGGCACAATGATCACCTTCGAGGCGTTGCTCATGATGAAGCTCGCATCCTCGGCCGAGCCGATCTTCACCGCCTTGTCGCCGGCAGCCCCCGCGGGGCCCGCGGCAGCGGCGGCATCGGTGCCGAAGCCGCCGAGCAGCACGTTGATGATCGAGCGGTTCATCCCCTTGCACATGATGTAGGAGAGAATCGCACCCGACGAGCCGACCAGCGCGCCGGTCACGATCAGCGCGATATTGCTGATGGTGAAGCCGATGCCCGCGGCCGCCCAGCCGGAATAGGAGTTCAGCATCGAGATCACCACCGGCATGTCCGCACCGCCGATCGGGATGATCAGCAGCACGCCGAGCGCCAGCGCCAGCGCCGCGATGATCCAGAACAGCACCTGCGAGCCGCCCGAGGCGACGAAGGCGATGATCAGCACCACGAGCAGGATGCCGAGGCCGAGATTGAGCTTGTGCTGGCCGGGGAAGTTGATCGGCGCGCCGCTCATCAGCGCCTGGAGCTTGGCAAACGCGATGACCGCGCCGGTGAAGGTGACCGCACCGATCGACAGGCCGAGCGACATCTCGATCAGGCTTTCGAGATGCAGGTGCCCCGGCGTGCCGATGCCGAAGCTCTGCGGCGCGTTCAGCGCCGAGGCGGCGACGAACACGGCGGCAAGACCCACCAGCGAGTGGAACGCGGCGACGAGCTGCGGCAGCGCGGTCATGTTGACCCGCCGCGCCACCACGGCGCCGATCGCGCCGCCGAGGACGACGCCGAGCACGATGAGCCCCACGCCCGAGAGCAGCATCGCCGGATGCGCCAGCGTCGCCAGCGCGGCGATCGCCATGCCGGCCATGCCGAGCAGGTTGCCGCGCCGCGCGGTCTCGGGATGCGAAAGCCCGCGCAGGGCGAGGATGAACAGGACGGCCGCCACCAGATAGGCGAGCGTGATCCCGGGATCAGTTGCGTAATTCATTTTCGCGCCGCCCTTACTTCGCTTTTTTCTTGAACATGGCCAGCATGCGCTGGGTCACGAGGAAGCCGCCCACGATGTTCACGCTGGCGAGCAGCACCGCGATGAAGCCGAAGGCATGCGCGGCATAGCCGCCCTTCAGCCCGGTCGCGAGCATGGCGCCGACGATGATCACCGACGAGATGGCGTTGGTCACCGCCAGCAGCGGCGAGTGCAGGGCCGGGGTCACGCTCCAGATCACGTAATAGCCGACGAACACCGCCATCACGAAAATGGCGAACAGGTCGATCAGCGGCGCGCCGTGCGGCGCGTGCGCCGCCGCCTGGGCGGCGAAGCCGGCGGCGTTCTGGGCGAGGATCGTGGCCTTGTGGGCCAGGGCTGCGGCCTGGTCCGCGAGTTGTGCAGGGGTCATGATGTGGCTCCTAGGCGGCGGCTTGCGGCTGGAAATTCGGATGGACGATGGCGCCATCCCGCGTGAGCAGGACGCCCTTCACGATGTCGTCATCGGCGGGCAGTTTCGGCCGCCCGGCCTCCTTGTCCCAGAACCCGGTGAGGAAGGTCGAGAGATTGCGCGCATAGAGCGTGCTGGCGGCGACGCCGATCCGCGACGGCCAGTTCTTGTGCCCGAGCACGATCACGCCGTTCTCCGTCACGATCCGCTCGCCCGGCACCGTCGCCTCGCAATTGCCGCCGGCATCCGCCGCGATATCCACGATCACGCTGCCCATGCGCATCTTCGCCACCGCATCGGCGGTGACGATGGTCGGCGCCTTGCGGCCCATCACCAGCGCGGTGCAGATCACGATGTCGTTCTTGGCCACCGTCTCGGCGATCAGCGCGGCCTGCTTGGCGCGGAACTCCGCACTCATCTCCTTGGCATAGGCGCCGGTCTGTGCCTTGCTCTCCTCGTCCTCGACGCCGACGAAGGTCGCACCGAGCGACTTGATCTCCTCCTTCGCCGCCGGCCGCACATCGGTCGCCGAGACGATGGCGCCGAGCCGGCGGGCGGTGGCGATCGCCTGCAACCCGGCAACCCCCGCGCCCACCACGAACACGCGCGCCGGCGGCACCGTGCCGGCCGCCGTCATCATCATCGCGAAGCCGCGCGGAAACGCCTCCGCCGCCTCGATCACGGCGCGATACCCGGCGAGATTCGCCTGGCTCGACAGCACGTCCATCGACTGCGCGCGGGTGATGCGCGGCAGCAGCTCCATCGAGCAGGCATCGACGCCGGCCTTGGCATAGGCCTGCACCCGCTCCTGGTTCCCCATCGCGCCGAGCGTGCCGACCAGCAGCGCGCCGCGCTCGATCTGTGCCAGAATCTCGTCGCCGGGCGGCTGCACCGTGAACACGATCCCGGCCCCCTTGAGCGCCGAAGCCGCATCCGGCGCGATCTCCGCGCCAGCCTCGCGCAGCGCCGCGTCGGACACCGAAGCCCGCTCGCCGGCCCCTGCCTCGATCACCACGTCAAGCCCGAGTGCCTTCAGCTTCTTGATCGAATCCGGCACGGCGGCGACGCGGGTCTCGCCCGGCAGGCGCTCCTTCAAAACCGCAAGACGCATATTGTCCATCCCCTCGTTCAACACCGGGCGCCATCCTGGCCCCCCATGTTCGGAAATATTGTGTCGCACCGTATCCTTACAAAGCGGCAATTATGCCACAATCGTGAAGCCGGCCTGCCAAGCTCGCACCATGAGCGGGCCGCGCTGTCAAGACGTCAGCCTTGCGCCGCCCGTCGTCTCGACAGGGGAAGCCGCATACACCACAATAAGGTAACCGGATTTGAGGAGCAGGCATGACACCCGACAGCAGCAACCGCATCGCCCCCGCGCAGACGACGAGGACGCGCCGGAAAAGGACGCGCCGGCGACCGAAACGCCGGAAACCGCCCGCGCTTCCCGCGGCGGCGAGCTTGAGAACCGTCTGTTCAAGCAGCGCAAGGTCTTGATCTTCGGCGAGATCCACGACCGCATCGCCCGCGCCGTCACCGGCCAGCTCCTCGCTCTCGCCGGCGCGAGCGACGAGCCAATCGACGTTTTCGTGAACTCCCCCGGCGGCCATGTCGAGAGCGGCGACACGATCCACGACGTGATCCGCTTCGTCGACGCCACCGCCCCGGTCCGCATCATCGGCACCGGCTGGGTCGCCAGCGCCGGCGCGCTGATCTATCTCGCCGGCCACAAGGACCGCCGCTTCTGCCTGCCCAACACCCGCTTCCTGCTGCACCAGCCGATGGGCGGCGTGCGCGGCCCGGCCACCGATATCGACATCGAGGCCCGCGAAATCATCAAGATGCGCGAGCGGATCAACCGCATCATCGCCCGCGAGACCGGTCAGGACTATGCCCGCGTCGAAAAGGACACCGACCGCAATTACTGGATGGGTGCCGACGAGGCGATCGCCTACGGCATGGTCAGCCGCATCGTGCAGACGATGAAGGATCTGGACGCCGCCTGAAACAAGGGGGCGGCGGAAGCGGCGTCAGTCGCGGCCGCCGTCCTGCGGCCGCCAGACTATTTCCGCCCTCCTGCGGCCGCCAGACTATCGCCGCCCTATGGCGGCGGGCAAAGCTACCGCCGCCTCACGGCGGCTGGCAAAGCTACCGCCGCCCCGCTACTGCGGGGCCTCGCGCAGCAAGGCGAGCAGCGCCGCCGCCGCCCGGGTGCGGGTGCGGTCCTGGTGCTGGACCGCGAAATAGGTCCGGCGCGGCAGTTGCACCGGCACCTCGACCACCTTGCCCGCGGCCAGCGCATCGGCGCAGACCAGCTCCGACAGGATCGTCGCCCCCGCCCCGCCGCTCACCGCCGTCAGCACCGAATTGTTCGCCGGCAGCTCGATCGCAACATCCACCGCCGCATGGTCGATCCCGAGCCCGGCCAGCGCCTCGAAGAACATCGCCCGCGTGCCCGAGCCGTCCTCCCGCAGCACCCAGCTCCCCGCCGCCAGCGCGGCTGCGTCCGGCGTCCCCCGCCCCGCCCAGGGATGATCGGGCGCGACCACCATCACCAGCCGGTCCTGCGCGATCGGCTCGGCCGCGAGCCTTGGCTGGATCAGCGTCTCGCCCGGCCCCTCGACGAAGCCCAGCTCCGCATCCCCCTCCAGGATCGCCCGCGCCACCTCGGCCGAATTGCCGATCGACACCGCAAGCCCGACGCCCGGATAGGCATGGCGGAACGCGACGAGCCGCAGCGGCAGGAAATGATTGGCGATGGTCTGGCTGGCCTTGATGGCGAGCCGCCCGCGCGCGAGCCCGGCGATCTCGCGCATCGTCAGCGCCGCCTGCTCCGCCCGGTTCAGGATCGCCCGCGCCTCGGTAATGAACACATGCCCCGCCTCGGTCAGCGCGATGCCGCGGCCGACCCGGTGAAACAGCCTGGTGCCGAACTCCCGCTCCAGCGCCGCCACCGCCCCCGACGCGGCGGACTGCGTCAGCCCCAGCGCCTCGGCCGCCCGCGTCACATGCTCGCGCTCCGCCACCGCAATGAAGATCCGCAACTGTTCGAACGTCATGTCCCCGGGCGCCTCCATCCCGTCCGGCGGACGGGTATCGCGGCGAGGATACCGGGCGGCGCGGAATTTTGCACATCCACCCCGCCTAGAGCACTTTCCGATCCGATTGGATCGGATGTAGTGCTCTAGCATATTGATAAGTCGAGCATCTTTATCCGATCAGACGATTCCATCTGATCGGATGATGCTCTAATGCGCGCAGGCCCCCATGCTTGCAGGCCCCAATGCGCGCAGGCATCAGTGCGCGCAGGCCCCCGTTCGCGCAGGCGTTTACCGACCCGACAATGCTCTATGGCTTTCGCTCACGCCTGCGTGTAAATCGTGACGGCCGGGACAACCGGACCGTCAACAGGAGGAATGTCTTGAAAATCACAATCGCCCGCCGCGCCGCCCTGGCCGGCCTGCCGCTCGCCCTCGTCGCTTTCGCCGCCAGCCCGGCCCAGGCCAAGGCGCCCGTCCTTCACGTCACCCGCAGCGTCGTCATCAAGGCGCCGGCCGCGAAGGTCTGGTCGGTCGTCCACAATTTCGGCGATCTCACCTGGGTTCCCGCGGTCAAGGGCAGCAAGGCGAGCAAGGGCAACCACCCCGGCTCGGTCCGCCATCTCGATCTCGGCGGCCCGGTCCTGACCGAGCAGCTCCTGCACTACAACCCGAAACATACGAACTACACCTACGAGATCCAGCACACCGCCAACAACATGAAGATCCTGCCGGTGCGCGACTATGTCTCGACCATCTCGGTCCACCGCCTCGGCGCCGACGAGACGAAGCTGGTCTGGAGCGGTCATTTCCGCCGGCTCGACCTCTCCGCCCACCCGAAGAAGGGCGAGGACAACGCCACCGCGGTGAAGGCGATCTCCGGAATCTACGAGTCCGGGCTTGCCAACGCGGCGAAGCTCGCCACAAAATAAATTACGACCACATGACAGATCGGCCGGCGGCATCGCTGCCGGCCGCATCGACCAGGGGACACGCCGGAGCGGGATGGCCAAACCGAATACGCTGCTGAAACGAACGAGCAACGCCCTGCTCGATCATATCGCCACACTCGATACCGGCGACACCTCGCTCGGCTCCGACAGCGCCCTCGCCCGCCATTTCGGCGTGAGCCGCACCACCGTCCGCGCCGCCGTCGAGGCGATGATCGCCCAGGGCATCCTCGCCCGCGGGGCCGAGGGGCTGGAAGTGCTGCGCCGCCCGGAACGCGCCGATTACTACGCCGAATCCGAGACCGACGGCCCGCAGGACCAGATCGAGCGCGTCTTCATGCAGCGCGTCCTGCTCGGGGACTGGCGGCCCGGCCACATGTTCTCCGAGGCCGAGCTGGCGCGCGACAGCAACGCCAGCACCGTCTCGGTCCGCGAATTCCTGATCGGCTTCTCCCGCTTCGGCCTGATCGCCAAGCAGCCGCGCGGCGGCTGGGTGCTGCGCGAATTTCACGACGGTTTCGCCGCCGAGGTGGCCGACATGCGCGAGCTGATCGAGCTTGCCGCCATCGCGCGGATGCCCCGCGGCGGCGATCCGGCCATCGCCGAGGCAGCCGAGGCGCTGATCCTCCGCCACCGCGAGATCGAGGCCGCCATCGCCCGCCGCTACACCGAATTCGCCGCGCTCGACCGCGATTTCCACCTCTGGATCATCGGCTTCCTCAACAACCGGTTCGCCCACGATTTCTACGACATCGTGTCCTTCCTGTTCCACTATCATTACCAGTGGGACCGGCATCACGAGATCGAGCGCACCGCGATCGCCATCACCGAACATCTGGCCGTGCTCGATGCCATGCGCGCCGGCAGCATGTCGCGCGCCCGCCAGGGTCTCGAAACCCATCTCGCCACCTCGCGCGCCTCGCTCAAGGCCGGCCTGCGGCGGGACGCCGCATAGTCATATCCCCCGGCGGGACGCCGCATGGTCACATCCCGAACGGGATCGCCTCAGTCGAGATAGCGCGCCCGCAGATGCGCCTCGAAATCCGTGGGGTCCAGCCTCTTGCCGGTCGCCTCCACCAGCAGCTCGTTGAAGCCGAACCGCGCCCCGTGCCCATGCACATTCGCCCGCAGCCAGTCGCGCAGCGGCGTGAAATCCCCCTCGCCCAGCGCGGTGTCGATCTCCGGCCGCGCCCGCCGCGCCGCGCCCATCAGCTGCGCCGCCGCCATCGCCCCCAGCGTGTAGGAGGGAAAATAGCCGAACAGCCCGGCATACCAGTGAATGTCCTGCAAACACCCCTTGGCGTCGTCCGGCGGCACGATGCCGAGCAGCGCCATCATCCCCTCGTTCCACGCCCCCGGCAGGTCCGCCACCGCGAGATCCCCCGCCACCATCGCCGCCTCCAGCCGGAAGCGCAGGATCACATGGGCGGGATAGGTCATCTCGTCGGCCTCGACGCGGATGAAACTCCGCTCGACCCGCCGCAGCCGTGCCGCCAGCCGCGCCGGCGCGAACGCCGCCGCCGCCTGTCCAAAGGCCTCGGCAAGGCGCGGCCCGAGCCAGCCGAGAAACGCGTCGGACCGCGCCGCCTGCAACTCGACGATCAGCGACTGGCTTTCATGCACCGCCATCCCCGCCGCCGCCCCGAGCGGCTGGCGCGCCCAGTCCCTGGGTAACCCGGCCTCGTACAGCCCGTGCCCGGTCTCGTGCAGCACGCCCATCAGCGCCGAGGCGAAATCGCCCTCGTCATAACGGGTGGTGATGCGGATGTCGCTCGGCGTGCCGCCGCAGAACGGGTGCAGCGAGCGGTCGAGCCGCGCCGCCTTGAAATCGAGCCCCGCCTGCGCGGCGAGCTGGCGGCACAGCGCCTCCTGCGCCGCCTCGGCAAAGGGCGGTGCGCCCGGCGGCGGTGCCGGCGCGCGGCGCTGCCGCGCCTCGGCGGCGGGCAGGTTTTCCCGCAGGAACGCCTCGTACCGCGCGAATACCGGTGCGATCTCCGCCGAGGTCACGCCCGGCTGGTAGGAATCGATCAGCGCATCATAGGGCGAAAGCCCGAGCGCGCCGGAGAGCGCCGCCGCCTGTTCGCGCACCAGCGAGAGCAGCCGGGCGAGCGGCGCCTTCACCGCGGCGAAATCCGCCTCCCGCCGCGCCCCGCGCCAGGCCGCCTCGCAAGCGGCCGATTCCCGCGCCAGCGCCTCGACCAGTGCGGCCGGCAGCACCGTGGCCCGCCGGTGCGCGCGGCGCATCAGCGCGAGGTTGCGCCGCGCCAGCTCTCCGGCCGGCGGCGCCGCCTCGGCTTCATCGAGATCGGCCCCGGTCTGCGGTGCGACCAGCATCTCGTGCGCAATCCCGGCGAGGGTAGCGAGCTGGTCGCCCCGCGCCGGCGCGCCGCCATCCGGCATCATCGCCGCCTGGTCCCAGCCGAGCATCGCGCTCGCCTCCTCGACCACCGCCATCCGCCCGAACCGGGCTTCCAGCCGTTGATACGCCGACATCACCGACAGATCGTTCACGCGGGCTCCAGCAGCACTTTACGGACATAGAAAATATATTCGAGCACGACGACCAGCGCGAGGCCGAACCAGGTCAGCGCGTATTGCTCGGAATTGTTGGGCGGCAGCGGCAGGCTCGGCGCCGGAATCGGCCCGCCCGCCACCGGCTTCGGCCCCACCGCGACCAGCGTGAACGGCGCGACCCGGTGAAACCCGAACGCCGCCCCGATCGCCGCGGGATCGAGCTTGTAGAACACCATCCGCGCAAGGTTCGGCGCCGGCGCGAAAGGCCCGAATTTCTGCGGCGCCTGCACGTAGCCCGACACCACCGCCTTCCCCTCCGGCAGCGGCACCGCGTGCGGCGCCCTTCCCTGCACCCAGCCGAGATCGACCAGCACGACAACCCCGTCCTCGCCCCGGAACGGGACGATCAGCTGCCCGCCCTGCAACGGGCCTTTCGGGGAATTGCGGATCTGGTCGCCATAGAACGCCACCTTGCCGGAAACCCAGGCGCCGCGCAGCGCGACCTTCTCATACGGCGAGGGTTTCGGCCCGAGCGGCACCGGCGCGCGCAGCTGGGCGGCGCGGATCTCCTGCTGGATGCGGTCCTTGTAATGCCAGCGATGCACCTGCCAGACGCCGAGGGCGAGGAGCAGGACCAGCATCACCAGGCTGAACACGCCCATCCCGATCAGGCGCCGCCAGCGCGCGCGCGGCAGAGCCTGACCGGTCATGCGTCAGGCGGCGGTAATGGCGCTGCGGCCGAAATAGTAGATGCAGACGAACAGGAACAGCCACACCACGTCAACGAAATGCCAGTACCACGCGGCGGCCTCGAAGCCGAAATGCCGCTTCACGGTGAACTGGTTCCTGAGCGCGCGGAAGAAATTCACGATCAGGAAGGTGGTGCCGACGATCACGTGGAACCCGTGGAACCCGGTGGCGATGAAGAACACCGAGGGGAAGATGCCGCCATGATAGAAATTGAACGGCGAGTGCGTGTATTCGTAGGTCTGCCCGCAAAGGAAGGCGAGGCCGAGCAGCACGGTCACACCGAGCCCCTGGATCAGCCCGCGCCGGTCACCCTCGATCAGCGCGTGATGCGCCCAGGTGATGGTGGTGCCGGAGAGCAGCAGGACCATGGTGTTGAACAGCGGCACCGCGAACGGATCGATCGTCGTGACATGCGCCGGCGGCCACACCGCCTGGTGCATGTAGCCCTGGTGCTCGGGGAAGAAGAAGAAGTTGAAATACGCCCAGAAGAACGAGACGAAGAACATCACCTCGGAGGAGATGAACAGCGCCATGCCGTAGCGCAGGCCGATCTGGGTGACGAGCTTGTGCAGCCCCGGCGTGCGGCTCTCGCGCACCACGTCGCGCCACCAGACGAACATCGTGCTGACCGCGCCGAGGAAGCCGGCGATCAGGAACCAGTAATCGTTGAAATGCGCGACGAAGATGATCCCCGTCGCGATCAGGATGGCGGACATCGCACCGGTCAGCGGCCAGACGCTGGGCTCCACCAGATGATACGGGTGGGGCACCCGACCCGCGATCTGCCCTTCGGCAGTATGACTTTCAGCGCTCATGAGACACTCTCTCCCGATAGAAGCCGGCCGCGAAGGCCCAGGTATGTTTCACCACATCTGCCCGGCGTGATACAGTTTCACCACGGACACCGCGTAAAGCAGCCCGCACAGCGCGATGAGCGCGGCGAGCAATGCCCAGTTCCGCCCCCGCCGGCGGCGATAGAATTCCTGTCGCGCCTCCGGACTCCAGTCCCTGCTGCTGGTCGGCCGCTGCTCGGTCATATCAGGTGGTCCACCACCAGCGCGCCAAACATCAGGAACAGGTACAGGATGGAGAACTTGAATGCCGCCTTGGCCGGCGCGTCGCGAGTCAGGCTGTTGCCCGCCTCGTCCTGCCGGTCGCGCAGCACCCGCCACGCATGCCAGACGAACATCAGCCCGAGCACCATGGCGCTCGCGCCATAGACCGGCCCGGTCAGGTGCAGCACATAGGGCAGCAGCGAGAGCGGCACGAGCCACAGCGTGTAGCGCATCACCGCCAACCGCGTCGCCTTCTGCCCCGCCACAACCGGCAGCATCGGCACGCCAGCGTTGGCGTAATCGCCCGAGGCGAACAGCGACAGCGCCCAGAAATGCGGCGGCGTCCAGAAAAATATGATGGCGAACAGCACCACCGGCAGCAGCGCGACATGTCCGGTCACCGCCGCCCAGCCGATCAGCGGCGGAAACGCGCCCGCCGCCCCGCCGATCACGATGTTCTGCGGCGTCCGCCGCTTCAGCCACATCGTGTAGATGAACACGTAGAACGCGATCGACCCGGCCAGCAGCATCGCCGCCAGCAGGTTGGTCGACAGCCACATGAGCAGGACCGAGAGGGCCGACAGCGCGACCCCGTAGGCCAGCGCTCCCTCCGGCGCGATCCGCCCGGCCGGGATCGGCCGGCGCGACGTCCGCCGCATCACCGCGTCGATGTCGCGGTCATACCACATGTTGATCGCCCCGGCCGCACCCGCGGCCATGGCGATGCACAATACCGCGGTGAAGCCGAGCACCGGGTTGATCCCGCCCGGCGCGACCAGCAGCCCCGCAGCACCCGAATATACCACGAGATACAGCACCCGCGGCTTGAGCAGCGCCAGCCAGTCCCCCGCCGTCGCGCCGAGGATCGACTGGTCGAGCAGCGCTTGTTCGGGTGCGGCGGAAGCGGAGGTCCGCAGGATCGTATCGCTCATTCCATCAATCCTGCCGGCACGGCATGGCCGTGGCCGGTATTGCCGGTGTCGCGAGGATGAGGGCCTCTCCGCCGGAGAGACCCTGCAATCCCTGCCAGATCCGGGCGATCCGCGTCAGCGGATCACCGGAACGTCTTCGAAGGTATGGTGCGGCGCCGGCGAGGGCACCGTCCACTCCAGGGTCGTCGCCCCCTCACCCCAGTAATTCGCGGCGAGGGTCTGCTTGCCGGTGAAGATCTTGAACAGGATGTAGAAGAACACCAGCGTGCTCACACCCGAGATCATCGCCCCGACCGACGAGACATAGTTCCACCCCGCGAAGGCCACCGGATAATCCGGATAGCGGCGCGGCATCCCGGCGAGGCCAAGGAAATGCTGCGGGAAGAAGGTCAGGTTCACGCCGATGAAGAACAGCCAGAAATGCAGCTTCGCCGCCGCTTCCGGATAAGGCTGCCCGTACATCTTGCCGATCCAGTAGTAGAACCCGGCGAAGATCGCGAAGACCGACCCCATCGACAGCACGTAATGGAAGTGCGCGATCACGAAATACGTGTTGTGCAGCTCGGTATCGAGGCCGGCATTGGCCAGCACCACGCCGGTCGCACCGCCGAGCACGAACATGAAGATGAAGCCGATCGCCCAGATCATCGGGGTCTTCAGCTCGATCGAGCCGCCCCACATCGTCGCGATCCACGAGAACACCTTCACACCCGTCGGCACCGCGATCACCAGCGTCGCCGCCTCGAAATAGACTTTGCTGTCCATCGAGACGCCGGAGACGAACATGTGATGCGCCCAGACCACGAAGCCGACGAACCCGATCGCCACCATCGCGTAGACCATGCCCAGATAACCGAAAATCGGCTTCTTCGAGAAGGTCGAGACCACGTGGCTGATCACGCCGAAGGCCGGCAGGATCATGATGTAAACTTCAGGATGGCCGAAGAACCAGAACAGGTGCTGGAACAGCACCGGGTCGCCGCCGCCGGCCGGCTCGAAGAACGAGGTGCCGAAATTGCGGTCCATGATCAGCATGGTGATCGCGCCGGCCAGCACCGGAATCGCCAGCAGCAGCAGGAACGCCGTCACCAGCATCGACCACACGAACAGCGGCATCTTGTGCATGGTCATGCCCGGCGCGCGCATGTTCAGGATGGTGGCGATGAAGTTGATCGCGCCCAGCAGCGAGGAAATACCGGCCAGATGCAGCGAGAACAGGGTGAAGTCGGTCGCGACGCCCGGCTGATAGGTAATGTCGGAGAGCGGCGGATACAGCGTCCAGCCCACGCCCGACCCGGCGCCGACCAGCAAGCCGAGATTGACGAAGATGAACGCCATGAACAGGAACCAGAAGCTCATGTTGTTGAGCCGCGGGAAGGCCATGTCCGGCGCGCCGATCATCATCGGCACCATCCAGTTGCCAAACCCGCCGATCAGCGCCGGCATGACGAAGAAGAAGATCATCAGCAGCCCGTGCGCGGTGACGATCGCGTTCCACGCCTGGCCGGAGGTGACCAGCGTATTGTTCGGATGCGCGAGCTGCGCGCGCATGATCATCGAGAGGACACCCCCCTCGATCGCGGCGATGATCGCCCAGGTGATGTAGAGAGTGCCGATATCCTTGTGGTTCGTGCTCATCACCCAGCGGCGGAAGAAGCCGGGCTGGTGGTGGGCATGCTCACCATGGGCATCGTGCAGTGCGGTCGCGGACATTGTCATATGCTCCTGATTCGCCGACTACGATTTATCGCGTGGTTTCCGCCGGGCCCGCGCTCGCCAGCGCGATCCCCGCGGTGCCGGCCGAAGCCGCCTTCTGCGCCGCCGCCTTCAGGGCCAGCACCTCATACTTGTGCACCGGCGGCACATTGCCCTGGGCGGCATCGGCTTTCGCCTCGGCCAGCCACGCCTGAAATTCCTTCATCGGCAACGCAACGATCTCGATCGGCATGTTATCGTGGTTCATGCCACAGATCTGGTTACATTCTCCATAATATACACCCGGCGCGTCGATCTGCGTCCACTGCTTCCAGTACTGCCCCGGAATCGCATAGCGCTGGACGCCGAGCGAGGGGATGAAGAACGAGTGCAGCACGTCGGAGCTGGTGATCTTGAACACGATCTTCTTGTTCGCCGGCACCACCAGCGGATGATCGACCGAGAGCCGCGCGATCTGCCCCGGCTTGATCTGGTTGTCCGGCACCGGATACGAGGTGAAATCGACCCCCTTGGCGGTGGGGTAGTCGTATTCCCAGTACCACTGGTGACCGGTCACCTTCACGGTCATGTAGGAATGCTTGTAGTTCGACTGCTCGTAGATCAGGTTGAGCGAGGGCACGAAGATCACGATCAGCAGCAGCGCCGGCACCACCGTCCAGACCACCTCGATCAGCGTGTTGTGCGTCGTCGTCGAGGCCACCGGGTTCTTGGAGGCACGGAACCGCACGATCACGATCCCCAGCAGCAGGCCGACCAGCCCGACCACGCCCGCCATGAGCCAGAGCACGAACTGCATCAGCCAGTCGATATTCTTCTGGATCGGGCTGGCCGCCGGCTGGAACCACCACTCCCACGGCCGCGGCGCGTGAACCGGAAAGCCCACGGCGTTCTTCGCGTCGGCGAGGGCCGGCTGCGTCGCGGCGATCGCCACCGCGAGGCCGATCAGGCCCATGAACAGATATTGATTGGATCGTTTCATCAGCTCCGCCAATTCCGTGTGCTCGGGCCGCGTTCAGCGCGACCGTCCAGGTCAGTTGGGTGAAAAACAAGCCATGGCGCACACGGAGCGGATTACGCCCGGTTCACGCGCATTCAACGAATGGGATATAACACACGCATCGCGCGATCAAGCCATCTGTGCGATTAACCCGGCCGCACCGATGCGGGATCAGGGTTGCTCAGCGAGACCAGCCGGAACAGCCCGAACGGCCACATCGGCACCGCCGTCGCCGCCTTGCGCTGCTCCGCCGGGATCAGCCGCTCGATGGCGAAATCCGGGTGCCATCCCAACGCCCGCGAGGCCGGCGCCAGCGCCCGCTCGACCAGCGCCATCGGCCCCGATTCGGCGGCGAAATGATTGACGAACAGGATCAGCCCGCCCGGCCGCACCACCCGCCGCAGCTCGGCCGCCAGCCGGCGCGGGTTCGGCACCACGGAGGCCACGAACATCGCCACCGCGATGTCGAAGCGGTGATCCTCGAACCCGGTCGCCTCGGCGTCCAGCTCCAGCAGCTGGCGCACATTGCCCAGCCCCTCGCGGGCCACCCGCGCGCGGGCGCGCTCCAGCATGTCGGTGGAAAGGTCGATGCCGGTGATCCGTTTTTCCGGGCGGTAATGCGGCAGGGCCAGCCCGGTGCCGACCCCCACCTCCAGAACCTCGACCCCCTCGGCCGCGTTCACCGCGGCCACCGCCGCCCGCCGCGCCGGGGCGGACACCGCGCCGAACACCCGGTCATAGACGCCCGCCCAGCGGCGATAGGCCGCCCGCACCGCATCCGCGTCGAGCGACGATCCGCGCCCTTCGGCATCCACGGCGCCCGGCGCATCGTTATATGCTTCGCTCATACCCGCAGACCGCTCCTGTCGCTGCTGCCGCCCGAACCGCACGAAGCGAGGCGCCGCACCCCTGGCAGAGCCGCGCCAACCCCGATCGCCGCCCCTCCCGGACGCATTTGCCGCGACACTGCTTCAGGCTGGCTTCATGCGCAAGCCCGGATCGCCTCCGGGCCGGCAAAATGCCTCAGGCGACGTCCTCGCGGCGGTCCCGCACACGAACATAGGCGATCTCGGCATGCGGCTGGCAATACGGCTTGTTGGCCAGTGCCGGATCGCCGCAGAAGCGGAAACTCGCCGTCCCCGGCTCGCCGATCGGCCAGCAGCAGGCCGGCACGCGCGCGGTGGCCCGGGGCTGCGGCTGCACCGGGCGCGACGACACCAGGGTCGGCCGCGTCGGCACCGCCCGCGCGGGGGCCGCCGGCCGCGAAGGAGCAACCGTCCTGATCTCGGTCTCGGCCGCCGGCATCGCTGCGATGGCGGCAGGAGAGGAGACCGAGGCCGGGGCAGGCGCAGTGGACGAGGCCGGCCCGGCCGGCACCGCGAGCGAGGGCAGGGCCGGCTCGGCCGGCACTGCGAGCGAGGGCAGGGCCGGCTCGGCCGGCACTGCGAGCGAAGGCAGGGTCGGCCCGGTCACCCGCGCCGGCGCCGGCCGCGCGGACGCCGCCCCCGAGGGATCGCGCCGGATCGGCGAGGGCCGCGCCGGCAGGTCGAGCCGATGCGCCTTGCCGACCACCGAATTCTTGGAAATGTTCAGCCGCCGGCCGATTTCAGCGGTCGAAAGCCCTTCGTCCCAAAGCTGGCGGAGACGGGAAACGATCTCGTCGGTCCATTCCATGGCCTGTCCTGCCCCTCTCTTTTACTACAACATTCTGTAGCCGAGCGGCGCCTCGTTCTCAACATCTAGTTGAGCGACCCTTGCGAGATTTCTGTGGAAAACCCTTTCCCTGATGCTGTTTATTTCACCGCCTCGCCGGCGAAGCTGCCCCAGAACGCGTCCCGCCGGAGCCATCCGGTCCGATGTCCGGCCTCGACCCGGCACCATGTCGCGCCCGCCTGGCAGCTGCGGATCACGCCGAGCACCCCCTTGTCGAGATAGGCCACCGCCGCCGCGTCCCGCCGCGGCGCCGCCCGCAGCGTGCCCCGCGTCGCGGTCACGATGAAGCTGCGCACCCCGTGCAGCAGCGCCTCGTGCACCCAGCCATCGCCGCCATCGGGGGCGACCACGTGCCGCCACACGTTGAACTCCCCCGTCACCTCCACCGGCAGGTCGAAGCGGTGATAGACCCAGACGATCGGATACTGGAAGCCCGGCCCCGCCCGCATGTAGATTTCCTTCGAGCGGAAACTCTCGAAGCGCGGCACCGGCCAGCCGGTCGCCGATCCCTTGGCCGGCCCCGGTCCCGTCCCGGCCGGCGGTGCCTGCCAGGCGCCGAGCAGCAGCGCCGCCGCCGCGAGTGCGGCGCCCGTCAGCAGGCGGAACCGCCCGCGCCTAGACGCCGCCACAGCCGCCGCATCCCGGCGCGCGCGGCACCGTGATCGTCCGGAACCGCATGTCCAGCGCGTCCCACAGCAGCAGCCGCCCCGCCAGCGAGGTGCCGATGCCCAGGATCTCCTTCATCGCCTCGGTCGCCTGCAACGTCCCCATCACCCCCGTCACCGGGCCGAGCACCCCGGCCTCCGAACAGGTCGGCACCATGCCGGCCGGCGGCGCCTCGGGATAGAGGCACCGATAACAGGGGCATTCCGGCCCGGCATGCGGCTTGAAGGTGGAAATCTGCCCCTCGAAGCGCAGCACCGCCGCCGAAACCAGCGTCCGCCGCGCCGCGACGCAAGCATCGGCGACGAGGAATCGGGTCGCGAAATTGTCGGTCCCGTCGAGCACGATGTCGTGCGCGGCGACCAGTTCGCCGACATTCCCCGCCTCCAGCCGGGCGCGTATCGGGGTGACGCTGACCTCCGGGTTGAGCCCGCGCATCGTCGCCGCCGCACTCTCCACCTTCGGCGCGCCGAGAAACGCGACCCCGTGGGCGATCTGCCGCTGGAGATTGGAGAGTTCCAGCACGTCGTCATCGATGATGGAAATCCGCCCCACCCCGGCTGCCGCGAGATAAAGTGCCGCCGGCGAGCCGAGCCCGCCCGCGCCGATGATCAGCACCGAGGCCGCGCGCAACCGCGCCTGCCCGGTCCCGCCCACCTCGCGCAGCAGGATGTGGCGCGAATACCGCGCGATTTCGGTTTCGGTAAAATCCAGATCCATGCTGCACAGATTCGCATCGCCCGCCGCCGTTCGCAAGGGCGCGCTCGGCGCGCCCGCTCCATACCGACAACAACGCGCTCGGCGCGCCCGCTCCATATCAATACCAACGCGGAAAACGCGCCCGCTCTATACCAATACCACCGCGCTCGGCGCGCCCCCTCTATATCGACAACAACGCGGCGACCGCGCCCGCTCCATATCAACACCACCGCCAGCACCGCCCCGATCCCGCTTGATCGCAACCGCCCCGCCCGGCATCCTCCCCCGATGACCACGCCCCCCCAGGAAGCCGCCAGCGCGGCACTCGTCCTCTTCTCCGGCGGCCAGGACAGCGGCACCTGCCTCGCCTGGGCGCTCGACCGCTACGACCGGGTCGAGACGATCGGCTTCTTCTACGGCCAGCGCCACGCGGTCGAGCTGGAGTGCCGCGCCCCGCTGCGCGCCGCCATCGCGGCCCTGCGCCCCTGGCGCGCCACCCTCGGCGCCGACACGATGCTCGACCTCAGCGCCGCCCTCGCCACGATCGGCACCACCGCGATGACCGCCGAGATCGAGATCGAGACCACCGAATCCGGCCTGCCCAACACCTTCGTCCCCGGCCGCAACCTGCTCTTCCTCACCTATGCCGCCGCCCTCGCCTATCGCCGCGGCATCCCCACCCTGGTCGGCGGCATGTGCGAGACCGACTATTCCGGCTACCCCGACTGCCGGAACACCACGATGCAGGCCATGCAGCTCGGCCTCACCCTCGGCCTCGACCGCGCGGTCACGATCGAGACCCCGCTGATGTATCGCGACAAGGAAGCCACCTGGGATCTCGCGGCCAGCCTCGGCGGTGGCGCGCTGGTCGAGGCGCTGCGCACCCTCAGCCACAGCTGCTACCGCGGCGACCGCTCGGTCCTGCACGAATGGGGCCATGGCTGCGGCGCCTGCCCCGCCTGCGACCTGCGCGCCGCCGGCTGGCAGCGATGGCGCGCCGGGCGCGGGGCGGATTTTGTGACTGGCTTGTGACAGTTTCGTATGCTGGTGGCCCGTCCGGCTGTTTCTCGTGCATCCATTTGATGATATGAATACGTATCCGGGTGGTGCAGACGGTCGCGTCGCCGCACCGCAGGCCGGGACAGGACGCCACACCGGCGCGCCGGCGGCATCTCCCGCCGGAGCGAGGCTGGCGTCCCGTCCGCCAGGTCCGCGGTCCGCAGCGCGATATCGGCAGAAGGCTGGTTGTGTTGAAACTCACGAGAGCGCCGCACGGGTGGCGCACAGGTTAGCGAGACGATGAAGACGATCAATGCGATCAGGATGGGTGGCGTCGAGGTTCTCCCGCTGGTCGAGGGCGGCAAGGGTGTGGCGGTCTCGAACGGGCTTTCCGCCGGAAGCTGGGCCGCCTCGGGCGGCGTCGGCACGTTCAGCGCCGTCAACGCCGACAGCTACGACGATGCCGGCCGGCCGATCCCGCAAGTCTATCGCGGCACCACCCGCCGCGCCCGGCACGACGAGCTGGTCGCCTACGCGATCGAGGGCGGCATCGCCCAGGCCCGCCGCGCGCACGAGGAATCCGGCGGCCAGGGGCGCATCCACGCCAACATCCTCTGGGAAATGGGCGGTGCCGAGCGCGTCATCACCGGCATTCTCGAAGGGGCGAAGGGCCTGGTGAACGGCATCACCTGCGGCGCCGGCATGCCCTACCGGCTGTCCGAAATCGCCTCGAAATTCAACATCCACTACTACCCGATCGTCTCCTCCGCCCGCGCCTTCAACGCGCTGTGGCGCCGCGCCTATCACAAGGCGGCGGAACTCCTCGGCGGCGTCGTCTACGAAGACCCCTGGCTCGCCGGCGGCCATAACGGCCTGTCCAATTCCGAAGACCCGACCAGGCCCGAAAGCCCGCTGCCCCGCGTCATCGAGCTGCGCCGGCAGATGCGCGCCTTCGGCCTCGACGAAACGCCGATCATCATGGCCGGCGGCGTCTGGTGGCTGGAGGAATGGGAAGACTGGATCGACAATCCCGAGCTTGGCCCCGTCGCCTTCCAGTTCGGCACCCGCCCGCTGCTGACGAAGGAAAGCCCGATCAGCGATCTCTGGAAGCAGAAGCTCCTCACCCTGAAGCAGGGCGATGTCTATCTCAACCGCTTCTCGCCCACCGGCTTCTATTCCAGCGCGGTGAACAACGGCTTCATCCAGGGCCTGCGCGCCCGCAACGAGCGGCAGGTCGCCTACACCACCGAGCCGGTCGGCGAACATACCGAGGAATACGGCGTCGGCCCGCGCAAGCGCCCGGTCTGGCTCACCCCGGCCGACCTCAAGGACGTCCACGCCTGGGAGCGCGAGGGCTTCACCGAGGCGATGCGCACCCCGGATTCCACCCTCATCTTCGAAAGCCCCGAAGCCGCCGAGGACATCCGGCGCGACCAGGTGAACTGCATGGGCTGCCTCTCGCAGTGCCGCTTCTCCAACTGGTCGCAGGAGGAGCCCGATTTCTCCAACGGCAAGAAGGCCGACCCGCGCAGCTTCTGCATCCAGAAAACCCTGCAGGACATCGCCCACACCCATAACGACCCCGATTCGGTCGACCAGAACCTGATGTTCAGCGGCCATAACGGCTACCGCTTCGCGACCGACCCGTTCTACTCCAACGGCTTCATCCCCTCGGTGAAGCAGCTCGTCGAACGGATCCTCACCGGCCGCTGACCGCTTCCCTTGCCTACCGGAAGCTGACCGCTTCCGTTGCCTACCGGAAGCTGACCGCTTCCGTTGCTTTCCGGAAGCTGACCGCTTCTGTTGCTTTCCGGAAGCTGACCGCTTCTGTTGCTTTCCGGAAGCTGACCGCTTCCGTTGCCTACCGGAAGCTGACCGCTTCTGTTGCTTTCCGGAAGCTGACCGCTTCCGTTGCTTTCCGGAAGCTGACCGCTTCCGGCCCCACGATCTCGCCGCCCTCAGCCGATGCCGAGGGCGGCCAGCACGCGGGCGGGGGTGATCGGCAGTGAAGTGATCCGCGCGCCGCGCGGCGAGAGCGCGTCGTTCACCGCGTTCAGCACCGCGGCGGCGGCGGCGGCAGTGCCGGCCTCGCCCACGCCCTTGGCGCCGATATGGCTCTCCCGCGTCGGCGTGCAGACATGGCCGATCACGATGTCCGGCATCTCGGCCGCCATCGGCACGAGATAATCCGCCATCGTCGCGTTCAGCATCTGCCCCTCGGAATCGTAGCGGCATTCCTCGAACAGCGCCGCCCCCAGCCCCTGCACCACGCCGCCGCGAATCTGCTCGTCCACCAGCAACGGGTTGATGATCGTCCCGCAATCCTCGACCACGTAGTGCTTCAGCAGCCGCACGAAACCGGTCTCGGCGTCCACCTCCACCACCGAAGCCTGCACCCCGTTGGTAAAGGCGAACGGATAGTCCCGCGGCACGTAATGCCGGCTCGCGACCAGCGCCGGCTCCACCCCAAGCGGCAGCGTGTCGGGGCGGAAATGGGCGATGCGCGCCAGCTCGGCGAGGCTCATCCGCTCGGCCCCGCCCGCCGCGTCCACGATCACGCCATCCCTGATATCGAGCGCCTCCGGTGCGGCCTGCAGGATGCTCGCGGCCAGCGCCAGCACGCCCTGCCGCAGCGCAGATGCGGCGCGAAACGCCGCCTCGCCGCCCACCCCCGCCCCGCGCGAAGCCCAGGTGCCGCCGCCATAGGGTGTGGCATCGGTATCGCCGAGCTTCACCAGCACCCGCGCCGGGTCCACCCCCATCGCCGCGGCCGTCACCTGGGCGAGCATCGTCGTCGTCCCCTGCCCCTGCTCGGTGGTGCCGGAGAGCAGCACCACGTCGCCGGCCGCATCCAGCCGCGCCGTCGCCCCGTCCTGCGCCGCGATCCGCGCCCCGCCAACGCCGTAGAACGCCGCCCCCGGATTGGTGATCTCGATGAAACTCGCAATCCCGATGCCCCGCCACACCCCGCGCGCCCGCTGCCCTGCCTGCTCCGCCCGCAGCGCGTCGTACTCCATCAGCCGGACCAGCTCGTCGAGACAGGCATGGTGCGACAGCGCCTCGAACCTCATCCCCGCCGGCGAGACGCAGGGATAGGCGTCGTCGGCGATCAGGTTGCGCCGCCGCATCTCGACCGGGTCGATTCCCCGCCGCCGCGCCGCCTCGTCCACCAGCGCCTCGGTCACCGCCGTCGCGATCGGATGCCCCACCGCGCGATATTGCGACATCATCGCCTTGGTCTGGAACACCACCCGCGCCCGCGCCGCGTAATGCGCGAACGCATACGGCCCGCCGACCAGGTTGATCACCTGGTTCGCCTCCACCGCCGAGGTGCGCGGATAGGCCGAATACGGCCCGACCCCGGTCAGATCATCCACCGCGAACCCCTCGATCCGCCCGTCCGCCGCAACCCCGATCCGCGCCGAAACACAGTGCCCGCGCGCATGGATATCGCCGGTGAAACTCTCCAGCCGGTCGGCCACGAACCGCACCGGCCGGCGCAGGATGCGGCTCGCCGCCACCGCCGCCATCTCGTCGGGATAGACATGGATCTTGATACCGAACGACCCGCCGACATCCGGCCCGATCACCCGCACTTGCCGCTCGGCAAGGCCGAGCAGTGTCGCCAGCACGGTCTGGAACATGTGCGGCACCTGGGTGCCGAGATGCACGGTCAGCCGCTGCTCGCCCTCGTTCCAGTCCGCCACCAGCGCGCGCGGCTCCAGCGTCACCCCGGTATGACGGGCGAAATCGAACTCCAGCGCCACGCGCTCCGCCGCCGCGTCGACCGCCGCCGCCCCGCCGCCCGCCTCGATCGTCCGCGCGAAGGCGAGATTGTCCCCGAGTTCGGGATGGATCGCCGCCGCCCCCGGTGCCAGGGCGTCCAGCGGATCGACCACCGGCGGCAACGGATCGTAGTCCACGACAATCCGCTCCGCCGCATCCTCCGCCTCGGCCCGGCTCGCCGCCACCACCATCGCCACCGGCTCGCCCTGGAACCGCACCCGCCCGCGCGCCAGCGGATATTGCGGCGCCGATTTCAACCCCTTGAGATGGGTCAGCACACCGACCCACGGCGCGCACCGCCCCTCCAGCGCCGCCGCGTCGAACACGCCGACCACGCCCTGCATCGCCCGCGCCGGCGCGAGGTCGATCGCCCTGATCTGCGCATGCGCGTAGGGCGATCGCAGGAACGCCGCATGCACCATGCGCGGCAGCGCGATGTCGCTGGCGAACAGCCCGCGCCCCTGGGTCAGCCGCCGCGCATCCGGCCGCGCCATCGCCCGCCCGATCGGCCGGTCGGCGCCGTTCATGCCGCCCTCCGCGCCCGCGCCGTCGCCTCGACCGCGTCGATGATCGCCTCATACCCGGTGCAGCGGCAGTAATTGCCCGAAAGATGCGCGCGGATCGCCGCGCGGTCGGTCGGATCGGGCGCATGGGCGAGGAAATCCGCCGCCGCCAGCATCATCCCCGGCGTGCAATAGCCGCATTGCAGCGCATTGCGCCGCCAGAACGCCTCCTGCAAATCCGCCAGCTCGCCCGAATCCGACACCCCCTCGATGGTCTCGACCACGCACCCCGCCGCCTGCACCGCGAGCACGAGGCAGCCGCGCACGATCGCCCCGTCCAGCCGCACCGTGCAGGCGCCACACACGCCATGCTCGCAGCCGAGATGCGTGCCGGTCAGGCCGAGCCGCTCGCGCAGGAAATCGGCGAGATGCAGCCGCGCCGGCACCTCGGCCTCGATGCGCTCGCCATTCACGATCAGGGATATCGCCGTCATGGAGCCAGACATTCCTTCATCACCCGCCGCAGCAGCACCCGCGCCAGGTGCAGCCGCACCGGCGCCGAAATCTCCGGGTCCGCATGCGCCGGCAAATCCTCCGCGAGTGCCGCGCACGCCGCCTCGATCCCCGCAACCCCGTCTGCAAGCGCGCGCTCCGCCGCCGGCGCGCGCAGCGCCGCGTGGCCGACCGCGAAGAACCCGAGCCGCACGATGCGCCCCTCGACCGCGGCGGCGAGCCCGACCAGCGCGTAATCCCCGTGCCGCCGCGCCAGCTCGGCGAAGCCATGCAGCCGCCCCTTCACCAGCGGAATCTCCACCGCGGTGAGAATCTCCCCCGGCTCCAGCGCCGTCCCGAACAATCCGGTGAAAAAATCCGCCGCCGCGATCCGCCGCGCGCCGGCTTTCCCCTCGGCGATGATCGTCGCATCGAGCACCAGCATGCAGGCCGGCAGTTCCGCCGCCGGATCGGCATTGGCGAGGCTGCCGCCGATGGTCCCCCGGGTGCGGATCGCCGGATGCGCGACATGGGCGAGCGCGGTTGCGATCAGCGGCGCATGGGCGGCGATCTCGGGGGCTTCGAGCAGCATCGCATGGGTGCAGCCGGCGCCGATCCGCAGCATCGTCGCCGTCACCTCGATCCGCCGCAGCGTCTCGATCCGGCCGATATCGACCAGCAGGCTGGGCGCCGACAGCCGGAAATTGAGCGCCGGCAGCAGGCTCTGCCCGCCGGCCAGCAGCACCGCCCCCTCGCGGGCGGCAAGCAGGCCGATCGCCTCGGCGACCGACCCGGCACGAACATAATCGAATGGAGCAGATTTCATGACATTTCCGTCCGAAACCCTGTCCCATCGCGGCGGGCGCGTCAATCGCCCCGCCGCCACACCGCGCTCACCTCAAGGGCTGGCGGCAGCGATCCTTCAGCATCCACAGCGCCACGAGCGACATCGCGCACCCCACCAGCAGATAGGCGCCGGCGGCGAGCTTGAACCCGGTCAGCCCGATCAGTGCTGTGGCGATCAGCGGCGCGGTCCCGCCGCCGATCCCGAGCCCGACATTGAACGCCAGCGAATAGCCCGACAGCCGGTATTCCGAGCGGAACTGCTCGGAGAGCATCGCCGGCGCCACCCCCATGATCGCGCCGAGCAGCAGGCCCGAAATCACCTGGGCGATGGCGAACGGCGTCATCGCGTGCTCCGCCATCGCGAAGAACGGCAGGGCCAGCACCAGCAACAGGCCGAAACTGCCGATGAGCCAGGAGCGGCGCAGGATCCAGTGATCCGTCAGCCAGCCCGCAAGCGGGATCAGCACCAGCACGAACAGCTGCGTCACGGTGACGATCTCCAGGGCCCGGCTGTCCGAAATCGCGCCGAACTTCGCCCCGAAGGTCGGCAGGAACACGAGGGTGAGATAATCCGCCACGCCATAGCCCCAGGTGAACAGCATCGCCAGCAGCATGATCCTCGGGCTGCGGCGGAACGCCTGGCGGATCGGCAACTCGTCGTCCTTCGCCGCCTTGTCCGGCTCGTAGCCGGTATCGGTCAGCCGCGAGCGCACCAGATAGGCCAGCACCGCGAGCACCCCGCCGGCCAGGAACGGCAGCCGCCAGGCCCAGCCCTGCACCGCATGGTTCCCGGCGAACAGCGTGGTCAGCGCGGCGAAGCCGGCGGCGAGCAGATAGCCCCCGGTCGAGCCGAAATTGGCGAAACTGCCGGCAAAGCCCCGCCGGTTGGCAGGCGCGGTCTCCACCAGATACGACACCGAGCCGGTGAACTCCCCGCCCACCGACAGGCCCTGGAACAACCGCACCACCAGCAGCAGCACCGGCGCCCAGAAGCCGATCTGCTGATAGGTCGGCAACAGCCCGACCGCCGTGGTCGCCAGCCCCATCATCACCACCGAGGTCACCAGCACGGTCTGCCGCCCCACCCGGTCGCCCAGATGGCCGAACAGCACGCCGCCGATCGGCCGCATCATGAACCCGATGGCAAAGCCGCCATAAGCGCCGAGCAGCGAGGCGATCTTGTCGGCCGAGGGAAAGAACAGGCTGCCGATCATCGGCGCGAGATAGCCGTAAAGCCCGAAATCGTACCATTCGAGCACATTGCCGATGGTCCCGGCGCCGAGATTGCTGAGCGAGAGCGTGTGGTGCTGCTTGAGCCGCCCGGATTGTGGAGAGGGTGTGGCGGCGGCGGATGCTTGTTGCGACATGTGAGGCCTCGCTTTCAGTCGGCCCGCAACGGCGGCGGCCCGCCAGTGAGAGCGGCGCGGCGCAGGCCGGACGGGTCTTGGGTTGCGGCCGGATGAACGACATGGCGTCACTCCGGCGCCGGTCCCCGCGGGGACGACCGGCCCGCCGCGCACCCTCAACCGGGACGAGCGGCGACTCGCGTTTCAGGCGCCACGAACCGGCGCCGGAGAATGTTTCTTCCGCTTACGATATGGCCCCACACAAGCAACCCGCAAGAAAAAAATGCAGTATCCATGCCATTTTTATCACGGTATCGGGAAAATGTCTGTATTCTCCTTAATCTTTTGGAAGCGATCGCAACCTCGAAGCCGCCGCCTCGTAAAGATCGGCGCTTCGCCTCACTCCGGCAGATAGACGCTGGCGATCAGCCCCTTGCCGCCCGGCCGGTTCGCCAGCGTGATGTCGCCGCCATGCGCGCGGATCGCGTTGCGGGCGATGGCCAGCCCCAGCCCCGAGCCGCCGGTCTCGCGGTTGCGGCTGGTCTCCAGCCGGCGGAACGGCTCGAACACCCGCTCCAGCTCGCCCGGCGGCACGCCCGGCCCGTCATCCTCGATATCGATCCGCATCGTGTGCCGCTCGGCCCGCTGCAACGTCACCCGCGCGGCCTGGCCGTATTTCACCGCATTGCCGATCAGGTTGGCGAAAGCCCGCTTGAGCGCCAGCGGCCGCCCGCGGATGGTGACATGATCCGGCCCCTGATACCGCATCCGCCGCGCCGCCCCCGGCGCGATATCGGCGGTCTCGTCGATCACCGTGCGCAGCAGGATCGCGAGATCGACCGGGACCGACGCCTCAGTCTGCGCCACGTCGCGGCCAAAGGCGATGGTCGCGGCCAGCATCGCCTCCAGCTCGGCGAGATCGGCGAGGATCTTGTCCCGCTGCGCGTCATCCTCCAGGAATTCCGCCCGCAGCCGCAGCCGCGTGATCGGGGTCCGCAAATCATGGCCGATCGCGGTGAGCAGGAAGGTCCGGTCCTCGACGAAGCGGCGGATGCGCGCGGCCATGGTATTGAAGGCCAGCGCCGCGGTGGCGATCTCCACCGGCCCGCGCTCCGGCAGGGCGGGCGCGTGGGCGATGTCGCGGCCAAGCTGCTCCGCCGCCGCCGCCAGTGTCCGCACCGGCGCCGTCAGCCGGACCACCCCCCAGAAAATCAGCAGCCCGCCCAGCACGAACATCACCAGGAAGGCGCTGGCGAAGCCCGGCTGCTCCCAGGGCGGGCTCGGCCGGAACGGGCTGCGCACCGTCAGCCAGTCCGGGCTGTCGGGCAGCTGGAAACTCAGGATCAGGGTGGCGGGCGACATGCTGCCGCGCATCACCACCTGGCGCGGCTGGAGGAATTCCGGCGTCGGAAAGGCGAGCAGCGAGCCCTGGATCATCTGCCGCGTCGGCAGCGGCAGGGTGAAACTGCCGATGAAGGGCGGGCTGGCGTCGAGGCTCACCCGGTCGCCCCCCTCGCCGTTGATGGACGCGACGATCGCCGCCCGCCGGTCCGGCGGCGCGCCCGCCACCCGCCGATAGATCGCCCCGTCCCGCGAGGCGATCGCCCGCTCCGCCACCACCCGGTTCACGTCGATCTGGTTGAGCACATGAATGCCGAGGCCGACCGCCTGGATGACCGAGAAGCCGACCAGCAGCGTGAGCCCGGTGCGCCAGGCAAGGCTCGCCGGCCAGAACCGGCCGGGCCGCCACCATCCTGGCCTCATGACCGCTCGACGGCAGCAGCCAGGACATAGCCGCCGCCGCGCACCGTCTTGATGATCTGCGCGCGGCGGCCGTCATCCTCCAGCTTGCGCCGCAGCCGCGAGATCGCGACGTCGATGGCCCGGTCGAACGGCCCCGCCTGCCGCCCGCGCAGCAGGTCGAGCAGCATGTCGCGCGTCAGCACCCGGTTGGGCCGGTCGAGCAGGGCGAGCAGCAGGTCGTATTCCCCGCCGGTCAGCGGCACCTCGATCCCGTGCGGGTCGACCAGCCGGCGCCGCGCGGTCTCCAGCGTCCAGCCGGCGAAGCGGTAATGCCGCGCCGAGGTCTCGTGCCCGTGCGCGTCGCCCTCGCCCACCCGGCGCAGCACGGCGCGAATCCGCGCCACCAGCTCGCGCGGGTTGAACGGCTTGGTCACGTAATCATCGGCGCCGAGTTCGAGCCCGATGATCCGGTCCGGCTCCTTGCCGAGCGCCGTCAGCATGATGATCGGCACCTGCGAATCCTCGCGCAGCCAGCGGGCGAAATCGATTCCCGGCTCCCCCGGCAGCATCAGGTCGAGCACGACGAGCTGGTAATGCCCGTTGAGAAAGGCCCGCCGCGCCTCGCGCGCATCGCGCACGGCGGTAACGCGGAAGCGCTGGCGTTCGAGAAACCGCGCCAGCAACTCGCGGATGTCGTGGTCGTCATCGACCACCAGAATATGGGGCATTGTCTCCATGGCTGTTACAATAGCCGAATTCGTTTCGCCTTGGGGCAAGTGTTGCATTTCCTTACGCAATTCCGGCACCCCGCATGGGCCGAAATTTCACTTGCAGCGGCGAGGCGATGGCCCTATGTCGCGCCTCACGCAGCAACGCACGTGCCTCTGCCTCCCATCGGGGGTTACGCAACGACGTCAAGCGTTCTGGCAACTGCCGGCCCTCGTGCCGGTTCCGTCTGGTCGCTGGTTCGTTCGACCGTTTCGCAACCCGCCGCGCGCCCCCGGGCGCCTGGCCCCGAGACTTGCAAGGGAGAGGGCAATGACCCCCAAGCTCGCCCGTTTTCTCGATTCCGGCATGGTGTCCACGCCGGCGATCCTGGTCGATCTCGACCGCGTCGCGGCGAATTTCGCCGCCCTGCGCGCCGCCCTGCCCGACGCCGCGATCTACTACGCGGTGAAGGCCAACCCCGCCGCCCCGGTGCTCGATCGTCTGGTCGGCCTCGGCTCGCGCTTCGATGCCGCCAGCATCGAGGAAATCCGCGCCTGCCTCGCCGCCGGCGCCACCCCCGGCGCGATCAGCTTCGGCAACACGGTCAAGAAGCGCACCGCCATCGCCGAGGCGCATGCAAGCGGCGTCGATCTCTTTGCCTTCGATTCCGACGAGGAGCTGGACAAGCTCGCCGAGGCCGCGCCCGGCGCAAAAGTCTATTGCCGCCTCGCCGTCAGCCAGGACGGGGCGGACTGGCCGCTCTCGCGCAAATTCGGCACCAGCGGCGATCATGCGCGCGCGCTGCTGCTGCGCGCCGAGGCGCTCGGCCTCATTCCGTGGGGCGTCTCCTTCCATGTCGGCAGCCAGCAGACCGGCGTGGGCGCCTGGCGCACCGCGATCGGCCAGGCCGCCGCCGTGTTCACCGACCTGCGGGCCCGCGGGATCGATTTGCGGCTGCTCAATCTCGGCGGCGGCTTCCCGACCCGCTACCGCGACGACATCCCGCCACTGGGCGATTTCGGCGCCGCGATCATGGATGCCGTGCGCGAGGCCTTCGGCAACAACCTGCCGGACCTGCTGATCGAGCCCGGCCGCGCCATCGTCGGCGATGCCGGGGTGGCGGTGAGCGAAGTGGTGCTCGCCTGCACACGGCACGAGGATGAAGGCCGCCGCTGGGTCTATCTCGATCTCGGCCGTTTCGGCGGCCTCGCCGAAACCGAGGGCGAGGCGATCCGCTACCGCATCACCGCCCCCGGCGTCGCCGGCGCCGACGCGCCTTCCGTGCTCGCCGGGCCGAGCTGCGATGGCGTGGACGTGATGTACCGCAACACGCCCTGCCCGCTGCCCGCCGCCCTCGCCGCCGGCGACCGCGTGCTGATCCACGAGGCCGGCGCCTACGTGACAAGTTACGCAAGCCAGGGGTTCAACGGTTTTCTCCCGCCGGAAGAGCACTATCTATAAGCCAGCCGCGCTGCCCGATGTCCGGGCGGCGCGTTATTGTAACCAGCGCTCAGGGAGAGCTTCATGACTGACCAGATCACGACCACCATCGGCAGCATCGACATCAAGGCCGCCGACGGTTCGGGCGCGTTCAAGGCCTACACCGTCACCCCGTCCGTCAAGCCGACCGGCGCCGTCGTGGTGATCCAGGAAATCTTCGGCGTGAACGACGCACTCCGCGCGACCTGCCAGGAAATCGCCGAGATGGGCTTCATCGCCATCGCGCCGGACCTGTTCTGGCGGCAGGAGCCCGGCGTCGACCTCACCGACAAGTCCGAGGGCGAGTGGAAGCGCGCCTTCGAGCTGATGAACGGGTTCGACCAGGACAAGGGGATCGAGGATCTGAAAACCACCCTCGCCACCGCCCGCGCCCTGCCGGGCTGCAACGGCAAGGTCGGCACCGTCGGCTTCTGCCTCGGCGGCCGCCTCGCGGTGATGATGGCCACGCGGTCGGACGCCGATGTGAACATCTCCTATTACGGCGTCATGCTCGACAAGCTGATCCCCGAATTCGGCAATATCAGCCGCAAGCTGGTGATGCACATGGCCGAGCTTGACGAGTTCGCCCCGAAGGACGCGCGCGACGCGGTGATGGCGGCAACCAGCGGCAACGCCCTGGTCTCCTCGCATGTCTATCCCGCCGTCCACCACGCCTTCGCCCGCGTCAACGGCGTGCATTTCGACCGTCGCGCCGCCACCATCGCCAATGGCCGCACCGCCGAGGCGCTGGTCGAGGCGCTGTCCTGACCATGCGGGGCGCGGCGCGGCACATCCGCCGTCGCGCCATGCTCGCCGGGCTCGCCACGAGCCCGGCCCTCGCCCACACCACCGCCCGCGCCGCAGCACCACCATCTCCCGGCGCCGCCATCGCTGCGGCACTCGACTCGCTTCCCGCCGGCCCTGCCCTGCTGGCGAGCTATCCGGACAGCGCGGCCAATAGCCGCTTCCCCGCCTTCTTCCCCGCCAATGACGGCGTCGCCTATGTCTATGACAACACCCTCGCCGGCCTCGCCCTCCTCGCCGCGGGCGATGCGCCGCGCGCCGCCCGCATCGCCGATGCCCTCGCCCTCGCCCAGGCGCACGACCCCGACCGCGCCGCCCCCCGCCTGCGCAACGCCTATCGCGCCGGGCCGATGCGCCTGCTCGACGGCGCCACCCCCCTGCCCGGCTGGTGGGATGCGGCGGGCGGCCACTGGGCCGAAGACCCCTACCAGATCGGCAGCGAAACCGGCCCGATCGCCTGGGCCATCCTGCTCTGGACCGCACTCGCCCGCGCCGGGGTCAACGCGGCGCAGTATCACGAGGCGGCGATGCGCGCGGCGGACTGGGTCGTCGCCCAGTGCCGCGCCCCGCGCGGCTTCACCGGCGGGCTCTACGGCTTCCCGCCGCACCCGCAACGCCTGGGCTGGACCAGCACGGAGCAGAACACCGATCTCGCGGTCGCCTTCGCCCGCCTCGGCCGGCGCGCGGAGGCCGCCCACGCCGCCAGCTTCGTCCGTGCGATGCGCGACCCCGCCACGGGCCTGTTCGCCACCGGCCTGCTGCCCGATGGGCGGATCAACCGCCTCGTCGCCGCCGATGCCTGCCTCTGGCCGCTCCTCGCCGGCCTCGTGCCGCCAGCCGACCGCGCCGCCAGCCTCGCCTCCTGCCTCCGGGCGCTGGGCCACCCCCGCAACCGCCCGGCCGGGCTCGGCTTCAGCGCCGCCAGCCAGGGGATCTGGACCGAAGGCACCGCCTTCGCCCTGCTCGCCCTGCGCACCGCCGCGCCATCACAAGCCGCGCGCTTCCGCGAGTCGTTGCAAGCAGCGCGCACCCCATCCGGCGTCCTGCGCGCAACCGCCGCCGCCGCGCCGCTCGCCACCGGCCTGACCACCGGCCCCGGCCCCGGCGCCGATCCCTTCGTCTACGAGCCGGTCCCCGCCCTTGCCCCGACCGCCTGGGCCGCCCTCGCCGCGCGCCACTACAACCCGCTCGCCGCCTGACCGCCGCCTATTGGCGATCAGAGCATCATCCGATCCCGTTGGGTCAGATATCATGCTCTGTCATATCGATGATCGAACCGCTTGCGCCTTCATCATTTTTGCTGTTTTTATCCTCAAACATTCGCGTGTTGCATTTTATTTATTTAAGCTACGAAAGTATTCCAGATGGCAGAATCTGCCGACATTTTATTGCGCCTGCCCCCCACCCAACGACCCGCCTGGGCGCTGTTCGACGCCGAATGGTATCTCCGCGCCCACCCCGAGCTGCCCTGCGGCAGCAACCCTGACGCTCTGCTCGACCATTACCTCGCCATCGGCGCGCGCCAGGGCCACAGCCCGAGCCCGCTGTTCGACGAGGCGTTCTATCTGGCGCGCAACCCGGACGTCGCCGTCCTGGTGGCCGAGGGCGACTACCGCTCCGGCTTCGACCATTTCTGCCAGTTCGGCCATCGCGGCCTCTCCCCGCACTGGCTGTTCGACGACACGCTCTACGGCGAGCTCTACCCCGACATGGCGCTCGACAATCTCGACAAGTTCAACATTCGCGGCCGCTACGACCACTGGCTGAGCTGGGGCCAGCGGGAACTGCGGCTCAGCCATTTCCTGTTCGACGGCAATCTCTACCGCAAGCAGGTCGAGGAAGCCGGCGGCAATCTTGCCCGGCTCGACGAGCTTGGCCCCTTCGTCCACTACCTCTACACGCTCGGCACCGGCGCGGCCGAGCTGCCCGCCTCGCCCTATTTCGACCCCGACTGGTATCTCGCCGCCCACGAACAGGCCCGCGAGGACATCGCCGGAGGCCGCGCAAGCAACGCGCTGCACCACTACATCACGAGCGGCGAAGCCGCCGGGCTCGACCCCGTCGCCGAATTCTCCGAGAGCTACCATCTCGACACCTATGACGACATCGCCGCCGCGGTGCAGGCAGGCGCGCTGCGCAGCGGCTTCCACCATTTCCTCCGCTACGGCGCGCTCGAACTGCGCCGCCCCCGCGCCGACATCGATCTCGTCTATTACCGCGACACCCATGCGCGCGTCCGCGCCGACCTCGAAGCCGGCACGGTGCGCGACGCCTTCGCCCATCTGCGCCTGATCGGGCTGAAGGAAGGCCTCGGCCACTGCCCGCCCGAACGCGTGCCCGACCTGCCGGAGAGCGCCACCCGCCAGCTCTTCGAGCTGCGCGCCCGCAACCATGCCGCCCTGTTCGCCCGCCAGCGGATCGACTTCACCGTGACCGGCACGCCGGATGTCGCGGTCATCATGGTGGTGCACAACAAGTTCGACCTGACGATGCAGGCCCTCGCCTCGCTGCGGGCCAATTTCGCCGGCCAGATCGAGCTGGTGCTGGTCGACAATGGCTCGACCGACGCCACCACGCGGATCGAGACCTTCCTCCGCGGCGCGCATATCATCCACGATCCGGAAAATCCCGGCTTCCTGCTCGCCTGCAACCGCGCCCTCCGCCACGTCACCGCCCAGGCGGTGCTCTATCTCAACAACGACATCGAACTCGGCTACGCCGCGATCGCCACCGCCCTGCGCCGCCTCGCCACCGCCGCCACGATCGGCGCGGTCGGCGGCAAGGTCATCCGCACCCATGCCCATTTGCAGGAAGCCGGCTCGATCATCTGGGCCGACGGCTCCACCCAGGGCTATTTGCGCGATGCCTCGCCGCTCGCCCCGGAAGCCAATTTCGTGCGCGACGTCGATTTCTGCTCCGGCGTCTTCCTCCTCTGCCGCACCGACCTGGTCCAGCGCCTCGGCGGCTTCGACGAGGACTACAAGCCCGCCTATTACGAGGAGGTCGATCTCTGCGTGCGGATGATCGAGGCCGGCTTCCGCATCGTCTACGACCCCGACGTGACGATCCATCACCTCGAATACGGCAGCTCCGCCAATACCGAGGCCGCAGCAAGGCTGATGCGCCGCGGCCGCCGCGTCTTCGTGGAAAAACACGCAGCCTTCCTGCGCCGCCAGGCGGACGCCAAAACCCCCGGCAGCGCCGTTCGCGCCCGCGCCCGCAACGGCGCCGGCCGCCGCCTGCTCTTCATCGAGGACACCGTGCCCGTCCGCCATCTCGGCTCCGGCTTCGTCCGCGCGAACGACGTGGTGCACGCCATCGCCGCCGCCGGCTGGCAGGTCTCCGTCCTGCCGATCAACGGCGCCCGCCACGACCTGATGAGCCAGTTCGGCGACCTGCCCGAAACCGCCGAGGTGCTGCACGACCAGACCATCCTGACCCTGCCCGCCCTTCTGGCCGACCGCCCGGGCTTCTACGACGCGCTCTGGATCTCCCGCGCCCACAACCTCACCCGCATCGCCCCCATCCTCGCCAAGGCCGGGATCGACCCGGCAAAAACCCCCTTCGTGCTCGATACCGAGGCCGTCGCCGCCACGCGCGAGGCCGAGGCCGCCGCCCTGCGCGGCGACAATGATTTCGACCTCACCGCGGCCATCAACGCCGAAATCGGCGAGGCCAGGGTCTGCCGCCACCTCACCGCCGTGAACGAGGCCGAAGCCGCCTTGCTGCGCGGCGTCGGGCTGCCGAGCGTCTCCGTGCTCGGCACCATCCGCGACCTCGCCCCCACGCCCCGCCCCTTCGCCGAACGCGAGGGCCTGCTCTTCATCGGCAGCATCCACCGCGAGGACAGCCCGAATCTCGACAGCCTCCGCTGGTATCGCGACGAGATCCTCCCCGCCCTGCGCAAGGTGATGGACAACCCGCCGCGCCTCACCTTCATCGGCTACACCGCGCCGGATCTCGACCTCGCCGAACTCGAAAACATCCCCGGGCTGACACTGCGCGGCATGGTCGCCGATCTCCGGCCCGCCTTCGACGAACACCGCCTGTTCATCGCCCCCACCCGCTTCGCCGCCGGCACGCCCTACAAGGTCTACGAAACCGTCTCCTACGGCCTGCCCTGCGTCGCCACCGAACTGCTCTGCCGCCAGCTCGGCTGGACGGAAGGTCAGGAGATCGCCGCCGTCCCCGGCAATGATGCCGCCGCCTTTGCAAGGCAGATCGCGTCGCTCTACCGCAGCGAACCGCAATGGACCGCGATGCGCGACGCCGGGCTCCGCCGCCTCGCCGCCGAGAACAGCCGAGGCCCCTTCGAAGCCGAAGTGCGGCGCATCCTCGCCAGCATCGCCACCTGATCCGGGAGTCTTGCTGACAATCAGCGCGTCGTTATCCGATCAGATGCCGCCATCTGATCGGATGATGCTCTTGTTATCAACAAGATAGAGCACGACATCCGATCCTGATGGATCGGAACGTGCTCTAGAGCATCATCCGATCAGATGGAATCATCTGATCGGATAAAGATGCTCTTGTTATCAACAAGATAGAGCACGACATCCGATCCTGATGGATCGGAACGTGCTCTAGACCCTCCGGCTCACGCCGTCCGGTCGCCGGACTTTTCCCCCGCGCACGTCAGACCGTTTTTTTGCTCCGCCATCCGGTTGCCGGAGCAAAAATCCAGCTCACGCCGTCCGGTCGCCGGAGCAAAACGCCAGCGTGCGTCAGCCCGGCCGGCTCACGCCGTCCGGTCGCCGGAGCAAAACGCCAGCGTGCGTCAGCCCGGCCGGCTCACGCCGTCCGGTCGCCGGAGCAAAACGCCAGCGTGCGTCAGCCCGGCCGGCTCACGCCGTCCGGTCGCCGGAGCAAAACGCCAGCGTGCGTCAGACCGGCCGGCTCACGCCGTCCGGTCGCCGGAGCAAAACGCCAGCGCGCGTCAGACCGGCCGGCTCACGCCGTCCGGTCGCCGCCCGCGCCAATCGCCGCCTGCGCCGCCGCCAGCCGCGCCACCGGCACCCGGTACGGGCTGCACGACACGTAATCGAGCCCGATCTCCTCGCAGAACGCGATCGAGGCCGGATCGCCGCCGTGCTCGCCGCAAATCCCGAGCTTGAGCCCGGCCTTCGTGCTCCGCCCGCGCTCGGCGGCGATGCGGATCATCCCGCCGACACCCTCGATATCGATCGAGACGAACGGGTCCTTCGGCAGAATCCCGCTCTCGACATATTTCGGCAGGAACTTGCCGGCATCGTCGCGCGACAGGCCGAACACCGTCTGCGTCAGGTCGTTGGTGCCGAAGGAGAAGAAATCGGCCGACAGCGCGATCGTATCCGCCGTCAGCGCCGCGCGCGGCAGCTCGATCATCGTGCCGATGCTGTACTCCAGCACCCGCCCCGCCTCGTCGAACACGGCGGCGGCAATCCGCTCCACCTGCCCGCGGGTGATGTCCAGCTCGCGCTTCATCCCCACCAGCGGGATCATGATCTCCGGCACCGGAGCCTTGCCGGTCTCGGCCGCCACCTCCAGCGCCGCCTCGAAAATCGCCCGCGCCTGCATCTCGTAGATTTCCGGGAAGGAAATGCCGAGGCGGCAGCCGCGATGCCCGAGCATCGGGTTCGCCTCCGAAAGCTCGGCGGCGCGCTGGCGCATCGCGTCCACACTCATGCCGAGCGCCTGCGCAACCTCCTCCAGCTCCGCCTCGCCATGCGGCAGGAATTCGTGCAGCGGCGGGTCGAGCAGGCGGATCGTCACCGGCAGCCCCGCCATGATGCGGAACAGCGCGACGAAATCCTGCCGCTGATACGGCAGCAGCTTCGCCAGCGCCGCCCGGCGCCCGGCCTCGTCCTGCGCCATGATCATCTGCCGCACCGCGCCGATCCGCTCGGGATCGAAGAACATGTGCTCGGTGCGCGACAGCCCGATCCCCTCGGCACCGAACTTGCGCGCCGTCTCGGCGTCCAGCGGCGTCTCGGCGTTCGCCCGCACCCGCAGCCGGCGCACCTCGTCGGCCCAGCCCATCAGCTTGGCGAAATCGCCCGACAGCTGCGGCTCGATCATCGGCACGAAGCCGGTGAAAATCTCGCCCGTCGCCCCGTCCAACGTGATCGTGTCGCCCGCGCGCAGCGTCACCCCGCCGGCGGAGAGCGTCTTCGCACCGTAATCGACGTGAATGCCGCCCGCACCCGCAACACAGGGCCGCCCCATCCCGCGCGCGACCACCGCGGCGTGGCTGGTCATCCCGCCGCGCGTGGTCAGAATGCCGCGCGCCGCGTGCATGCCGTGAATATCCTCAGGGCTGGTCTCGATCCGCACCAGGATCACCGCCTCGCCCTTCTGTGCGCGCATCTCCGCCTCGTCGGCCGAGAACACGACGATGCCGGACGCCGCCCCCGGGGAGGCCGGCAGCCCGCGCGCCAGCAGCGTCTTCTTCGCCTTCGGATCGAGCGTCGGGTGCAGCAGCTGGTCGAGCGATTGCGGGTTCACCCGCGTCACCGCCTCGCGCCGGTCGATCAGCCCGGATTCCGCCATCTCCACCGCGATCCGCACGCTCGCCGGCGCCGTCCGCTTGCCGTTGCGCGTCTGCAACATGTACAGCTTCTGCTGCTGGATGGTGAATTCGATGTCCTGCATGTCGCGGTAATGCCGCTCCAGCGTCTCGCGCACCCGCACCAGCTCGGCATAGGCCGCCGGCATCGACTGTTCGAGGCTGATCTCGCCCGGCTTCGCATACGCGTTCGACAGCGGGCGCGGCGTGCGGATGCCCGCCACCACGTCCTCGCCCTGCGCGTTCGGCAGATATTCGCCGTAGAACTCGTTCATCCCGGTCGAGGGGTCGCGGGTGAAGCACACCCCGGTCGCGCAATCCTCGCCCATGTTGCCGAACACCATCGCCTGCACGTTCACCGCCGTGCCCCAGTCGGCCGGGATCTCGTGCAGCCGCCGGTAGGTGATCGCCCGCTGGTTCATCCACGAGCCGAACACCGCCCCCACGGCACCCCAGAGCTGGTCGTGCGGGTCCTGCGGGAAGGGCTTGCCGGTCTCGGCCTGCACGACTTCCTTGTAGGCTTCCACCACGCGATGCCAGTCCTGCGCCGAAAGCTGGGTGTCCTCGGTCGCGCCCTCATCGAGCTTCACGTTCTCGATGATCTCCTCGAAGCGGTGATGCGCCACACCGAGCACCACCGAGCCGTACATCTGGATGAACCGCCGATACGAATCCCAGGCGAAGCGCGAATCCCCCGCCCCCTCGGCCAGCCCCTGCACGGTGACGTCGTTGAGCCCGAGATTGAGCACGGTATCCATCATCCCCGGCATCGACACCCGCGCGCCCGAGCGCACCGAGACCAGCAGCGGGTTGTGCTTGTCGCCGAAGCGCCGCCCCACCTCCGCCTCGACCTTCGCCAACGCCGCGTCCACCTGCTCGCGCAACCCTTCCGGATAGGCGCGGTCATTGTCATAGAACGCGGTGCACACCTCGGTGGTGATGGTGAACCCCGGCGGCACCGGCAGGCCGATGCTCGCCATCTCGGCAAGGTTCGCCCCCTTGCCGCCGAGCAGGTTGCGCATCGCGGCCGAACCATCGCTGGCGCCGGGGCCGAAGCTGTAGACGAATTTGCTCATCGGGGCGTTACCCTTCCAGTTTCGAGAAATCGGCGACGCGGTGCATCACGTCGCGCAGGCGGGCGAGAAGTCGCAGACGATTGCGGCGTAATTCAGCACTGGTCGCATTCACCGTCACATGATCGAAAAACGCATCGACCGGCGCGCGCAGCGCCGCAAAACCGCGCATCGCGGCGGCGAAATCCTCGTCGGTCAGGCGCCGCACGGCCTCGCGATCGACCGCCTCCAGCGCATCCGCCAGCGCGATCTCCGCCGCCTCGGCCAGCAAGCCGGGATCGATGGTGCCCTCGTGCGGCCCGTCCTTCGCATCCTCGATCCGCAGGATGTTGGCACTCCGCCGATACGCCGCGAGCAGGTTCGCCCCGTCCTCGCTGGCCAGGAACGCCCCGAGCGCCTCGGTCCGCGCGATCAGCCGGGTCAGGTCGTCATCCCATGCGGTATCCAGAACGGCATTCAGCACGTCGAACCGCTTGCCCTCGCTTCTCAAAAGCACGCGCAAGCGATCAATGATAAAGTCAAAGATTTCAGGAACGCGTGAATTGATCTGCTTCCCGGAAGCTGGATCTAAGACTGTGCCCCGTCCACGAGCACTCAATCTTGCGCCAACTGGCACGTTCTGACTTTGGGCGTAGGCGATTGCCTTGTCAGTCGTCTTTTCTGCCGCCTCGAAACTGCTTTCGCTAATTCGCTCAACAGCCACGTCCAGAATCTGCCGCAGAGGCAGAGCAAAACGGTTCACCAGCACAATCCGGATCACGCCGAGAGCAGCACGGCGCAAGGCATAGGGATCGCCTGAACCCGTCGGCTTCTCGCCAATCACGAAGAACCCGGCCAGCGTATCGATCTTGTCCGCCAGCGCCACGGCGGCGGCGATCACGCCCGAAGGCACCTCGTCCGACGGGCCTTTCGGCTGGTAATGCGTGCGGATCGCCGCGGCGATCGCCTCGCCCTCGCCGGAGGAGGCGGCGTAATACCCGCCCATGATGCCCTGCAGCTCGGGGAACTCGCCGACCATCCCGCTCACGAGATCCGCCTTGCACAGCCGCCCGGCCCGCGCCGCCGCATCCGCCGCTGCCTGGTCGGCGCCCAGCGCCCGCGCAATCTCCCGCGCCAGCGCCTCGATCCGCCCGGCCCGCGCATGCTGGGTGCCGAGCTTCGCGTGGAACGTCACCGCATCGAGCTTCGGCAGCCACGAGTCCAGCCTCTGCTTGCGGTCCTGCGCCCAGAAATGCTCCGCATCCGCGAGCCTCGCCCGCAGCACCCGCTCATTGCCGGCGATGATCGCCGCCCCGCCGTCATTCGCCGCGATATTGGCGACGAAGGCGAAATGCGGCGCCGGGTTCCCCGCCGCGTCGCGCGTCGCGAAATAGCGCTGGTTCACCTTCATCGACAGTTCGCGCACCTCCGGCGGCAGCGCCATCTGCCCCGGATCGATCGCCCCGATCAGGCAGACCGGCCACTCAACCAGCCCCGCGACCTCGTCCAGCAGCCCCGCATCCTCGGCAACGCCGAGCCCTTTTTCCCCGGCCGCCGCGCGCAACCCGGCCCTGATCCGCTCCCGCCGCTCACCGGCGTCGACGATCACGAACCGCGCCCGCAGCTCCTCCTGCCATTGCGCGGCGGAGCGTACCCGGAACGCGCCCGGCGCCAGAAACCGGTGCCCCTCGCTCTCATCCCCGCTCGCAACCGGCCCGAGCGTGAACGGCACCACCGCGCCATCGAGCAGGCACACCACCCGGCGCAACGGCCGCACCCAGGTAAACGCCCCGCTCTGCCCCCAGCGCATCGATTTCGGCCAGCCGAACCCGGCCAGCGCCTGCGCGAATTCACCCGCGATCAGCTCGCCGGCCGGCCGCGACGGCAGGTTCCGCCGGAGCAGGAAATACCCATCCTCCTCGACCAGCTCTTCCCGCACGGCGCCATTCTTGCGCAGGAACCCCTCCAGCGCCTGCGGCGGTGCGCCGAGCTTCGGCCCGCGCAATTCGCTCGCCGACGCCGGCACCTCGGCCGCGATCGTCGCCGTCACCGCGATCCGCCGCGCGGCGCCAAACGACCGCACGTCGCGCGGCGACAGCGGCGCGAGCTGCGCACCCACCAGCTTCGCCAGCTGCTCCGCCGCCGCCTGCTGCATCCGCGCCGGAATTTCCTCGGAGAAAAGTTCGAGGAAGAACTCAGCCATGGTCTGTCTCCCCCGCGACCCAAACCTCCGCGCACGCCTTCGCCAGCGTCCGCACCCGGCCGATATAGGCGGCGCGCTCGGTCACCGAAATCACCCCGCGCGCGTCCAGCAGGTTGAACAGATGGCTCGCCTTGATGCACTGGTCATAGGCCGGCTGCGCCAGCCCCCGCGCCACCAGCGCCCCGCATTCCCGCTCCGCATCGCCGAAATGCCGCATCAGCATCGCGGTATCCGCCACCTCGAAATTATGCGCCGAATAATCCTTCTCCGCCCGGAGGAACACATCGCCATAGCTCAGCGCGTGCGGCCCCTCGGCGTCGTTGAAGCGGAGCGAATAGACATTCTCCACCCCCTGCACATACATCGCCAGCCGCTCCAGCCCGTAGGTCATCTCGAAGCTCGGCACATCCACCGCGATCCCGCCGACCTGCTGGAAATAGGTGAACTGCCCCACCTCCATCCCGTCGCACCAGATTTCCCAGCCGAGCCCCCAGGCGCCCAGCGTCGGGCTCTCCCAGTCATCCTCGACGAAGCGGAAATCGTGCCGCAGCGGATCGAGCCCGATCTCGCGGTAGCTCGCCAGCAGCAGCTCCTGCGCGTCCGCCGGCGAGGGCTTCATGATCACCTGGTACTGGTAATAATGCTGCAACCGGTTCGGATTCTCGCCATACCGCCCGTCCGAGGGCCGGCGCGAGGGCTGCACATAGGCCGCCGCCCACGGCTTCGGCCCGAGCGAGCGCAGCGTGGTCGCCGGGTGGAAGGTTCCCGCGCCCATTTCCATGTCGTAAGGCTGCAGGATCACGCAGCCCTGCCGGGCCCAGAACCGGTGCAGCGCGAGAATGATATCCTGGAAGCTCAGGGCGTGTTTCTGGTCTTGCATGGGTCCGTGATATGCAGCCGGGTCTGTCGCGGGCGTTTTCGCGATGCACCATTACGAGGCAAGGGGCATGAGAGCAAGATTTGGACAAGCCGAGCTGACCGGAATCGCGGTCGTGATCGCGCTTGCCGCCGCCGCGATCGGCTTCCGGATGGCGACGATCGAGCCCCGCGCCTATGTCGGCCTCTGCGCCGCCGCCCATGCCCCGCTGGTCTGCGCCCCACGCCAGGCCGTGCTCTGGCTGCAATACGAAGACCTGTTCGGCTTTCCCGCCCTGCTGCTCGGCCTGCTCGGCTTCGCCTTCGCCAGCCGCGCGCTCGGCGTCGCCGGCGCCGCCCTCGGCATCGTCGCCGTCATCAATTACAATGGCACCGAAGGCATCATCGGCGCCGCTCTCGGCCTCTGGGGCTGGCTCGAAGCCGCGATGCCGGCACGCCTCGACCGCGGAGAAGGACAACGCCATGCGCGCGAATAGCCACACCATGCTCGATTTCGACCTCGGCGAGGAGATCGACGCCCTGCGCGATACGGTCCGCCGCTTCGCCGACGCCGAAATCGCCCCCCGCGCCGCCGCGATCGACCGCGACGACGACTTCCCGGCCGATCTCTGGGCGAAACTGGGCGACATCGGCCTGCTCGGCATCACCGTGCCGGAGCAATATGGCGGCGCCGGCATGGGCTATCTCGCCCATTGCGTCGCGATGGAGGAAATCTCCCGCGCCTCGGCCTCGGTCGGCCTGTCCTACGGCGCGCATTCCAATCTCTGCGTCAACCAGATCCGCCTCAACGGCACCGACGCCCAGCGCGAGCGCTACCTGCCGGACCTCGTCTCCGGCCGCAAGGTCGGCGCGCTGGCGATGTCCGAGCCCAATGCCGGGTCGGACGTGGTCTCGATGCGCCTGCGCGCCGAAAAGCGCGGCAATTCCTACGTGCTGAACGGCACGAAAATGTGGATCACCAACGGCCCCGAGGCCGACACGCTGGTGGTCTACGCGAAAACCGACCCCGAAGCCGGCCCGCGCGGCATCACCGCCTTCCTCATCGAAAAAACCATGCCCGGCTTCTCCTGCGCCCAGAAGCTCGACAAGCTCGGCATGCGCGGCTCCAACACCGGCGAGCTGGTCTTCGAGGATTGCGTCGTCCCCGAGGCCAACGTGCTCGGCGGCGTCGGCCGCGGCGTCAACGTGCTGATGAGCGGGCTCGACTACGAGCGCGCCGTCCTCGCCGCCGGGCCGCTGGGCATCATGCAGTCAGCGCTCGACATCGTGATCCCCTATGTCCACGAGCGCGAGCAGTTCGGCCAGAAGATCGGCGAGTTCCAGCTCATCCAGGGCAAGCTCGCCGACATGTACGTGACGATGAGCGCCGCCCGCGCCTATGTCTACACCGTGGCGAAGGCGTGCGATCGCGGCCGGACCACCCGCAAGGACGCCGCCGGCGCCATCCTCTACGCCGCCGAGAAGGCGACCTGGATGGCGCTGGAGGCGATCCAGTGCCTCGGCGGCAACGGCTACATCAACGATTATGCCACCGGCCGGCTGCTGCGCGATGCGAAACTCTACGAGATCGGCGCCGGCACCTCGGAAATCCGCCGCATGCTGATCGGCCGCGAGCTGTTCAGGGAAACCGCCTGAGCCGCACGCCACGCTCGGGAAGAATTTGACGCCGGCGGAAAACTGCGGCACCGAACTCGGCCATGCGCCATTTCCTTGATTTCGAGAAACCGGTCGCCGAGCTTGAGGCCAAGATCGAGGAGCTGCGCCGGATGACCGATCCGGGCGGGCTCAACATCGCCGAAGAGGTCGTGCAACTGTCCGACAAGGCGGAGCGCCAGCTCCGCAACCTCTATGGCAAGCTCTCGCCCTGGCAGAAAACCCAGGTCGCCCGCCATCCCGAGCGGCCCAAGGCGCGCGACGTCATCGCCGGGCTGATCACCGAATTCACCCCGCTCGCCGGCGACCGCGGCTTTGGCGAGGATGCCGCCATCGTCGCCGGGCCGGGCCGCTTCCAGGGCGAGCCGGTCATGGTCATCGCCATCGAGAAGGGCTGGGATCTCGACTCGCGGCTGAAGCACAATTTCGGCTCGCCCCGGCCGGAAGGCTACCGCAAGGCGCGCCGCCTGATCGAGATGGCCGGCCGCTTCGGCCTGCCCATCCTCTCCTTCGTCGACACCTCCGGCGCCTATCCCGGCGTCGATGCCGAGGCGCGCGGCCAGGCCGAGGCAATCGCCCGCGGCATCGATGCCTGCCTCGCCGCCCCGGTGCCCTTCATCTCGACCATCATCGGCGAGGGCGGCTCCGGCGGCGCCATCGCCATCGCCGCCGCCGACGTGGTGCTGATGTTCGAACACGCGATCTATTCGGTGATCTCGCCCGAAGGCTGCGCCGCCATCCTGTGGGAAGACCGCGCCAACGCCGCCCAGGCGGCCGAGGCGATGAAAATCACCGCCCAGGATCTCAAGCGCCTCGGCATCATCGACCGTATCGTGGCCGAGCCGCTCGGCGGCGCCCATCGCGATCATGAAGCCGCGATCGCCGCCCTCGGCACCGCCATCGCCGAAGCCCTGCCCGGCCTCGCCGCCCTCGCGCCCGAGGCGCTGCGGGCGAAACGGCGCGACAAATTCCTCGCCATCGGCCAGGCCCTGCCGGCCTGACCGACTTTTATCCCGATCAGGCCCTGCCGGCCTGACCGACTTTTATCCCGATCAGGCCCTGCCGGCCTGACCGACCTGAGTCCACGTCAGGCCCTACCGGCCTGACCGGCTTGTATCCAGATCAGCCCGGCAGATGCTTGGCGATATAAGGCGGCAGCACGAAGCTCGCCGCGTGCATCTCGGGCGACCAGTATTCGGTGGTCCCGAGAATCCCCGCCGCTTCCGCCCGCGCGCGGATCGTCGCCGCCGGCAGACGGGTGAGTTCCTCGTCCTTGCCGGCCCAGCCCAGCGTCATGAACCCGCCGACATAGGTCGGCACCGCGGCGACATAGGCGGTCACGTGCGGAAAGAATTTCCGCCGCCGCGCCGAGGTCTCGCGCAGTTCGTCCGCCTGCATGAACGGCACGCCGCACTGGTTCACCACCAGCCCCCGCGCGGTCAGGATGCGCGCGCAATTGGCATAGAAATCATCGGTGAACAGCACCTCGCCCACCCCGATCGGGTCGGTCGAATCGACGATGATGACGTCGAAACTGGCATCCGCCGCCTTCTTCACGTAATCGATCCCGTCGCCGACGATCACCTCCGCGCGCGGATCGTTCCAGGCCTCGCCCGCGATCTTCGGCAGGAACTCCTTCGCCAGCCGGATCACCTCGCCGTCGATCTCGACCATCACCGCCCGCTCGACGCCCTTGTGCATCAGCACCCGCCGCAGCACGCCGCCATCGCCGGCGCCGATGATCAGCACCGAGCGCGCCGCGCCATGCGCCAGCAGCGGCACATGCGTCAGCATCTCCTGGTAGACGAACTCGTCGCCCTCGGTGATCTGCACGATGCCGTCCAGCATCATCACCCGTCCGTGAAACTCGGTCTCGAAGATCGCGATATCCTGGAAGTCGCTCTTCGTCCGCGCCAGCTCGCGCGTCACCCCGAAGCGCTGGCCCCAGAACGGATACAGCGTCTCGTTCACCCACATGTCGGTCATGCTCTCGCTCCATGCGAAAACACCGCCCTGCCGGGGGCAAGGCGGTGTGTCGTCGTCAACGGTTTGGCCTCAGGCGGTGACGCCGCGGCGCTGCTCGCCCACCTGCACGTCGCTTGGCGAGAACGCCGCGCGCAGGAACGGAATCGCCTTGTAGGGATCGCACACGCCGCACATGAAAATGTCGATCGCGGCGTAGTTGCGCTCCGGCCAGGTGTGGATCGAGATATGGCTTTCCGCCAGCACCACCACGCCGGACACGCCGCCATTCGGCGTGAAATGGTGGAAATGGCTGTGCAGGATCGTCGCCCCGGCGGCGAGCGCGCCCTGGCGCAGCGTCTCGTCGATCAGTTCGGGACTATCGAGCTTCTCGGCCCCCCACAAATCCACGAGCAGATGCGTACCGGCGAATTTCACGCCGTCACGCTCGACGAAATAATCCTTCGGCACGGCGACCTCATCGATCGCGTCCTGAGCAACAGTCTGGTTTTCGCTCGGAATTTCCGAGACCATCCCCAGTCGGGCAAGTGCGTTCATCGCGAACCCCCTCAACCAGTGACAGCCTGTAGAACGCGACACCGCGCCGCGCCCCCCGGGGCCAAGAGCGCGCGGTATGCGGAAAAACCTCTGGCGGTGCAAGGGGTTTTTGCAGTTTGTTCGATGAAATTTTCACCCCATCCCGCAGGGGGGCAATGCGCGCCGGTTATGACGTCCCGCCGGCGCATGCCGGCAAATATATAAAACATCGCGGCGCATGCCGGCAAATATATAAAACATCGCGGCGCATGCCGGCAAATATATAAAACATCGCGGCGACTGCCGGGTCAGATCGAAAACACCTCCCGCGCGATCAGGGCGAGGTCCTGCGGGCGCGACAGCCGGTGCTCCCCGTCCTTGACCAGCGTGACCCGCACATCCGTGCCATGGACCGCCTCGGCGATCCGCAACGCCGTCCGCCACGGCACCTCGGCGTCGCGCTGCCCCTGGATCAGCCGCACCGGCGCATCGAGCGGAATCGGCCCGCCCAGCACGAGGTTCCGCCGCCCATCCTCAAGCAACGCGGCGGTGATCGGCGTGGCCGCGCCATAGGGATTGGGCAGGTGCCAGATCCCCTCCCGCGCCAGCGCCGCCCGCGCCGCGTCATCGAAGGCCGGCTCCATCAGCTCGGCGGTGAAATCCGGTGCCGCGGCAATGCCGACGAACCCGGCCAGGCGTGCGCCAAGCCGCCGCGCCAGCAGCAGCCCGATCCACCCGCCCATCGACGATCCGACCAGCACGAGGTCTTGCGCCGGCACCGCCTCGGCGATCACGGCTTCGGCATCCGCCGCCCAGCGCCCGATCGTCCCGGCCTCGAATCGCCCGTCCGAATTCCCATGCCCGGAATAGTCGAGCCGCAGCATCGCCCGCCCCCGGGCCGCGCATTCATCGCGCAGAAACAATGCCTTGGTCCCCTGCATGTCCGAGGCGAAACCGGGCAGGAACACCACGACCGGCCCCTCGCCCGCCAGCAGCGCGGCCGCCAGTTCGCCCGCTTCCGTCTTCACCCGCAGCATCCGCTCGTCCATCAGGCTCTCCACTGGGCTCTCCCCTTGGCCATCCGCTCATGGTATCGGCGCGATGAAAGAAAGGTTAACAATGCGCCACCCGTCCGATTATGCGATTCTACAGGTTCTGCCGCGTCTGGAAACCGGGGGCGTCGAACAGGTGGTCGTCGAACTAACCGAGGCCGTGTCCCGCACCGGCGCGCGCGCCTTCGTCGCCAGCCAGCCGGGCCGTCTGGTCCGCGCGGTCGAGCGCGCCGGCGGAAAGCACGTCGCGATCGACCTCGAATCCCGCAACCCCTTCAAACTCCTCGCCGCCGCGCACCACCTCACCCGGCTGATCCGCGCCGAGCGGATCTCCCTCGTCCACGCCCATTCCCGCGCCCCGGCCATCGCCGCCCGCCTCGCCGCCCGCCGCTGCCGCGTGCCCTTCGTCACCACCTATCACGGCGCCTACGGCCAGCGCGGCCGGCTCAAACGGGCCTATAACGCGGTGATGGCCTCCGGTGACCGGGTGATCGCGATCTCCGAATTCATCGCCGATCTCGTCCGCGCCCGCCACGGCGTCGGGGCGGAGCGGCTGCGCGTCGTCCCCGGCGGGGTGGATTGCGCGAAATTCGCGCCCGACGCGGTGAATGGCGGGCGGATGGAAACCCTCGCCCGCGCCTGGGCCCTGCCGGACGGCGCGCCGGTGATCATGCTCCCCGCCCGGCTCACCGGCTGGAAGGGCCAGCGCGTCGCCATCGAGGCGCTCGCCCGCATGCGCCACCGCGACGCCATCCTCCTCCTCGTCGGCGCCACCCAGGGGCGCGAGGCCTATCGCCGCTCCCTCCTCGCCACGATCGGCCGGCTCAACCTCACCCTGCGCGTCTTCTTCGCCGGCGACTGCGCCGACATGCCCGCCGCCTACAAGCTGGCGGACATCGTGGTGAACGCCTCGACCGACCCCGAAGCCTTCGGCCGCACCATCGTCGAGGCCCAGGCGATGCGCCGCATGGTCATCGCCACCGACCACGGCGCCGCCCGCGAAACCATCCGCCACGGCGAAACCGGCTGGCGCACGAAACCCGGCGACGCCGACGACCTCGCCGCCGCCCTCGACGCCGCACTCGACCTGACGCCCGAATCCCGCCTCGCGATGGGCGAGGCCGCCCGCGCCTATGTCGCCGAATTCTACTCGATCGCGGCGATGCAGAACGGCAATCTCGCCGTCTATGACGAGCTGCTGCGGTGAAACCGCGCCTCCTCGTCATCCGCCACGGCGCGCTGGGCGACATCGTGCTCAGCTTCCCCGCCTTCGCCGCCATCCGCGCCGCCCATCCGGATGCCGAAATCGCGCTCCTGACCATGAAGCCCTTCGCCCCCTGGCTCGAAGCCGCCCCCTGGTTCGACCGCGTGATGATCGACCCGAAACCGGGCCCGCTCGACCTCTCCGGCCTGCGCCGCCTGCGCCGCGCGCTCGGCGGCTTCGCGATGGTCTACGATCTGCAAACCTCCGGCCGCTCCAGCCGCTATTTCCGCCTCGCCGGCCGCCCGCCCTGGTCCGGCATCGCCCCCGGCTGCGCCTTCCCCCACGCCGATCCCGCGCGCGACCACATCCACACCCGCGAACGGATCGAAGGCCAGCTCGCCGCCGCGCGCATCCCCCTGCCCCTGCCGATCCCCGACCTGTCGTGGACATGCGCCGCCCCGCCCCTCCCTTTGCCGGAGCGCTTCGTCGCGCTGATCCCCGGCGCCGCCCCGCACCGGCCGGAAAAACGCTGGCCGGCGGACCATTTCGGCGCCCTCGCCGCCGGGCTCGACCTCCCTTGCGTCGTCCTCGGCACCGCGTCCGAAGCCCCGCTCGCCGCCGCCATCGCCGCCCGCGCCCCGCGCACGCTCGACCTCACCGGCCGCACCACCCTCCCCGAACTCGCCGGCACGCTCGCCCGCGCCAGCCTCGCCATCGGCAACGATACCGGCCCGATGCACCTCGCCGCCGCCCTCGGCGTCCGGTCCGTCGTGCTGTTCGGCGGCGCCTCCGATCCCGCGCTGACCGCCCCGCGCTATCCCGATGGCGGCTGGCCCGCCATCCTCCGCCGCCCCGATCTCGCCGCCCTTGCGATGGCGGACGTTGCCGCCGCGGCACAGGATGGGCATAACCACCCCTCATCCACGCCCTGAAGGAGCCAGCAATGCCCGCGATCACCCTGCCCGACGGTTCCGTCCGCGACTATCCGGGCCCCGTCACCGGCACCGAGATCGCCGCCTCCATCGGGCCCGGCCTCGCCAAGGCGGCGCTGGCGATGGAGGTCGATGGCCAGATGATGGACCTCTCCCGCACGCTCGACGCCGATGCCAGCCTCCGCTTCATCACCCGCCGCGACGACTGCTCCCTCGAACTGATCCGCCACGACGCCGCCCATGTCCTGGCCGAGGCGGTGCAGGCGCTCTTCCCCGGCACCCAGGTCACCATCGGCCCGGCCATCGAGGGCGGCTTCTATTACGATTTCTTCCGCAACGACCCCTTCACCCCGGACGACCTCCCGGCGATCGAGGCGAAGATGCGCGAGATCATCGCCGCCAACGCGCCCTTCACCCGCGAGGTCTGGGCGCGCGACGAGGCGATCAGCTTCTTCGAATCCCGCGGCGAGCGCTTCAAGGCCGAGCTGATCCGCGACCTGCCGGGCAGCGAGACCATCACCATCTACCGCCAGGGCGACTGGCTCGATCTCTGCCGCGGCCCGCACATGCGCGGCACCGGCGATATCGGCGGCGCCTTCAGGCTGACCAAGGTCGCCGGCGCCTACTGGCGCGGCGATCACCGCAACCCGATGCTCAGCCGCATCTACGGCACCGCCTGGCGCGACCAGAAGGAGCTGGACGCCCATCTGAAGCAGCTCGAAGAGGCCGAACGCCGCGACCACCGCAAGATCGGCCGGCAGATGGACCTCTTCCACATGCAGGAAGAAGCCGTCGGCAGCGTGTTCTGGCACGAGAAGGGCTGGCGCCTCTACCGCACGGTGGAAGCCTATATGCGCCGCCGCCAGGAGGAATTCGGCTATATCGAGGTCCGCACCCCGCAGCTGCTCGACCGCAAGCTCTGGGAAGCCTCCGGCCACTGGGACAATTACCGCAGCCACATGTTCATCGCCGAGGTCGAGGACGAGGACAAGGTTCTCGCCGTCAAGCCGATGAACTGCCCCTGCCACGTACAAATCTTCAATCATGGCCTGCGCTCCTACCGCGAGCTGCCGCTGCGCATGGCCGAATTCGGCGCCTGCCACCGCTACGAGCCCTCCGGCGCGCTGCACGGCATCATGCGCGTCCGCGCCTTCGCCCAGGACGACGCCCACATCTTCTGCACCGAAGACCAGATCGCCGGTGAAACCGTCCGCTTCGTCGAGATGCTCCGCAGCATCTACGCCGATTTCGGCTTCCCCGATTTCGCGGTGAAATTCGCCGACCGCCCGACCCCGCGCTCCGGCTCGGACGAGGTGTGGGACAAGGCCGAGGCCGCCCTGCGCTCGGCCTGCGAAACCGCCGGCGTCGAATTCACCGTCAATCCCGGCGAAGGCGCCTTCTACGGCCCGAAACTCGAATTCGTCCTGCGCGACGCGATCGGGCGGGACTGGCAGTGCGGCACGCTCCAGGTCGATTTCGTCCTCCCCGAGCGGCTCGACGCCTCCTACGTCACCGCCGAATCCGGCCGCGCCCGCCCGGTCATGCTGCACCGCGCGATCGTGGGCAGTTTCGAGCGCTTCATCGGCATTTTGATCGAGAACTGCGCCGGCCGCTTCCCGCTCTGGCTCGCCCCCACCCAGGCGGCCGTCGCCAGCATCGTCACCGACGCCAACGACTATGCCGAGACGGTCGCCGCACGGCTCAAGGCCGCCGGCCTCGCCGTCGTCACCGACACCCGCAACGAAAAGATCAACGCCAAGGTGCGCGACCTCTCGCTCGCCCTGGTGCCGAACATCCTCGTCGTCGGCCGCCGCGAGGCCGAGCAGCAGACCGTCTCGATCCGCCGCCTCGGTTCCGACAAGCAGGACAGCATGACCCTCGACGAGGCCATCGCCACCCTCAAGGCAGAGGCCACCCCGCCCGACCTCCGCCCCGGCGACTAGAGCACTTTCCGATCCTTACGGATCGGATGTCGTGCTCTATCTTGTTGATGATCAGAGCATCTTTATCCGATCCGAAAGGATCGGATGATGAGCTATAATATTGATAAACAGAGCATCTTTATCCGATCCGAAAGGATCGGATGATGCTCTGGCCCCGCCGCCGCGCGGAAACGGAGCGGTCCGGCGCCAGAGGGACGAAAAACCAGCGGAACGAAAAACCAGCGGAACGAAAAAAGGAGCGAAAAAGGCCGGGGGGAGCAAAACAGGAGAAAAACATTGCCCACCCCGGAGCAAATATGTTCCTGTTCTGTTCATGGATGTCGCACTCCGTTTCCGGATCATGATCGACGTGCTGTGCGGTGCTGTGGCGCGCCGTGCCGCCGCCGGCGCCTTTGGTGCGGATGGCGGCCCGCTCGGCGCCCTGCTCTGGACCCGGCTGCAACGCTATGCGCGGCATTTCGCCCGCCTCTGCGCCGCTCCTGCGCCGCCGCCGCGCCCCCGTCGCCACCCGCGCCCGCAGCATGGCGACAAGACGGGGCATAGTGACGAGACGGATCAAAAAAAGAACGGCTGCAAGCCCATCCTGCCGCGCCGCCCCGCCTGGCTGCTGGCGCCGGTCCCCGAGGCCGCCGCCGCCGCCGGCCTGCTCCGCGCCCTGCTCGCCGATCCCGCATTGCAGCGCCGCATCGGCGCGGAACCCCGCCTCGGCCGCATCCTCCGCCCGCTCTGCCACAGCCTTGGCCTGAAGCTCCCGGCGATGCTCCGCCTCGCGCCGCGCGCAAGGCGCACCCCCCGCCCCAAACCCGAACCCGTCCCGAACAACACGGACTGCTCAGGCGCAAAACTCCCGCGCCGCTTCCGCCCGCCCGCCTGGCTGCGCCGACGCGAGCGGCTGCGCGACCCGCCGGGCTGGTGATCCTGTTGCCGATCCTCTTCTGGCGTTTCCGCGTCCCCGCTCAGCCGAGCAGGGCGACCGCCCGCGCGCATTGCGCCGCCGCCTCGCGGATCGCGGGCAGGATGCGGCGCATCACCTCGTCATGCGACACCCGCGCCGCGTTGGTGGCGACATTGAGGGCAACCGCCTGCCGGCTCCCCTTGCCCGGCACCGCGACCGAAACCGAGCGCAGGCCGAGTTCCAGTTCCTGGTCGTTGAGCGCGAACCCGTCCCGCCGCACTGCCGCCAGCCGTTCGAGCAGCAGCGCCGGGTCGGTGATGGTCGCCTGGGTGAACGCCGGCAGCGGCCCGCGCCCATACCGGGCGCGCACCTCCTCCTCGCTCAGCGTGGCGAGCAGCGCCTGCCCCATCGAGGTCGCGTGCGCCGGCAGCCGGCTGCCCACCCCGAGCGAGAGCGACATCAGCCGCTGCGGCGCGGCCGACCGCGCGACATACACGATCTCCGTCCCGTCCAGCACCGCCGCCGAGCTCGATTCGCCCAGCCGCTGCGTCAGCCCGGTCAGATAGGGTTCGATGAGTTCGGGAAAGCGCAGGCTGCCGAGATAGGCATAGCCCAGCTCCAGCACCCGCGGCGTGAGGGTGAACCACCGGTCGGTCTGCACCGCATAGCCGAGGTCGCAGAGGGTGAGCAGAAACCGCCGCGCCGCCGAGCGCTGCAACCCGGTCACCCTGGCGGCGTCCGACAGCGTCATCTTCGGCCGGTCCGGCCCGAAGGCGCACAATATCGCCAGCCCCCGGGCGAAACTCTCGACATGGTCGCGCGGGTTGGTCAGGCTCGGGCGCGGCAGCCTGGATGGTCCGGTCTCGTCTGGCGCAGTTGGCATCCGTGCGTTCTGCGCACATCTCCCCTGCGGATGCAAGATGGCAGACCGCCCGGCGTCCGGGCGGGGCGAAAATCGTTAACCTTTCCCACGCCAAGGGCGAGCTTCCGGATTCCCCCCGCGCTTGTCCACAGGCTTATTCAGATTTCTGTGGACAACTCGTGCGAAGCCCGGATCGCAAAAGCCTGATTTGGTTACGGTCTTGCTTCAGCCCTTCACCCGCGTGCCGCTGCCGTCGGTCACCCTCACCTCGATCGGGATCCCCCGCGCGACCGAGGCGCCGACGGTGCAGAACTGCTCGAACTGGCCGAGAATCCGGTCGAGATGCCCGATCGTCCCGGCCTCGGCGGCGAACCCGATGGCAACATGGATCGCCTGCACCCGCAGCCTCCGGTTCTCGTCGCGCTCCACGGTCGCCCGCGCGGTGGTGGTGATCGCCCCCGGCGCCTCGCGAAACTTGGTCATCGCGAAATGAAAGCTGGACGACATGCACGAGCCCACCGCCGCGAGCAGCAGCTGCACCGGCTCCGGCCCCGCCCCGCCGCCGAGCGGCGGCGGCTCGTCGGAGACGAGCTTCGGCAAGCCGCCGCCGAATTCGGTCTCGAACCGGTAATTCTCGATCTGCCGCAGGACGATCTCGTGCGTGTCGGCCATCTTGCCTGTCTCCTTCTGCCGCGCGCAGTCTGCACCCGGCGCGCCGCCGCCGCCAGACCGCCATCCGGCCATCCGCGACACCCCACCCTTGCCGCCCGCCCGCCGAGCCGGCATATGCAACAGGTCACCGGTCCCGCGCGAGCGGGTGAAAAGGGAACATCGTGCGCTTCGGCCGGGCCTGATTGTCCCGGAAGCAAGTCGATGGCTGCCCCCGCAACTGTCAGCGGCGAGCCGGTGGTCCGTCCGCCCGCAAGGGCGAGCCACTGAACCGGAACCGGTTCGGGAAGGCAGGGCCACCAGCGTCGACCCGCGAGCCAGGAGACCTGCCGGTGTCGCATCAACCAACGCTGCCGGGCGGGGTGCACCGGAAGCCGGAGCCAACCCATGACTGCACGCATCAGCGGCAGCGCCTGCCGCGCGCGCCTCGTTCGCCTCCCCGCACGCCAGGGAGGCCGCGCATGAGCATCGCCACCAATCTCGGCTTCCCCCGCATCGGCCGCCGGCGCGAGCTGAAGGCCGCACTCGAGGCCCATTGGGCCGGCGAGCTCACCGAAACCGCCCTGCACGATGCCGCCCGCGCCCTGCGCGCCGGGTCGCAAGCGCTGCAACAGGGGCTCGGCATCGGCCACATCCCGTGCAACGACGCCTCGCTCTACGACCATGTGCTGGATACCGCCTGCATGTTCGGCGCGATCCCGCCGGGTTATGGCTGGCGCGGGGGGGAGGTGTCGCTCGCGACCTATTTCGCCCTCGCCCGCGGCACCGGCGGCCACGATGCCGCCACCGGCCTGCCGGCGCTCGAAATGACCAAGTGGTTCGACACGAATTATCACTACCTCGTGCCCCGTCTGTCCGCCGGGCAGCACTTCACCGTCACCGCCAACCGCCCGCTCGAACTGTTCCGCGAGGCGCTGGCCTGCCATCGCCGCACCCGGCCGGTGCTGCTCGGCCCGGTCTCGTTCCTGCTGCTCGCCAAGACCGATGACGGGTCCGACCCGCTCGACCTGCTGGACCGCCTGCTGCCCTGCTACGCGCAGGTGCTGGCGGACCTCGCGGCCGAGGGCTGCGCCTGGGTGCAGATGGACGAACCTGTCCTCGCGCTCGACCTGTCGGGCCGCGCCCGCGCCGCCTTCGCCCACGCCTATGAAACCCTCGCCCGCGGCGCCACGCCGCACCTGCTGCTGGCGAGCTATTTCGCGCCGATGGGCGACAACCTGCCCACCGCCCTCGCCTTGCCGGTCGCCGGCCTGCATCTCGATCTCGTCCGCGGCCAGGCCGATCTCGTGCCCGCCCTCGCCGCTGCCGGGCCGGCACGCCATCTCTCGCTCGGCCTGATCGACGGGCGGAACGTCTGGCGGGCGGACCTTCGCGCCGCCCTCGCCACCGCGCGCGAGGCGGCGCGCGCCCTCGGCGGCACCGAGCGGCTGATGATCGCGCCGAGCTGCAGCCTGCTGCACGTCCCGGTCGATCTCGCGCAGGAAGACCGGCTCGATCCGGCGATCCGGCCCTGGCTTGCCTTCGCCACCCAGAAACTCGCCGAGATCGCCACCATCGCCCGCGGCCTCGACGAGGGCGACCACGCGATCGCCGAGCCGCTGGAGATCGCCGATGCCGCCCGCCGCAGCCGCGCCGAAAGCGCCCGGGTCCACCGGGCGGACGTCGCCGTCCGGCTGCTCGCCGCAACACCGGCGATGGAACGCCGCACACCGCCCCACGCCGCACGGCGGGCACTGCAGCGCCAGCGCCTCGACCTGCCCACCTTCCCCACCACCACGATCGGCTCGCTGCCGCAAACCTCGGGCGTGCGCCGCGCCCGGGCGGCGCTCGCGCGCAGCGAGATCAGCGCCGCCGAATACGACGAAGCGATCGCGACCTGGACGGAGGATGCGATCCGCCTGCAGGAACGGATCGGGCTCGACGTGCTGGTGCATGGCGAATTCGAGCGCAACGACATGGTCAAGTATTTCGGCGAGCAGCTCGACGGCTTCGCCTTCACCCGCCATGGCTGGGTGCAATCCTATGGCAGCCGCTGCGTCGCACCGCCGATCATCTGGGGCGATGTCGCGCGGCCCCGGCCGATGACGGTGCGCTGGGCGCGCCATGCCCAGTCGCTCACCACCCGGCCGGTGAAGGGAATGCTGACCGGGCCGGTGACGATGCTGCAATGGTCCTTCGTCCGCGACGACCTGCCGCGCGAGACGGTCTGCCGCCAGATCGCGCTGGCCCTGCGTGACGAGGTGGCCGATCTCGACGCCGCCGGCCTCGCCATCATCCAGGTGGACGAGCCGGCCCTGCGCGAGGGGCTGCCGCTGCGCGAGGCGGAGCGCGGCGCCTATCTGGGCTGGGCGGTATCCTGCTTCCGCCTCGCCACCGCCGCGGTGCGCGACGACACGGCGATCCACACCCACATGTGCTACGCCGAGTTCCACGACATCATGCCGGCCATCGCCGCCATGGACGCGGATGCGATCTCGATCGAGACGGCGCGCAGCCGGATGGACCTGCTGGCGGCCTTCGCCCGCGACGGCGCCCACGCCTACCCGGCCGAGATCGGCCCCGGCGTGTGGGACATCCACAGTCCGCGCGTTCCGCCCGAGGAGGAAATCCTCGCCCTGCTCCGCCTCGCCCGGGGCAAGCTCGCGGATGAACAGCTCTGGGTGAACCCGGATTGCGGACTGAAGACCCGCAGCTGGCGCGAGGTGGTGCCGGCGCTGGAAAACCTGGTCGGCGCCGCCCGCCGGCTGCGGCGCGAGACCAAGGCGGCCTGATCCGCCGCCGCCCTGCCGGCGCGCCCCTGCCGGCAGGGCGGGCTTGCATATCCCCACCAAGGCGGGATTACATATCTTCGCCAAGGCGGGATTGCATATCCTCGCCAAGGCGGGATTGCATCCCGGGCCCCCCGATTCCAGAACCGTGCAAAGGCCCCGCGCCGCGCGGCGCCGGCAGGCGAGGAGACCGACGATGACCAAGACGCGCAAAAAGCCCGAGGAGCTGCGCAGCCACCGCTGGTTCGGCGCGTCCGACCTGCGCAGCTTCGGCCATCGCTCGCGGATCAAGCAGCTCGGCCACACGCCCGAGGATTATGCCGGCAAGCCGGTCATCGCCATCGTCAACACCTGGAGCGGGCTTGCCCATTGCCACGGGCATTTCCCCGAACGCGTCGAGGCGATCCGCCGCGGCGTGCTCCAGGCGGGCGGCTTTCCGGTCGAGATTCCGGTGATGGCGCTGCCGGAGAATTTCGTGAAGCCGACGACGATGCTCTATCGCAACCTGCTCGCGATGGAGGTCGAGGAAAGCCTGCGCTCGCTGCCGGTGGACGGCGCGGTGCTGATGGGCGGCTGCGACAAGACCACGCCGGCCACCATCATGGGCGCGATCAGCGCCGGCCTGCCGGCGATCTTCATGCCCGCCGGGCCGATGCTGCGCGGCGACTGGGGCGGGCGCATCCTCGGCTCGGGCTCGGATGTCTGGAAATACTGGGACGAGAAGCGCGCCGGCAACATTTCCGAAGCGCAATGGGAAGACATGGAATCCGGCATCGCCCGCTCGGATGGCGTGTGCATGACGATGGGCACCGCGATGACGATGACCTCGCTCGCCGAGGTGCTCGGCCTCACCCTGCCGGGCGCGACCTCGATCCCGGCGCCGGATTCGCGCCATGCCCGCATGGCGGCGGCAACCGGGCGGCGGATCGTCGAGATGGTCTGGGACGACATCACCCCCGCCGACCTGCTCAGCCAGGCGAGTTTCGAGAACGCAATCGTCGCCAGCGCCGCCCTCGCGGGCTCGACCAACGCGATCATCCACCTGATCGCGATGGCCCGCCGCGCCGGGATCGACCTCGATCTCGACCGGTTCGACGCGCTCTCCGACAGCGTGCCGGTGCTCGCCAATATCCGCCCCTCCGGCCAATACCTGATGGAGGATTTCTATTATGCCGGCGGCCTGCCGGCCTTCCTCACCCGCATCGCCGACCGGCTCGACCTCGCAACCCGCACGGTGAGCGGTGCGACACTCGGCGATAACATCGCCGGAGCGACCGTGTGGAACGACGACGTGATCCGTCCGCTGGACAATCCGGTCTCCCGCGCCGAGGGGCTCGCGGTGCTGCGCGGCAATCTCGCCCCCGGCGGCTGCGTGATGAAACCCTCCGCCGCCGAGCCCCACCTGCTGAAGCATGAAGGCCCGGCGCTGGTGTTCGACGATTACGACGCGATGGCGAAAGCCGTCGCCGATCCCGATCTCGACGTCACCGCCGATCATGTCCTGGTGCTGCGCAATGCCGGGCCGCAGGGCGGGCCGGGCATGCCGGAATGGGGGATGCTGCCGATCCCGGTGAAGCTGCTCCGCCAGGGCGTGCGCGACATGCTGCGGATTTCCGACGCGCGGATGAGCGGCACCAGCTACGGCGCCTGCGTGCTGCACGTCGCCCCGGAATCCTTCATCGGCGGGCCGCTCGCGCTGATCCGCACCGGCGATGTCATCGCCATCGACGTCGCCGCACGGCGGATCGATGTCAGGCTCTCCGATGACGAACTCGCCCGGCGCCGCGCGGCGTGGACACCGCCGCCGCCCCGCTTTCCGCGCGGCTATGGCGCGATCTTCGCCGCCCATATCGGCCAGGCCGATACCGGCTGCGATTTCGACGTGCTGGCCCGGCCGGGGACGATCGCCGAGCCGGAGATCCACTGACGATTGGTCGGGCACGGCTGGTTTCACCGAACCGCCCCTTGCGCCGGCGCCGCCCTGGGCGAACATACGGGGCAACATCGTTGACGTTCTTCGAAGGGAATTCCGCATGACCCGCATCCTCCGCCAGCCGGAAGGGCTGGACCGCGCGCCGGCCACCGGGCGCTTCGCGATCGGCCAGCCGGTGTCGCGCAGCGAAGACCCGGTGCTGCTGCGCGGCGAGGGACGCTATACCGACGATCTCGACCGCCAGGGCCAGCTCTACGGTGTTGCCGTGCGCAGCGGGGTCGCGCACGGCATCCTGCGCGGGATCGACACCGCCGCCGCCGCGGCGATGCCGGGGGTTGCCGCCATCATCACCGGCGCCGACATCGTGGCCGCCGGCTTCGGCCCGATGCCGGCGGCCACGAGCCGCAACCGCGACGGATCGGACACGCCCCGCCCGCGTCAGTTCGCACTGGCGACCGACCGGGTGAGGTATGTCGGCGACCCGATCGCCTTCGTCGTCGCCGAAACGCTCCAGCAGGCGCGCGACGCCGCCGAGGCGGTGCTGGCGGAGATCGACACGCTGCCGGCGGTGACCGACGCGCGCGACGCCGCCGCCCCCGGCGCGCCGCAACTGCACGACGAGGCGCCGGGCAATCTCGTGCTCGACTATCATTTCGGCGATGCCGAGGCCGTCGCCGCCGCCTTCGCCCGGGCCGCGCATGTCACCCGTCTGAGCCTGCGCAGCAGCCGCGTGATCGTCAGCCCGATGGAGCCGCGCGCCGCGATCGCCGAATTCGATCCGGCGGAGGGCTACGCGCTGCGTCTCGGCTGCCAGGGGGCGGTCAACATGCGAGGGCTGCTCTGCACCGTGCTCGGCGTGCCGCAGGAGCAGGTCCGGGTTCTCACCTTCCATGTCGGCGGCTCGTTCGGCATGAAGGCCTCGTGCTATCCCGAATATGTCTGCGCCCTGCTCGCCGCGAAGCAATTCGGCCGGCCGGTGAAATGGACCGACGACCGCTCCGGCAGCTTCCTCTCCGACAGCCACGGCCGCGACCACGAGATGCTGGCCGAACTCGCCCTCGACGCCGAGGGGAATTTCCTCGCGACCCGGCTGACCGGGTTTGCCAATCTCGGCGCCTATCTCTCCAACGTGGTGCTGCTGCCCGCCACCGTGAACGCGGTGAAGAATTTCGTCGGCGTCTACCGCACCCCGCTGATCGAGGTGTCCAGCCGCAGCGTCTTCACCAACACCACCCCGGTCGGCGCCTATCGCGGCGCGGGGCGGCCGGAGGGCAATTACTACATGGAGCGGCTGGTCGAGACCGCCGCGCGCGAGATGGGGCTCGATCCGCTGGCGCTGCGCCGGCGCAACCTGATCCGCCCGGAGGCGATCCCGCATCGCGCGCCCTCGGGCCTGACCTATGACAGCGGCGATTTCCCCGCGACCCTCGACCGCGCGCTGGCCGCCGCGGACTGGGACGGGTTCGCCGCGCGGCGGGCGGAGAGCGCAGCGCGCGGGCGGCTCCGCGGGCGCGGGATCGGGCACTATCTGGAAGTGACGGCGGATGCGAGTCCCGAGATGGGCGGCATCCGCTTCGATGCCGATGGCGGGGTGACGATCGTCACCGGCACGCTCGATTACGGCCAGGGCCACGCCACCCCCTTCGCCCAGGTGCTGCACGACAAGCTCGGCATTCCCTTCGACCGCATCCGCCTGGTGCAGGGGGATTCGCGCCAGCTCCTCGCCGGCGGCGGCACCGGCGGCTCGCGCTCGATCATGCAGAGCGGCGCCGCCATCATCGAGGCCGGCGACCTCGTGATCGAGAAGGGACGCCGCGCCGCCGCCCATCTGCTCGAGGCCGGCGCGGCCGACATCGAATTCGCCAACGGCCGCTTCAGCGTCGCCGGCACCGATCTCGGCATCGGCATCATGGACCTCGCCGAACGGCTGCGCACCGCAAGCGACCTGCCCGAGGACGTGCCCGGGGACGTGCCCGGGGACGTGCCCGCCACGCTCGATGTCGGCCATGTCACGCGCGGCGTGCCCTCGGCCTTCCCCAATGGCTGCCATATCGCCGAGGTCGAGCTCGACCCCGAAACCGGGGTGATCGAGGTCGTCGCCTATCACACGGTCAACGATTTCGGCGTGCTGGTGAACCCGATGCTGGTCGCCGGCCAGGTGCATGGCGGTGTGGCGCAGGGGATCGGCCAGGCGCTGCACGAGATGGTCGCCTATGACGAGACCGGCCAGCTGCTGACCGGCTCGTTCATGGATTATGCGCTGCCGCGGGCGGATGCGGTGCCGGGGATCGGCTTTGCCAGCCACCCGGCGCCGGCGCGGACCAATCCGCTCGGCGTCAAGGGCTGCGGCGAGGCCGGCTGTGCCGGCAGCCTGCCGGCGGTGATGAACGCGGTGGTCGATGCGCTGTCCGGCTTCGGCATCGCGCATATCGACATGCCGGCCACCCCGCGCCGCGTGTGGGAGGCGATCCGGGCGGCGGGCTGATCGCGGGACTCGGGACGCGGGAGGCGGGCGGCTCAGCCCGCCGCCGCGACCCGCCCGAGGGCGACGAATTCGCAGGCGAAGCCGAACTCGTCTTGCGCGAACCCCGCATCGAGGGCGCGCATCGCCGCATCGAACCCAGCGTCGTCGATCAGCCCGGCGGCGATCAGGCGGTCGCGCTGGGTGAGGTAGAATTCCTTCTGATGCGCCTCGATCTCGGCGCTGCGGCCATGGGAGGTGCCGAGCCGGACGCGCGGCACCGCGAGCACCTGCACCTCGGCGAGGCCGGCGGCGCGGAACAGGCCGTAGAGCTGCCGGCCGACGAGCCGGCCGGCGCCGACCGAGGCCTGCAACGCGCGGACCGCATCGTTGAGGCGCCGCAGCTCCGGCACCTCGTCCGGCCAGGAGATCCACGCGCCGTCATCGACATCCATCACCACGACCCGGCCGCCCGGGGCGGTGACGCGGATCATCTCGCGCAGCGCCTCGGCCGGGCGTTCGAGATGCTGGAACAGGAAGCGGCACAGGGTCAGGTCCTGGCTCTGCGGTTCGGCGGGCAGCGCATAGGCGTCGCCCTGCCGGGTCTCGATGTCGCAACCGAGCTGGCCCGCCATGTCGCCGAGCAGCGCGAGGCCATGGGCATCGTGGTCGATCGCGGTGATGCGCGCGGCACCGCCGGTGGCCCAGGCGAGGTCGAGACACATCGCCCCGGTGCCCGCGCCGACATCCAGCACCCGCAGCGGTACGCCCGCAAGGCCGAACACCGGCAGCAGCGTGAGGCGCTGGAAATGCGTATGCACGCTCTGGCGGAGCAGCCAGGCGAGGTCGCCCGCCTGGGGCAGCACCGTCGCCGTCGCCCGGGCGAACCGCTCCGCCCAGGCCGTCATCGCCGCATGATCTGTCGTCACGATCCCTCCCGGGCCGAAATGTCGAGGCTAGAGCATCATCCGACCAGATGGAGACATCTGATCGGATAAAGATGCTCTGGTTATCAATCTGATAGAGCACTCCATCCGATCCGAAAGCATCGGAAAGTGCTCCAGCGCCGGACCGGGCCGTGCCGCATCCCGGATCATGCGCGGCACAGGTTAACGTTGGCATAAAATCCGGTCGCGCGACGGATATTTCTCTACCCTTGTCAGCCGGCGAGGGCGGCGGCGAGCCCGGCCTCGTCGGCGCGGGCGGTGCGGTAGCGCAGCACGGTCATCGCCGCCCAGCGCTGCGCCGCCGGCGCCGCGGTGCCGAAGCCGAGAACGAGCCCGCCCGGATCGCAGAGGCCAAGCAGCGGCGCCTCGGCCGCCTGGTCGATCGCGATCACCCGCGCCGCCGCGAGGATGGCGACGAGATCGGCAAGGCCGAGCGGCGTCTCGTCGATCCGCATGGTGAACGGATCGAGCCGGGCGAAGCCGTGCGCCGCCAGCAGATCGGCGAACGGCCCGGGCCGCACCAGCGCGATCCGCTCGGCATGGGGATAGGGCTCGACGGCGAAGCGCAGCGCGTCGATCGCGATCCGCATCAGCCGCGAGGCGCCGGCGTCGCGCGCAGGGCCGAGCGTCGCGATCACCCCGGCGAAGGTGAACGGATGGTCGAACGGCAGATGCGCCTCGGCGAGGCCGAGCATGTCGAGCGCGCAGCGCTGCGCCGCCGTCGGGGTCGGGCCGGCGAGATCCAGCCCGCCCGATACGCGCCGGCCGATCAGCGCGCAGGCCAGGGCCGGCCCGAGAAACCGGCCGAGCGGCACCGCCGCCCCGGCTTCCAGCGCGACCACCCGCGCCGTCGAGGCGCCGAGCGACGGCTGCGCGGCCACCGGCCCGATCACCGCCCGTCCGTTGCCGTCGAACACGCCGAACGGCTGGGGGAAGATCGTCGCATCCCTGAATTCACTGGTCGTCAACGCCCCCTGCGGCGCATGCGCGAGGGGCAGCGAGCGTGTCGCGGTGCTGGTCATGGCGCGCCGAACACCCGGTCGAGCGTCGCGGCGAAGGCGTTGGGATCGACCGCGTAGCCGAACCCCCCGCCCGGGGCCATACCCGGCTCGCCATCCGCCACGCCGAAGAAGACATGCCAGTGCAGGTCGAGCAGGTGGCAGGCGGCGCGGGCGCGTCCATCGGGCAGGCGATCGGACTGGATTTCCAGCACCCGGGTCTCGGGCTCGCAGAAGCCGAGATTGGCGAGGCCCGCGCCGGTTTCGCCGATCACGGCCGTGGCGCCGGCGAAGAGCTGCGCCTGCGCCCCGGCCGAGAGCATCGCGGGATCGACGATGCTGAAGCCGAACTGCCCGGCCACCGCCTCGACACGCTCGCGCTCGCGCATCACCCGCCGGTTGCCGGCACCGCGACGCAGCATCACCCGGCGCGGCCCGTCCACCGCCGGCAGCACGGCGCGGATCCGGTCGAAGATCGTGCGCGCCAGCGGGTTGGGCGCGCGCGAAGTCCAGGCATTCAGGTCGGTGGTCACGATCTTGCGGAACCGCGTCGGCCGGCGCAGCGCGAGATAGGCATCGCCCAGGCCGAGCAGGTCGAGGATCTCCTTCTGCCAGGTCGCCAGCGGCGGGCCGGCGAGACCGATGCCAGGGCCAAGCGTTTCATGATGCAGCAGCGCGCCGCAGAGCCCCTCGAACAGGAAGCAGCCATAACTGGACGACCTGGCGCCGCCGACCGGCACGATGGTCGAGGCAATGCCCGGGACCGGCCGCAACAGCCGCCAGGTATCGGGTTCGGCCTCGGTGAAATCAGGGTCCACCGCCGAAAGCCGCCCCTGCTTCACGGCCGGGCTGTCGAGCGCGGTGTCGAGCAGGCCGCGCGACGGGCTCGCCACCGCCATCGAGCGCGGCGCGAGAATGGCGTCGTTCAGCACGATGCTGGACAGGCCCCGGAGCCGGATCTGGGGCGGCGCCCTGGACGGCGCGTCCACAGGGGCCGGCGTTTCGGCGCCGAACACCGTCCGCCCGCGAACCAGCCCATCCGGCGGCAGGGCGATCTCGTGGTCCGGCGCATGGCGGAACACGACCTCGGGCCCATCCGGCTCGCGCACCGCCGCACGGAACCGGGCGAAGGGCGCAACCACCGGCAGATCGGCGAAGGAGAGCCTGCCAAACAAGATGTGAGATGTCGTGTCGTCGTGATTCATTTGCAGGCGAGAATGATCTGGCTCGCCGCGCAGGACAAGCCTCCCGCCAAGGTTGCGGACAACAAAAAAAGTGGGCGACCTTGCGGCCGCCCGGAAGACTGCCCCGGTCCTGCGGAACCGGGAGGCTTGCCGGCCGCGTTCAGCCGGCGGCGATGACCTCGAGCGTGGCGCCGCTGGCAAGTGCGGCGGCGAGATCAGCCGGGCTCGCGCCGGCAACGCAGATCTCGCCGGGCCGCTCGGCCGTGGCCGCGCCGTTGAGGCTGAGGGTGAGGTGGCCAAGCTCGATCGTCTTTTCCCACGCCTTGTCGCCGATCGCGGTGATCGCGAGGCGCTGCGCGCCGATCCGCACCGTGGCACCGATGCCCGGCGGCGTCGGCAACTCGATTTCGGGCGTGTGCAGCACCGACACCTCGGCGAGTTCCGCCGGCACCCCGGCGCGGAAGAAGATCAGCACCCCGCCTTCGAGAAGATCGGGCACTTCGGGGCCGATATCGCCGATCCGGCTGCGGTAGAGTACGGTCATCGTCGATCCTCAATACATGCCGAAGCTGGCGACCCAGGCGATCAGCACCGCGATCGGGCCGGTGATCTGCCGACTGAGCAGCACCGCCGGGACACCCACCTGCACCGTCTTCGGATCGGCCTCGCCGAGCGACAGGCCGACGGGGACGAAATCGCAGCCGACCTGCGTGTCGTAGGCGAAGAGCGCCGGCAGGGCGAATTGCGGGCCGATATTGCCGGCGGCGATCTGGGTGCCGACGAGCACGCCGATCACCTGCGCGATCACCGCCCCCGGGCCGAGCACCGGCGAGAGGAACGGCAATCCGCAGATCACCGAGAGCGCGAGCAGGCCGGGCAGGCTGCCGGCGAGCGGGGTGAGCAGATGCGCGATCACCTTGCCGAGCCCGGTCGCGTTGATGATGCCGACCAGCATGGTGACGAAGGCGATGAAGGGCAGGATGTTGCGCACCACCTGGTCGATCGACTTGCGGCCGGAGGCGAACAGGATGCCGACCACCATGCCCATGAAGCGGCCGATCCGGGCGATGAAGCCGGTGAAGCCGCCGGTATCGCCGGTCTGGGCGGCGCGGGCGGCGCTCATCTCGAACGGGCTCATCTGCGCCGCCTGCTGGCGCGCCGGCGCCGGGGCGGCGGCGGGGGATGCGCCATCGAGCGGATGCAGCGAGCGCGGGGTGACGCCGGAGACATAGATGTCCTCGGTGATGAACTGCGCGAGCGGGCCGGACTGGCCGACCGGGGTGAGGTTTATCGTGGGCAGGCGCTTGCGCGGATAGACCCCGCAGCGCGCGGTGCCGCCGCAATCGATGACGACCGCGGCGATCTCGGATTCAGGCGGCGCCATGCGGAACCCGTCGACCGCCTCGCCGCCGGTCAGCCGGGCGAGCTCGCGCGCGACCTCGGGAATGCCGCCGCCGGTGATGGCGACGATCTTGTTGCGCTCGGGACTGGCGGTGATCACCAGCGGGCCGCCCCAGCCGCCGGGCCCGGCCTCGACGCGGACGGAAGCGTATTCGGATCTGTTCGACATGTGCTTGTCCTCCCGTCCGGCTCAGCCGAGTTCGATGCCCTGGCGGCGCGCCAGGAAGAGGGTGATGCGTTCGGTCACGACGCCGCGGATCAGGATCACCAGCAGCCCGACCAGGAAATACCGCACCGCGAGTTCGCCGACCGGCAGATGCAGCTTCTGGATGCCCGCGAGCGCGCCGTAATAGACGAACAGCTCGCCGGCATTCGCGTTGGGGAACAGTGCTGTGATCGGGTGGCAGTAGGACACCGCCGAGTCGTAGAAGGCGGGCTTGTGCTTCTCCTCGAGGAACACGCCGAACGTGTAGGCCATCGGGTTGGTCAGGAAGAGCAGCGAGAGCAGCGGCAGCAACGTGTAGCGGGTGACGGCGTAGCGGCCGGCGAAGCGGGCGAAATTGTGGATCCGGTCCTCGCCGACCAGTGCTGTCAGCGCGTAGAAGGCGGTGAGCAGCACCACCAGCGTCGGGATGATGCCGGTGACATAGGCGACGAAAACCTTCCCGCCAGCCTGGAACAGGCCGATGAACCAGCTCGCTGCGGCGGTGATGGGGGTCAGGACATGCATGGACTTCCTCGTTTGTTGCTGAATGTCCGGGCGAGCCGTGCCGGCCCGCCGGTGCCTTACGCGGCGGCAGGCAGGGCGAGGCCGGGTTCGGCGGGGAGCGCGGCGCGGGCACGGGCGCGGGCGACCTGCTCGGCGGCGCGGCTTGCGGCGAGGCGGAAGCCGTTGCCGGCGCGGCCGGCCGGCGCATCCGCCGCGAGATCGGCAAGGCGCCGGCCGGCGGCGCGCTCCAGCGGACGGAAGCGGGCAAAGATCGAGCGCCCTTCCATCATCCGCACCTCGCGCACCACGTCGTCGGGCCCGACCACGACGATCAGGATCAGCCCCTTGCCGAGCCGCGACCGGGCATTGCCGACGCCGATCGCACCATCGGCCCAGCGACCGATGATCTCGCCCATCACCTTCTGGTAGTGTTTCATCTGCCACGCCGTGCCGGCGATCTGCAGCAGCCAGACGACCGCGAACACCGCGATCAGACCGGTCCAGGACGGCACACCCAGGCCGTGGAACGGATTCGTCATGACAGCATCCTCACGACTCTTCTCCCTGTATCGCCGCCGTTCCGCCCGCCCGGCGGGCGGGGGTCGTTCGGCGTGTTGGTTGGTGCGGAGCCGGCCGGTGGCGACGGCACCCGACAGGCGATACGAACATTTGTTTATTTTTAAGTCAAGAAGTTTATTAACTCATTCATGAATTTGCGCTCCATGCGACGAGGAACGCGCAAAAATTGGCTAATTTGCGCATAAATGGCGGATTTTCTGGCATCGGGAGTGCCGTTTTGCAGCGCAACATCATGAGCACCGAAACTTTTTTCCACTTTGGATGATAGATGTATTGATTTCTGTCCGCGGCGTTGGATAAAAGTTTGGGTGCGGGGCCATGATCCGCGTGAAGCGGATCGCCGTCCCGGCAATGCCGATGCATGCGCCGGCGCAAAAGGAGGATCACAATGACACTTGTCCAGGAGCTTGCCGCCCATGCCGATTCCGGCCGGCCGGTCCGCATCGGGCTCATCGGCTGCGGCGAGATGGGCACCGACATTGTCACCCAGGTCCGGCTGATGCCCGGACTCGAACTTGCCGTGCTGGCCGAACTGCGCATCGATGGCGCGCGGGCGGCACTCGAGATCGCCGGCGTGCCGGCCGAGCGCGTCCGCACGGTCGACAGCGTCGCCGCCGCCGAGGCCGCCATCGATGCCGGCATGATCGCACTGACCGAGCAGGCGGATATCGCCTGCACCGCCGGGCAGGTCGATGTCATCATCGATGCCACCGGTAATCCGGGCTACGGCGCAGAACTGTCGATGCGGGCGATGGATCACGGCAAGCATGTCGTGATGATGAATGTCGAGGCGGACATCACGGTGGGCGCCAGCCTCGCCGCGCACGCGGCCCAGCGCGGCGTGGTCTATTCGCTCGGCGCCGGCGACGAGCCGACGGCGCTGATGGAGATCATCCGCTTCGCCCGCAGCCTCGGCTATCCGATCGTCGCTGCCGGCAAGGGCAAGAACAACCCGCTGAATTTCGACGCCGTGCCGGAGGACTACGCGGAGGAGGCGGTGCTGCGGCACATGAACCCGCGCATGCTGGTCGAGTTCGTCGATGGCTCGAAGACGATGATCGAGATGGTGGCGGTGGCCAACGCCACCGGCCTGCTGCCGGACGTGCCGGGGATGCACGGGCCGCGCGCCGGGCTGGCCGAACTTGACCGCGCCTTCCGCCCGCGCGCCGAGGGCGGGCTGCTGAGCCGGGAGGGCGTCGTCGACTATTCGATCGGGAAGGGAGTGGCGCCGGGGGTGTTCGTCGTCATCCGCGCGCCGCATCCGCGCGTCCATGAGCGGCTGCGCGATCTCAAGATGGGCGAGGGTCCGTATTTCACCTTCTATCGCCCCTATCACCTGACCAGCCTCGAAGTGCCGCTGACCGCGGCGGCGGCGGTGCTGCGCCGGGAATCGCACATGACGCCGCTCGCCCGGCCGGTTGCCGAAGTGGCGACGCTGGCCAAGCGCGACCTTGCGCCGGGCACCACGCTCGGCAAGATCGGCGAGGCCGATTATCGCGGCTGGGCGATGACGGCGGCGGATGCGCGGGCGGCGGACGCGCTGCCGATCGGGCTTGCGGAACGCGCCGAGATCATCCGCCCGGTGCGCAAGGGCGAGATGCTGACCTATGCCAATTGCCGTCCTGACCAGGGCATGGCGATCGTCCGGCTGCGCGCGGCGCAGGACGCGGCGCAGCATGGCGCGGTGGCGGCGCACGCCGGCGCGCCAGCCTGACCGGAGCAGTAGCGGCAGCGGGAGCGAGGGCGGCCGGGCTTGCAGACATTTGTTGACTCCCTAAACTGTTATTCCGGAGTTTCAACGGCGCAGGGAGGCGCATTTGTCCGTTCACCGCGCTGAGCAGGAACCGCTCGACCTCAAGACCCGCGTCGCCTGGCTGTATTTCATGGAGGGGCTGACGCAGGATGCGGTCGCCGCCCGCGTCGGGCTGACCCGCCAGCGGGTGCTCAAGATCATCGCCACGGCGCGGCAGGACGGGACGGTGCAGGTGCGCGTCACCACCAACCTTTCCAAGTGCATCGCGCTCGAGCGGCAGATCGAGGCGCGGTTCGGGATCGGCGAGTGCATCGTCATTCCTGCGCCGGGCGAGGAGGCGGAGCTGACCGGGCTGCTGGGCAGCCGCGCCGGGGCCTATGTGTCCGACGCGCTGCGCGACGGCACCACGATCGGCCTCGGCTGGGGGCAGACGCTGCAATCGAGCCTCAGCAGCATCAGCGTGCGCGGCCTGCGCGGGGTGACGGTGGTCTCGCTGCTCGGCGGGCTGACGCGGGCGAGCGGGGTCAATCCTTCTGAATTCGCCTGGCGGTTCGCCGACCTGATCGGCGCGGAGAGCTTTCTGCTTAGCGCGCCGGCGGTGTTGCAGGACGCCGAGACGGCGGCGACGTTGCGCCGGCATCCCGGGATCGCGGAAGTGTTCGAGCGGACGCGGATGCTGGACATGGCGCTGGTCAGCGTCGGCGATGTCGCGCCGAATTCGACGCTGATCCGCTATGGCATGGTCGATCGCGACATGCTGACCGAGGTGACCCGCGCCGGCGCCGTGGCCGACATGCTCTGCCAGTTCATCGACGCCAACGGGCAATTGCTCGACCACGAGCTGAACCGGCGGATCATGGCCGCCGATGCCGCGAGCCTCGCGCGGACGCCGAAACTCATCCTGGTCTCCGGCGGCTGGCAGAAGGTGCCGGCCCTGCTCGCCGCCGTCCGGCTGCTGCACCCGGCGGTGCTGATCACCGACGAGACCGCCGCCGAGGGCATGCTCATGAGCCCGGCCGCCGCGAACGACCGCGCCCCCGCCTGACATCGGCGCTTCGCGCCGCCACACCGCACGACATCGTTCCCGCAGGACCACCCCGCGCCCGCCCCGCACCCGCCATGCGGGATGGCGCGCGGGGCGGCGCGCGCGTTCCCCGATCAGATAAATGTGACAGACGGTTTTTATTGACAAATATCATATTGCTTGGATATTTGTTTCAAGCCAATGCCGACAACGTCGAGGCGCAGAGGAAAACGGAGCCCCCATGGATCAGCCGATCGCCGACACCCTGACCCAAGCCGCGCCACCCGACGCGGCGCGCCAGCGCGAGGCGCTGCGGCGGATGTTGCTGATCCGCCGCTTCGAGGAGGCGGCGGAGGAAGCCTATATGCGCGGCGCAATCCACGGCACGATGCATCTCTCGATCGGCCAGGAAGCCAGCGCGGTCGGCGCCTGCCTCGATCTCGACGCCCGCGACTACATCACCTCGACGCATCGCGGCCACGGCCACTGCATCGCCAAGGGCGCTGACGTCGCAAGGATGTTTGCCGAATTCTTCGGCCGCGAGACCGGCTATTGCCGCGGCCGCGGCGGCTCCATGCATATTGCCGATATCGAGGGCGGCAATCTCGGCGCCAACGGCATCGTCGGCGGCGGCCTGCCGATCGCGACGGGTGCGGCCCTCGCCATCCGCCAGCAGCGTCGCGGTGCTGTAGTGATGTGCTTCTTCGGCGATGGCGCGGTGAACGAGGGCGCCTTCCACGAGGCCCTGAACATGGCCGGCCTCTGGAAGCTGCCCGTGATATTTGTTTGCGAAAACAACAAATATGGCATGTCGGTCTCGACCAAACGCTCGATGGCGGTGCCGCAGGTGGCCGAGCGGGCGCGGGCCTATGGGATGCCGGGCGTACGGGTCGACGGCAACGACCTGTTCGCGGTTCACCGCGCGGCGGGAGCGGCGATCGCCCGCGCGCGGGACGGCCACGGGCCCAGCCTGATCGAGTCGGAAACCTATCGGTTGCGCGGCCATTCGCGCAGCGACCGCAACCGCTACCGCACCAAGGAGGAGATCGAGCACTGGCGCGGGCTCGACCCGATCCAGCGGCTTGAGCGGGCGATGCTCGATGCCGGTGTGCTGGATGCGGCCGGCATCGCCGCGTTGCGCGAGGGCGTCGAGGCGGAGATCGCCGCCGCGATCGCCTTTGCCGAGGGCAGTCCCGCGCCGGACCCGCGCGAGGTGACGCGCGATGTCTATGCCGGGGGGATCGCGGCATGAACGCCATCGTCAGCCTCGATGCCGCACCGGAGGCGGCGGCGCGGCGCGAGATCAGCTATGCCGATGCGATCTACGAGGCGCTGCGCAGCGCGCTGGAGGCCGATCCGCGCGTCTTCCTGCTCGGCGAGGATATCGGCGTGTATGGCGGCGCGTTCCAGGTGACGCGGGATCTTGTGCATCTCTTTGGCGAGGACCGGGTGATCGACACGCCGATCGCCGAGCTTGGCGCCGCCGGCATCGCCGTGGGCGCGGCCCTGGCCGGCAGCCGGCCGGTGCTGGAATTCCAGTTCTCGGATTTCGCCACGCTGGCGATGGAGCAGATCGTCAACCAGGCCGCCAAGCTGCGCTACATGCTCGGCGGCAATGCCTCGGTTCCGCTGGTCATCCGCATGCCGGCGGGCGCGGGAACCGGCGCCGCCGCACAGCACAGCCAGAGCCTCGAAGCCTGGTTCGCGCATGTGCCGGGGCTGAAAGTGGTGCAGCCCGCCACCCCGCACGACGCCAAGGGGCTGCTGCTCGCCGCGATCGACGATCCCGATCCGGTGGTGATCTTCGAGCACAAGCTGCTCTACAAGATGGCCGGCCCGGTCCCTTCCGAGGCCTATCGCGTGCCGATCGGCAAGGCGGTGATCCGCCGTCCCGGGCGGGATCTGACCATCGTCGCCACCGGGCTGATGGTGCATCGCGCGCTGGAGGCGGCGGAACGCCTCGCCGGGCGGGGGCATGAGGCCGAGGTGATCGACCTGCGCTCGCTCCGCCCGCTCGACACCGCGACGCTGATCGACAGCGTGACCCGGACGACGCGGCTGCTCTGCGTCCATGAATCGGTGAAGATGCTGGGGATCGGCGCCGAGATCAGTGCTGCCATCGCCGAGAGCGCGGCGTTCGACCGGCTGGACGCGCCGATCCGCCGGCTTGGCGGCGCCGATTGCCCGATCCCCTACGCGCCCGGCCTCGAACGCGCCGCGGTGCCGCAGGTCGAGGACATCGAGGCAGCCGCCGCCCGGCTGATCGAGCGCGGAGAATAGCCATGGCCGTCGAGATCATCCTGCCGCGTGTCGACATGGACATGCAGGCCGGGCGGATCGCCCGCTGGCTCGTGCAGGAGGGCGAGGCGGTGACGCCCGGCGCGCCGCTGTTCGAGATCGAGACCAGCAAGGCGGCGATGGAAATCGAGGCAACCGCCGGGGGAATCCTGCACATCGTCGCCGGGCCGGAGGGAGGGGAGATCGCGGTGGGCAGCGTGGTCGCCTATCTGCTCGCCCCCGGCGAGGCGGCACCCGCGGCGGCACCTGCCGCAAGCGCGGGACCGGATTCCGCGCCGGCACCGGTGCCGCCGGCCGCGCCCCTGCCAGCGCCGATATCCGCACCCGTTGCGGCAGATGACGCGGCACTGCTGCGGGCAACGCCGCTGGCGCGGCGGCTCGCCCGCAGCGAGGGGATGGACCTCGCCGCCATCGCCGGCTCCGGGCCGCGCGGACGGATCACCCGGCTCGATGTCGCCCGCCACACGCGGGATGCAGCGTCCCGGGCGGCGCGGCCGGCCGCAACGGCGCGCGCGGGCCTGCTGCCGGTGCGGCGGGCCGGCGGGCGGGATGGCGGACGGGATGTTACGCCGGTGGTGTTCCTGCACGGTTTCGCCTCCGAGGCGCTGGCCTGGAACGGGCTGATCGCGGCCCTCGCCCAGCGCGCCGGCGCGGCCTGTCCGCCGCTGCTGGCCCTCGACCTGCCCGGCCACGGCGCGGCACCCGACAGCGGGGAGGCATCCTTCGAGGCGCTGGCCGAGGCCGCGATCGCCGGGCTGCGAGCGGAGGGCATCGGCGCCGCGCATCTGGTCGGCCATTCGCTCGGCGGCGCGCTGGCGGCGCGGATCGCCCTCGATGGGCGGATCGACGCGGCCTCGCTGGTGCTGCTGGCCCCGGCCGGGCTCGGCGCCGAGATCGACACCGCAGCACTTGACGGGATCCTGCGCGCCCGCGCGCCGGACAGCCTGCGTCCCTGGATGGAGCGTCTGTTCGCAGACCCCGCCCGCGCCGATGCCGCGCTGTTGCGCGCGACGCTGGAGGGCGGCGAAGCGCCAGAGCGCTGCGACTTCCGCCGGCGCCTCGCTGCGGCGTGCTTTCCCGACGGCACGCAATCGGCCCGGCTGCGCTGGCAGGGCGGCGCCATCGCCACCCCGGCGCGGATCGTCTGGGGGCGGCAGGACCGGATCATTCCCTGGCGGCACGCGCTCGCGGCGCCGGGGCGCTTCGCCCTGCACCTGCTTGATGACTGCGGCCACATGCCGCAGATTGAGGCGACCGGCGCGGTTGCCGACATCCTGGCCGAGACCCTGCGCGGCGCGCAGGGGCGGCTGCCGAGCCACCCGGACCGCGCGGAGGTTGCATGTTGAGCGACGATCATCTGACCCTCGAACGCCGCGTCATCGTCCGCATCCGCGACGGGCTGCACGCGCGGCCGGCGGCGCAGTTCGTCAAGCGGGCGCGGGGCTATGCGGCGGAGCTCTGGCTCGACCATGGCGGCAAGAGCGCGAGCGCCAAGAACGCGGTGAAGCTGATGCTGCTCGCGGTGAAGGAAAACGCCGAGATCGTGCTGCGCGCCGAGGGCGCCGATGCCGCGGCGGCGCTCGAGGAGTTGACGCGGTTTCTCGAAACCGAGGACGAGGGCACTTCATCGCCGCTCGCGCCCCCGGCCGCGCATGACACCGCATCGCCCGGTGCTGCGGGCAGCGCGGCCGCACCGCTGGCGCCGGCAGCGCGGCGCGGCACCGGTGCCAGCCCCGGCGTGGCGCTCGGCCCGGCCTTCCGGTATTTTCCCGAGACGCTGGAGCCGCCACATCACCATGTGCCGGAAGCCGCGCGCCCCGCCGAGGCGGCGCGGTATGACGCAGCGGTGGCGCGGGCGGCAGCTTCACTCGGGCAGTGCACCGCCCTCGCACCGGAAAGCGACGATGCGCAGATCGGCGGGATTGCCGCGGCGCTGGTCGAAATCGTGCGCGACGCCGATCTCGATGCCGCCATCCGGCTGCGGATCGCCGAGGGGATGGACGCGGTGACCGCCGTGCTAGATGCCGGCGGCGAGCTTGCCGCCACCTTCGCCGGCCTCAGCGACGCCTACATGCAGGCCCGCGCCGAGGATGTGCTGAGCGTCTCGCGCGCCATCGCCCTTGCCTGTCTCGGCCGCCAGGACCCCTCGATCGCGACGATCGCGGAAGGCGCCATCATCATCGCCGACGAACTGACCGCCTGGGATCTTGCGCGCGCGCCCGGCGCGCGGATCGGCGGCATCGTCTGCACGCGCGGCGCCGCCACCGCCCATGCCGCGATCATCGCCCGCACCCGGGGGATTCCGGCCGTATTCGGCATTGCCGGGCTGGAACAGGTGGCGGACGGCACGATGATCGGGCTGGATGGCAGCTGCGGGGACGTGGTGATCGACCCCGACGCGGCGACGCTTTCGGCGCTGCGGGCGCGGGCGCGCGGGGAAAGCGCCGCGCGGGATGCGCTTGCCCGGTTCCGCGACGTCGCGCCGCGCACCCGCGCGGGCGAGGCGATCGTGATCGCCGCCAATCTCGGCTCGGTCGGCGAAATCGGGGTGGCGCGGCAGGAAGGCGCGATGGGGATCGGGCTGTTCCGCACCGAGCTTCTGTTCATCGAGGCGCGCCGCCCGCTGGGCGAGGACGAGCAGGTGGCGGCCTATGCGCGCCTCGCGACCGCGTTTCCGGGCCATCACGTCACGATCCGCACCCTCGATGTCGGCGGCGACAAGCCGGTGCCGGGGATCGACATTCCGGCCGAGGACAACCCGTTCCTCGGCTGGCGCGGCCTGCGCTACTGCCTCGACCGGCCAGAGCTGTTCGGGGTGCAGCTGCGCGCCCTGCTGCGCGCCGCCGTGCATGGCAACCTGCGGATCATGCTGCCGATGGTCAGCGACCCGGACGAGCTGCGCCGCACCCGCGCCCTGATCGAGACCTGCCGGGCGGCACTCGCCGCCGCCGGCATTCCGCACGCGGTGCCTCCGCTCGGCATCATGATCGAGACCCCGGCGGCGGCGCTGCTGGCCGACAGCCTGGCCGCCGAGGTCGCGTTCTTCTCGATCGGCACCAACGACCTCACCCAATACATCATGGCCGCCGACCGGATGAACCCGCGCGTGTCGGGGCTGAACCGGCCGGATCATCCGGCGGTGATGCGGGCGATCGAGATGGTGGCGGCGGCAGGCCAGCGGGCGGGGATTCCGGTGTGCATGTGCGGCGAGGCGGCGGCGCGGCCCGATCTCATTCCGCGATTCGTGCAGCTCGGCCTGACCGAGCTGAGCATGACCCCGGCCGCGGTGCTGCGGGCAAAGGAGGTTGTGACGCTGATCTGAGGGTGCGGGCCATCTCGGCACCGCACGCCGCCTGTGATATGCCGGTCAATGTTCAAGTCGATGGATGGCTATGGCGATGAACCTGCCCTTTCAGCCCGATCCCCTGCCGTTGCGCGAAGGCCTGCGGCGCCTGCGGCACGTCGTCCGGCGCGGGGGAGAGACGGCGCGGGAAGTGGCCGGCGGCGCGATGGGCGGCGGCGAGATGTGCATCGCTTCCCGGCTGGCGACCGCGGTGATCGCGGAGATGGAGCGGATCGCCGAGGAGTTCGACCGGATGGCCTCGCGCGCGGCGCGCCAGGCCTTCGGCCATGAAGAGGACCTGACCACCACGCTCGACGAGTTGCACGGCAATGCGCCGATCGGCCCCTCGCTCGCCTCGACGCTGTATACCGCGCTCAGCCTCGTGCTGAAGCATATCGGCTCGGACACGCTGTTCGTCAGCGAGCTTGCCGCGCGCGAGGCGGTGAAGCGCTGGCAGGTGCTGCCCGGGCGGCGCCAGGCCAGCGGCGGGCAACTCGCGGCGGGGCTGGCGATGCAGCTGGTCGACCGGCAGGTGATCCGCGGCGCGCATGTCGATCCGCGCTGCGTCGTCGCCGCACCGGCGGTGCGACCGGTGACGATCTTCGCGGTGATGCTCTGGCTGCTGGTCGCACGCAGCCCGGAGGAGAGCGAGGCGGCGCTGATCTCGGCCGCCGACATCGCCGCCGCCATCGCCGAACGCGTCGCCTTCGTCTTTGCCGAGCGGGACGAGACCGGGCTGGTCGCGCTGCTCGAGAAGTATCGCAACAATGTCTGACGAGCCGGTCTTCTCGCGGGCGGACCTGCCGCCCACCAACGAGCCGCTGCGCGTCGCCGCCCGCCGGCTGCGCTGGTTCAGGGCCGCCTTCGCCCGGGTGGTCGGCCGCGTCGGCGAGGAGCTTGGCTGCGCCTTCGAGATCGACGACAGCAAGCTGACCCAGATCTTCATCCGCTGGCTGGAGGCGCTCGACCGGCAGCGGCCGGTGCCGAAGGAAGAACGGGCGGCGTTTCTCGAATTCGCCTCCTCGCTCGCCTTCCGCGAACTGGTCTCCGACCTGCCGATCCGCACCAGCGGCAGCCCGATGCGGGCGCGGCGCGAGATGCCCGGCGGGTTCTGGCCGGAAGCCTATGCCTGCATGATCTTCTGCCTCACCGTCCATTCGGCGACGCTGGAACAGGAATATCATGTCGCCACCACAATCGATCCGGGGGTCGGGGATCTGCGTTCGTGGTGGTCGTTCCGCGAGAACGCGCAGGAGGATCACGCCTTCTCCGCCGGGTTTTTCCAGAAGCTGCTCGGCCACGAGCCCAACTGGTTCGTGCCCGAACAGTTCCGCTACCGGGTCGGCCGCTGGCTGCTGGAGCCGGAGGCGGACGAGACGCGGGCCTAGAGCATCATCCGATCGGATGGACTCATCTGAGCGGATAAAGATGCTCTGGTTATCAACAATATAGAGCATCATCCGATCGGATGGAATCATCTGACAGGATGATCGCAGGGTGCGCAGCGCACCCGGCCGGCGAAGGAGGATGCAAGCCGTGAGCAGCGAGAGTTTCGATTACGTGGTGGTGGGCGCGGGGTCTGCCGGTGCGGTGATCGCCAACCGGCTGAGTGCCGATCCGCAGGTTCGCGTCTGCCTGCTGGAAGCCGGGAAGCCGGACCATTCGCGCATGATCGACATCCCGCTCGGCATTGTCGGCCTGCTGCGGTTCAAGACCTATAATTGGTATTACCATACGGCGCCGCAGGCGGAACTGAACAACCGGCGGCTATATTGGCCGCGCGGCAAGACGCTCGGCGGATCATCCTCGATCAATGCGATGATCTACATGCGCGGCCATCCGGAGGATTATGACGAGTGGCGCGATCTCGGCGCGCCGGGCTGGGGGTGGGAGGATGTGTTCCCGCTCTTCCGGGCGATGGAGCGCAACGAGCGCGGGGCGGATGCGTTCCACGGCGATGCGGGGGAGCTGAATGTCGCCGATCTCGGCAACCCGAACCCGCTCGGGGCGGCGTTCATCCGCGCCGGCGTCGAGGCCGGGCTGCCGGCCAACCCGGATTTCAACGGCGCGGCGCAGGAAGGCGTCGGTCCCTATCAGGTGACGCAGAAGCAGGGCCGGCGGTTTTCCGCCGCCCGCGCGTTTCTCGACGGGATACGCCAGCGGGCGAACCTGCGGATCGAGACCGGCGCGCATGTCGCGCGGGTGTTGCTCGAAGGAAAACGGGCCGTGGGCGTCGAGGTGCGGATCGGCGGGACGATGCGGCGGATCGCGGCGCGGCGGGAGGTGATCCTGTGCGGCGGGGCGATCAACTCGCCGCAACTGCTGCAGCTCTCGGGCATCGGCCCGCGGGAGGTGCTGGCGCGAGCCGGGGTGGAGCTTGTGCATGAGCTTCCCGGCGTCGGCGCCAATCTGCAGGACCATCTCGACGTCTCGGTGATCGTGCCCGACCGGAGCGGCAATTCCATCGGGGTGGCGGGCAACACCCTGCCGCGCGCGATTGCGGCGTTCTTCGAATATCGCCGCAATGGGAGCGGGATGTTCCAGTCCAACGCGGCGGAGGCGGGCGGCTTCGCGCGGCTGACGCCGGAATCGCGGCGGCCGGAAATCCAGTTCCATTTCCTGCCGACGATCCTGCGCGACCATGGGCGCAAGCCGGTCTGGGGGCATGGGATGACGCTGCATTGCTGCCAGTTGCGGCCCAAGAGCCGCGGCAGCATCACGCTGCGCTCCGCCGATCCGTTCGCCGAGCCGGTGATCGATCCCGCCTATCTCAGCCATCCGGACGATCTCGGCGAGCTGCTCGCGGGGCTGAAGCTCGGCCGGCGGATCATGGCGAGCCCAGCGATCGCTTCCCTCAGCGGCGGGCGGGAGATCGATCCGGGGCCGGCGCGACAGGACGATGCGGCGCTGATCGATTTCATTCGCGCCGGGGCGGAAACCATCTATCATCCGGTGGGCACCTGCCGGATGGGCCAGGACGGGATGGCCGTGGTCGATGACCGGTTGCGTGTGCGCGGGATCGACGGTCTGCGGGTGGCCGATGCCTCGATCATGCCGCGGCTGATCGGCGGCAACACCAGCGCGCCCTGCATGGTGATCGGCGAGAAGGCGGCGGGGTTCATCCGCGCCGCGCGCAACGCGCCGCCGGCGGCGACGGGCTGAGGCAACCGCAGCGAGGAGAGTAGGGATGGACGTGATCGGGACGACGATATCGGGCGGGATCGCGGGGCTGGAGGCGATCTTCGCCGGCCAGCGGGCGCGGGCGCTCGCGCTGCGCGGATCGGATGCGGCGGCGCGGATCGGCAAGCTGCGGGCGCTGGAGGCAGCGGTGCAGGCCTGGCGCCCAAGGCTTTACGCCGCCTTGCAGGACGATCTCGGCAAGCCCGAAACGGAGGCGGACCTCTCGGAGATCCTGCCGGTGCTCGCGGAACTCCGCCATGCGCGGCGGCATCTGAAAGCGTGGATGACGCCGCAGCGCGCGGCGCCGACGCTGGCCACCCTCGGCACGCGGGCGCGCATCCGCCACGAGCCGCGCGGCGTGTGCCTGATCATCTCGCCGTGGAACTATCCGGTGAACCTCGCCCTCGGCCCGCTGGCCTCGGCGATCGCGGCGGGGAATACCGCGATCGTGAAACCCTCGGAGATGGCGCCGGCGACCTCCGCGGCACTTGCCGGGATGCTCGCCGAGGCCTTCCCGCCCGAGGAGGTTTCCGTGGTCGAGGGGGATGCGGCGGTGGCGACCGCGCTGCTCGACCTGCCGTTCGACCATATCTTCTTCACCGGCAGCCCGGCGATCGGCAAGGTGGTGATGGCGGCGGCGGCGCGGCATCTGAGCTCGGTGACGCTGGAGCTTGGCGGCAAGTCTCCGGTGATCGTCGATGAAGGGGCGGACCTGGCGCGGGCGGCGAAGGCGATCGCCTGGGGCAAGTTCACCAATTGCGGGCAGACCTGCATCGCGCCGGATCATCTTCATGTCCACGAGGCGGTGCATGACGAGCTGGTGCGCCGGGTGCGGGCGGAGACGGCGCGGATGTATGGCGCGCCGCCCGGCGCGGATTACGGACGGATCATCAACGAGCGGCATTTCGACCGCATCCTCCGCCTGCTCGACGATGCGCGCGGCCGGGGTGCTACGATCGAGGGCGCGACTGTCGAGGGCGGGGCGGCGGACCGGGCGCGGCGGCTGATCGCGCCGGCCTTCGTTTCCGGTGCGCCGCGGGAGTCTGCGGTGATGCAGGAGGAAATCTTCGGCCCGGTGCTGCCGGTGATCCCGTTCCGCGACATCGCCGGGCCGATCGCGGCGATCAACGCGGCGCCGAAGCCGCTCGCGCTCTACATCTTCGCGCGCGACCAGCGCGTGATCGATCGGGTGATCGGCGAGACATCATCGGGCGGGGTGGGCATCAACACCACCATGCTGCACTTCATGCACGGCAACCTGCCCTTCGGCGGGGTGAACAATTCGGGGATCGGCAACGCGCACGGGATTTACGGCTTCCGCGCCTTCAGCCACGAGCGCGCGGTGCTGCGCGATGTCGCCTCGGCAACGCCGATGCTGTTCCCGCCCTATACGAAGCGGGTGCGGATGATGGTGAAAGCGGTGCTGCGGCTGGTCTAGAGCACGTTCTGATCCTGATGGATCGGATGTCGTGCTCTATCATATTGATAAGTCGAGCATCTTTATCCGATCAGATGATTCCATCTGATCGGATGATGCTCTAGGTTCTGGACTCAACTGATCCATGATGTGACGGCGAGGACGAGGCAAATACCAGCGAGGAAATTTCGTGCGGTTTTGTCATATCGTGTGGCGATGGCGCGCCAGTCCTTGAGCCTACAGAAGGCGCGTTCGATGAGATTGCGCTTTCTGTAGGCGACGGGGTCGAAGTGCGGAATGGCGCGGCGGTTGGGCATGGGCGAGATCACCGGCCTGGTGCCTTGGCGGGTGAGGAAGGCGCGAAGATCATCAGCGTCGTAGGCTTTGTCGGCGATCAGCTCTTCTGGTGGCGGTATTGTGGGCAGAAGCGCCCTCGCGCCGCTGATGTCGGAGGCCTGTCCTGGCGTCAGGAGGAGTGCGGCGATGCGTCCCTGCTCATCTGCGACGGCGTGGATCTTGGTCGTCCGTCCACCCCTCGACCGGCCGATGGCCTGGCTTTGCGCCCCCCTTTACCGCCCGCGGCCGCGCGATGTGCCCGAACCGAGGTGCTGTCCACCATGGCGATGCGCGGCGGATCCGCGCAGGCGACAAGCGCCGCGAAGATCTCCTGCCAGAGGCCACGCTGGCTCCAGCGGTTGAACCGGTTGAACACAGTGGTTCGTGGCCCATAGGCCTCAGGAAGCGCTCGCCATCGCAAGCCCTCGCGAAAGCGATGCAGGATGCCGCTCAGCACCCGGCGGTCATCAACCCGAGGCTTGCCGCCAAGCTTCGGCAGCAATGGTTCGATCGCAGCCCATTGCGTGTTGTTCAGCCAGAAAAGTTCCGCCATGTTCCAAGTCCTCCAAACAGACTTGAATCAGACGCCCCGTAGTCATGGCAATAGGTACAGAACCTAGAGCACTTTCCGATCCTGATGGATCGGATGTCGTGCTCTATCATATTGATAAGTCGAGCATCTTTATCCGATCAGATGATTCCATCTGATCGGATGATGCTCTACGGGTTGCCGTAACCGCCGCCGCCGGGGGTTTCGATGACGACGGCATCGCCGGCGGCAATCGTCGCCTGGTCGCGGCCACCCATGGGCTCGATCCTGACCTCGCCGCCAACTTCCGCGCGCTCGACCCATTGCCGGCCGGCCGCGCCGGGGGCGCCGCCATCCATGCCGAAGGGCGGCACGGTGCGGCGCGAGGCGAGGATCGTCACGGTCATCGGTTCGAGGAAGCGCAGCCTGCGGCGCACGCCATCGCCGCCGCGATGCCGCCCGGCGCCGCCGGAGCCCCGCCTGATCTCGAAGGTTTCGACGCGCACCGGGTAGCGGAGTTCCAGCACCTCGGGATCGGTCATGCGCGTATTTGTCATGTGGGTATGGACGGCGTCGCACCCGTCGAAATCCGGCCCGGCGCCGGCGCCGCCGCAGATGGTTTCGTAATATTGGTGGCGGGCATTGCCGAAGAGCAGGTTGTTCATCGTCGCCTGCGCCGAGGCGACGACGCCGAGCGCGCCGAGCAGCGCCGCCGTCACCGCCTGGCTGACCTCGGTATTGCCGGCGACCACCGCGGCACCGGGTGCGGGGTTGAGGAAACTGCCGGGCGGGATGATGATGGTCAGCGGCCGGAGGCAGCCTTCGTTGAGCGGGATTGCATCATCGACGAGGCAGCGGAACACGTAGAGCACGGCCGCGCGGGTGACGGCGGGCGGGGCGTTGAAATTGCCCTTGTGCTGCGGCGCGGTGCCGGTGAAATCGATGGTGGCGGTGCCGGCGGCGCGGTCGACCCTGATGGCGACCATGAGCCGCGCGCCATCGTCCATCCGGTAGTCCCAGCTGCCGTCGCGCAGCCGGCCGATGGCGCGACGGACCGAGGCCTCGGCGTTGTTCATCACATGCGCGGTGTAGGCGGCGACGGTGGGCCAGCCATACTGGTCGACCATGGCCCGGAACGCGGCGATGCCCGCTTCATTGGCGGCGAGCTGGGCCTTGAGATCGGCCACGCATTCATCGGGGTTGCGGGCCGGATAGGCGGCGCCGGAGAGCACCGCGCGCAGCGCCTCCTCCTGGAACACGCCGGCATCGACCAGCTTCATGTCGTCGATCACCACGCCTTCCTCTTCCAGCGTGGTGGCGAAAGGCGGCATCGACCCCGGGGTGCGGCCGCCGATATCGGCGTGATGCCCGCGCGACGCCAGAAAGCCGCGCAGCGTGGTGCCCGCATCGTCAAAGATCGGGGTAATGACGGTGATGTCCGGCAGATGCGTGCCGCCGTCGAACGGGTTGTTCAGCGCGATGGCATCGCCCGGCCCGAGCGCCGCGCCGCGGCGGCGCAGCACGGTCCGCACGCTTTCGCCCATCGCGCCGAGATGCACCGGGACATGCGGCGCATTCGCCACGAGATTGCCCTCGGCATCGAACAGCGCGCAGGAGAAATCGAGCCTCTCCTTGATGTTGACGCTGCTTGCGGTGTTGCGCAGCACCGCCCCGGCCTGCTCGGCGACGGCCATGAACATGTTGTTGAACAGTTCGAGGCGCACCGGATCGAGGCTGGCGTCATCGGCGCCGTTAGCCGCCCTGCCGGCGGCGCGGTGCGTGATGAGCAGGTGATTGTGCGGGGTGATCTTGGCGCGCCAGCCGGGCTCGACGATGGTGGTGGCGTTGGCCTCGCGCAGCATCGCCGGGCCGTCCACCGTATCGCCGGCGAACAGGGCCTCGCGGTCGAAGACCGGGGCATCGTGCCAGGTGCCGCGGCTGTAGAGGCGGATATGGTCGATCGGTTCCGGCCGGCCGGACGCGCGGGCGGGCAGAATCTGCTCTGTCACTGTCTCGCCCGGCGCCACGGCCTCGACCTCGACGCTCTCGACGATCAGCGCGCGGTCCGCCGCGACGAAGCCGAACAGGCGGCGATGTGCTGCCTCGAACGCGGCGCGCATGGCGTTTGCATCGTCCAGCGTCACCGGCAGGGGCGTGTCGGTGCCGGCATAGCGCAGCTGGACGCGGCGCAGCGTCCTGACGACGCCGGGATCGACCCCCTGCTCGGCCAGGGCGGTGGCGGCGGTGCGGGCGAGGCTGTCAGCCACCGCCTCGATCGCGGCCACGGAATCGGCGCTCAGTTCGCGTTCCACCGCCTGCTCGCGCAGCACGATCTGGTCGGCCAGACCCATGCCATAGGCCGACAGCACGCCGGCGAGCGGGTGGATCAGGATGGTCCGCATGCCCAGCGCCTCGGCGACGAGGCATGCGTGCTGACCGCCGGCGCCGCCGAAACAGGCGAGCGCGAATGCCGCCGGGTCGCGCCCCTTCTGGATCGAGATCTGCTTGATGGCCTGCGCCATATGCGCGACGGCGATGCTGATGAACCCCTCGGCGATGCGCTCCGGCGTCTGCGCGGTGCCGGTCGCGGCGGCGATTTCGGCGGCCAGCGCGGTGAATTTCTGCTCCACCACCGCTTCATCCAGCGCCTCGTCATGGGTGGGGCCGAAAATCTTCGGGAAGTGATGCGGCGCGAGCTTGCCGAGGAAGAGATTGGCGTCGGTCACGGTCAGTGGACCGCCCAGCCGGTAGCAGGCGGGGCCGGGATTGGCCCCCGCACTGTCGGGCCCGACGCGCAGACGGGCGCCGTCGAAGCCGAGAACCGAGCCGCCGCCGGCGGCGACGGTGTTGATCGACAGCATCGGCACCCGCAGCCGCACGCCGGCGATTTCGGTCTCGAGGCTGCGCTCGTAGGCACGGTCATGGATCGCGACATCGGTGGAGGTGCCGCCCATGTCGAAGCCGATGATGCGGTCGATCCCGGCCATCTGAGCGGTGCGGACGGCGCCGACGATGCCGCCGGCCGGGCCGGAGAGGATCGCATCCTTGCCGGTGAAGTGATGCGCCTCGGCGAGGCCGCCATGCGACTGCATGAAGAACAGCCGCGCGCCCGGCAGGCCGGCGGCGACACGATCGACATAGCGGCGCAGGACGGGCGAGAGATAGGCATCCGCCACCGTGGTGTCGCCGCGCGGGACCAGCCGGAGCACCGGGCTGACCGCATGGCTCGCGGAGATCTGCCGGAAGCCGAGATCGGCGGCGAGTTGCGCGAGCCGCTTCTCATGCGCCGGATGGCGCCACGCGTGCATCCGCGCGATGGCGACGCTCTCGATCCCCGCCGCCCGCGCGCCGCTCAGCGCCGCGATCGCCGCCGCTTCGTCGAGCGTCTCGATCTCGGCGCCATCGGCGCCGATGCGCCCGCCGATTTCGGCCACGCGCTCGTAGAGCATGCTCGGCAGCCGGATGTCGAACGCAAAGAGGTCGGGCCGCGCCTGGGTGCCGATCCGCAACACATCGCCCAAGCCGCGATCGGTCAGCAGCAGCACCCGCGCGCCCTTGCGCTCGAGCAGCGCGTTGGTGGCGACCGTGGTACCCATCTTGACCGCCTCGATCGCATCCACCGGCACCGCATCGTCCGGCCCGAGGCCGAGGCAGCGACGGATTCCGGCGATCGCCGCGTCATCGTAGCTGCCGGGGTTTTCGGACAGCAGCTTGAGCGTCCGCCGCGCGCCGTCAGGTGCGATCGCCACGATATCGGTGAAGGTGCCGCCGCGGTCGATCCAGAATCGCCAGCGGGACGCGGGTTCGGATGAAGCGGTCGCCGGTCCGGTCTGCATGCGGGTTCCTCCCCTGCCGGGCACCCATTGCGAGCGAGGGCACCATTCATATTTTTTATTGACGATTTATCGATAAATTGTCAATGTTAGACCGCAATAAAATCGAGGAGGCGGTCTTGGCGGCAAAACCCGGACGCAACGCGGCGCAGGAAACCGCGCGCAAGGCGACGACAGAGCCCGTGGTGTCTTCCGCGCATCTGGCGGCGGGCCGATCGCCCGGATTGTCGGCGGTGGAATTCGGCCTCAACCTCGCGACGATGGCCTATCAGCGCTGGATGGTCCGCTGCATGGCGGCGGCCGGGCTGCCGGGGCTCTCGCCGCTCGAAGTGCTGATCCTCCATACCGTCCGCCATCGCGACCGGCCGAAGCAGATCGCCGACATCATGCTCGTGCTCGATATCGAGGAGACGCATCTCGTCACCTACGCGCTGCGCAAGCTGGCGGCGGCCGGGCTGATCGAGGTCGAGCGCGCGGGCAAGGAAAAGCGGGTGAGCGCCAGCGCCGCCGGCATCGCGCTCTGCACCCGCTACGGCGAGATCCGCGAGCGGCTGCTGGTCGAGGCGGCTGCCGCGACCGGGCCTGGCGAGGCTGCACTCGACGAGGTAGCAACGGTTCTGCGTGCCCTGTCCGGCATCTATAACCAGGCGGCGCGCGCGGCTGCGACATTCTAGAGCATTAACAACATAGCGCACGACAGCCGATCCGACAGGATCGAAAAGTGCTCTAACAACGCAACAGTCCAACAACCGGAGGAAACGACAATGGCGAGCGAGACAAACGTGGAGGAGGCCGCTTCGCGCGGCGGGCTGGGTGATTTTTTCAGGGAGATGAACCCGGTGGAGTGGCGCACCTTCCGCGCCTGCGCCAGCGGCTGGGGCCTCGACGGGATGGATTTCATGATCTACCCGCTAGTGATCGGCACGATCATGCATCAATGGTCGGTCGCACCCGGCCCGGCCGGGCTGGCGGCGACGCTGACCCTGCTGGCCTCCGCCGTCGGCGGCTGGATTGCCGGCTACGTGTCCGACCGCATCGGCCGGGTGAAGGTGCTGCAGATCACCATCCTGTGGTTCTCCGCCTTCAGCCTGCTCTCTGCCCTGGCGCAGAATTTCGACCAGCTCGTCATCACCCGCACCCTGCTCGGCTTCGGCTTCGGCGGCGAGTGGGCGGCCGGCGCCATCCTGATGGGCGAGGTCATCCGCCCGGCCTATCGCGGGCGCGCGGTGGGGTCGGTGCAATCGGCGTGGGCGGTGGGCTGGGGGCTTGCCGTACTGTCGCAGGCAATCGTGTTTTCGCTGGCCCCCGCGGCGATTGCCTGGCGGGTGATGTTCGCGATCGGCGCGTTGCCGGCGCTGCTGGTGCTCTATCTGCGGCGCAACGTCGCCGAGCCGGAGATCGCCATCGCCGCGCGGCGGAACGCCTCGCCGGGACCGCTGGCGATCTTCGGGCGCGAAACCCTTTTCGTCACCATTCTCGGCGCGCTGCTCTCCACCGGCGCGCAGGGCGGCTATTACGCCATCACCTTCTGGATGCCGACCTTCCTGAAGGTGGACCGGCATCTGAGCATCGTCGGCACCACGCCCTATCTCGCGGTGCTGATTCTCGGCAGCTTCGCCGGCTACCTGACCGGGGCCTGGCTGTCCGACCGGCTCGGGCGGCGCATGTTGTTCCTGATCTTCTCGGCGGGCGCGATCGTCACCATCGTCGCCTATACCCAGATCGACATTCCCAACGATGCGATGCTGATCCTCGGCTTTCCCGTCGGCTTCTTCGCCAGCGGCTATTTCTCGGGCATGGGGCCGTTCCTGACCGAGCTGTTCCCGACCCGCCTGCGCGGCTCGGGCCAGGGGTTCTGCTACAATTTCGGCCGCGGCCTCGGCGCGCTGTTTCCGGCGCTGATCGGCTTTCTCACCAAATCGGTGGGCTATGGCAACGCCATCGCGATTTTCGCGGTTGCGGCCTACAGCCTGTTCTTCCTTGCCGCGCTCGCCTTGCCGGAGACACGGGGGCGCGTGCTGACCGCGTAAGGACGCGGCAGAGCCACAGCGAAAGTCGCGCGCACCCTCCTGCGGGTGCGCGCGGCGGCTACACGACGAGGCCGCTCTCCGCGTCGAGCAGGTGCATCCGCGCCATGTCCGGCGCGAGCGGGAGGGTGGCGCCCACCGAAGCCGGCGCGTGCGGATCGACCCGGGCGCAGGCGAAGGTTTCGCCGATGCGGAAATAGAGCAGCGTATCCGCGCCCAGCGGCTCCACCACCTCGACCCGGCAGGGCATGAACCGCTCCGCCGGTGCTGCGGCATCGGCGAGGCCGAGATTTTCTGGCCTGATGCCGAAGACCATCTTTTTCTCCCGGTGCGGCAGGTATCGCGCGACGCGCTCCTGCGGCACGCCGAGTTCGGTGCCGTCGGCAAGGCGCAGCCGCAGCCCGGCCTCGTCGCCGGCCAGCGTGCAATCGAAGAAATTCATCGGCGGACTGCCGATGAACCCGGCGACGAAGCGCGACACCGGGCGGTGATACAAATCATCCGGCGTACCGATCTGCTCGATCCGCCCGTGATTCATCATCACGATCCGGTCCGCCAGCGTCATCGCCTCCACCTGGTCGTGGGTGACATAGATCGTCGTCGCCTGCACGGTCTGGTGGATACGCTTGATCTCGGTGCGCATCTGCGCGCGCAGCTTGGCATCGAGATTGGACAGCGGCTCGTCGAACAGGAAGACCTGCGGATGCCGCACGATCGCCCGGCCCATCGCCACGCGCTGGCGCTGCCCGCCCGAGAGTTCCTTGGGCTTGCGCCTGAGGAAATCGCCGATGCCGAGAATCCGCGCCGCCTCGTTCACCCGCGCATCGATATCGGCCTCGGTGTGGCCGCGCACGCGCAAGCCGAAGGCGATGTTCTCGAACACGGTCAGATGCGGGTAGAGCGCGTAGTTCTGGAACACCATCGCGATGTCGCGGTCGCGCGCCGGCAGGTCGTTGACGACGCGATCGCCGATGCGGATCTCGCCGCCGGTCACGCTCTCAAGCCCGGCGACCATGCGCAGCGTCGTCGTCTTGCCGCAGCCGGAGGGGCCGACGAGCACGACGAACTCCCGATCCTCGATCTCCAGGTCGATGCCCTTCACCGCCTGCAGCGCGCCGCCATAGGATTTGACGACCTGTCGCAATGATACGTGTGCCATGATCGCGGTTGCGCTTCCCCGTTTCCTGTTCCCGTTTTGCCCCGACGTTCCGACCCGGCGGCGATGGGCCGCGCGGCCGGATGGAAATTCATCGTTGCCTCTTTCTGTATGTTTTGTATAAAATACGCCAACGGACAAGATAAAATCCCTTGGGAGGAACGCAGATGACGGAATTTTCTCGCCGGCGCCTGATGCAACTCACGGCCGCCGGGGCGCTCGCCGCCGGTGTGGCGCCGGACATCGCCATGGCCGGCTACAAGCCGATGCTGCCGATCGAAAAGGGCGCGCACCTGCAGATGCTGCGCTGGACCGGCTTCGTCGGCGCCGATGACAAGCAATGGAAGCTGAACTCCGAAGCCTTCACCAAGGCGACCGGCGTGCCGGTCTCGATCCAGGAGATCAGCTGGGACGAGGTGCAGGCGAAATCCGGCCTCGCCGCACAGCTCGGCTCGGGCCCCGACATCATCATGGGCTTCTACGACGATCCGTTCATCTATCCCGACAAGCTGGTCGACGTTTCCGACGTCTGCGGCTATCTCGAGAAAACCTATGGCGGGTTCTACAACATTGCCCGCACCTACGGTTATGACGACGATCAGAAGCGCTGGATCGCGGTGCCGATCGGCGGGCCGGGCGATGCGGTCGCCTATCGCGAAAGCTGGGTGAAGGAAGCCGGCTACGACACCTTCCCCAAGGATTTCGACGGCTTCCTCGATCTCTCCCGCAAGCTGAAGAAGCAGAACCACCCGATCGGCCTCGCCCTCGGCCATGCGGTCGGCGACGCCAATACCTGGACGCACTGGGTGCTGTGGGGCTTCGGCGGCAAGCAGGTCGACGAGAACAACAAGGTCACGATCGAATCGAAGGAAACCTACGAGGCGCTGAAATACGCCAAGGCGCTGTATGAGACGATGATTCCGGGCGTCTCCTCCTGGCTCGACATCAACAACAACCAGGCCTTCCTCGCCGGCCAGATCAGCGCGACGATCAACGGCATCAGCATCTGGTATGTCGCGAAGGAGAAATTCCCCGAGATCTACAAGGACACGCGGAACGCGCCGATGCCGGTCGGCCCGGTCGGACATCAGACGATGTTCAACCTGTTCTCGCAGGCCTTCATCTTCAAGTATTCGAAATACCCGAACGCGGCCAAGGAATATCTCCGCTTCATGTCCGAGAAGCCGCAGATGGCGCCGTGGCTGACGGCGATGTTCGGCTATGTCACCCCGGCGCTGAAGGACTATGCGAAACTGCCGGTCTGGACCTCGAACCCGAACATCACCCCGTATCGCGACGCGCTGGTGGACAACCTGCCCGAAGGCTATGCCGGCAAGCCCGGCCGCGCCGCCGCCACCGCGCTGAACGATTTCGTCATCGTCAACATGTTCGCCGATGTCTGCGTCCACGGCACCGCGCCGCAGGAGGCGGCGAAACGCGCCGCCCAGCAGCTTCGCGAAATCTACGGCGCCTGATCCGACGGCCGGCAGGGCAAGCGCATGTCATCGTCGTCGCCTGCCCTCGCCGGCCGGCCCAGCGGCTCGTGGCTCCGGCGGATGCTGGACCGGCCGAACGTCCTCGGCCTGATCCTCGCCGCCCCCGCGAGCCTGATCCTCATTCTTCTGCTCGCCTATCCGCTCGGGCTCGGCATCTGGCTGAGCCTGAGCGACGCGGTGCTCGGCTCGCCGGCGCATTTCGTTGGCCTGCGCAACTATATCCAGCTGTTCCACGACCCCGTCTATCAGGGCGCGATCTTCTACGCGCTGATGTACACGATCTGCTCCGAGGCGCTGAAGCTCTTCCTCGGGCTCGGCCTCGCGCTGCTGCTCAACCGCCGCTTCCGCGGCTACCGCGCCGCCCGCGCGATCATGCTGCTGCCCTGGGTCGCGCCCACGGTGCTCGCAGCATTGGCCTGGAACTGGCTGCTCAACCCGCAATTCTCGGCGATCAGCTGGCTGCTGATGAAGCTCGGCCTGATCCACAGCTACATCAACTTCCTCGGCGAAACCTGGCCGGCGCGCATTTCGCTCATCGTCGTCAATGTCTGGCGCGGCATTCCCTATTTCGCGATGGGCTATCTCGCGGGGCTCACCGCGATCCCGAAGGACTTGATCGAGGCCGCCTCGATCGACGGGGCGACGCGCTTCACCATCTTCCGCCGCATCATCTGGCCGCTGCTGCTGCCGGTGACGACGATCCTGCTGTCGTTCTCGACGATCTGGACTGTCACCGACTTCCAGCTGATCTGGACGATGACGCGCGGCGGCCCGCTGAACGCGACGCAGGTCTTCACCACCCTCGCCTATCAGCGCGCGATCAATGGCGGCACGCTCGGCCAGGGTGCCGCGATCGCCGCCTCGGTGATCCCGATCATGCTGATCCTCGCCTTCATCGCCCTGCGCTCGACACGGGAGGGACGCTGACATGACCGACCGCGCCGGCTGGCGGCTCTGGCTGCCGCTCGGGCTGATGCTGCTCTTCCTGCTGCTGCCCTTCTACTGGATGGTGCTGACGGCGTTGAAATCGCAGCCCGAGCTGCTGAACACGCCGAACCCGTGGTGGGTCTTCCACCCCACGCTCGGCAACATCATCGGCCTGCTCACCACCACGGAATATCCGCGCTGGTTCGCCAACACGCTGTTCGTCTCCGCCGGTGCCACGCTGCTGAGCGTCACGGTTTCCTTCTTCGCCGCCTTCGCCATCGTCCGCCTGCGCTTCTTCGGCGCCCGCGCGCTCTCGACCGCGATCTTCTTCTCCTATGTCGTGCCGCCGGCGATCCTGTTCATCCCGCTCGCCTCGGTGCTGATCAAGCTGCACTGGTTCAACAAGCTCTGGGCGCTGATCCCGATCTACGCGACCTTCCTCGTCCCCTTCTGCACCTGGCTGCTGATCGGCTTCCTGCGCTCGATCCCGCGCGAGCTGGAGGAGGCGGCGCTGGTCGATGGCGCGAGCTGGCCGCGCATCATGTTCCGCGTCATCCTGCCGCTTTCGGTGCCGGGCCTGATCTCGTCGACGATCTTTTCCTTCACCCTGTCGTGGAACGAATATCTCTACGCGCTGATCTACATGTTCTCATCGTCGAACAAGACCATATCGGTCGGGCTGACGACGGAGCTGATGCGCGGCGACGTGTTCCAGTGGGGCCAGCTGATGTCCGGCGCGCTGCTCGGCACGCTGCCGGTCGTCCTCGTCTATTTCTTCTTTGTCGAATACTACGTCGCCGGCATGTCCGGCGCGCTGAAAGACTGACCGGCCGGAGCATCGTTATCCGACCAGATGATTCTATCTGATCGGATGATGCTTAACGCTCAACGATAATCGGAGCATCTTTATCCGACCAGATGAGTCCATCTGATCGGATGATGCTTAACGCTCAACGATAATCGGAGCATCTTTATCCGACCAGATGAGTCCATCTGATCGGATGATGCTTAACGCTCAACGATAATCGGAGCATCTTTATCCGACCAGATGAGTCCATCTGATCGGATGATGCTCCTTGCATCAGGCGGCGCGCTTGTCGAACCAGCCTTCGAGCGCGGGCAGGATGCGGCCGGCGGTCTGGAACCCGTGGGTGACAAGGGAATAGCGTCCGTCGTCGCCCTGGCCCGCGATCAGGGTGGGAAAGCCGCGAACGCCGGCGCCCTGCGTGAGTTCGAAATCCGCCCAGGTCTCCTCGATGGCCGCATCAGAGGTGAACTCCGCCCGGAACCGGTCGGGATCGACGCCGATCTCGCCGGCGAGCCGGACCAGGGTTTCGGTATCCGTCACGTCCTGGTTTTCGGCGTAGAAGGCGCGGTGAATCCGCTTCAGGGCGGCCAGCGCGTGCTGCATGCCTTGCCGCCGAATGACCGCGATGGCCCGGCACGGCGGCTCGGTGTCGTAGACGAAGCGGGGACGGTCGAAGAACGCGAAATCGAAGTTCTGGCCCGATGCCTCGTGGACATGTTCCCAGTGGCTGCGGACATCGGCGCGGCTGCTGTCATCCATCGGCTCCACCGTGCGGGGCCGCAGGCCGCCGAGCACCAGCCTGATCGGCAGGTCGTCGCCGAATTTTTCGGTGATCGCGTCGATCACCGGCGAAAAGCCCCAGCACCAGGAACACATAGGGTCCGCGAAATAGACGAGGTGGGGTCCCTGCATCGGGGCTCTCCTTAGGGGTTGGCGTCGCCACGGCACGGCGGCAGGTTGATTTAGAACGATTGATCTAATATATATATTCACGACCCTCCGCCAAAATCAAGACGGCCCCGCGATCTCGGTGGCGATCGGGAGAAGGATGGGACGGTTCGCCGCTGCCGGCACTGAGGGCGCGCGTGCCGGTGTCCATGCTGTGCCTGGACACCGGCGGATCGGCGCGTCAGGCCACGCCGTCATGCACCGTGCGGGGCGACACCATCCGGCATCGCCCCTGCCGGTCAGGCGGCCTTGCGCGCCCCGAGTTGGCGATAGAGCGCGGTTTCGAAATCCATGTAACCGGTGAAGGACGCAGGGTCAGCGAAAGGCAGGATCTGCGTCGCCCAGAACCCGCCGACGCCGTTTTCCCGATCGATCCAGTAAAACAGGTTGGCGAGGCCCGCCCAGCCGATCGCTCCGGCGGGACGGCCGGTCGGCGCCGCCTCGTCGTTCACCATGAAGGAGTAGGACCAGGATTTCGACAGGCCGGGGAAGAACTCGGCATCGTTCGAGAGCGAGGGGATCACGCCCGGCAGCACCCGGATCTTCTTGTCGCCGAGATGATTCCGCACCGCCATGGCCACGGTTTCGGGCTTCAGCACCCGGCCGTGCGGCCCGTCGCCGTCGTTCAGCCACATCCGGATGAACTTCATGTAGTCCCCCACCGTGCTGTAGAGCCCGTGCCCGCCCATGTGGATTTCGGGCGTATTGGTGAGTTCGAACGGCATCGGCGCCGGCGAACCGTCCGCGCCGCGGGCGTGCATGCCAGCACAGCGCGCGCGCAGGGCATCGGTGATCTCGAACGTCGTGTCGCTCATGCCGAGCGGCTTGAAGATGCGCTCCTGGCAGACCTCGCCCAGCCGCTTTCCGGTGATGGCCTCGATCACCTGGCCGCACCAATCCATGTTGCTGCCATATTCCCACCGCTCGCCCGGATCGAACAGCAGCGGGGTGCGCAGGGCGGCTTTCGAGGCGGTGATGACGCTCGGCAGACCCTGCTCCTGGGCCAGCCGGTTATAGGTTTCGTTGAAGAAATCGTAGCCGAGGCCTGCGGTATGCAGCAGGAGCATCTTCGTGGTGATGTCGCGTTTCGGCGCCCGCAACTTCGGCGCGCCGCTGGCATCGAACCCTTCGATGACCTGCAACGCCCCGATCTCCGGCACATAGGTCCGCGCCGGGGCGTCGAGATCGAGCAAACCATCCTCGACGAGTTGCAGCGCCGCCGTGCCGGTGACGGCCTTGGTCGTGGAGAAGATCGCGAACACCGTGTCGGTCGTCATGGGCTGTTGTGCGCCCATTGTCCGCACGCCGGCGGCACCCTCGTAGATGTTCGCCGTGCGGTCGGTGGCCATGGCGACCACGCCCGGCACGCCCGGCGTTGCGCCGACGACACCGTTGAGAATGGCATCGGCCGCGGTTTTGAAATCTGCACTCATTCTGGTTCCTCCCTTGATGGATCTTGCTGGCAGCGAGCCCCGCGCCGTCCTCGGCGCCGCCGTCGCGTTCGCAGGCGATCTCTGGCGGGGACGGACGCCGGACAACTGTTCATTATTGGTTGTCAGCCGTAACACGACGATATCGGGGCGGAAAGCGCCGCTTTCGCCCCGCGCCAGTCGCTGCCGCGGCCAGTGTTCGAAAATGCAACAACCATGACCGCCGCCGCGGCGGCCGATGTTGTTGCCGGGGCCAAACTCCGCAACACTTTTCAAGCGGCGGCCCGCGTCATGTCGATGGCGCCGCTCTCGCACGATCGGATGGGGAGGCACGAATGAGCGCGTATTACGGACAGGACCTGCATGGCCCCTTCGAGATGTTCGATCTCGGGGATTTCGTGCTCGAGGATGGCGGCACCATTCGCGGCGCCAAGCTCGCTTTCGCGACGCATGGCCGCCTGTCGCCGGCCAGGGACAACGCGATCCTGATCCCGACATGGTATTCGGGCACCAGCAAGATCATGGAGCAGACGCTGGTCGGGCCCGGCCGGGCGCTCGATCCGGAGCGCTATTTCATCATCATCGCCAATCAAATCGGGAACGGCCTGTCCTCGTCGCCGCACAACACCGAGGGGGCGTTTCACGGGCCCGATTTCCCGAGCGTGCGCATCGGCGACGACGTCGTCGCACAGCACCGTCTCGTTACCGAAAAATTCGGCCTTGAAGCGTTGCAACTGGTCGTCGGCGCGTCGATGGGCGCGCAGCAGACCTATGAGTGGGCCGTGCGCTATCCCGACTTCGTCAGGCGAGCCGCGCCGATTGCCGGCACGGCGAAGAACAAGCCGCATTGCACGCTGATCGGGCAGAGTTTCATCGACGCGCTGACGTCAGACCCGGCCTTCCGCGATGGCCATTATGCGCATGCGGGCGATGTGCGGGCCGGCCTGATCCGCCACGCGCGGGCATTCGCGCTGACCGGGTTGTGCCAGGAGTTCTATCGCCTCGAACTCTGGCGCGACCTCGGCTTTTCCTCGCTCGACGATTTCTTCGTCGGGTTTCTGAACGCCTACTTCCTGCCGATGGACCCGAACAACCTGATCCTGATGGCGCGAAAATGGCAGCGCGGGGACGCGAGCCGTCATGCCAATGGCGATCTCGCCGCTGCACTCGGGCGAATCCGGGCAAGGACCACGGTGCTCGCGCTGAGTTCCGACATCTTCTTCCCGCCGGCCGATTGCGAGGAAGATGCGAAGCTGACGCCAGGCGCCGCGTTCAGGGTGATCGCCACCAGGTTCGGCCATGCCGGTCTGTTTGCGCTTGAGCCGACCTTTGCACCGCAGGTCGATGACGCGCTGAAGGAATTGCTGGCAGCGCACTGAGCGCGGCCGAGCATCATGGCCACGCTGGCAGGGCTTATGCCGTGCGCATGCCGTATGTGGCGAGGAAAGAAACGAAAAACGACGACCATGCCAATCTTTGCATGGTATCCCGTACCGGATTCGAACCGGTGTTGCCGCCGTGAAAGGGCAGTGTCCTAGGCCTCTAGACGAACGGGACGCCGTGGCCGCTAGATAATCGAGTTCGCGCGCTTCATCAAGCGCCGCCATGCGGTTTTCCGGCGGGGCGCTGCCGGGCCCGCGCCGCCTCGCGCCGGCCGCTGCGGCAGGCGTCGGAACAGAATTTGACCGTCTCCCAGCTGCGCGCCCATTTGCGCCGCCAGGCGAAGGGCCGGCCACAGGCCTCGCAGATCTTGCTTGGCAGGTCTGCCTTGCGCTGCATCGGCGGTTCAGTGCGCTGTGGCGGCGGTGCCGGCGACCCGGCCGTTCCGCGGGTCGATGAACACGATCTCGCTGCCTTGGCCGTTGCGCAGCAGCACGGCCACGAGCCCATCCGCCGCGGCAAGGCCGGTGACCTGCGCGCCCGCCCCGCCGGGCAGGACCACGGAGAAAGGCCGCGCCGGCCCGGCCGCAGCGCCCGCCGCCGGGGCGGCCGAAACAGCAGCGGCCGCTGGGGCGGCCGCGGGGCCCGGCGCGATCAACCGCTTTACCACGACCCCGATGACCAGCGCGGTGCCCAGCACGATCAATATGCCGAGCCCGATCACAAGGGCTTTCAGCCCCCGCAGATTCTGCGGGCCAGCCTCGCGTGCCGGCCGTGGCCGGATTGGTGTATCCTGCATTCGTGAACTCCGAAATCGACGCAGCCGCTCAAGACCTTCCACCCGCCGGCAGCCCGCCGGCGGATACGCCATCCTACGGGGGCGAGCCGTTCCACGCCACCGACGCCGATCGCGGCGAACGGCTCGACCGGTTTCTGGCCGCCCGCCTCGGGGACATGTCGCGCTCGCGGCTGAAGGCGCTGATCGAGGCCGGTGCCGTGACCTGCGACGGTGCGACACTCACCATCCCCTCGGCCGCGGTGCGGCCCGGCGCCGCCTATGCCCTCGCCCTGCCGCCAGCCGCGCCGGCAACCCCGGAGGGGCAGGCGATCGACCTCGCGATCCTGCATGAAGATGACGACCTGATCGTGATCGACAAGCCCGCCGGCCTCGTCGTTCATCCCGCGCCTGGCAATCCGGACGGCACGCTGGTCAACGCGCTGATCGCCCATTGCGGCGACAGTCTCGCGGGCATCGGCGGCGAGCGGCGGCCGGGAATCGTCCATCGGCTCGACAAGGATACGTCCGGCCTCATGGTCGCCGCCAAGACCGAACTCGCGCACCACGCCCTCTCCGCCGCCTTTGCGGCGCGGGAGATCGAGCGCGAATATCTGGCGCTGTGCTGGGGCGCGCCGCAACCGGCCGAAGGCGAGATCGAGGGGGCGATCGGGCGCGATCCACGCGACCGCAAGCGCATGGCCATCGTCACGCGCGGGGGCAAGCCGGCGCTGACACGCTATCGCACGCTGCAACGCTTCGGCCTGGGTGCCACGCTGCTCGCCTGCCGCCTCGCCACCGGCCGGACCCACCAGATCCGCGTGCATCTCGCCAGCTGCGGCCACCCGCTGGTCGGCGATCCGGTCTATCTCCGCCGTCGCCCGGCCGCCGCAAGCCATATCCGGCAACCGCAGCGCGACAGCCTTCTCGACTTTCCGCGCCAGGCGCTGCACGCCGCCATCCTGGGCTTTACCCACCCGCGCAGTGGCGCCGCGCTGCGCTTCGAGACCGCGCCGCCGGCAGATCTTGCAACATTGCTGTCACATCTTGCGGGTATGACCCATCCGGTATGACTGCAATACTGGACTTGAATAGTCCTTTTTGTTGACATGCAACCCTGAGGCGTAGTACACAAGCCACAGTCAAAGCCGGAGTTGGGGTTTGGCGGTCTGTCCTGCTGGTTACTGCCTTTTCAGGGGTTCTCGCGGGAGCGTGACAAGGCAAGATCGCTGACCTGAATATATACTCCGCTGGAATGGGGCTGGCATCACGAGGGTTCGGATTCTCCGCATCCATTTGTCTGCCGGCTCCGTAGAGATAGACGAAAGGAGCTACCAATGGCCTCTGGCGTCAGTACAATGGCCCCGAGCGAAGGCAACCTCGCCCGGTATCTGCAGGAAATCCGCAAGTTTCCGATGCTTTCTCCGGAGGAGGAAGACCGGCTTGCCCGCGCCTGGCGCGACAACAACGACCAGACCGCCGCACACAAGCTGGTGACGTCACATCTGCGCCTCGTGGCCAAGATCGCCATGGGCTATCGCGGCTACGGGCTGCCGGTGGGCGAGCTGATTTCCGAAGGCAATGTCGGGATGATGCAGGCGGTCAAGCGGTTCGACCCGGAACGCGGCTTCCGCCTCGCCACCTATGCGATGTGGTGGATCCGCGCCGCGATCCAGGAATACATCCTGCATTCCTGGTCGCTGGTGAAGATGGGCACCACGGCGGCGCAGAAGAAGCTGTTCTTCAACCTGCGCCGGCTCAAGGGGCAGATGCAGGCCATCGAAGATGGCGACATGCAGCCCGAACAGGTGGAGAAGATCGCCCGCGTGCTCGGCGTGCCCGAGCAGGACGTGGTGAGCATGAACCGCCGCCTGACCGCGCCCGACCACAGCCTCAATGCACCGATCCGCATGGATGGCGAGGGCGAGTGGCAGGACTGGCTGGTCGATGATGCGGACAGCCAGGAAGAGGCGATCGGCGATCACGAGGAAATGACGGGCCGCCGCGCGCTGCTCGCCACCGCCCTCAAGACGCTGAACGACCGCGAGCGGCACATCCTCATCCAGCGCCGCCTGAAGGACGACCCGACGACGCTCGAGGATCTCTCGCAGCAATACAACATCTCGCGCGAGCGGGTGCGGCAGATCGAGGTTCGCGCCTTCGAGAAGCTGCAGAAATCGATGAAGGCGCAGGTCGCGGAACAGCGCGCCGAACAGCGCCAGGCCCTGGCCGACCGCACCATCGCCTGATTTCAGATCCCCCCGGCATCGCTGGATGCCGGGGGTTTCAATGGCGGTGTTTCAATGGCGGTGTTCAGTGTTTCAGGCGGCCGCCCGCCATATCTCGCCATGCTCCTCAGCCCGCGCTTCCGCCTGCAGCTTGAGCAGATGGGCAAGCACGTTGCGCTCCGCGGCGATTTTCAACATCGGGTCCTGCTTGGCATAGAGCCGGGCGGCGATATCGGTCACCGTCGCGGGCCCGGCCCGCAAGGCTTCCAGGATGGCGGTTTCGCGCTTCCGCCGATGCGCCAGCATCTCCCGCACCAGGTCTCGCGGCTGCTCCAGCACCGGGCCATGACCCGGCAGGTACAGCACGTCCGACCGCCCGAGCAGGCGCTCCAGACTGTCGTAATAGGCTTTCATGTCGCCATCTGGCGGATTGACGATCGAGGATGACCACGACATCACGTGATCCGCGCTGAACAGGATCTCGCCGACCTCCGGCACCTGATAGGCGAAGGCGAGATGGTCGCTCGCATGGCCCGGCGTGTGCAGCGCGGTCAGCCCGGCGACAACATCGCCCTCCCCGATCGGGTGGTCGGGCTGGAACAGCTTCGTCGCCGGCCGGTGAAACCCGTATGTGGCAGCACCCGTGGCCGATTGCAGGCCGGCAGTGGCGCCCAGATGGTCGCGATGGGTGTGCGAGAGCACGATCCGCCGGATCGGCACCCCCGCCGCCGCCTCGACCACATCGCCCACATGGGTCGGGTCGTCCGGCCCGGGATCGAGCACCGTCAGGCCGTCTGCCGCCTCGATCAGCCAGGTATTGGTGCCATGATAGGTCATGACGCCAGGGTTTCGCGCCACGACCCGCCGGATTCCCGGCAATATGTCATGGGCTATGCCGCGCCGCGGCTCGGCCTCGGTCAGGAACGGCACGTCATCGCCGGGCCAGTTGCCCGCCTCGCGGTTTCAGGACAGGTGCAATGTTTCATTCATGAAGCTTAGACCGGTGCTGCCCCGCTTGACCAGCGCGCGGCAGCACACCCGGCAGACGGTTTGCCGGCCTTGCCCTCGATCGGACGAAGGCGGATGATCCCGCCGGGGCGAGAGCGCCAGCGCGCCGGCCCGCGATGACCACAGGGAGGGACGAATCATGTCGCAACACGATCTGGAAGCGCTCTGGGAAGCGCATTGCCGCTACGAATTCGAGACCCGCGATGTCGATGCGACAATGGCGACGATGGTTGCTGCCCCTTACGTCAACCACATCCCGACGATGACCGGCGGTGTCGGCCATGACCAGCTCAAGCGGTTCTACAAATATCATTTCATCGGAGCCAATCCGCCGGATACGGAAATGGTGCCGGTCAGCCGCACCGTGGGGGCCAGCAGCATCGTCGACGAGATGATCTTCCGCTTCACCCATACGTCCGAGATCGACTGGATGGTGCCCGGCATTCCGCCCACCTTCCGGCGTGTCGAAATCCCGCTTGTTGCGATCGTGCAATTCGAGGGCGACAAGCTGGTTCACGAGCATATCTATTGGGACCAGGCGTCGGTCCTGGTGCAGCTCGGCCTGCTCGACCCGGCAGGCCTGCCGGTTGCGGGTGCGGAGACGGCGCACAAGGTGTTGGACAAGAGCCGGAAGAGCAACGCGCTGATGGCCGCCTGGGCCAGCAGCGAGGGCAAGCCGATCTGAACCTCCGCCCCACGGCTTGAGCATCATCCGATCAGGTGGCCGGGATCGGATGTCGTGCTCTATCATATTGATAAAGATGCTCTAGTGGCGCAGATGCCGGGGCGGTATGTCCTCGAAGCTGATGCGACGGCTGCGGACGACGACCCGGCAAAGGTCGTCGAAACTTTCGACCACATCGGCACTGTCGAGGCCGATGGTGATGCCGAATTCCTCTTCCGCCTCCACGATGAGGCTGAGCGTCGCGATCGAATCCCAGTCCCGCACCGAAGTCATCGATGCGGCCGGAATTTCGTTCGGCGACAGGTCGGGGAACAGGCGGGCGAAGATCATTGCGACGCGCGCTGCGACGTCGTCAGACTGATCCGTCATCCTCACCACCGTCTCCTTCCCCGCCACGGACCTTGTCGCCGCAACGCGCGCCCATGCTTGTTCCCGCCTGGTCTGCGCGTGGCGCCGGCTCGGCTTCCTGCCAAAGAGAAAAGGCAGGCGAATCCGGCGCTGCGACCGGAGCAAACACGATTTTGCAAAATGATGAAATCAAATATTTGCCAAGTCTTGATCTCTGGCATGATCAATGTCCAATTCTGTCAGGCTGGGTAGGAAGCGTCGTCGATCTGGCAATCCTGCCCCTTTTGACCGATCGGCCGGTCAGATCCGGTCGTTTTATGCTCCAGAGTACTTTCCGATCCTGTCGGATCGGATGTCGTGCTGTATCATATTGATAATTTTAGCATCTTTATCCGATCGGATGACTCCATCTGGTCGGATGATGCTCTAGAAAAGTTCGAGTTCTCCCGAAGCGGTCGCGGCGGTTGGCTCCTTGACGCCGCTGAGGCGTTCGGCCAGGGCGCCAACGACAACGGCGCGCGCCGCCCGCCCCGGATCGATCGACCAGCCGTCCGGCAGGGCGAGCCGCAGATGTTCCATGAATGTCTGAAGCCCCTGCAATCGCTGGGTCAGGATGTCGAGCATCTGCGCTTCCTGCCGGTAGAGACTGCTCTGCGGCGAGGCGACGAGGGCTGGGCTCAGCACTTCCTGCATCCGCAGCGCATAGGCACCGAGATCGACGAGTTCTGCCTCGATGATCCCGAACAGCTCGTTCATGGTCATGCTGGAAGACATGGCTCCGAGCCTGGCTTCGGTGGAATCCTGGGGTGTCCGGTAGGCGGCCATGGCAGATATCCGTTCAGAACAGTTCGACCGCGCCGCTCGGCGGCGGCGCCTTGAGGGTGCGCAGATCGGGCTCGGCGCGCAGCACGGCAGGCTGATCTGCCGCCAGCAATGTCTGTCGGGCGCGCCCGGTGGCGGGCGAGAACTGGATGCGCCGACCGCGCTCGCCGCGCAGGCTGCCGCCGACGATCTCGATGCTTTCAGCGTTCAGGAACCGCTCCGCGAACTCGGCATTCAGACGGCCGATATCCGTCAGTCCCTTCACCAGGCAGGCGCCGCCGAACAGCTTCGCCTTGAGCCGCTCCCGACGCGCGCCATGCCGGAGCAGGTCGTTGATCAGCAACTCCATCGAATAGGCGCCGTAGCGCTGGGCCGCCCCGCCGCCGGAGCGGACGGAAGATTCGCCGGGGAGCAGGAAATGATTCATGCCGCCGATCGCCGCTGCCGGATCCCACAGGCAGGCGGCGACGCAGGAGCCGAGAATGGTACACAGCACGACATCGGGGTCGCGCTCGACCCGGTATTCGCCCTGCACGATGTTGATCCGGCGAGCCTGGTCCAGCGAGGGTGGGGCTGCAAGCGTCACGTCAGCGTTCCGAGCACGGCTTCGATCTTTTCCTTCAGCCCCTCGGTAGTGAAGGGTTTGACGAGGTAGTTGTTCACGCCATGCTCGACGGCACTCATCACCATCTGCTTGTCGGCCCGGCCGGTCAGCATGATGAACGCGGTCTTGCTGATTGGCCCGTGCGCGCGGATCGCCCGCAACAGGCTGAGGCCGTTGAACTTGGGCATGTTGTAGTCAGAGATCACGAGATGGATCGGAGTCTTGCGGGTCAGGAGCAGCTTGAGCGCTTCCTCGCCGTCCTCGGCCTCGATCACCTCGCCGATTCCGAGAGCTTCGAACCCAACCCGCGCGAGGCTGCGTATCGTCTGCTGGTCGTCGACGATAAGTATGCTCAACGAGCTGGCAACAGGCATCAGTTTGGCTCCCGGGTCATGGAGATGGCGTTGGTGCTTTTGATGACGTGATCGGCGATCGCGGGCAGCGGTAGCTGGCGGACCACGGCACCGGTTTCGAAAGCGGCTTTCGGCATGCCGTAGACGATCGAGGTTCCCTCATCCTGACCAATCGTCTCGGCGCCGGTCTCGCGCATCGCGGCCAGGCCCTCGGCGCCGTCGCGCCCCATACCGGTCAGGATCACTCCGTATCCGCGCCCGCGCGCGATCCGGGCGAAGGATGTGAACAACACGTCGACCGATGGCCGATGCCCGCTGACGCGCTCGCCATCGTGCAGGCGACAGTGCAGACGGCCGTTGTTCATCGTGCCGGCCAGTTCGAGATGCGCGTCGCCGGGCGCGACGTAGACATGGCCCGGCTGAACCGCGACGCCGTTCTGGGCCTCCATCACCGCCGGTGCACAGAGCCTGTTCAAACGATCGGCAAAGCTGCGGGTAAAGGCCGGCGGCATGTGCTGCACCACCAGGGTCGGCGGGCAATTGGCCGGAAAGCGCGACAGCACCTCGATCAGCGCCTCGACACCTCCGGTGGAGGCCCCGATCGCGATTACCCGCCCATCCGGCCGGAAATTGCCGGACGGGGCGGCCGAGACCGGCCGGGCCACGGTCGCTTCCCGCGGTCGCATCCGCAGCCTGGTCTTCGCCGCCGCCTTGATCTTTTCGCCCAGCAGGTCGAATTCGTGACGGTCACCGAGAGACGGCTTCGGCACGCAGTCGAACGCGCCGATTTCCAGGGCCTGCAGCGTTGCCCGGGCGCCTTCGGAGGTAAGGCTGGAAACCATGATCACCGGCGTCGGCCGCAGCCGCATGATTTTTTCCAGAAAATCGAGACCGTTCATATTCGGCATCTCGACATCAAGGGTGATCACGTCAGGATTGAGTTCCTTGATGGCGCTGCGGGCCTCGTAGGGGTCACCGGCTTCTCCGACGATCTCGATCTCGGGGTCGCGCCGGAGCGAGGCGGCGATGACGCCGCGCATCGTCGCAGAATCATCCACGATCAGAACACGTACCGTCATCCTTTCGTCCCCCGGGGCGCCATGAGCCGGTAGGTGGTGATCCCGTCGCTCCGGAGTGACGCCTCGGCCGGCCCGCTCACGCGTTCCGAGTGGCCGATATAGAGCGCGCCGCCCTCCTCGAGCAGCGGCACCATGCGGGCCCAGACCTGCTTTTGTGTTTCATCATCGAAATAAATTGCAACATTGCGGCAGAACACCGCATTGAACCGGCCGCGCATGGGCCAGTTGCCGATCAGATTCAGCGAGCGGAACGCCACCAGCGACCGGGCGGCCTCCGCGATCCGGAACTTGGGCGAATTGTTGTTGGCCGGCTCGAACCAGCGCTCGCGCAGGTCCGGCGGCACTGCGGCAATCTCGCCGGCGTCATACAACCCGGCCCGGCCGGTCGCGAGCATCGTGCGATCGATATCGGTGGCGAGAATCCGGATGTCGTAGCGCGGCGCCTCAGGCAGCAGGCCCAGCACGGTGAGCGCGATCGAATAGGGTTCCTGCCCGCTGGAGCAGGCAGCCGACCACAGCCGCACCCGTCCGCCGCTGCGCGCCTGGGCCAGGAGCGGCGGCAGGATGCGGGTACGCAGGTGGTCGAAATGATGCGGCTCGCGGAAAAACCGCGTGACATTCGTGGTCAGCGCGCCGAGCATTTCCTGTCGCTCGGCGCTCCCCGCCTTGCTTTCGACAAGTTCGCAATATTCGGCGAAGCTTTCCAGCCCAAGCGTCCGGATGCGCTTCGCCAGTCTCGAATAGACGAGAGTTGCCTTGGCCTCGGGCAGCGCGATGCCGGCTTCCTCGTGCATGATCCGGGCGATGGTGCGGAAATCCTCGCGCGTGAGGACATATTCCGCACCTTCGATGAGGCCCTCATTATCCCGCCGCGGTCGGGGCCGCAGGCTCATGCGGCTTCCCGTTCCACCGCCGGGAGAACATGATCGAGCGAGATCAGGCTGATCATCCGTCCGTCCACCGGCATCAGCCCGCGCACGAAACTCTTGACCACATCAGAGGCCACGTCCGGCGTCGGCTGGATCGCATTGTCGTTCATCGTCAGGATGTCGGACACGGCATCCACCAGCAGGCCGACCATCTGGCGGTCGATCTGCACGACAATGATGACGTGCCGCGCGGTCGGCTCCGAGCGGGGCAAGCCGAGCCTGACCGCGAAATCGACGATCGGCAGCACGGCGCCACGAAGGTTGATCACGCCGCAGATATATCCCGGCGACTGCGGCAGGACCGTGGCCGCCGTCCAGCCGCGGATTTCACGCACGGCCATGATGTCGACACAGAATTCCTGAACGCCGACCCGGAAGGCGATCAGTTCGCGGGCCCCGGACCCGCTGGTCATGACTTCATTCATCGTTCAACTCGCTGACATGAGGATCGGCTCGACACGAGATGCGTCGACCCGCAGATTGTCGCTCCGCGTCACGGACACGATCGCGTCCACATCAAGGATGAGGGCGACCCGCCCATCGCCCATCACGGTGGCCGCAGCGATCCCGGGCACCGCCCGGTAATTCGCCTCGAGGCTCTTGATCACGACCTGCCGCTGGCCCTGGATGCCATCGACCACGAGAACGGCGCGCACGCCCCCCTCGCCCTCGACAAGCAGCGCCACGCTCTTCTCCGGCTCCACCGGCATGTCGCGATAGCCGAGCGCGGCGCCGACATCGACCAGCGGGATATAGCCCCCGCGCATGGCCAGCACCCGGACATCGACGCCGAGCGTATGCACCTGCTCGCTGCGCGGCTGCAGCGTCTCGACGATGGCGCTAAGCGGCACGATCAGCGTGTGGCCGTCGACGCTGACGACCATCCCATCCAGCACGGCGAGGGTGAGCGGCAGGCTGAGGGTAAAGGTCGAGCCCTTGCCCGGCCGGGAGGCAATGGAAATCCGCCCGCCCAGCGCCTGCACCGACCGGCGCACAACGTCCATGCCGACGCCGCGCCCCGAGATGTCGGAAATCTCGCTTGCCGTGGAAAAACCCGGCATGAAGATCAGATTGTCGATCTCCTCGTCGGTCAGCTGGGCGTCGGGAGAGACAAGTCCCTTCTCGACCGCCTTCGCCCGCACCCGCTCGCGGTTGATGCCCGCGCCGTCATCCTCGACCTCGATGACGATCCGGCCCGAACGGTGCAGCGCGGTCAGCTTCACCACGCCCTCGGCCGGCTTCCCGGCCGCAAGCCGCGCCTCGGTCGATTCGAGACCGTGATCGATGGCGTTGCGGATCATGTGGGTGAGCGGATCGACAATCCGCTCGATCACCGTCTTGTCGACCTCGGTCGTCTCGCCATCGGTCAGCAGGCGGACCTGCTTGCCGGTCATCGTCGCGACCTCGCGCACGAGGCGCGGCATGCGCTGGAACACCGAACGTACGGGCTGCGCGCGGATCGCCATCACGCTGTCCTGGATTTCGCGCGTCAGCTGCTCAAGCTCGTCCAGCGCCGTCATGACGGCGGAGGCGCGAGCCAGCCCGGCCTCGAACACACGCTGCGAGAGCATCGCCTCGTTGATCACAAGCTCGCCGACCAGATCGATCAGCCGGTCCACCCGGTCCAGATCGACGCGGATCGTGGCACCAACGCCCTGCGCAGCGTCGTTGCGCGCGGCCGGCGTCTCGGTCACCGTCGAGACGGGTTCGGGCTCGGCCGGCGGTGCTGGCGGTGCGACCGCCACGATCCCGGGCTGCGGCCTGGACTCGGGCTCCGGCATGGGCACGGGCTCGGGGGCAGCCGGCGCCTCCACGCTTGCCGCGGCGTTGCGCAGCAAGGCGAGGATCTCATCGTCCGAAGGTTGCCCGGAATTCGCGGCCGCACTCGGCGCGGGCTCCCGCGCCTCGGGCTGGTCCCGTTCGATCTGGATTTCGCAATCGTCCTCGACGAACTCGAAGACGGCACGGATCATGTCTTCCGTGCAGTCGGCCTCCAGCACGATCGTCCAGGTGAGGTAGGCGCCCTCCGGATCGAGCGCGGCAAGATCCGGCAGGGTCTCGGCATCGACCGTCACTCGCATGGGGCCGAGGCGCCCGAGCTCGCGCAGCAGCAACCCGGCCTCGTTGGCCTTGGCGTAGAGATCGGCAAGAGGCTTGAAACGGATGACCCAGCCGGGCGGCGGCGGCGGCGGCGCATCCTCGCTTTCGAGCGTGACCGGCACCGCCGCAAAGGCGATATCGGCGAAATCGTCGTCCTCGGCTTCGCCCGCGTCGCCCTCACCGGTCAGTTGCCGCAGTTCGGCTACGATCGCGGCGATCCGCGCAGGATCGGTCGCGCTGCCATCGCGCGCCGCGCGCACCAGATCGGCCAGCGCGTCGGACGCGCGGAGCATGACACGCATCGCCTCCGGCGACGGCTCCAGCCGCCCCGAGCGGATCAGGTCGAGAACCGTCTCGAAAACATGTGCGAAATGCACGAGGTCTTCCAGACCGAACGCGCCCGCGCCGCCCTTGATCGAGTGGACGGCACGGAAGACGGCATTCACCGTCTCGGAATCGGTCTGCCCGGTTTCCATCCGCATCAGGCCGGATTCAAGTTCGCCGAGCTGCTCTTCGCATTCCTGGAAGAATGTTTCGCGGATCTCCGCCATCGGATCCATCAGTCAGACTCCCATCATGCCGCGACGCGCCGGATCGCATCGACCAGCTTGACCGGATCGAAGGGCTTGACGATCCAGCCCGTCGCACCGGCAGCCTTCGCGCGCCCCTTCTTTTCGGGATCGACCTCTGTGGTCAGCACCAGCACCGGCGTGGTGCGCCACGAGGCATCCTTGCGCACCGCCTCGATGAACCCGAAACCATCGAGCCGCGGCATGTTGATATCGGTCACGATGACGTCCGGCGTCTCGACCTGCAGCACTTCGAGACCGTGCACGCCGTCTTCGGCCTGCACCACCCGATATCCCGCCTCGACCAGCGACATGCGCAGCATGTCACGCATGGTGCGCGAATCATCCACGGTGAGAATGGTCTTGGTCACGCGGCTATATCCTTCTGAAATTGAAATGCGGCCGGCCCGACACCGAACAATTCGAGTGCTGCGACCATCTGGTCGGACATGCGTTCCATCACGAACGCATGGCCATCCGCCTCCCAGGTGGACCGGGCCGAAAGCAGGACCTGCAGGCATTGGCCACCCAGCCGCTCGACCAGCGCGCCATCGATCCGCAATTCAGCGCCGCGCCTGGCGAGCAACCCTTGCGCCAGAGGGGTTGCCGCCTTGAGGTCGAGAACGGGATCGAGGGCGAACGAATCCGCGATGTCAGTCATGGTTGGGATGCTCCAGGGAAAGCTTCCGCGCACGGAGGCGGACACGCCACGGCGCGCCGGCCTGCCGCGAGCCGCGGGGGCAGGGGCAGGGCGGCCAATACCGGCGATCCTTGCGATCAATACGGTCAGGAACGGTCACGCCACATGGTCCCACTCAGGATACCCTCCGCAAATCGGCGACGGACTTCGGAGATCCGGCAGCGAGGGTGATCGCGCGCCATCCGAAGCGGCTGGGCTGGCGACGCATCGGCAATGGGCCGGTGCGTCTTGGCCTCAGCTCTCGGAACCCTAGGCGTGAAAGATTATGGGATCGTTAATCTGGCAGAACGGAACGACATTTTTTGCGTCGCGGCGCTGCGGGACGCGGATCAGCCGGCCGCAAGTTCCCGCGACCGCGCCGTTGCCGCGGCGATCGCCTGCCGCATTGCCGCGGGCCAGGCCGTGTCGTTCATCAGAACGGCAAGCGCCCGTTCGGTCGTGCCCTTCGGGCTGGTGACGGCGCGGCGCAGCGCGTCCGCCGGCTGGTCGCTCGCCGCGAGCAGGGCGGCCGAGCCGATCACCGTCTGCCGGGCCAGAACCCGCGCGAGATCGGGTGGAATCCCCTGGTCGAGAGCGGCGGCCTCCAGCAGTTCGACCAGCAGGAACACATAAGCCGGGCCGCCGCCGGACACCGCGGTGACCGGATCGAGCAGCGCCTCGTCGTCAACCATCGCGACCTGGCCGACCGCGCCGAGCAGCGTCTCGGCGAGGGTGCGCCGCGCGGGCGCGACACCCGGGCCGGCGACCGCCACGGTGATGCCCTGGCGCACCGCGGCCGGGGTGTTCGGCATGGCGCGCACGATGGCGCCGCCGGGGAATTTTGCCTGCAGCCAGCCGATCGTGAGTCCCGCCATGATCGAGACGATGACCGCCCCGCCGGCGAACCGCGCCAGCCCGTCCACCGCGGCGCCCGCCATTTGCGGCTTGACCGCGAGGATCACCGCTTGCGGCGCGAACCCGTCCGGAATCTCGGCGGGAGAGTCGACGACCTCCACACCATCACCGGCCAGCGCCTGTGCCTCGGCGCCCGGATCGACGACGACGACGCGCGAGATGCCGCGCTCGCGCCAGCCGGCGAGCATGGCAGACCCCATCTTGCCGCCGCCGAGGAGCAGCAGATCCGGCAATGCCGCGTCGGTCATGCCTCGCCCGCGCACTCCAGCATGGCCGCAGCCAGCGCCTCGTCCGGCGATTTGCCGCCCCACAGCACGAACTGGAAGGCCGGGAAGAACCGCTCGCACTCGGACACCGCGATATCGACCATATCCTCGACACTCTCGGCCGAAGCGCCGCCGGCACCGCGCAGCAGCACGGAATGGCGGAAGATCGGCATGCCGTCGTCATGATCCATGCCGAAATGGCCGATCCAGAGCTTCTCGTTGGCCCGGGCCAGCAGCTCGTACAGCGCGCTGCGGCGGCGTTCCGGCGCCTTCAGATCGAAGGTGCAGGAGAAGTGCATGACCGAGATTTCGTGCGACCAGGAGAAATAGAGGCCATAATCGCACCAGCGGCCAGGTGCCTCGGCGGCAATCTCGCTATCGCTGCGGCGGTCGAACACCCAGTCATTGGCGGCAACGACCTGTTCGACGATATCCAGCGGATTGCCAATGGTTTCGGGGGATTCGGAGGCGAGGGAGGTCATTGAGGATCTCCTCCTTGAATACTGGAGCCGAGACTGATGCGCCGCCGGGATGGTCCCGGAGCACCGCCACCACGACTTGGAGTGTACCGTATGTTCACGCCGCGCCGCAACCGAACTCTGCAATCGCCAGATAAACAAACGATAAACCCGCCGTTACCGGCGGGTTTTCATGCGGCCGGAATATGGATGAGCAGCCTGTCAGGCCGATTTCGCCTCGCGCCGTGCCGCAGCCTTCGCCACGCGGCGCTTCAGGGTGCGGGCCTCGTCGGTCAGCTTGCGGTTCGGCGTGTCGAGCAGGAACGCGTCCAGACCGCCCTTCTGCTCGATCGTCGCGAGGCCGCGCGGGGTGACGCGCAGCTTGACCGAATGGCCGAGCGCGTCGGACTGCAGCGAGCTGTCCTGCAGGTTCGGCAGGAACCGGCGGCGCGACTTGTTGTTCGCGTGGCTCACATTGTTGCCGGAGAGCACGCTCTTGCCGGTGATGTCGCAGCGACGGGTCATGACGAAAACCTCGATCCAGAAAGCCGGCGCGCCGGCCAGAAGCGGAGACGGAACAAAAAAACACGTCCCGCGCCATGGGTGCCACGGCGCGGCGTTGCCGGCTATATCGCCAAATCCGGCGTCCGGGTCAAGCGCCGGGCGAGCGGGCTATTCGGCGTAGATCATTTTCCTGGTCATGCCGCCATCGACGACGAACTCCGCACCGGTGCAGAACCCGGACTCCTTCCCGAGCAGGAAGGCGGCCAGCGCCGCGATATCCGCCACGGTGCCGACGCGCCCGGACGGGTGCTGCGCATGGTCGGACGGGGAGATCGGGTATTTCCCGGTATCGATCCAGCCGGGGCTGATGCAGTTCACCCGCATATCGGACCCGAGCGAGACGGCAAGCGCATGGCTGAGCGCCACGATCCCGCCCTTGGCCGCGGCGTAGCTCTCGGTGTCCGGTTCGGACATGTGCGCCCGCGTCGAGGCGATGGTGACGATGGCGCCCTTCGCCGCGCGCAGCATCGCCTCCGCCCCGCGCACGAGGAGAAAGATGCTGGTCAGGTGGGTGTCGATCACCGCGCGCCATTCGACGAGGCTGAGCGCGCCGATCGGCTTGCGGATCATGAACCCGGCATTGCAGACCAGCCCGTCGAGCCGGCCTTCCTGCGCCGCGACGTCCTCGATCAGCCGGGCGACATCCGCCTCGCAGGCGACGTTGCACTGGAGCAGCCTTACCCCGTCGGGCGGCGTCAGCCCCTCGATATCGCGATCGGCGGCGATCACGCGCCAGCCAAGCACAGCGAGATGCGCGCCGATCGCAGCCCCGATGCCGCGCCCGCCGCCGGAGACCAGCGCCACCCGCCCCGTCATCGCGACGACGCCGTCACGCCGCGCTCGCGCCGCCGTCAACCTTCGACTTGAGCTGCCCGCAGGCGGCGAGGATGTCCTGCCCGCGCGGCGTGCGCACCGGGGCGGCATAGCCGGCATCCATCACGATGTTGGCGAAGCGGCGGATCGCGTTGCCGCTGGAGGTTTCATAGGTCGAGCCCGGCCAGGGGTTGAACGGGATCAGGTTGACCTTGGCCGGGATGCCGTCGATCAGCTCGACCAGGCGGCGGGCATCGGCCTCGCTGTCGTTGATGCCCTTGAGCATCACGTATTCGAAGGTGATCCGCCGCGCGTTGGAGGCGCCGGGATAGCGCCGGCAGGCGGCGATCAGCTCGGCGATGTTGTATTTGCGGTTGAGCGGCACGATCACGTCGCGCACGTCGTCGGTCACCGCGTGGAGCGACACGGCGAGATTGACGCCGAGTTCCGCCCCGGCCCGGTCCATCATCGGCACGACGCCGGAGGTCGAGAGCGTGATCCGCCGGCGCGACAGGCCGATGCCCTCGCCATCCATCACGATCTTCATCGCCTTGGCGACGTTCTCGTAATTGTAGAGCGGCTCGCCCATGCCCATCAGCACGATGGTGGAGAGCAGCCGCGGCGTCTCGCCCTTCGGGCTCGGCCATTCGCCATAGGCATCGCGCATCGCCATGAACTGGCCGACGATCTCGGCAGCCGACAGGTTGCGCGTCAGCCGTTGGGTGCCGGTGTGGCAGAACCGGCAGGACAGGGTGCAGCCGACCTGCGAGGACAAGCACACAGCGCCGCGATCCTCGGTGACATCGGGGATGTAGACGGTCTCGACCGCCTCATGGTCGCGGAAGCGGAACAGCATCTTGCGCGTCTCGTCGGCGCTGAGATGGTCCGCCGCCACTTCCGGCCGGCCGATGGTGAAATGCGCGGCGAGCTTCGCGCGCAGGGGTTTGGCGATATTCGCCATCGCGGCGAAATCGGTCACGCCCTGGTGGTAGATCCAGTGCCAGAGCTGCTTGGCGCGGAAGGGCTGCTCGCCGATCTCGGCCATCGCCGCGGCGAGTTCCTCGCGCGCGAGGCCGACGAGGTCGCGCCGCCCGTCCTCCAGCACATTCGAGGGCGGAGCGAACAGCGCGGCCTTGGCGAGGATGCGCGCCCGCGCCGCCTCGTCCAGCCCGTCGGTCTCCGGCGCGTCGGCGCGCGTCACCGCCGTCACCCGGTCAGGACTTCGCCTTGTGCCCGGACGGGGGGCAGGCCTTGACGATCGCCTTGTAGGCGTCGCCGAACCCGTCGAGGCTGAACGTGTCGCTCACCGCCTTCGCACCCTTGCCCGTGCTCGCCACGGCCGCGGCGCCGCCGAGGAAGGCCTTCACCGTCGCCGGCCCCTTGAGCGCGTAGGCCATGTTGTCCTTGGTGAAGAATTTCAGCGCCGCACCGCCGACCTTCACCATCACGTCCTGGTTCTTGGCGTAGGTGACACCCTGGCTGAGCGATATCTCGTCGCGGAATTTCGCGCGCTCGGCCACGGTGAGCATGGCCGGCGGAGTCTTCGCGCCCTTGGCCTGCTTCGAGGAGGCGAAGGCGTAGCAGACCATGTCGGGTCCGGTTCCGTAGGTCGCCGCGGTCCAACCCTTGAACGTGCCCAGCGGCTTCGGCTGGTCGGCGGCATGGGCCGCCTGAGGCACGGCGAACGGCAAGGCGATCGCGGCGCCGAGAAACAGTGCGAGTGCGTTTTTCATGAGCAAAAGCCTTACGCCCGCGGCCGGATGGCCGCAAGTTCCACGTCTCGGCCGGATGGCCGCAAGTTCCACATCCTGGCCGGATGGCCGCAAGGTCCACATCCCGGCCGGGTTGCGGCGCACTGGGCGCCCCGGCCGGGCGGAAGCGGGACGGTCAGTGGTGATTGTCGTAGCGGACGGCGATGTCGACCTGGCGCAGCGCCTCGTTCACCGCCCGGATCGCTGCGATGCGATGGCCGCCCTTGTCATGGTCGCCGAGCTGCAGCTGGTGGCGCGCGGCGAGCAGGGCGCGGCGCGCCTGCAGCATGTGACCCTGATACTCGGCCTGGGCGACGCCGCCGGCAAGGCCGCCGGCGATGAGCGCGCCGCCGAGGATCGCTGCGAAATGCTTGCGCGAGATGTTCATCACGTCGGATCTCCAGAATGGTTGACAGGAGCTTGAGAAGGCACGACGAAAATGGCCGGACGGCGGCGCTGTCGTGACATTATCATGAAGTCTCGCACGGTTCCGGTCCGGAACAGCAAATGGAGGGTTTCGAGGAATGCGCGCCACCCACCCTGGTATCAACGCCAGTCGCCTCGCCTTCCTGCTGCTCGCCTGCGCGTCGCTCTCCGGCTGCGCCGGTGGCGGCCGCACCGCCTATTACCGCAAGAATCCGCACGCGCTGATGCGCGAGGTGGTCCGCTGCGAGAACAATGGCGGCGCGCTGGCCAGCACCCCGCATTGCCGCGAGGTGCTGCGCATCAACAACAACCTATTTTGAGACGCCGCCGAACCGCGCGATCAGCGACGAGGTGTCCCAGCGCCGCCCGCCCATCTGCTGGACATCGGCATAGAACTGGTCGACCAGCGCGGTGAGCGGCAGCCGCGCCCCGGTTTCCTTCGCCTGGGCAAGGCAGATGCCGAGATCCTTGCGCATCCAGTCCACCGCGAAGCCGAAATCGAATTTCTTCTCCGTCATCGTCTTCCAGCGGTTTTCCATCTGCCAGCTCTGTGCGGCACCTTTCGAGATGGCGCCGATCACCTTCGCCGCGTCGAGCCCGGCGGCCTCGGCGAAATGCAGCCCCTCGGCGAGGCCCTGGACGATTCCGGCGATGCAGATCTGGTTCACCATCTTGGCGAGCTGCCCCGCCCCGTGCGTGCCGATATGGCTGATATTGGCGCCGTAGCAGCCGATCACCGGCTTCGCCCGCTCGAAATCGGCCGCCTCGCCGCCCATCATCACCGTGAGCTTGCCGTTCTCCGCCCCGGCCTGACCGCCGGACACCGGCCCGTCCATCACGCCGAAGCGCCCGCCGGCGGCTGCCGCCAGCTCGCGCGCAACCGTGGCCGAGGCGGTGGTATGATCGACGAACAGCGCGCCCTCCTTCATGCCGGCGAAAGCGCCATCCGGCCCGATCGTCACCGAGCGGAGATCGTCGTCGTTGCCGACGCAGCAGAACACGAAATCGGCCCCCGCCGCCGCCTCGCGCGGGGTCGGCGCGGCCGTGCCCTTGTGCTGCTTCGCCCAGGCCTCGGCCTTCGCATGGGTGCGGTTGTAGACCGTCACCTCATGCCCGCCGGCGGCCAGATGCCCCGCCATTGGATAGCCCATCACCCCAAGCCCGATGAACGCCACCTTCGCCATTTTTTCGCTCCTCTCTGCTGAAATCCGCCGGATCAGCCGGCCGCGCCGGTTTCGATCAGCCGGTCGATCTCGGCGGCCGGATAGCCCAGCTCCGCCAGCACGTCCCGCGTATCCGCCCCCGGCGCCGGCACGTCGCGCCGCGCCGTGCTGCGCGCCCCGTCCATGCTGATCGGCAGGCCCGGCAGGCCGATTTTCCGCCCATCCGGCAGGCTGACCTCGACCAGCCCGCCCGATTCCCTCAGATGCGGATCGGCGAACAGGTCCGCCGGCTTCGCGATCGGCGCGAAGGGCAGGCCGAGACGCTCGCAGCGGCCGACCAGTTCGGCCGCGCTGAACTGCGCGAAGGCGGCAGCGATGACCGGCAGGGTGCGCTGGCGCGCGGCCCGCCGCTCGGCCTGGGTCGCCAGCGCCGGATCATCGGCCAGCGCGGCCAGCCCGAACTCGGCGCACAGCACCTTCCACTGCGTGTCGGTGACGACGCCGATGAAGATCTGCTCGCCATCCTTCGTGTTGAAAATGTCATAGACCGGCCAGGCCACGTCCCGCGCGCTCATCGGCGCCGGCTCGGTGCCGGTGATGGCCGCCTGCGCCATGTGCTGCGCCATCAGCATGGCGACGCTCTCGAACAGGCCGGACTGGACGTGCTGGCCGCGCCCGGTCCGCTCCCGCTCGGCGAGGGCGGCGAGCACCGCGATGGCGCCGTAGCTGCCGCCCATGATGTCGATCACCGAGGCGCCGGCCCGCAGCGGCTGGCCGATCGGCCCGGTCATGTAGGCGAGGCCGCCCATCATCTGCACCACTTCGTCGAGCGCGGTGCGGTGTTCGTACGGCCCCGGCAGGAAGCCCTTGAGCGAGCAGTAGACGAGCCTCGGATTCTGCGCCGCGCAGGCTTCATAGCCGAGGCCGAGCCGCTCCAGCGCGCCGGGGCGGAAATTCTCGGTCAGCACGTCGGCCCTCGCCACCAGGTCCCGCGCCACGGCCAGGCCCTCGGGCGATTTCAGGTCGAGCATGACGCTGCGCTTGTTCCGGCTCGCCATGGTGAAGAAGCCGATCCCCGAGCCGGTGAGCCGGCGGGTGTTGTCGCCGTCCGGCATCGGCTCGATCTTGACCACGTCGGCGCCGAGATCGCCGAGGATCAGCCCGGTCGTCGGCCCCATCACCATATGCGCGAACTCGACGACGCGCAGCCCCGCCAGCGGTGTGCCGCTCATGCTCCGCCCCTCACGCCGCCTGGCGATAGGTGCGCGGAATGCCCGCCTTCGCGATCTGGCCGTGCATCGGCTCGGCCGGCAGCCCCTCGTGCAGCAGGCGCCGCGCGGCGATCAGCTTGCCGAGGTCGATTCCGGTGGCGAAGCCCATGCTCTCCAGCATGAACACGAGATCCTCGGTCACGATGTTGCCCGACGCTCCGGGCGCGAAGGGGCAGCCGCCGAGCCCGGCGAGAGCGGCATCGAAATCGCGGATGCCTTCATCGAGCCCGGCCAGCGCGTTGGCGATGCCGAGGCCCATCGTGTCGTGCAGGTGCAGCCCGCGCAGCGCCGGGCCGATCTCGCGCCGCACCGCCCGCACGACCGACCTGATCTGCGCGGGATTGGCGTAGCCCACGGTATCGGCGAGGCCGATCTGCTCCACCCCCGTCGCCGCGAGTGCCGCGGCGATGCGCACCACCTCGCGCTCAGGCACCGCGCCGTCGATCGAGCAGCCGAAGGCGGTGGAACAGGCGACCTCGATTTCCGCCGGATTGCCCGCGCCCTTCATCCAGTCGACGATCTGGCCGACTACCGCCACCTGCTCGTCGGGCGCGCGGTTGAGATTGGCGCGCGAATGCCCCTCGCTCACCGAGACCGGGATGCTGACCCGGTGCGCCCCGGCCGCCACCGCCGCCTGCGCGCCGCGCAGGTTGGGGGCCAGCGCGACGACGACGAGGCCCGGTATTTCCTTCGCGAAGCGGACCACGGCCTCGGTATCCGCCATCTGCGGGATCAGCTTCGCCGGCACGAAACTGCCGACCTCGATCTCCTTCAGCCCGGCTTCCGCCATGGCGGCGATCCAGCGGCATTTCGCCCCGGTTTCCATCGTCGATTTGGCTATCTGCAGCCCGTCGCGCGGGCCGACTTCGCAGATCATCACGTGTTCGCTCATGTAATCAATCTGCGCCGGCCACGCCGCCGGGACAAGTCCCGCGCCGCCGGGTTTGGCAGGGCGCGCCGGCAATGCTACGAACCCGCGCGATGACCGCCGTGACCCCATCGCCGATCGCCGCCGAGGCCGCCACCAACGGACTCGTCCTCGCCCTGCCCAAGGGACGCATCCTCAAGGAGTGCGCGCCGCTGCTCGCCGCAGCCGGCATCGCGCCCGAGCCGGACTACGCGGATGAGAGCAGCCGCCGGCTGCGCTTCCACACCGCCATCCCCGAGCTCGACGTGATCCGCGTGCGCAGTTTCGACGTCGCCACCTTTGTCGCGTTCGGCGCCGCCGAAATCGGCATCTGCGGCGCCGACGTGCTGATGGAGTTCGACTATCCGGAAATCTACGCGCCGCTCGATCTCGGCATCGGCGCCTGCCGCATCGCCGTCGCCGAGCCGGCGGACGCCGCCGGGCGCACCGATTTCAGCCGCCTCTCGCGCGTGCGCGTCGCCAGCAAATATCCCAACATCACCCGCCGCCATTTCGCCGCGCGCGGCATCCAGGCCGAGATCGTGGCGCTGAACGGCGCGATGGAACTCGCCCCCGGCCTCGGCCTGTCGCGCCTGATCGTCGACCTGGTGCAGACTGGCTCGACGCTGAAGGCCAATGGCCTCGTCGAGACCGAGACCATCGCCCATGTCACCTCGCGGCTGATCGTCAACCGCACCGCGCTGAAGACGCGGCCGGAGGCGATCGCCCACTGGATCGCCCGCTTCCGCGACGCGCTGGCCGCCGCATGATCCGCCGTCTCCACACCGCCGACCCCGGCTTCGCCGCCGCCCTCGCCGCCCTGGCCAGCGACCGCGCCAGTGCCACCGATGTCGCAGCCCCGGTCGCCGCGATCATCGCCCGGGTGCGCGCCGAGGGCGACGCCGCGCTGATCGACCTCACCCGCCGCTACGACCGCTTTCCCCTCACGCCCGAAACCCTGCGCGTGAGTGCCGCCGAGATCGACGCCGCCTGCGCCCGCGTCAGCGCCGAACAGCGTCAGGCGATCGACCTCGCCGCCACCCGGATCGAGGCGTTCCACCGCGCCCAGCTGCCGCAGGACATCGCCTTTACCGACGCTGCCGGCGCGCGGCTCGGCCTGCGCTGGGGACCGCTCGACGCCGTCGGGCTCTACGTGCCGGGGGGCAAGGCATCCTATCCCTCCTCGGTGCTGATGAACGCGATTCCCGCCCGCGTCGCCGGGGTTGGGCGGATCGCCATGTGCGTGCCGACGCCGGACGGGCAGATGAACGACCTCGTCCTCGCCGCCGCGCGCCGCGCCGGGGTGACGGAAATCTACCGCGTCGGCGGCGCCCAGGCCGTCGCCGCCCTCGCCTATGGCACCGAGGCCATCGCCCCGGTCCACCGCATCGTCGGGCCGGGCAACGCCTTCGTCGCCGAGGCGAAGCGGCAGGTGTTCGGGCAGGTCGGCATCGATTCCATCGCCGGTCCCTCGGAGGTGCTGATCATCGCCGATGGCGGGCAAGACCCCTGGCGCGTCGCCCTCGACATGATCGCCCAGGCCGAGCATGACGAGGCGGCGCAGTCGCTCCTCGTCACCGACGATGCCGCACTGGCCGACGCGGTGGCCGCCGCACTCGCCCGCGCGCTCGAAACCCTGCCTCGCGCCACGATCGCCGCCGCCTCGCTCGCCGCCCATGGCGCGATCATCCTCGCCCGCGATCTCGACGAGGCGGCCGACATCGCCAACCGCGTCGCCTCCGAGCATCTCCAGGTGATGACGGCCGACCCCGGCGCCGTGTTCGCGCGGATCCGCCATGCCGGCGCCGCCTTTCTCGGCGCCGACGCGCCGACCGCGATCGGCGACTATGTCGCCGGGCCCAACCACGTACTGCCGACAGGCGGCACGGCGCGGTTTTCCTCGGGACTTTCGGTGTTCGACTTCCTCAAGCGCACCACCTTCGTCGCCCTCGATCCGGCGGCGATGGCGTCCATCGGCCCTGCCGCGGCAACCCTCGCGGCGGCCGAGAGTCTCGACGGCCACGCCCGTTCCATCCGCGCAAGGCTGACCCGCAACCGCGCGGAAAACTTGACCTGAACGCGCCATCGGCTCATTTGGACCGCATGTTGCAAATTTTTATCGAGGTTTGATGTCAAAAGAAGACATGATCGAGTTCAGCGGCACCGTCGCGGAGCTGCTCCCGAACGCGATGTTCCGGGTGAAACTCGACAACGACCACGTCATTCTCGCCCATACGAGCGGCAAGATGCGCAAGAACCGCATCCGCGTGCTGGCCGGCGACCGCGTCAACGTCGAAATGACGCCCTATGATCTGACCAAGGGCCGGATCACCTTCCGCTTCAAGTAAGCCGGATCGCCGCATGGCCAACCTGATCCTGGCCTCGTCGAGCCCCCGCAGGCTCGACCTGCTCCGGCAGCTTGGCATCATCCCCGATTCGGTGATCTCCCCCGATATCGACGAAACCCCGCACAAGGCTGAATCGCCCCGGCTCTATGCCGCGCGGATGGCGGCGGAGAAGCTCGCTTCCGTCACCGTGCCGGGCGCCTTCGTCATCGCCGCCGATACCGTCGTCGCCCTCGGCGGTCGCATCCTGCCGAAAACCGAAACCGATGCCGAGGCGCGCCGCTGCCTCGACCTGCTGTCCGGCCGCCGCCACCGGGTGTATTCCGCCGTCGCCGTGCGCGGGCCGGACGGGCGCATCGTCGCGCGCAACGTGATGACCACCGTCGGCTTCGCCAGGCTCGACCGCGAGAGTGCGGACGCCTATCTCGCCAGCTTCGAGTGGCGCGGCAAGGCGGGCGGCTATGCGATCCAGGGGCGGGCGGCGGGGTTCGTCGATTTTCTCGCCGGCTCCCATTCCGGCGTGGTCGGCCTGCCCCTGCACGAAACGCTGAACCTGCTGCGCGGCCTCGGCTGGCGGCCATGAACGCGGTCATCCGCGCCGGGCTGCGCGGCGGCACCGTGCATCTCGTGCTGACCGAATCCGGCACCCTCGCCGGCTACACGCGCTGGCGGCCTGACGCGCCGGATGGCGTCGGCGATCTCTGCTCCGGCCGGATCACCGCCCGCGCCTCAGCACTCGGCGGCGTGTTCGTCGATCTCGGCGACGGATCGGGCTTCCTGCCTGACAGCGCGGGTGGCAAGAGCCTCGCCGAGGGCGATGCCGTCGCGGTCCGCATCACCCGCGCCCCCCAGGGCGGCAAGGGGCCGCGCCTCGCGCTGGCGCAAGACGTCGCACCCGGCGCGAAGCCCGGCCTGCTCGCCCGCGGCCCCGGCCCGATCGCCGAGTTCCGCGCCCTGCATCCGGCCGCGCCGATCCTCGCCGATGACTGGGAACTCGTTGCCCTGCTGCGGGCGGCGCATGAGGGGGTCGCGCATGATCCGGCGAGCCTCGCCCCGGTGGAGGAGGAGATCGCCGCGCTCGCCGAGCCGGTCTTTGCGCTGCCGCAGGGCGCCCGCGGCACGGTCTGCCCGACGCCGGCGCTCACCGCGATCGATATCGACGCCGGTGCCGCCACCGCCGAGCGGGGCGACAAGCCGGGCGCGCAGCTGCGGCTCAACCGCGCGATCATCCCCGAACTCGCCCGGCAGATCCTCCTGCGCAATCTCGCCGGCGCGATCCTGGTCGATTTCGCCGGGATGAAACCCGCCGTCCGGCCGAAACTCGCCCCCGACCTCGCCGCCGCCCTCGCGCGCGATCCGCTCCGCCCGCGCCTGCTCGGCTTCTCGGCACTCGGCTTCGCCGAGATCAGCCGCCCGCGCATCCGCCCACCGCTGCACGAGTTGCCGCCATGACCGACGAAAAGGCTCTGCCAAGCCACCCCCGCCGCAAACCCGCCGGCGCGTGCCCGATCTGCGGCCAGGCGGCGCAGCTTGCGCACCGCCCGTTCTGCTCGGCGCGGTGCCGCGCGGTCGATCTCGGCCGCTGGTTCAGCGAGGATTACAGATTGCCGAGCGACGAGGCGCCGTTCACCGACTCTGAATAGGTTTCGAGCCGGGCGAGCGCGGCCGCCACGTCCGGCACGGTCTCGAACAGCTCGCGCACCGGCGGCCGGGCGAACCCATCCTCGATCACGCCATCGATCAGCGCCGCCACCCGGCTGGCCCAGCCACGAATGTCGATCAGCAGGATCGGCTTGGCATGGCGGCCGAGCTGCTTCCAGGTGAGGATCTCCATCAGCTCGTCCAGCGTGCCGAGCCCGCCGGGCAGCACGACGAACGCATCCGCCCGCGCGAACATCCGCCGCTTGCGGGTGTGCATCGTGTCGGTGACGATCAGCTCGGTGAGGCCGGGAAACTCGACCTCGCGGGCGCGCAGGAAATCGGGGATGATGCCGGTGACAGCACCACCGGCGCCGAGCGCGGCCCCGGCCGTCGCCCCCATCAGCCCGACATTGCCGCCGCCGAAGACCAGCGTCATGCCCCGCGCGGCCAGCCCCGCGCCGAGATCCCGCGCCGCCGCGAGGTAATCAGGTGTCGCGCCGGGGGATGATCCGCAAAATACCGTGACCGAAATGTGACTCATGATCGAGAATAACCCGCAGAACCTTTCGAGATGCCTGCCCTCGTGGCAGGATAACGCACGTCAGGCAAGCGACCGGGATCGAGAGTTTTCCACATGCCCACAAACGAGACTCCCAGCAGCGATAACGATGGCACGCGTGCGCGGCTGCCCGGCTGGCTGCCGGGCGCTGCGATCGGCGCGCTCGGCCTCTGCGCGGTGCTCGGCCTCGTGGTGCTGAGCAACCACCGCAAACCCGAAACCGCTCCCCCCGCGGCGGCAACCGCGCCCGCCGCCGCCCCCGCCGCGCCGGCAACGCCCGCGCCCCCCGCCGCACCGCGCTTCGACACGGTGCGGGTCGATGCCGGCGGCAATGCGGTGATCGCCGGCCACGCGGCACCGGGTGCGACCGTCACCATCACCGCCAACGGGCGGACGATCGGCACCGTCAAGGCGGACAGTTCGGGCAGTTTCGCCTTCGTCACCGACCATCCGCTGCCGGCCGGCGGCCAGCAGCTCGCCCTGGCCGAGGCGACACCGGGCGGCGGCACGCGGACGAGCCGGCGCGACGTCACCGTCGCCGTGCCCGCGGCGCCGAACGAGGGGCCGCTGGCCGTGCTCGCCGGCAATGGCAGCAAGCCCTCCCGCGTCCTGAGCGGGCAAGGCCCCGCACCCGGCACGCTCGGCATCGGCTCGGTCGATTACGGCGCCAGCGGCAAGGCGGTGATCGCCGGCACGGCGAAACCCGGCGCCACCGTCTCGCTCTCGCTCGACGGCAAGACGCTCGGCAGCGCGACCGCCGGCGCCGATGGCCGCTGGACGATGAAAATCGGCCAGATGCCGACTAAGCCCGGGACATTCAGCCTGAAGGCACAGGACGCCAAGGGCGGCGTCATCGGCGAGATGAAGACCGCCTATGCCCCGCGCCCGCTCGGCAAGCTGGTGCCGCACGAGGTCGTCGTCGCGCGCGGCGAATGCCTGTGGCTGATCGCCCGCCGCGTCTATGGCCGCGGCACCGACTACACCATGATCTACCGGGCGAACGAGGCCAGCATCCGCGACCCCAACCTGGTCTATCCCGGCCAGCGCTTCCTGCTGCCGCAATCCCCCGGCATGAAGGCCGCACCCGCCGCACCGGCGAAGTCCACAGCACCGGCCGGCACGAGCTGAGCCGTCCCACGCCGAAAGGCGTGCCCTAATTGATCCCGAGAGGCGTGGCCTAATTGATGTGGAAGGGCGTGGCGCATCAACGCCGAAGGGCGTTCTTGCAAGGCTCCGCGCCGCTCGCCATAACCCGGGCATGGACATCATCGACTCCCTGCGCGCCGCCCTGGTGCCGCCGCACCGCGCCGGGCGGCCCTTCATCGCCGCCGGCCTGGCCGTTTTCCTGCTTGGCCTGCTCACCGGCGCCGGCTGGCTGGCCTGGCTCGGCGCGCTCTTCGCGCTGTTCTGCCTCTATTTCTTCCGCGATCCGGCGCGCGTGCCGCCCGCCCGGCCGGATGCGCTGCTGGCCCCGGCGGATGGCCGCGTCGTCATCGTCGACGAGGCGCTGCCGCCGCCCGAACTCGGCCTGCCGGCGGTCCCGATGCCACGCATCGCCATCTTCCTCTCGGTGCTGGACGTGCATGTGAACCGCGTGCCGATGGCCGGCATCGTCACCCGCATCTCCTACCGGCACGGCAAGTTCGTGAACGCGGCGGCAAAGGAGGCCGAGGAGAACGAGCGCAACGCCCTCGCCATCCGGCTCGAATCCGGCGCCGAGATCGCGGTGGTGCAGATCGCCGGGCTGATCGCGCGGCGCATCCTGTGCGACGTGCATGAGGGCGACCGCGTCGAAACCGGCGCGCGCTTCGGCATCATCCGCTTCGGCAGCCGCACCGATCTCTATCTGCCACCCGGCACGCTGCCCCTGGTCGCGGTCGGCCAGCGCATGGTCGGCGGCGAGACGGTGATGGGGCTGCTGCCCCCCGCCGCCGCGCAAGGCGGCGCATGAGCGGGGCGGAAAAGCCGCCGCTCTTCGCCCTCCCCCGGCGCCGCCCGCCGCGCCGTCCCCGCCTGCGCGGCATGAGCTTCAACCGCATGCTGCCGAATTTGCTGACCCTGTCGGGCCTCTGCGTGGGATTCAGCGCGATCCGCTTCGCCCTCGAACAACGCTTCGGCGCCGCGGTGATCGCCATCGCCGTCGCCGGCGTGATCGACGGGCTTGATGGCCGGCTGGCCCGGCTGCTCAAGGCCACGTCCCGCTTCGGCGCGGAGTTCGACAGCCTGTCGGATTTCCTCTGCTTCGGGATTGCCCCGGCACTGGTGCTTTATTTGTGGTCGCTCAGCGAATGGGGCGCGTTCGGCTATCTGCCGCCGCTCGTCTATACCGCCTGCATGGCGCTGCGACTCGCCCGCTTCAACGCGGCGATCGACGCGCTGCCGCGCGAGGCGGATGGCCATCTGCCGGTGTTCCGCTTCGCCGCGAATTTCTTCACCGGCGTGCCGGCGCCGGCGGGCGCAGCGATCGCGCTGCTGCCGATCTATCTCGGCCTGGAGGCGGCGCGGCATGGCGGCGACCGGCTCGACCGGCTGGCCCAGGCGCCGGAGCTGAGCGCTGTGGTGCTGACCGGCACCGCGCTGCTCTGCATCTCGACCCTGGCGGTCTGGAACTTCAAGAACTTCAAGGTGCCGCCGCAACACGTCATCGCCATCCTGCTCGGGGTGATCGTCGCCGCCGCGGTGCTGCTGGCCGACCCATGGCTCGGCCTTTCGCTGCTGGTGCTCGCCTATCTCGGGATGCTGCCCTTCAGCCACCGCAGCTTTCGCCGGCTGCAGGCCGAGGCCGAGGCACGGCGCCGGCAGGGGATGGACGAGGGCACGGAGGAATAGAGCAGTTTCCGGTCCTTTCGGATCGGATGATGCTCCAGCCCGCCCGCCGGTCAGGCGGGTTCGGCGAAGCGCGCGAGCCGGATGGCGGTATGCCCGCGGCCGGTTCGCAGGCTCGGCATGATCAGCAGGCAGTCATCGTGCGGGGTGCGGATTTCGGCCGTACCGTCGCGCGCCAGCAGCGTGTCCCGCCGGCGGATCACCTCGCCGCCGCGGAACGGGCGGACGAAGGCGAAGCGGCCGGTATTGGCGGTCACCACCCGCGAGACCTCGGCGAAGCGCGGCGCCGCGCAGGGCGCCACCTTCCCGATCATGCCGGCATGGGCCAGCACCGCGTCCACACTCGCGCGCATCTGCCGCACCGTATCCTCCTGCCAGTGCTGCCCGGCCTCGACCAGCACCGCCGCGGCATCGCCTGCCGGGGCAAGGAAACGCGGATGGTCGATCAGCCTGCGCCCGCCGGCATGGCCGCCATCGGCGACCACCAGCGCCGGCGTGCCCATCGCCATCGCCAGCGCCCGGCCGCGCGCCCCCTGGCCGCACAGCACCAGCGGGTCGGACGGCCAGAGCATCGAATGCAGGTCGATCACCAGATCCGCCCCGGCGATCAGCGGCCAGATCTCGCGGGCGCGGTCGAGTTCGACGGAGCGGCGCGGCCCCTCCAGCGTCGCCTCGTCCCACACCCGGTTCAGATCCTCGTCGACGAAGCGGGAGGCAACCGGATTGTCCCGATCGAACCGCCGATAGGCGTCGATATTGACGAAGCCGAGCGTCAGCCGGCCGCAGGCCGGCCGCAACCCCTCGCGCAGCAGCGCATCAAGCACCACCGCGCCGGCGATCTCGTTGCCGTGCATCAGGCACAGCACCATCACATGCGGCCCGGCGGCGGCGGCGGCGAAGGTGGTGAAGCCGCGGAGTCCCGTATTGCCCGCGAGCCACGGCGCAAGGTCGGGCGGCGTGAGCCGCACTTCGAACCGCGGCAGGGACGCCACCCCGCTCATCGCGGCTGCAACGGCCGTTCTGGCCGAACGCGGCGGGCTTTCATCGGGGCCGGTATCGCCATGGCCCCACTCTACCCAGAGATGAAAAACTCGCAACCGTTCGACGTGTGTTGACGAAATGTCGCGCTGGCCCGAAAACGCCGCGATGCAAGCCGCGCCGACTCTCATGGCCGCACCCCATGCCATCGCCGACGGACAGGCCGCTCCGGTCACCGCCCGCGTCCTGTGCACCGACCTCGCCGGTCTCCGCTCCCAGGCTCTCGGCCTCGCGGAGGCGGCCGGATTCCGGACCGACTTCCGCGTCATCGCGCCGAAGCGGCCCTGGACCCTGTTCTCCCCGATGCTCTGGCCAGATCCGCGCTGCGCGATCGATGCCGCCGCCCTCGCCCCGCCGGAAGGCGACCTGATGCTCGGCGCCGGCGGCGCCGCCGCCCGCGTGCTGGCCACGCTGCGCCGGCCCGACCTGCCGGCGGTGATCATCCAGCACCCGCGCATGGACGCCGGTCGGTTCGACGCCGTGGTGGCCGCGAAGCATGACGGGCTGACAGGCCCGAACGTCATCGTCACCCGCACCGCGCTGCACCGCGTCACCCCCGAGCGCCTCGCCCTCGAACGCGCGCTCTGGGCGCCGCATTTCGCCGGGCTGCCCCGCCCGCTCGTCGCCGTGCTGGTCGGCGGCTCCAACGGCCGCTACCGGCTCGATACCGCGGCGGCGCGCACCCTCGCCGAACAGCTGGCCCGGATGATGGACCGCGACCGGGTCGGGCTGATGCTCACCCCCTCGCGCCGCACCGAGCCCGCCGCCCGCGCCATCCTCGAAGAGGCGCTGCGCCCGCGCGGCGCCTGGATCTGGGACATGCAGGGCGAGAACCCCTATTTCGGCATGCTCGCCGTTGCCGACGCGATCGTGGTAACGGGGGATTCCGTCTCGATGGTCTCCGAGGCGGTGGCCACCGATGCGCCGGTGATGATCGCGCGCCTGCCCGGCAAATCCACCCGCATCGGCGCCTTCATGGACGACATGGTCGCCTGCGGCCGCGCCCGGAACTTCGATGGCCGGCTGCAGAGCTGGAACGCCTCGGCGCTGAACGACACGCCGATGGCCGCCGCCGAACTGCGCCGGATGCTGGGAGTCTGACTTCGATGCTCGAGATCGACACGTTCGACAATGTCCGCGGTGGCAACGCAGTCTACAAGGCGCTGGCGCATCCGCTGGCCGCCGCGGCGCTGGAGCGCCTCGCCGCCCGCCTCGCCGCCGCCGGCCCGGTCGCGGTCTACGATCCCGAGCGCATCTTTGCGCCGCTGCGCGCCCTGGCGCCGGCGTTTCCGGTCGATTCCGTCCATGTGCATGACACGTTGGCGGTCGGCGAGCGCCGCGGCGGCTTCACCACAAGGCCGCTGACCGACCTCGTCGCCGCTGCCCCTGCCACCGTGCTGATCGCCGCTTTCGACGCGCACCGCCTGGCCGAGCGGCTGGCCGGCCTGCTTCCCGGCGCCGACATCCTCACCCTCGACGAGGTGCGCCTGCCCGACCGGCTGCTGACCAATCGCCGCCGCTATCTCGACCCGCTGAATTTCGCCACCAATTTCGCCTTCTTCCGCGACGATGATGCGATGACGACCAGCCTCGTCACCGCGAATTACTGGCACGGCTACGGCGCGCGGGGCGTGCGCCTGTGGTGCCGCCTGTTCGACGCCGCCGGCGCGGTGCTCGCCGAATTCGAGCGCGAACTGCCCGACCATGCCGGCAGCATCCGCATCGACAGCGCCGCGCTGCGCCGCGCCCACGGGCTCGGCCCGTTCACCGGCCAGCTCTTCATCCACGCCATCGGCGTCGCCGGGCACGACGTGGTGAAATACGCGCTCGACACCCATGCCGCCGGCAACGGGGCGAGCCTGTCCTGCACCCACGACGCCAATGCCTGGCCCTCCGAGCGCTTCGCCGGCCTGCCCGCCCCGCGCGAGGACGAGACGGTGATCCTCTGGCTGCAGAACAGCCACGCCGTGCCGATCCCCGCCGGCGCCATCAGCCTCGACCGCATGGGCGCCGAGGCGCCGGTCGCGCTGGCCGAACCGATCGCCCCCTTCGCGACGCGGGCCATCGACGTCGCCGAATTGCTGCCCGGGCTGCGCTGGCCGGCGCAGATCGAGCTGCGCGCCGGCCGCCATGTGGTCCGCCCGCGCTATGAAGTCGTGCGCGCCGGGCGCACCCGCATCGCCCACATGAATGTCGAACGCGCCGATCTCCGCCCCGATCCGGGCATCATCAGCCTCTCGCCGCTGCTCGGCCGCGGTTTTCTGCTCCCCTTCCCGATCCTGCCGCGGGAGCGGTTCCGCTCGGTCGCGCTGCCGACGCCGATGGCCCACACCCAGACGACGCTGCCGCTCCGGCTCGATATTTTCGCCCCCGACGGCAGCAAGGTCGCCGAGCACCGGCCCGGCACGCTGAAGCGGGACCATGCCTGCGCCATCGATCTCGACGAGGTGCTGCCGGCGGACGCGCTGCCGGAGGGCGGCCATGGCGAGCTGGTCTACGACTTCACCGAGGGCGGCGAGGCGGATGGCTGGCTGCACGGGCTGTTCCGCTACGAGGCGCGGGACGGCTCGCACGCCGCCGAGACCAGCTTCGGCGCGCATGTGTTCAACACGATCATGACGTGGAAGGGCGAGCCGCAATCCTATTCCGGCCCGCCGCCCGGCCTCTCGACCCGGCTGTTCCTCGATCTCGGCAGCGCGGCGCGGCCGAGCTTCTGCGTGCTGACCTATCCCGCCTCCGCCGCCTGGCATCCGCATTCGGCCACCGTGCTGATGCTGCACGATGCCGAAGGCCGCCTGGTGGCGGAGCAAAACCTCGCCATCGCCTGCTCCGGCTCGGCCATCGTCGAGCCCTGGCGGATCTTCGGCGCCGAGGCGCTGGCCCGCGCCGCCGGCGGCTATGTCATCATCCGCGATGCGACCTGCCGGCTGTTCGGCTATCACGGCAAGCATGACGGTGCGGGCCTCGGCCGCGGCGCGTTTTCATTCGATCACATGTTCGGGTTCTGAATTCAGCGCAATCCTGGCGCTCTGCCCTCGCAACGATCGCGGTTTTGGCGTATCCGGGTCGTCATGCAGGCAAGACGGACCTTCCGGCGCGTCGCGGTCATCGCAGTCGCGATCGTCATTCTGGCACCGCTCGCGGTCATCGGCCTATTCCTCGCGAGCTTCGATCCGAACAGCTACAAGCCGCAGGTGATCGCCGCCGCCGAGCGGGCGCTGCACCGGCCGGTCACCATCGATGGCCGGCTGCGGATGAACCTGTCGCTGGTGCCGACGATCTCCGCCACCGGCATCACCATCGCCAACCCGCCCGGCTATGCCGACGCCGATTTCGCGACGCTGCGGCGGATCGAGGCCAAGGTGGCGCTGCTGCCGCTGCTGCGCCACCAGCTCAACATCCTCGATCTCGTTCTGGTCGATCCGGTCATCAACCTCGAATACGGGCCGACCGGCACGCCGAACTGGGAGATCGGCCCCGCCGGGGGAGCGGGCGGCGCGACGCCGGGCACGACAGGCGGCGCGGCGGGCCAGCCGGGCAACGGCGCGGGCATCGCCCTGCAATCGGTCTCGATCGAGAACGGCACCATCACCTATCACCCCTCCACCGTGCTCGTGCCGCTGAGCGGCGGCGCGCCGGCCGCTCTCACGGCGCAGAGCCCCACCGTGCTGCACATCGCGCGGTTCAGCGGCAGCGCCGCCTCGCTGGATGCGCCGCTTCAGCTCTCGGTCAACGCCCAGTACAATGGCACGCCGTTCAGCGTGTCCGGCACCACGGGTCCGGTTTCGCGGCTGACCGGTGGTGCGGCCGGCGGCGCGGCATGGCCGGTGGACCTGACCGTGAGCGGCCAGGGCGCGCAGCTGCACATCACCGGCCGGATCGCGCATCCCCGCAAGGCGGACGGCTATGCGTTGCACCTGCACGCGACGGCGCCGGATCTCGCGCCGCTCGCCGCCTATCTGCCCACCGCCGCGCGGGCCGACCTGCCGCCGCTGCGAACGGTCGATCTCAGGGCGGATCTCGGCTCGCCGGTCGAGGGTCAGGTTCCGGCGGTCACCAATGTCAGCCTCACGGCCGGCACGTCCGACCTCACCGCCTGGCGCAAGGGCCTGTCGCTGCGCTCGCTCAACATCACCCTGCCGGCGCTCGACCGGGCAGTGAATGTGGCACTGGCGGGCAGCTACCAGGGCAGCCAGGTCGGGCTTGAAGGCAAGGCCGGCCCGGTCGGCCCGGTGCTCGATGCCGCGCTGGGCGTGGCGCCCAGCCCGCCGCAGCCGGGCGGGCCCACCGAGCGTTTCGCGATCAGCGCCGCCGCCCGCGTCGGCAAGGCGCTGTTCAACGTCGCCGGCGGCATGGCCTCGCCCTCGAAACTCGCCGGCGTCGCGATGAAACTCAGCGCGACCATCCCCAATCTCGCGAAACTGTCCGACCTCGCCGGCACGCCCCTGCCGGCCTGGACCAATATCGGCATTTCCGGCCTGCTGACCGATCCCGGCGGCCAGAGCCTGACCCGTGCGGTGGCGCTCAACAGCCTCGCGGTCAGTGCGACGCAGGGGCAGTTCGGCGGGGCCTTCAGCCTGACAATCGGCTCCCGGCCGGACCTGCAGGCGGTGATCCATGCCTCGCGGATCGACCTGTCGGCGCTGCTCCGCGCCGCGCGGCCGCCATCCCCGGCGGCGACCGCCCCGGGCGCAGCGCCGGCCAGCCAGACCACGCCTGCGCCCTCCCCTGCACCCGCATCGGCAAACCCTGCCGCGAACGGACTGATCATCCCCACCTCGCCGCTGCCCTTCAACCTGCTGCGCGCCGCGGATGGCAATGTCGAACTGACGATCGACAAGCTCACCTATGCCGGGGCCGATTACCGCGCGCTCAGCGCGCATGCGCTGCTGCGCAACGGCGTGCTGACGGTGCGGCCGATCAGCGGCGAGCTGCCGGGCGGGCCGGTCTCCGGCGCGCTGATGGTGAACGCCACCAGCAATCCGCCCTCGATCCGCCTCGTCGAACAGGCGCCGGCCTTCCGCCTCGGGCCGCTGCTCCGGCTGCTCGGCGAGCCCGGCTCCGCCTCGGCGACGGTGCAGCTCTACGCCAATCTCGCCGGCGCCGGCTCGACGCCGCATGACATCGCCGCGACCCTGAACGGCGCGCTCGGCATCTCCACGGTGAACGGCGAGATCGACGGCGCGTTGCTCGATCACCTGCTGGCCACCGCCGGCCTGCCGGCAGGGCTTGCCGGCGCGCAGGGCCCGGTCCAGCTGCGCTGCTTCGCGACCCGGATCGACGCGGCCGACGGCCTCGCCCGCATCCGCGCGCTCACCCTCGATTCGAGCCGCCTGTTCATGACCGGCGGCGGCAGCGTCAACCTCGCGACCGAGGGGCTGAACGTCGTGCTGAAGCCGCAGACCACGGTCGGCGGCGCGGCGACGCCGATCCCGCTCGCGGTCACCGGGACGCTCGGCCGGCCAGTGACCGGCGCGGCGCCGGCCGGCGATTACGCACAGGCGATTGCCGCCGCCGGCCAGCGGATCGGCGGCGGGCAGACCCTGTTCGGCCGGCTCACCCGCCAGCTCGGGCTCACCCGGCGCAGCGCGCGCCCGCAAGGCTGCACGACCGCGCTGGCGCTCGCGCGGATGGGCCATCCCGGCCCGGCCCCGACCACGATGGGGCTTGCCGCCGGCGGGAACAGCGGCGCGACAACCGGCAGCGCCAAGCCCCCCGGCGCGGTGGGCGGACCGCAGAACCTGCTGCAATCGTTGTTCCACTGATGGCGCCGGGACAATGAAACGCATCTGGAAATGTACCGGGCTGGCGGAGATGGAGGGCGGGTTCGGCGTGACGCTCGACGGCCGGCCGGTGCGCCTGCCCGGCGGCAGCCCGCTCACCGTGCCGACAGAGCGCCTCGCCCGCGCCATCGCCGCGGAGTGGGACGCCCCCGGCGAGAATGACGAGGTCCGCCCCGACGATCTGCCGCTGACCCGCCTCGCCGGCACAACGGTGGAGCGGATCGCACCGGACACCGGAGCCGTCCGCGCCAGCCTGCTCGCCTACGGGCGGAGCGACCTGCTCTGCTACCGCGCCACCGCGCCGGAGGGGCTCGTCGACGAACAGGCGAGGCTCTGGCAACCCTGGCTCGACTGGGCGCAGAGCACGCTCGGGGCGCACCTCGCCGTCACCGCCGGCATCACCGCGATCGGCCAGCCGGCCGAGGCGATCGGGGCACTCGATCAGGCGCTCGCCAGGCACGATGCCTGGAGCCTTGCCGGGCTTGGCGTGACCGTGCCGGCCCTCGGCAGCCTCGTGCTCGGCCTCGCCGTCGCCGAGGGTGCGCTGGCGCCGCTGGCCGCGCATGATTGCGCGGCACTCGACGAGCTCTGGCAGGAGCGTCTCTGGGGCGAGGATGCCGAGGCGGTCGCGCGCCGCGCGCGGATCGGCGACGACATCGTGACCGCCGCCCGCTTCGTCGCACTGGCGCAGCGATGATCGCGAAGCATCTCATTCTGTCGGGCCATGTCCAGGGCGTCGGCTTCCGCGACTGGATGGTGACGCGCGCCCGCCGCCTGGCCCTTGCCGGCTGGGTCCGCAACCGGGTGGACGGCACGCTCGAGGCGCTGGTCGCCGGCGATGCGCCGGCCGTCGAGGAATTGCTGCGCGCCTGCCGCCGCGGCCCGCCGCTCGCCGATGTCACCGACATCGTGGAAACCTTCGCCGACCCGCCAGGCGAACCCGGTTTCATCAAGCGCGCGACCGGCTAGAGCACTTTCCGATCCTTTCGGATCGGATGTAGTGCTCTATCACATTGATAAACAGAGCATCTTTATCCGATTAGATGATTCCATCTGATCGGATGATGCTCTAGAGCACTTTCCGATCCTTTCGGATCGGATGTAGTACTCTATCATACTGATAAACCGAGCCTCTCCCTGCAATCCGATAGTTTTCAGGTCCGGGACAGCAGCCGGCTTTCGCCGTTCATCGGCTGAAGGTGACCTGGAAGAGCAGCTGGTCGCGTGCGTGGGAGATGGTGGGGGCGCTGTTGGCGCCGATCTGGTGGGCGTAGGTCAGATCGAGGTTGATGCCGCGCCAGCGCTCGTCGAGACCGAAACCGATCCCCGCCTCGCTCTGCTCGGGCTTGCCGGTGGCGCCGGGATAGGCGGTGTGGTGCAGCCAGACCGTGCCCGCCTGCGCCAGCAGCGATGCCGTCAGCACCCCGGGCAGATGAGGCACCGGCACGATATGCGACAGCCCGCCGGACAGCAGATACCCCTCATCCCCCCCGCCGGCGCTGACCGGATAGGCCATCACCCCATACGGCCCGCCGAGATAGAGCTGTTGCGAGCTGTCGAGGTTCTTCGAGGCGAGCTGCGCCTGCGCGTCCAGCGTGAGGCTCAGCCCCAGCGGCAGCGACTGCGCCCGGTGCAGCCGCGCCTGCAGCACCTCGAACCCGCCCGCCGCCCGCGGCCCTGCCGCATCCGCCGCCCGCGCCGCCGCGGGGCCGATCGACAGATTGCCATGCGTCAGACTCAGGCTCGCCGCCGTCGCCCCGCCAAACCGGTCCGCCAGCTGCCCCGAGACGCTCAGCCGCTCCTGCGGGATCGTCTGCCGCGCCGTCGTCGCGGTGCTGCGGGTCGACTGCGCATAGACCGCCTCCAGCACATCCAGCCGCAGCTCAACCACGCGCCGCGGGCCCAGCAGCACCGGATCGCTCACATACCCGCCGAACTGCGTCGCCCGTCCCACCTCGTCCAGCGCGGTGAACGCGCCGCCAAGCCGGTAATCCGTTGCCGAGCCATACAGCCCGGCCTGCACGCCGTTCCACAGATCCGGCGTGTCGACCTCGAACCCGCCACTGCGCAGATTGCCCGTCCCCGAGATCGCCCCGTTCAGCGACAGCGCCCCGCCATAGCCGAACGGATCGTTCACCCGCGCCGTGGCGCTGGTGATCTCCGCACCGGTATAGCGGCTGCCCGCATTGCTCTGCGTCAGGCTGAAGCCCAGCAGCTTCCCATCCTGCCGGGTCAGGCGCAGCGTGGTCGTGCCCGGCGCGCTGCCCGGCACCAGCGCGCCCTCCACACGCACCCCCGGTGTGCGGTTGAGCAGCAGCAGGCCGCGGTTCAGCGGGGACAGGCGCACCGCCTCACCCGCCTTCACCCCCATCACCCGCAGGGCTTGCGACGCCCGGAACCGCGACGCCCCCGACACCGTGACCGCGTCATAACGCGGCTCGACCACCGCGACCCGCACTACGCCATGCCGGATCGATTGCGGCGGCAGGTAGGCAAAGGCCAGCAGATAACCGCGCCGGTGATAGGCCGCCGAGATCCGCGCGACATAGGTCTGCAGGCGATCGAGCGAGACCGTCCGCCCCTCCACCGGGCGCATCAATGCGGCCAGCAGGGAGGTGGGCAGCTTGTGGTTCCCCTCGATCTCGATCCGGCTGACCGGGATTCGCAATTTTGAATGCAGATGCTGGCCCGAAGCGGGGGCGAGCCGGATCGCGCCCCCCGGCAACGCCGGCAATACCGGCGCCGGCGCCAGCTGATGCAAAATTCCGCCCGCTGGCGGCGCCCCCGTTACCGAAGCCAGCGCCGGCAGGCTCACAGCCGCGCCCAGCGCCGTACATAGCACCGCCCGCGACAAGTTCGACATGGTTCTCATCGTGCTCCTCAACCCCGACGCGATGGCGTCGCTTGGAGGCGAGGCTCACTGAGGCCGGAGATCATCCAGGGTGGTGGAAATGTCGTGATCGAGACCGTCTGCCCCGACAGGTTGACGCCAACGCCCGACACCGTCATCCCCACGCAACTGGCCAGCGAGCCCGTGGTGCAGACGGAGATGTGAACACTCTGCACCTTGCTCGACGGCGCGGAGCCGCTGGTTGCAGCACTCGTGGTGGGCGTGACCGTCAGAGACCCGGTGCCGTAGCTGATCGTGTAGTTGCCGAGCCCCTGGCCAACCGCCGCCGATCCGGTAATCGCATAGGGCACCGGCACAGCCGCCGCCGCCGCCGCCGCGCCGGTGCTCGCGAGCGTCACGCCGGTCACGCTGTCATTGTTGAGCAGGCCGGTGGCGGTGAAGTTGGTGGTGCCGAGATCGAGCGTCTGGCCGAAGGTCTTGGACTGGTTGCCCGGCGTGATCGTCAGCGCGGCCGGGTTCACCGTCAGCGCACCGGTGGCGTACGTGATCGTGTAATTCGGCAGGCCCGTGCCGGTCGCGTTCGAGGCGATGATCGCGTAGGGGGAGGCGCCGACCATGGCCGTTGCCGTCGCACCGGCGCTGCCCAGCGTCACGTTGCTGACGGTGTCGTTATGGACCAGACCGATGACGGTGAAGTCGGTCGTGCCGAGATCAACTGTCTGGCCATAGGTCTTGGACAGGTTGCCCGGTGTGACCGTCAGCGCTTTTGGCGTTATGTCAGCGACAAGACCGACAGGCTGGATGAGCGCGTAGTTCCCCACCGCACTGCCGCCGAGACTGTCATTGACCGTGACCGCAATCCCGTTGCCCGCATTCGCGCTGACAAAGCTGCCCGCTTCGCTCAGCGTCACCTTGCCAATATCAGATCCGATCACACCCGACAGCACCCCGTCGGAGAGGGCCACCGAGGTCGTGCCGTCATATACCTTGTTCGCCGCCACCTCGCCCGTCACAGCGAGTTGCGCCGGCGTGATCAAACCTGACGTGTTGTTTACATAACTGATCGCATAATCCGCTGCGTCCGCAAGACCCGTCAGCGTCGGCGCCAGGGTCAGCGACTGTCCCGCATTCGGCGTTGTGTAGCTCTCCGCCAGCGTTCCGGTATTCACCGCATAGAGCGTCCCCGACGTCACGATCGGCGCCGCCGCGGCGCTCGTGGTCCCGTCATAGACCTTGCTGTTCGATAACGCCGTCACCGTGATCGCTTCCGGCGTGATGTTCGCCGCAAGCGTGGTCGGCTGGCTCAGCGTGTAGTTCCCTGAAGCACTTCCGCCCAGAGTGTCGCTGACCCGCACCGCGACACCACTGCCTACATTCGCGCTGGCAAAGCTGCCCGCGTCGCTCAGAGTCACATTGCCAATATCAGACACGATCACACCCGCGAGCGTTCCGCCGGACAGCGTGGCACCGGTCGTGCCGTCATACACCTTGTTCGCCGCAACCTCGCCCGTTACCGTGAGTTGCGCCGGCGTAATCACGCCTGACGTATTGTTTACATAACTGATCGCATAATCCGCTGCGTCCGCAAGACCCGTCAGCGTCGGCGCCAGGGTCAGAGACTGTCCCGCATTCGCCGTTGTGTAGCTCTCCGAAAGCGTCCCGGTGTTCACCGCATAGAGCGTCCCCGACGTCACGATCGGCGCCGCCGCGGCGCTCGTGGTCCCGTCATAGACCTTGCTGTTCGATAACGCCGTCACCGTGATCGCTTCCGGCGTGATGTTCGCCGCAAGCCCGCTCGGCTGGGTGAGGCTGTAGTTCCCCGCAGCAACCCCGCCGAGACTGTCACTGACCCGAACCGCGATGCCACTGGCTGCATGCACACTGACAAAGCTACCCGCTTCGTTCAAGGTCACTTTGCCAAAATCTGCCGCAATCACGCCCGCAAGCGTTCCGCCCGTCAGCGCGGCGCTGGTCGTGCCGTCATACACCTTGTTCGCCGCAACCTCGCCCGTCACGCTCAGCGGCGCCTGCGCGATCACGCCTGACGTATTGTTTACATAACTGATCGCATAATCCGCTGCGTCCGCAAGACCCGTAAGCGTCGGCGCCAGGGTTAGCGACTGGCCCGCAGTCGGCGTTGTGTAGCTCTCCGCCAGCGTTCCGGTGTTCACCGCATAGAGCGTCCCCGACGTCACAATCGGGGCCGCCGCGGCACTCGTGGTACCGTCATAGACCTTGCTGTTCGACAACGCCGTCACCGTGATCGCTTCCGGCGTGATATTCGCCACAAGCCCGGTCGGCTGGGTGAGGCTGTAGTTCCCCGCCGCAACCCCGCCGAGAGCATCGCTGGCCGTCACCGCAATCCCATTGCCAACATTCGGACCAGCAAAACTCCCCGCATCGCTCAGCGTGACTTTGCCGAAATCTGCCGCAATCACCCCCGCAAGCATTCCGCCAGACAGCGTGGCGACGGTCGTGCCATCATACACCTTGTTCGACGCCACCTCGCCCGTCACGCTCAGCGGCGCCTGCGCGATCACGCCTGACGTATTGTTTACATAACTGATCGCATAATCCGCCGCGTCCGCAAGACCCGTCAGCGTCGGCGCCAGGGTTAGCGACTGTCCCGCATTCGCCGTTGTGTAGCTCTCCGAAAGCGTCCCGGTGTTCACCGCATAGAGCGTCCCCGACGTCACGATCGGCGCCGCCGCGGCGCTCGTGGTCCCGTCATAGACCTTGCTGTTCGATAACGCCGTCACCGTGATCGCTTCCGGCGTGATGTTCGCCGCAAGCCCGGTCGACTGGATGAGGCTGTAGTTCCCCGCAGCAACCCCGCCGAGACTGTCATTCGCCTTCACCGTGATACCACTGCCTACATTCGGGCCGGCAAAACTGCCCGCTTCGCTCAGCGTCACATTGCCAATATCCGCCGCAAACACCCCCACGAGCGTCCCGCCCGACAGCGTGGCAACGGTCGTCCCGTCATAGACCTTGTTCGACGCCACCTCACCCGTCACGCTCATTGCCGCCTTGTTGATGGTCAGCGCGCCGGTGTCGTAACTGATCGTGTAGTTCGACAGGCCCGTTCCCTGCGCGTTCGACCCGGTGATGGCGTAGGGCCCACCCGCGACGCTAGCCGCTGCCGCCGTGCCGGCGCTACTCAGGGTGACGCTGCTCACCGTGTCGTTGTTGAGCAGGCCGCTGGCGGTGAAATCCGTCGTGCCGAGAGCCAGCGTCTCGCCGTAGGTTTTTGACTGGTTGCCCGGCGTGATCGTCAGCGAAGCCTGTTTGATGGTCAACGAGCCGTCATAAGTGATCTGATAGCCGGACTGGCCTCTATCGAGGCTGGCGCCGCTGCCGCCGACAAAATAGGTGCCCGACGAGGTCGTCGCAGCGGGGAGCGAAAAAAACTGCACACCCGAGGTGTTCACAACACCAGAGACGACGCCGCCCTGGTTCGCAACGCTGGACACCGTGAAGGATGGCTGCGTCTGATCTCCATAAGTGGCCTGCGCCGAAGTCGCATTCACCACCACATAGGGCAGCGCCTTCAGCACCGGATAGGGATAGCCCGCCACCCAGGTGCTGCTGCTGAACACACCCGTCGCAATCGGCCCCTGGGTCAGCCATTCCTGCGTTGAAAGACCAGCAACGCCCGATCCCGAGCCAAAGCCCGTACCCGTCATCGTCCCGCTTGCCGTCGTGTCCCAATAGCTCGAACCGATGGCCCCGATATTATACCCCACCAATCCGCCGAGATCGGCATTGCCCGACACGCTGCCCACGGCATAGCTCGCGGTGATGTTGCCGGCGTTATCCCCGACCAGCCCGCCGACATTGCCGCTCTTTCCGGAAACGCTGATGCTCGCGGCGTAGCTGTCGGTCAGCGCGCTACCATTGTACCCCACGAGCCCACCGACATTGGCAAATCCCGTCACCTGCCCCGTGGCATAGCTGCCAGCGATGGTGCCGTTGTAATGGACGCCGACCAGCCCGCCGACATCGCTGCTGGCACCTGCGACGCTGCCGGTCGCATAGCTCGCGGCAATGTTGCCGCTGTTATTGTAACCAACAAGACCGCCGACATAATTGCCGGTGCCGGTGACGTTCCCGCTTGCATGACTCGCGCTGATGACGCCCTGGTTGGTATTCAACCCCACCAATCCGCCGACATCGGTGCTGCTCCCGGTTACCGTCGCACTTGCAAAACTCGCAGTGACCGAGCCGGCATAGCCGTTATCGCCCACCAGGCCGCCGACGCCGTAGCCACTTGCCGAGACTGTGCCGGTTACATAACTAGCACTGATCGTCCCGCCATAGGTGTTATTGCCGACGAGCCCGCCGACGAGACTGGTTCCCGTGACACTCTCGCCCACCAGCCCGACATCGCGGATCACGCCGAAGCTGCCGAGCGTTCCGAACAGGCCGACATTGTTGCCGCCCGTGATCGTCAGGTTCGAGATCGTGTTGCCTAGCCCCTCGAACGTGCCGGAGAAACTGGGGATGGGGCTGTTCGTGCCGGTCGCGGTGACGCTGGCGCCGAGCGCGTAGTTGCCGGTGCCGCTGATCGCCTCCAGCGCGGCCTGGGTATCGACCACGGTGTAGCTGATCGCCACGCCCGACGAGCCCGCCTGGGTCACAAAGCCCGCGTTGCCCGGCAGGCTCACCGGTGCTGCGATGCTGTAGCTCGCCCCCGCACCGTTCGCGCTCGACTGGCCATACTCCAGCGTCAGGGACGGTGCGGAGCCACTCGCGCTGATCGGCGCGTTGATCGCGATATTCCCCGCCGCGTTCAGCGTCAGCCCCGCGCCGGTGCTCCACGCGATCGGCGCGTTCACCGTGATGTTGCCGTTCGAGCTGCCCGCGGTCCCCGTCGTCTGGATCACGACCTTGTTGCCCGCGTTCAGCGCCGTCTCGATGCTCGTGTTCAGGATCGTCGAGGCGGAACCCGGCTTGTAATTGCTACTGAACGCCGTCCCGCTCGCGTTGCTCGAGGCGATCGTCACATTATACGGGTCGAGCAGCCAGGTGCCGCCGCCCGTCCGCACCGCGGCGCCGGTGATGTCGAGACGATGCCCCGAGGTCTCGACAAACCCGCCCTGCCCGCCGCCCGCGCCGGACGCCAGGATCGTGCCCGCAACCTTCGTCACCGAGGCCGGGTTCTTCACATCCGACCACACGCTCACCACGCCGCCCGCACCCGCACGCGTCGCCCGCGCGTCCAGCACCGCGCCGGAGGCAAGCCTCACCGTCCGCGCCGGCGGCAGCGATCCCGCGCCATGCACGCCGCCACCCACCGCGATCGTCCCGCCGCGGATCGCACCCGTCGCCACGATCCGCCCGCCATGCGCCACCACCACATGCGCGCCGCTCACCGCCACCGCACCGCCCGCGCCTGTGGCAGAGCTCGCATCGAGCCGGCCCGACACCGAAACAGTGCCCGACGATCCACCCAGCAGCGTGATCGTCCCGCCCTGCAACGTCGCACTGCCTGCCTCGACGATCCCGCTCTGGTTCACCACCGTCCGCAGCAGCGCGTCCTTCGCCGCGGCACTCAGCAGCACCACGCCGCCCTGCGCGATGATCGCCCCGCCATTCTTCACCTCGGCTGAAAGCGCCGCCCGGCTCACCTCGAAATGCACGAGACTGCCACCCGCCAGTGTCAGGTCGATCGTGCCGCCCGCCCCCAGCGCCACCGTCCCGCCCGGGGCAACGATCCGCCCCGCATTGTCCACCTGCCCGCCGATGAAGGCGACATACCCGCCCTCAGCCGCCTTGATCGTGCCGCGATTGACCACGGACGCCGTGCTGGTGCCGGTAAAATGATATTTGCCGGCCATGAAATCCCGATCGGTGATCGCCCGCGTCGAGGCCACCAGCCCGCCGACATCCACCGAGGCGCCCGGCGCGAAATACACCCCGTTCGGGTTGACCAGAAAAACCTGCCCGTTCGCCGTCAGATGCCCGTAGATCTGGCTCGGATCGCTGCCGAGCACCTGGTTCAGCGCGACACTGCTCGCCCCCGGCTGGCGGAACTGCACGCTCTGCCCGGCGCCGATGCTGAAGCCCTGCCAATTGATCGCGGTCTTGCCGCTCGTCTGCGTGACCGTCAGCGTGTTGCCGCTGCGCGCGATGCTCGCCGCCCCAGCCGTCACCTGCCCGCCCTGCGGCAGCGCCAGCGCCACCGCCGGGACCAGCACCAGCGCCACACTCCCCGCCACGCCGGCAAGGCCCCGCCGCAGCGCCAGCCGCCGCAATGCCCGCGGGCTCAGCCGACGCCCCCCATGCCCCACCGTCCGCATCACCTCCGCCACAGGGATCAGCATCCCCAGCGTACGGCTCCAGATCAGCTTGAATGCATGGTTCATCGGAAAGCCCGGAAATGGTCAGTTGAAAATATTTTTAATACGACGTTCGATCGAAATCAGCCTCCCCACAACGGTGGGATAGAAAATCAAACAAGCCGGCCCGAGTGGGCATCGCCGCAAACAACGGCTTCAGGCAGTCACCTTAACCGCCAATATCCTGTTTTTCAACCAAAGATTGCATTTCGGTTATCTGGAGCATTTTCCGATCCTTGCGGATCGGATGCAGTGCTCCATCATATTGAAAAACAGGACATCTTTATCCAATCAGATGGTGCGCCATTGCCGTGAGCGAACCACGATCAGCGCGACATCGTCAATCGAAACCGGGCTCGTCGGAAAGCCTTCCCTCCCGCGCAAGCCCGCATAGCCGGGCCAGGCCTTCGGCCGGAATGCCGATCCTGCCGTGGCGGAGGGCGGCTTCGCGGCAAACTGCATCCGCCACCGTCTCGACCAGGAACAGACGGACGAGGCCGTCCCACGCATTGTCATCGACCCAGCGATGCGGTGCCGCCACTTCACTGGCGCGATAGGCCAGCGTGAAGGAAGCTGACACCTCGTTACGAAACCGCTCCACGATGGCGTCGCATCGCCGCGCGGGGCGGGCACCGCTCGCAAGCCGGGCCTGCCTGACCGTCAGCGCCGCATCATCGATCGACCATAACACGCCCGCCACATCGCGGAGCGGCGAGGCTTTCCGGCGCCGGATCGCCAGCGGGATGGATGCCTCGCCCTCGAAATCGATGATCAGCGCATTGCCATGCACGACGAGAATGCGGCCCAGGTGGAGATCGCCATGAATGCGCGTTGTCAGCATCCCCGCCCCCGCGCTGGCCAGGCGGGAGATTTCGGCTTCCAGCGAAGTGCGGGTCCGTTGCAGCTGCGCCACGATCTCCTGCGCGCCGGGGCCAGGAGCCGGCGATGCGTCGTCGAGAGCGGCGAAGGCCGCGGCGATCCGGCTGCGCGCCGCTTCCGCCCAGCCGGCCGCCTCGTCCGTCCCGGCGCTTCGGGGCGCGAAGGCCGCGGATGAATGCGGCATGGCAAGCACGGCGTGCATCTCGGCAAGCCGTCGCCCGATGGCGCCCGCCAGCGCGAGACACGGCGCCAGCGCGGCATCCTCTCCTGCCGCATCAAGCTCCGCGTGCGCCGCATCATCGACGGCGCGGCTCAGCGCATCGATCATGTATTGCCGGGCGTCGCCCTGATTGCGCACGTAGTGCTGCACGATCACCAGGGTGGAGCGCGCCCCGGCATCATCCGTCAGCACGACCTCGCCGAGCGGCGCCGGTGTATGCGCGAATCCATGCGCGGCAAGGAACCGCGGCATCTCCACCTCGGGATGATCGCCGGCCTCGAGACGCCGCAGGATCTTGATGATCGCGGTCTCGCCCATGATCATCGCGCTACTGGCGTGCTCGGCGGAGAGCCTGCGGATTCCGGCATCGTCCGCCGGGAGGACTTCCCGCGCGCGCTCCGTCGCCTCGTCCGTCGCCTCGAAGGCGAGCGCGCCCGCGCCGAGCCGGAACGACCGCGCCTCCCGAATCCCCGCGATCACGGCGCGGGCAAAGGAATCGACGGCAAACCCGTCGGTCAGGTGGCCGAGACGCCGCTGCTGCCGCAAGCGCGCCAGCGCCAGTTGCTGCACGATCGGCGCGGCGGGCGGCTCGCCCCAATCGGCTGCAAGCGGCAGGAAATAGCGCTCATCCCGCCCGCCCCGCGCCAGTGTGGCCTGGCAGAGCAGGAACTCGCCCTCCGGCGTCCCGACATGGTCCATCGCGGCGATCGACACATCGCCGGCCTCGCCACCTCCGCTCGCCAGCCAGCGCCGCCGGGCGAGGTAAGGCGGCAGCACGTCCGTCTCCAGGCTCCGCAGGGTTTGAGGCGTGACCAGATCCCGCAAGCCATCGCGCATCACCAGGGTCACGAAATCCGGCAACGGCTCCGAGGGTTCGACCCGCCAGCCCGGCATCGAGGTTTCGGTCGCGAGACTGAACCAGTAGAACGCATAGGGCGGCAGGGTCAGCACATAGGGGAGCGGGCCGATCGGCGGAAAGGGCGAGCCGCCGATGACATCGAGCGGCACCCGGCCGGCAAAGGCCGAGAGATCGAGTTCGACCGCCTGGGCCGTGCGCGCGAGATTGTAGACGCAAAGGATCGTCTCTCCCGCATCGTTCTGCTCGGGCAGATCCCTGATATAGGCGAGTATCCTGCGATTTCCCGGATACAGGAACCGCATGCCGCCCCGGCCGAAGGCGCGATGCCGCCGGCGCACGGCGAGCATCCGCCGGGTCCAGTTGAGCAGGGAATGCGGATCTTTCGCCTGCGCCTCCACATTCAGCGCCTGATAGCCGGAAACCGGGTCCATGATCGGCGGCAGCACCAGCGCTTCGGGGTCGGCGCGGGAAAACCCGCCATTCCGGTCGGGGGACCATTGCATCGGCGTGCGCACGCCATCGCGGTCGCCGAGATGGATGTTGTCGCCCATCCCGATCTCGTCGCCATAATACATCACCGGCGTACCCGGCATCGACAGCAGCAGACCGTTCATCAGCTCGATGCGGCGGCGGTCCCGCTCCAGCAGCGGCGCGAGGCGGCGGCGAATGCCGAGATTGAGCCGCGCGCGGTGATCGGCCGCGTAGGTGGCCCAGAGATAGTCGCGCTCCCTGTCGGTCACCATCTCCAGGGTGAGTTCATCGTGGTTGCGCAGGAAGATCGCCCATTGGCAATTCTCCGGGATCTGCGGCGTCTGGCGCATGATATCGGAAATCGGAAACCGGTCTTCCTGCGCGATCGCCATGTACATCCGCGGCATCAGCGGAAAGTGAAACGCCATGTGGCATTCATCGCCATCGCCGAAATAGGGCAGCGTATCCTCGGGCCACTGGTTCACTTCAGCGAGAAACATGCGGTCGGGCGCGTGCGCCTCCAGCGCGGCGCGGAGCCGCTTCAGGATCGCATGGGTCTCGGGGAGATTTTCATTGGCGGTTCCTTCACGTTCGGCGAGATAGCCCACGGCGTCGAGCCGGAACCCATCGACGCCGAGATCGACCCAGAATCGCATAATTCCGAGAACTTCCTGAAAAACCCTCGGATTGTCGAAATTCAAATCAGGCTGATGGCTGTAGAACCGATGCCAGTAATAAGCGCCGGCGGTTGCATCCCAAGTCCAGTTGGATTTTTCGAGATCGACGAAGATGACGCGTGTACCTGCATATTTCTGATCGTTGTCCGACCATACGTAATAGTCGCGCGCGCTCGATCCCGGCTTTGCGAGGCGGGCGCGCTGAAACCAGGGGTGCTGGTCGGAGGTGTGGTTGATGACCAGTTCGGTGATGACCCGCAGGCCGCGGCGATGAGCTGCGTCGATGAAGCGGCGCACATCGCCCAGCGTGCCATACTCGGGATGGACGGCACGATAGCCGCTGACGTCATAACCATCGTCGCGCCGGGGCGAGGGATAGAAGGGCAGCAGCCAGATCGCGGTGACGCCGAGATCGACGATGTAGTCGAGCTTCTCCATCAGCCCGGCAAAGTCGCCGACGCCATCGCCATTCCTGTCGAAGAACGACTTGACGTGAACCTGATAGATGATGGCGTCCTTGAACCATTGCGGATCGCTCGCCTGCGCGTCCGGCCTGAACAGCGTTTCCGAATGACGGGTCATACCCCGCACCTCCCGACATCAATGGCGGTTCTACGAACCACGGCCGGGCCGGAACAGCGCCCGCGCCGCGGGGCGGACGGGATCGCGCGCGATGGATCGATCGTTATCGTTTCGCAATTTTTTGTTAGTGCCGTGGCGGACAGCAACGCCGCGTGCTGCCGGGCGGGATGGGCGTTCTGACCCTGCGTGTATTGGCTGGACGCCGAATTGCCGAGGGTCATATTGCAGTCGTTCATGCGCAGTCTCCATGAGGCTTCGGCCGGCATGCCGTTGCGGGAGACTGCGAGCAGACGACGCCCGGAAACGGCAGGCCGATCCTTCGACCACGGTGTGGGCCGCTAGAGCACTTTCCGATCCGATTGGATCGGATGTAGTGCTCTAGCATATTGATAAGTCGAGCATCTTTATCCGATCAGATGATTCCATCTGATCGGATGATGCTCTAGAGCAGTTTCCGATCCTGATGGATCGGATGGAGTGCTCTACCACATTGATAAACAGAGCATCTTTGTCGGATCAGATGTCGTGCCCTGTCACGTTGATGCCCCAAATGTCGGCCACGGAGCCGGTCTGGTCAAGGCGCTGGCGCGGCGCGGTCAGCTGCCTTGCGGCCGCCGGCCGGCCCAGGGCGATGCCGCTTCCAGCTGCGCGGCGAGGCGGAGCAGCGTGGCTTCATCGGCGGTGCGGCCGACGAACTGAACGCCGATCGGCAGCCCGTCGGCCCCCTGATGCAGCGGCACCGACATGGCCGGAACGAAGGCCAGGTTGGCGAGCTGGGTGAAGGGCGTGCGTTCGAGATTCTGGAAGGCGAGCCCTTCGACAACGCCCGAGCGAATCAGCAGGCCACCGGCATTGGCCCGGCTGATCAGCCGGGAGATGGCCTGGATGGGGGCCGGCGAGTCGAGCTCGCCTATCCTTGCGGGGCCGAGTGCGGTGGTCGGCGTGAGATAGAGGTCATATGTCGTGAAGAACGCGCCGAGCGCGCGGGCGAACCCGTTCCAATGCTCGCGCAGCTCGACATAGGCGCCGGCGGACATCGCCCGCCCGATCGCGGCGATCGCCCGTGTGTCGGGGTGGAAATCCCGGTCGCGGCTGCCATGCTCGCGCCGGAGCCGGGCAAGCATTGCCGCGACCTGGCCGTAATACATGCCCATGTAGCAGCGCGCGAGCAGCTTGCCGTCGATCGCGGGCTCGGCCTCCTCGACGATGTGGCCGAGGGATTCGAGCAGGCGGGCAGTGGCCGCGACAGCCTCGGCGATCTCCGGCGCGACCCGCCCGCCGATCGGCGAGCGGATTGAGAAGCCGATCCGCAACCGGCCCGGATCGGCACCGGGTTCAGCGGCGAAGGGGCGCGCCGGCGCCGGGATGATGAAGGGATCGCCCACCGCCGTGCCGGCGAGACAGTCGAGCATGGCGGCCGAATCGCGAACGCTGCGGGTCAGCACATGGTCCGCCACCGCGCCATCCCACATCTCGCCGGCCATCGGACCCGAGGAGACTCGCCCGCGGGACGGCTTGAGCCCGAACAGCCCGCAATAGGAGGCGGGAATGCGGATCGACCCGCCGCCATCGCCCGCGCCGGCCATCGGAACGTAGCCGGCGGCAACCGCGGCGGCCGATCCACCCGACGATCCGCCCGGCGTATGGCCGGGATTCCACGGATTGCGGGTCGCGCCGTAAAGGCGGGTTTCAGTGGTCGCCTTGAGGCCGAGTTCCGGCGCCGTCGTCATCCCGGCGATCACCAGCCCGGCGGCGAGGCAGCGTTCGACGAAATGCGAGGACCGGGCGGCGACATTGCCCCGCAGCGGCAGGGCGCCCATCGTCATCGGCGCGCCTTCGTACTCCTGCGCGAGATCCTTGAGGAGAAAGGGAACGCCCGCGAAAGGCCCCTGCAATCCGGCGGCGATCTGCCGGCGGGCGCGGTCCCGCAGATCGGCGGCGATGGCGTTCAGCCGGGGTTCGCTGGCGTCGATCCTGGCGAGGGTTGCATCGAGCAGCTCCTCCGCCGTGATCTCGCCGCCCCTGATCAGGGCGGCGAGGGATGTTGCGTCGTGAGTTCCGAGTTGTTCAGCCTGCATGCCCCATCAAAGGGACAATTTGAGCCAGGATGCAACCTCTCCGGCAACGCCACGGCGGAAGGCGAGCACGCAGGCGATGAAGATCACGCCCTGGATCACCGTCACCCAGTCGCTGAAACTGGCGAGATAATATTGCATGGCGACGATGATCGCGGCACCGACGAGCGGGCCGAACACCGTCCCGATCCCGCCGACCAGAACCATCAGCACGACCAGGCCGGACGTGGCGTTGCCGACATCGGTGAGCGTGGCGATGCGGACCACCAGCGCATTCAGCCCGCCGGCAATGCCACCCAGCGCCGCGGACAGCACGAAGATGACCCATTTATACTGCTCGACCTTGTAGCCGAGCGAAATGGCGCGGCTCTCGTTCTCGCGGATCGCCTTCACCACCTGGCCGAACGGCGAGTGGATCACCCGATGGACGAACAGGAAGCCGGCGATGAACACGCCGAACACCAGCCAGTAGAGCTGCAGGTCGTTGTGCAGGGGCAGGCTGCCGAACAGGTTGCCGCGGGGGATGTTCTGGATGCCGTTTTCGCCGCCGGTAAAGCTCGTGTCCTGCACCGCGAAGAAATAGACGAGCTGCGCGAGGGCGAGGGTGATCATCGCGAAATAGATGGTTTGCCGCCGGATCGCGAGCCAGCCGAACACGACGCCGATGGCCGCGGCGGTGAGCCCACCAAGGATCAGCCCGACTTCGGTGGAAGCGTGCATCGTCTGGATCATGTAGCCGACGACATAGCCGCCCATGCCGAAGAAGGCAGCCTGGCCGAGCGAGAGCAGGCCGGTATAACCCATCAGCAGGTTCGCCCCCATCGCGAAGAGCGCGAAGCACATCACCTGCATGACGAAAATCGGATAGACGACGAAGGGCGCGACGGCGAGGATCGCCGCCATGACGACGAAGCCGATCGCCTGGGCGCGGGTGAAACCGAACATCATGCCGCCCTTCCGAACAGGCCGGCCGGACGGGCCAGCAGCACGACAGCCATCACCGCGAAGACAACGACGGACGATGCTGCCGGATAATAGACCTCGGTAAAGCCCTGGATGATGCCAAGGCCGAAGCCGGTGATGATGGCGCCGCCGATCGAGCCCATGCCGCCGATCACGACAACGGCGAACACCGTGTTGATCAGGTCGGTGCCCATGCCCGGATTGACCGAATAGAGCGGCGCCGCGAGCACGCCCGCCAGCCCCGCGAGGGAGACGCCGGCGGCAAAGGTCAGCGCGATCACCCGCGGCACGTTCACGCCGAAGGCCTGCACGAGCGCGGGATTTTCGGTCGAGGCGCGCAGCAGGGCGCCGAGGCTGGTCTTTTCGATCACGAACCAGACCGCCACGCAGATGATGATTGCCGCGGCCACCACGAAGCCGCGATAGACCGGCAGATACATGAAGCCGAGATTGAGCGTGCCGGACAGGATGTCAGGCGCCCCGTAGGATACGCCCGAGCTGCCATAGGCGTTGGTGAACAGCCCCTCCAGCACCAGCGCGAGGCCGAAGGTCAGCAGCAGGCCGTACAAAATGTCGAGCTTGTAGGTGAAGCGGATGAGGGTGCGTTCGAGCCCGAGCCCGAACGCGCCAACCATCACGGGGGCCAGCACCAGCGCCGGCCAGTAGCCGATGCCGAGATAATGCAGGAGCCCCCAGGTCACGAACGCGCCCACCATGAAGAGCGCGCCATGCGCGAAGTTGATGACGTTCAGCAGACCGAAAATGATCGCCAGCCCGAGCGAAAGCATCGCGTAGAACGAGCCGTTGATGATGCCGAGCAGCAGCTGCCCGAACAGCAGCGGCGCCGGCTTGCCGAGGATCATCAGCATGACGTGTGTCTCTTCATGGCGGGCTTGATCTCAGGCCTTGACCAGCGGGCAGCCTTCGGCGGCCATCGGCATGAACGCTTCCTTCGCCGGGGTCGTGGCGAGGAGATCGTAGTAGTCCCACGGCTCCTTGCTCTCGGACGGCGACTTCACGCGGAACAGGTAGGCCGGGCACATGAAGCGGCCATCCTCGCGGATGTAGTTCTTGCCGTAGGCATCGTCGTCGGTCGGCATCTTCTTCATCTGCGCGACGACGGCGGCGCCGTTCTTCACGTCCTTCATGTTGTTCATGGCATCGACGGCCTTGAGGAAGTGCAGCGTGCCGGAATAGCTGCCGGCCTGGCCCATCGAGGGATAGTTGTCCGGCGTGCGCGGCTTGACCCGCTTCATGAACGCGCGGGTGCGGTCGTTCAGGTTCCAGTAGAAGCTCTCGGTGAGCGTCAGGCCCTGCGCGATCTCGAGGCCCATGCCATGCACGTCGTTCAGGAAGATCAGCAGGCCGGCAATGTGCATCTTCTTGTTCAGGCCGAACTGATGCGCCTGCTTGATCGAGTTCACCGTGTCCTTGCCCGCGTTGGCGAGGCCGAGCACGTCGGCGCCGGAGGCCTGGGCCTGGATCAGGTAGGAGGAGAAGTCGGTCGTGGTCGGGAACGGATAGTTGATGTTGCCGAGCACCTGGCCGCCCATCTGCTTCACGACAGCGGCGGTCTGCTCGTGCAGCAGGTGACCGAACGCATAGTCGGCGGTGATGAAGAACCACTTCTTGCCGCCCGACTTCACGATGGCGCCGCCGGTGGAGTGCGACAGCATGTAGGTGTCGTAGGTCCAGTGCACGGTCTGCGCGTTGCAGAACTTGCCGGTGATGTCGGAGGAGGCGGAGTTGGTGTTGATGTAGGCGCGGTTCTTGTCGTGCGCGACGCCCTCGATGGCGATGCCGATCGCGGAGTTCGGGACGTCGATCACGAGGTCCGCACCCTGGTCGTAGAAGCGGCGGGCCAGCGCGGTGCCGACACCCGGGTTCTCCTGGTGGTCGCCACGGATCACCTCGACGTCATAGCCCTTCTGCTTGGCGCCGAAATCGGCGATCGCCTGCTCGACGCACGCAACCGAGGTCGGGCCGCCGATGTCGCGATAGGGGCCGGAGAAATCGCTGACGACGGCGATCTTGAGCTTCTTGGCCGAGGCCGCGCGCGCCCGCGTGCCGGGCAGCGAGGCCGCTGCAACGCCGGCGGCGGCGCCGCCGAGAAGGTTTCTTCTGCTCAGGTCCATGGATGTTTCCTTCGTTGAGGTTCAGATACCAAGTCGCCGGTTGAGCGACTCGGCGCGGGCGGCGAGCTCATTGGCCGGGATCATGTCCACGACCTGACCGTGCTCGACGAGGTAGTGCCGGTCAGCAAGCTTGGCGGCAAAGCGGAAATTCTGCTCCACCAGCAGCACGGTAAAGCCACGGCGCTTGATCTCCGCGATCATGTGGCCGATCTGCTGGACGATGACCGGCGCAAGCCCCTCGGTCGGCTCGTCGAGCAGCAGCAGCTTGGCGCCGGTGCGCAGGATGCGGGCGATCGCCAGCATCTGCTGTTCGCCGCCCGAAAGTTTGGTCCCCGGGCTTTTCGCGCGCTCGCGCAGATTGGGGAACAGCTCGTGGATATCGGCGACACTCATGCCCCCGGGTGCGACCACCGGCGGCAGCATCAGGTTTTCCTCCACCGTCAGCCCGGCGAAAATGCCGCGGTCTTCCGGGCAGAAGCCGATGCCCGCGCGGCCGATGATGTCGGGGCGGGCGGCGATCAGCTCGGCGCCGCGAAAGCGGATGCTGCCGGTGCGCTTCGGCACCAGCCCCATGATCGCCTTCAGCGTCGTCGACTTGCCGGCACCGTTGCGGCCGAGCAGGGTGACGCATTCACCCTCCCGCACCTCGAACTTCATGCCATGCAGAACGTGACTCTCGTCGTACCAGGCGTTGAGATCGGCGATTTCAAGCATCGGCGTGCTCCGAGCCGAGATAGGCGGTGATGACCGCCTCGTTGGTGGACACGCTGGCGTAATCGCCCTCGGCCAGCACGCGGCCGCGCGCCAGCACCGTGATCCGGTCCGACAGGCCGGAGACGACGGAGAGATTGTGCTCCACCATCAGGATCGTGCGGCCCTTCCGGATCTGGCGGATGAGTGCCACGATCCGCGCCACGTCCGCCTCGGTCATGCCGGCTGTCGGCTCGTCCAGCAGCATCAGCTTCGGATCGAGCGCCAGCGTGGTCGCGATCTCCAGCGCGCGCTTGCGGCCATAGGAGAGTTCCGCCGCCGGCACCTCGACACTGTCCGACAGCCCGACATCGTAGAGCAGTTCGTGCGCGCGGTCGTTGAACACCGAAAGTGCGCGTTCGCTGCGCCAGAAATCGAAATTGCCGCCGCGCGAGCGGGCCAGCGCGACGCGCACGTTCTCGAGCGCGCTCATGTGCCCGAACACCGCCGAGATCTGGAAGCTGCGCACCAGGCCGCGGCGGGCGACATCGGCCGGCTTCAGGTCGGTGATGTCCTTGCCCTCGAATGTGATCTTGCCGGCACTCGGCTGCAGGAACTTGGTCAGCAGGTTGAAGCAGGTGGTCTTGCCCGCGCCATTCGGACCGATCAGCGCGTGAATGCTGTCCCGCTCGATCGACAGGTCGACGTCCTGCACGGCCATGAAGCCGCGAAAACCCTTCGCCAGACCGCGCGCCTCGAGTATGTTATCGGCCATGGATCGACCGATACCCTGCCGCCACGAGAGCGGGGGCCGATTTGACGATAAACGACATTTTCCCCTCGTCGGCCCCAGCCGGGCCGGTCACTGAATTGTGACGGCCTCGTGGCATATCGGCCGCGCCCACGCAAGAGCCTGAACGCGGCCAGTGATGATTTCACACTTTCGTTATGAGTTTTCCGAAATTGTCGCCGCTGAAAAGTTTCAGAAGTGTTTCCGGGAAATTTTCCAGGCCATCCACGATATCTTCACGGCTTTTCAGCTTTCCCTGCCGCAGCCACCCCGCCATCGCCTGCATGCCTTCGGGGTAGCGATCGGCCCAATCGAACACGATCATGCCCTGCATGCGTGCTCGATTCACCAGAAGCGAAAGATAGTTCGCCGGCCCGCGCACCGGCGTGGTGCTGTTGTATTGGGAAATCGCGCCGCAGATCACGATACGGGCGCGCAGGTTGATGCGGGCCAGGCAGTCATCGAGGATCTGCCCGCCGACATTGTCGAAATAGACATCGATCCCGTTGGGGCAGGTCTCGCGCAGCCGCTCGGGCACGCTCTCGGATTTGTAGTCGATCGCCGCGTCGAACCCGAGTTCGTCGACGATGTAGCGGCATTTGTCCTCGCGACCGGCAATGCCGACGACGCGGCACCCCTGGATCTTCGCGATCTGCCCCACCAGCGCGCCCACGGCACCGGCGGCGGCGGAGACGACGACGGTCTCCCCCGCCTTCGGCTCGCCGACCGCGAGCAGGCCGAAATACGCGGTCATGCCCGGCATGCCGAGGGTGGAGATGAACAGCGGCTTCGGCGCCAGGCTCGGGTCGACCTTCAGGCAATCCTTCGCGGCGATCGTCGCCACGCTCTGCACGCCGAACGGGCCGGTGACGACATCGCCGGCCGCAAACCCCGCCGCACGGCTCTCGATGATGGTGCCGACCGCGCCGGCCCGCATGACCTCGCCGAGCCCGACCGGCTTGATGTAGGACTTGCCCTCGTTCATCCAGCCGCGCATCGCGGGGTCGAGCGAGATGTATTCGACGCCGACCATGATCTCGCCCTCCTCGGGCTTGCGCGCCGGCTCGACGCGATATTCGAAATCATCGCGCTTCGGCAGGCCGACGGGGCGGCGGATCAGACGGAACTGGCGGGATTCGGGCTGGCTCATGTTTCGCTCCATATATTGACGTAAAGGTTAGGCCGTCAGCGGTATGACGGCAAGGGTGCGAAATCTTGAAGTGGCGCCGGAAGTCTGGAATGGTTCGGGACCACAGGGAAATTGAAGACCATGCAGAAGACCCCGGCCGAGACGACGACCGCGCTGATCGGCGCCTATTACGCCGCGTTCAACAGCGGCCAGGCGCGGGCGATGCTCGACCTGCTGTCCGACGACGTGGCGCACGACATCAACCAGGGCGCGCGGGAAACCGGGCGGGCGGCGTTCGCGGCGTTTCTCGACCACATGGACGTCTCCTACCGCGAGCATCTGACGGACATCGTCATCCTCGCCTCCGCGGATGGCAGCAGGGCGGCCGCCGAATTCGTGGTTCACGGCGAGTACCTGAAAACCGACCCGGGCCTGCCGGAGGCACGCGGCCAGCGTTATGTCCTGCCGGCCGGGGCGTTCTTCGAGGTGCGCGGCGGCAAGATCGCCCGCGTTTCCAATTATTACAATTTGCAGGACTGGCTGCGCCAGATCGGCGCCTGAACCGGCTGGGCAGAGCCCGCGAAAATCGTCATCGCTTTGTAAAGATCGTGGATCTGTCACCAGAGTTTCATTAGGAGCGGCGCGCCCGCCTGCCGTAGTGAGCGGGCATGACAGCCCCCGGCGCGATCACACGCTATCGCAGCGTGTTCATCTCGGACACCCATCTCGGCACGCGCGGCTGCCGGGCTGATTTCCTCGCCGATTTCCTGCGCAGGACCAGCGCCGAACACATCTATCTCGTCGGCGACATCATCGATGGCTGGCGCCTGCAACGCGGATGGTACTGGGACAAGCACCACGACGATGTCGTGACGCAGCTGCTCCGCAGCGCCCGCGCCGGCACCAAGGTCACCTACATCCCCGGCAATCACGACGAGGCCGTGCGGCGCTATCTTCATCTCAGCCTCGAGATCGCGGGGATCCGCTTCGCCGACGAGGCGGAGCACGTCACCGCGGCGGGGGAACGGCTGCTCATCATCCATGGCGACCAGTTCGACTCCGTGGTGTGCTACGCGCGGCTGCTCGCCGTGCTGGGCGACTGGGCCTATGGCGCGGCACTGGTCCTCAACCGCTGGTTCAATGTCGCGCGCGCGCGGCTCGGCTACCCGTACTGGTCGCTCTCCGCCTACCTCAAGCGCCAGGTGAAAGGGGCGGTCAAGGCGATCGACCGGTTCGAGGTCGCGCTGGCGGCCGAAGCCGCGTCGCGCGGGTTCGACGGCGTGGTCTGCGGCCATATCCACCACCCCGAGATGCGGGTGGTGAACGGCATTCGCTACATCAACGATGGCGACTGGGTGGAGAGCTGCACGGCGCTGGTCGAACATCACGACGGGCGGCTCGAACTGCTCGACTGGGCCGCCCTGAACCGGCTGTCCTTCCTTGCCCCCCGCGGCGCCGTCGTGCAGCCGGGCGCGATGGATGTCGCTCCTGCCTGAGCCTGCCCGGATCATGATCGTGAGCGACGCCTGGCACCCTCAGGTGAACGGCGTCGTGCGCACCCTGTCGATGCTGACCGACGAGCTGCGGCGCGACGGCCAGGAGGTCGTCGTCATCGGGCCCGACCGGTTCATGACGCTGCCCTGCCCGTTCTATGCCGAAATCCGGCTCTCGGTCGCACCGGGCCGGCTTCTGCGCCGGATGGTCGACGATTTTGCACCCGATGCGCTGCATATCGCGACCGAGGGGCCGCTCGGCATCGCGGCGCTGCGGCTGGCGCGCGCGCGCGGGTGGCGCTTCACCACCGCCTATCACACCCGGTTCCCCGAATATCTCGCGGCGCGGACCGGCCTGCCGCTCAGCCTGTCGCACGCGTGGCTGCGGCGGTTCCATCGCCACGGCGCGGGCACGATGGTCGCCACCGCCTCGATCGCGGCCGAGCTGCGCCGCTGGGGCTTTGTCAACACCAGACTCTGGTCGCGCGGGGTCGATGCCGCGCTGTTCCACCCGTCGCGGGCGGTCGATCTGCCCTATGAGCGGCCCATCTTCCTGTCGGTCGGGCGGCTCGCGGTGGAGAAAAACCTGCCCGCCTTTCTCGATCTGGACCTGCCGGGCACGAGACTCGTGGTCGGCGACGGGCCGGCGCGCGCGGCGCTGGAACGCCGTTACGCCGGGCCGCGCACCGTGTTTCTCGGCACGCGGCAGGGGCCGGATCTCGCAGCGCTGTTCGCGAGCGCCGATGTCTTCGTCTTTCCGAGCCGGACGGATACGTTCGGCCTTGTCGTGCTGGAGGCGCTGGCGAGCGGAACGCCGGTTGCGGCGTTCCCGGTTCCCGGACCGGCCGATATCATCGGCGGCGAGACGCCGGAGGTCGGGATTCTGGATGAGGATCTGGGGGCGGCGGCAAAGAAGGCCCTGCAGCTCGACCGTGCTGACTGCCGGCGCTTCGCAGAGCAGCATGACTGGGCGTCATGCGCGGCGCTGTTCATGCATCACCTGGTGCCGATCCGCCTCGACGGACCGGCACCAGATTGATTGTTTACGCGCGGACGGCCTTGGCCGCCTCGACGATCGCGGTGAAACCCGCGGGATCATCGAATGCCATCGCGGCGAGCACCTTGCGGTCCAGCTCGATATTCGCGGCCTTGAGGGCGGCGATGAACTGGCTGTAGGTCATGCCCTGCTCACGCACGGCGGCGTTGATGCGCTGGATCCAGAGCGCGCGGAATTCGCGCTTCTTGTTCCGGCGGTCGCGATAGGCGTAGCGGAGCGCCTTTTCGAGACGCTCGAGCGCAATCCGGTAATTGGTCGACGAGCGGCCGACAAACCCCTTGGACTGCTTGAGAACTTTCTTGTGACGGGCGTGGGTCGTCACACCCCGTTTGACGCGTGCCATGCTCTATCGCTCCTCAATCCAGACCGTAGGGGGCCCACTGCTTGACGGTCTTGCCGTCCTGCTCGGGCAGCGCCATCGTACCGCGGTTGGTGCGCTTCATCTTCTGGGAGCGATTGATCAGGCCGTGGCGCTTGTTGCCGTGGCCCGCCATCACCTTGCCGGTCGCGGTGATCTTGAACCGCTTCTTGACCGACGACTTGGTCTTCATCTTCGGCATTTCATACTCCTTCTCGTCCATACCCGGTCTCGACCGGGGGCGCGGCGTGCGGCCGGGCATGCCAAAAAGGCCCGGTCTCGCGACCTGGTCGCGCTGGAAGCGGGCGGTATAGGCAATCGCGCCGGGCTTGGCAACTCGATCCGCAGCGGCGCCGCGGCTTGCTTGCCGCCAAAACCCGATACCGGTAAACGATGGTTAAATATTATTCGATAGATTCGCGGAATTTGAGCGTCCCGACGCGGAACGCACCGACCATTTCACCACGGACCATTTCACAGGGAATTTTCATGGCAAAGCCTTCGGCGAATTCCAGGCGCAACGTGGCCGCTCCCCCCCGCGCCAGCACGGCCGGGCCGACCATCCTGGGGTTTCTCGACCGCATCGAGGAGGCATCGCTGGCCGGATGGGCGGTCGATCCCGGCGACATGTCCCGGCCGCTGTCGCTCCGCGTCATGATCGATGGCCAGATCGCCGATGTCATCACGTGCGATCTCGACCGGCCGGATCTGCACCAGCTGCACCTGCCGAACACCAGGGTCGGCTTTCACTTCGCGATCCCCTACCTCTATCAGGACGGGCTGCGCCACGTGCTGTCCCTGGCGACGATGGACGGGCAGAAGGTGACGCTGCCGGCGCGGGCGGGTTTCGCCCTGCCGGAGCTGCATTTCTGCCTGACGCGGCGTGTTCATGTCGAAGGTGTGCTCGACGGTCTCGTGGATGGGGTGGTCCAGGGCTGGGCCTTGCGCGTCGATGAGCGGGCGGGGCTGAAATCCGGCGGGCTTCGCATTCTCGTCTCCACCGGCGGCCAGCCTCTTGCCGAGCTTCTGGCCGACCAGTTCCGGGCGGACGTGGCCGAGGCGCTCGGCGCCGATCCGTGCTGCGGGTTTGCCTGGACGCCGCCCGCTTCACTTCACGCCAATGGCGCCAAGACCTTCGATTTTCACGTGATGCCGGATCGCATCCCGCTGCGGGGCAGCCCGGTCGAGCTGCGCATGCCGGGGACGTCCGAGCGAGCACGCATCAACGCGCTGATCGAGAAGGCCGACGATCTGCTGCGCTACGCCTACGGCCTGCGGCGGGATCTCAGGGCGGTGCTGCCCGCCGAGACATTTTCCCTCGCGAGATACCGCGAATGGGCCGCCCAGAGCCAACCGCTCGTCCCGGCGCGCATCGCGGCCCGCTACGGCGCGCGCGAAGATTCGCCGCTCGTGTCGGTCATCTGCCCGGTGTATCGGCCTGAGCAGGGCGCCTTCATCGCCGCGGTGGATTCGGTCCTGGCGCAGACCTATGGGAACTGGGAGCTCATCCTGGTCGATGACGGGAGCGACGATGCGCGGCTGACAGCGTTGCTGCGCCGCCTTGCCGGGGACTGCGAGCGCATCCGGGTCGAGACACTGCCGGCCAATCGCGGCATCGCCGCCGCCACCAATCGCGCGATCGAACTGGCGCGCGGCGCCTTCATCGCCTTCTTCGACCATGACGATTTGCTCGATCCCTGCGCGCTCGATGCGATGATGCGCGCGCAGGCGGCGACCGGGGCGCGGCTGCTCTACTCCGACGAAGACAAGATCGACCGGCGCGGCCAGGTTTCGGAGCCGAATTTCAAGCCGGATTTCAATTATCGCCTGCTGCTCGACCTCAACTATATCTGTCATCTGGTGGTGGTCGATGCGGCACTTGCCCGCGAGGCCGGCCGGCTCGACCCGTCGCTTGACGGCGCGCAGGATCACGACCTGCTGCTGCGGATGGTCGAGCGTCTCGGCGGGCACGAGATTCATCACGTGCCGGAAATTCTCTATCACTGGCGGATCACCGAGCGTTCCACCGCCGCCGCCGGCGCGGCCAAGCCGGCAGCGGCCGATGCGGGGGCGCGCGCCGTTGCCGCCCATCTGCGGCGCCGGGGGATCGCAGGCAAGACGGCGCGGCGCGGCGCGCTGACCTGCTACCGGACCAGCTTCGCGATCGACGACGATCCCGGCGTGTCGATCCTCATTCCGTATCGCGACCACATCGCGATGACGCAGCAATGCGTTGCCGCGATCCGCGAGGTTACGGCGGATGTTTCATGTGAAACATTGCTGCTCGACAACTGGTCGCAGGAGGCGGATGCGGAGCGCTTCGCCGTCGAACAGGGGAATCTGGCGGATACCAGGGTGCTGCGCATTCCCGAGCCGTTCAACTATTCGCGGATCAACAATCTCGGCGTGGCGGCGGCGCGGCATCCGTTCCTGCTGTTCATGAACAATGACGTGTTCGTGCGCGACCCGCTCTGGCTGCGGACGATGCTGAACGAGGCGCTGGCCGATCCGGGCGTGGGCGCGGTGGGTGCCAAGCTGCTGTATCCGAACGGCATGGTGCAGCATGCGGGGGTGGTTCTGGGTGTTGGCGGGGTGGCGGATCACGGGTTTCGCGGGCTGCCGGGCGACCAGCCTGGGTATATCGCGCATGCGATCGCGTCGCGCGAGGTTGCGGCGGTGACGGCGGCCTGCATGCTGGTGCGGCGGGAGGCGTTCGAGGCGGCGGGCGGGTTCGATGAGGCGGACCTGACCGTTGCGTTCAACGATGTCGATCTGTGCATGAAGATCCGGGCGGCCGGGTATCGGATCATCTATGCCGCCGATGTGGTGTGCGAGCATCGGGAGAGCCTGAGCCGGGGCGATGATTTCGACGATTCGAAGGTTGCGCGGTTCATGTTCGAGAACGAGGCGATGCTGGCGCGCTGGGGGCGGGAGCTGGCGGTGGACCCGTTTTACAGCCCGCATTTCAGCCGCGAGGGCGGCGCCTATCGCGATTTGCGGGTGATCGACCCGGCGACGGTGGAGCGGGTAGCGCCGCAGCCGCCGGAGCGGTTTCCGCGCGCGGCTTCCCCCGCCGCCGGCACGGAGGCGGGACGCAAGCGGCGGCGCGGGGCGGGGCGCGCCTGAGCGGCGCGCCGGCCGGCTCTTTGCAGCGCCGGCAGAATTCGATATATCCTGTAGCTACCGGCCCTCTGTCGGAATGGTAGACGAACGCGACTCATCGTAAATTGGGTGCCCGGGTGGAAATGCCCGGAGTAGAACCGCTCAAAGTCGGGGAAGGCTTCACTGCTAATCCCGAGCCAAGCCCGGAGACGGGAAGGTGTAGAGACTGGACGGGCGGCGCCTAACTCACTGCGCAAGCGGGTGACAGGGCGAAGGGACAGTCCAGACCACGAACCCGCATGGGGCGGCGAAAGCCGAAGTGGTACGAAAATCGCGCGCCCTTGCGGGCATCCCGGTTCGAGTCCGGGGAGGGCCATTCCAAATTTTTCCAGGCGTATCTCGCCGCCCGTTTCGGCGACGGCGGGGGACAAAACTCTGCGGTGGCGTCCAGATCGGGTGGCGCAAGGCGGATATGAACCTCCCCTGTTGCCTTCCGCCGCGGCCTTCGCTAAGAGGCTTCCCACTGGTCCCGGATAGCTCAGTTGGTAGAGCAAGCGGCTGTTAACCGCTCGGTCGTAGGTTCGAGTCCTACTCCGGGAGCCAGTTTTCCTGACATTGAAAATCTTGTCTTTGTTGGCAATCGTGTCGGCAATGAAGATGCGCTTCTGCCGTTCGACGTGAATGTCCGAAACACCTTCCCGAGACCCGTTTTTTGAATTTAGATTTTCGGACCGGGTCCTCTCGATCTTGATAAACAACATTTAGTGATCTAGCCAATCGATCATATTGTCTGCGACCACATATCCAGCGCCAGCCGCGGCTATTTTTTTGGAGTTAATTATGGATTGTCGTATTTTTGATTGTTTTACTTTCTTTAATGAAATTGACCTTTTGGAAGTAAGATTTGAAGAGCTTTATGACGTTGTTGACTATTTTGTTATTTGCGAATCAGCCCTAACCTTTCAAGGAAAACCAAAACCGCTCTATTTCGCGGAAAACAAGCAGCGTTTTTCAAAATATTTAGATAAAGTAATTCATATTATCCTGAATGATTTGCCCGATACGGGAAATCCATGGGACAGGGAATTTGCGCAGCGTGATGCGTTGGCGGCAGGCTGCAATTTGGCTCGACCAGGTGATTTGGTTCTGGTCAGCGACGCAGACGAGATTTACCGACGCGACGTCATTCAAAATATTCGCGGGACGGATGGGTATATCGCTTTCGATATGCCAATGTTCCAGTACTATCTCAATTTGAGAGCTGAGCCTTCTGGATGGTCCAGAGCATTTGGTTTTACTTGGAAATACAGAGAAAAACTTCGTAATTTTACCTCTGGCCGCATAGATAAAGATTTATTAAAAGAAACTTTTGGTCATCTTTATCACGAGATACAGCAGTCCGGCTGGCACTTCACTTATCTTGGCGGCGCAGAAAAAATTCGGACGAAACTCCAGTCATTCTCGCATACAGAAGAGTGGTTCAAAGTCATGCTCTCTGAGGGGGGCATCGAGGATCAGGTCGCTTTAGGTGGAGTTGTTGGCAATTTCTGGCATCTCGCTGAATACATAAATATTGACCATAATTTTCCAACCCATATTCAAAATCGAGTCGATTATTTTAAACAGATCGGATTTATCCGCGATATTCATGAAGCCTATCGTGAGCTTCAGATCAGGTATCGGGATGTCCGTGAAAAACTAAAAGAACAAATTAGCATTAACTCACAGATTATCATATCGAAACAAATATCTGACGGCATCAAAAACGATCAAGAAACCGCCTTATCACACGCCGCACAAAATAATAGATTTGAAAATATCATCAGTATAGGAACATATTGTACAGCAGCAGCTCATCTGCGCGAAGCCGGTTTGAGGCGTGCGTCCTTCCCATTTGACTGGATTTTCTCAAATCCATCAATGATTGCTGATTGTTTCGAAGATGATTTTTCTACACTTTTAAATCGTAACTATCTGGTACCAATTGAAAATGGCTCCAAATGCCAGCATGCATTCTATCAAGAAAAATATTCGATGCCTCACGGGGCGATATTTAATCATCAAAACGTCGCTGATGATGCTGAATATCAAAAACTTACCCGACGCGTAGATCGCCTGAGACAGGCGATTTCAAATAAAGATAAAACTTTATTGCTTATGATGATGAATACTTCATCATTTTACGAAGATATGGCAGGAACAATATTCCGTATCAAAAAAGCGGCGAAAGATTGCCCGGTATTTGTTGTTGTTTTCAGCCAGAGCTATGCCGAACCGAGAGGAAAATTAGAAATCATATTTAAAGATGCAGGGGTCATAATCGCAAAACTATTTGTTCACTCAGATACTTCTGACGGGCTACTGTTCGATGACCGGCAGGACACTGAGGCTGTAATCAAATTCCTGCATAATCTGAATAGAACTGATATATAAGTTTTATTCAAAGACCAGGACATCATCCGATCGGATAAGAATGTCCTGGTTATTTATATGAAAGAGCATCATCCGATCCGAAAGGGTCGGAAAACGCTCCAGGATATTTCCCTGAATGTCATGAAATGACTTCAATCATGGCCGATCTTTTTTGAAAATCCCCGCACGCCCGCAGCCGGGCCATCCGGATGGTTCCAGACGGCGCCGATGACCGCGAGGAAATCGGCGCCCGCATCCGCGAGGGGGGCAAAATTGTCCTGGGTGATGCCGCCGATGGCAACCGAGGGGATTTCCATCAGTTCGGACCACCAGCGCAGCAACTCGATATCGGCGTGGGCTTTCGGGGTTTTGGTCGCGGTCGGGAAAAACGCGCCGAAGGCGACGTAATCCGCCCCCTGCTCGGCCGCTTCCATGGCGAGGTGCCGGCTGTCGTGGCAGGTGATGCCGAGGCTCAGCCCGGCGAGCGTCTGGCGCGCGCGGGAGAGGCCGCCATGGGCGGCGAGGTCGTCCTGCCCGAGATGCGCGCCGTCGCACCCGGTTTCGACCGCGAGGCGGGGATCGTCGTTCAGCAGGAAGGCGACGCCGCGTGATTGCGCGACGGGGCGCAGCGCATCGACCGCGCGGCGCACGTCGTCCGGCGTGGCGTCCTTGAGGCGGAGCTGGACGCAGGCCACCGGCCCGGCGTCCAGCGCGGCCGCCAGCGCATCGGCGAAATCGGGGCCGATGCGGGGCGGGGTGATGAGGTAAAGCTCGGTCAAGCCTTGCCCTGGTAGATGCCGACGATCTGCGCGAGCAGGGCCAGCGCCTCGTCCCGCGGGCGGGTGAAGGCGTTGCGGCCGATGATCGAGCCGGAGGCGCCGCCTTCGTTCAGGGCGCGCACGGTGTCGAGCAGGCTGGCCGAGTCGGTTGCCTCGCCGCCGGAGAACACCACGAGGCGGCGGCCGTTGAAGCAGGACTGGACGACGTGCTCGATGCGGCGGGCCATGGTCGAGACGTCCACCTTCTCATAGGCCTTCCGCGCGGCGTCGAGCCCGATATGCTCGGTGGGCGGCTTCACCTTGATGATGTGGGCGCCGAGCAGTGCCGCCATGTGCGCGGCATAGGCGCAGATGTCGATCGCGGTTTCGGCCTTCTTGTCGATCATCGGGCCGCGCGGATACGACCACAGCACGACGGCGAGGCCGGCGGACTTCGCCTCTTCGGCGAGTTCGCGGAATTCCTCCATCATCGCGAACTGGTGCTCGCTGCCGGGATAGATGGTGAAGCCGACCGCGGCGCAGCCGAGGCGCAGGGCGTCGGAAATCGAGCCGGTGACGGCCTGGTCCTTCTCGGTGGCCAGCGAGTTGGAGGAGTTGAGCTTGAGGATGGTGGGGATGCTGCCGGCGAAGGCGTCGGCCCCGGCCTCGATCATGCCGAGCGGGGCGGCATAGGCGGACAGGCCGGCATCGAGGGCGAGCTGGAAATGGTAGTGTGGGTCATAGGCGGCAGGATTGCTGGCGAAGCTGCGCGCGGGGCCGTGTTCGAAACCCTGATCGACCGGGAGGATGACCATCTTGCCGGTGCCGCCGAGCTTGCCCTGCATCAGGATGCGGGCGAGGTTGGCCTTGGTGCCGGGATTGTCGCTTTCGTACCAGCTCAGGATCTTCCTGACCCGTTGAGTGACGCGCATTGGGATCTCCCTCTGTAAAAGTATGCAGGCTGAAAGATGGCAAGCGGGATGCCGTTAAGCCGGATTTTTCACCGCGTCCAGCCATGCGGCGAGGGCAGCAGGGGCGATTTCGGCGGCGAGATCGAGCGCTGGCGGCGGTGCCGCGAGCAAGGTTGCGCCGGATTCATCGGCGAGGGCGGCGATGCGGGGAAAGGCCGGGGTCGCCGGATCGAGAACCAGGCCGCGCAGGCCGATCCGCAGCGCCTCCAGCGCGCGGCCGGGGGCATCGGCGCAGTCGAGCAGGGCGGGGCCGTCGAAGCGGGCGGCGGCGAGCAGGCTCTGCCACCACAGGCAGCCGGCATGGAGGGCGAAGCCGGGCGGCGAGAGCAGCGTGACCGGGCGGGCGGGGGCGAGCGCGCGGGCGATATCCGCGGCGTCGTGGACGATCAGCGCCGGGGGCAGGCGGTCAATCGCGCTCGCCGGCAATCAGCACCTCGCGCTTGCCGACATGGTTGGCCGGGCCGACCACGCCGTCCTTTTCCATCTGCTCGATCAGCTTGGCGGCACGGTTGTAGCCGATTTGCAGGTGGCGCTGGATGAAGGAGGTGCTGGCCTTGCCCTCGCGCGCGACCAGGGCGACGGCCTGCTGGTAGAGCCCGCCCTCGCCGCCCTCGGCCGCGGCGAGGCCGGGCATTGCGGGCGCGTCGTCCTCCACCGCCTCGGTCACGGCCTCGACATAGTCGGGCTCGCCCTGCTCGCGCAGATAGGCGACGACGTCCTCCACCTCGCGGTCGGTGACGAAGGGGCCGTGGACGCGGGTGATGCGGCCGCCGCCGGCCATGTAGAGCATGTCGCCCATGCCGAGGAGCTGCTCGGCCCCCTGCTCGCCGAGGATGGTGCGGCTGTCGAATTTCGAGATCACCTGGAAGGAGATTCGGGTGGGGAAGTTTGCCTTGATCGTGCCGGTGATGACGTCGACCGAGGGGCGCTGGGTCGCCATGATGACATGGATGCCGGCGGCGCGGGCCATCTGGGCGAGGCGCTGGACCGCGGCCTCGATCTCCTTGCCGGCGACCATCATCAGGTCGGCCATCTCGTCGATGACGACGACGATGAGCGGCAGGGCTTCGAGCGCCAGCGGCTGGTCCTCGAAGATCGGCTTGCCGGTTTCGGAATCGAAGCCGGTCTGCACCCGGCGGGTGACGACCTCGCCGCGGGCGAGCGCCTCGTTCACCCGATCGTTGTAGCCGGCGATGTTGCGCACCGAGAGGCCGCTCATCGCGCGGTAGCGGCGCTCCATCTCGCGGACCACCCATTTGAGGGCCGCGACCGCCTTGGCCGGCTCGGTGACGACCGGGGCGAGGAGATGCGGGATGCCCTCATAGACCGAGAGTTCCAGCATTTTCGGGTCGATCATGATCAGACGGCATTCGTCGGGCGAGAGGCGGTAGAGCAGGCTCAGGATCATCGCGTTGACGCCGACCGACTTGCCGGAGCCGGTGGTGCCGGCGATCAGCAGATGCGGCATGCGGGCGAGATCGGCGATGACGGGCTTGCCGCCGATATCCTTGCCGAGCGCGAGGCCGAGGCGGCCGGTGGTGGCGTTCCAGTCGGACGATTCGAGAAGCTCGGAGAGGAAGACGGTCTCGCGCTTCGCATTCGGCACCTCGATGCCGATCACGTTGCGGCCCTGCACCGTCGCGATGCGCACGGCGAGGACGGAGAGGCTGCGGGCGATGTCATCGGCCAGGCCGATGACGCGGGCGGAGCGGATGCCGGGGGCGGGTTCCAGCTCATAGAGGGTGACGACCGGGCCGGGACGGATCTCGACGATCCTGCCCTGCACGCCGTAATCGCCGAGAACGGTTTCGAGCAGCCGCGCATTGGCTTGCAGCGCCTCGGCATTGGGGCCGCCGGATGTCTGGCGCGAGGGCGCCTGCTTGAGCAACTCCAGCGGCGGCAGGCGCCAGAGATTGTCCGGCAGGGGCAGGCGCTCCTGACGCGGCGGCGCCTTGCGCGGCGGCGCGGCGCGGGTGAGCCGCGAGGGGGCGGATCGTCCCTCCGCCTGGCTGAACGATGCCGGCGGGTTGGCGAGGGCGGCGCCGGCCTCATCGTCGTAGGAGCCGGCGGGATCGCCGGTCTCGACGGGGCCGCGCGGGATGACGAGCGAGGCCCGATCGTCCGCCGCCGTGGTTTCGGACATCGGCTGCGAGGCCACGATGTCCCGCAGCCAGATCGACGTGCTGCCGGCCGCGCGCACGGCGCGGCGGCCCTGCCGGGCTGAGACGGCGGCCGCGGCGGCGGCGCGGCGGCCGGCCAGTTGCCACTCGCCGGAGGTCAGGCCGAAGGCAAAGACCGTGAATCCCGTGCCCAGCAGCGCGGAGAGGCCGAGCAGCGCGGCCCGGCCGATCATGCCGAGCGCCGAATGGGCGACATCGGCGCCATAGCCGCCGAGCAGCGTGCCGACAGCGCCGCCGGGGCCGGACGCGGCCGGCCAGCCGGGCGCGAAACCGGCATCGAAGGATTGCAGGACGCCCAGCGTGCAGGCCAGGGCCGGCAGCGCGAGCAGGGTGGACAGGGCGCGCAGCCGGAAGCGGGTGATCTCGCCACGATTGACGAGCGCGAATCCCCAGGCGAGCAGCACCAGCGCCGGCAGGGCGCCGGCGATGCCGAAACCTTGCAGCAGCAGGTCGGCGAGGATCGCGCCGAAGCGGCCGGCGAGGTTCTGCGGCGGCAGGGACGAGGCGGTATCGAATGACGGATCGCCCGGATGATAGGAGGCCAGCGACACCAGCACCGTCAGCCCGGCGAGAACGGCGCAGAGCGCGCCAAGCTCGGCCAGATGCCGGACGAAGCGCGCTTTCAGGGCGGGCGAGAGGAATTGACGGGTTTCAGTGGTCGCGGACATTTCGTGTGCCAGACTCCGGCAATACGGCAGAGGTTGAACTATAACCTGAATCACACTGATCTGACAAAGAAAATGGCCGGAGGTTTCCCTCCGGCCCTTCGTATGTCCGATTTTTTGCCCGAAATTCAGAAGCCGTGCTGCAGAACCTCGCCATGTTCGGAGATGTCGAGCCCCTCGCGCTCGGCCTCCGCCGACACCCGCAATCCCATGGTCAGATCGATGACCTTGAGGATGATGAAGGAGACGATGCCACTGTAGAGCAGCGTGACGAGGATGCCCTCGGCCTGGAGCACCATCTGGTGCGGGTTGCCGGCGAGCAGGCCGTTGGTGCCGCCGATCGACTTGACCGCGAAGACGCCGGTGAGCAGCGCGCCGGCAATGCCGCCGAGCCCATGCACGCCCCAGACATCGAGTGCGTCGTCATACCCGAACATGCCCTTGAAGCCAGTGACGCCCCAGAAGCAGACGACGCCGGCGACGAGCCCGATGACCAGCGCGCCGCCGACCGGGACGAAGCCGCAGGCCGGGGTGATGGCGACGAGACCCGCGACCGCGCCCGACACGGCGCCGAGCAGGCTGGGCTTGCCCTTCATCATCCACTCCACCATCGTCCATGACAGGACCGAGGCCGCGGTGGCGAGATGGGTGTTGATCATCGCATACCCGGCCTGGCCGCCCGAGGTGAGGGCCGAGCCCGCGTTGAAGCCGAACCAGCCGACCCAGAGCAGGGACGCGCCGACCAGGGTGTAGCCCAGATCGGCGGGCGCCATGTTGGTCGTGCCGTAACCGGTGCGCTTGCCCACCATCAGGGCGGCCACGAGCCCGGCGACCGCCGAATTGATGTGCACCACGGTGCCGCCGGCGAAATCAAGCACGCCCTGGCCGCCGAGGAAGCCACCCGGCCCCCAGACCATGTGCGCGATCGGCGCATAGACGGCGATCAGCCAGATGCCGAGAAAGACCATGGCGGAGGAGAATTTGAGCCGGTCGGCCGGGCCGCCGAGGATCAGCACCGGCGTGATGATCGCGAAGGTGCACTGGAACATGCAGAATACCGTCTCGGGGATGGTGCCGGAGAGCGTGCCGGTGCCATCTCCCATCAGCATCACCCGCGACAGGCCGCCGATGAACGGCGTGCCCTTGGTGAAGGCCAGCGAGTAGCCGATCACCACCCACAGCACCGAGATGAGCGCGGTGGCGAAGAAGCATTGCATCAGCATGGCAAGAATGTTTTTCCGGCGGAGCAGGCCGCCGTAATAGAGAGCGAGACCCGGCACTGTCATCATCAGCACCAGGACCGAGGAGGTGAGCATCCAGGCCGTGTCGCCCGAGTCGAGCTTCGGCGCCGTGTCCGCGAAGGCCACCGCATTCCAGCCCATGACCCCCAGGGCAGCTCCCATGCCCCCGATGAGCAATCGTTTTTTCATCCGCCGTTATCCTTCCTGCTCTGCGATACGTTTGACCATGCTCCTCGCAATGCACAGAGCGTGCCATCGGCCTTGAGTTTGTTTATTAGGCAAAAAGGTGAGCGGCTCACTGATTTGTTGTTTTTGAAATCATATACTGCATATTTTTTAGCCATATTCGGGAATTTCCCGAACGTCGCGGCGCCGGGCAGATGAGCGCGCCGATGGCTTGCAGGATTTGCCGCAGATGCGACATCTGCAGCATCAGCGGAGGCGGGCCATGGCGGAGCAGACGGCGGATATTGCGATCATCGGCGCGGGACCGGTCGGGGCGGCGCTCGCCCTGCGTCTCGCCGCAGCCGGGCAGCGCGTCGTGCTCATCGACCGGGCGGCGCTGCCGCCGATGGAGCACCCCGCTTTCGACGGCCGCGCCTATGCCATCGCCTATGGCTCGCGCGACCTGCTCGACCGCGCCGGGCTGTGGGACAGGCTGCCCTTCCCGCCCTGCCCGATCGAGCGCATCCGCGTCTCCGACGGCAAGCCGGGCCGCCCGCCCTCGCCGCTGTTTCTCGATTTCGACCATCGCGATGTCGGCGACGAGCCGTTTGGCTGGATCGTCGAGGCGCGCTCGCTGCGGATGGCGATCAACCGCGCGCTTGCGGAGTCGACGGTCATGCTGCACGCCCCGGCGACCGCGCGCGTGACCCGCGATGACGAGGGCGCCACGGTCGCGATCGCCGGCGGGCCGGTCTATCGGGCGAAGCTCGCGGTCGCCGCCGATGGCAGGGGCAGCGCGCTGCGCGCCGAGGCCGGCATCCAGGTCACCCGCTATCCCTATCGCCAGAGCGCCGTGGTCTGCGCCGTGGAACACGAGCGGCCGCACCAGAACGTGGCGCTGGAGCATTTCCTGCCCGGCGGCCCCTTCGCGCAGCTGCCCATGAGCGATGCGGATGGCGCCCATCTCTCCGCCATCGTCTTTACCGAAAGCCACGCCAATGCCGCGCGCCTCGCGGCGATGGACGATCCGCGCTTCACCATCGAGGTCGCGCGGCGGCTGGGCGCGCATCTCGGCCGCATCCGCCTGGCGGGACAGCGCTGGACCTACCCGCTCTCGGCGCTGCATGCCCACCGCTATCATGCGACACGGCTGGTTCTCGTCGGCGATTCGGCGCATGGGGTGCACCCGATCGCGGGCCAGGGGCTCAATCTCGGCTTGCAGGACGGCATCGCCCTGGCCGGGCTGATCGAGGGGGCGGCCGATCCCGGCAGCACGGATCTGCTGGCGCGCTACCAGCGCATCCGCCGGCCGGCGAATGTGACGATGCTCGCCGCGACCGATGCGCTCGACCGGCTGTTTTCCACCGATCTGCCGCCGGTCAGGCTCGCCCGGGATATCGGTCTCGCCGCGGTGAACCGGATGCCCCGGCTCAAGCGCCGCTTCATGCGGACGGCGATGGGTCTTCGCGCATAGGGCCGCGCCGCAGCCCGGCAAGCCGCGATTCCAGGCGCTTGCGGGTACGGGTGATCAGCGCCACGCCTTTGAGCCGGCGGTCGAGAAAGGCCGCCGTATCCGCGCCAGCCTCCGATCCGTCGCGCAGCCAGTAGAGCAGCGTCGTCGAATAGACCGCGGCGAGGATCGCCCGCTTCGTGTACCAGGAAAAATCGGCGGAACGGTCGCCCGCCGCATGCCAGATCGCATCCACCGTGCGGCCGGTGATCCGTGCCGCCAGCGCCGCGTGGCGCGGCAGGGCGAGGATGGCCAAAGCGCGGCGGATCGCCTCGCGATGCGGCGCGGCGCGATCGAGCCGGAGCAGGATCAGGGCGCGCACCCGCGCCGAGAGCCGGGATTCGTCGATCGCGCCTGCGGCTTCCTCCATCTCGCGGTCGGCAAGGGCGGCCCAGGCCTCGATCATCGCCGGGGCGCCACCCTCGAACAGCAGTCCCGCCTCCGCCGGATCGCGGCCGAGCCGCACCAGGGCGCGGCGCAGGGCCGTGCGCGTCCAGCCATCGAAGGGCACCTCCTCGATCAGGGCGCGGAGCAGCGCATCGTCATCCGCGCGGATCTCGTCCTCGCCCGTCATCGCCATCTCGTTCATCACAGCTCTCCTGCGGACCGCACGATCTCGTCGCGGAACCGCGCCACTTCCTCGTTGAACCCCATCAGCCGCGGATCGCGCAACCGCTGCGGATAGAGGATGCCGTCCAGGTGATCGGCCTCATGCTGGATCACCCGGGCGTGAAACCCCGCAGCCTCGCGGGCGAACGCGGCGCCGGTCGCGTCGATCCCGCGCAGTGTCAGGCGGGCGGCGCGGGGCACCAGCGCGCTCATGCCCGGGATCGACAGGCATCCCTCCCAATCCTCGACCGGATCGCCGGGATGCAGGACGAGTTCGGGGTTGATCACGGCGGACATGCCGCGCGGGGCATCGTGATCGCCGCCGGCGGCGCGGCTTTCCGGCACACGATAGATGAAGATGCGCAGCGGCACATGCACCTGCGGCGCCGCGAGGCCGACGCCGCCGGCATCCTCCAGCGTTTCGGCCATGTCACGCAACAGGCGCGCGATGTCCGGGGCGGCCGGATCATCGACCGGGGCGGCCTTTTCGAACAGCACGGGATGCCCGAGCCGGGCAAGCTTCAGAATCGCCATGAGCGACACATGGCGCGGATCCGCCAAATCGCAAAGGCGGATCGCGCCGGGCGGGCTGAAACAAGACGGTTGGCAAAACGGGGAATGTTGCTATAAGGGCGCCCATTGACGGGATATTCCCGCCATCGCCTATTGCTGCGTCAGGATTGGCGCAGCTTCTTTGCGTTCCATTGCAAGCGTTTCAACCGTTATGGAGTATCTGGCCAAGTGCAAGTTCTCGTTCGTGACAACAATGTCGACCAGGCGCTGAAGGCGCTCAAGAAGAAGCTTCAGCGTGAAGGCGTGTTCCGCGAGATGAAGTTGCGCCGGCACTACGAAAAGCCCTCCGAGCGCCGCGCCCGCGAGGCGGCGGAAGCCGTTCGCCGCGCCCGCAAGATGGAGCGCAAGCGGATCGAGCGCGAAGGGTTCTGATCGCACCACGCGATCGGTATTCCGAACGGGACAGGGCGCGGCCTTTACGGGCACGCGCCTTTTGCCGTTTTCAGCGCCGGTCGAGCGAATAGCGCCCCGGGCCGGCGGAGGCCAGCAGCAAAAGGCCGCCGCAAATCGCGAGATCGAGGAAGAACTGGATTTCCGCCATCGCCGCGGCGCGCCCGTGCATCAGCCAGAAGCGATGCGCCAGCCAGTTCGCGGCGATCGTGAACAGGACCAGCACGATGGCAGCCTGCCGGGTCCGCAGGCCCAGCATCACGAGACCGCCGGCGCCGAGTTCGCAGACCACGGCGATGACCCCGCCCAGGGTCGGCGCCGGGGCATCGAGATGGGTGAGCAAATGCACGATTCCCGGCCAGTGCACGAGCTTGCTCCAGCCCGCCTGCACGAAGAGTAAAGCGATCGCCAGCCTTCCGGCCAGCATTCCAACATCCGATATGCCGCGCTGCATGGTTTTCTTTCGATCCAGACCCTGTAAGTTATCCTTGAACCGGGCGCATCGCCCCGCCGCTTGTTAAACGGAACGCCATCATGACCGCCAGCCCCGTCGTCGATTTCGAAGGCCTCGCCGCGACCGAGATCTCCGCCGATCCCTTTCCGCATCTGGTGATGCGCGGCTTCGTCCGGCCGGACCGGCTCGCCGGCGTCGTTGCCGATCTGCCGCCGCTCGGCGCGCGGGGCAGTTTCCCGATCGAGTCGGTCAGGCTCGGGTCGAACGCCGCGCGGCTGATGGAGGACATGAAGGGCGAGCGGATGCGGGGGATCATCGCCGGGAAATTCGGCCTCGACCTCGACGGCGCGCCGGTGATGCTGACGCTGCGCGGCCGCACCGATGCGCGCGACGGCAAGATCCATTGCGACTCGATCGCCAAGCGGGTGACGATCCTGCTCTATCTCAACCCGGCCAGCGAGGCCTGGGCGCGGCAGGATGGCTGCCTGCGGCTGCTGCGCGGGCCGGACGATCTGGAGGATTACGCGGTCGAGGTGCCGCCGGTCGATGGCACGCTGCTGGTCTTCCCGAACGGCCCGACCACCTGGCACGGCCACCGCACCTATGTCGGCAAGCGCTACACGGTGCAGATGAACTACATGACCACCGACGCCAAGGCGCGCTACGAGATGCGCCGGCACCGGATTTCGGCGCTGGTCAAGCGTCTTATGCCAGCCGCCTGAAAGGCTGCGGCCCGGCGCCGCAACACACCCATGACCCCTGAGACGAAGACGACGACCGCGGCCGCCGCCGCCGCCGAAAGCCCCCTGCGGAATCTCCTGCTCTTCGCCGGAATCCTGCTCATCGCGATGAACATGCGCGCGGCGCTGGCCTCGGTCTCGCCGCTGCTGACCCCGATCGGGGCGGCACTCGGCCTCGGCCCGCTCGGGTTGACCGCGCTCGCCACCATCCCCGTCGTCTGCTTCGCCGCCCTCGCCCCGGTCAGCATCATGCTGCAACGGCGGGTCGGGCTGGAAGCGGCGATGATGACGGTGCTGGTGCTGCTCGCCGCCGGCCTGCTGGTCCGCGTGCTTGGCGGGGCCGGCGCGCTGTTCGCCGGCACGGTGATGGGCGGGGCGGCGATCGCGATGGGCAACGTGCTGCTGCCGGGGCTGGTCAAGCGCGATTTTCCCACCCGCGTCGGCCTCGTGACCGGCTGCTATACCACGGTGATGACGACGATCGCCTCGGTCGCGGCGGCGATCAGCGTGCCGGTTGCCGATGCCAACCCCTTCGCCTGGCGCGGCGCGCTGGGGTTGTGGGCGGTGCCGGCAATCGTCGCGGCGGTGGTCTGGCTGCCGCAGCTTGCCCATGGCGCCCACCGGCTGAGCCACACGCCGAGCGCGGGCGCGTTCCGCAAGCTGGCGCGCAGCCCGCTGGCCTGGGCGGTGACGATGTTCATGGGGCTGCAATCGCTCGGCTTCTACTCGATCCTGTCCTGGTTGCCGGCCATCCTGCATGCCCACGGCATCAACCCGACCATGGCCGGGATCATGCTGTCGACGACCACGCTCGTCGCCATTCCGGTGGCGCTGGTCACGCCGGGCCTTGCCACGAGAAGCCGCGACCAGCGGTTGTTGCTCGCCAGCCTGCTCGCGATCGTCAGCGTCGGCTATGTCGGGCTGATGCTGGCGCCTGAAGCGGCACCCTGGGTGTGGGTGGTGTTCATCGGTATCGGGCAGGGCGCGTGTTTTCCGCTGGCGCTGACGCTGATGGTGCTGCGCACCGGCGGCCCGGCGGAGGCCATGGCGCTGTCCGCATTCTCGCAGATGGTGGGCTACGCGGTGTCGATCGCGGGTCCGCTCGGGCTCGGGGTGATCCACACGCTCAGCGGCCATTGGTGGCCCTCGGTCGCGTTCCTGGTGATCCTGCAGGTGCCCACGCTCGGCTTCGGCCTCGCGGCGGCGCGGCCGCGCACGATCCGGTTCTGACGTCCCAGAGCTGCCCCTCCGACCGGACAGCGAAACGGCCCCCGCGCCATCGCACGGGGGCCGTTCCTGTCATGCGTTCGCAACGCGCATCCGGTCAGGCGTTTCCACCTGACCGGACAGTGCGGATGCGTTACTCGAGGCCGTCTTCGCGCCGGCCGCCCTTGGCGCCGACCTGGTCGGAGATGTCGGCACCGGTCGCCTGATCGACCACCCGCATCGACAGCTTCACCTTGCCGCGATCGTCGAGCCCGATCATCTTCACCTTCACGGTGTCGCCGACCTTGACCACATCGCCGGTGCGGGCGACGCGGCCCTGCGCCAGCTCGCTGATATGGACCAGGCCGTCACGCGCGCCGAAGAAGTTCACGAAGGCGCCGAAATCGGCGATCTTCACGACCTTGCCGGTGTAGACCTGGCCGACTTCCGGCTCGGAGGTCAGCGAGCGGATACGGTCGATCGCCTTCTGCGCCTGCTCGTCCGAGGTGGCCGCGATCTTGATCGTGCCATCGTCCTCGATGTCGATCTTGCAGCCGGAATACTCGACGATCTCGCGGATCACCTTGCCGCCGGTGCCGATCACGTCGCGGATCTTGTCCTTCGGCACGTTGATCACGGTGATGCGCGGCGCGTTGGCGGACACGCCCTCGCGCGCGCCGGTCAGCGCCTTGGACATCTCGCCGAGGATGTGCAGACGACCGTCCTTCGCCTGATCCAGCGCGATCTTCATGATCTCGGGCGTGATCGAGGTGATCTTGATGTCCATCTGCAGGCTGGTGACGCCCGCCTCGGTGCCGGCCACCTTGAAGTCCATGTCGCCGAGATGGTCCTCATCGCCGAGGATGTCGGAGAGCACGGCGAAGCCCTTGTCCTCCTTGATCAGGCCCATGGCGATGCCGGCCACCGGGCGCGGCAGCGGCACGCCGGCATCCATCAGCGCGAGCGAGGTGCCGCACACCGTCGCCATCGAGGAGGAGCCGTTGCTCTCGGTGATCTCGGAGACGACGCGCAGCGTGTAGGGGAACTTGTCCTTGCCGGGCAGCAGCGGGTGGATGGCGCGCCAGGCGAGCTTGCCGTGGCCCACTTCGCGGCGGCCGGGGCTGCCGACGCGGCCCGTCTCGCCCACCGAGAAGGGCGGGAAGTTGTAGTGCAGCAGGAAGCGCTCGCGGTATTCGCCCTCGATCGCATCGACGATCTGCTCGTCCTGCGCGGTGCCGAGGGTCGCGACCACGAGGGCCTGCGTCTCGCCGCGGGTGAACAGGGCGGATCCGTGGGTGCGCGGCAGCACGCCGACCTCGGCGAGGATCGGGCGGACGGTGCGGGTGTCGCGCCCGTCGATGCGGATGCCGTTGTCGAGGATCGCGTTGCGGACGATGTCCGCCTCGAGCTCCTTGAACATGCCCTTGGCCTTGTCGACCGGCCGTTCCTCGGCCGCGAGCGTCTCCAGCACAGCGGCCTTCACCGCGCCGATCTTCTCGTGGCGGGCGGTCTTCTCGCGCTCGGCATAGGCGGCGCGCAGGCCCTCGCGGGCGAGTTCGTCGACGCGGGCGGCGAGCGCCTTCTCCTCGGCGCTTTCCTCGACCAGCGGCCAGGGATCCTTCGCGGCGTGCTCGGCGAGCTCGATGATCGCCTGGATCACCGGCTGGAACGCGGCATGGCCGAAGGTGACGGCGCCGAGCATGGTCTCTTCCGACAGCTCGTGCGCTTCGGATTCGACCATCAGCACGCCCTCTTCCGTGCCGGCGAGCACGAGGTCGAGCCGGCTTTCGGCGATCTGCGCCGAGGTCGGGTTCAGGATGTATTCACCGTCGATATAGCCGACGCGGGCGGCGGCGACCGGGCCGAAGAACGGGATGCCGGAGAGCGTCAGCGCGGCCGACGAGGCGACGAGCGAGACGATGTCCGGCTCGTTCTCGAGGTCGTGGCTGAGGACGTTGACGATGACCTGGACCTCGTTGCGGAACCCGTGCGGGAAGAGCGGGCGGATCGGCCGGTCGATCAGGCGGCAGATCAGCGTCTCGCGCTCGGTCGGGCGGCCTTCGCGCTTGAAGAAACCGCCGGGAATGCGGCCGGCGGCGTAGAATTTTTCCTGGTAGTTCACGGTGAGCGGGAAGAAATCCTGCCCCGGCTTCACCGAGCGGGAGCCGACCACGGTGGCGAGCACCACGGTGTCGCCATAGGAGGCGACGACGGCGCCATCGGCCTGGCGGGCAACCTTGCCGGTTTCGAGGATGAGCTTGCGCCCGCCCCAGTCGAGTTCCTTGCGGAAATACTTGTCAAACATCATTCGGTCCTTGCAACGTCAGGACCGGGACGGCCACATCATCGGCGGCGCGGTGCGGGACGCGGCGTCTCGGGCGGCATGGGTCGGGCTGTGGGCGATGTCTCGTCACAGCCACGGGCCATGTGGCCGGAAACGCCGAAGAGACTCCGGCGTTGCGCGCAACCGAACGATCTGATCCGTTCCGATCACGACCGGAGGACGATCCCCCGGCTGAAGATGCGCCAGCGGCGCATGTCATCCTTATAGTGCAATTGCCGCCGCTCCGCTACTGCGGGGGTGTGAGGAGACCCGCATGACCGAAACGCCCCCGATTTTCGAACGCCGCGGCGGCATCGCCCGGCTGCGTCTGAACCGCCCTTCCCTGCGCAACCGGCTCGGCGCGGACGATCTCGACGCCCTGCTCGGCCACTGCGCCACGATCGCGGCGGACGAAACGATCCGGGTCGTCGTGTTCGAGGCCGCCGGGACGGTGTTCAGCGCGGGCTTCGATCTCGATGCCCTCTCGCGCGGCGAGACCGGCGATGCCGAGGACGGGCCGGGCGGCATCGGCCGCGTGGGCACGGCGTTCGCCGCCCTGCCCCAGCCGGTGATCGCCCGGTTGCACGGCAATCTCTATGGCGGCGCGGTCGATCTCGCCCTCGCCTGCGATTTCCGCATCGGTGTCGCCGGCATGGAGCTGCTGATGCCGGCGGCGCGGATCGGCCTGCATTACTACCGCTCGGGGCTCGCCCGCGCGGTCGAGCGGATCGGGCCGGACGCGACGCGGCTGCTTTTCGTCGCGGCCCAGACGATCGATGCGGCAACGCTGCTGCGGATCGGCTACCTCACGCAGCTGGCCGACGCCGACGGGCTGGATGCGGCGGTCGACGCCCTCGCCGCCCGGCTGGACGCCAACGCGCCGCTTGCCGTGCGCGGGATGAAGGCGGCGATCGCCGGTCTCGCATCGGGGACACTGGATCATGACGCGTTCGCCGCCGGCCTCGACGCCGCACATCGCGACCCGGCCTTCATCGAAGCCATGGCAGCGTTGCGGGCGAAGAAGCGCGGCGGCTGAGCGAGAGCATCATCCGATCAGATGGAATCATCTGACCGGATAAAGATGCTGGATTTATCAGTATGATAGAGCACTTTCCGATCCAGAGGGATCGGGCACTGCTCTCAGGCGCGGAGGCTGAAGGCCGCCAGCGCCGCGAGGTCGCGGTCGCCCCAGCCTTCGCGCACGGCGTCATGCGCGGTGCGGCGGACGGCTTCGACCAGCGTAAGGTTGAAGCCGGCAGCACCCCCGGCCTCGTCCATCAGGCGGAGATCCTTCTCGACCGCCTCGATCGAGAAGCCGACCGAATCGCTGCGGGTGCCGCCCATCTCGGTGATGATCGCGGCGCTGCGGACGGCGAAGGCGGGCGCGCCGCCGGAGCTCTTGCCGATGATGCCGAGCAGCCGCTCCGGCGAAATGCCGTAATCGCGGGTGATGAGCGCGGCCTCGCCCAGCGCCTGGAACGCGGCCAGCAGCGGCAGGTTGACGGCGAGCTTCATCGCCGAAGCGGCCTGCGGCGTGTCGAACCGCTCCATCCGGTCGCACAATTCGTCGAGAACCGGCAATGCTGCGTCGATCGCCGCGGCATCGCCGCCGGCAAGGCCGAGCAGCTTGCCCGATCGCGCCGGGCCGACCGTGCCGCCCACGGGGCAGGCGACGAAGCGCCCGCCCTGCGCGGCCACCGCCTCGGCATTGGCCTGCATGTCGGCGGGTTTCAGCGTGCTCATGTCGATCACGAGGGCCTGCCGGAGAGTGGCGCCGAGCAGCCCGCCCTCGCCATGATAAACCGCGCTTGCGGCCTCCTCGTCCAGCAGCATCACGATCACGTAATCGGCCGCCGCCGCCACCTCGGCCGGGGATGACTTGACCGCCAGCCCCTCGATCGCCTCGGCCCGCGCCGCCGTCCGGTTCCAGCCACAGACCTGGTGACCGCGCTCGATCAGTCGCGCTGCCATCGCGGCACCCATCCGGCCGAGACCGATCACGCCAATCTTCAGACTCATGCTCATGCTCCTGTTCGTAATAGGGCATCATCCGATCCATCCGGATCGGAAATCGCTCCCGGGTCGTTGCGGGATATGGGCGGCGCCGGCCCATGAAAAAAGCCGGAGGCGATCGCCTCCGGCCGTTTCCGTCGATCAGGGCCCGCGGGACGCGCGGTTCAGCCCGGCGCGGGCAGCGGCCCGAGCCCGCCCGATTTCGGAACTTCCGGCTTCTGCGCGGACGGCACCGAGGCGCGGCGGCTGTCCGGCGCCGGCTCGTCGACAACCTGGCGAACCACCGGCTCGCCGCGCAGCACCGTCTGGATCTCGTCGCCGGTGAGGGTTTCGTATTCCAGCAGCCCCTTGGCGAGGCGGTGCAGGTCATCGAGCCGCTCGGTGAGGATCCGGTGGGCCTCGGAATAGGCGTGGTCGATCACCGACTTGATCTCGCGGTCGATCTCCTGCGCGGTCGCCTCGGAGACGTTCTTGTGCTGCGTCACCGAGTGACCAAGGAAGAGTTCCTGCCCGTTGTCGCCATAGGCGATCATGCCGAGCTTGTCGCTCATGCCCCATTCGGTGATCATCCGGCGGGTGATGTCGGTCGCCTGCTTGATGTCGCCGGAAGCGCCATTGGAGACGTTTTCGGCCCCGAAGATAACCTCTTCGGCGGCGCGACCGCCCATCGCCTTGACCAGTTCGCAGAGCAGCTTGGCCTTGCTCATCGAGTAGCGGTCGCCTTCCGGCAGGCTCATCACCATGCCGAGCGCGCGGCCGCGGGGAATGATCGTCGCCTTGTGCACGGGGTCGCAATGCTTCTGCGAGATCGAGCAGAGCGCATGGCCGGCCTCGTGATAGGCCGTCATCTTCTTCTCGTCCTCGCTCATCACCATCGAACGCCGCTCGGCGCCCATCATGACCTTGTCCTTGGCGTATTCGAACTCGGCCATGGCGACGACGCGCTTGCCCATGCGGGCGGCGAGCAAGGCGGCCTCGTTCACCAGGTTGGCGAGATCGGCGCCGGAGAAGCCGGGCGTGCCGCGGGCGATCACCTTGGGATCGACATCGGCGGCCAGCGGCACCTTGCGCATGTGGACCTTGAGGATACGCTCACGGCCGTTCACGTCCGGGTTCGGCACCACCACCTGCCGGTCGAACCGGCCGGGGCGCAGCAGCGCGGGGTCGAGCACGTCGGGACGGTTGGTGGCGGCGATCAGGATGACGCCCTCGTTGCTCTCGAACCCGTCCATCTCGACGAGCATCTGGTTGAGCGTCTGCTCACGCTCGTCATTGCCGCCGCCAAGCCCGGCGCCGCGATGGCGGCCGACGGCGTCGATCTCGTCGATGAAGATGATGCACGGGGCGTTCTTCTTGCCCTGCTCGAACATGTCGCGCACGCGGCTGGCGCCGACGCCGACGAACATCTCGACGAAGTCGGAGCCCGAGATGGTGAAGAACGGCACGTTGGCCTCGCCGGCGATGGCGCGGGCGAGCAGCGTCTTGCCGGTGCCGGGCGGGCCGACCAGCAGCACACCTTTCGGGATCTTGCCACCCAGTCGCTGGAATTTCTGTGGATCACGCAGGAAGTCGACGATTTCCTGCAACTCGCCCTTCGCTTCCTCGATGCCGGCGACGTCCTCGAACGTCACCCTGCCCTGCTTTTCGGTCAGCAGGCGCGCGCGCGATTTGCCGAAGCCCATTGCCCGGCCGCCGCCGCCCTGCATCTGGCGCATGAAGTAGATCCACACGCCCACCAGCAGGACCATCGGCGCCCAGGACACGAGATAGTGCAGCAGCGGGTTTTCCGGCGGGTTGAGCGGCTTGGCGACGACGCTGACCTTCTTCGAGATCAGCGTGTTGACCAGGCCCGGATCGTCCGGCGCGTAGGTCTCGAAGGTCGACCCCGACTTAAGGGCGCCCGTGATGTCATGCCCGCGGATCGTGACATGATCCACCTTGCCCGCGTTGACCTCCGACACGAAGGTCGAATAGGCCACTTGCGTACCGTGGCTGGTACTCGTGGTCGTGGGCTGAAACATATTGAACAATAGCACAAAGAAGAGTGCTATGATCACCCAAACCAGCAGGTTGCGCCCCAGATTGTTCATCAAGCTTCATCCAGTCCTGTTCACCCCGGAAGGCTAAAACCGAGGGGGCCGGCGGAAACCGGCCGAGAAATTCCGCCGAACCGTGTCTCGCCTCATCTTGGCACGGCTCCGGTCGGTTCGCCAATCCCTTTAGAGTGTGGGGATGATACGCGGATTTCCTATCCTTCCGGTGAACGGGAGACGCAGATCTGTCCGCCGCCGTACGCTGGCTCGAACGGCGCCGCCGCGGCGGGGCCGGGAGGGGCGAATATGACCGCGCCGGCCGGCCCCACGCCCAGATGCGGCACCGCCAGCACGCCACCATGATCGGCGAAAAAAACCGGCAGTGTCTGGCGCAGGACGGCGGGAAAGCGGGCGGCGGCGCGCGTCTCCACCGGATTCGTGCCGAGGGCGCCGAGGGTTCGCGCGCCCGGCGGCACATGACGGATGCGAAAGCGCCCGTCCCAGACCGCGCCCTCGACCGCCTGGATCGGGGGGGCGCAGGAAGCGGCCTCGCGGATCAGCATCCAGCCCGGGCCGTGCCGCCCGGCCGGCATGATCCGCACGCCGCCGAGCGTCGCGGGCTGCAACCTGCCGGCCAGCCGGGCGATCGCGGCGCGCGCCGGCGGGTAAACCTCGCCGGCGATGACCCGCAGCAGCGCGGCGAGCGCATCGGCGGGGAGCGCGTCCGCACGGACGATCGCCCACCCTTCCGGACGGAGGGTGACATCGCGCGCCAGATCGGCGGCGGCGATGCGTTCCGCCGTCGCGCGGTCAGCTGAAGCCGCCAGCGCGTCGCCGGGCGGCGGCAATGCGCCGGCAAGCCGCACCCGGACGCGCTCGAAACGGGGATCGGCATTCGAGGGATCCTCGACCCAGGCAATGCCTCGCCGTGCGAGAAAATCGCGGAGCATCGCGGGGGGAGTCCCGAGCAGGGGCCGCAGGATCAGCACCGCGTCGCGCGGCGAGACGCCGGCCATCCCCGCGAGACCGCGAACGCCACGGCGGGCGCGCATGACCCGCAGCTCGCCTTGGTCGCCCGCATGATGGCCGAGCAGGAGGTGAACGATCCCGGCCTCATGCGCGGCACCGGCCAGCGCCGCATGGCGCGCCGCGCGCGCGCGGGCCTGCAATCCCGCGCCGGGAGGCAGGCCGAGGCGGATGACGCGGCTCGGAATGTCGAGTTCGACAAGGCGCTGCGCGGTTTCGGCGGCTTCCCGGCCTGATTCGGGGCGGAGACCATGATCGACGATGAGGGCGATGCAGCCGCCGCCGCGCTGGCGGGCCCAGGATGCGGCGAGGACGGCAAGGGCCATGCTGTCGGCACCACCGGAAACCCCGACGGCGAGCTGCGGCGCGGGGCCGAAGGGACCGAATTCGGCCATCGCCCGCCCGAACAGGGCGGGCAGGCTTTCGGTCGAATCGGGCGTCAGCGGCAGGCGGCGCGCCGTCGGGCCGCGAGAACCTGGCTCTTCAGCGCCGGCGATGGCGAGGAGAACTGGCTGGTCAGGGAGTCGAGCGTGTCGCACGCTTCCTGGTTCTGGTGGATCGCGGACAGGGAATTGGCGAGGCCCAGCAGGGCATAGGGCGCGTGCGGGCCGGCGCGATCGGCGTTGTAGGCGTCGTCGAACGCGATCGCGGCTTCCTGGTGCTTGCCCTGGTGGTAAAGGGATTCGGCGACGATCATCGAGGCCTCGCCCTTGCCCGCGCGCTTGCCCTGCTTCGCGATCACTGCGCGGGCGTCCGCTTCGGCGGCCTTGTAGTCATGATGGGCGAGAGCCGTGCGCGCGACGCCGAGCGAGGCGGTGGCCTGCGGCTGCGGCCTTTGGGGCCGGGCGGACGTTTTTCCGGCCGGCATCGTGCCGAGCGTTCCCGATGCTCCCTGGGCCGGCGAAGCCATTGCCGCCGGCGGCGTCGTGCCGGGTTTCCCCGCCTGGTCGAGCTGGAATTTCAGGTTGCCAATCTGCTGGTTGATCTCGTCGTGCTGGGTGGCGACCTCGTGCTCGAGCGTATCCACGCGGCCTCTCAAGTCCTGGACCTGGTTGTGCAGCGTATCCACCTGCTCCAGCAATGAGGCGACGAGCTCTGACGAGCTGTTCTGGGCGTGGCGTTCCGGCGCTGCCGGTGCCGTCGACCCCAGCACGGAGCTGCCGCTGCCGCCGCCCTGCTGCACCTGCGCCAGCTGGTGCTTGAGTTCGAGGATCTGGTTTTCCAGGGCAATGCCTTCCCGGCTCGAGATCATCTGGGCCCGCACCACGGCGGGCATCAGGATCAGCACGGCAATGCTGGCGGAGGTCAGGGATTTCAGCATGGGATTGCGCATCGGTTTCCTCGTTCGACGAGACGCGCCGAATCGCGCCCCCGACGCAATGTAGTGTGCTCGGCCGCATCGTTGAAGCGCCGGCCGGCGGAAAGCAAATCGGCGGCTCGGGTTGATCGAGCCGCCGATCGGTCACGTCATGCGGTCAGGGGCAAGCCCCCGAGCGACATGTTCAGTGGCAATGCTGCGGGTTGAAGCCCTGCACCGAAGTGATCGCCACGCGGTCCTGCGCGTAATCCTGCTGGGTGTTGCCCGGCGAGACCAGGCACGACTTGCCATAGGAGATCGTGCGGATGCGGGAGGCGGCGACGCCCTTGGCAACCAGGTAATTGCGGGCGGCATGGGCGCGGCGGGCGCCGAGCGCGAGGTTGTAGGTTTCCGTGCCGCGCGGGTCGGCGTTGCCGGCGATCAGAACGTCGACATTCGGATACTTCGCAAGCCAGCTGGCCTGACGGTCGAGCGTCGACTTGTCGGCGCCGGTCAGGTTGGACTTGTTGAAGCCGAAGAAGGCACGATCGCCGACGTCGGCAACAAGCTGCTGCTCGCTGCCCGGCGCGGGGCCGGACTGAGCGGCGGTCGTGCCAGAGCCGGTTGCCATGGACTGGGTCTTGGGGGCGTTGGAGCACGCCGCAAGCAGGGCAACAGCCGCAAGCGCGCCCAGAGCTTTGATATTCATGTTTACCGTCCCGATGTTGGGTGCCTGTATGACACACCGGCGCCATGCCGATGCGTTGAAACCGATAGCCTGAACTTCTAGCCAGACGTGTTGGCCATACACCCACCGCGTGGCCTCACCCGTTGGCGGGCGGCGTTCGGTGGGTATTCTGGACAACCGACGAACCCGGCCGGACCGATGTATCGGTCTGACCAGAACGTGTTACTTCATCTATTCGGATTGTGCCGGCCGTTCAAGCGGACTTTTGGCGTCATACCGCCCACCAGCCCTGTCGGCGTGTCATTCGCCAGCAACGCGACTTTTTTGACACATTACAGCCCGGATTCGGTTTTTACAGCCCTGCATCCCGATCGTTTCCATTTTGCAATCGTTTCTTAACTTTCCTGCAGTATGCACGTGAATTGAGGCCGCTGGTCTCCGTTTCCTCCCTGATGGCTGGCCACATGCCAGCTTCACCTCGAGCGTGATCGGCACTAACGATCACGCTCCTTTTTTAAAAAATTGAGACGGAATATCTTTTTAAGGAAAAATTATTATTATTAATACGTATAACGTTCTATATACTACCTATAGTTTGTAGATTGTAACGATTTCATATTATACTCACCGTGCAGACAAAAAATTACGGCGATCCACCGTCTCGGCTTTGGGTTTTTTGAGATGCCTGGCTTCGAAAACCAGGTAAGTCATCGCAAGGAATAACCTTGCCCCTACCGACGACCGCGTGGCTCGGGTTTATAAGACTAGGTTCGAATACATCTTCGTTTTTGACACAAGATTTTGATCCAGTAGCTGAAAACCTCCGGACATGGTCCGGAGGTTTTTTTATCGGCACACGGTTTCCAGCCACTGCGTTTGCTTGACATTTCGCCCGCTTCACGCTCCCTGCCGGCCATGTCCGACGATCTGCCGACCATCGAATCCCAGGCCCGCTCAGCCATCGCCGCCGCTGGCGATCTCGCGGCGCTCGACGCAATCCGCATCGCCCTGCTCGGCAAGACCGGTCAGGTCACCGCCCTGCTCAAGACGCTGGGCAGCCTGACGCCGGATGAGCGCAAGCGCTTCGGCGCCGAGGTGAACACGCTCAAGACCGCCATCGCCGCTGCACTCGATGCGCGCCGGGCGGTGCTGGAGGCCGAAGCCCTCACCGCGCGCCTCGCCGCCGAGCGCATCGACGTCACCCTTCCCGGCCGGCCCGAGCGCGCCGGCACGATCCACCCGATCTCGCGGACGATGGAGGAACTCACCGCCCTGTTCGGCGCCATGGGCTTCGGCGTGAAGGAAGGGCCGGATATCGAGGATGACTGGCACAATTTCGGCGCGCTCAACATCCCCTCGCACCACCCGGCGCGGGCGATGATGGACACGTTCTATCTCGACGCGGCGGCCGGCAGCCGACCGGTCGTGCTGCGCACCCACACCTCGCCGCTGCAGATCCGCACCATGCTGGCCGAGGCGCCGCCGATCCGCGTGATCGTGCCGGGCCGCACCTATCGTTCGGACCACGACGCCACGCACAGCCCGATGTTCCACCAGTGCGAGGGCCTGGTGATCGACCGCGGCATCACCCTCGCCCATCTCAAGGGCTGCCTGATCGACTTCCTGCGCGCCTTCTTCGAGCGGCCGGACCTCAAGGCGCGCTTCCGCTCCAGCTATTTCCCCTTCACCGAACCCTCGATGGAGGTCGACATCGCCTGGGACCGGAAGTCCGGCGAGATCGGCGCGGGCAGCGACTGGCTGGAAATCCTCGGTGCCGGCATGATCCATCCCAACGTGCTGGCGAATTGCGGGCTCGACCCGCGTGAATTCCAGGGCTTCGCCTTCGGCATGGGGGTCGAGCGCATCACCATGCTCAAGCACGGCATCCCGGACCTTCGCACCTTTTATGAGAGCGACGTGCGCTGGCTCGCGCATTACGGCACCTCGCCGCTGGCGCCGGTGACCCTGCACGAAGGGGACGCACGATGAAATTCACCCTCTCCTGGCTGAAGACGCATCTCGACACCGATGCCTCGCTCGATGCCATCGCCGAAACCCTGTCCGCCATCGGGCTGGAGGTTGAGAGCATCGCCGATCGCGGCGCGAGCCTCGCCCCCTTCCGCATCGCCCGGGTGATCGAGGCGACGCAGCACCCGAATGCGGACCGGCTGCGGGTCTGCCGCGTCGATCCCGGCGACGGCGCCGAGGTCACGGTGGTCTGCGGCGCGCCGAATGCGCGCACCGGCATGCGCGCCGTCTTCGCGCCGCCGGGCAGTTTCGTGCCGGGCACCGGGATCACGCTCAAGGTCGGCGAGATTCGGGGCGTTCCCTCGGCCGGGATGCTGGTGTCCGAGCGCGAACTCGGCCTTGGCGACAGCCATGACGGCATCATCGACCTGCCGGACGACGCGCCGGTGGGCACGCCCTATGCGAACTGGGCGGGGCTCGACGATCCGGTGATCGAGATCGGCGTCACACCCAATCGCGGCGATGCCTTCGCGGTGCGTGGCGTTGCGCGCGATCTCGCCGCCGCCGGGCTCGGCACGCTGAAGCCCTGGGCGCCGCCGCCGGTCGCCGCCGCCGGGGCCAGCGCGATCGCCTGGCAGAATACCTATCCGGAGGCCTGCCCCTGGGTGGTCGGGCGCACCGTCCGCGGCGTGCGCAACGGCGAAAGCCCGGACTGGCTGAAGCGCCGCCTCGAATCGGTCGGGCTGCGGCCGATCAACGCGCTGGTCGACATCACCAATTTCTTCACCATCGATCTCGGCCGGCCACTGCATGTGTTCGACGTCGGCAAGATTGCCGGCGACGCCCTCACCTTGCGGCGCGGCGCGGGGGAGAGCTTCCGCGGCCTGCACGGCAAGGACGTGACCGCGACGGCGGATGACTGCGTCATCGCCGATGCGGCCGGCGCGCAGTCGCTCGCCGGGATCGTCGGTGGCGAGGCGACGGGGTGCGACGAGACGACGCGGGACGTGTTCATCGAATGCGCCCTGTTCGACCGGGTGCGGATCGCCCTCACCGGCCAGCGGACCGGCATCCATTCCGACGCGCGGCAGCGCTTCGAGCGCGGCATCGATTTCGCGCTGCTGCCCGCCGCCCTCGATGCGGCGACCGCGATGGTGATCGAGCTTTGCGGCGGCACCGCCTCGGAGATCACCGAGGCGGGAGCGCAGCCGGACTGGCAGCGCTCCGCGACAATGCGCTTCGAGCGCCTCGCCAATTTCGGCCACTCGACCGTCACACCCGATCGCGCCGTGGACATCCTCGACCGGCTCGGCTTTGCCGGCGTCGCCCGCGATGCGGCGTCGATCACGGTCGCGGTGCCGAGCTGGCGCAATGACATCGCGGCGGCGGACCTGCCCGGCGGCAGCGCGCTCGACCAGCATGGCGGCCTTGCCGCGGCGACCGCCGAGGCCGCGCGGCTCGGCGCACGGACGATCGAGCCGGAGGTCGACCTGATCGAGGAAGTGCTGCGGATCGACGGGCTGGACCGGATCGAGCCGGTCTCGCTTCCGGGCGCAGCACCGGTGCCCGCGGCCTCGCTCACCCCGCGGCAGGCCCGCACGGTGCGTGCCCGCCGCGTGCTCGCCGCGCGCGGCATGGCCGAATGCGTGACGTTCAGCTTCCTCGACCGCGCGACCGCCGCCCGCTTCGGCGCGACACCCGCCATGCTCGCGCTGAAAAACCCGATCGCCGCCGATCTCGACCAGATGCGGCCGACCCCGCTGGCCACCATCGCCCTCGCCGCCGCGCGCAACGCCGCCCGCGGCCATGGCGACCTCGCGCTGTTCGAGATCGGCCCGGCCTATCGCGATGTCTCGCCAGACGGGCAGGATCTCGTTGCCGCGGGGCTGCGCGCCGGGCGGACGCCGCTGTCCTGGATCGAACCGGCGAGGCCGGTCGATCTGTGGGATGCGAGGGCGGATGCCATCGCCGTGCTCGGCGAGCTTGGCGTCCCGCTCGATGCGGTGACGGTGACGGCCGATGCGCCGGCGCATTATCACCCGGGCCGCTCGGGCACGCTGCGGCAGGGGCCGAAGACCCGGCTCGGCTGGTTCGGCGCGCTGCATCCTTCCCTCTGCGCCGATCTCGACCTGCCGGAAGGCAGCGTGGCGTTCGAGCTCGATCTCGGCGCGATCGCCGATCCGAAGCGGCGGCGCAAGGCCGCGCCGTCGCTGCCGCAGTTCCAGCCGCTCCGCCGCGACTTCGCCTTCATCGCCGATGCCACGGTGGCAGCCGATGCGGTGCTGCGCGCGGCGAAGGGGGCCGAGCGCAGCCTGATCACCAATGTCGCGCTGTTCGACCGCTATGCCGGCGAGAAACTGCCGGAAGGGAAGGTCTCGCTCGCCGTTTCGGTCACGCTGCAACCGCGCGAGGCGAGCCTCACGGATGCGGAGATCGAGGCGGTTTCGGCGAAGATCGTCGCGGCGGTGACCAAGGCGACCGGGGCGACGCTGCGGAGCTGATCGCCCGCCCCTCGATCGCCTGCCCCTGAAATTCACCCTCGCATTTCAGGGGCGCACGGATCGCCGGTTTCGGTTGCGGGTTCCGCGCCGGGCGGCCTTCGGCTATCGCGCCATACCGGTTGGCAGGCTCGTCGGCTGTGCGCCGGTATCCTGCGCACCGGTATCTGGCGTGCCGGTAGCCGGAACGGGCAAGGGGTTCGCCTGGATTCCCTGATCCGCCGAATAGGGCTGCGCCACCGCGCCGCCGGCGCCCGAGTTTGGCGCGAAGGCCAGCCAGTCCGGCAGGGTGCGCTGGATCTGGTATTGCAGCTCGACATTCATGCTGTTCATCATCGATTTCGTCAGGTCGTAGAGCGCGGCGCGCATGCGGTCCGGCGTTTCATTGGCGGGGGCCGTCACGCTGTGGGAGATCGTGGCCTCGGCATAGCCGACGCGCTGGCCGTTGCTGGTGCGGACGTTGAGATCCACCGTCATGGTGCCGACGAGCGTATCGCCGACCTGGCGGAGCGAGGCCTGGCGGATGACGAAGGCGGCCGATCCGGGGCTGCCATTCGCCACCAGCCGCTCCCGCGCCATCCGCTCCAGCACGCGGGCCGGCGCTTCCGGCGCCTGCTCGATCACCTGCGCGGCATCGGGCCCGGGCTGGTAATCGTCACGGATCTGGATACTGGCCACCTTGAGGGTGATCGGCGGCAGATAGGCGTAGTCGAGCCGGGCAAAACTGGTCTGCGGCGGCGGCTCGCTCGCGCAGGCCGAGAGAGCGAGCGGCAGGATGACGAGCCCGGCCAGAATGCGGCGCTTCATGATACGCCTCCCTCGCCACCGGCTGGTGCCGCGACGCTGATCTCGCCGCGTGGAAAACGGAAATCGACATTGCAGAATTCGCAGGTCATCGTGATGTCCCCGTCGATGGTCATGTGATCGAGATCGTCTCCGGAAAAGCCGCACAGCACTTCCGAGAGGCGGGCGCGCGAACACCGGCAGCCATAGGCGAGCGGCCGCGGCCGGTCGACCGCGATGCCCTCGCCATGAAACAGCCGGTAGAGCAGCCGCTCGGGCGGCAGCGCATCGTCGAGCAATTCGGCGTCGGTGATGGTGGCGGCGAGGATTTTCGCGGTCCGCCACGCCTCCTCCTGCTCGGCCTCGCTCAGGGCGGGGTCGATCCCGCCCGCGCCGGCGATCCGCTCGATCACGAGGGCCGCGGCGCGCCAACCGGAAGGCGTTTCGGCGGCGGCGAGGTGGATCTGGCAGGGAAGCTGCTCGGATGTCTCGAAATAGTGATGCGCCATGTCGGACAGGCTTTGCCCCTCGAGCGAGACGATGCCCTGATGGCGCTCCATATCCGGCCCCTGGTCGACGGTGAAGGCCAGATAGCCATCGCCCATCATCCCGCGGGCGGTCGGCGCCTCATCCGGCAGGCCGACATCCTCGGACAGGCGGGCATAGCCGCGCAGGGCGCCGCTATCGGTGCAGTCGGCCAGCAGCAGCGGCACCGCGCCGTCGCCCTTCGCCTGGAGCGAAAAACTGCCGGAGAATTTCAGCGCGGTGGCAAGGCTGGCGACGAGCGCCAGCGCCTCGCCCAGCAGCGCGCGGACCGGCGGGGCATGGTCGTGCCTGTTGAGTAGCGCGTCGGCGAGCGGGCCGAGCCGGACGAGACGGCCGCGAACCGGCTGATTTGGCAGGAAAAACGGTGTAACGCCCCGCGGGACGACGATATCGGGGACGTCGGGTCGGGTGCGGTCGAGAAAAGGGGGCAGATCGGTCATGGCTGTTAAATAGAGGCGTTGCGCCGATTTTGCCATTGCCGCGCGGTTGGCCCCTGAAGGCCGGCGCCATGCCGCTCAACGCGGTGTCATGAGGATTGCACGAAACCGCTTGCCGGCCGGCGCCGGCCAAGCTAGCGAGAGAGTCATGTCGGAACATGTTGGGTATGATCTGATCTCGGCGATCCGGGGTCTGGCGCGGGCGAACGTTCTGGTGGTGGGCGACCTGATGCTCGACCGCTATGCCTATGGCCGCGTCGAGCGGATCAGCCCGGAAGCCCCGGTGCCGATCCTGACGGTGACGCGGGAAATCGCGATGCCGGGCGGGGCGGGCAACGTCGTGCGCAATCTCACCGCCCTCGATGCCGCTGCGGCGTTCGTCTCCGTGGTGGGGGACGACCAGGAAGGCTCCGACCTCACCGCGCTGATCGGCGGGCAGCCGAATGTGGAGCCGTGGCTGCTGGTGGAGACCGGCCGGGCGACAACGGTGAAGACGCGCTACATCGCCGCCGGCCAGCACCTGATCCGGGCCGATCGCGAACTGGCGGCGCCGCTGCCTGAAAAACTCGGCGACAGGCTGCTCAAGATCGCCTCCGATGCGATGGCGGCAACCTCGGTCACCGTCCTGTCAGACTATCGCAAGGGGGTGCTCGCGCCCGCGATCTGCCGCAACCTGATCGCCAGCGCCCGCTCGATCGGGCGGATGCTGATCGTCGATCCCAAGGGGGCGGACTGGTCGCATTATGCCGGGGCCGACGTCATCACCCCGAACCGCCGCGAACTCGCCGAGGCAACGGGAAGCGATGTCTCGACGGAGGCCGCGATCGTGGCGGCGGCGCGTGAGGCGATCGGCCGGTTCGGGTTCGGCGCCGTGCTGTGCACGCGCTCGGAGGATGGCATGAGCCTCGTCACCGCCGATACGGTCAGGCATTATCCGGCGGAGGCCTCCGAGGTCTATGACGTCTCCGGCGCGGGGGATACGGTCGTCGCCGTGCTCGCGGCCGGGCTCGCAAGCGGCCTCGACCTCGATGTGGCGGCAAGGCTCTCCAACATCGCGGGCGGCCTGGTCGTCGGCAAGGTCGGCACCGCCGTGGCCCGCCCCAACGACCTGATGGACGCGGTGAAACCGGCATCCGGGGCGCTGCGCAAGGTGGTGACCCGGCAGGTTGCCGCCGAGGCGGCGGAACGCTGGCGGCAGCGCGGCTGGCGGGTCGGCTTCACCAATGGCTGTTTCGACCTGCTGCATCCCGGTCATGTCCACCTGCTCGAACAGGCCCGCGCCGGATGCGACCGGCTGATCGTCGGCATCAACGCCGACAGCTCGGTGCGCCGCCTCAAGGGGCCGACCCGTCCGGTCCAGCCGGAAGCGGCCCGCGCGGCGGTTCTGGCGTCGCTGGCAAGCGTTGATCTCGTGGTGATCTTCGAGGAGGACACGCCGCTCGACCTGCTTTCGGTCATCCGGCCGGACGTGCTGGTGAAAGGCGCGGACTATACGCACGACACCGTGGTGGGCGCCCGCGAGGTAGAGTCATGGGGCGGGCGCGTGATGCTCGCCGAACTCCTGCCCGGCCATTCCACCACGGCAACGGTTACCCGCCTGCGCGGCTGAACGCCGGAGCGATGCGCGGGAGGGGCCAGGATGACATCCATACGCCTTGTCGCCGATGACCTGACCGGCGCGCTGGATGCGGCGGTGCAGTTCACGGTCCTCGATCGTGATCTTGCGGTCCTGCTCGATGCGAAGACCCGCGGCGCAGTGCCCGCCAGCGCCGCGATCAGCACCAATGCGCGGGATCTGGACGCCGCTGCGGCAGCCACGCGGATGGACGGCGCGGCCGGCTTCCTCGCGGGGGCCGAACTCAGGTTCCTGAAGATCGACAGCCTGCTGCGCGGGCACTGGCCGGAGGCCATCGCGATGGCGCTGCGGGCCGGGCCGGACCAGCTCTGCATTTTCGCGCCGGCCTTCCCTGCCCAGCAGCGGATCACGCGGGACGGGCGGCAATACGCCCCCCGCGCGGATGGCGCGCTCGTGCGGCTGGAGCGCAGTGCTGCGCATGAGCTTGCGAGGGTGGGGCTTCGCACCGCGCACATACCGGCAGGGGTTGCGGCCGATGCCGGCCTCGCCGCCGCGCCGGGGACGGTGCTGGTCTGCGATGCGATCAAACAGGACGATCTGGACCGGCTCGTCGCCGCAGCACGGAGAGACGGCCCACCGATCCTCTGGTGCGGCAGCGCCGGTCTCGCCCGCGCGCTCGCGGGGCGCGCGCCGCCGGTGATCGTGCCGCGCCCCGGGCTGCGGCTGGTGATCATCGGCTCGAACCATTGTGTGACGCGCGGGCAGATCGCCGCGGTTCCGGCAGCGGCGGCGGCACGGATACCGCTCGACGAGGATGCAGAGCGGGCGGCCCTTCGCATTGCGGCCAGCCTTGAGCATGGCAATTGCATCGTCACACCGGGGCTGCCCGACGGATTGGCGGCCGATGCCGCCGCCGCCGCCATCGAGGCCCGCCTGCGCGCAACCCTGCCGAGGCTGGCGAAACCCGCCGAGATCGTCGTGATCGGCGGCGAAACGCTCGACGCGGTATGCAGGGCCGTCGGAGCGGACGCCCTGCATCCGGGCGGTGAGATCGTGTCCGGCGTGCCGGTTTCCCGGATGATCGGCGGCGCGTGGGACGGGACAACGCTGATCTCGCGGTCGGGCGCCTTCGGCGGGCCGGATTTCCTCGCCCGCCTGCTCGCCGCCGACGCGTGAACCGGAGGCAACGGCCGGGCCGCGATTGTTGACAGCACAACCGCGCTGGATCATGGTAGCGCTGTCATGATGTCTGGGGGCTGGCCGGTGGGCGTTGCGCGTATCGCGATCACGATGGGTGATCCGGCCGGGATCGGTCCGGAAATCGTTGCCAGGGCGGCGGCACGGCTGCAGGGGCGAATCGCCACCGGCGACTTGTCCCTCGTGGTGACCGGATCGGCGCGCAGCCTTGCGGAGGCCTGCGAGCGGCTGAACCTGCACCCGCCTTTCGAGACCCTGCCGGCCGACCGCGCGGGGGGCGCGCTGCCGCCTTTGGCGGTGGTGGAGGCGGGGCCGGACGCCGCCGGCATCGTCCCCGGCAAGGTATCGGCGGTGGCGGGCGAAATCGCCTACCAGTCCATCGCGCTCGCCGTGCGGATGGCCATGGCGGGGCAGGTCGATGCGATCTGCACCGCGCCGATCAACAAGGAAGCGCTCAACCTCGCCGGCCATCACTATGGCGGCCACACCGAGCTTCTCGCCGACCTGACCGGGGCGCGCAACTCGGTGATGTTGCTGGTTCACGGCAACATGCGGGTGAGCCATGTCTGCACCCATGTCGCGCTGCGGGACGTGCCGGGGCGGCTGACCCGGGAGCGGCTGCGCCAGGTGGTCGAACTGACATCGGGGGCGCTGCACCTTCTGGGCATCGCCCGGCCGCGGATCGCCATTGCCGCGCTCAACCCCCATGCCGGCGAGAACGGGCTGTTCGGCCGGGAAGACATCGACATCACCACTCCGGCGATCGAGGAGATGCGCCGCGACGGCCACGACCTGACCGGGCCGGTTCCGGGCGATACCGTGTTCGTCAAGCTGCGCGCCGGCCAGTTCGACGCCGTCGTCGCGATGTATCACGACCAGGGGCACATTCCGGTCAAGCTGCTGGGGTTCTCGGTCGACCCCGCGACCGGCGAATGGCAGGCCCTGAGCGGCGTGAACGTGACGCTCGGCCTGCCGATCATCCGCACCTCGGTCGATCACGGAACCGCATTCGACATTGCCGGCAAGGGGATCGCCAGCGAGCAGAGCCTGATCGAGGCGATCGACTGCGCGATGCAGCTCTCCCGCGGCCGGCAGGAAGCCGGCGCGGAGGCATGACGAGGCCGCAACGCCGCCGCACACCGGTCAAGGCCAACCCATCAACGACCAACCGGCCCGCCACGGGAACACCCCGGGCAGCCAGACAGGGAGGATAACAACATGCGTCATTCCATCGTTTCCGCTCTTGCCGCGGCGACCATGCTCGCCGCGACGGGCACCGCCGCCGCCGACAGCCTCGTCGCGCCAAAAAGCCTCGCCGCCTGCTTCGTCCCGCAGACGGCAGCGACGCCGATGGTCACGGCCAAGGCGAAGCACGGGCCCTACAAGATCGCGTTCAGCAACTCGTATTACGGCAACAACTGGCGCACCGAGATGCTGAACATCGCCCGCGCCTATGTGAAGCAGCCGGCGGTTGCGAAATACATCTCGAAATTCGAGATCCAGAACGCCGGCAACAACGTCGCCCAGCAGGTCGCACAGATTCGCCAGATGATCCTGAGCGGGTACAACGCCATCGTCGTCGATGCCGCATCGCCCTCCGGCCTGAACAGCGTCATCAACGAGGCGGTCAATCACGGCATCGTCGTCGTCGCCTTCGACAATACGGTGACGACCGACAAGGCGATCAACATCAACGAGGATCAGGCGGCGATGGGCCGCATGTGGGCGCAGTTCCTCACCAAGGAAACCGGCGGCAAGGGCAAGATCCTGATGGTCCGCGGCCTTGCCGGCACGACGGTCGACAATGACCAGGGCGACGGCGCCATGGCCGTGTTCAAGACAGCGGCGGGCCTCACGGTCAAGCAGGTCTATGGCAACTGGGATGTCGGGGTGAACCAGAAGGTCACCGCCGATGCGCTCTCGACCAGCCACGATGTCGCCGGCGTCTGGGGCACCGAAGGGGCCACCGGCGCGCTGCAGGCCTTCCTGCAGGTCAAGGCGAAGCTGGTGCCGATGACCAGCGAATCGGATAACGGCTTCATGAAGCTCGCGGTCGCACATCATGTCCCCGCGCTGGTCATCGGCCAGTCGCCGGCGCTGGCCGCCGCCGCCATCCGCGCGGCGATCGCCGCCCTCGACGGCCAGAGCCTGCCGCGCACCGCGAACATTCCGCTCAACCCGGTGACCACGGCGCAGATGAAGGCCGGCGTCAACTACTTCCCGAAGCTGCCGAACAGCTTCGTCACCGATATCGACATTCCGCAATGCGGGGTGAAGATCCCGGTCGGCGCCGTGGTGCACGGCAGCTGAGCACGGCGGCGCAGGAACACGAGGGCAAGGACGGTGCCGATTGCGGCTGACGGCGCCCGGCGGGCGGACGGCGCGGATGCTGCATCCGCGCCGACGCTGGCGGCAGTCGGCCTGTCCAAGCGTTTCGGCGGCGTCGTCGCGCTGCGGCGGGCCGATCTCGCGCTCTATCCGGGCGAGGTTCACGCCTTGCTCGGCGCGAACGGCGCCGGCAAGAGCACGCTGGTCAAGCTGCTCGCGGGCATCGAGCCGCCGGATGACGGCACGATCACCGTCGGCGGTGCCGCCATGCGCTTCGCCAGCCCGCACGCCGCCCTCGCCGCCGGCATCGCCACCGTGCACCAGGAGCTGTCGCTCTTTCCGAGCCTGAGCGTTGCCGAGAACATCCTCATCGGCCAGGAACCCCTGCGCGGCGGGCACTGGATCGACGCGGCGGCGATGCGCGAGCGGGCGCGGGGCTTGCTGGAGATGCTGGGGGCGTCCGATATCGACCCCGATGCGACGGTGGGCGACCTGCCGCTGGCCCAGGCGCAGCTGGTCGAGATCGCAAAGGCGCTGTCGACCGATCCGCGCGTGCTGATCCTTGACGAGCCGACCTCCGCCCTCTCCATCGCCGAGGTCGACCACCTGATGACAGTCATCGAACGGCTGCGGGACCGTGGCACGGCCATCGTGCTGATCTCGCACCGGCTCGGCGAGATCGAGCGGCTGGCGGACCGCGTGTCCATCCTGCGCAGCGGCGAGAAGGTCGGCGAGTTTCCGCCCGGCGATTTCAGCCGCGACAAGGCGCTGGCCCTGATGCTGGGCGAGGCCTGGCAGGAGCGCCAGGAAGCAGCCGCCGCCTATGCCGGACGGCCGGACGACACGATCCTGCGCGTCGACGGCCTTACCCTTGCGCCGCATTTCACCGATATCGGCTTCGAGCTTCGCCGCGGCGAGGTGCTCGGCCTCGCCGGTCTCGAAGGCCAGGGCCAGAAGGAATTCCTGTTCGCCCTGTTCGGCCTGTTCCGCCGCGGGCTGGAGGGGATCATCGAGGTCGGCGGCAAGGCCTTGCGGCCGCGCCAGCCGCGCGACGCCATCGCGGCGGGGATCGCGATGATCCCGGATGACCGCAAGACGCTCGGCGGCTTTCTCGGCCTCAGCATCGCGGAAAACATCGCCATCACCGTGCTCGGCGCGCTACGCCGGGGTTTGCTGCTCAGCCGGCGCGCCGAGGCGGACCTCGTCGATGAATATGTCCGCCGCCTCGGCATCAAGTGTTTCAGCGGTGCGGCACCGCTCGGCAGCCTGAGCGGCGGGAACCAGCAGAAGGTCGTCGTCGCCAAATGGCTGGCGCGGCGCATGCCAGTCTATGTGTTCTGCGACCCGACACGGGGGGTGGATGCCGGGGCGCGGCGCGAGCTTTTCGGCGTGATCCGCGACCTCGCGGCGCAAGGGACCGCCGTGCTGTTCTACTCGACCGACATTTCGGAGTTTCCGCTGCTGTGCCACCGCGTTCTGGTCTTCCGCGAGGGCCGCGTTTCCGGATCGCTCGAAGGTGCGGCGATCACGGAGCAGAACATTCTCGATCTCTCCTTCCACGAGGCCGCGCATGAAGCCGCCTGAGACCGCGCGCCCCGCAGCACATCGCCGGCGCGGGCGGCTGGAGAAGCATCTGGGGCCGGTGTCCTGCGCCATCGGCCTTGCCGTGGTGATCGGGCTCTATGCGCTGCGCCAGCCGCTGATCCTCTCGCCCTTCGGCATCGCCAGCCTCGCCAATGTCTCGGTGCCGCTCGCCCTTGCCGCGATCGGCCAGACCATCGTGCTGCTCGGCGCCGGGCTCGACCTGTCGATCGGCGCGGAGATCACCCTGGTCAACTGCTTCGCGGCGACGACGATGCAGGGCAGCCCGCTCGGCATCGGCGGCATCGTCGTGCTGTCGCTGCTGATCGGGCTCGGGCTCGGCGCGGTGAACGGGCTGATCATCGCCTATGGGCGGGTGGAACCACTGATCGCCACCTTCTGCACCTCGTTCATCTATGGCGGCGCGGCGCTGATCGTCCTGCCGCGGCCGGGCGGGACGATTCCGGCCGGCTTCGCCAATGCGCTGACCGGGAACTGGGGCATATTGCCGTTCTCGCTGGTGCTGCTGGCGGCGGCGGTGCTGCTGGCCTGGATTCCGGTGTTCCGCGCCCGCCTCGGCCGCTTCATCGTCGCGGTCGGCGACGATGCCGAAAGCGCGCGTGTCTCCGGCCTGCCGGTGCGCCGCGTCGAAATGATCAGCTACGTGCTGGCCGGGCTGTTCGCCGCGATCGCCGCCCTGTTCCTCGCCGCCGAGACGACATCCGGCGACCCCACGATCGGCAGCATCTACACGCTGAACTCGCTGGCCGCCGCGGTGCTCGGCGGCGTTGCCCTCACCGGCGGGCGCGGCACGGTGGTCGGGCCGATCCTCGGCAGTTTCCTGCTCTCGATCATCCTCAACGCCCTTGGCGTCTTCAACGTCTCCGCCTTCTGGCAGGATTGCATCGAAGGACTGATCCTGATGACCGTCCTTGCCCTTGGCGGGCTGCGCCTGCTGCGCGGCGGCAACTGGCTCGCGGTTCTACGGTCGTGACGGCGCTCTCCGGCATCGCGATCCGGCCGGCGGCGCGGCGGGCGCTGCTCGCCTATCTCATTCTCCTGCTGGTCTATGGCTGCGCCGTCGCGGTGAATCCCGAGTTCCTCGGCTGGGGAACGCTGCGGCTGCAACTCGTGCAGGCGACCTTCATCGGCCTGATCGCGATCGGCGAGACGCTCGCGATCCTGATCGGCCAGATCGACCTTTCGGTGCCGTGGACGATCACGTTCTCTGCCATCCTCAGCACCAACCTCGCCTCGGTCTACGGCCATCAATGGGTCGCCTTCGCGGTCGTCATCGCGATCGGCGTCGGGGTAGGGCTGCTGAACACGCTCGGCGTGTTCGTGCTGCGGGTGCACGCTCTGATCTGGACGCTCAGCGTCAACCTCCTGCTTCAGGGGGTCACGCTGGTCTATACCAATGCGGTCGCGCCGACGACCCATATTCCCGGCGCCGCGCGCGCCCTCGCACTCGGCAATGTGGGGAGCGTGCCGGCGGCGTTCCTGGTGTGGATTGCCTGCGGGGGCGCTGCCATCATCGCCTTGCGCAGGATGCCGTTCGGCCGCTCGGTCCATGCGATCGGCAACAGCCCGGCGACGGCGCTGCTCTCGGGCGTGCCGGTCGCGCGCGTGCATGCGCTGGTCTTCATCACCAGCGCGCTCTGCGCGGCCTTTGTCGGGCTGTTGCTGAGCGGCTATTCCTCGCAGGCCTATCTCGGCATGGGCAACGACTATCTGCTGCCGCCGATTGCCGCCGTGGTGATCGGCGGCACCCGGCTCTCCGGCGGCGAGGGCGGCTATGCCGGCAGCATCGCCGGCGCGCTCACCGTTGTCCTGCTTCAGGCCATCCTGGTGACGCTGAACATCTCCGAGGGCGCGCGCCAGCTGATCTTCGGCGCCATCCTGCTCGCGCTGGCGCTGCTGTTCCTGAAGCGCCGGTCATAGGGCACTTTCCGATCAGATGGGGTCATCTGATCGGATGATGCTCTAATTATCAATGAGATAGAGCACGTTCCGATCCAAAAGGATCGAAAAGTGCTCCAGATCCTCGCGGTCAGCGGCCGCCGCGCCCACCGCCGCCCATACCGCCGCTCCCCATGCCGCCGCCAATTCCGCCCATGCCGGTCCCGACGCCGCCGCCGGACATGCCGGGTGCGCCGCGTGTCTGCGACTGGGTTTGGGCCTGATCGCGAGCCTGGGCTCTCTCGCGCTCCTGAATCCGCGCGTGTTCCTGCTCGCGCTCGCGGTCACGCTCGTGCAGGCGTTCCTGCTCGCGCGCACGGAGCCGCTCGGTCTCGGCGTCGTCCCGCTGGTGCAGCCGATCCTGCTGGCGCTCGCGCAGGCGCTGCTGGTCGAGCAGGCGCTGCTGGTCCCGCGTGCGCGTCTGATCCTGGGTGCGCAGCTGATCCTGGGTGCGGGTCTGGTCCTGGGCGCGGGCACGGCCGGCGGCGAGCGCGGCGAGGCCGGACGCGGTGAACACGAGAACGGCGCGGCGGGCCGGGCTGAACGATCCCGCGGAACGGGGACGATGGATGAACATGGCGACTGGTCTCCTCTGCCTGTGCGCTGCGCTGGCGCGCCGATGGCACGCCGGCAGGCAGACGCTAGGCGGAGGCAGCCGATCTCCCCTTGATCCAGCGCAAGCAGACCCCTGCCCGTTTGGACAACGACAAGCCGGGACAGATCAGCTGCGGGACTGGAGATAGCGGCTGAAGGCGTTCAGCGCGATGTCCGACACGTGGTGCTCGATGCCCTCGGCATCGGCCTCGGCGGTTTCCGGCGGCACGCCGACCGCCTTGAGCAGGGCGACGACCAGCCGGTGGCGAGTGCGCACGCGCTCGGCCAGCGCCTGGCCCGCCTCGGTGAGGAAGACGCCACGATAGGGCTTCGCGGTGGCCAGCCCCTCGCGCTTGAGCCGGGCGATGGTCTTCACCGCGGTCGGGTGCGAGACGCCGAGGCGGCGGGCGATGTCGATCGGGCGCGCCTCGCCGTTGATTGCGATCAGGTCGGCGATCAGCTCGACATAATCCTCAAGCACGGCGCTCGCCTGCGCCGTGCGCGCCTTGCCGAAGCGGCGCGCCTGGGTGGGCTCGGCAGGCAGGTCATCAGGCGGGGGGTTCACGGCAGCTGGCATCTCGGTCTCCGCATCGGCCCTGAATAGCCGCCCCGACGGCGAAACGCCAACCGCGCGCGGTCAGTGCAGCTTCGGCAACCAGAGCGCGACAATGCCAAGCGCCGGCAGCACGGCGCAGATCTGGTAGACGGTGGTGATGCCGCTCCAGTCCGCCACCACGCCGAGGCCGGCGGCGCCGAGCCCGGCGAGGCCGAAGGCGAGGCCGAAGAACAGGCCGGAAACCGCGCCGACCCGGCCCGGCACCAGTTCGTTGGCATAGACCACGATCGAGGCGAAGGCCGAGGAGAGGATCAGTCCGATGATGACGGAGAGCACCAAGGTCATCGTCTCGCCGGCATAGGGCAGGGCGAGGGTGAAGGGCAGCACGCCGAGGATGGAGCCGATGATCACGGTGCGCCGGCCCACCCGGTCGCCGATCGGCCCGCCGATCATGATTCCCGCCGCGGCGGAAGCGAGGAAGATGAAGAGGTGGATCTGCGCCGCCCGCACCGACATGCCGAAGCGGTGCATCAGGTAGAAGATGTAATAAGAGTTGATGCTGGCGAGGTAGACGAATTTCGACATCATCAGCACGCCGAGCAGGATGAGCGGCACCAGCACCTTGCGCGTGTCGACCGCGGCGGCTTTCGGGGCGGTGCGCGGGCGGGGCCTGGCGTGGCCGCTGGCGCGGAACCAGTGGCCGAGCGCGGTGAGGATCACCATGCCGCAGAGAGCGGCGATCGCGAACCAGGCCATGCTCGCCCGGCCGCGCGGCAGGATGAAGAAGGCCGCGAGCAGCGGGCCGAGGGACTGGCCGAAATTGCCGCCGACCTGGAAGATCGACTGGGCGAAGCCATGCCGGCCGCCGGAGGCGGCACGGGCGATGCGCGCCGATTCGGGATGGAATATCGAGGAGCCCATGCCGAGCAGGCAGGCGCCGGCCAGCAATATGTCGTAGCTCGGCGCCCAGGCGATGGTGACGATGCCGGACATCGACAGCGCCATGCCCACCGGCAGCGAGTAGGGCAGCGGCCGTGCATCGGTATAAAGGCCGACGAGCGGCTGCAGCAGCGAGCCCGTGGCCTGGTAGACCAACGTGATCAGGCCGATCTGGGCGAAGTTGAGATTGAAACCGCCCTTGAGCAGCGGATAGACCGCTGGCAGCAGAACCTGCAGCAGGTCGTTCAGCATATGGCAGATGCCGACGCCGACAAGCACGGCCATGGCGGCGCGGCCGGTGGCCGGCGGACGGGTCTGGACAGTTGCGCTCACGTTTCGATCTCCCGGACGAGACGCGGTTATGCCATGAAAATGCATCCCCGGCCTCTCGCCCGGCGCAATCATGCCATGCTAGCGGAGGGACATGGTCAAGTTCCGTTTCGCACCCTCCCCCACCGGTCATCTCCACGCGGGCAATGCAAGGCTCGCGGTGGTCAACGCTCTCGCCGCGCGGGCGATGGGCGGCACGCTGCTGCTGCGCATCGACGATACCGACCGCGAGCGCTCGAAGCCGGAATACGAGGCGGGGATCGAGCAGGATCTGCGCTGGCTCGGCATTGCCTGGGACGAGGCGGCGCGGCAGTCCGACCGGATGGACCGCTACGCGGCGGCGGCCGAGCGGCTGAAGGCGGCGGGGCTGCTCTATCCATGTTTCGAGTCGGAGGAGGAACTCGCGGCGAAGCGGGCGTTGCGGGCGAAGCGGCATCTGCCGCCGGTCTATGACCGGGCGATGCTGAGCCTGACGGCCGAGCAGCGTGCGGCGGCGGAAGCCGGCGGCAAGCGGCCCTATTTCCGGTTCAAATTGTCGGACGGGGCGGTGGCGTGGAACGACCTGGTGCTGGGCCGGCGGGAGGTGGTGCTCGGCACCGTGTCCGACCCGGTGCTGATCCGCGCCGACGGCACGCCGCTCTATACCTTCACCTCGGTGGTCGACGATCTGGAGCTGGGGGTGACGCATGTGATCCGCGGCGAGGACCATGTGACCAACACGGCGGTGCAGATCGACCTGATGCGCGCGCTGGAGCCGCGGCGGGCGGTGCCGGCCTTCGGCCATCTGCCGCTGATTTCGGACGTGACGGGCGAAAAACTGTCGAAGCGGGCGGGCAGCGTTTCGGTGCGGCAGTTCCGCCGCGACGGGATCGAGGCGATGGCGCTGGTGTCGTACCTGGCACGGCTGGGCAGCCGGCGCGATCCTGAGCCGCTGACGCTGGAGGAGCTGGCGGGGACATTCGACCTCGGCGATTTCTCGCGCGGGGCGCCGCGCTTCGATCCGAAGCAATTGCTGGCGCTGAACCGGCGGGTGCTGCACGCGCTGCCTTTCGAGGCGGTGGCCGCGCGCCTGCCCGAGGGGTGCGGCGCAGAATTCTGGATGGCGGTGCGGGGGAATCTGGACCTGCTGTCGGAATCGCGGCTGTGGTGGGAGGTGGTGAGCGGCGAGATCGAAACGCCGTCGCTGCCGGAGGCGGCTTCATTGCTGCGCGCCGCGATCGAGGCGTTGCCGCCGGAGCCGTGGGACGAGACGACCTGGAAGGGATGGACCGGGGCGGTGGCGGCGGCGAGTGGGGCGCGGGGCAAGGCGCTGTATCTGCCGCTGCGGCTGGCGCTGACCGGGGAGAGCCACGGGCCGGAGCTGGCGGCGCTGCTGCCGCTGATCGGCCGGGCGCGGGCCGCGGCGCGACTGGAGCGCGCCGCAGGATAATCGGCGCGACTGGAACGCATTGCGGGATGATGTCGCGGCTGCGCCGCGCCGCGGAATAACCAGCGCGGCGCCCGCGCCGGTGCGAATACGGCGCGGGGCGAACAGGCAGGCGCGCGGTCAGCCGGCGGGGCTGGCCGGGGCTGCGACGTAGATTTCGACGCGGCGATTGGCCGCGCGGCCGGCGGCGGTGGCGTTGCTCGCGACCGGGTTTTGCGGGCCCATGCCGGAGGTGGCGATGCGCTGCGGTGCGACACCCTGGGCGGTGAGGAACGCCTTCACGCTGTCGGCCCGGTGCAGGGAAAGCGGATAGTTGATCGCGTTCGAACCGGTATTGTCGGTATAGCCGATCACCTGCACGGATTCCGCCGGATTCTGCGCGAGGCCACTGGCGAGCTGCCCGAGAATGGGATCGATCCGCGGGTTGAGATTGGCGCTGCCGGTCGCGAAGCCGGCATTGGCGGGGATGTTGATCTTGAGCCGGTTGTCGGCGGTGCGGCTGACCTGCACCCCGGTGCCCTGGGCGGTTTGCTGGAGTTGCTGCTGCTGGGCCTGGAGATGCTGGTTCCAGAGATAGCCGCCGAGAGCGCCGGCCGCAGCGCCGCCGGCCGCCCCGATGAGCGCGCCGCGCGCATGGCCGCCGCTGGCCAGCGCGCCGATCAGCGCGCCGCCGGCCGCTCCGATCAGGGCGCCGCCGGCGGTGCTGGTGGCGGCGCCGTTCCCCTGGCCCGGTTGCTGGGCGCAGCCGGCAAGCAGGGAGACGGCGACCAGCGCCGAGGCGGTTCGTTTCAGGGCCTTCGATTGGGACATTGTCTGCTCCTTGTTCCTAGAGCACTTTCCGATCCTTTTGGATCGGATGTAGTGCTCTATCATACTGACAAACCGATCATCTTTATCCGATCAGATGATTCCATCTGATCGGATGATGCTCTAGCGCCTGCCGCCATGTCGGGCCGGATGGCGGCGCCACCAGCGGCGGGGTGTGGTGATTAACGATCCGTTTTTAAACGTGTTGAATGTTATGGTTCGTTATTAAAGCATTCGCGGGCGAGAGGAAACCGCCGGTCTCGCCACGGGTTTTTCGCAACGCACAAAAACGCCTTGCCCTCGCCGCCGGGTGCCCATAGGCTCCAGTCTTCAAAAAATGACAAAGGAGGCACAGGGCGGTGCAGACATTCAGGCGGCTTCTGGTGGCGAACCGATCGGAAATCGCGATCCGGGTATTCCGGGCGGCGACCGAGCTCGGGATCACCACGATCGGCGTCTATGCCGAACAGGACAAGCTGTCGCTGCACCGCTTCAAGGCGGACGAGGCCTATCTGATCGGCGAGGGGATGGGGCCGATCGAGGCGTATCTGTCGATCGAGGAGATACTGCGCGTCGCCGAGGAGGCGAAGGCGGACGCGATTCATCCGGGCTACGGGTTTTTGTCGGAAAATCCGGAATTCGCCGAGGCCTGCGCGGCGCGGGGGATCGCGTTCATCGGACCGGCGCCGCAGACGATGCGCACGCTGGGCAACAAGGTGGCCGCAAGGCAGCTCGCGGAGAGCGTGGGCGTGCCGGTGATGCCGGCCTCCGCACCGCTGCCGCGCGATGCGGCGGAGATCGGGCGGATCGCCGCGGAGATCGGCTATCCGGTGATGCTCAAGGCTTCCTGGGGCGGCGGCGGGCGCGGCATGCGGCCGATCGAGAGCGCGGAGGGGCTCGCCGAACAGGTGGAGACGGCGCGGCGCGAGGCGCTGGCGGCGTTCGGCAATGACGAGGTGTATTTCGAGAAGCTGGTGCGGCGGGCGCGGCATGTCGAGGTGCAGATCCTCGGTGATACGCACGGCAATCTCGTGCACCTGTTCGAGCGGGACTGCACGATCCAGCGGCGGCACCAGAAGGTGATCGAGCGCGCGCCGGCGCCGTATCTCGATGCCGAGACGCGCGCCGGGCTGTGCGCGGCGGCGCTGGCGATCGGCCGGGCGACCGATTACCGCAACGCCGGGACGGTGGAGTTCCTGCTCGACCGCGAGACCGGGCGGTTCTATTTCATCGAGGTCAATCCGCGCATCCAGGTGGAGCACACGGTGACCGAGGTGGTGACCGGGCTCGATATCGTGAAGGCGCAGATCCGCATCGCCGAGGGCGGGCAGATCGGGCGGCCGGGCGAGACCGGGATTCCGGCGCAGGAGGCGATCGTGCTCGACGGGCACGCGCTGCAATGCCGGATCACCACGGAAAACCCGGAGAACAATTTCATTCCGGATTACGGACGAATTTCCGCCTATCGCGGGGCGTTCGGCTTCGGCATCCGCCTCGATGGCGGGACGGCCTATTCGGGCGCGGTGGTGACACGCTTCTATGACGCGCTGCTGGAGAAGGTGACGGCCTGGGCGCCGACGCCGGAGGAGGCGATCGCGCGGATGGTGCGGGCGATCCGCGAGTATCGCATCCGCGGGGTGAGCACCAACCTGCCCTTCCTCGAGGCGCTGCTGACGCATCCCGCGTTCCGCGCCGGGGATTACACCACGCGGTTCATCGACACCACGCCGGAGCTGTTCGCCCTGCCCCGCCGGCGCGACCGGGCGACGCGGCTGCTGCGCTACATCGCCGACGTGACGGTGAACGGCCACCCGGAGACGCGGGGGCGGCGGCGGCCGGCGGCGAGCGCGCGGCGGCCGGAGGTGCCGCGGCTGGCGGCGACGCCGGTCGAGGGGACGAAGCAGGTGCTGGAGCGGCTCGGCCCCGAGGGGTTCGCGCAATGGATGCGCGCGCAGACGCGGGTGCTGGTGACCGACACGACGATGCGCGACGCCCACCAGTCGCTGCTGGCGACGCGGATGCGCAGTTACGACATCGTCGCCGCCTCGCCCGCCTACGCCGCCGGGCTGCCGGGGCTGTTCTCGCTCGAATGCTGGGGCGGGGCGACCTTCGACGTCGCCATGCGGTTCCTGACCGAGAGCCCGTGGGAGCGGCTGCGCCAGATCCGCGAAGCGGTGCCGAACATCCTGTTGCAGATGCTGCTGCGCGGGGCGAACGGGGTGGGCTACACCAATTACCCCGACAACGTGGTGCGGCATTTCGTGCAGCGCGCGGCGGCGGGCGGGATCGACCTGTTCCGCATCTTCGACTGCCTCAACTGGGTGGAGAACATGCGCGTCGCCATCGATGCGGTGCGGCAGAGCGGGCGGCTGGCCGAGGGGGCGATCTGCTACACCGGCGACATTCTCGACCCCGACCGGGCGAAATATTCGCTGAACTACTATGTCGGGCTGGCGAAGCAGCTGGAGGCGGCGGGCTGCCACATCCTCGCGATCAAGGACATGGCGGGCGTGCTGAAACCCTCGGCGGCCGGCGTGCTGGTGCGGGCGCTGAAGGAGGCGGTGGGGCTGCCGATCCATCTGCACACGCATGACACGTCGGGGATTTCGGCGGCGACGGTGCTGGCCGCGGTCGAGGCCGGGGTGGACGCGGTGGATGCGGCGATGGACCCGATGTCCGGCCTGACCTCGCAGCCCTGCCTCGGCTCGCTGGTGGAGGCGTGGCGGCATACCGAACGCGACGCCGGGCTCGACCCGGTGGCGATCCGCCGGCTCTCGTTCTACTGGGAGGCGGTGCGGGCGCAGTATGCGGCGTTCGAGAGCGACCTGCAGTCCGGCGCGTCGGAAGTGTATCTCCACGAGATGCCGGGCGGGCAGTTCACCAACCTGCGCGAGCAGGCGGCCTCGATGGGGCTGGCCGAGCGCTGGCACGAGATCGCCCGCGCCTATCGCGACGTGAACATGATGTTCGGCGACATCGTGAAGGTGACGCCGTCGTCGAAAGTGGTGGGCGACATGGCGCTGATGATGGTCAGCCAGGGCCTGTCGGTGGGCGACGTGCTCGACCCGACGCGGGAGATCGCCTTCCCGGCCTCGACCATCGAGATGCTGCGCGGCGATCTCGGCCAGCCGCCGGGCGGATGGCCGGAGGCGTTGCAGGCGAAGGCGCTGCGCGGGGATGCGGCCTATACCGTCCGCCCCGGCTCGCTGCTGGCCCCCGCCGATCTCGACGCCATGCGCGCCGAGGCGGAGAAGCGCTGCGGTGCCAGGATCGACGAGGACGAGCTGGCCGCCTATGCGATGTATCCCGACGTGTATGCCGCCTATCGCAAGGCGCGCGGGCATTACGGGCCGGTGGCGGTGCTGCCGACGCCGGTGTTCTTCTACGGGATGGAGCCGGGCGAGGACATCGCCGTGGATATCGAGCCGGGCAAGCGGCTGGTGATCCGGCTGCAGACGCTGACCGAGACCGACGATGACGGCGATGTGCGGGTATTCTTCGAGCTGAACGGCCAGCCGCGCATGGTCAAGGTGCCGAACCGGGCGGCGACGCCGACCCGCGCCCACCGGCGCAAGGCGCAGGAGCAGGCCGAGGGCGAGATCGGCGCGCCGATGCCCGGCGTGATCGCCAGCGTGCTGGTGACCGAGGGCCAGGCGGTGACGCAGGGCGAGGCGCTGGTCGCGATCGAGGCGATGAAGATGCAGACGCGGATTTCCGCCCCGCGCGACGGCCGGGTGAAGGCGCTGCACGTGAAGCCGGGCGATGCGGTGGACGCGAAGGACCTGCTGGTCGAGCTGGCATAGAGCATGATCCGATCAGATGGAATCATCTGATCGGATAAAGATGCTCGACTTATCAATATGATAGAGCACGACATCCGATCCTGATGGATCGGAACGTGCTCTAGCCAGTTGCCCCCGAACATCGCCGGCGCAAGACCGAGGTTTGGGGGCACCACTCAGGCGCGCTGCAACGCCTCGTCGAGCGTGGCGAAGATGGTGGCCGGCGCGTAGTGGCGGCGGATATAGGCGAGCGCCTCCGCTTCGCCCCCGCCATGGGCGAGGGCAGCAAGAATGGTGGCCCCGAAGCTGGCCGCGCTGTCCGCCGTGTAGACCGGCATGCAGCCATCCGGCGCGAGGCCGGCCCGCGCATCCGGGGTCGCCACCGTCCAGAGGCCATGACGGGCATAGTCGAGCAACTTCACCTTGAGGCCGGACCCGGCCCGCAGCGGGGCGATGGCGAGGCTCGCGGAGTGCAGCAACGGCGCGAGATCGGCGATGCGGCCGAGCCGGTGCACCCCGGCGGGCAGGCGGCCGAGTGCTGCGCCGCAATCGCCGGCGAGGTCGAGCCGCAGCAGCGGCCGGGCGCGGCGCAGGCCGGGCCAGATCTCGCGCAGGAACCAGCGCAGCCCGTCGAGATTAGGCAGGTTGTCGGAGCCGACGAAGACCAGCCGGTCCGCATGACGGGCAGCGCCGGGCGGGCGCGGCAGCGGGACGGCCGGCATCGGCACGGTCAGCACACGCTGTGACGGGCACATGCCCCGCAACAGCGCGGCCTCTTCGGGCTGGATGGCGACCAGGGTGCCGGCGCGGGCCAGCAGGGCGGCCTCCTGCGCGCGGTCGAGCTCGGCGGGAGCGACGCTGTAGCCGGCGAGGCGCAGTGCTGCGTGGCGGCGATGAAACACATCGTGCGTGAGCAGCACCGTCGGGATGCCGGACAGGGACGGCTCGTCGAGCAGCGGCGCGCGGAAGATAGTGTCGATCAGGATCGCGTCGGGCCGGCTGGCGGCGATGCGCCCGGCGATCCAGCCGGAATCGGCGGCCGAGATGCTGGCGCCGAGCACGACATCGGTGCCGCCGCGGCGCGGCAGCAGCCAAGGGGCAACGCGGCGCAGCAGGGCGGCAGCGGCGGCGCGCGGCTCGGCGGCGACGAGGAGGCGGCCGACGCGGAACAGGCGGCGGCCGGCAACCGGCACCGTGCCGGGGGCAAGACGCATCACCGGGGCGGGCAGGCGCGGGCGGGTCAGGTAGAGATCGACCGTGTGGCCGGCAGCGCGCAGATGGGTGATGAGCGCATGATTATAGGCAAGATGACCGGCCGCGCCGGGGCGCGGCCATTCATCGGTCACGAAGCAGAAGCGGCGGGCCAGCCCATCGCGCGGCATGACGGCGAGGTGCGCTGTCGGCACCGCGGAACCGGACCCGCCGGAACGCTCAGGCGCCGGTCTTGGCGATTCCGTTCTGGTCGAACAGGGTCTGCAACTCGCCGGACTGGAACATCTCGGTCACGATGTCGCAGCCGCCGACGAATTCGCCCTTGACGTAGAGCTGGGGGATCGTCGGCCAGTTGGAGAACTGCTTGATGCCGTCGCGCAGCTCGGCGTCTTCCAGCACGTTCGCGGTCTTGAAGGGCACGCCCATGTGGGTGAGGATCTGCACCACGCGGGCAGAGAAGCCGCATTGCGGGAACATCGCCGTGCCCTTCATGAAGAGCATGACGGGGTTTTCGTCGACGGCGGTCTTGATGCTGGCGAAGGCCTGGTTTTCGGTGGCCTGGCTCATGGGGTATCTCCTGGGAAAATGGACGCTGGCGTCACTCGGGCGCCGAAGTCTGCAGCGCGAGGGCGTGCAGCACCCCGCCCATCCGCCCCTGCAGGGCGGCATAGACGAGCTGGTGCTGGCGCACCCGCGAAAGGCCGCGGAACTGCGCGCTGACGACGGTCGCGGCATAGTGCTCGCCATCGCCGGCGAGGTCTTCCACGGTGATCCGTGCGTCCGGCAGGGCGGACTTTATCATGTCCTCGATTTCGGCGGCCGACATGGCCATGGGCTTGTCCTCGTCGTTCAGGCGAACCAGCGCGCGAAAAACGCCTCGTGCGCGGCACGGATATCTTGCAGAGATATGGCGATGCCATCAGGGCCTGTCAAATGCTCGCCGCCGCTGCTTCCGAGGCCGCGCGCGGGGATGCCGGCGGCGGCGGCGGCGGCGAGCAGGGCGGCGCCATCGGACGTCGCCGCGATGTAACGGGCCTGGTCCTCGCCGAACCAGAATGCGTGCGGGGCGATCCCCGCGGGGATGGCGGCCAGCGCGATGCCGGTGTTGCCTGCGAGCGCCATTTCGGCGAGGGCGACGAGCAGGCCGCCATCCGCCACGTCATGGCAGGCGGCGATGGCGCCGGCGTGGATCTGGCGCCGGACGAAATCGCCGTTCCGCTTCTCGGCGGCAAGGTCGAGCGCGGGCGGCGCGCCGTCCTCGCGGCCAAGGATTTCGCGGAGGAAGAGCGAGGCGCCGAGTTCGCCTCTTGTTTCGCCGATCAGCACGAGATCGAGGCCGGGGGCGAGGGCGATGCCGGTGGCGGCGGCGCCATCCTCGATCACGCCGAGGCCGCCGATCGCCGGGGTGGGCAGGATCGCGGTGCCCTCGGTCTCGTTGTAGAGCGAGACGTTGCCGGAGACGATCGGGTAGTCGAGCGCGCGGCAGGCTTCGCCCATGCCGCGGATGGCGGCGACGATCTGGCCCATGATCGCGGGTTTTTCCGGGTTGCCGAAATTGAGGTTGTCGGTCACGGCGAGCGGGGTGGCGCCGGTCGCGGTGATGTTGCGCCAGGATTCGACGACGGCCTGCGCGCCGCCGGTCTCGGGATCGGCGAAACAGTAGCGCGGCGTGCAGTCGGTGGTCAGTGCCAGGGCGCGGCGGCTGCCCTCGATGCGGACAATGGCGGCGTCGGCCTGGCCGGGACGGCGCAGCGTCTGCCCGCCGACGGTGCCATCATACTGGTTCCAGATCCAGGCGCGGGAGGCGAGGTCGGGGCAGCCGATCAGGGCGAGCAGGGCGGCGCCGGGCGCGAGCGGGCTTTCGACCGGGCCGAGCGGGGCGGGTTTCGCGGGTTCGACCCAGGGACGCTCGTAGAGCGGCGCCTGGTCGGCCAGCGGGGCAAGCTCGATATCGGCCTCGACCCTGCCCTGGTGCTTAACCACGATGCGGCCGGTGTCGGTGATGTGGCCGATGACGGCGAAATCCAGCTCCCATTTCTCGAAGATGGCGCGGGCCATGTCTTCGCGGCCGGGCTTGAGGACGATGAGCATGCGCTCCTGGCTTTCGGAGAGCATCATCTCGTAGGCGGACATGGCGGTCTCGCGCTGGGGCACGGCGTCAAGCTCAAGCTCGATGCCAACACCGCCCTTCCCCGCCATCTCGACCGAGGAGGAGGTGAGGCCGGCGGCGCCCATGTCCTGGATCGCGACGATGGCGTCGGTCGCCATCAGTTCGAGGCAGGCCTCGATCAGCAGCTTCTCGATGAACGGGTCGCCGACCTGCACGGTGGGGCGCTTTTCCTCGGCATCGGCGCCGAATTCGGCGGAGGCCATGGTCGCGCCGTGAATGCCGTCGCGGCCGGTTTTCGAGCCGACATAGACGACCGGGTTGCCGATGCCGGCCGCCGCCGAGAGGAAGATGCGGTCCTGCGCCGCGATGCCGACGGTCATCGCGTTGACCAGCGGATTGCCGTTGTAGGAGGGGTGGAAATTGGTCTCGCCGCCGACGGTAGGCACGCCGACGCAGTTGCCGTAGCCGCCGATGCCGCGGACCACGCCATCGACCACGCGCTTCGTCACCGGCAGCGACGGATCGCCGAAGCGCAGCGCGTTGAGATTGGCGACGGGGCGGGCCCCCATGGTGAAGACGTCGCGCAGGATGCCGCCGACGCCCGTCGCCGCCCCCTGGTAGGGCTCGATGAAGCTCGGGTGGTTGTGGCTCTCCATCTTGAAGATCGCCGCCTTGCCCTCACCGATATCGACGACGCCGGCATTCTCGCCGGGGCCGTGGATCACCCAGGGGGCGGTGGTCGGCAGCGTTTTCAGCCAGATGCGGGAGGATTTGTAGGAGCAGTGCTCGGACCACATCACCGAGAAGATGCCGAGCTCGGTGAGCGTCGGCACCCGGCCCATGATGGCGAGGACGCGGTCGTATTCCTCCGCGGCGAGGCCAAAGGAGCGGGCCAGCGCGGCGTCGATCACCGTGGGGTTCATGCCGCCCTCCCGATGGCGTTGAGACTGTCGAACAGGGGTTTGCCGTCGGTGCCGCCGGTGGCCGGATCGACCAGGTTTTCCGGGTGCGGCATCAGGCCGAGAATGCGCAGGCCGGGCGCGTAGATGCCGGCGATGTTGCGGGCGGAGCCGTTGAGATTGGCGGCCTCGGTCGCCGCGCCGGTTTCATCGACATAGCGGAAGGCGACCAGCCCCTCGCCTTCCAGGCGGTCGAGCGTTGCGGGATCGGCGATGTAATTGCCATCGCCATGCGCCATCGGGGCGCGGAAGACGGCGCCCTTGTCATACTGGCCGGCGAAGACCGTGTCGTTGCGCTCGACGCGGAGGCGGCAGTCCATCGAGAGGAAGCGCAGCCCGGCATTGCGCAGCAGCGCGCCGGGGAGGAGCTGCGCCTCGGTGAGGATCTGGAAGCCGTTGCAGACGCCGAGCACATAGCCACCGCGCTTCGCGTGCTCGACCACGGCGCGCATCACCGGGGACTGCGCCGCCATCGCGCCGCAGCGCAGGTAGTCGCCATAGGAGAAGCCGCCGGGGATCACCACGAGGTCGAGCCCGGCGAGATCGATCTCGCGGTGCCAGACAAGGCGCGGCTTCACGCCGAGACTCGCCTCGAGGGCGATGGCGATGTCGCGTTCGCGGTTGATGCCGGGGAAGAGGATGATGCCTGCGCGCATGGTTCGTGCTCCGTCTTGCCGCGTCTTGCCCGTCCCGGGCGGGGGATGCAACCGGGGCGGGACGGGTTCAGCCCTGCGCCGGGGCGATCTGCCCCTCCCCGCCCCAGCACCACCAGTCCGCGCGGCGGAGGCGGGCGGCGGCGCGGCGGGCGGCTTCGGCGTCGGGGAACAGGCCGAAACAGGTCGCCCCCGAGCCGCTCATCCGCGCCAGCAGGCAGGATTCGGAGACGGCGATGGCGGCGAGCGCCTCGGCAATGATGGGTGCCAGGGTGATGGCGGCGGATTGCAGGTCATTGCCGAGGCGGGCGAGGTCGGTCGCCATGCGCGCGGCGGTCGGCCAGCGCGCGGGCAGCACCGCCGGTGGCGAAAACCCGCCGGTCCGGGCGCGGAAAATGGCCGGGGTGGGCACCGCAACACCCGGATTGACCAGCAGCAGGCCGAAGGGGGGCAGCGCGGGCGCGGGGGCGAGGATCTCGCCGATGCCGGACATCCGCGCCGGGCGCCGGGCAAGGCAGACCGGAACATCGGCGCCGAGGCCGAGGGCGAGGTCGGCCGGGATGGGCGCCTGCCAGCGCGCCGCGAGCAGGCGCAGCGCCGCCGCGGCATCGGCCGAGCCGCCGCCGATGCCCGAGGCGACGGGCAGCGACTTGGTGAGGCGGAAGGCGGCCTCCGGCGCGCGGCCGGCATGGGCGGCGAAGCGGGTGGCGGCGCGGAGGACAAGATTGTCATCCTCGCCGGACAGCGCCGCGGCGAAGGGGCCATCGACCGCGAGCGACAGGCTGGCGGCCGGCTCGATCGCCAGTTCGTCGCCGACCGGGGGAAAGACCACGAGACTGTCGAGCAGGTGGTAGCCATCGTCGCGCCGGCCGGTGACATGGAGATGGAGGTTCACCTTCGCGCAGGCGAAGCCGGGGGAAGCTTCGGTCATGTCAGGGCCTTTCAGCGGGCGGCAACGGCCTTGAGCCGCGCCTCGATCGTTGCGCGCAGCTTCGGGTCGGGATGCAGCGAAAGCGCGCGCTCCCACTGGTGCTCGGCGGCAAGCTTGTGGCCGGCAGCGGCGTAGATGTCGGCGAGGTGGGCGTTTACCTCGGCATCGTCCGGGGCAAGATGGACGGCGTGGATCTGCGTCGTCATCGCTTCGGCGAGCTTGCCCTCGCGCAGCAGGACATAGCCGAGACTGTCGATGATCGCCCCCTCGTGCGGGTCGACGGCGAGGGCCTGGCGCAGCATCCGTTCGGCCTCGGCCAGGCGTTCGCCGCGCAGCGCCCAGGAATAGGCGAGGTAGTTCAGCACATAGGGCTGGCCGGGCGAAAGGGCGAGCGCCTCGCGCAGATCGGCCTCGGCCGGCTTCCACTGGCCGGCATGGTCCTCGGCGATGGCGCGGGCATAGAACAGCGACCAGGCGCGGGCCGGCAGCGGCTGGCCGGCGCGGGCGATCGCGGCGGTGGACAGGCGGATGGCGGCGGCGTTGTCGCCGGCGGCGCGCTCGATGTCGGCGGCAAGGGCGAGCGGCTCGGTGGCATGCGGATGGGCCTTCGCGAGCGCCGCCAGCGCCGGGAGCAGATTCCGGCCCTCGCCGAGGCCGATCAGGATGTTGGCGCGCTGGAGCAGGGCGGGGGCATAGAGCGGGTCGTCCGGCGGGATGGCGGCGAGCAGGGCGGCGGCGGCGCGGGGATGCTTGTCCTGCACGTTGTCATCGGCGGCGAGCATGCGGGCGGCGGCAAGGCCGGGCCGCAGGTGAAGCGCGAAGCGAAGCAGGAGGCGGCGCAGCAGCGGGTCCTGCCGGCGGTTGATCGTGCCGGCAAGGGTCAGATAGGCCTCGGCGATGCCGTCGGCCGCGGAGCCGATGACCGGGGTTGCGGCGGCGCGTTCGAGTGCGGGCAGGGCGATGCCGAGATCGGGATGGGCGGCCACCAGCGCGACGAGAATGGCACGGGACTGGGCGGGATGGCCGGCGCGCGCGGCGAAGCTGGCCAGCGCCTGGGCGAGCCGCAGGCTGGGCGGCCCGGCGCTGGTGGCGGCAGCTGCGGCATAGAGCCGCGCGGCCTGGGCTTCGCGCCCGGCCATGTCGGCGATCAGGGCGGCGTTCAGACGGTCGATCGACGCGAAGGCGCCGGCTTGCGCGGCGCGGTCGAGGCGCGCGATGGCGGCACCGTAATCGGCATCGCCCGCCTCGCACCAGGCGAGCAGCAGCGGCCGCACCAGGCCGGTCAGCCCCTCGGCGGGGAGGCTTGCAAACCGGGTGGCGGCGGTTTTCCAGTCGCCACGGCGCACCGCCGCGTTGGCCAGGGTCATGGCGGCGAGCGGATCGCCGGACAGGCGGGCGGCAAGCCGCGCCGCGTCGGGCCGGCCGGCCAGCGCCGCGCTGAGAAAGGCCTGGCTGGCGAGGGCGGCATTGCCGGGATCGCGCGCGAGGGCGGCGCCCAGATAATGCGCGGCGGCCTCGTGGTCGCCGGTCTGGGCGGCATAGGCGCCGGCCATGTAGGCGCCGTAGGGCGCGCGCACCGTCGGCAGGTCGGGCGCAGCGGCGGCGGACGCGCCGGGGACGGCCGCAACGCCGGCGAGACAGAGGGCAAGGGCGGCGGCGCCGCGGCGGGTGAGCGCGCGGCGCAGCGCCGCGACCGTAAGCCTGTGCATGGGGGTCTACCTACTCCCGATCCGCCGCGCGGTCACGCCCAGGGGACGGGCGGCATGGCTTGTCGTCCGCCGTGGCGGGGTTTACAGATTGATGAAGGTCGGGGCCCGGCCACAGGAGACGATAACGGCGACGCCATGACCACCCGACGCGTTCACCAGACCGACGACATGTTCGTCAACGAGGATGCCAGGATCAGGGTCAGCATCCGGGCCATTTTCCTTGAGGACCAGTCGCGCCCGGACGAACGCCATTTCGTCTGGGCCTATCAGGTGCGGATCGAGAACGTGGGACAGGTGACGGCGCAGCTTCTGCGGCGGACCTGGACGATCACCGACGCCACCGGCCATGTCCAGCACGTTCATGGGCCAGGGGTGGTGGGCGAGCAGCCGGTGCTCGACCCGGGCGACACGTTCGAATACACCTCCGGCACACCGCTGGAGACGCCCTCGGGGTTCATGTCGGGCATTTTCCACATGGTCGCGGTGGATAGCGGGGAGGAGTTCGACGTGCCGACGCCGGGCTTCAGCCTCGACAGCCCGCACGCGGACCATCGGCTGCATTGAGGCCGCGGATGCGCCGCACGGACGCTCAGGCGGGCAATGACGGGAACGCGGGTTGCGGGGATCGAATCCCCGACCATATCGCGTCTCATTCAGCGGCTGACTGACGGCCGTGCCCGACAAGAAGGGAGACAAGCCCGTGGATATCCGCACGCCGCCACACCAGCTCGACAGCACCGACCATGACGACCGCCCCAGCCGCGAGGAGGCGGAGGCAGCGATCCGTACGCTGATCCGCTGGGCCGGAGACGACGCGACCCGCGAAGGCGTGATCGACACGCCGGCCCGCGTCGCCCGCGCCTATGAGGATTTCTTCCGCGGCTATCGCGAAGACCCGGAGGCCATCCTCTCGCGCACCTTCGAGGAAACCGAGGGCTATGACGAGATGGTGCTGCTGCGCGACATTCGCGTTGAATCGCATTGCGAGCATCACATGGTCCCGATCATCGGTGTGGCGCATGTCGCCTACCTGCCGAACCGGCGGGTGGTGGGGATCAGCAAGCTCGCCCGCGTGGTGGATGCCTATGCGCGGCGCCTGCAGATCCAGGAAAAGCTGACGGCGCAGATCGCCAACACGATCAACGAGGTGCTGCAGCCGCGCGGCGTTGCCGTCGTGATCGAGGCCGGGCACGAATGCATGTCGACCCGCGGGGTGCACAAGCCGGGCGTGTCGATGGTGACCAGCCGGATGCTCGGCGTATTCCGCGACGACGCCTCGACGCGGCGGGAATTCCTCGCGATGATCCAAGGACGGCGCTGCACCGGCTTCGAGACCTGATCGCGCGGCCGATCGCGGGCAGGGCAAGCCGCGCGCGGCGCTGAAATGTCGTCGCGGGGGAACGTTCCCTCGCGCCGCTGCTCAGCGGCCGAACGTGGCCATCTGCTCCGGCACCTGCCGGGCGCCGGCGGCAGCGCCCGGCGGCACCGCCCGCATCAGCCGGCCGAGATCCTCGGCGGATAACGGCACTTCGAGCGCACCGAGATTTTCATCGAATTCCGCCTCCGACCGCGGGCCGGGGATCGGCACCACGTCGCTCCCCTGGGCCAGCAGGAAGGCAAGCGCCAGCTGCGCCGGGGTGCAGCGCAGGCGGTGCGCCATGTCCTCGACGATGTGCACGAGCGCGACGTTGCGGGCGAAATTCTCGGCGAAGAAGCGCGGCTGGGCGCGTCGTGCGTCGCCCTCGGGGAGGTCTTCGGGCCGGTGCAGCGTGCCGGTGAGCAGGCCACGGCCGAGCGGCGAGGCGGCGATGAACCCGATATTGAGCGCGCGGACGCAGGCGAGCGTGTCGGCCTCCGGGTCGCGGGTCAGCAGCGAATATTCGCTCTCGACCGCGGCAAGACGGTGAGTGGCATGGGCGCGGCGGATGCTGTCCGGCGCCGCCTCGGACAGGCCGAGGAAGCGCACCTTGCCCTCGGCGACGAGGCGGGACATCTCGCCAACCGAGTCCTCGACCGGAATGGCGGGATCGACGCGGTGAAGGATCAGCAGGTCGATCGTGCCGGTGCCAAGGCGGCGCAGGCTGGCCTCGCAACTGGCGCGCAGATGGGCGGGCGAACCGTCGATGCCGAGAAAGGCGCCGTCGGCCCCGCGGCGGATGCCTGCCTTGGTGGCGACCACGACCTGGTCGCGGATCGGCGCGAGGCAACGCCCGAGCAGGCTCTCGCTGGCACCAAGGCCATAGACATCGGCGGTATCGAAGAAACAGATCCCGCGCTCGACGGCGCGCCGAACCAGCGCCTCGGCGGCGGCCAGCTCCGGGCCGGCGGCGTTTGGCCCGGCCAGGGCCATGCAGCCGAAGCCGAGCGCGGAGACGACCAGCGATCTGCCAAGCCTGCGTTCGTTCATCGCCCCTCCCCGGGATTGCGGCGGATGCGGTGTATCAGCGATGGGAATTGGGAAGCGGACAGCCGCTTGGCAAGCGGTGGCGGCATGGCGGGGCGCCGGGATCAGGGCGAGGCGGGCAGCAGGCGCGGCGGATCGGCCTCGATGACGCGCACCGCAGCCCCGCGGCGCAAGGCCGGCATCCCCGGCTCGACCACGGACACCACGCTGCCATCGCCGAGGCGGACGATATATTCGCTGGCCGGCGCGGCGGAGGGCGCGGTGTCGACCCCCAGCGCGCCGAGCACGAGGCGGCGCGCTCCGGGAGCGACGGGCCGCACCGCCACCACCTCGCCGGCGACGCCGGCGGCACGGGGCGGCGGCGGGACATTGGTGGCGCAGCCGGCAAGGCAGAGACCGAGGACGAAAGACAGGGCCGCGGCGCGAGCGGGCAGCAGGGCGGGCGGCGGGACGCGTTTCATGATCTGGCCTCCGGGCGCGGGCCGACACCACGGCGCGCAGAATCATGTTGCCTTGAAATCGGCTATAAGTTAAGCGCTTATGAGACGATTTTCATGTGCCGGTCGAGGCTTCCGGCGCAAGGGGTGACCAGAGCCGCCGCCGCGCGGCGCACCGCCCCGTTTCTGCGATGGGAGACATGCGTTGACCACTGCGTTCAACCCCACCTCGCGCGCACCGGTCATGCCCCGACAGTGGCGCCGCCGGCTGGGTCAGCTTGCCGGACTCTCGGCGCTGGCGCTGCTCGCCGCGTGTTCGTCCCACCAGGCCAGCCTGAGCCCGAGCCAGCTCGCCGCGCGCTATGCCGCCAACGCGCCGGCCGATTACCGGCCGCCCGGGCCACCGAGCGACCCGTGGGGCCCCTATATCGCCCAGGCCTCGACACGGTTCGACGTGCCGACGAAATGGATTCGCGAGGTGATGCGCGTCGAATCCGGCGGGCATGAGTACATGAACGGGCATCTCACCGTCTCCGGCGCCGGGGCGATGGGGCTGATGCAGCTCGAACCGCAGACCTACCAGGAAATGGCGGCACGCTACGGGCTTGGGCCCGACCCGTTCAGCCCGCGCGACAACATCATGGCCGGGACCGCCTATATCCACCAGATGTACGAGATCTACGGCTCGCCCGGCTTCCTTGCCGCCTACAATGCGGGGCCGGGACGGCTCGACGACTATCTCGACTATCGCCAGCCTTTGCCGGCGGAGACGCGGCATTATGTCGCGATGATCGCACCGCGGATCGCGGGCGTGTATCCGGCGGGGACCTCCGGCGCGGAGGCGGTGGCGATGAACCAGCTGCCGACGCGGATTCCGGCGGGCATGCGGCCGGGCGCCGACGAGGCGGCGACCTCGCGGCTGAACCAGGCGCAGCTCGCGATGAATCGCAACCAGGCGCCGGTACCGGTGCCCGCCCCCGCGCCGTTCAGGGTCGCGGCACTCGCGCCACCCGTCGCGGTGGAGCCGCAGGTGGCGCCAGCGCCCGCCGCCACGCGCGGGCGGCCGCCGGCGCGGCGGCATGATGTCTTTGGCGGGTTTTCGCTGATCCCCTCGGCCGAGGCAGCGACCCCGGTGATGGACGGGCCGCCGGTGACAGCGCCCGCCCCGGCGCAGCGCATGTCGGCGCCACGGCAGACACCGCCCGTGGCCGCTCCGGCGCATGCGACGATGCGGCTGGCCGCGGCACACGCGCCGGCGGCAACGCGAACGCTGGGTGGCGGGCGCTGGAGCATCCAGGTCGGCGCCTACGATACGCCGGCGCACGCCAAGGCCGCACTCGGCATCGCCGAGCTGGCCGCGGTGGCGATGCTGATCAAGGCGCAGCCGATGGTCGAGCCGGTGGCGACAACGCATGGGCAGTTCTATCGCGCCCGGTTTGTCAACCTGCCGCACGATGCGGCGGTCAATGCCTGCCAGGCGCTGCGCGGCGGCCCGACCGGCTGCGCGCTGGTCGCCCCGGGCGCCCCGGGCGCACCGTGACGCGCAAGGCCTGAGCCACGCCACGCCCGCCCGCGACAAGGGGGCAGAGCATCATCCGATCAGATGGAATCATCTGATCGGATAAAGATGCTCGACTTATCAATATGATAGAGCACTACATCCGATCCAATCGGATCGGAAAGTGCTCTAGCCGCGGCGGGCGGCGGCGGCGATCAGGGTGTTTTCCAGCAGGCAGGCAATCGTCATCGGGCCGACGCCGCCGGGAACCGGCGTGATCGCGCCGGCGACCGCGGCAGCCTCGTCATAGGCGACGTCGCCGACCAGCCTTCCGTCTGCGGTGCGGTTGATGCCGACATCGATGACCGTGGCGCCGGGGGCGACCCAGTCACCCTTCACCATTTCGGCCCGGCCGACGGCGGCGACCAGGATATCCGCACGGCGGCACTCGGCAGCGAGGTCGCGGGTGCGGGAATGGGCGATGGTGACGGTGGCATCGGCGGCGAGCAGCAGGGCGGCCATCGGCCGGCCGACGATGTTGGAGCGGCCGAGCACGACGGCGCGAGCACCACGCGGGGCAATGCCTGAGGCATCGATCAGCTTCATCACGCCGCGCGGGGTGCAGGGCACAAGGAAGGGCACGCCGAGCGCGAGGGCGGCGACGTTGTCAGGGTGGAAGCCGTCGACATCCTTGGCCGGGTCGATCGCGCGGATGACGGCGCCGGCATCGAGCCCGGCCGGCAGGGGCAACTGGACGAGAATCCCGTCCACCGCTCCATCGCGGTTGAGGCGGTCGATCACGGCGAGAAGCTCGGCCTGGCTGGTGGTCGCCGGCAGGCGGATGGTTTCGCCCGCGATGCCGGCGGCCGCAGCCGCGCGCTCCTTGTTGCGGACATAGACCTGGCTTGCCGGGTCTGCGCCGACCAGCACGACGACGAGGCCGGGCGCATAGCGCAGCGCGGCGGCGCGAGCGGCGACCTCGGCGCGCAGCGACGCGGCGACGGCCTTGCCATCGATGATGCGGGCGGCCATCGCGCCGCTCACCGGTAGCCCATCACGGCGAGGTGGGCGTAGAGCCCGGAAAGGAAGATCTGCAGCGCCCGCAGCAGCAGGAAACCGACGATGAAGGAAACGTCGATCCCACCGATCGCGGGGATGAATCGGCGGAACGGCGCGAGGAAGGGTTCGGTCGCGCGGAGGAGGAATTCCTCGATCCGGTAGACGATGTGGTTGCGGGTATCGAGCACGCCGAATGCCATCAGCCAGCTGAAGATCGCCGCCGCGATCATGATGTAGACATAGATCTGGATGGCCTCGTCGAGGAGCCAGAACACCGATCCGAGCATCGTCACCTCCTGGGGGTTCGATGCCGGGTTAGCGAAGCATGGCGTTTCGCGCAACGTGACAACGCGGCTTTGGTGGCTTGACTTCCGGCTCAGGGTGCGCGATTGGCCGCTCAGGGATGGGGCTGTAGCTCAGTTGGGAGAGCGCCTCGTTCGCAATGAGGAGGTCAGGGGTTCGATTCCCCTCAGCTCCACCATCCCGTTTTCCCCCCAGAGTTGCATGGTGCGCATGAGCAAGACAGCGGCCGACCCCACCCGCGATGCGGCATTCTCGCTGCTGTCCGCCGTGCTGGACCGGCACGCGCCGCTGGACGCCGCACTCGCAGCACTGCCGAACATCGCCCCGCGCGACCGCGCTGCGGCGCACCGGATCGCGGCTTCCGTGCTGCGGCGGCTCGGCTGTCTCGACGCCATTCTCGAAACCCATCTGCGGCGGGCGCCGCCGGCGCCGGTGCGGCATATCCTGCGGATCGGCGCCGCACAGCTGGTGCTGCTCGGCGCGCCGGCGCATGCGGCGGTGAGCACGGCGGTAGGGCTCGCCCATGCGCGCGGGCTCGGCAAGTTCGCCGGGCTGATCAATGCGGTGCTGCGCAAGGTGAGCGCGGAAGGCGCGGCGGCGCTGGAGGCGCTGGATCCGGCGCGGCTCGACACGCCGCCCTGGCTCTGGACCTCGTGGGGGGCGGCGGCGCGGGCGATCGCCACCGCGCATCAGGCCGAGGCCCCGCTCGACCTGACGCTGAAGGAGGACGCCGCGATGCCGGAGGGCGGCGAGCGGCTGCCGACCGGCTCGGTACGGCTGCCGGCGGGAACCGACGTGACGCAGCTCTACGGCTATGCCGCCGGCACGCTCTGGGTGCAGGACGCGGCGGCCGCGCTGCCGGCGCGGTTGCTCGGCGACGTCGCCGGGCGACGTGTGCTCGATCTCTGCGCGGCGCCGGGCGGCAAGACGGCGCAGCTCGCCGCCGCCGGCGCGGCGGTGACGGCGCTGGACCGCGACGCGCGCCGGCTGGGGCGGCTGCGGGAAAATCTTGGGCGTCTCGGCCTCGCGGCCGAGACCATCGCGGCGGACGCGCTCACCTGGCGACCGGCGGAACCGTTCGAGGCGATCCTGCTGGATGCGCCGTGTTCGGCCACGGGAACGATCCGCCGGCATCCGGAAATCGTGCATCTGCGCCGGCCCCGCGACATCGAGGCCTGCGCGGCACTACAGGACCGACTGCTGGACGCGGCGGCGGCGATGCTCGCGCCGGGGGGAACGCTGGTCTACGCCGTCTGCTCGCTGCAACCGGAAGAAGGCGCTTCGCGAATCGAGGCCGCTGTGACGCGGCTCGGGCTGCGACGGGTGCCGGTCAGCCCCGCCGAGCTGCCGGGGCTGGAGGCGGCGGTGACCGCGGATGGCGATGTCGCCACCCATCCCGGGATGTGGGCTTCGCAGGGCGGGATGGACGGGTTTTTCATGGCGCGGCTGCGGCGCTGACTGTCAGGCCGGCTGTCGGCATGGCATTGGCGGCGGCAGGCCGGCCTCACCGGTCGCGTTAACAAGGCGGCAGGACGTATCGCATATCGGGCATTGAAACACCTGCCACGCGTGGGAAAAGCACGACAAATCTCAATTTTAATTTTTTGACACAAACGAGACAGAATAACGTGCAGACCACGGACGCTGACGCAAAAAAGTATATTTCTTAACATTTTTTTGGCGCAAATCGTACGGTGGAACTGGCGCCAGCGTGGCCATGCCGTTATGGTGAGTGCATGGCAACGAAGAAACAGGCACCACCGGAATCGGTCGGGCAGAGGATCCGTGCTCTCCGTCTGGCGAACAATCTCACCCAGGACGAGTTTGCGTCCCAGCTTGGCGTGTCGCGTTCGGCGATCGCGCAGTGGGAAACCGACCGGGCCGGGCAGGTCCGGGAAAATCTGGAGCGGATCGCAAAGGTTCTCGGCACCTCGATCGCCTATCTCGTCTCCGGGGAAACCGGCTCGCTGCAGGGCGACGAGCTGGCGCTGATGCGGCTCTATCGCTCCTGCGCGGCGGAAGACCGGCAGATCCTGCTGCGCACCGCGAAGCGCCTCGCCCGCGGCTGAGGCGGATTTGGCGCGCGGCCGGGCGGATCTCGCGCTTGTCGCGCGCGGCCTGGTCACGAGCCGGGCGCGGGCGCAGGCAGCGATCCATGCCGGCAAGGTGACCGCCGACGGACGGTCCATCGGCAAGCCCGGCGAACTTGTGGACGACCACGAAACGCTGGTGGTCGCCGATGCCGGCGCGTCCTGGGTTTCGCGCGGGGCGCTCAAGCTGATCGCGGCACTCGATCATTTCGGATTGTCTCCCGCGGGCCGCATCTGCCTCGATATAGGCGCCTCCACCGGCGGGTTCACCGAAGTGCTGCTCGCGCGCGATGCGGCGCTGGTGCATGCGGTCGATGTCGGACACGGGCAGATGGCCCCTGCCCTGCGCGAAGATTCGCGGGTGCGTCTGCATGAGGGGGTGAACGCGCGCGACCTGTCGGCCGCCGGGATACAGGGCGGGATCGGTGCCCTGGTGTGCGACGTAAGTTTCATCGGGCTGCGCAAGGTGCTGCCCGCCGGGCTCGCGCTGTGCGCGCCGGGTGCCTTCGCGGTGGCGCTGATCAAGCCGCAATTCGAGGCGGGGCCGGAAGCGATCGGCAAGGGCGGGATCGTGCGCGATGCCGCCGTGCATGAACGTGTGTGCGGCGAGATCGGCGACTGGTTCGCACAGCTTCCCGGCTGGCGGGGGCTCGGCATCATCCCCAGCCCGATCGAGGGCGGGGACGGCAACCGCGAATTCCTGATTGCAGGCATGAAGCACGCGCACTGAAGCGCCGCACGGTTTTGCTTGCGGCGGCGCGCAAAGCCGGATACATCCCGCCTCGGGTCACGCCCCCCCACCGGGGCGCTTATCTTCTGCAAGGGAGACCATCGATGGCAGACGCCACCGCGGCCGCACGCGCAAAGCCGCATATTCGCCCCCATAATCCGAATTTTTCGTCCGGCCCCTGCGCCAAGCGGCCCGGCTTCACGCTCGAGGCGCTGTCCGGCGCGATGCTCGGCCGCAGCCACCGCGCCAAGGAGCCGAAGGCGAAGCTCGCCGAGGTGATCACCCGCTCGCGCGACATTCTTGGCCTGCCGGCCGACTGGCGACTCGGCATCGTTCCCGCCTCGGACACCGGCGCCGTCGAGATGGCGCTGTGGTCGATGCTCGGCGCACGAGCGGTCGACGTGCTGGCGTTCGAGAGTTTTTCCGAAGCCTGGGCGAGCGATGTGCTCAAGCAGCTCAAGCTCGCCGATGCGCGGGTGCTGAAGGCGCCATACGGGCAGCTGCCCGATCTTGCCGCCGTCGATTTCAGCCATGACGTGGTGCTGGCCTGGAACGGCACGACGTCGGGCGCGCGGATTCCGAACGGCGACTGGATTCCGGCGGATCGCGAAGGGCTGGTGATCGCGGATGCGACCTCGGCCGCGTTCGCGATGGACCTGCCCTATGAGAAACTCGATGTGGTGACGTGGTCGTGGCAGAAGGCGCTCGGCGGCGAGGCGGCGCACGGGATGCTGGCGCTGTCGCCGCGCGCGGTCGAAAGGCTGCTGACGTTCAAGCCGGAGCGGCCGCTGCCGAAGATTTTCCGCCTGACCTCGGGCGGCAAGCTGATCGAGGGGATTTTCGCCGGCGAGACGATCAACACGCCGTCGATGCTGGCGGTGGAGGACGCGCTCGACGGGCTGCGCTGGGCCGAGGGCATCGGCGGGCTCAAGGCCATGATCGCGCGCTCGGAACGGAATCTCGCGGCGATCGTGCGGTGGGCCGAGGGCAATGAGCGGGTGGACTTCCTTGCCGCCGACCCGGCGATTCGCTCCTGCACGTCGATCTGCCTCGTCATCGCCGCGCCATGGTTCGCGGCCCTCGATGCCGAGGCGCAGGCGAAGGCGGCGAAGCGCGTCGCCACGCTGCTGGAGGCCGAGGGTGTTGCCCATGACATCGGCGCTTATCGCGATGCGCCGCCGGGGCTGCGGATCTGGGGCGGTGCGACCGTCGAGACCGCCGACATCGAGGCGCTGCTGCCCTGGATCGACTGGGCGATCGACACCGTTCATTCCGAAATTTCCGCGAAGGCCTGAGACATGCCCAAGGTTCTGATCAGCGACAAGCTCTCCCCCGCCGCCATCGACATCTTCAAGCGGCGCGGCATCGATGTGACGGTAAAGACCGGGCTTACCCCGGCCGAACTGCGCGAGATCATCGGGGAGTTCGACGGGCTCGCCATCCGCTCGGCGACGAAGGTGACGCGCGAGCTGCTGGAGGCTGCGACCAATCTCAAGGTTGTCGGCCGCGCCGGCATCGGCGTCGACAATGTGGATGTCAAATCGGCCACCGCGCGCGGCGTGGTGGTGATGAACACCCCCTATGGCAACGCCATCACCACCGCCGAGCACGCCATCGGCATGATGTTCGCGCTGGCCCGCGACCTGCCGGAGGCCTCGGCCTCGACCAAGGCGGGGAAGTGGGAGAAGAACCGGTTCATGGGCGTCGAGCTGACCGGCAAGACGCTCGGCCTGATCGGTGCCGGCAATATCGGCTCGATCGTCGCCGACCGCGCGCTGGGACTGAAGATGCGCGTGCTGGCCTATGACCCCTACCTGACCGAGACCCGGGCGACGACGCTCGGCATCGAGAAGGCGGATCTGGACACGGTGCTGGCGCGGGCGGATTTCATCACCCTGCACACGCCGCTGACCGAGCAGACGCGCAACATCCTCTCGCGCGAAAGCCTTGCCAAAACCAAGGCGGGTGTCCGCATCATCAACTGCGCGCGCGGCGGGCTGATCGACGAGGCGGCGCTGTATGACGCGCTGAAATCCGGCCATGTGGCGGGTGCGGCACTCGACGTGTTCGAGGTCGAGCCGGCGAAGGAAAGCCCCCTCTTCGAGCTGCCGAACGTGGTCTGCACGCCGCATCTGGGCGCTGCGACGACCGAGGCGCAGGAGAACGTGGCCTTGCAGGTGGCCGAGCAGATCAGCGATTTCCTGCTGACCGGCGCGGTGACGAACGCGATCAACATGGCCTCGGTCTCGGCCGAGGATGCGCCACGGCTGAAGCCCTACATGGAGCTTTGCCAGCTGCTCGGCAGTTTCGCGGGGCAGCTGACCGAGGCGCGGCAGGGCGTGATCCGCAAGGTCGGCATCGAATACGAGGGTGCTGCCGCGCATGTGAACCAGCGCCCGCTCTCGGCGGCGCTGTTCGCCGGGCTGCTCGCGCCGATGATGGAAGGTGTGAACATGGTCAACGCGCCGGTCTTCGCGCGGGACCATGGGATCGAGCTGGCGGAGACGGTGTTCGACCGCGACTGCGAATACCAGACGCTGATCCGCGTTTCGGTGACGACCGACGAGCAGACGCGCACCGTATCCGGCACGCTGTTCGGCGGGGCGAAGCCGCGGCTGGTCGAGGTGAAGGGCATCAAGGTCGAGGCCGATTTCGGCCGGCACATGCTCTATGTCACCAACCGCGACAAGCCGGGCTTCATCGCCCAGTGCAGCGCCATTCTGGCCGAGAAGGGCATCAACATCGCGACCTTCCATCTCGGCCGGACCGAGAAGGGTGGCGATGCGGTTTGCCTGATCTCGATCGACGAGACCCTGCCGGAAGCAGCACTCGCCGCGATCCGCGCGCTGCCGCAGGTGATGCAGGCGACGCAGATCTCGTTCTGAGACCGACATATTAGAGCATCATCCGATCAGATGGAATCATCTGATCGGATAAAGATGCTCTATTTATCAACAAGTTAGAGCACTACATCCGATCCGGAAGGATCGGATGTAGTGCTCTAACAACGCCGGAGGCTCCCGCATAACCGGCTGGCGGACGGGGCCGCGCGATTGACCGCGCGGCCCCGTTTCAATTATCAGGAGGCAGGACAGGAGACTTGCCGTTTTTCGGCGTCCGGACCTTGCCGTGCCACGGACCGCGCCGATCTTTTCCCTGTCGCCCACGCCCGACCCGATCCGCACCCGACAAAGAGGAACCGCATGCGACGACCGTTTCACGCCACGGCCTGCCGCGCCGCCATCACCGCCCTCGTTTTGACGCTCGGCATTGGCAGCGAAGCGGCCAGCGCCGCGGCACCGCCGCCGCCGGTGGTCAGCGTCGTGATCGTCAAGCCGCGGAAGGTCTACCAGCAGGACAGCTTCATCGGACGGATCCAGGCGGCGCGCATCGTCAATCTCGTCCCGCGGGTGACCGGATATCTGGAACAGCGCCTGTTCCACCAGGGGGCGGAGGTGAAGAAGGGTCAGCTGCTCTACGTGATCGAGCCGGGGCCATATCAGGCGGCGTTCGACCAGGCGAAGGCGAATGTCGCCGGCGCGCAGGCGACGCTGGACAACGCGAAGCTGACGCTGGAGCGCGCGGCCAGGCTGCTGCACACGCCGGCGGGCCGGCAATCGACCTATGACGATGACAAGGCGGCGGCGGAAAGTGCCGCGGCCAAGCTGCAGGCGGCCGAGGCGGCGCGGGAGACCGCGGCGATCAACCTCGCCTATACCGAGATCCGCGCCCCGCTCGACGGACGGATCGGCGCCAGTGCGGTGAATATCGGCAATGTCGTCGGGCCGAACACCGGCACGCTCGCGACCGTGGTCAGCCAGGACCCGATGAACATCGTCTTCTCGATGCCGACGCGCGATGCCATCCGCCTTGGCGACCAGCTGGCGAAACAGGGCGGGCTCGCCGGGGTGGTGCTGCGGGTGAGGCTGCCGGACGGGCAGCTGGACCCGCAGAAGGGTACGCTCGATTTCACCGGCAACCAGATCAGCCAGTCGACCGACAGCCTCGCGATGCAGGGCTCGATTCCGAACCCGGTGATCCGCGGGGCCGGCACGGCGCGGACCAGCGACCGGATGCTGACCAGCGGCGAGTTCGTCACCGTGATCGTGCGCAGCCGCACGCCGGAGGACAAGATCGTGCTGCCGCGCGACGCGGTGCTGGCCGACCAGGTGGGCGATTACGTGCTGACCGTGGGCAAGGACGGCAAGGTGGCGCGGGACGACGTGAAGCTCGCCTCGACCACGCCGGCAACAGCGACGATCGCGAGCGGGCTGGCCATCGGGGCGAAGGTGATCGTGGACGGGATCGAGAAGGTGCATCCCGGGGTGAAGGCGAAGGCAAAGGTCATCGCCGCGCCGCAGGCCCAGGGCTGAGCCGGTGATCCCCTCCTTCTTCATCGACCGGCCCCGCTTTGCGATGGTGATCGCGATCGTGCTGACGATCGCCGGCATCATCGCGATGACGCGGATTCCGGTGGCGCAGTTCCCCTCGATCGTGCCTCCGGCGGTGCAGGTGACGGCGACCTATCCCGGCGCCTCGGCGCAGGTGGTGAACGACACCGTGGCCGAGCCAATCGAGCAGAAGATCAACGGGCTGAGCGACGAGATCTACTATTCCTCGACCACCGCGAATGACGGCTCCTACAACCTGACCGTCACCTTCCGGCTCGGCAGCAACCCGGACATCGACACCGTCAACGTAACCAACGCGGTGCAGCAGGCGCTGACCCAGCTTCCGGCCGAGGTGCAGAAGGAAGGGCTGACGGTGCGCAAGCGCACGGCCTCGGTGCTGGAGTTCATGTTCTTCTACAGCCCGGACAACAAGCTGACGCCACTGCAAATCTCGAACTACGTGAAGATCAACGTGCTCAACCCGCTCGGCCGCGTGCCGGGGGTCGGCCAGGCCTTCATGTTCGGCGAGCAGGATTACGCGATGCGGGTGATCTTCAGCACCGCCCGCCTCGCCCAGCTCGGGCTGACGCCGGCGGACCTGATCAGCGCGATCGAGGACCAGAACACCCAGGCGCCGGTCGGCACGATCGGGCTGATGCCGATCGCGGGCAAGCAGCAATACCAGCTCTCGGTGCAGACCGAGGGCCGGCTGAAATCGCCCCGCCAGTTCGGCAACATCGTGATCCGCGGCAACAAGGGCGGCGCGCTGCTGCGGCTGAAGGACGTGGCGACCATCAAGCTCGGGCCGCAGAGCGAGAACCAGCTCGACCGGATCAACGGACATCCCGGTGTCGCCATCGGCGTGTTCCTCTCGCCGGGGGCGAACGCGGTGGCGACGTCGAAGCGGGTTTCGGCCGAGATCGCGCAGCTCGCGAAGCAGTTTCCGGCCAGCCTCGCGAGCAAGACCGTCTACAATTCCAGCAGCTTCGTCTCGGACACGATCAGCGAGGTGATCAAGACGCTGGCCGAGGCGTTCGCGCTCGTCGTGCTGGTGGTGTTCTTCTTCCTCGGCTCGTGGCGGGCGGCGCTGGTGCCCTCGATCGTCGTGCCGATCGCGCTGCTCGGCAGCTTCGCCTTCATGCTCGCCCTCGGTTATTCGGCGAACACGATCACCCTGCTGGCGCTGGTGGTGGCGACCGGGCTGGTGGTGGATGACGCCATCGTCGTCGTCGAGAATATCGAGCGGGTGATGGCGGAGCGGCCGGAGCTGTCGCCGCGCGAGGCGGCGAAGGTGGCGATGACGCAGATCCAGGCGCCGATCATCGCGATCATGCTGGTGCTGCTTTCGGTGTTCGTGCCGACGGCGTTCATCCCCGGCCTGTCCGGCCTGCTGTTCACCCAGTTCGCGGTGGCGATCAGCACGGCGATGCTGATCTCGGCGCTGAACGCGCTGACGCTGTCGCCGGCACTCTGCGCCATCCTGCTGCGCCGGGGCGAGCACGGGCACGGCATCATGGCGCGCATCCTCGATTTCATCGAGCGCACGCGGGAGGGCTACAGCCGGCTGATCGGCCGGCTGGTCGCGCGCTCGATGCTGGGGCTGATGGTGATCGTCGCCTTCGGGGCGGCGGCGTTCCTGCTGGCGCGGATCACCCCGGGCGGGTTCCTGCCGGACGAGGACCAGGGCGCGCTGTTCATCCAGGCGACGCTGCCGCCCGGCGCCTCGCTGCAACGGACCGACGCGATGGGGCAGAAGCTGGCAAAGATGATCCACACCCTGCCGCAGGTGCAGGACGTGATCGCCATCAACGGCTATTCGATCCTCGATTCGGCGACCGAGCCGAACGCGCTGTTCATGGTTGCACACCTCAAGCCGTTCGCGCAGCGGCCGGGGCCGAAGAATTCGGTGCAGGCGGTGATCCGCAAGATCTTCGCGATGGGCGCGCAGGTGCAGGGGGCGAACATCGTCGCCTTCAACCTGCCGCCGATCATCGGGCTGTCGACCAATGGCGGCTTCACCTACGAGCTTGAGAACGTCGCCGGCGCCAGCCAGCAGAAATTCGATTCGGTGCTCAAGGGTCTGATCGTCGCGGCGAATTCGGACCCGAAGCTTGTGCATGTGTTCAGCACCTATGCGGCGAACAATCCGTCGATCTATCTCGATATCGACCGCGCCAAGGCGCAGGCGCTCGGCGTGCCGGTCGCCTCGATCTTCCAGGCGCTGCAGGCCTCGCTCGGCGGGTTCTACGTCAACCAGTTCAACATGTTCGGCCAGGTCTGGCAGGTGAACATCCAGGCCGCCTCGACCGACCGCAACACGAGGGCGGCTATCTGGCGGATATATGTGCGCAGCAATTCGGGCAAGATGGTCTCGCTGCGCTCGCTGGCGACGGCGCATACGAGGCTCGGCCCGCAGATCGTCAGCCGCTACAACGACTCGCTGGCCGCCCCGGTCTTTGGCGCGCCGGCGCCGGGCATCTCATCCGGGGCCGCGCTGGCCGAGATGGCGGCGATCTCGTCCCGCGTGCTGCCCGCCGGATTTTCCTATGACTGGACCAGCACCGCCTATCTGCAGGAGCAGGCCAAGGGCCAGGCCGCCTATGTGTTCATCCTGTCGCTGATCTTCGCCTATCTGTTCCTCGTCGCTCTGTATGAAAGCTGGATCATTCCGGTGCCGGTGCTGCTCTCGGTGGTGGTCGGTGTGTTCGGGGCGATGCTCGGTATCGTGCTCGCCGGGCTGACGATCGACCTCTATGCCGAGATCGGGCTCGTCGTGCTGATCGCGCTGGCGGCGAAGAACGGCATCCTGATCGTCGAGTTCGCCAAGGAGCGGCGCGAGGAGGGCATGGGCATCCGCGAGGCGGCGGTGCTGGGCGCGCGGATGCGGTTCCGCGCGGTGATGATGACCTCGATCGCCTTCATCTTCGGGCTGGTGCCGCTGGTGGTGGCAACCGGAGCGGCGCAGATCACCAGGCGCTCGCTCGGCACGCCGATCTTCGCCGGGATGATCTTCGCCAGCGGCATCGGCATTTTCGTCATCCCGCTACTCTACGTGACGTTCGAGACGCTGCGGATGCGCGTCTCGCGCCGGGCGCGCGAGCGGCAGCAGCAGATCGCCGTCACCGGGGACGATTAGAGCACGTTCCGATCCATCCGGATCGGATGATGCTCTAGGCGGCGCGGGCGGGCTTTACCGGTGATGTTGGGGCGCATAAGCAGCGTCCATGGCAACGCTTGATCCCGAGGACTGGTCCGAGTTCCGCGCGCTGGGGCACCGGATGATGGACGACATGTTCGACCGGCTGGAAGGGCTTGGCACGGCACCGGTCTGGCGCCCGATGCCCGACGCGGTGCGCGCGGGTTTCCGCGCCAGGCTGCCGCGCGAGGGGAACGGCGCCGCCGCCGCCTATGACGCCTTCGCCGCACGGATCGCGCCCTATGCCTCGGGCAATACGAGCCCGCGCTTCATGGGCTGGGTGCAGGGCGGGGGCAACGCGGTGGGCATGCTGGCGGAATTGCTGGCCGGCGGGCTCAACGAGAATTGCGGCGGGCGGGACCATGTCGGGCTCGAGGTGGAGCGGCAGGTGGTGGCCTGGGCGGCGGAGCTGCTCGGCCTGCCGGCGGCGACCGGCGGGCTGATGGTGACCGGATCGTCGATCGCGAATTTCATCGCCCTGCTCTGCGCGCGGCGGGCGCATTGCGGCGCGGCTGTGCGGCAGGAGGGGCTCGGCGGGCGGCGTCTCGTCGGCTACGCGCAGGCCGGGGTGCATCGCTGTGTGCCGGGCGCGTTCGACATGGCCGGGCTCGGCGGCGCGGCGCTGCGGCGGGTGGCGCTCGGCGCCGACCGACGGATCGACCTCGCGGCGCTGGAGGCGACGATCGCCGCCGACCGGGCGGCGGGGGCGGAGCCGTTCATGATGATCGGCACGGCGGGATCGGTCGATGTGGGGGCGATCGACGATCTGGCCGCCCTCGCCGCGCTCGCCCGGCGGGAGGGGATGTGGTTTCACGTCGATGCCGCGTTCGGCGCGCTGGCAGCGGCCTCGCCCACCAGGCGGGATCTGCTCGCGGGGATCGGCGAGGCGGATTCCGTGGCGTTCGATTTTCACAAATGGGCGCAGGTGCAATACGATTCCGGCTGCATCCTGGTGCGCGACCGGCAGCTGATGCTGGATACGTTCGCGCAGGATGCCTCGTATCTGACGACCACCGCACGGGGACTGTCAGGCGGCGCACCCTGGCCGTGCGACATGGGGCCGGATCTCTCGCGCGGGTTCCGGGCGCTCAAGGTGTGGATGACGATCGAGGCCTATGGCGCGGCGGCGCTGGGCGGCATCGTCGATGATTGCTGCGCGCTGGCAACCCGCCTTGCGGCCGCGGTGGATGCGGCGCCGCGCCTTGCGCGCCTCGCGCCGGTGCCGCTCAACATCGTGTGCTTCCGCTACGATGACGGCGGCGCGGAGCTGGACGCGCTGAACGCCGCCATCGCCGCCGATATCCAGGAGAGCGGGCGCTACGTGATCTCGACCACGATGATCGACGGGGTGCGGGCGCTGCGGGCGGCGATCGTCAATCACCGGACAACTGCGGCCGATATCGACGGGCTGGCAGAGATGGTGATCGCCGCGGGGGATGCGCGGCGGGGCTCGCCGATCGGCTGACCGATCGGCTGAACCGATCAAACGGATCGGTCAGGGACGCTGGCCTGGCGCGGCGGCGGCGGTCATAAAATCGGGTGGAGATTTTGCCATGCCCGAAGACAGGATTGCCTATCACGCGCCGGTCGGCGACGAGGTGGCCCACACCACCTGCTACATGTGCGCCTGCCGCTGCGGCATCAAGGTCCATCTCAAGGACGGGAAGCTGCGCTACATCGAGGGCAACCGCGACCATCCGATCAATCGCGGTGTGCTCTGCGCCAAGGGATCGGCGGGGATCATGTCGGTCACCTCGCCGGCGCGGCTGCGCGCACCGCTGAAGCGGGTCGGCCCGCGCGGGGCGGGCGAATTCGAGGAAATCGGCTGGGACGAGGCGATGGCGATCGCGACGGCGCGGCTCGCCGGCATCCGCGCCAGCGATCCGCACCGCCTCGCCTTCTTCACCGGGCGCGACCAGTCGCAATCGCTGACCGGCCATTTCGCGCGGATGTTCGGGACGATGAATTTCGCCGCCCATGGCGGGTTCTGCTCGGTCAACATGGCCGCCGCCGGGCTCTATTCGGTGGGCGGCGCATTCTGGGAATTCGGCGAGCCGGACTGGAACCACGCGAAGCTGTTCCTGCTGTTCGGCGTGGCCGAGGACCACGATTCCAACCCGATCAAGCTCGGCCTCGCCAAGCTGAAGGAGCGGGGCGCGAAGATCGTCTCGGTCAACCCGGTGCGGACCGGGTATTCAGCGATCGCCGACGAGTTCGTCGGCATCACGCCGGGGACCGACGGGCTGTTCATCATGGCGCTGATCCATTGCCTGCTGGCGGAGGGCGCGGTCGATACCGCGTTTCTGGTCCGCTACACCAACGCGCATCACCTGGTGATCGACGCGCCGGGCGCGGCCGATCACGGGCTGTTCGCGCGCGACGCGGAGGGCGCGGCGCTCGCCTTCGACCGCAAGACGGGCGCACTGGCGCGGGCGGATGCGACCGGCACCGACCCTGCCCTGCTCGGGACGTTCACGCTACCCGACGGGCGGCGCGCGCGGCCGTCCTTTGCCCTTCTGGCGGAGCGTTATGCGGCGGCGGAGTATGCGCCGGAGGCGGTGGAAGCGCGCTGCGGCATCGCGGCGACGACGATCCGGCGGCTGGCCGCCGAGATTGCCGAGATCGCGTTCCGCCAGCCGGTGACGATCGAGCAGGCCTGGACCGACACCGACGGGCGGCGGCACGAGACGATGACCGGGCGGCCGGTGGCAATGCACGCGATGCGGGGGATTTCGGCGCATTCCAACGGGTTTCACACCTGCCGGGCGCTGCATGTGCTGCAGATGCTGATCGGCGCCGTCGATACGCCGGGGTCGTGGCGCTACAAGTCGCCGCACCCGAAGCCGATTCCGCCCGGGCCGGGCCCGGCCGGGCGGGCGCATGACGGGCGCGGCGCGCTGACCGGCAACGTGCTCGGCTTTCCGACCTCACCGGAGGATTTGCTGGTGGATGACGCGGGCGAGCCGCTGCGGCTCGACCGGGCGTTTTCCTGGGAGGCGCCGCTCGGCATTCACGGCATGATGCACATGGCGATCGCCGAGGCGCATGCGGCCGGGCGGGCGCGGGTGGACACGCTGTTCCTCTACATGGCGAACATGGCGTGGAACTCGGCGATGAACCCGGGCGAGACGACGCGGATGCTGACCGACCGCGACGCGGACGGCGAATATCGGATTCCGTTCGTGATCGTCGCCGACGCGTTCGAATCCGAAACGGTCGCCTATGCCGACCTGGTGCTGCCGGATACGACCTATCTCGAGCGCTACGACTGCATTTCGCTGCTCGACCGGCCGATCGGCTCGGCGCACGGGCCGGCGGATGCGATCCGCGTGCCGGTGCTCAAGCCGGATCGCGACGTGCGGCCGTTCCAGGACGTGCTGATCGACCTTGCCGGACGGCTCGGCCTGCCGGATTTCGCCGAGGCGCCGGGCAAGCCGCTCTACAGCTCCTATGCCGATTACATGGTGCGCCACCAGCGCAAGCCGGGGGTGGGGCCGCTGGCCGGATTCCGCGGGGCGGACGGGACCGCGTTCGGCCGGGGCGAGCCGAACCCCGAGCAGATTTCCCGCTACATCGCCAACAAGGGGTTTGCGCGCTACGACCTGCCGCTGGAGCAGCTTTACTACAAGCACGCGAACCGGGCCTATCTCACCGGTGCCAAGGAGATGGGGCTGATCGACGATGACAGCCAGATCGTTCTCAATCTCTACAGCGAGCATTTGCAGAAATTCCGCCTCGCCGCCGAGGGGCACGGGGCGGTGCTGCCGCCGGAGCGGCTGCGCGCGCGCGTCGCCCGGTTCATGGACCCGCTGCCGATCTGGTACGAGCCGATCGAGCAGACCATGACGGATATGAAACAGTTTCCGCTCCACGCGATCACGCAGCGGCCGATGTCGATGTATCATTCATGGGGATCGCACAATGCGTGGCTGCGGCAGATCCATTCGGAAAACCGGCTCTACGTGCATCGCGACCTCGCCGCCGCACAGGGGCTGGAGGATGACGACTGGGTCGAGGTGGTCTCGCGCACGGGGCGGCTGAAATGCCAGATCCGCATCATGGACGGGGTGAACCCGCACACGGTGTGGACGTGGAACGCGATCGGCCGGCGGAGCGGGGCGGTGGCGCTGGCGCAGGACGCGCCGGAGGCGGTGCGCGGCTTCCTGCTCAACCACGTGATCTCGGAATATCTGCCGGCGGGGGATGACGGGGCGCGGCTGTCGAATTCCGACCCGGTGACCGGACAGGCGGCGTGGTTCGACCTTACCGTGCGGCTTGAACCCTGCGAGCCGGAGACGATCGCGGAAACCCAGCCGCGGATGGCGCCGGTGGCGTTGACGACGAAGGGAGCCGGCCAATGACATCGCTGCCGCAGAGTCAGCCGGGCGCCAGGCGGCTCGGGCTCGTGATCGATCTCGATACCTGTGTCGGCTGCCATGCCTGCGCGGTGAACTGCAAGGAATGGAACACCGAGGGGCACCACGCGCCGCTGCCGGATTACGATCCGCATGGCGCGGACCCTGACGGGGTGTGGTTCAACCGCATCCATTCCTACGAGGCGGAGGGCAGCGGCGGGTGCGGCAAGACGGTGAATTTCCCGCGCTCGTGCCTGCATTGCGAAAATCCGCTCTGCGTCACCGTCTGCCCGACCGGCGCCTCCTACAAGCGGGCCGAGGACGGCATCGTGCTGGTGAACACGGATATCTGCATCGGCTGCAAGCTGTGTTCCTGGGCCTGCCCCTATGGCGCGCGGGAATTCGACGAGCATGACGGGGTGATGAAGAAATGCACCCTCTGCATCGACCGGATCTATAACGAATCGCTGCCCGAGGCGGAGCGCGAGCCGGCCTGTGTGGCGACCTGCCCGTCGCGGGCGCGGCATTTCGGCGATCTCGCCGATCCCGAGAGCCGGGTGTCGAAACTGGTGGCGGAGCGCGGCGGCGTCGATCTGATGGCGGAGCTGGGCTACCGGCCGACCAACAAGTATCTGCCGCCGCGGCAGACGCGCATCGAGACGAAGCCGGTGGAGATGCCGGCATCGGCGCCGGGCGGGCTGGGCGGCGCGCTGCTCGCCCTCGTGGACAAGGTGCTTTCGCGATGACACCGGCAAGTTCGGTCCTGCTGCTGACCACCCTCACCGGCTTCGGCTACGGGCTGCTGGCGTGGCTCGGGATTTTCTGCGCCGCCGGGGCGCTGCCGGAGAGCCCGTGGTTCGGGCCGGTGGCGGTGGTGATCGCGCTTGGCTTCGCCGGCGCCGGGCTGGTCGCCTCGACGCTGCATCTCGGGCGGAAGGAACGCGCCTGGCGGGCGTTCAGCCAGTGGCGGTCGTCGTGGCTGTCGCGCGAGGGGGTGGCGGCGGTGGCGACCAACCTGCCGGCGCTGGGCTTTGCCGTGTCATGGGCGGCGCTGGGCGCGGGCGCGAATCTGACCGTGGCCTTCGGGCTGGTGGCGGCGGCGATGGCGCTGGGGACGGTATTCTGCACCGCGATGATCTATGCCTGCCTGAAGCCGATCCGCCAGTGGCACAACCGCTTCACCGCACCGCTGTATCTGGTGTTCGCCGCCTTCTCCGGCGCCGCGTTGCTGGCGGCCCTGCTCGGGGTATGGACCGGGGCGGCGGCGGGGGGGACGGCGGGGGCATCGGCGCTGGTCGTGGTGTTCGCAATCGGCGCGGGCGTGGCGAAGGCGGCCTACTGGCGCTTCATCGACGCGCAGGGCCCGCTCGCGACGCTCGCCTCGGCGACGGGGCTTGGCAGCTTCGGCACGGTGCGCGCCCTCGACCGGCCGCATTTCACCGAGAATTACGTGCTGCGGGAGATGGGCTACCAGATCGCCCGGCGGCACGCCGCGCGGCTGCGGCGGATCGTGCTGGTCCTCGCCTTCGCAGCACCCGCGGTGCTGGCCGCCCTTGCGCTGGCGGGCGCGATGCCGGCGGTGGCGGCGCCGCTGGCCGCCCTGCTCGCCGGCATCGGCCTGTTCGCCGAGCGCTGGCTGTTCTTCGCCGAGGCCACGCATGTCTCGGCCATCTATTATGGCCGGGCCGTCTGATCGCTGCTGGCGACGCCCTGGCGGATGAAGTCGGCAAGGCCCGGATCCTCCGGCAGGGTTGATGGTTCGTCGCCATAGCGGGCGGCGAGCAGGCCGCGGCAGAGCGCGCCGTTGAACTCCGCGTTCAGCCCGACGCGGCGGATGTGGCGCAGATAGACGCTCAGCGTTTCATGCATGATCCGTTCGCCGGCGCTGGTGACGAAGGCGAGGTCCTCGCCGCCGGCAAGCGGACGGCGGGCGAGATAGCGGGCGCGCAGGCCAGGCCCCTCCCCGTCGAGCGCCAGGCGTTCGAGACCCTCTACCGTGAGGTCGAGGAAGGCCTGTGGATCGTGGCCGGCGGCGAGCAGGTGACGCAGCAGCGCCTCCTGCCGGCGCTCGAAGGATTTCAGGCCGAAATGCAGGCGGATGCCGGCGAGGTTCTCGCCCGCCTCCTGCGGGAAGGCATCGGCGAAATCCTTGCCGGCGGCGACGCCGTTGTTGATCTCGTCGATGAACATGTGCTCGTCGAGCCGGACATCGGCGCGCTTGACCCAGGGCAGGGCGGCGACGGCATCGCGCATGTCGGCGGCCATGAGATAGGAGAAATTGGCGGCGCACCAGTAGGTCGGCAGGCGGAAGCCGACGCTGACGGCGCCGTCTTCCGCGATGTCGATGCCGGTGACGAAGCCGAGCTCGACCACGCTCTCGTCAAGTTCAGGATCGGTCACCTGATCGAGAGCGGCGCGCACCTCCGCGGTGCGCGCCTCCAGCATGGACATCACGCAGCCACCGGCGCCATCCGGCCGAGCCTGGCCTTCTGGGCGGCGATGTCGACACCATAGATCCGGGCGGCGTTCTCGCCGAGGATCTTCTTCTTGGCTTCGAGCGTGAGCTGCTTGCCGGTCTCCTTCACCAGTTCGTCGGGGAGCTCGAAGCTCATGAAACGCTCGACCAGCCAGCGCGGCGTCCAGATCCCGTAGTCGGAGCCGAACAGGATGCGGTCCTCGCCAAGCCAGAACAGCAGCTCGGACATCACCTTGGCGAAATAGCCGGGGCGCGAGTGGATGAAGGGCAGCACCACGGCGAGGCCGCCATAGACATTGCTCTCCTGCACCGCGATCCAGCAGAAATCATCGAGGCGCGGCAGGCCGCAATGCTCGACGATGAAGTTGAGGTTGGGGAAGTCGGTCGCGCAATGGTCGATATCGGCGACATCGAAGGCATCGCGGTCAAGCGGGATGATGGTCGGGCCCTTGTGGACGTGGACATTCTTGATCCCGAGCTTCTCGCAGCGCTCGAAATACTTGTAGGCGGCGGGATCGGAGAGCTTGTAGCCGCGGCTGTCGCCCTTCCATTCGGCGGTGTAGAGCTTCACCCCCTTGATCTTGTGGATCTCGGCCATGGCTTCGAGGGCTTCGAGCCCGCCCTCGCCGTCGCGCGGGTCGAAGGCGCCGTTGAGGATGAAGCGGTCAGGGTAGCGGGTTTTGAGCACCGCGTTCTGTTCGAGCGTGTTGAAGCCGGTCTTGTAGAAATCCTTGAGGTAGGTGGGCTGGAAGATCGCCATGTCGTCCGGCCCGTCGATGAAGAGGTCCTGCACCATCTGCTCGGCGCCGTATTTGGCGAATTTCTCCGGCGTCCAGAGCTGTTCCGGCGGGGAGAGCGAGGCGTGGTAGCCATAGAAGCAGTCGATGAATTGCTTGCCGTGAATGTTCTTGATGTTCTCGGGGCTGGCATCCCAGAGATGGACGTGGCCGTCGATGATGAAGATCTCTTCGCCGTCTTTGGTGGTGTACACTGGATCCGTTTCCTTCCTTGGCGTTGGACGTTCGAGCGCGGGGTTTTTTTCGCTTCGTTCAGGGAATCAGCACGGCGCGGCCGCGTACCTTGCCGTGATGCAGGTCGTGCAGGGCGGCATTCGCCTCGTCGAGCCGGTATTCGCGGGTGGCGAGGGTGACCTTGCCCTGGTCAGCGAGCGCCATCAGCTCGATCAGCTCGGGGTAGGTGCCGACGAGGTTGCCGACGATGGTCTTCTCGGAGGTGATCATGTCGATGGTGGGAATGTCGATCTTCCCGCCATAGCCGACGATGTAATAGTAGCCGCCGTCGCGGGTCATCGCGAGGCCTTTCGCCACGGCGTCGCCCTCGCCGACGAAGTCGATCACCGCCTCGGCCCCCTTGCCCTTCGTCAGGCGCATCACCTCGTCGAGTTCGGAGCCATCCGCCTTCACCGCGAAATCGGCGCCGCATTCCTGTGCGAGGTGCAGCGCCATGTCGGCGCGGTCGACGATGATGATCTGTGCTGCGCACATCGCGCGCAGCACCTGGATGCCGATATGCCCGAGGCCACCGGCGCCGATCACCACCGCGAACTGGCCGGGCAGCAGGTGGCGCGAGGCCTTCTTGGCCGCACGGTAGGCCGTGAGCCCGGCATCGGTATGCGGGGCGACATCCTTCGGCGCGAGCGATTTCGGCAGCTTGATGATGGAGCGCACGCCGGTGCGCAGCAGCTCGGCATAGCCGCCATTGCAGTTGATGCCGGGGAATTCGCTCTCCTCGGCGTGCATGTCGTCGCCGCGGCGGCAGGCGAGGCAGTGGCCGGAGGTGATCAGCGGATGGCAGATGACCGGGTCGCCCTTCTTGAGGTGGGTGACGGCGGCGCCGACCTCCTCGATCCAGCCGGCATTCTCATGGCCCATGATGTGCGGGAACTTGAGATCCACCTTCGAGCGCCAGACGCCCTCGATGATGTGAAGGTCGGTCCGGCACACCCCGGCGCCGCCGATGCGCACGATCACGTCGGTCGGGGTACGGATCTGCGGTTCGGGAACGTCCTCGTAGGAGACGAAGACGGGTGCGGTGAGCTTTTCATCGTATCCGTGAAGCACGGCGGCTTTCATGGCGCGTGGTCCCCCTGTTCTGGTGAGGGAAGCGCTGCATCGATCGTGCCAGCGCCGGGATTGGCGGGTTTTCGCGGCCGGGCGGAGGATCGGCGCCAAGGCGGATGCTCCATTCCGCAACAGCGATACAAAACATGTGTTCCGTTGCGGCCCGCCTGCGTATAAGTTGAACAAAGATAAAAGACTTCGCCGGGGTGGCGGACATGGCCAGCCCGGCCAAGGGACAAAAGCGTTCGGAGGAAACATGCTGGCGCATCGTGCCACCGACTCACGCCTGGCCCAGGCGCGCTCGTTGCTGGAACTTGGCCGGGCGATCCCGGCCGGGCTGCTGGCCGCCCCCATCGCCGCGAGCTGGCGGCGCTGTCTCGATGCGGGGCTTGAGCCGCACCATCCCCCGCCGGTCGAGCGGATCGAACGGCACATGCTGGAACGGCACCGCGCCGCGCACGAGACCGTGCGGCGGCTGGCCCGGGCGGAAATGCAGACCCTCCAGCGTCAGCTCGGCCGCGACAGCTTCATGCTCGCCTTCGCCGACCCCGAGGGCGTGCTGCTCGACGCGCTGGCAAGCGAGGGGCGGCGCACCGATATCGAGGCCTTCGGCATCGTTCCCGGAACCGTGTGGCAGGAGGCGATGGCCGGCACCAACGCGCTCGGGACCGCGAGCGAGGCCCGCCAGCGCATGGTGGTGCGCGGCGCCGAGCACTTCTTTACCCATCACCAGCGGCTGACCTGCATCGCGGCACCCATCTTCCTGCCGGACCGCACGCTGGCGGGTGTGCTCGACGCAACCTGCTTCAGCGAGTCCTATGCGCCCAACGCGCGGGCCATCGTGGCGCTGGCCGCCGCCGAGATCGAGGCGCGGCTGTTCCGCGCGCGACTGGCCGGCAAGCGGCTGCTGGCGGTTCACGGTCGGGCCGAGTTCATCGACACCGCCTATGCCGGGCTGCTGGCGCTCGACGCCGCCGACCGGGTGGTGGCGGCGAACGACCAGGCGCGGTTCATCCTGGCCGGGCTGGCCGAGCCGGTGGGGGCGGCGTTCGGCGCGCTGTTCGCCCCCGGCGAGCTCCGGCCGGGGACGCTGGGCACGCTGACCGACCGGTCGGGGCGGTTGCTGCACGCGCGGCTTGACCAGCCAGAGGCGGCGGCACGGCCACGCGCCAGCGCCCGGACGCAGGATCCGGCAGCGGCGGATGCAATCGTCGCGGAGGATCCGGCGGCGCGTGCGGCGCTCGAGATGGCGGCGCGCGCGGCAGTGCGCGGCGTGCCGGTGCTGATCCGCGGGGCGACCGGCACGGGCAAGGAAGTGGCCGCGCGCTACGCACACCGGGCCTCGGGGCGGAGCGGCCGGTTCGTCGCGGTGAACTGCGCGGCGATTCCGCCGGACCTGATCGCCGCCGAGCTGTTCGGCCATGTCGAGGGCGCGTTCACCGGCGCGCGGCGCGGCGGGGCCAACGGGCTGGCGGTGGAAGCGGATGGCGGGACGCTGTTCCTCGACGAGATCGGCGACCTGCCGCTGCCCTTGCAGGCGGCGCTGCTGCGCTTTCTCGACGATTTCTCGGTCCGGGCCGTGGGTGGCGGAGCGCCGCGGCTGGTCGACGTGCTGCTGCTGACGGCAACGAATGTGGACCTTGCCGCCGCGGTGGCGGCGGGGCGGTTCCGCGCCGATCTCTATTATCGCCTCGCGATCGCCGAGATCACCCTGCCGGCGCTGAAGGACCGCAACGACATCCGTTCGCTGGCGGCACACCTGCTGGAGCAGATGGCGCCCGGCTCACGGCTGGATGCGGCGGCGGGAGCGCGCCTCGCGCGGCACGAGTTTCCGGGCAATATCCGGGAGCTGCGCAACCTTCTGGCGCGCGCGGCTCTGGGCGGGGAGAAAGTGATCGGCGAGGCGGCGATCGCCGCCCTGCTGCCGGCCGAGGATGGCGGTTCGGCGGCTTCGGGCGGCGGGCGCTCGGTGCTGCGCGACGTTCAGGCGCAGCGGATCGAGGCAGCGCTGCGCGCGGCCGGCGGCAATGTCAGCCGCGCGGCGCGCGCGCTCGGCGTATCACGCAACACGATTTACCGCGCGATTGGACGAACGCCCCCGGGCGCCGCCGGCTGAGCGGCCGCGTCCCTGCGGCTTGCCGGCGGCATTCGCGTGCGCCGGCTTGCCATGATGGCCGCCGCCATGCCCCTGGCCATTGCCGTGACCGCCGCCATGGCCATGCCCATGACCGCCATGCGCGGCCTTCGGCGCGGCGTTGCGCTTGGGCATCTGCCCCTGGCGGGCGACCTGGTTGCGGGCGCGGAGAAGATGCGGGGGCGCGAGGCCCCGCACCGGCTGGGCGCCGCCGGGAACGAGCTGGCGGCCGATCAGCGTTTCGATATCACGCAGATACGGCAGCTCCGAGGGCTCGACCAGCGAGATCGCCACGCCCTCGGCGCCGGCGCGGGCGGTGCGGCCGATGCGGTGGACATAGGATTCCGGCACGTTCGGCAGCTCGAAATTGACCACGTGCGAGACGTTGTCGACATCGATGCCGCGGGCGGCGATGTCGGTCGCGACGAGCACTCGGATGCGGCCGGAGCGGAACAGGTCGAGCGCGCGCTCGCGCTGGCCCTGGCTCTTGTTGCCGTGGATCGCGGCGGCACCGATTCCGGCATCCTCGAGATGGCGGGTGACCTTGTCGGCGCCGTGCTTGGTGCGGGTAAAGACGATGGCGCGCTCGACCGCGACATCGGCCAGCAGCCAGGCGAGCTTGTCCTTCTTTTCCTCGGGGGCGAGGAGGAGAACCTGCTGGTCGATCCGGTCGACCGGCTTCGATTCGACGCTGACGGCGACCTCGCGCGGGTCGCGCAGGAATTCACCGGCCAGGGCGCGGATCGGCTTCGGCATGGTGGCGGAGAACATCACCGCCTGGCGCTGGCGAGGCAGCTTCGCCATGATCTGGCGGATCGCCGGGATAAAGCCGAGATCGAGCATCTGGTCGGCCTCGTCGAGCACCACGGTTTCCACCGAATCGAGGCGGATGACGCCGGCGGCGACATGGTCGAGCAGGCGGCCAGGCGTGGCGACCAGAAGGTCGACGCCGGATTCCATGCGGCGGGCCTGCGGGCCGGGCTTGGCGCCGCCGATCACGACGGCGATCGAGGGATGGGTGAACTTGCCGTAGGTGCGCGCGGCATCGGCGATCTGGGTAGCGAGCTCGCGGGTGGGGGCGAGGACCAGGGCGCGGCAGGCGCGCGGCGCCGGGCGGGCGCGGTTCGCCGCGATCCGGTGCAGGATCGGCAGCACGAAGGCGGCCGTCTTGCCGGTGCCGGTCTGGGCGATGCCGACCAGATCGTGGCCTTCGAGCATCACCGGGATCGAGCGGGCCTGGATCGGGGTGGGAGTTTCATAGGACTGCTCGCTGATGGCGCGCAGCAGGGGCTCGGCGAGGCCGAGTGTGGTAAAATCGGTCAAAACAGCGCTTTCGTCGCGGCTCCTTCACAATGATGGAGCGGCACAAGGGTGGCAGGAAGCTTCGTAGACGAGCCGCCCAGAGGGTGCGCGCCCCGTATGGAACGCGCCTGCCGGCGGTGGCGGCGCAACGGCGCGGCCTGCCGGTGAACAGAGCCGGCGGCCATCGGGCCGCATCTACGAGCGCTGTTCTTCAACGCGGGATATAGGCGCGCCCCCGCCGGCTTGGCAAGGGCGGTCAGTGATGCCAGCCGCGATGCCAGCCATCGTCATCGCCGTGCCACCAGCCGCCGCCGATCGTGACGCCGCCATAAACCACCGGCGGCGGGGCATAGGGGTAGGTATAATATCCGCCGCCATAGCCGGCGCCGTAACTCGACGGATAATAGACGCATCCGCCAAGGGCGAGCGCCGCGCCGGCCGCCACGGCCGCAAGCAGAATCCTGCGCAAATTCGGTCTCATCGTCGTGTCCTGCATCGTCTTTCGCATATTGTGCCGATCGGTATGGCGGCGATGGGGCCAATTCATGCCAAAATTGTAACCTTATGCGGCGCCGCCTTTTTTCGGACGCCAGCATGCCGGACTTGCGCCGGAGAGGCGTGCGACCGACAGAAAAGCGACTTCAGGAGAGCATGATGCGCAGGCAGTTCGCGACGTTCTTTCATTTTGCATGGCTGCTCGCCACCCTGCTCGCCGGGGCGACGGCCCAGGCCCAGGCCCAGACGAATGGCGCGCCACCTGCCCGCGTCGGCCAGATCGCGCGGATCGAAGGGGCGGTGTCGTTCGCCCGGGACGGCGGCGACTGGAGCCCGGCGACGCTGAACTACCCTCTGATCGGCGGCGATACGCTCTATGCGCAGCCCGGTGCGGAGGCGGCGCTGACCTTCGGCTGGAGCCGGATCACCCTTGGTGGCGGCACCGAACTCGGGATCGCAGCACTCGGCGAGGACAGCGCGACGCTGGATGTGCCGCGCGGCGAGGCGTTTCTCGATCTGCGCTACCTGGCGCCGGGCGAGACCTGGCAGATCCGCACGCCGCGCGGGGTGGTGACGATTGGCCAGGACGGGCGCTACGCGATCAGCGCCGGGGACGCGACGACGCCGACGCGGATCGGCGTGATCGACGGCGCGGCGGTGGTGACGGGCAATGGCGGGTCGCTCCGGCTCGGCGCGGGCGAGACGGCGCGCCTTGCCGGCGCGGATGAGACGGCGCGCCTTGCCGGCGCGACCCCAATGCGGGCGACGCGCGGACCGCTCGAGACCGACCCGTTCATCGAGCGGATGCTGGCGGAAACCGCCCTACCCGCCCCGCCCGGCGCGCCGCCGGTGGTGACCAGCATGACCGGGGCGGCTCTGCTCGCCGCTTACGGCAGTTGGGGTGAAGTGCCGGATTACGGCGCGATCTGGTATCCGCGGGTCGGGCCCGGCTGGGCGCCCTACCGGCACGGGCACTGGGCCTATGTGCCGCCCTGGGGGTGGACCTGGATCGACGATGCGCCCTGGGGCTTTGCGCCGTTCCATTACGGCCGCTGGCTGCACAGGCACGGGCGGTGGGGCTGGCTGCCCGCGCCGGTGCCGGTGCCGCCGCACGCCCTGCCGGTCTATGCGCCGGCGCTGGTCGCCTTTTTCAACGTGGCGCCGGGGATTTCGGTGGGGGTGGGGCTGAATGGCGGGGCAGTCGGCTGGGTGCCGCTGGCGCCGGGCGAGAATTTTCTGCCGTGGTACAGCTGCCCGCCCGCCTATGTGGAGCGGCTGAACCGGTTCGACGTGCGGGACCCGGCGCGCTATCGCGACCCAGGCGCGCCGGGTTTCGCGGCGGAGCATCATCCGGCGCGGCTGGCGAACCGGATGGCGGCGACGCTGATCGGACCCGAGGCGCTGCGGCGGGGCGACGCGGTGGGGCGGTTCGGACATCCGGCGCCGGAACAGGCGCTCGCGGCAGCGCGGCCGATGCTGCCGGGCCGGACGGCGCCGGCCTATGGCGGGTTCCTGCGGATGCCGCTGGAGCCGGCGCGGCCGGCACCTTCCCCCGCGCAGCCCGCGCGGCCCGCGATGGCACCGACACCGGGACGGCCGGGTGTGCCCGCGGCACCGGGCGTGCCGGCCGCGCCGCGCCGGGCGTTGCCGGTGCCGGGCGTCGCCGTGCCGACCTACAGGACAGCGCCGCGCGCGCCGGAGCAAAACCGGTTCCAGACACAGCGCCCACAGATGCCGCCACGCCTGCCCGCCCCCATCGCGCCGCAACGCCGGGCGCCAGAGCAAAACCGGTTCCAGCCGCAGCACCCCCAGACGCGCCCCCCGACGCGCCCCCAAACGCACCCGCAGATGCAGATGCAGATGCAGATGCAGATGCAGATGCAGCCGCGCCCGCCCGCAGCACCGCAGCGCCGGATGCCGGACCAAAACCGGTTCCAGCCGCAGCGCCCACAAGCACGCCCGCAAGCACGCCCGCAGCCGCAATCGCGCCCGCCCTCGCCCGCCGCGCCGCAGCGCCGGGCGCCGGAGCAAAACCGGAACCGGCAGGAGGGGGCTTCATGATGCGCTATCGGGTGCCAGGCCGATTGTGGTAGGATCGAACCATGGTCAGCCGGATCGATGACAGGACTGCCCGGACCGCGCGCCGCCGGCGGCGGCTGCGGATGGTCGAGGACGTGCTGCTGCTGCCGCTCGCATTGCTGGTCGAGTTTCTCGAACGGGTGGTGTGGGACGGCACGAAGGCGCTGCTCGACCTGATCTCGCGGGCGCCGCCGATCGCCCGGCTGCGGCGGGCGCTGCAGTCATTGCCGCCGCTGGTGGTGCTGTTCCTGTTCCTGATCCCGGAGGCGATCGATCATCTGAGCGGGTTCTGGGCCACGGTGCTGCTGGTAAAGGGCAACTGGCTGGCGGCGACGGCTGTTGCCGTGTTCATCAAGGGATTCGCGCTGCTACTGGCAATCTGGATCTATCAGGCGTGCGAGCAGAGCCTGCTTTCGGTGCAGTGGTTCGCGCGGGCCCATCACGCGGTGCTGGCGGCGAAGGCCTGGGTGCTGATGCGGACCGAGCCGGTGCGGCTGCGGCTGCGGCGCGCGCTGCGCGGCGCGCTGGCGCGGACGGGCAACCGCCGCCTGGCGCGGCGGCTTTCCGCCTGGCGGTGGCGCCTGGCGCGGATGGCAGGCATGGCTCGCCGATGACACAACCCGGATGAGCCGCCTCGCCCGCGCCCATCTTGCCGACGCCGATCCGGTGCTCGGCGCGCTGATCCGCGAGGTCGGGCGCTGCACGCTGAAGCCGGAGCGGGCGCGCGAACCCTATGAGGCGCTGATCTCGGCGGTGGCGCACCAGCAGCTCCACGCCCGCGCCGCCGAGGCGATGCTGGGGCGGCTGCGCGCGCTGACCGAGGCGCCGGTGCCGGCGCCGGGGCATCTGCTCTCGCTGTCGGACGAGGCGCTGCGGGGCTGCGGGTTCTCGGCCGCAAAGGCGGCGGCGCTGCGCGACATCGCGCGGCGGACGCTGGATGGCACGGTGCCGACCAGGCGGGCCGCGGCGCGGATGAGCGATGCGGCGCTGATCGAGCGGCTCTGCGCCCTGCGCGGAATCGGCCGCTGGACGGTGGAGATGCTGCTGATCTTCACGCTCGGCCGGCCGGACGTGTTTCCGGTGGACGATTTCGGCGTGCGCGAGGGCTATCGGCTGATCCACGGGCTGGAGGCACAGCCGAAACCCCGCGCCTTCGCCGCGATCGGCGAGGCCTATGCGCCGTATCGCAGCACGGCGGCCTGGTATCTCTGGCGGGCCGCCGACCGGGCGAAGAAGATCACGCCGCCGTCCTGACCCGGGCCACGAGATCGATCAGCGCGGAGGGGCCGGAATGGCCGGGCCCTTCGTCGAGCACCGCATCGTAGCTGTCGAGCCGCTCGATCTCGAGGCCGGCGAAGGCGGCGCGGAGCATCGCTTCGGTATAGCAATGCGCTGGATCGGAGGGGCCGCCAGTGCGGTTGGCGACCTGTTCGGGCCGGTAGCCCGCGAGCAGCAGCAGGCCGCCGGGGCGCAGCGCGCGGACCAGATGCCCGAAAAATGCCGGGCGTTCTTCCGGCGTCACGAACTGCACGAAAATCGCCACCACCGCGTCATAGGCGCCTCGCGGCCAGTCCCAGCGCAGCAGATCGGCCTGCTCGAAGGCGACATGGACGCCGCGGCGGGCGGCAAGCTCGCGCGCGCGGGCGATGGCGGTGGGCGAAACCTCGACCGCATGCACATCCGCGCCGTTGCCGGCGAGGAAGACGCTGTTGCGGCCTTCGCCGTCGGCCACCGAAAGCACTTTTGCCCCCGGCTCGATCAGCCCGGCATTGGCGGCGAGAAAGGCGTTCGGAGCGGTGCCGAAGATGTAGCCGTCGGCGGCGGCGTAGCGGGATTCCCATTTCTGTTCGCGGGTCGGTTCGGTCATGGGGTGCGGCCTCCTTTGGAAGATACAGGTTGAACTTGCCACCGGCGGCGCAAACCGCTAAGCGGGCCCGTCACGCGGCCGGTCGGCATCGGCCAGTATCAGGAGAGTTGCGATGAAAGCCGATATCCATCCGGATTATCACGAGATCAACATCATCATGACCGATGGCACCGAGTACAAGACCCGCTCGTGCTACGGCAAGCCCGGCGACACGCTGCGGCTCGATATCGACCCGAAATCCCACCCGGCCTGGACCGGGCAGCAGCGCGTGCTCGACACCGGGGGCCAGGTGGCGAAGTTCAACAAGCGCTTCGCCGGGATCGGCGCGCGCACGAAGTAAGCCGCCCGCCGCGCCAGACAGCGAAACGCGAGACCGGGAAACGCAAGACCGGGAAACGCGCCTTGCCATATGGCCGGGCGCGTTTTTGCGTGCGCGGGTCTTGAAGCCGCGGCGGCGAATTCCCTTATCCTCGGACAGGAAGAAAGCCTTCGGGGTTCTTCCGGCATTGCGGGCTGGTCCGTTGGACAGCCCGGTTCATTGAACCTTGCTTGACCGAGGAGGTTACTCATGACGCTCGATTTTTCGCCACTTTTCCGCACCGCCATCGGCTTCGACCGGCTGCAGCAGCTGCTCGACAGCGTGCCTGATGGCAACGCGACCGCCTACCCGCCTTACAACATCGAAAAACTCGGCGCCGAAGACTACCGCCTGACCATGGCGGTGGCCGGTTTTCGCGCGGAGGACATCGACATGACGGTGAAGGACAATACCCTCATCATCACCGGACGTATCGCCGAAGGGGCCGGCCGGGGCGAGATGCTCTATCGCGGCATCGCCTCGCGCGCGTTCGAGCGGCGCTTCGTGCTGGCCGATCACATGGTGGTCGATGGCGCGGCGCTGGAGAACGGGCTGCTGCACGTGGCGCTGAAGCGTGTGATTCCCGAGGCGCTGAAGCCCCGCAAGATCGCCATCGGCACCGGTGCTCCGGCGGCGACACACGTGATCGAACAGGAGAAGGCGGCCGCCTGACCCGGCCGTTCCCCGAACGCCCCGCGCCGCAAGGCGCGGGGTTTTTTCATGCGGGCTGCCAGCTTCGCGCATGGACAGGGACGGCGGAAGCGGCGATGATCGGGCCATGCTGTTCGATCTGACCAAGCTGACACCCGAGAACCAGTACAAGCTGCTGGCCTCGACCGTGGTGCCCCGGCCCATCGCCTGGGTGGTAACGCTGAGCACCGAGGGCCGGCTGAACGCCGCGCCCTTTTCATTCTTCAACGTATTCGGTGCCGGACCGCCGATCCTCTGCCTCGGCATCGGCGCGCGGCGGCCGGGCGATTCCAAGGATACCGGCGAAAACATCCGGCTGACCGGGGAGTTCGTGGTCAATCTCGTGGCACACGAGAATGCCGAGGCGATGAACGTGACCGCGATCGAGTTCGGCCCCGAGGTGGACGAGCTGGCCGAGGCGCGGCTGACCACCCTGCCCTCGGAAAAGATCCGCCCCCCGCGCATCGCCGAAAGCCCGGTGGCGATGGAATGCACGCTGCATTCGATGATCGAGTTCGGACCCGACCGCGCGATGGTGATCGGGCAGGTGCAGGCGATGCATGTGCGCGACGATGCGGTGCTGAACCCGGAGCGCTGCCATATCGACACGCCGAAGCTCGACCTGATCGGCCGGCTGCACGGCGGCGGCTGGTATTCCCGGACCACGGAGCGGTTCGACATGCCGCGGATCGCGGTCGGGGACTGGCCGACCGGCTGAGCCTGTGGCCAATACCGACGCCCCGATCGCACTGACCATGGGCGATCCGGCCGGGATCGGCGGTGAGATCGCCGCCGCCGCCTGGCGGGACGCGCGGGCAACGCTACCTCCGTTCGCGCTCATCGGCGATGCCGACTGGGCCGCTGGCTTCGGCGTGCCGGTGGCGCGGATCGGGCGGATCGGCGAGGCCGCGTCCCGGTTCGGCACGGCGCTGCCGGTGCTGGACGTCAAGCTCGCGGTGCCGGCGATCCCCGGGCGGCCCGATCCGCGCAACGCCGCCGCGGTGACCGGGGCGATCGAGACCGCGACGCGGCTCGCACTGGCGGGCGAGGCGGCGGCGGTGGTGACCTGCCCGATCGCCAAGTCGGTTCTGTATCAGGCGGGCTTTCCGCATCCCGGCCATACCGAGTTCCTCGGCGCGCTGACCGGTGTCGCGGCACCGGTGATGATGCTGGCCTGCCCCGGCCTGCGCGTGGTGCCGGTGACGGTGCATGTGGCGCTGCGACGGGCGATCGAGACGCTGGAGACCGGCGCCATCGTGGCTGCGGGGCGGACGCTGGCGCCGGCGCTGGCGCGGGATTTCGGGGTGGCGGCGCCGCGCATCGCGGTGGCCGGGCTCAACCCGCATGCCGGCGAGGCGGGGGCGATGGGCGATGAGGAGCGGACCATCATCGCGCCGGCCATCGCCGCACTGCGCCAGGCGGGCATCGACGCATTCGGGCCGCTGCCGCCGGACACGATGTTCACCCCGGCGGCGCGGGCGGGTTACGACGCAGCGCTTTGCATGTATCATGACCAGGCCTTGATCCCGCTCAAGACGATCGACATGGAGAACGGCGTGAACGTCACCCTCGGCCTGCCCATCATCCGCACCTCGCCCGACCACGGCACCGCCTTCGACATCGCGGGGACGGGAAAAGCGCGGGCGGAAAGCCTGGTCGCGGCGCTGCGTCTGGCCGGCGACATGGCGGGGCGTCGATGAGCGCGCTGCGGCTCGGCGTCAATCTCGACCATGTCGCGACGCTGCGGAACGCCCGCGGCATCGCCACACCCGATCCGCTCCGCGCCGCGCGCCTCGCGATCGAGGCGGGGGCGGACGGCATCACGCTGCATCTGCGCGAGGACCGGCGGCATATCCGCGATGCCGATCTGCGCGCCGTGCGGGCGCTTTCGGTGCCGCTCAACATGGAAATGGCGGCAACCGAGGAGATGGTCGGGATCGCCTGCGAGCTGAAGCCGCATGCGAGCTGCCTGGTGCCGGAACGGCGCCAGGAAGTGACGACCGAAGGTGGGCTCGACGTGGCGGGGATGGCCGCCTCGCTGGCGCCGCGCATCGTCGCCTTGCGCGAGGCGGGCATCCGCGTCTCGCTCTTCGTCGATCCCGATCCGGTGCAGCTGGAAGCCGCAGCCCGGCTCGGCGCGCCGGTCGTCGAGCTGCATACCGGCGCCTATGCCGAGGGACGGCCGGGCGAGTTGGACCGGCTGCGCGCCGCGGCGGCGCGGGCGGCGGCGCTCGGGCTGGAAGTGCATGCCGGACACGGGCTGAACTATGACAATGCCGGGCCGGTCGCGGCACTGCCGGAGGTGCGGGAGCTGAATATCGGCCACTTCATCGTCGGCGAGGCGGTGTTCGTCGGCCTCGCCGAGGCGATCAGGCGGATGCGCGCGATCATGGACGCGGCGCGCCGGCGAACACAGCGTTAACTTGCCATTGACGCGGCCCACCGCCAAAAGACCGGCAATGCTTGCCCTGCTGACCCCAACCCGGCTGGACCGCTACGTGTTCCGCCAGCTCCTCATCGGGCTGGCCGTCTCGACGCTCGGGCTCGTCGCGCTGGTGTGGCTGACGCAGTCGCTGCGCTTCATCCAGATGATCATCCAGCACGGGCTGTCGCCGTTCGTCTTCCTGCACCTGACCGGGCTGCTGGTGCCGAGCTTCGTCGCGGTGATCCTGCCGATCACGTGTTTCATCGTGATCCTGTTCGTCTATGCGCGGCTCGCCGCCGACCGCGAGCTGACGGTGATGCGGGCCAGCGGCATGTCGGATGCCGCGATCGCGCGGCCGGCGCTCGCGCTGGCGACGCTGACCACGCTGGCCTGCTGGACGCTCAACCTGTGGCTGGTGCCCTCGACGCTCGCAAAATTCACCAGCTTCGAGTCGGTGATCCGCAACCAGGTCGCCGCCTTCCTGCTGGAGCCCGGCGTGTTCACCGCGATTCCGGGGCATGTCACGGTCTACGTGCAGCGGCGCGACCCCGACCAGGTGCTGCACGGCATCATCATCCAGGATGCGCGGCAGAAGGGCGAGCCGGCGACGATCCTTGCCCGCAGCGGACGGCTGATCGAGAGCGCGGACGGCCCGGCAGTGCTGCTGCGCGACGGCTCGCGCGAGCAGCTCGACCCCAAGACCGGGCAGCTCAACATCCTCAGTTTCGACCGCAATCTCATCAGCCTCGCCAAGCCACGCGGCGGCACCGTGCATCTGGCGCCGAAGACCTCGGAGGCGACGATGGCGCAGCTGCTCCACCCGGACGCGGCGCAGATCGCCCCGGAGGTGCGGCGGCGCTGGCGGGAAGAGGCGTGGCGGCGGATCGCCTCGCCCTTCGCCGTGCTGTCCTACGCGGTGCTGGCGCTGCTCGCGGTGCTGCGCAGTCCGTTCCGCCGGCAGGGCGGGACGGCGGCACTGGTCGCGGCGGTTTTCGGGGTGATGGGGCTGGTTGCGGTTGAACTCGGCGTCGAGACCCTGGCGGCGCGGCAGAATGCGCTGATCCCGCTGATCTTCGTGGTGACGCTGGGGCCGGCGCTGGCCGGGCTCGGGCTGCTGCTGCGGGGCGTGCGGCGGCTGCGCGAGGCAATCGCATGATCCGCCTGCGGAACTGGCTGCCGCCGCTCACGCTCTCGCTCTATATCGGCCGGCGCTTCGTCGTTGCCGTGATCGCGATGCAGGCGGGGCTGACGGCGGTGGGATCGCTGTTCGATTTCCTCGACCTGCTGCGTCAGTCGGCCGACAAGCCGCAGGCGACGTTCTGGCGGATGCTGGCGCTGGAGGTCCTGCGGGTGCCCTGGCTCGGGATGAGAATCCTGCCCTTCGCCGTGCTGCTTGGCGGGATTTTCGCCTTCTGGCGGCTGACACGCAGCTCGGAGCTGGTCGTCGCGCGGGCCACCGGCACCTCGGCCTGGCAGTTCCTTGCCCTGCCGGTGGCGGCCGCAGCGCTGATCGGCGTGCTCGGCACCACCGCGATCAGCCCGATTTCGGCGGTCATGTTCGCCCGCGCCGAGGCGCTCTATTCATCGTATCTCGGGATCGGCGGCGGGCCGCTCTCGCTGCAGGGCGGGCAGCTGTGGCTGCGCCAGGCCGACCCGGCGGCGGGCAAGGGCGGCATCGCGATCCTGCATGCGAACAGCGTTCACCTGCACGGCAAGGTGCTGGTGACCGGCCATGTCACGGTCTTGCAGATATCGGCGCGAACGACGCTGCGCCAGCGGATCGAGGCGGCGGGCGGGCAGCTGGAGCCCGGCTACTGGCGCTTCGAGACGGCCCGGATCCTGACCCCGGAGCATGCGCCGCGCGCGGTGCCGGAACTGCGGATTCCGACGACGCTGACGGCGAGCCGGGTGCAGGAGAGCTTCGCCAGCCCGAGCGCGCTGTCGTTCTGGGCGCTGCCGGGCTTCATCCGGCTGCTGCGCCGGTCGGGCTTTCCGGCGGCGCCGCACGAGCTGGCGTTCCAGCAGCTCCTGGCGCTGCCGCTGCTCTGCGCGACGATGGTGCTTGTAGCCGCCGGGTTCTCGATGCGGCCATCGCGGCGGGGCGGGGCGATCCAGATGATCGGGGCCGGGGTGGGCTGCGGCTTCCTGCTGTTCATGCTGTCGGAGGTGGCGGCCCAGCTCGGCAAATCCGGGGCGCTGCCGGTCGGCCTCGCGGCATGGGCGCCGGCCGCCGCCGGGCTGATGCTGGCGCTTGCCTTGTTGCTCCATCTGGAGGATGGCTGAAGCATGAAAGAGGCCCAGCAACGCCGCCGCGCAGGATTGCGCCGACGCATCGGGATCGGGATTGCCGGAACGATGCTGGCGGCCACGGCCGCGCGCGCGCAGATGGCCGCACTGGTCGCCGGACCGCAGACGCCGGTTTCGAAATCGGCCCCCGTCACCTTTCTCGCCGACCGGGTTTCCTATGACCACGGCACCGGCATCGTCGTCGCCGCCGGCCATGTCGAGGCGTGGCAGGACGGCCACGTGCTGCAGGCCGACCGCGTCGAGATCGACCGGCGGCACAATACGGCGGTCGCGTCCGGTCATGTGGTGATGATCGAGCCGGACGGCGCGGTGGTGTTCGCGCGCCATGCCGCTCTGTCGCAGGGCATGAAGAACGCGGTGCTGCACGACGTGGCGTCGATCCTCGCGCAGAACGGCCGCATGGTGGCGAACGGCGCGCGGCGCTATGGCGGGGTGATCGAGGAACTTTCCAAGCCGGTCTATTCCACCTGCAATCTCTGCAAGAGCGACCCGACGGCGCCGCCGCTGTGGCAGATCCGCGCCCGCCAGGCGGTGGAAGACCTGCAGCACAAGGTGATCGAGTATCACGACGCGCAGATCCAGATTTATGGCGTGCCGGTGTTCTGGCTGCCCTATCTCTCCCAGCCCGACCCTTCGGTGAAGCGGCAGAGCGGGCTGCTGATCCCGAGTTTCGGCGGCTCGACCCATGTCGGCAGCTTCATCGCCACACCGTATTTCTGGGATCTCGGCAAGAGCCAGGACGTGACGATCGTCCCGATCGTCGCGACCAAGGCGGGGCCGGTGCTCGACCTGAAATATCGCCGGGCCTTCAATGACGGCAAGCTGAGCGTCAACGTCTCCGGCGGGCACGACCGCTATGCCGACCGCGGCGGGATTTCCGACTCGATCTTCGCCAACGGCACGTTCGACCTCAACCGCTCCTGGCGCGCCGGCTTCAGCTATAACCGCACATCGAGCGCGCAGTATCTCAACGATTTCCGGTATCTGCCCAACCTCGCCTACCTCGCGTCCAACGCCTGGCTGGAAGGGTTCGGCCGCGGTTCCTACGCGCGGATCGAGGCGGAGACCTACCAGGGTCTCGTCGCTTCGATCAGCCAGAACCGGCTGCCGATCGTGCTGCCCTATGCCCGCTACAGCTATGACGGGCAGGCGGACAGCTGGGGCGGGCGGTTCTCGCTCACCGCCAACGCCTTCAATGTCCTGCGCCAGGTCGGCACGCAGACGCGGCGCGTCGCGATGATCGCGAATTACGACCTGCCGCGGCAGGGGCCGGACGGGCTGCTGGTGGACGCGCGGGTGCGGCTGATCGCCGCCGGGTATTCGGCGGACAAGCTCAACCTGCAGCCGAACTACTCGCCGCTCACCACATCGCAGACCGCACGCGCGATCCCGATCGGCGCAGTGTCGTTCGCCTGGCCGCTGGAGCGCGACGCCGGACGCTGGGGCACCCAGATCATCGAGCCGCGGGTGCAGCTGGTGGCTGCACCGGTCTACGGGCTCGGACAGACGACGACGATCCCGAACGAGGACAGTCTCGACTTCCAGTTTACCGACGCGAACCTGTTCAGCCTGCAACGCTTTGGCGGTATCGACCGTTTCGCCGGCGGCGCACGGGTCGACTACGCGCTACAGGGGAGCTGGCTTTTGCCGGGCGGCGCCTCGGCGAGCGGGATGATCGGCCAGTCCTACGCTTTTGAAACCTCGAAGCTTTATCCGGCGGAGAGCGGGCTCGGCGGGCACTATTCGGACGTGGTGGGGCGGGCGACGATCGCGCCGGCGCGCTGGCTCAGCCTGACCTACCGCACCCGGCTGTCGCATCGCGATCTCTCCACCCAGATGATCGACAGCTATGCGACCTTCGGGCCGCCCAGCCTGCGCGCCTCGGCCGGGTATTTCTACAGTACGACCAACCCCTATTCGCTGTTCACCCAGTCGGCCACGCCTCCCGCTCAGTATTTCGTGGCGCAGCGGGAAGTGACGCTCGGCGTTTCGACCACGCTGGTGCCGCACTGGTCGATCTCGGCCGGGGTGCAGCGCAATCTTGCCACCGGCCGGTTCGACAATGCCACGATCGGCGCCGTCTGGCAGAACGAGTGCACCGCCGTGAGCTTCAATTTCTATCGCAACTTCACCTCCTACAACTACGATCACGGCACGACGACGCTGCTGATCACCGTCACGCTCAAGACACTCGGGAATATCGGATTCAGCGCCCTATGAAATCGTTCGTCTCTTACGCGGCCCTGATCGGCCTTGCCGCAGGCCTGCTCGCACCCGGAACGCCGGCGCGCGCGCAAACCGCGAGCATCGCCGCCGTGGTGAATGGCACCGTCATCACCAATGCCGATGTCGCTGCGCGCACGCGGCTCTTCGCCCTCTCCGCCGGCCTGCCGACCGGATCGGACACGCTCCAGCGGCTCCGTCCGCAGATCACCCGCGAACTGATCGACCAGGCCCTGCAGTTGCAGGCAATCGAACAGAACAAGGTGGTGGTGCCGGAGGACAAGATCGCCGCCGCGTTGCAGCGGGTGAATGCGGCGAACCACCTGCCGCCCGGCACGTTGCAGAAGAAGCTCGCCGCCGCCGGGGTGCCGCTCTCGACGCTGGTCAACCAGTTCCGCACCCAGATCGGCTGGACCGATGTGCTGCGCAAGAAGCTCGGCGCCGATCTGCGGCCGACACCGGAAGACATTGCCGCGGAAGCGGCGGCGATGAAGCGGCAAATCGGCACGACGCAGTATCACATCGCGGAAATCTTCATCCCGGTGGAAAACCCGCAGGATGCGGCGGGAGCACGACATTTTGCCGATGTGGTGATCCGGCAGCTGCGCGGCGGGGCGGCGTTCCCGGTGGTTGCGGCGCAGTTCAGCCAGGGGCAAAGCGCGCTGACCGGCGGCGACCGAGGCTGGGTGGAGCCGGATCTGCTCGATCCGGCAGTGCGGCGCATTGTCGAGCAGATGCCGGTCGGGGCAATCAGCGATCCGGTGCGGGTAGCGGGCGGTTTCGAGATCGTCAACCAGCTCGGGATCCGCAAGTTCGGCGAGGGCGACAAGACCGAACTGTCGATCCGCGAGGCGTTCCTGCCCTTCGCCACCCCCTTTGCCGGCGGCCAGCCGAACGCGCAGCAGCTCGGCGTGTTGCAGCACGCAAATGCGGTGCGTGGTTCGCTGCATAGCTGCGCCGATGTCGAGGCGGCGAACGCGGCGGCGGGGAATGTGCAGAAATCGAATCCCGGCCCGGTGGATCTCACGACGGTTCGCCCGGCGGCATTCCGCCAGCTTCTCGCCACCCTGCCGCTGGGCCAGGCCAGCCAGCCGCTGGTCTCCAGCAAGGGGATCGCCATCGTCATGGTCTGCAAGCGGCAGACAGTGAAGATCGGCCTGCCGGACAGCAAGACGATCGCGGAGATGCTGATCAACCGGCGGGTATCGCTGGAATCGCAGCGGCTGATGGATACGCTGCACCGCAATGCCGTGATCCGGACCTTCCACAGCGCGTCATGAGCGAGATGCCACCGCTGCGCGACGTGATCGCGCGGCACGGGCTTTCGGCGAAGCGGGCACTCGGCCAGCACTTCCTGCTCGACCCCGACCTGCTGGCGCGGATCGCGCGGCTGGCCGGGCCGCTCGACGGGGTGAACGTGATCGAGGTCGGCCCCGGCCCAGGCGGGCTGACGCGGGCGCTACTGGCCAGCGGCGCTGCCAGCGTGACGGCGATCGAGCTCGATCCGCGCGCGGTAGGGGCAGTGACGGAACTCGTGACGGCATATCCGGGACGGCTGCGGATCATCCAGGGGGATGCGCTCGACATCGATCTTGCCGCCGAGGTGCCAGGACCGCGGGCGATCGTCGCCAACCTGCCCTATAACGCCGGCACGGCGATGCTGCTCCGCTGGCTGCACCAGGCGGCGGAATTCCGTTCGATGACATTGATGTTCCAGCGCGAGGTCGCGGAGCGAATCGTGGCCGCCCCGGGCAGTGCGGCTTACGGTCGTCTCGCGGTGCTGGCGGCACTGACGGTGCGCGGCGCGATCGTGCTCACGCTGCCGCCGGGCGCGTTTTCACCGCCGCCAAAGGTGGATTCTGCCATTGTCAGGCTGGTGCCACACGAAGACCAGTTGCCGGCCGCGCTGCTGGCAAGGGTGGAACGGGTGAGCGCAGCGGCATTCGGCCAGCGGCGCAAGATGCTACGGGGCTCGCTGAAGGCGCTAGGCGGCGCAGCATTGGCTGAATCAGTGGGGATCGACCCATCTCGCCGGGCGGAAACCCTGACGCCGGAAGATTTTCTTGCCCTGGCCCGGCACATGCCGGGCTGAAACGCGGCGCGATCAGCGCAGCTTGCGGTTCGGCGCGGTCAGGCGGATCTTGTGGGCAACCGGCGCCTCGGCAACTTCAGTACCGCCATTGCTGGCGTAGACAACGTTGCTCGGCGCCTGGTCGTAAATGAACCCGTAGGTCGGATAGGGCGTGCCGAACCGGCCGTTTCCGATTGCGACCCTCACCTCAGTCCAGTTGTTGTGCGGTGAGACATCGATCACCGGAACGTCGTGGGAGACGGTATCGGGGATCCAGTTCGCCTGGTTGACCAGAACCTCACGGCTGTTGATCACCTTCGCGACGACGGCAACATGGCCAAGCGGCATGCGGCCGGTCGGGCGGAAGTTGAGCACCGCGCGCGCTTCGGGCCGGTGGCCGCGGGCATAGCGGCCAGCCGCTTCGGCCCACCAGAGGAACGCATCGCCCTTGATGTCGATATGCGAGGCAACCCGGGCGTAGGGCACGCACCAGCGATAGCCGCCATGGCTGCTGGCGAGCCGGTGCGGATAGTGCACGCGGAAGCTGCGGGCTTCATGCAGCACGACATGGTGAACGACCGGCGGATGGTCGACCATCCGGCGGGCTGCGACGTGACGAATGACAGTGTGATGCGTCTCGACCGGGCGGCGCTCGACGACGTGGCGGATCACGACATGATGTGCGTCTGCGTGATGTGCTTCCACCGGGCGGCGTTCAGCGACATGACGCACAACGACATGATGCGCTTCAGCCGGATGACGCGCGGCGACATGGCGAACAACCGCGTGCACGATCTCGCGATGCGCCGGGGCGACATGCACGACGGCGTGTTGGACCGGCGCGACATGGGCAACAGCCACATGCGGCTGTGCAACATGAACGGCGGTGTGCCGGACCGGCGCGACGTGGGCAACGGCGACATGCGGCTTTGCGACATGAGCGGCAACGTGGTGGATCTTGACCGGCTGTGCGGCTGGCGCACTGGCGTGATGGACGGGGATGTGACGGGCGGCGACTTTGCGGACGGGAGGCTTGGCGGTCCGTGTTACAGAGACATCAATAACACGAGTCGCCTTGGCATGAGCGATTTGCGTGCAAAGCATGACAGACGAAACGCCGCCGACGATGCGTAACACTCCATTCAAATTCGTCACGCACGTTCTCATGCCTCGTTCACCTTTCCGACCCCCATGGCGCAATCGAACACAAAAAAACCGCAATCCAAACAGCCATCTGCGGGATCGTTCTGGCTCGGGACGACAGGCACATCACCCACGCAGAAACCCCGTAAAATTATTTCAAGCCACGCATGACTTGCATTCCTGTTACGGGGGGACTGCGATTAATGCAACCCTTGGGGCAAGCAAAAATGTCACACACGATGAGAATTTAATGTTTCACCGGTGTCACAAACATCAATTTACCGCGAAATTGCTAACGCCGGGTGAAAATCTGGCATTCACCCGGCGCGAAGTGCAATTTTCGGTAATTTGAGCGAAGCTCAGCGGCAGGCGACGACCATGATCTCGACCAGCAGGCGCGGGTCGGCAAGCTTCGCCTCGACACAGGCGCGCACGGGCGCACTACCCTCCGGCAGCCAGGCCGACCACACCGTGTTCATCGCCGCGCGGTCATCGATCGATTTCAGCCAGATCTGAGCCTGCAAAAGGCGCGTGTTGTCGGTGCCGTGCTGTTCGAGCAGCGCGTCGATCTGGGCCAGAACGTCGCGGGTCTGCGCCGTGATGTCGCCCGAGGGATCCGCCGCGACCACACCCTGGGTGTAGACGAAGCCATGATATTCGACGGCTTTGGAAAGGATTTCGTTCGCTTCGGTGCGAATGATGCGGCTCATGGACGTCTCCGGGGCTGGATGGCGGCCGCCGGTGGCGACCGTGACGATCTTCTATCTGTGCCGCCCGCAGGGGCGCAAGCCATCCCCGCGCACCGGTATGAGCCAGGGATCGGAAGATACTGGACAAGCCGGTCAATCAATCGTTAATATTCAACCTTCGCGTGTATTATTGAGGAAGGTTTCGCGCATTTGCTGGAAAAACTATTCCGCGCGATTCGCCGGCCCAACGCCGGAGCGTTTCCCGAAGCCGCTCTGCGGCCGCGCGGGATGGCGGAACGCGACACGTTCGATCCAGCGCCGGCGCCGGATGCGCCGTTTTCCAGCACCGGGCCGCAGGGCCATCGCGGCCGGATGCGCGACAGGCTGCTCGGCCGCGGCGCCGAGTCGCTGGCCGATTACGAGTTGCTGGAGATGCTGCTTTTCCTCTCCTTCAAGAAGGGAGATACCAAGCCGCTGGCCAAGGCGCTGATCAACCGGTTCGGCTCCTATGCCGGCGTGCTCGCCGCCGCGCCGGAGACACTGTTCGCAACACCGGGCCTCGGGCAGCACAGCGTCGCCGCGATCAAGCTGGTGCAGGCCTCCGCCATCCGTCTGGCGCGAACCGAACTGGCCAGCGCGCCGCTGCTCAACAACTGGGAGCTGCTGATCGACTATCTCACCATGGCCATGGCGCGCGAGACGGTGGAGCAGTTCCGCGTTCTGTATCTCGACAACCGCAACCGGCTGGTGGCCGACGAGGTCGCCTCGCGCGGGACGGTGAACCACACACCGGTCTATGTCCGCGAGGTGGTGCGGCGGACGGTCGAGACGGGCGCAACGGCGCTCATCATCGTGCACAACCATCCGAGCGGCGATCCCTCTCCCTCGCGCGACGACATCGAGATGACAAAGGAGGTTCAACGCGCCGTTGCCCTGCTGGATGTGACGCTGCACGACCACGTCATCATCGGCAAGGCCGGCTGGCTGAGCCTCCGGCGCGAAGGATTTCTCACCGGGGCGGCGGCGTGAGCATCGCCCGCATCCAGAGCTTCGCCTTCGCGGGAATCGAAGCGCAGCCGGTCGAGGTCCAGGTGCAGATCGCATCCGGGCTGCCGGTGTTCCTCATCGTCGGGCTGGCCGACAAGGCGGTGGCGGAATCGCGCGAGCGGGTGCGCGCGGCACTCACCGCGATGGGCCTGGCACTGCCGGCAAAACGCATCCTGGTGAACCTAGCCCCGGCTGACCTGCAAAAGGAGGGAAGCCATTTCGATCTGCCAATTGCGCTCGGCGTGCTCACGGCGATGGATGTGCTGCCGGCGGAGGAGATGGCCGGCTTTGCCGCGATCGGCGAGTTGTCGCTCGATGGGCGGCTCGCGCCGGTGGCCGGCGTGTTGCCGGCGGCGATCGCCGCGGGAGGGCGCGACCTCGGGCTGATCTGCCCGGCATCGCAGGGGCCGGAAGCCGGCTGGGCCGGCGAGATCGGCGTGCTGGCGCCGGCCGACCTGCTCGGGCTGATCAACCATTTCCGGGGCGAGGCGCTGCTCGAACGGCCTGCGCGCGGGCGATTGCAGCCCGCGGGCGACCAGCCGGATCTCGCCGATGTGCGCGGCATGGAGGGCGCGCGGCGGGCACTCGAAATCGCCGCGGCGGGGCAGCACAATCTGCTCATGATCGGCCCTCCGGGAGGTGGGAAATCGATGCTCGCGGGGCGATTGGCGGGGCTGCTCCCCGGCCTGACGCCGCGCGAGGCATTGGAGGTGAGCATGGTTCACTCCGTCGCCGGGTTGCTGAGCGAAGGAGAGCTGGTGACGCGCCCCCCATTCCGCGAGCCGCACCACTCGGCCAGCATGGCGGCGATCGCCGGCGGGGGCAATCGGGCACGGCCCGGCGAGATTTCACTCGCCCATCGGGGGGTTCTGTTCCTCGACGAGTTTCCGGAATTCCCGCGCGCGGCACTCGAGGCGCTGCGCCAGCCGCTGGAGACCGGGAGAACCACGGTCGCACGGGCGGCGGCGCATGTTACCTACCCGGCCCGCTTCCAGCTGGTGGCGGCGATGAATCCATGCCGCTGCGGCCACCTGTTCGACGCCGCGCGCGCCTGCGGCCGCGCGCCGCGTTGCGGCGAGGACTATCAGGGCCGGATCAGCGGGCCGCTGCTCGACCGGATCGACCTCGTGATCGAGATCGCACCGGCAAGCCCGGCGGAGCTGATGCGCGCGCCGCCGGGCGAGAGCAGCGCGATCGTGGCCGCCCGGGTGGCGGCGTGCCGGGAAACCCAGCGGGCGCGGCAGGGCGAAAGCGTGACAAACGCCACACTCGCCAGCGACGCGATCGCGCTCGATGAAGCGGCGCGGGCATTGGCGGAACAGGCGGCGGACCGGCTGCATCTTTCAGCGCGGGGGCTGACGCGCATCATCCGGGTGGCGAGGACCATCGCCGATCTCGCCGGCGTGGACGTGGTGCGGCGGGAGGACATCGCCGAAGCCATCGCCTATCGCCATCGCCAGCCCGGGCGGGCGGCACAAACCCGACGGCTTGCGGCACAAGCGGGTGATTGATCCCGGCAGATGGAGCCGGGTCGGCCGAAGCACTGGAAGATTTAAGGGCCGCCTTACCCCAGCGTGTGGATTTGCACCGGCACAGTCGATATGTTAATAAAAAATAAAATGAATTAGTATAATGTATTTATACTCATAAAACTTTAATTTTTGAGGTGCTTCTTATGTCCGGACAGGAAACTTTTACATACACCTTTACCGACGGTTCATACACAGACACGATCAACGTGACGATCTCGACAACGATCGCCACCATCACGAACCCCCTGAACATCGGTGTCGTTACCGGCCAAGGATATCCCGTCCTGTCGATCAGCGGGACCTGGGAAGGCAACACAATCACCGGGATGGTCGGAAACAGCGGGCAAGTTCAGGCGGGCCACGGCGTCATTTACGATAACGCTATTTTCCCGGGCACGACGTCCGGCGGCGGCTTCGGCCCCGGCGGATATAATGGCAATACGCAGGGACTCGATGTACACGGACTGGAATTCCTTGCTGTCCGCGGTATCAGACATGTTGACGTAAATCTCTATACGCAGCAGAATTTATTCTATGACATACAAGGTCAGAGTACTGGCGAAATTACGTTCGATAGTGTGACACCGTCTTTGTCATCGCTTGGTTCGAATGCCTGTTTTGCCGAGGGCACCCGGATTGCGACCACGCGCGGTGAAATCCCGGTGGAGACACTGGCGAAGGGAGATTCCGTCCTTCTGCACGACGGCGGGACGGCACCCGTGGTGTGGATCGGACACCGCACGATCGAGCCGGGTCGCCACGCCAGGCCCGACGCGGTGCAGCCGGTGCTGATCGGCGCTCATGCGATTGCGGATAACGTGCCGGCGCGCGACCTCGTCGTTTCGCCGGATCACGCCTTTTATTTCAACAATACGCTGATCCCGGCGAAAGCGCTCGTCAATGGCATGACGATCCGGCAGATCGAACGGCGCAGCGTGACCTATTACCATGTCGAACTGCTGTCGCACGCGATCCTGCTGGCCGAGAACATGCCGGCGGAAAGCTACCTCGATACCGGCAACCGCCAGGCTTTCGAGAATGGCGGTGTCGCCATCGCCCTGCATCCGGAATTCGCACAGCCGCTGCGCGAGGCGGCAAGCTGCGCCGCGTTCGCCGAGCATGGCGCGATCGTCGAGCAGGTCCGGATGCAGATCCTCGATCGCGCAGGATTCGAAACAACGGACGACGCGCAGCTTCGGGTCGAGTACCGCGCCGATGGCGCCGCGATCATCACATCGCGCAGCGCGGTTCCCGCCGAGGTCACGCCCGACCCGCGCGACCGCCGCCGGCTCGGCGTCAAGATCGGCGCCTTGAGGGCGGGCGACGAACGGGTGGCACTCGATCACCCGGCACTGGCCCAAGGGTGGCACGGCGTGGAAGCGGATGGCCGCTGGACCGATGGGGCGGCGGTAGTACCGGCGAGCCTGCTCAAAGGCCGTGTTCTGACCGTGACGCCGCTCAAGGCCGGTCTGCGCTATCCGGTGCTGCAGCAGGCGGAGACCAGGCTGACGGCCTGACCAGTTCCGGCCCCTCGCCCGGAAATACGGGGCAAGGGGCGGACCGAGCGGCGGCGCCGTGGCCTGGGGTAAGCTGACGTCAGAATACGTTGGCGGGAAACGCCGCGCGGATCGCCCCTAGCCGGGCGGCACCCATCGAGAGCTTGCGGATGCCAGCCTCGACCAGGAGACGGGCGGTCGCCGGATCGCCAGCGGCTTCGCCGCAGACCGAGACCGGAGCCGTGCCGGCGTCGCGGCAGACCTGGGCGCAGAGGCCGATGACCGCCGGATGGCCGGCATCGGCGAAACCGGGGAGATCCTTGTGGCCGCGATCGGCGGCGAGGACATATTGCGTGAGATCGTTGGTGCCGATCGAAAAGAAATCGCTCACCGCCAGCAACTCCGGCACGGTGAGGGCGGCGGCGGGCACCTCGATCATCGCGCCGAGCGGCGGCGGTTCGCACCCCACCTCCCGCGCGGCGGCCGTGAGCACGTCGCGTATGGCGCGCAACTCGGCGGCGAAGGTGACCATGGGGACCATGATCCGCAGGTCGTGCCCGGCGCCGGCGCGCAGCAAAGCGCGCAGATGCGCGGCGCAGAATTCCGGCCGGCGGAGCAGCGCGCGCACGCCGCGCACGCCGAGGGCGGGGTTTTCCTCCGCCGCCAGGGCGAGGAAGGGCACCGGCTTGTCCGCCCCGGCATCGAGCAGGCGGACCACGACCGGACGCCCGCGGAACGGCGCGATCATCGCGGCGATACGGGCTTCCTGCTCATCCTCGCCGGGCATGTCGGCGCGGCCGAGGAAGAGCATTTCGGTGCGGGCGAGGCCGATGCCGAAGGCGCCGGCGCGGGCGGCGGCGGCGGCATCGGCGGGGCCGGCGACATTCGCCCAGAATTCGAGCGACTCGCCGTCGGGAAGGATGACGGAGGCCGGGCCCGGCGCGAGGAGGTCGGCGGCGCGGTAACGGGCTTCGGTCGCGGCATCGGGTTCGGTGACGAGTTCGCCGGTCGCGCCATCGAAGGCGACGCGGGTCGGCAGCTTGTCGAGCACGACACCGCCGAGCGCGGGAATGCCGGCGGCGCGCAGCAGGATCGCGGCGTGGCTGGTGGGGCCGCCGCGCCGGTCGAGCACGCCGAGGGTGGTGGGCGGCAGGCTCGCCGCCTCGGCGGCGGTGAGCTCGTCCACCGCGATGATCGCGGGCGCGGCAGGCAGGTCGAGACCGAAGCCGCCGAGCAGCTCGCGGAGCACGGCATCGCCGGCCTCGCGCAGGTCGCGGGCGCGGGCGCGGAGATAGGGATCGTCGAGCGCCTCGTGGCTGGCGGCGGCGGCGGCGATGGCGTCGCGCCAGGCGGCGGCCTCGTGGCGTCCGTCGCTCTTGATCGCGGCGCGGGCGGGGCCGATCAGCGCCGGGTCGGCGAGCAGGGCGGCCTGGGCGGCGAGGATCGGGTTGCCGGCCAGCGCGGCGCGGGCGGCGGCCAGCGCTTCATCGAGCCGGGCAAGCGCCGCCGCGCGGTCCGTCACCGTGGTTTCAGGCACTGCCGGCAGGGCGCGGGACACGGCGACGACCGGGCCGGCGGCGCGGCCGGGGGACATCGGCACGACTCCGCCGGGCGCCGCAATTGCACCCGGTTCGGTGTGAGAATCCGCCGGGCGCTCGGCGAGGATGGCGGCGAGGGCGGCGGCGGCGGGCTCGGCCTCGGGACCGGACGCCTCGATCGTCACCGCGGCATCCCCCTTCGCGCCGAGCGCCATCAGCGCGGTCGGGCTGTCGAGCGGAGCGACGCGCCCATTGTAGCGGAGGTGCAGCGTGGCATCGAACCGGGCGGCAATTTCGACGCAGCGCGCGGCGGGGCGCAGATGCAGCCCGTTCGGATCGGCCAGCGTCACCTCGCGGGTGAACGTGGCCGCTGGCGGCGGCGGCGCGGCTTGTTCGGGAGGGGCGAGCGCATCCTGTTTCGGCGCGAGCCCAGCCATCGCCTCGGCGGCCACGCGGTCGGCGGCCTGCCCGGCGGCGGCGGCGACGCCTGCGGCCAGCGCCCCCTCGACGAAGGGCGCCGGGGCGAGGTGAAGCCGGGCGCGCAGGGCATCGTCCGCGAGGTCGCGCGCCATTTCGGCGCTGAGCACGGCGCTGCCGAGATCCATCAGCACGACGATTCCCTCGCAGCCGGCCAGCTCCTCGCAGGCGGCGAGGATGGCGAGCGGGTCGGTGCCGAGTTCGGCATGATCCGGCCCGGCGCCGGCGGCGATCGCGAGGGCGAGGCGATCGCCGGTCATCTGCCGGACGAGTTCGGCGGTGGCGCGGGCCAGCGCCGCGCTGTGGGACACGAGGAGGAGGCCTGTCGCCATGGCGCGGCGTGCCGGGCCGCTCAGCCGGCGGCTTCGGCGAGGGCGGCGAGCAGCATCGCCGACGAGGTCGCTCCCGGATCGACATGGCCGATCGCGCGTTCGCCGAGATAGGAGGCGCGGCCCTTGCGGGCGACCAGCGGCGCGGTGGCCTCGGCACCTGCGCGCGCGGCCGCGGCCGCGCGGGCGAGCGCCTCGGGCAGGCTGGCCGCCCCTTCGAGAGCGGCGACGGCGGGGGTGAGCGCGTCGATCATCGTCTTGTCGCCAGGGGCAGCCTTGCCACGGGCAACGACCCCGGCGACGCCAGCGGCAAGCACACCGTGCCAGCCGGGGGCGTCGAGCGTGGCGCGGCCGGCGGCGGCCTTGGCCATTTCGACGAAGAGCGTGCCGTAGAGCGGGCCGGAGGCGCCGCCGACGGTGCCGATCAGCGTCATGCCGACGCTGCGGAACAGCGCCGCCGGATCGGCGGGCGTGCCGAGCTTCGCCATCACCGCCTTGAAGCCGCGAGCGAGGTTGGCGCCGTGATCGCCATCGCCGATCGCGGCATCGAGATCGGAGAGATAGCCCTGCTGCGCCTCGATCGCGGTGGCGACGCGGCCGAGCCAGGCGGTGAGCAGTGGGACGTCGAGCTGGTCGGCCATGTGCAATCCCCCTGCCCGCCTCAGGCGCCCCAGCGCAGCGCCGGGGTGACCACCGGCGCATCCCAGTGACGGATCATGTCGTCGGTCAGGCGCAGCAGGGTGATCGAGGTGCCGGCCATCTCGAGGCTGGTCATGTAGGGACCGACCAGCGAGCGCGCGACCGTCAGCCCGTGGCTGCGCGCGATCTCCGCGGCCTTGCGATAGAGGACGTAGAGCTCGACCAGCGGCGTGCCGCCGAGGCCGTTGACGAAGAGCAGAACCTTGTCGCCCTGGCGGAACGGCAGGTCGGCGAGGATGGGTTCCATCAGCATTTCGGCAACGCGGTCCGCCGGTTCGATGGGGATGCGCTTGCGGCCGGGCTCGCCATGGATGCCGATGCCGTATTCCATTTCGCCCTCGCCAAGGGTGAAGCTCGGCTTGCCGGCATGCGGCACGGTGCAGGGGCTGAGCGCAACGCCCATCGAGCGGGCGGCGCCGTTCACCTCGCGGCAAAGGGCAGCGACGCTGGCGAGGTCGGCGCCGGCCTCGGCGGCACCGCCGCAGATCTTCTCGGCGAGGATCGTGGCGCCGACGCCGCGGCGGCCGGCGGTATAGAGACTGTCCTGCACGGCAACATCGTCATCGATCACGACGGCGGCGACGTCGAGCCCCTCCTCCTTCGCGAGGTCGGCGGCCATTTCGAAGTTCAGCACGTCGCCGGTGTAGTTCTTCACGATATGCAGCACGCCGGCTCCGCCATCGACCGCCTTGGTGGCGGCGAGCATCTGGTCCGGCGTCGGGCTGGTGAAGACGGCGCCGGGGCAGGCGGCATCGAGCATGCCGCGGCCGACGAAACCGCCATGCATCGGCTCGTGGCCGGAGCCGCCACCGGAGACCAGCGCCACCTTGCCGCGCACCGGCGCATCCGCGCGGGTGATGAAATCGGGATCGGTGTGGACGCGGATGAGATCGGGATGCGCGGCGGCCATGCCGGCCAGCGCTTCGGCGACCACGTTTTCCGGTGCGTTGATGAATTTTTTCATGAGATCCTCCCCGTTTTGGCACTCTGTTCGAAAGGCGCGGCGGGCGGGTCCCGGCTGATGCCGGATGACGAACCGGAAGCGGGACCGGCGCGTCCGTCAGCAACGGAACGCGACGGAAACGTTAATGCAGCCGCTTCCGGTTGGCCAGACCGGACGGCATGGTGCCGCCCGGTCCGCACGAGAGAGCCGCGATCAGGCTGCCGGCGCATCATCCGCCAGGGCGGCGCCCAGCAGGCAGGGCGCGACGAAGAGCGCGCGGCTTGCGGCCCCCCGCAGCGTCATCGCCGCAACGATCGCCCAGAGGGTGGCGAGGCTCGCCGTCATCGCCACGGCGGCGATGTGGAAGACGGCGAGATGGGTCTGCCCGGCCAGCGCGAAGGTGGCGGCGGTGTAGACGCCGAGCGGGAAGGTGAAGCCCCACCAGCCGAGATTGAACGGGATGCCGGCGCGCAGGTAGCGCAGCGTTGCGAGCACCGCGAAGGCGAGCCACCAGACGCCGTACCCCCAAAGGATGACGCCGCCGATCAGCCCGATGCCGCGCGCCGCATCGGCGAGCCCCGGCAGGCCGAGCGGGGCGAGCGCGCCCTGCGCATCGGCGCCGAGCAGCAGCAGGCCGAGCGCGCCGGTGCCGATCGGCCCCAGAGTGAGCCAGGACGAGGGCGCCATGTCGCGATGCGGCAGCCGGTGCAGCACGAGGCGCAGCAGCAGCACCGCGACGATGCCGAGCGCGACCGGCACCGAGTAGGCCCAGAGCGCGTAGGACAGGATATCGACCAGCAGGGCCAGATGCGGGTTGCCGAGATGCGGGACGATCTGCGCGCCGCTCGCCGCCGCGACCTCGGCCGCGACCACCGGCAGCAGCCAGACCGCCGTCATCGTCTCGATCGCATGGGTCTGGCGGATGACCATCAGGAAGGGCACGCCGATGCCGATGACGACCGACAGCGCCGCATCCACCCACCAGAGGGCGGTGGCGATGCCGACCGCGTCCGGCCCGAGCGGGGCGAGGCCGAAGGCGATGAAGCCGTTGATGATGGTCGCGAGACCCATCGGGATGGTGCCGAGGAACATCGACATTACGGCGTGGCCGAAGATCCGCGCGGCCTCACGCGGGTAGAGCAGCCAGCGCGCGGCGTAGAGCAGGGTGAACAGCGCGAACAGTGCGATGTTCAGCAGCCAGAGCGCCATCGCCGGACGGTGCAGGCCGGGCAGCTGGTTGAGGTCGAGCGCCAGAATGCCGGTGCCCATCGTCGCGGCGAACCAGTTCGGCGTGAACTGGCGTACGATGGCGAGCAGGCCGGTGTGACGGGTGCGGGCGAGGCGGGCGCGGGCGAAGCGGGCGAAATCCTGGGTGATCATGAATGCCTCCGGGTCGGGCGCCGGGGCGGCAGCAAGTCCGCGATCCGGCGATGCCACCGTGATAGCGGCATCGCCATATCATCGTCTATACAGAACGATTAGATCTAATTGATCGTTTTTTCAGAACGATCGAACCCTTCATCCCGGCATCTACGCAACCGACATCCACGCAACCGGGCCGGATCAGGCCGCCGGATCGAGCACCGCATCCGGCGTGCGCGCGCCGGTCATGTAGGCGACGGCGTCGGACATCGAATGCGTCTTCGGGTCGATCACGCAGAGCCGGCGGCCGAGGCGGTGGATATGAACGCGGTCCGCCACCTCGAAGACATGCGGCATGTTGTGGCTGATCAGGATGATGGGGATGCCGCGGGCCTTCACGTCGAGAATGAGTTCGAGCACGCGGCGGGATTCCTTGACGCCGAGGGCGGCGGTCGGCTCGTCGAGGATGATGACCTTGGAGCCGAAGGCGGCGGCGCGGGCGACGGCGACACCCTGGCGCTGGCCGCCGGAGAGGGTTTCCACCGCCTGGTTGATGTTCTGGATCGTCATCAGCCCGAGATCGGAGAGTTTCTGACGGGCGATGCGCTGCATCTCGGCATGGTCGAGCTTGCGAAACACCTTGCCGAGCAGGCCCGGCTTGCGCAGTTCGCGGCCCATGAACATGTTGTCGGCGATCGACAGGCCCGGCGCCATGGCGAGCGTCTGGTAGACCGTCTCGATGCCGGCGGCGCGGGCGGCGATCGGCGAGGCGAAGCGCACGGGCTTCCCCTCGAGATGGATCTCGCCCTCATCGACCTGGATGGCGCCGGAGAGCGCCTTGATCAGCGAGGACTTGCCGGCGCCGTTGTCGCCGATGACGGCGAGGATCTCGCCGGGGTGCAGGTCGAAATCGCAATGGTCGAGCGCCGTGACCCGGCCATACCGCTTGATGAGGCCACGCGCCTTGAGAACGGGTTCCATCACACCGCCGCCTTTCTGATCCACTGGTCCACCGCGACCGCGACGATGATCAGCGCGCCGATCATCAGGTAGGTCCATTGCGGGTCGGTGCCATACATGTTGAGCCCGAGGGTGAAGACGCCGACGATCATGGCGCCGAAGATCATGCCGAGGATCGAGCCGCGGCCGCCGAACAGCGAGATGCCGCCGATCACCACCGCGGTGATGCTGTTGATGTTCTCGAACTGGCCGGAATTGGGCGAGATCGCGCCGATGCGGCCGATCAGCGCCCAGCCGGCGATGGCGCAGACGAGGCCCGAGAGCGTGTAGACGCCGATCAGCATCCGCCGCACGTTCACCCCGGCCAGTGCGGCGGCATCGGGATCGTCGCCCACGGCATAGACGTGCCGCCCCCAGGCGGTATGCCGCAGCACATAGGCAAAGAGCAGCACAAGGCCGATCATCAGCACGACGCCATAGGTGAAGGTGGCGCCGCCCGCGCCGCCGATCACGAAGGTATTGCCGAGATATTGCAGCAGCGGCGCCTGCATTGAGATCTGCGCCGCGCCGATCGTCTGGTTGCCGGAATAGAGATAGTTCGCCGCCAGCACGATCTGCCAGGTGCCGAGCGTGACGATGAAGGGCGGCAGTTTCATGCGGGCGACGAGCACGCCATTGCACCAGCCCGCGGCGGCGCCGAGGCCGAAGCCCGCGAGGATGGCCACACCCGCCGGCAGCCCGTAGGCGAAGGCGCACTGTCCCATCAGCACCGAGGACAGCACCATGATGGCGCCGACCGAGAGATCGATCCCTGCCGTGAGCACGACGAGCGCCTGGGCGACGCCGACGATGCCGGTGATGGTCACCTGCTGGAGGATCAGCGTCAGCGCATAGGCGGTGAAGAAGCGATGGCCGACCAGGATGCCGAAGCCGAGCAGCGAGACGATCAGCACGATCAGCGGCGCGAGCCACGGCGTTTCATGCAGCAGGTGCTGCAACCGTTCGAGCGGCGTCCTGGGGTGGCTGAACTCCGCCACGGCCTCGGCGCCGGAAGTGACGATGGAGGCCTCGAAGGTGACCTCGGTGCGCTCGTTGCTCGACATCGCATATGCTCCATGACCGCGCCGGGCGCGCCGGCGCGGCAGTCGAAGGAAACGGGGCGGCGTTACGCACCGCCCGCGGTCGTGCCGGGGATCAGCTGCCCCAGCAGATCTTGGCGCCCTTCGCCGGCGTGATCGAGGGAACACCGGAAACGGGATGGGCGGTGATCAGGTTGGTGCCGGTATTGTAGAAATCCTTGCCGGCGCTGGCCTGCGGCTTCTTGCCCGTCTTGGCGAAGGTGACGATCGCCTTCACACCAAGGGCCGCCATCTTGAGCGGATATTGCTGCGAGTCGGCGGCGATGATGCCCTTCTTCACGCCGGCGACGCCGGTGCAGCTGCCATCGATCGCGACGATGGTGACCTTGCCGGCCTTGCCGACCGATTTCAGCGCCTGGTAGGCGCCGAAGGCTGCCGGCTCGTTGATGGCGTAGACGAGGTTGATGTTCGGGTTGCGGGCAAGCAGCGTTTCCATGCCCTTCTGGCCGCCCTCTTCCGATCCGCCGGTCTCGACATGGCCGACGATGCGCGGGTCGGCCACGTTGAACGTGTTCGGATCCTTGATCTTGTCACCGAAGCCGGCGAGGAACCCGTGATCGCGCTCGACATCAACGGTGGGATGCGAGATCGAGAGATCAAGCATCGCGATCTTCGCGTCCTTCGCCTTGGCGCCGAGATGCTTGCGCGCCCAGCGGCCGATCAGCTCGCCCGCCTCGAAATTGTCGGTGGCAAACGTCATGTCGGCAGCGCTGGTCGGGCTCAGCGCGGTATCCAGCGCGATCACCAGCAGCCCGGCCTTGCGCGCCTTCTCGACGGTGGGGACGATCGCCTTGGTGTCGGACGGGGTGATCAGGATGCCCTTGGCGCCATCGGCGATGCAGCTCTCGATGGCGGCGACTTGCGACTGGTTGTCGCCGTCATACTTGCCGGCATAGGTCTTGAGATCGACGCCGAGCTTCTTCGCCTCGGCCAGCGCGCCCTTCCGCATGGTGACGAAATAGGGGTTGGAGTCGGTTTTCGTGATGAGGCAGGCGCGGATCGGCGCGGCCTGGGCGGTGGTGGCGAACCCGGCGACCGCGCCGAGCGCTGCCAGCGCGATCGTTGCCTTGCGGGTGAAGCTGTTCCTGTTGGTCATGTTGTTCTCCTTGGTCTCGACACGGTGTCTGGACTTGGCGCCTCCGGGCGCGTTCCGCGGCGCGGGACGGCACGGACGCTGCATGGTCATCGGCCGGTATCCGGCCGCACTGCCGAAGCGCGCGGCTTCGGGGCCGCCGCCGGCGTCTGGTCGTGAATACGGGTCGGCTGGGCGCGGGGCGCCGTCATCGTTCCTCCTCAGTCTTGTTATTCGCTCGCTGGCCCGCGCATGGGCGGTTTGAAGACCAGAAAACGTTTTCATGACTTTCTTAATTTGCACGATCGGCAGGGGCAAGAAATTTCTTGCCCGGGAACGAAAATTTTATCTCGCACGAAAATTCCAAAGCCAATCGCGATCCGATACGCCGCATCGGTCAGAAGTCGATGGATGAGCCCTCTTGCGAAGAGGAAAACGTTTTCAGGTTTCCTTGATCTCTCGGGCCATGGCTTCGGCGATGTGGTGAGATCAGGTGGACCAGTTCCGTGCGAAATCGGCGAACAGCGACAGGCCACCGCAGGCGAAGAGGGTCTGGCCGGTGACGTAACTCGCCTCGTCGGAGAGCAGGAAGGCAGCAACGGCGGCGATTTCATCGGCCTCGGCCGGACGCCCCATCGGGATATGCGCCTCGACGATGCGGCGGCGCTCGGGATCGCCGGTCCAGCCCGCGTTCATCGGCGTGACCGTCGCACCGGGGCCCACCGCGTTGACCCGCACGCCGCGCGCCGCGAATTCCAGCGCCAGGGTGCGGGTGAGATTGCCAAGCCCGCCTTTCGCCACCGAGTAGGAGAGGAAGCCCGGCTTTGGCACGATTTCGTGAACCGAGGAGACGTTGAGGATCGCACCGCCCCCCTGCGCCGCCATGTGGCCGATCACCAGCCCGCAGAGATGGGCAACGGCCAGCAGATCGACGGCGACGATGCGCTCGAACCGGTCCATGTCGAGCGCGTCGCTCGGCTGCTCGGCCTGGATGCCGGCGTTGTTGACCAGCAGCGAGAGATGGCCGGCGCGCCCGATGGCCCGCGCCGCAACCGCCTCCATCGCGGCCCGGTCGGCGACATCCGCGGCCTCGGCGTGATGGCGGGCGGCCGGCCCGGCGGCGTGGAGTTCATCCAGGGCTTCGGCGGCAGCTTCATCGCCCGGCAGATGGGTGAAGGTGATCGCGGCCCCCTCCTGAGCGAGCCGCCGGGCGATGGCCCGGCCGATCCCCGATGCCCCGCCGGTGACGAGCGCGTGCCGGCCGACGAAGCGGGCAGAGCGTGACTGTACTTGTGACTGTACTTGTGGCTGGACGTGTGACTGGACGTGTGACTGGACGTGGGGCGTGGTCATGCCGGCCTCCTCACAGGATCTTGCGACGCGAGGTTAGCGGCGCGCCGCCGTTGCGACCAGCCCCGCGGCGCCGCCGCAAGAAACGATCTATATTCGCAACATCGAAGATGGCAGCACGAAAGACCGGATCCGGCAAGGGCGCGTGATTTCCTCGATTGCATTTTCATTGAGGGTCAACTAAATATAAATGACAATCATCGCAGGGAGGAACTCGATGACAAAAAAGATAGAAGACAAAGTTGACGATATCGTTGCGTCGCGCCTGCCGCGCCGCGCCGTGGCCCAGGGCGTGACGCTCGGCGCCGCCGCCGCGATGCTCGCCGCCGGTGCCCGCACCGCGGAAGCCGCCGGCAAGGACCCGTTCCCGCCGCACAAGCGCTGGAAGTTCGTGTTCGTCAACCACGTCACCACCAACCCGTTCTTCGTGCCGACGCAGTATGGCATCCACGACGCCTGCCGCCTGCTCGGCTGCGAATGGCAGTGGACCGGATCGCAGACCTCGAACGTCGCGCACATGGTCAACGCGATGGATGCGGCGATTGCCGGCAAGGCCGATGCGATCGCGGTGCCGCTGGTCGATCCGACCGCGTTCAACAAGCCGACCGAACGCGCGCTCGCCGCCGGCATCCCGGTGTTTTCCTACAATGCTGACGCACCTGCCGGCTCGGGCAACAAGCGCCTCGCCTATATCGGCCAGGACCTGTTCCTCGCCGGCTACCAGATGGGCGAGAAGATCGTCCAGCTCGTCGGCTCCGGCGAGGTCGCGCTGTTCATCGCCACACCCGGCCAGCTCAACATCCAGCCGCGCATCGACGGTGCGGCGGCCGCGATCAAGAAACTCGGCAAGAACATCACCTATCACGAGATCGCGACCGGCCCGACGGTGAACGAGGAACTCTCCAAGATCCGCGCCTATTATCTCGGTCACCAGCACGTGAAGGGCATGTTCGCGGTGGATGCCGGCTCGACCCAGGGTGTCGGCGAGGTGATGAAGCAGTTCGGCCTCGCCAAGAAGGGCGTGCACGGCGGCGGTTTCGACATGCTTCCCAAGACGCTCGACCTCATCAAGAGCGGCGATCTCGACTTCACCATCGACCAGCAGCCCTATCTGCAGGGCTTCTACACGGTGATGGAGATGTTCACGTTCCTCGCCTCCGGCGGCCTGTCGGGCCCGGCGGACATCAACACCGGCCTGAAATTCGTGACCAAGGGAGGGGTGCAACCCTATCTCGACACGCACACCCGCTACGAGGGCAGCTCGGCCAAGCCGCAGATCGTGCCCCGGCACGGGCCGATCGCCGGCTGAAGCCGCGCCGGCGCGGCGGCCTGCCGCACCCCGATGGGGCATGGCAGGCCACCCGCCGGACGTCCGCCCTCCACCAACGAGGCCGCCCCGCGCGGGGCGGCGCCTGAGATCAGGGGAACGGCATGAGCCAGCCCATCAGTCTGCGCCGACACGGCTCGCGCCTGTTCGCGCTGCGAGAAGCAAGCATTCTCGTCGTCGCCATCCTGCTGTTCGGCTATTTCGCCATCAGCAACGACAATTTCCTCTCGGGCGCCAACCTGCAGACCTTGTCGCAGTTCATCGCCCCGGCCGCGATCATCGCCTGCGGCGAGATCATGCTGCTGATCTGCGGCGAAATCGACCTCTCGGTCGGCCAGGTCTTTGCCCTCGCCCCGTTCATCATGGCGTTCAGCGTGAAGGCGGGTCTTGGCCTGTTCGTCGGCATCGCGCTCGCGCTGCTGGTCTCCGCCGTGGTGGGGCTGATCAATGGCGGGATCACCGTGCTGCTGCGGGTGCCCTCCTTCGTCACCACGCTCGGCACGCTGTTCCTGATCAACGGCTTCACCCTCACCATCTCGCGTGGCTATCCGGTGAACACGCCGGGTGGCGCGACGATCGCCAACATCTTCGGCGCGTCCGGCTACAGCGAGTTTCTCTGGGCGCTGCTGATCGTGCTGGTGATGCACGCGGTGCTGCGCCACCGGCGCTGGGGGCTGCACACCATCGCTGTGGGCGGCAACCTCACCGGGGCGACCGAGGCCGGCATCAACGCGGCAAGGATCAAGGTGGGCAATTTCGTGCTGACCAGCGTGCTCGGCGGGGCGACCGGCATTCTGGAGGCCTTCCGCATCGGCTCGACCGACCCGCTCGCCGGCGGCACCAACGTCATGTTCCTCGCCGTCGCCTCCGGCGTGATCGGCGGCACCAGCCTCGCCGGCGGATCGGGCACGATCATCGGCGGGCTGCTCGGCGCCACCGTGCTCGGCGTGCTGCAGGACGGCTTCACCCTCGCCGGCATCAACGCCTTCACCTTCGACATGATCATCGGCGGCGCCATCCTGATCGCGATGATCGCCAACATCCGCGTCCAGGGCATGCGCAAGGGAGGCCGGCGATGAGCGCCACCGTCAACGAAACGGCGCCGGACGCGCTGCGGGCCGAGAACATCGTCAAGTCGTTCGGCGCGGTGACGGCGCTGTCCGGCGTGTCGCTGCATGTCAGGCGCGGCGAGGTGCTGGGCATTCTCGGCGATAACGGGGCCGGCAAGTCGACCCTGATGAAGATCATCACCGGCTTTCACAAGCCGACCGCGGGCCAGCTTTACGTGCGGGGAGAGGCGGTCGACCTCGCCTCGGTCGATCATGCGCGCGCACTCGGGATCGAGTGCGTCTACCAGGATCTCGCGCTGGTGAACACGCTGCCGATCTATCACAACATGTTCCTGAACCGCGAGCTCAGGAACCCCTTCGGCATGCTCGACCACCGGACGATGCGCCGGCGCGCGGCGGAGGCGCTCGAGGATATCGGCGTCAACATTCCCTCGGTCGACGAGGAGGTGGAGATGCTATCGGGCGGGCAGCGGCAGGCGATCGCCATCGCCCGCGCGGTGTATTCCGAGGCGAAGATTTTGTTGCTCGACGAGCCGCTCGCCGCGATGGGGGCGCGCGAGGCCGGGCTGATCATCGACCTGATCCAGCGCCAGCGCGCCCGCGGCGACATCTCGATCATCATGATCATGCACAATTATGCCCAGACGCTCGAGATTGCCGATCGCGTCATGCTGATGCAGCATGGCGAGGTGACGTTCTCGGGCGCGGCGCGCGACACATCGGTCGAGGAGCTGCTGGAGATCGTGCGGCGTGAATACCGCGCGGCACGGGCGCGCTGACGCAAGGCGCCGGCAGCACAACATCAGGACGGAAAAGGGAACATCATGACCGCACATGCCAACGCAATCTATCCGAGCCTCAAGGACCGGGCCGTGTTCATCACCGGCGGCGGCGGCGGCATCGGCGCCTCCGTCGTGCAGCATTTCGCCGAGCAGGGCAGCCGCATCGTCTTCGTCGATATCGACGAGGCGGGCGGCCAGCGCGTGGTCGAGCAGGTGGCGGCGAAGGGCCACGCCGCGCCGCATTTCATCAGGTGCGACCTGCGCGATATCGACGCGCTGAAAGCCGCGATCGCACAGGGCGCCAAGGCGGTCGGCCCGTTCACCGTGCTGGTGAACAACGCCGCCCATGACGAGCGCCACCCGACGATGGATGTGACGGTGGAATACTGGGAAGACCGGCTGCAGGTGAACCTGCGCCACCAGTTCTTCACCGCCCAGGCGATCATCCCGATGATGAAGGCCGCCGGCGGCGGCGCCATCGTCAATTTCGGCTCCAGCAGCTGGCACAAGGGCCAGGGCGGCATGCCGGCCTACGTCACCGCCAAGGCCGGGATCGAGGCGCTGACGCGCAGCCTCGCGCGGGATTTCGGGCCGGACAACATCCGCGTGAACTGCGTGGTGCCGGGCTGGATCATGACCGAGCGGCAGATCGAGAAATGGCTCACGCCGGAAGGCGAGGAGACGCTGATGAAGCAGCAATGCCTCAAGCAGAAGCTGGTGCCGGCCGATGTTGCGCGGATGGTGCTCTGGCTCGCCGCCGATGACAGCCGGATGGTGACCAGCCATAATTTCTTCGTCGATGCCGGCTGGATCTGAGCGGCGCGGGCGGATGACCGGCCCCCGATGATCGGCCTCGATTGGGGGACGACACGGCTGCGCGCTTTCCGCATCGCGGAGGATGGCATGGCCCGCGACGTCCGCCGTGCCGATCGCGGCGTGCTGAGCGTGGCGCCGGGCGGCTTTGCCGACGTGCTGCGCGAGATCGCCGGGGACTGGCTGGCGGCCGGCGAGCGGCGGGTGCTGATCGCCGGGATGGCCGGCAGCCGCCAGGGCTGGCTGGACGTGCCGTATCTCGACTGCCCGGCGGCGTTCGGCGCGATCGCCGCCGCGGCCCGGCCGGTGGCGTTCGAGGGCGCCGAGGTGCTGATCCTGCCGGGGCTCGCGACGCGGGACGGGGATGGTGTTCCGGAGGTGATGCGCGGCGAGGAAACCCAGATCGCCGGTGCGGTCGGGGACGCTGCGCGCCGGCTCGTCTGCCTGCCGGGCAGCCACTCCAAATGGGCGGTCGTCGGGGCCGGGCGGATCGAGGGGTTCCGGACCTACATGACCGGCGAGGCCTTCGCCGCGCTGGGCGGGGCGACGATCCTCGCGCAGACGATCGAGGCGGGCGGGCCGGAGCCCGACGCCTTCGCCGACGGCGTCGCGCGGGCGCGCCAGCCTGGCGGGCTGCTGCATCATCTCTTCGGCGTGCGGACCAGGGTCTTGCGCGATGGCGTGTCGAAATCCGCCTCCCGCGCCTATCTGTCCGGCCTGCTGATCGGCCACGAGATCGGCCATGAGATTGGTCGCGCGCGGCCGGCGGCGGCGGCGGAGGTGACGCTGATCGGCGATCCCGCGCTCTGCGCGCTCTACCGCGATGCGATCGCGCTGTGCGGCGGGGCGGCGCGCGTACATGACGATGGCGCCGGCGACGCCGCCTGTCTCGGCCTTACCCGGCTCGGAGCGGAGATCCCATGGCGACACTGAAGGAACATCTCGACGCCTGCCCACTGGTCACGATCCTGCGCGGGGTCGCGCCGGACGAGGTGATGGCGCTGGGCGAGGCGCTGGTCGACGCCGGGCTGCGGATCATCGAAGTACCGCTGAACTCGCCCGACCCGTTCGAGAGCATCGCCCGCCTGGCCCGCGGGCTCGGCACGCGGGCGCTGATCGGCGCCGGAACGGTCATGACGGCGGAGGATGTCGCCCGCCTCGCCGGGGCGGGCGGGCAATTGATGGTCACGCCGCACGCCGATCCCGCCCTCGTGGCCGAGGCGAAGCGGCGCGGGCTGATCGCCCTGCCCGGCTTCTTCACCCCGGCCGAGGCATTCGCGCTGATCGGCGCCGGGGCGGACGGGCTGAAGCTCTTTCCCGCCGAAGCAGCAAGTCCCGCGGTGCTCAAGGCGTTGCGCGCGGTGCTGCCGCCAGCGCTGCCGGTGCTGCCGGTCGGCGGCATCACGCCGGCCACGCTTGCCCCCTGGCGAGAGGCGGGTGCTGGCGGCTTCGGCATCGGCTCGGCACTCTACCGGCCGGGCGACGACGCCGCTGCCGTGCGCATGAAGGCAGCCGGCTTCATTGCCGCGCTCGCAAGCTGATCCGGCTGCAAAACCTCTGGCCTTTGCGCCGATTGCCTTTTATCGTTTGACGGCAAGGACCGGATCGACCGGCCACAACGACGAGGGGGAGAGGCGCTGCCATGTCCGAGGCTTTTCACGTCTATGATGAACGATTCCGCTCGATGCTGCTGTTCAACGCGGCGATCGAGACCATCGCCACCGGCTGCCGCTGGGCGGAAGGCCCGGTCTGGTTCGGCGAGCAGAACTGCCTGCTGTGGAGCGACATTCCCAACGACCGGATGTTGCGCTGGACGACGAACGGGACGGTCGACGTCTATCGCACGCCGGCACGGCACACCAACGGCCATACCCGCGACCGGCAGGGGCGGCTGGTCAGCTGCGAGCATGGCGGGCGCTGCGTCAGCCGCACCGAATATGACGGCTCGGTCACGATCCTGGTGGATCGCTTCGAGGGCAAGCGGCTGAACTCGCCGAACGACGTGGTGGTGAAATCCGACGGGACAATCTGGTTCACCGACCCCGATTACGGCATCTGGAGCGATTACGAGGGCCACCGCGCCGAAAGCGAGATCGGCGCCTGCAACGTCTACCGGTTCGACCCGGCGAGCGGCGCGCTCAGCGTGGTCGCCAGCGATTACGAGCGCCCCAACGGGCTGGCCTTCAGCCCCGACGAACGGAAACTCTACATCGCCGATACCGGCATCACCCACCGGGCGGATGGCCCGCATCATATCCGGGTGCATGACGTGATCGACGGCGCGCGACTCGGGCCGGGCAAGGTCTTCACCGAAATCGCGAACGGGTTCGCCGACGGGTTCCGCATCGACGAGCACGGCAATGTCTGGTCGAGCTGCGGCACCGCCAACGGCGTCGCCGTCTTCGCGCCGGATGCAACCCCGCTCGGCAAGATCGACCTGCCCGAAGCCACCAGCAACCTCGTCTTCGGTGGGCCGAACCGCAACCGCCTGTTCATGACCGCGACCAGCTCGGTCTATTCGCTCTATGTCGCGGTGCGGGGCAACAAGACGGTGTAAGGGGCACGATTCTGATTGTCAGCGCCCCTTATTGATTGTATAAAACCGATAATAAACCGAATGTAACAAAATCCTGGGAGGACAAGATGGATTTCGATCAAACCGATTCCGGCGTGTTTGACCTGACCGGCGCGACCCGCCGCACGCTGCTCACCGGGCTTGCCGGCGGGCTCGGGCTAGCCGCCCTGCCCCGCTTCGGGCTGGCGAACAACCGCAAGCTCAAGATCGCCCTGTCGAACTCGTATATCGGCAACGAGTGGCGCATCGAGATGGTCAACCTCTTCAAGGCGGCGCTGCAGATGGAGCCGTACAAGAGCGAGATCGACGGATCGTATTTCAGCTCGGGCAACAACATCTCGCAGGAAAGCCAGCAGATTTCCGGCATGATCGCCGAGCGCGTCGATGCCATCCTGGTCGACGCCGCCTCGCCGACCGGGCTGAACGGCATTCTCCAGCAGGCCCATGCGCGCGGCATTCTCGTCGTCTCGTTCGACAACATCGTCACCACGCCAACCGCGATCAAGGTGAACACCGACCAGGTGAAGTTCGGCGCCACCCTGGCCGAATGGCTGGCGAAGAAGATCGGCGGCAAGGGCAATGTCATCATGGTGACGGGCGTGGCCGGCACCGGGGTGAACGAGGACCGCAACCGCGGCGCCGAAGAGGTCTGGAAGAAATATCCCGGCATCAAGATCGTCAGCCGTTTCGCCGGCGACTGGGCGTCCTCCACCGCAGAGAAGAACACCGCCTCGGTGCTGCCCTCGCTGCCCAAGATCGACGGTATCTGGTGCCAGGGCGGCACGGATGGCGTGCTCAAGGCCTTCATAGCCGCGAAACGACCGCTGCCGCCGACCGCCGGCGAGGCGGAAAACGGCTTCCGCAAGTTCATGACCGGCTATATGGGCCACAAGGTCGAGGGGCTTTCGGTCGGCCAGCCGCCCTACCTCGTGCTGATCGCGCTGGAACTCGCGCGGCGCATCCTCAACAAATCCTATCCGCGCAAGGACATCACCATCCCCTTCCCCTTCGTCACCAACGCCACGGTGAAGGTGGGAGAGACGGTGTTCCCCAACATGCCGGACAGTTTCTTCACCGACTTCACCGACAGCGGACCGCACGCGACGCTCAAGATCTGCGTCGATGCCGCGCTGCACGGCACACCCTGCGGCGGTTCCCTGACCGTGCATCTGCCCAAGGCCTGACCCGGCCATGACCGCACCCGCCATCGCGGCGCGCGGGGTCAGCAAGTCGTTCGGCGGCGTCAAGGCCCTCACCAGGGCCTCGATCGCCGTCGCGCGCGGCAGCGTTCACGCGCTGGTCGGCGAGAACGGCGCCGGCAAATCGACCCTGATCAAGATCCTCGGCGGCCGCATCGCAGCCGACGAGGGCAGCGTGGAAACCGGCGGGCCGGACCTGCGCATCGGCACCGTGTTCCAGGAACTCACGCTGCTGCCCTACATGACGGTGGCGGAAAACCTGCTGCTCGGCCGCGAGCCGCGCGGCCGGCTCGGCCTGATCGACCGCGCCGCGATGCCGCGCATCGCCGAGGCCGAACTCGCCGGGCTCGGCATCACCCATATCGATCCGCGCGCGCTGGCGGCGGACATATCGCTCGCCGAGCGGCAGATCATCGAGATCGCGCGGGTGATCATGGCGCGCCCGCAGATCCTGCTGCTCGACGAGGCGACATCCGCGCTGGTCGAGCGCGAGGTGGCCTGGCTGTTCGGCCAGATCCGCGCGCTGCGGGACGCGGGCGTGGCAATCGTGTTCACCTCGCACCGCTGGGGCGAGATCACCAGCATCGCGGACGAGATCACCATTTTCCGCAACGGCACCGATGTCGGCACCTTCACCTCGATCGGCGAGGACGAGGCGATCACGCTGATGACCGGGCAGGCGCTGGAGACGATCTTTCCCGCCCGCGGCGCGCAGCCCCCCGGCCCCGTGCTGCTCTCGCTGCGCGGCGCGCGGGCGGAGGGAACCGCGCCGCTCGACCTCGATTTGCGCGCAGGCGAGATTCTCGGCATCGGCGGCCTCGCAGGGCATGGTCATCGCGCCCTGTTCTTCGGCCTGTTCGGCGCCCCCGGCTTTCGCGAGGGGCGGATCGAGCGCGAGGGACGGCCGGTCCGCATCACGGCGCCCTGGGACGCGATCCGCGCCGGCCTCGCCCTGGTGCCGGAAGACCGCAAGAGCGAGGGGCTGTTCCTGCCGCTTTCCGTGCGGGACAATTTCACCCTGCCGATCCTGCGCCGGCTCTCGCGCCTCGGCATCCTGCGGCTCGGCGCCGAGCGCGCAACGGTGGCGGAGAGCATCCGCCGGCTTGCCGTGCGCACGCCCTCGGCGCAGCAGCCGGTCGGCGCGCTGTCCGGCGGCAACCAGCAGAAGGTGCTGCTCGGGCGCTGGCTGCTGACGCGCTCGCGCATCCTGCTGCTCTACGATGTGACCCGCGGCGTCGATGTCGCGACCAAGCACGAGATCTACGAGCTGATCGCCGGCCTCGCCCGCGAGGGCTACGCGATCCTGTTCTATTCGTCGGATGCGGAGGAACTCGCCCATCTGTGTCATCGGGTGAAGGTGATGCGGCGGGGCGCCTTCGTCGCCGAGTTGCCGGCCGACGCGCTGTCCGCCGAGGCGATCGTCGCCGCCGCGATGCGCGAGAGCGGCAAGACGGAGATTCCCCATGCAGCCTGACGCCGCAGCACTGCCGCGCGGCAGCCGCCTCGGCCACGCGATCGGGCAGAATATCGGCCTGATCCTCGCCGGCGCGATCCTCACCCTGGCGGTGGCCGGGTTCCTGATGGTCTACAGCATCGAACAGCACCGGCTGCCGGGCAATTTCGAACTGACCTCGACGGTGAACAACGCGATCCCGCTGGTCTTCGCCGCGGTGGGCCAGAGCTTCGTCGTGCTTACCCGCGGGATCGATCTCTCGGTCGGCGGCGTCGTCGATCTCGCCAACGCGCTGGCGGCGGTGACCATGGGCAAGTCGCTCGGCGGCGCGCTGCTGTGGTCGGCCGTCATTCTCGCGGTAGGGGCGGCGTGCGGCCTCGTGAACGGGCTGCTGGTCGCATTCGGCCGGTTGCAGCCGATCGTGGTGACGCTGGCGACACTGTCGATCTACCAGGGTCTGGCGATCCGCGTGCTGCCAGCGCCGGGCGGTGCGATCCCGCCGGCCTACACCAACCTGCTGGTCAACCCGAACGCGCCCTGGGCATTGGTTTATATCGGGCTCCTGATACTGGCCTGGGCGGCGTTCCGGCGCTCGCGCACCGGTGTGGATCTCTACGCGATCGGCAATGACGAGGCCTCTTCCCGCGCGCTCGGGGTGCGCGTGCTGCGCACCAAGATCATCGCCTACATGCTCGATGGCGCACTGGCGGCCGCGGCGGGGCTGTTTCTCGCCGCCTCGGCCACAGCGGGCGACGCGACGACCGGCAACAGCTACACGCTGACCTCCATCGTCGCGGTCGTGCTTGGTGGCGTCTCTCTGTTCGGCGGGCGCGGTTCCGCGGCCGGCGCGATCGCCGGTGCGTTCATCACCACGCTGATCGTCAACATCCTGTTCTTCAGCCACGTCAATCCGCTGTATCAGTCATTCTACGAAGGAGTGTTCCTGATCGTCGCGGTCGTGCTCGGCGGCGCCATCGGCGGCGCGATCAGGAGGCGGCAATGAGAGCTCTCTCCGTCGATACGCGGCGGATCCTTTATGCGATCATCGCGGCGATCGGGCTTTTCGTGGTTGGCGAGGCGGCGCATCCGGGCTTTCTGTCCGGCCCCAGCGTGGCCTCGATCCTGGTGATCGCCTCGTTCGTCGGCATCGTGGCGGCGGGACAGTGCTTCGTCATCCTGATCGGCGGGATCGACCTTTCGGTGCCCTGGGTGATGAACGCCGCGGCGATCCTGCTCACCACCACCTCGCTCGGCAAAAACACGGGCGCGCCGGAGGCGATCGCCGCGGCCATCGGCATGGGGGTGGCGGTGGGAGTGGCGAATGGCATCGGCATCGCCGTCTTCGGCATTCCGGCGGTGGTGATGACGCTGGCGGCGAACGGCATCGTCGAGGGGCTGACACTCGGGCTGAGCGGCGGTTTCACCTGCTCCTCCTGCTCATCCTACGCCCCGCCGCTGATCCAGACGCTGGCGCATGGCACCCTGCTCGGCATTCCCGATGCGCTCTGGCTCTGGGCGTTCGTGACCGCGCTGGTCAGCGGCGCGCTCGCGGTGACGCGGTTCGGACGGGCGACCTACGCGCTCGGCACCAATCCGCTCGCCGCCACCCTCGCCGGGATCGACGCACGGCGGATGACGATCCTGCTCTATGCCCTGTGCGGCGGGTTCGCCGCACTCGGCGGGATCATGCTGGTGGGCTTTGGCGGGCAAGCCTCGCTCGGCCTCGGCGACCCCTACCTGTTCACCTCGATCGCCGCGGTGGTGATCGGCGGGGTGAACATCCTTGGCGGTCGCGGCAATTATCTCGGCGTCGCCGCCGGCGCGGTGAGCCTGACCGTGCTGGTCTCGGTTCTGCTCGCGCTTTCGATGCCCGATTACGTGCGCAGCATTGCCTATGGCGTCGTCATCCTTGCGCTGCTGCTCGCTTATGGGCGGGAGACATGACGATCACCTCCTGGCAGCCGGCCGAGCGCTATCCCGACCCGGCGATCCATGTGCTCAGCCAGGCCTTCGCACGCTACCGGCTGTTCAACGCGGCGGTGGAGCGGCTCGCCGATGGCTGCCGCTGGGCGGAAGGGCCGGTCTGGTTCGGCGACGGGCGCTTCCTGCTATGGAGCGACATTCCGAACGACCGGATGCTGCGCTGGGACGAAGCCGATGGACGCGTCAGCGTGTTCCGCCAGCCGGCGGGCCATGCCAACGGCAACACGAGGGATCGCCAGGGGCGGTTGATTACCTGCGAACATGGCGGGCGGCGCGTGATCCGCACCGAGATCGATGGGAGCATCACGGTGCTCGCGGACGGGTTCGGCGGGCGAAGGCTGAATTCGCCGAACGACGTCGTGGTGAAATCCGACGGCAGCATCTGGTTCACCGACCCGCCCTTCGGCATTGCCGGATGGTATGAAGGGCGCCGCGCGGAGGCGGAGCTGAAGCCCGCGATCTACCGGATCGACCCGGCGAGCGGCACGGTCTCGATGGTCGCGGACGACATCGCGGGGCCGAACGGGCTGGCCTTTTCGCCCGATGAGAGCCGGCTCTACGTGGTCGCCTCGCGAGCCGAGCCTCACCGGGCAATCCATGTGTTCGATGTGGTGGATGACAGCCGCCTCGCCAACAATCGGCGACTGATCGATGCCGGCCCCGGCGGCACGCCGGATGGGTTTCGCGTCGATATCGACGGCAATCTCTGGTGCGGCTGGGGGATGGGCGAGGCCGAACTGGACGGGGTGATGGTGTTCGACCCCGGCGGAACGCCGATCGGCCGCATCGCCCTGCCCGAGCGCTGCGCCAATGTCTGCTTCGGCGGGAGGCATCGCAACCGGCTGTTCATGGCGGCGAGCCGGAGCCTGTATGCGCTTTACGTCAACACCCAGGGTGTGCGCGGAGGGTGATCCGCCGCCGTATGGGCGCCGGCTGGTGATCTCGATGAAAAACCGGCGGGAGACTGGCTCCCGCCGGGGGGGCGAGCGTAGAGGGTAGGGTCAGAAATCTTCCCAGTTATCCTCGCCAGCGGCTTCCATCTGCGGTTCCCGTTGCGGCGCGGGCTTCGCGGGACGGATGGCAGCCTGTGCGGGGCGCGATGGAGCCGCCCGGTTTGCAACGGGCCGGGCGCTTGCCGTCGGGCGCGGCGCGACCGGTTCGTGCGCGACCGCGCCGAGGTCGAACCGCGCCATCAGGCCGGAAAGCTGCTCAGCCTCCCGCGCCAGGCTGTGACTTGCCGCCGTCGACTCCTCGACCATCGCCGCGTTCTGCTGCGTCGTCTGGTCCATCTGACCGACGGCCGTGTTCACCTGGACAAGCCCGGTCGCCTGCTCCTGCGCGGATGCGGCGATTTCCGCCACCACGCCGTTGATCTCGCCGATCTGCCCGACGATGCGCTCAAGAGCCCGACCGGTCTGACCGACGAGGTCGACGCCCGCGACAACCTGCTGGTTCGAGGCGGAGATCAGCGTCTTGATTTCCTTTGCCGCATCCGCCGAGCGCTGCGCGAGCGCGCGAACCTCGGAGGCAACGACGGCAAAGCCGCGCCCGGCATCGCCCGCCCGGGCAGCCTCGACCCCGGCATTGAGCGCCAGCAGATTGGTCTGGAAGGCAATCTCGTCGATCACCCCGATGATGCTGCCGATCTGCTTCGACGATGCCTCGATCTCGCCCATCGCCGCGACCGCCTGCGACACCACGGCGCCGCCGCGTTCTGCATCGCCCTGCGCCGCGCCGACGACAGTTCGGGCATGCACGGCCCCATCGGCGGTCCGCCGCACGGTCACGGTGATTTCCTCGAGCGCGGCTGCGGTTTCTTCAAGTGTGGCGGCCTGCTGTTCGGTACGGCGGGACAGATCGTCCGCCGCCGCGGAAATTTCAGAGGCGCCCGACCGGATCGCCCCGGCATTCGCCGCGACAACCCCCATCGTCTCCTGCAACCGTTCCAGCGCCGCGTTGAAATCGTCGCGCAGACGGTCATAATCGTCACCGAAAGCCTCGGTCAGCCGGTAGGTGAGATGTCCGGCCGCAAGCTCCTCGAGACCGCCGGCAACGGAGTCGAGCACATGAGCGAGCTGCCGTGCCGCTGCCTCGCGCCGGGCCTCGGCTTCCTGCCGCTCGGCTTCGCGTGTGCGGGCGAGCTGGGCAGCTTCGGCCTCGATCCGGGCCTTCTCGATCCCTGCGGACTTGAAGACCTCGACCGCGCGCGCCATGCCGCCGATCTCGTCCTTGCGGTCGGTAAAGGGGATGGATGTGTTGAACTCGCCGCGGGAAAGCTGCGTCATCACCGAGGTGATCGCGTGCAGCGTGTTGTTGACGTTGCGCTGCATCAGATACATCGCCAAGAGGAACAGCGCGAAGAGCGGCAGGAAAAGCATCGAGAAGCGGGAGACGCCTTTCCAGAGCTGGGCATCGATGTCGTTGACGTAGGCGCCGGTGCCGATGTACCAGCCCCAGCCAGGCACCTGCCCCATCAAGGAAATCTTCGGCTGCGGCTTGGCCGAACCCGCTTTCGGCATGAAATAATGGGCGAAAGCCGGATGGCCGGCACGGATCGAGTCGATCATCGCCCGATCGGTGTAGTTGCCGTACACGTCCTTGGCATTGAAGCGATCGGTACCGATCAGCGCCTTGTTGACATGCTGCAGCCCGATCCCTTTCGCACTATCGACGAAATAATAATTCCCGTGATCGAAGCGGGCGGCGCCGAGGGCCTTGAGCGCGAGCGACTTCGCCTGCGGCTGCGGCATCGTCCCCTTCTCCGCCATGTCGACGAAGCCGCTGGTGATGTGAACGGCGTCGCTCACCAACGCGCGGATTTCGGATTTCCGCGACTGCATCTCGATCTGGTAGGACGCCAGCAGCCCGAGGGCGATGGCCACCAGGGTCATCGCGATGCCGAACGCACCGAGCGCGGCAAACTGGTGACGGATTGAAAGCTTGTTCAGCACGACATGTCTCCGGATCAACCTTCCCGGACTGCATGACAGAGTTTAGTTAAAAAAAAGTGTTCTGATGTCGCATCGGCTGCGGATATCCAGAACGGAGATCGCATCGGGCGGATCGTCCTTCCGGATGATATTCAGAAGAACGATGCCTTTTTGATAATCAAATCACCCCGAAAATATCCCAATAGTGTAAATAAATACCTTATATAAAGTCCAACATGGCTTTAAAGAAATATTTTTAATACATTCTGCAATATTTTCACGCATCATCGTTGATAGCATCCCCCGCGATCCACCCAGTGGGGAGGCCATGCGACACAACGCTCTGCACGGAAATATTCTCCGACCGGTCGAGTCCGCGCCCGCGCGCCGGCCTTGCTCCGCAGCCAGCCGCCCTCCTGGACCCGGTCCCGAAAGGGTCATGGTCGGGCAGTCGGCGTCGATGCGCCGGCTGTTCGAGCTGATCCGCCGGTTCGCCCCGGTCGATGCACCGGTGCTGATCACCGGGGAGACCGGCACCGGCAAGGAACTCGCCGCCCGCGCCATCCACGACCGCTCGAACGCCCGCGACGGCCGGTTCGTCGCCATCAACTGCGCAGCACTGCCCGCCGGGCTGATCGCCTCGGAGCTGTTCGGCTACGAGAAGGGCGCCTTTACCGGCGCCACGGCGCGGCGGATCGGGCTCGTCGAGATGGCGGCTGGCGGCTCGCTCTTTCTCGACGAGATCGGCGACCTGCCGATGGACCTGCAGGGGCATCTGCTGCGGTTCCTGCAGGAGGGGCAGATTTTCCGCCTCGGCGGGCGCGAGCCGGTGAGTGTGCGCACCCGCGTCATCGCCGCCACCCATGTCGATCTGCGGCGGGCGATCGGCGAAGGCCGGTTTCGCGAAGACCTGTTCTACCGGCTGAATGTACTGCAACTCGAGATACCGCCGCTGCGCGCGCGGGATGGCGATATCGAACTGCTCGCCATGGTCGTGCTGCGAGCCGCCGCGCGCGATCTGGGGCTGGCGGTGGACGGGTTTTCGGCCGCGGCGCTGGCTGCGCTCTGCCGGCATGACTGGCCGGGCAATGTACGCGAACTCGTCTCGACGGTGCGGCGGGCGGCGGTGATGGCGAGCGGGCAAACGATCGGGGAAGCGGACCTCGCCTTGCCCGCCGCGCGCGAGAGTCCGCGCCTGCGGGCGACCACCGGCCCGCACGGGATGATCGACCCCGAGGCGGTGCGCGCCGCCCTCGCCCGTTGCGGCCAGAACCGCGCCCGCGCCGCCCGCGAACTCGGCATCGCCCGCATAACGCTCTACCGCGCGCTGCAACGCATGGCGGCGACCGGCCACACGGAGGACACCAGCGATGAAACTTGAACCGACACGACCGCGCCGTGTGGCGGCAGCCTTGTTTGCCGCCGGACTGGCACTGCCCGCCGCCGCCGCACAGCCAGGCACCGGCACAACCGCGAGCACTACGGCAGACAGCACGCCCGCGCAGAGCAATGGCGCGGCACTTGAACGACTGCGCGCCAGCGTCGCCCGGGCCGAAGCAAGATTACGCCACACGCGGCACGAGCTCGACCGCGCCCGCGCCGATCTCGACCGCCAGGGCGCCCTGCTCGACGAGGCCATGCGCCGGCTCCGCGCAGCCGGGCCAGGGCCGACCAGCGCGGCACAGGACCAGGCGGCAGCCGCGACCGACGCAACGGCTGCGGACACCGCAGCACCTCCTCCAGAACAGACATCGGCACCGATCACCGGCACGAAGCCGGCGGAACGGCGGGAGGCTCGCGTGCTGCAGACCTCGCCGCTGCAATCCGTCGGCGGCGTGCTGACGCCAAGCGGCACGCTGGTGATCGATCCCTCGCTCGAATACGACTATTCGGCCGACGACCAGCTGAGCCTGAACGGGTTCACCATCCTGCCCGGCATCACCTTCGGCCAGCTCCTGCTTGCGCGAGTGCGGCAAAGCATGGTGACGCCGGCGCTGACGCTGCGCTACGGGCTGACCGACCGGCTGGAATTGAGCGCAAGGGTTCCCTTCGTCTACGCGTATCAGGAGACCGTCACCCAATCGATCCTCCAGCAGAGCGGCGGGGGAACCACGGTCGGCGTGCTTGCGCCGAGCGCCCATGCGGCCAGCCTCGGAGACATCCAGTTCGGCGCCAGCTACCAGTTCAATCAAGGCGGCGGCGGCGTGCCGATCGTGGTGGGGAACCTGATCTACAAGACCGCAACCGGCACCAGCCCGTTCTCGGTCCCGGTCTACACGACCGCCGATCCGAATGGCGGCATCATTTCCGGCATCCAGAAGAAAGTGCCGACCGGAACCGGATTTCCGGCGCTGGAACCCAGCATCACGTTGCTCTACCCGACCGCGCCGGGGATCCTGTTCGCCAATCTCCTCTACATCCACAATTTCGGCAGCACCGTGCATGTGCAGGATCCGGGCGGCGGCCCGGCGGTGGCGGCAGACGCAAAACCCGGCGATGCGGTGGCGGCGACGTTCGGCATCGGCTTCGCCCTCAATGACGAAACGACGTTCACCCTCAGCTACCAGCAGGAACACGTGTTCGGTGCGACATTCAACCATGCGGCGGTGAAGGGCTCGACCTACGATTTCGGCACCTTCAATTTCGGCATCGGCTATCAGCTCTCGAAATCGACCACGATCAATCTCGGCGTCGGCATCGGCGCGGGGCCGAACGCGCCGGTCGCCAAGGTTCTGATCGATGTGCCGGTCCGCTTCTGAGGCGGGCCGCATGTATCGGTGTCCAGCGTTTGCTGAAGCGTTTCATGGAACACCCGGGATGGTCCGGGCGATGTTGAAAAATACTATATATAACAATTATCTAACCGATAAAAATGCACTGGCACGGCGGTTGCTTAACATCATTCATGCAGATGCGGGACAGCCCTTCCGCCCCGGATCTGCAGGAGCCGCGGCGCAGTGCGACCCGGCCCGCGCAACCCGAACCACAGGAGTGACCCATGCGGATTTCCCTTGTTCTCGCGAGTGCCTCGGCCCTGGTTCTCAGCCTCGCCGTGGCCCATGCGACGACGCCCAGCAGCTCGCCGCCGACGACCAACAGCCATCCGAGCGCAAGCTCGCAGGGTCCGGGCACCAATGCCAGCGCCGCCGGCCGCTCGTCGGCCTCGTCGTCGAGCACCAGCACGTCGCAATCCTGGACCTCGACGCCGACCACCAACTCCAACAACACGACGAACATGGCCGCGGCCGCAGGCGGCGGGGTCGCGGCGAACAACAACAGCCTCGCGATCAGCGCGTCGCTGTCGAACTTCGCCAACGACTACAAGACGATCTCCAACTACCATCTCGCCACCGCGACCACCAACGGCACGGTCTATGGCGGCCCCGGCGTCTACGCGAGCGGGCCGAACAACATGAACTGGAAGAAGGGGCGCGGCGGCAAGAGCGCGTCAGGCCCGATGGTCTCCATGGGCGCCTCGCTCAACAACGTGGCGAACGGCACCGGCATCGTGACGGCGCAGGTGAATGCGGGCGTGAACGCGCTGCAGCAGAATACCGTCTCGCTGTCATCGGTGGTCTCGGGCAGCAGCAGCACCTCCGTCTTCCACTGATCTGCCGGACGACCACGCAGGCCGGACCGGCAACGGTCCGGAACGAAACCGCCATGGTCCGGCCCGTCCGGGCCATGGCTTTCGGGAGAAAGGGCGATGGACAGGCTTGATGACCGGACGAACGGGATGGCGCGCCGGCGCAGCTTGTGGATCGGGCAAGCGCTGGCCCTGGCGGCGCTGGCCCTGATCGCCGGCGCGGCGCGACCGGCCGTGGCCGGCACAACGGGCCCCAGCGCAGCGGACCGGGCGCTGAGTCGCGCGTTGCAGGGCAGCGAATTGCACGGCCCGGCCCTCGGCCAACTGCGGGGCAGCGGGATCGTGATCCAGGACGCCAATACCAGCGGCGCCGTCAGCGGCGCCAGCGTGGGGCGCGGCAGCGTGACCGGGCCGATCAGCGCCAGCAACGCGGTCAACGGCAATGCCGGGATCACCACGGTCTTCCAGAACAGCGGCAACAACGCGCTGATCCAGAACACGATGACCATCAACGTGACGCTGCACTGAAAGCCGCCGCGCCGCCGCGGACAACCGGGACGGCGCGACCGGCGGAAAGGACGACGATGAGCGGGATATCAAGTCACGAGAGACAGCCTCCGGGCGCAAGCGCATGGCGGCGCGGGCTGCTGGCGCTGTTCGGCCTGGCCTGCATCGCGGGCGGGCCGGCGCGGGCGGGCGGCATCCCGGTCAACGGGCTCAGCCTCGGGGCCGGCAGCGTCCGCGTGCCGGTCGAGAGTTTCCAGGCGATGCGGTTCGCCCAGACGATCCACCAAGCCTATGATTTCTCCTGCGGCTCGGCCGCGCTCGCCACCCTGCTGACCTACAGCTATCACCGCAAGGTGACGGAGAGGCAGGTCTTTCTCAGCATGATCCGGCACGGCAACCGCCAGGCGATCGAGCGATACGGCTTCTCCCTGCTCGACATGAAGACCTATCTGGCGCGGCAGGGCATTCCCTCCGGCGGGTTCGACGCGCCGCTCTCGCGGCTGGCCGGTCTGCATGTGCCGGCGATCGTGCTGATCAACGACCATGGCTATCGGCATTTCGTCGTGCTGCGCAGCATCGTGGCGGGGCGGGTGCTGCTGTCGGACCCGGCGGTGGGGTTGCGCTCGGAAAGCGTGGCGCGGTTTCGCCGCCAGTGGAGCGGAGTGTCGTTCCTCGTCATGAGCGAGGCCGCACGCGCGCAACGCAGCTTCGAGGATCCGCATGTGTGGCGCGGCAGCCCGCCGGCCCCGACCGACATCGCGCGCTATGCGCTCGGCCTCGCCCGGCTGCAGGAGGTGACGATCCCGATCGCGAACCGGTTCTAGAGCATCATCCGATCAGATGGAGTCATCTGATCGGATAAAGATACTCTATTTATCAACAAGATAGAGCACTACATCCGATCCGGAAGGATCGGAAAGTGCTCTAGAGCCACGCCCGGTCATATGGAGTCCTCCGACCGGACGAAGACAACGGGACAATCAACGAGACAGAGCGCCATCGCCGATCCGGCAGGATCGGCGCGCCGGGCGGATCCTGAAAGGAGCCAGACGATGACACGACCTCCCCTCATCCAGCAGATGCTGCTCGGCGGCGGATTGCTCTGCGTCCTGCTGGCAGGGTATCCGGCGGTGGCGAGCGCCGCCGGGACGCCGGACCTCGCCCGCAGGGTCGGCGCGCAGCTGAGCGATGCCAGGCTCGCCGGGATCCGTGGCGGGTTCGACGTCACACCCCTTCTGACGGTGGATTTCGCCTACCAGCAGGTCACCAGCGTAAACGGCACGGTGATCGCGACCATCGCCGTGCCGCAGATCCAGCTCACCTTCGGCGGGGCAAGCGGGCCGCAACTGGCCAGCGTCATCGCCGGCGCCGCGCCCGCAACCCCATCTGCCCTGCCCCAGCTTCCGCCGGCGGCAGTGACAAGCCCGCCACCGGCCGGACCGCCATTGCTCGCCAGCGTCGCGCAATATGGGGGGGCCAGCATCGCGACGACCCTGACCTCCGGCGGACTGGCGACGGTGATTGCGAACACCGCCAGCAATACGCTGATCCGCAACCAGATCGCGGTGGATGTCGGCACCACCGGCATGCCGGCGCTGCTCTCCACCCAGGCGCACGCGATGATGATTTCACAGGCGATGACCGATGCGAACCGCCCGATGCGTTAGCCTGATCCGCACCGCGGCGCTGCTGGCCGGGCTGGCCGCGGCGCTGTGGCAACCCGGAGCGGCGCACGCGGCCGCACCCACGGCGCCGGACGGGAAATTGGCCAGATTGCGCCTCATCGCCCTGCCGGATGCGGCACTGGCCCGGACCACCGGCGAGGGCTTCGTGGCACCGCCCATCGCGATCCGGCTGCCGGATCGCGGGCGGGTCACGTTATGGGACGAACTCGCGGCACGGCCCGGCGATGTCGGCCTGCCGTCAGGCCAGGTGACGGTGATGGTCAACAGCCGCTAGAGCATCATCCGATCAGATGGAATCATCTGATCGGATAAAGATGCTCTATTCATCAATATGATAGAGCACGTTCCGATCCTGATGGATCGGATGTCGTGCTCAATCTTGTTGATAACTAGATCATCACCTCGACCGGCCTTGCCCGGACCAGCGCGGCCAGGGCCGGATTGTTCTGCGTCATTTCAAGGGATGGTGGCGTCTTGCACACGTCATGCAGGCGGACTCCTTCATCACGCAGTCCCAGTCCCTGGCATCGGGCGGTCAGGCGCGGACGATACCCCGCATCGCCAATCCATCTTTTTGTTGACGGATCGAAGATCTGTGGTTCCTTCTGGTCATGCAAGAGAGCAACCAGACCATAATTGGCGCACCGATCACCGAGGCAGCTTGGCATTCCGCCAATCGGAACGACACAACCGCCCCCGAGGCTGCCGGCGACGAGGCTCGCGCGCGGGACACGGCCGACCGCAATGACGCCTGGTCGAGCCAATCCTCCACGATTGATGCGGTTCGCCGGGCTCGAACCGGCGCGTCAAATCCGCTGTATTTCGCCTACGGCTCAAACCTCGACGCCGCGGACTGGGAACGCTGGTGCCGCGCAAGGGAGGTGGACCCCGCCTGCATCAAGCCCGTTGCACCCGCATTCCTGCCGGATTTCCAGCTGGCCTTCGACGTCTCCTCTCCGTCGCGCGGATGCGGCGTGCTGGATGTGATCCCCCGCATGGGCCATTGCGTCGATGGATGTCTGTTCGAGATCTCCGAACACGGGCTCGCCGCGCTGGACCGGAAGGAGGGCGCGCCGAACTTCTATCACCGGCAGGATTGCACTGCGATTCTCGCCGATGGCTCGGCGGTCGCAGCGTTCACCTACGTTGTGTGCAGCCCGCTCCGGGAGGACTTCGTGCCGCCGGATGAGGCCTATGCGAGCGTGTGCCGCCGCGGCCGGCAGATGCTTGGCCTCGATACGTCGGCGTTGGAACGCGCTGCGCAGGGCCACCATCCGCAGACACTTGTCCGCGGCGTTTTCGTCTACGGCACGCTTCTGAGCGGAGAGCGGCGCGCCGCTGCCCTGACGGGCGCGGTTCGTCCGGCCTCGGCAACCGGGATGCTGGTCGATCTCGGGTCATTCCCGGCGCTCATTCCGACGGGCGAGGGCCGGGTCGAAGGCGAATATGTGGTGCCTGAGGATCTCCCCGAAACGCTCAAGGAACTCGACATGATCGAGGGGGCTGACCCCAACTGCGGCACCGACGGGTTCTATCGGCGAACCGTTCTGTGGGTCGAGGTCGACGGCGGCCGGCGGCCAGCCTGGGCCTACGTGCAGAGCGACCGCCAGGCAGGCCATCTGCCTCGAATCCGGTCCGGCTCATGGCGCAATCGATACTGAACGAAGGATAACGGACTGCGTGACGACGCCACTCCCGATCGCGCCCTCTTCTCCTGCGCCGGTCGCGCGGTCGGCGAGGTGATGGAACGGGTCAGACCGGGTCCCAGCAGAACACGTCGCCGCTGAGATCCAGCGGCGTCATCGCGTTGCGCAGGGCGGGGAAGGCATGATCGCGGATCAGTTCCGGCGTCCAGCCGCCCTCGCGCTGCACCGAGCGGGCGGGGCGGCTCTGATCCATCACGAAAATCTCGTTGCGACGGACGGCGAAGACCTGGCCCGTGACATCGCCTGAACCGGCGGAGGCGAGAAAGACCACCAGCGGTGCGTTGCGGTCGGGGTCGATCTGCTGCAGTCGGGAGATCCTGAGCTGTTCCGCCGCCTCGTCCGCGCCGGGGCGGGGGGTGCGGGTCATGCGGGTCCAGGCGCAGGGGGCGACGCAGTTCGAGCGGACATTGTAGCGCCGCATGTCGATCGCGATCGAGCGCGACAGGCCGACAATGCCGAGCTTCGCCGCGGCGTAGTTCGCCTGGGCTTCGCCGCCGATCAGGGCGGAGGCGGCGGTCATGTGCACGTAAACGCCGGATTGCTGGCGGCGAAACTGCGCGGCGGCGGCACGGCTGACAAGGAAACTGCCGTTGAGATGCACGCCGATGACCGAGAGCCAGTCCTCCGGCATCAGCTCGTCAAAGGCGGCGTTGCGCAGGATGCCGGCATTGTTCACCACGATGTCGATCCGCCCGAAGGCGTCGAGCGCGGTCTCGACGATGCGGCAGGCGGAATCCCACCGGCTGACGGTTTCACCACACACCACCGCGCGGCCGCCGCCCGCCTCGATGATCATCCGCGTCTGCTCGGCGGGAACCGGCGAGCCGCCCTCGCCGGTGACTGAAACCCCGATATCCACGATCACCACAGCCGCACCCGCGGCGGCCATGCCGGTCGCGACAGCGCGCCCGATGCCGCTGCCCGCCCCCGTCACGATCGCGACCTTGCCCTCGAGCATCGGCGGTCTCTCGCTCATCTCGCGCCACCGACGCTTCGCGGGCCGAGAGACCGGATCATGCCGCCGGTCCCGGTGCCGCGAAGCGGGCTTGACCATGATCTACCACCACAACGTCGCGCCCGGCCACGCGGGCGCGAAAAGCGCCGTCACGCCAGATTTCGGTACGGATCGTCTCACCCGGCAGGACAGGCGCGGTGAAGCGGAGCGACAGCGCGCGGAACCTTGCCTCGTCATAATCGCCCAGAACGCGCAGCAGGGCATGTGCCACCACGCCGAGCGTGCAAAGCCCATGCAGGATCGGCCGCTCGAAGCCGGCGGCGGCGGCCTTCGCGGGATCGGCGTGCAGCGGGTTGTCATCGCCGTTGAGGCGGTAGAACAGGGCCTGTTCCGGCCGGGTCGGCAGGTCGACCACCGCATCCGGCGCGCCGGATGGCGGCGGCGGCGGCGGCGGCACCGGGCCGGGGTCGCCGCCGAAGCCGCCATCGCCGCGCAGGAAAGTGGTGCTGCGGGCAGTGGCATAGAGGGTGCCGGTGACTGCATCGCGAAGCTGCTTCTCGGAAAACAGCAGCGCGCCGCGGCCTTTTCCCTTGTCCACCAGCCGGGTGACCCGGGTTCGCCCGATGACTTCGCCCTCGGGCGGCAGGGGATGATGCTGTTCGAGCGCCTGTTCGCCATGCACGAGGCGAACGGCGTCGACCCCGGTGCGCGGATCGGCCAGCCAGAAACCGGGATGCCCGAGCACGAGGGCCATCCATGGCAAGACACGCGGGCCGCGATGCGGATCGGCATAGGCCAGCTGGCGGGGATCGGTCGGGTCCTGCCCCATGCCGACGGAGAGCGCGTAGAAAGCGGCGTCACCGCCGGTGATGCGCTGGCGAATTTCGGGGATCGGGAAATTCAACAGAATTTCGGGATCGATTGTCACTCATCCTCCTGAAGCCGGCCGCACCCCACCCCTGTCCACGCCGGGCCGCCACGGCGGTTCCCGCCTTCGCCACATGCCGCGACCCTTGAGGGATGCGTCCTGACATTCATCTATTGTAAATCACTTCGCGTTAGATCGGCGGGATAGCATTCGGGGTCAGGAATGACAATCGGAATGGCGAATGATCAATACCGAACGTGAAGTGCGGGATGTGGGCGCCGTGGTTCATGCCGTCCGCATTCTGCGATACCTGGCAGCATCAGCCACGTCCCACGGCGTTGCGACGATTGCCCGGGAGACCGCGATCAGCCCCAGCAGCTGCTTCGCGATCCTGCGTACCCTGACGCGGTTGCGGTTTGTCGCGTTCGACACCACTGCCAAAACCTATGCGCTCGGCCTCGGCGTTGCGGAAATCGCGGCCGGTTTCGCCGGGTTCGGGCTCGCGGAGGCCATCCACCCGGATCTCGATCGGCTGGCGCGGAAACATGGCGTGCCGCTCGTGCTCTGGCGGGTGACCGGGGATGGGCATCTCGTGGCGGCCGACCGCGCGCATGGCGGCGCCGTGGTACGGGTGGACGTCCCCCCCGGGCTGCGACTGCCGGCGCTGCTCGGGGCGGCGGGGCGCTGCGTCGCGGCGGCGCTCGACCTGGAGCCGGACGAGCTGGCGCGGCGCTTTGCCGGGCTCCGCTGGCAGTCACCGCCGTACTTCGCGCAATATTGCCGCGAGGTGGCCCTGGCCCGTTCACGCGGCTGGGCGATCGATGCCGGTAACGCCTATGCCGGCCTGCATGTCGTAGGCGCCGCCATCGTCGATCGCGCGGGGCGGCCGCGTCTTGCCATGAGCGGCATCGCGATCGCGGGCCAGCATGAGCCGGCGGCGCTGGAACGGCTCGGCGACGAGTTGGGCAGGGTCGCGGCAACGATCGGGGCTGCGCTGGTTCCAGCGGCCGGCTTGCCTGTGGCATCCGCAGGCGAAACCGGCTAGCTCGGCAGCACCTCTCTCTTGCCGGTGCCGCCCGTGATCTCTCCCCCGTTCGAAAGCCCCGCCCCGATGCCGGAACCCCGCGCATGAACCCGGTCGGAATCGTGCATCCGCTCGTTGCCGGGCTCGACATGACCGGCACGCTGGTCTTCGCGATGAGCGGTGCGGCGCGCGGCGTGCAGGAACGGATGGACCTGTTCGGCGTGATGGTGCTCGCCTATGTCACCGCGGTCTCCGGCGGCATCCTGCGCGACGTGATGATCGGCGCGGTGCCGCCGGAATCGGTCGCGAGCTGGCACAACCTCGCCATCGCGCTGGCGGGCGGGTTGTTCGTCTTCAGCTTTTTCCGGGTCTTCGCACGCCTGTCTCATCCGGTGATGTTTTTCGACGCGATCGGGCTTGGCATGTTCGCGGTGGCGGGAACCAGGAAGGCACTGGACCATGGGATCAACTGGCCGATGGCGGCGATCCTCGGCATGGTCAGCGCGATCGGCGGCGGCATGGTGCGCGACATCCTGACCATGCGGGTGCCCACGGTGCTGCTCGCCGACATCTATGCCGTGGCCGCCCTGGCCGGGGCGCTGGCGGTGGTCTCCGGCGCCTATCTCCACATCGCCCAGCCGGTTGCCGCCTGGAGCGGCGTCGGGCTCTGCGTATTCCTGCGGATGATGGCGATCTATCGCGGCTGGCGCCTGCCCTCGGCGCGATAACCCGTCAGGGCGGCACGGCGGTCATCCGATACGCCCGAAAGGGCACGTCATCAGGCGTCGTCGTGCAGGCCATAGAAGGCGAACTGGGCCATCGCCGCATCGATCTCGGCGGCGCTGAGGATATGCGGATTGCCGAGCAGCAGTGCGTGATAATATTGCCTGGCGATGGTTTCGAGCTCGACGGCGCGCCACATCGCCCGGTCGAGGGTTTCGCCCAGCACGATCATGCCGTGATTGGCGAGCAGGCAGCCCATCCGCCCGTCCAGCGCGGTCAGCGCATGCGCCGAAAGCTCCTTCGTGCCGAAGGTGGCATAGGGCGCGCACCGCACATCGGCACCGCCGAAGGCCGCGATCATGTAATGGCAGGCCTCGATATTGCGCCGGGCGATGGCCAGCGTGGTGGCGAAGGTGGCATGGGTATGAACGATGGCGTTCACCTCGGGCCGGGCGCGCATGATGTCGAGATGGAAGCGCCATTCGGTCGAGGGTTTCCGCGTGCCCTGCCAGGCGCCGTATTCACCCGCGACGGGCATGGCGGCGACCATGTCCGGCTCGATCAGGTGATAGGGCGTCGCGGAGGGCGAGATCAGCATGGTATCGCCATGACGGACGCTGATATTGCCGGCATTGCCCTGGTTGATGCCGAGCGCGTTCATCTGCTGGCAGGCGGCGATCAGGGCAAGGCGGCTTTCCAGCTCGCTCCCGTCCGGCGCGCCCATCAGCCGGCGCGCGCCGAAGGGCGATGATCGCGCCAGAGCTTGCGCGCATACCAGGCGATGAAGACGACGATCGCCAGCGCGGTAAGCGCGGTGAAGCCGTGCATGAAGGATTGCAGCCGGGGCGAACTGTCCCAGGCGCGGCCGAGCCGGAGCCCGGCATAGGCGAGGCCGAGGCACCAGGGCAGCGAGCCGATGAAGGTATAGAGCTGGAAGCGCCAGAAATTCATCCGCGCGATGCCGGCCGGCAGGGCGATGTAGGTGCGCACGATCGGCAGCATCCGGCTGACCAGCACGGTCACCGCGCCGTATCGCGCGAAGAACCGCTCGACCAGCGCGAGTTCGCCGGCATCGAGCAGGATGTAGCGCCCCCAGCGCCGCACCAGCTTCCGCCCGCCGGCATAGCCCACCGCCCAGGCGAGGGTGGAGCCGAGATTGCAGCCGATCGCGCCGGCCAGCGCCACCGGCCACAGTTCGAACCGGCCGGTCGAGACCAGATAGCCGGAGAATGGCAGGATGATCTCGGAGGGCAGCGGAATGCAGGCGGATTCGAGCGCCATCAGCCCCGCGACCCCGGCATAGCCGAGGGCGGAGATGACCGCGGTGATGAGATGCGCGAGAGCGGCGATCAATCGGCCAGCCCGGCGAACAGGGCGGTGGAGAGATAGCGCTCGCCATAGGAGGGAATGATGACGACGATCATCTTGCCGGCACTTTCGGGCCGCCGCGCCACCTCGACCGCGGCATGCAGCGCCGCCCCCGAGGAAATGCCGACGAGCAAGCCCTCCTCGCGCGCCGCCCGGCGGGCCATCTCCAGCGCCTGGTCGTTGGTCACGCGGACCACCTCGTCGTAAACCCCGGTGTCCAGAATGTCGGGCACGAAACCGGCGCCGATCCCCTGGATCATGTGCGGACCCTTCTCGCCGCCGGAGAGCACCGGCGAGGTATCCGGCTCGACCGCGACGCAGCGGAACGACGGCTTGCGCGCCTTCAGCGCCTGCCCGGTGCCGGTGATGGTGCCGCCGGTGCCGACGCCGGCAACCAGGATATCCGCCGCGCCATCGGTGTCGCGCCAGATTTCCTCGGCCGTGGTGCGGCGGTGGATCTCGGGGTTGGCCGGGTTCTCGAACTGTTGGGGAATGAAGTGATTGGGCCCGGAAGCGGCGATTTCGCGCGCCTTCGCGATCGCCCCGCCCATCCCCTCGGCGCCCGGCGTCAGCACCACCTCGGCACCGTAGCCGCGCAGCACCGCGCGGCGCTCCTTGCTCATCGTATCCGGCATGGTGAGGATGCAGCGATAGCCCTTGGCCGCGCAAACCATGGCCAGGGCGATGCCGGTATTGCCCGAGGTCGGCTCGACGATCACGCTGTCCGGGGTCAGCTTGCCGGCGCGCTCGGCCGCCTCGATCATGGCGACGCCGATGCGGTCCTTCACCGAATTGGCGGGATTGAAGAATTCGAGCTTGGCGAGAACCGTGCCGGGCAGGCCGGCGGCAAGGCGGTTGATCCGGACCAGCGGGGTATTGCCGACCAGTTCGGTGGCGTCCTTGGCGATTTTCATGCTTTGCCTCCCTCGAAACGAAAGATCCCCGGCCGCAGCAGCGGGCCGGGGATCCTTGTAGTGAAGAAGCGCGCGACGCGAAAGCCGGTCGCGCCCTCGATCAGTTGCGGGTCTTGTCGACCAGCGCGCCCTTCTTGATCCAGGGCATCATGGCGCGCAGCTTCTCGCCGACCTCCTCGATCGGGTGCGCGGCATTGGCGCGGCGCATCGCCTTGAAGTTGGTCTGGTTCACCTTGTTCTCGAGCATCCAGTCGCGGGTGAAACGGCCCTTCTGGATATCGTCCAGCACGCGCTTCATCTCGGCCTTCGTCTCCGGCGTGATCATCCGCGGGCCGGTGACGTATTCGCCGTATTCGGCGGTGTTCGAGATCGAGTAGTTCATGTTGGCGATGCCGCCCTCATAGATGAGGTCGACGATCAGCTTCACCTCGTGGAGGCACTCGAAATAGGCCATTTCCGGCGCGTAGCCGGCCTCGACCAGCGTTTCGAACCCGGCCTTGATCAGCTCGACGAGGCCGCCGCACAGCACGGCCTGCTCGCCGAACAGGTCGGTCTCGCACTCTTCCTTGAAGGTGGTCTCGATGATGCCGGCACGGCCGCCGCCAACCGCCGAGGCGTAGGACAGCGCGATGTCGAGCGCATTGCCGGAGGGGTTCTGCGCCACCGCGACAAGGCAGGGCACGCCGCCGCCGCGCTGGTATTCGCTGCGCACCGTGTGGCCGGGGCCCTTCGGCGCGATCATGAACACGTCGATATCGGGGCGCGGCTCGATCAGGTTGAAGTGGATATTGAGGCCGTGGGCGAAGGCAATCGCCGCACCCGGGCGCAGATTCGCGGCCAGGCTGTCGCGGTAGAGGTCGCCCTGGCCTTCATCCGGCGTCAGGATCATCACCACGTCGGCCCAGGCGGCTGCCTCTTCCGGGGTCATCACCCGAAGGCCGGCGGCCTCGGCCTTGGCCACCGCGGCGGAGCCCTTGCGGAGTGCTACGACAAGCTCCTTCACCCCGGATTCCTTGAGGTTCAGGGCATGGGCATGGCCCTGGCTGCCGTAGCCGACCACGGCGACCTTCTTCGCCTTGATCAGGTTCACATCGGCATCACTGTCGTAATATACGCGCATCTCAAGCCTCCCTCGGGCGCTGGGTAACCGGTCCGGCGGATCGAATGAGGGAAAACACGCCGCTTGGCAACCACCCCGGCGCAACATGGCAGGCGTGACACCGGCTTGCGGCGCAATTTTCAGCCTCGCGCGCCGGCCCCGCCAGCATTTATCCGGCGCCCCCGGAGCCCCGGAGCCCCTTGGAGCATCTTTATCCCCGATCAGATGATCCCATCCGATCAGATGATCCCATCCGATCGGGTGATGCTCTAGCCGACGAGATGGGCGATGTCGTGCCAGGTCACGAAAACGATCAGGCAGACCAGCAGCGCCGCGCCGAATTGCAGCGCGATTTCCTGCACCCGCCGCGGCAGGGCCCGCCCGGCGGCGGCTTCGGCCGCGTAGAACAGCAGGTGGCCACCATCGAGCACCGGGATCGGCACGAGGTTGATGAGGCCGAGATTGACCGAGAGCAGCGCCATGAAACTCAGGAGATCGGTCAGGCCATGCGCCACCGCCTGGCCGGAGATCTGCGCGATCCTGACCGGGCCGCCGAGCTGGTTGAGCCCCTTCTGATGATCGACCAGCTGCCAGAGCCCGTGCAGCGTCGTCACACTCGCCTGCCAGGTCACCGCCACCCCGCGGAGCAGCGCCCGCGGCGGCGAAAGACGGCGCATCCGCACATCGGCCCCCTCGATGCCGAGCCGGCCGATCTGCCGCCCGCCGGCTGTCACGCTGCCGAGCGAGAGATCGAGGCTGCGGGTCTGGCCGCCGCGCTCGTAGCTCAGCGCGATCCTGCCGCCGGGATGGGCGGCGACCACGGCGCTCAGCTGGTCGAACGTCGAAATCGGCGCGCCGTTCATGCTCACGATCCGGTCGCCCTTCACCAGCCCCGCCGCCTGCGCGGGCGAGCCGGCCAGCACCTTGCTGACCACGGGCAGCACCGTCGGCACGCCGGAGGTGGCAAAGATCGCGCTGAACAGGACGATCGCGAGCAGGAAATTCGCCACCGGACCCGCCGCCACCACCGCCGCCCGCGCCGCCAGCGGCTTGGCGCCGAAACTTCCCGGATCGGCGGAAGCGCCGGATTCGGCGCCGAACTCCGCCCAGCCGCGCATCCGCACATAGCCGCCGAGCGGAATGGCGGAAAGCTTCCAGATCGTGCCGTGGCGATCGATGCGGGAGACGAGGGTCGGGCCGAAGCCGAGCGAGAACACCTCGACCGTCACGCCCCGCCAGCGGGCGACGAGGTAATGACCGAGTTCATGCACGGTCACCAGAACGCCGAGAACGACGATGAAGCCGAGAACGGAACGGAGAAGATCGGTCATGGCGCCTTCGTGTCTGCTGCCGCGGAACGCGCTTTACGATATGGGATTTCGCCGGCGCCGCGACAGGGGGTCACGCCGCCCGGGTTCCCGACTTTGTCCGCAGCTCCGCGTCCGCCACGGCGCGGGCCTCGGCATCGAGGGCGAGCACCGCGGCGAGATCGCCGATCGGCGGTGCGCCGAGGCGCTGCATGGTCCGTTCGACGACGGCGGCGATGTCGAGAAAGCCGATGCGCCGGCGCAGGAACGCCTCGACGGCGATTTCATTGGCGGCGTTGAGCACGGTCGAGGCGCCCTGCCCGGCTTCGAGCGCCTCGCGCGCGAGGCGAAGGGCGGGAAACCGCACCGGATCGGGTGCCAGGAAATCGAGCCGGGCGGCTGCGGCAAGGTCGAGCCGGGGCGAGGCGGTGGCGAGCCGCGCCGGCCAGGCCAGCGCATGGGCAATCGGGATCCGCATGTCCGGCGCCCCCATCTGGGCGAGAACCGAGCCGTCACGGTAGCACACCATGCCATGGACGATCGACTGCGGATGCACCAGCACCTCGATCTCGTGCGGCGCGAGGGCGAAAATCCGCGCTGCCTCGATCACTTCCAGCCCCTTGTTGAACAGGGTGGCGGAATCGATCGAGATTTTCGCCCCCATCGACCAGACCGGATGCTTCAGCGCGCTCTCCGGCGTGGCCTCGGCCATCTCCGCGAGGCTCGCCTCGCGGAACGGCCCGCCGGACGCGGTGAGGATGATCTTTTCCAGGGCATCGCGGTTGCCATCGGCCAGCGACTGGAAAATGGCGTTGTGCTCGGAATCGACCGGCAGCAGCGTCGCGCCGGCGGCCGCGATCGCGGCGAGGAACACGTCGCCGGCGGATACCAGCGCCTCCTTGTTGGCCAGGGCGATGGCGCCGCCGTTGCGGGTGGCGGCAAGAGTGGGTTCGAGGCCGGCAGTGCCGGTGATCGCGGCCATCGTCCAGTCCGCCGGCTCGGCGGCGGCGGCGATCACGGCGGCGCGCCCGGCCTCGGCACGGATGCCGGTGCCGGCCAGCGCATCGCGCAGGGCGGGAAAGGCGCTCTCGTCGGCAATCACGGCGATCTCGGCGCGCAGCGCGCGGGCCTGAGCCGCGAGCAGGGCGGCGTTTCGCCCGGCGATCAGCGCGCGGACCCGGTATTTGGCCGGATCGGCCTGTAGCAGGTCGATGGTCTGGGTGCCGACGCTGCCGGTCGAGCCGAGAATGGTGACGGTCTTCACTGCCATGGCAGTCCCCCTCCCTGGGCGAGCAATGCGAGCGCGGCCGCCACCGGTGCGGCGGCGAGAACGCCGTCGAGCCGGTCGAACAGGCCGCCATGGCCGGGAATCGTCCGGCCGGAATCCTTGACGCCGATACGGCGCTTGAGCGCGCTTTCCGCGAGATCGCCGGCCTGGGAGACGATGCTGAGCACCGCCGCCGGCAGGATGGAAGCCGGCGTGCGGGCAACCAGCAACCCGGCCAGCACGCCGACGGCAAGCCCGCCAATCGCGCCGCTCACGGTCTTGCCCGGCGAGATCGCTGGGGCGAGCCTGGGCCCGCCGAGGAGGCGACCCGCGGCATAGGCGCCGATATCGGTCATCCACACCACGACGAGCAGGAACAGCACGGCGGCAAGGCCGTGCGGGCGGTCGCGCAGCCAGAGCAGTGCGGCGGCGGGCACCGCGGCATAGACGACGCCCGCAAGCAGGAAGCGCGGCCGTGCCGCCGGCGCGATGTGGCGGCCAAGCCCGATCCACTCGCGCATCAGCCCGGCGAACAGCAGCACCAGCAACGCCGCCCAGACCAGCCCGCCCCAGCTGAGCGCGCCGAGCGCCACCGGCACCAGCACCGCGGCAGAGGCCGCGCGAAGGCCGAGATCGTGGAAGCGTCCGGGCGTGCCGCCGGGCGAGGGCATCGGCGAGATCGCGCTCATCCGTCCGCGCCAGCCGCGGACGGGGATGCGGACGGGGACGCGGACGGGGATGCGGGATCGGGACGGGCGCCGAAGCGGCGCTCGCGCCTTGCATATTCCGCGATCGCCTGGCCGAGATTGGCCGCGCCGAAATCGGGCCACAGCGCCTCGTCGAACACGAATTCCGCGTAGGCAGCCTGCCAGAGCAGGAAATTGGAGAGGCGCTGCTCGCCGCTGGTGCGGATCACGAGATCGGGGTCGGGCATGCCGGCGGTGGCGAGATGGGTGGCGAAGAGGGTCTCGTCGATCGCCGCCGGGTCGAGCGCGCCGGCGGCGACTGCCGCGGCGATGCGGCGCGCGGCGCCGGCGATTTCGGCGCGGGCGCCATAGGACAGGGCGATGACGAGGTTGAGCTTGCGGTTGGCTTCGGTGCGTGCCTCGGCCTCCGCAAGTTCGGCCTGCAGCGAGGGGCCGAAGCGGTCGCGCTCGCCGATGACGTGAAGGCGAACGCCGGCCTCGCCGAGTTCGCGCAGCTCAGAGCGCAGGTAGTGCCGGAGCAGGAAGGTGAGATCCGTGACCTCCTCGATCGGGCGCCGCCAGTTTTCCGAGGAAAAGGCGAAGAGGGTCAGCCATTCGACGCCGTGGCCGATCGCCGCCTCGATGGTACGGCGGACCGCCAGCACACCTTCGCGATGCCCTGCCGCGCGCGGCAGGCCGCGCCGCGCCGCCCAGCGCCCGTTGCCATCCATGATGATGGCGATGTGGCGCGGCACCGGGGCTGGCCGGGCGCCCTGGGAGGGGGAGGACATCGGGCGGCTCAGACCTGCCGGATGTCCTTTTCCTTCTCGACGAGCAGTTCGTCGATTTTCTTGATCGTCGCGTCCGTCAGCTTCTGCACGCGATCCGCCCAGTCGCGGCCCTGGTCCTCGCCGATCTGGTGCTTCTTCTCGAAGCCCTTGATCGTCTCCATGCCGTCGCGGCGCACGCCGCGCACCGCGACGCGCGCACCCTCGGCATATTTGCCGGCGGCGCGGGCGAGTTCGTTGCGGCGCTCCTCGGTCAGCAGCGGCAGCGGCACGCGGATGATCTGCCCGTCCGGCTGCGGGTTGAGGCCGAGCCCGCAATCGCGGATGGCGGCGACGGTCGCGTTCACCATGCCGCGATCCCAGACCTGAACGGTCAGCATGCGGCTTTCCGGCACCGCCACGGTGGCCACCTGGTTGAGCGGCATCAGCGTGCCGTAGGCCTCGACCTTGACCGGATCGAGCAGGGCGGGGTTGGCGCGGCCGGTGCGCAGGCCGGAGAATTCGCGCTTCAGCGTTTCCATCGCGCCGTCCATCCGGCGTTGCAGGTCGGCGAGCAGGGTGTCGAGATCGGCGTCCATGGTGGGCTCCTAGCGCTGTTCCACGATGCGGGTGAACTTGCCCTCGCCCCGCATGACGCTGGCGAAGGCGCCCGGCGCGTGGATGTTGAAGACGATGATCGGCAGGTCGTTCTCGCGGGCGATGCTGATCGCGGCCGCATCCATCACCGAAAGATCACGGGCGAGAACGTCGTGATAGGTGAGTTCGGCGTAGCGCTCGGCGCCGGGCACCTTGCGCGGATCGGCGGAGTAGACGCCATCGACCTGGGTGCCCTTGAGCAGCGCGTCGCACTTCATCTCGACGGCGCGCAGCGCTGCGGCGGTATCGGTGGTGAAGAACGGATTGCCGGTCCCGGCGGCGAAGATCACTACGCGGCCCTTTTCCATGTGCCGCTCGGCGCGCCGGCGGATATAGGGCTCGCAGACGGCGGACATCGGAATGGCCGATTGCACCCGCGTCGCCACGCCGCGCTTCTCGAGTGCGGACTGCATGGCGAGAGCGTTCATCACGGTGGCGAGCATGCCCATATAGTCCGCCTGGGCGCGGTCCATACCGCCGGCGGCGCCGGAAATGCCGCGGAAGATGTTGCCGCCGCCGATCACGAGGCAGACCTCGACGCGCATGGCAACGACATGGGCGATGTCCTGGGCGATGGCGGCCACCGTTTCGGTATCGAGGCCGTAATCGCGATGGCCCATCAGGGCTTCGCCGGAAACCTTGAGCAAAACGCGCCGGTAGCGCGTGTGGTCAGTCTGGTCGTGCGGGGTCATGAGGGCGTTTCATCCGATTCCGCTGAAAGACGCAAGGCGGGAGGCGTTGTGCGCGGCACCGTCGGCATGGCGGGCGAACAGCTCGAACAGGCGGCGGGCCACCGGGCCGGGCGCCCCGTCGCCGACCGCCGCGCCGTCGAGCCGGACCATCGGCTTCACATAGGAGGTGGCGCTGGTCAGGAAAATCTCGCGCGCCGCGCGCAGTTCCGCCTCGGTCAGGCCGCGCTCCTCGAAGCGGATGCCGGCCGCCTCCATCAGCGCGATCACCGCGGCGCGGGTGCAGCCCGGCAGGATGTGATGATCGAGATGGCGGGTGCGCAGCACACCCCCGGCATCGACCGCCCAGACGGTGGTGGACGAACCTTCGGTGACATTGCCGTCCCGGTCGACCAGGATCGCCTCGTAGGCGCCGGCCTCGCGCGCCTTCTGCTTGGCGAGGCAGTTGGGCAGCAGGTTCACGGTCTTGATGTCGACCCGGCCCCAGCGGATGTCCGGCACGGTGATGGCCGTGCCGGTCCAGGCGTCGATATCGCGCGGGAAGGCTGCGCCGTGCCGCGCGGTGATGACCAGCGCCGGTGCCACGTCGCGCGGGAAGGCATGGTCGCGCCGGGCGACGCCGCGGCTCACCTGCATGTAGACGATGCCCTCGCGGATGCGGTTGCGGCGCACCACCTCGCGCAGCACGGCGAGCAGGGCGGCATCCTCCATCGGTTTCGCGATGGCGAGTTCGCGCAGCGAGCGGGCGAGGCGGGCGAGATGCAGCCCGGTATCGACGAAGCGCCCGTCATGGACGTGGATCACTTCATAGACGCCGTCGCCGAACTGGTAGCCACGATCCTCGACATTCACCGCGGCGTCGCGCTGGGGAACGTAGCGGCCGTTGACATAGGCAATGCGACTCATGGTTCAGGGGCCTTCATGATGGTGGGGGTGGGCCGGCTCTCGCCGATGCCGAGCAAGGCAACGCCGAACAGCGCCATCAGCACGCCGATGATGATCACCAGCAGCCGCAGCCGGTAGGAGACAAGATTGCTTCCCAGCCCTGCATCCTTCGCCACGAGTTCGGCGGCGCGGCCGAGCCCGGCGCGGTCGGGGGCGAGGGTTGCCAGCGTCTTGCGCGCGCTCACGCCCAGCAGCGGGCGGGCAGCGGCGAGGGCCGAGGCCATGGACGCCGGATCGCCGGAGGCGGCGGCACGGGCAATCGCCTGCTCGGCGAGAACGCCGCGCATCGCCGGAATCGGCACCGCAAAGGTGGCGAACACGCCAATCAGCGTGATCATCAGAAAGGCGGTCAGCATCAAGCCGATCCGCTGAGCCGAAATCCGCATCCGCTCCGCCATCGTCATACTCCTTGCCGGTTTCCGTTCCATGCGACCCGGCCGCCGCCGCGTCAATCGGGGCGGATCTGCGCCGCGGCGGTTGACAGGGGGCGCGGCTCTTTCCATAAGCCCTTGCAACATCCTGAACAGCCCGAGAACCGTGTCATGAAAGTCCGTAATTCACTTCGCTCTGCCAAGGTCCGCGACAAGAACTGCCGCGTCGTGCGCCGCCATGGCCGGGTCTACGTGATCAACAAGAAGAACCCGCGGATGAAAGCCCGCCAGGGCTGAACCGCTGCGCCGGTCCGCCGGCACCCCACCGCGCGCGTAACGACGCCCGGACCGCAAGGCTCCGGGCGATTTCGTTTCGTGCTTCCGGTGCATGTCGGCGGATGCCCTCTTTCCGTTTCGGCCCCGCGATATTATCTCACGCGTGGGTGATGGGGAGTGTAAAGCCGTGATAGCCTTGCCGCAGCCAAAGACAGATGTGCTCGCCCGGCGCGATGCCGTGCATGAGGGCTTGCGTGCTCTCCTGCCCGCACGGGCCGTGATCACCGATCCATCCCGGCTCAAGCCCTATGAAACCGATGGCCTCTCCGCCTACCGGCAGATGCCGCTGGCCGTCGTCCTGCCGGAATCGACCGAACAGGTCGCCGCGGTGCTGCGCTTCTGCCACCAGAACGGGGTGCGGGTTGTCCCGCGCGGGGCCGGCACGTCGCTCGCGGGCGGCGCCCTGCCGCTGGCCGACGCCGTGGTGGTCGGGATGATGCGGATGAACAGCATTCTCGACGTGAACTACGCCGACCGTTACGCGGTGGTGCAGGCCGGCGTCACCAATCTCGGCATCACCAAGGCCGTCGAGGCGGATGGCTTCTTCTACGCCCCCGACCCCTCCAGCCAGCTCGCCTGCATGATCGGCGGCAATATCGGCATGAATTCGGGCGGCGCGCACTGCCTGAAATATGGCGTGACCGCGAACAACGTGCTCGGCATCAAGCTGGTCACCATCGAGGGCGAAATCCTGGAACTCGGCGGCGCGCATCTCGATACCGCCGGCTATGACTGGATGGGCATCGTGATCGGCAGCGAGGGCCAGCTCGGCATCGCCACCGAAATCACCGTGCGGCTGCTGCGCGCACCGGAAGGCACCAGGGCGATGCTCGCGGCGTTCAAGTCGAACGAGATTGCCGGGCGCTGCGTCGATGCGATCATCGGCTCCGGCATCATTCCCGTGGCGCTGGAATTCATGGACCGTCCGGCGATCCATGCCTGCGAGGCTTTCGCCAAGGCCGGCTATCCGCTCGATGCGGAGGCGATGCTGATCATCGAGGTCGAGGGCTCGGTCGAGGAGCAGGATTCGCTGCTCGGGCGGATCAAGGAAATCTGCGCCCGGTTCGACCCGATCAGCCTCAAGGTCTCGCAATCGGCCGAGGAATCGGCGGCGATCTGGAAGGGACGCAAGGGCGCGTTCGGCGCGATCGGGCGGATCAGCCCGGACTATCTCTGCATGGACGGCACGATCCCCACCAGCACCCTGCCCGAGGTGCTGCGTCGCATCGGCGAGATGAGCGAGCAATACGGGCTCGGCGTCGCCAACATCTTTCACGCCGGCGACGGCAACCTGCACCCGCTGATCATGTTCGACGCCAACAATCCCGAGAGCATGCACAAGGCCGAGGCTTTCGGCGCCGATATCCTCAAGCTCTGCGTCGAGGTCGGCGGTTGCCTGACCGGCGAGCATGGCGTCGGCGTCGAGAAGCGCGATCTAATGAGCGTGCAGTTCACCGAAACCGAGCTGGACCAGCAGCGCCGCGTCAAGACCGCCTTCGACGCCGGCTGGCTGCTGAACACGGCGAAGGTGTTTCCGCTCAAGCCGGGCACGGAAACGGCGCCGATGCCGCACGCGGCATGATCACTCCCTCCGACGAAGCCGGGCTGGTCGCGGCGATCGAGGCAGCGGCGGCGTCACGCACTCCGCTGACCATCGAGGGACTCGGCTCGAAGGCCGGGTTCGCCCGTCCGGTGCAGACGGCGGAAACGCTCTCCACCCGCAACCTCACCGGGATTCCGCTGCATGCGCCGCAGGAACTCATCGTCTCCGCGCGCGCCGGCACCACCCTGGCCGCGCTCGAGGCGAAGCTTGCGGAAGCCGGCCAGCACCTGATCGCCGAGCCGCCGCATTACGCCTTTCTCGGCGCCGAGGCGCAGACAGTGGGCGGCATCATCGCGACCAACCTGTCCGGTCCGCGGCGGATCGCCTGGGGCGCGATGCGCGACCATGTGATGGGCATCCGCGCCGTGACCGGCCGGGCGGAGGTGATCCGCTCCGGCGGGCGCGTGCTGAAAAACGTCACCGGTCTCGACCTCTGCAAGCTGTTCACCGGCTCCTACGGCACGCTCGGCGTGATGAGCGAGATCACGCTGAAAGTGCTCCCCGCCCCCGAAGCAACCGGCACCGTGCTGCTGGCCGGGCTTGATGCGGCAACCGCCGTCAAGGCGCTGTCGGCGGCGCTCGGCTCGCCCTTCTCGGTGACCGGCGCCGCGCATTTGCCGGAAGGTGCCGCCGCAGCGCTGGGTCATGCGCGCGCGATCACCATTGCGCGGATCGAGGATTTCACCGACTCGGTTCATTACCGGATCGGCCGCCTCGCCGAAATCTGGGGCGCGTTCGGCACGGTCGAGCAGCTCGACACCTCGGCCAGCCTGGGGCTGTGGCGCGCGGTGCGCGACGCAGCACCGCTTGCCGTGCGCGATGGGGACGCGGTCTGGCGCATCTCGGTGCGGCCATCGGCCGGCCCCGCGGTTCTCGAGGCGGCGCGCGGCGCCGGGCTCGACGGATATCTCGACTGGGGCGGCGGCCTCGCGTTCCTGAGCGGACCGGGGACCGAGGCGGCCCATACCGCGATCGCCTCCGCCACGAGGCGCGCCGGCGGCGAATGGTGGCTGCTGCGCGCGCCCGACGCGCTGCGTCATCACCCCGACGCGCTGCAACGCGAGCCCGAGGCGATGGCCGCGATTCGCCGCCGCGTCGCCGCCGCGTTCGACCCGGCCGGGATTCTCAACCCCGGGCGGCTTCACGCCGCCTGAGCAGGAGCAGCGGGCGCCCGCGCCCGAGGACGAGGACACATGCAAACTAATTTCACGCCCGATCAGCTGGCCGATCCCGACATCGCGGTGGCCGACCGGATTCTGCGCTCCTGCGTGCATTGCGGCTTCTGCACCGCGACCTGCCCCACCTTCGTGACCGTCGGCGACGAGGATGACAGCCCGCGCGGCCGCATCTACATGATCAAGGACATGCTGGAGACCGGCGCGCCGGCGAGCGAGCCGGTCGCCTTCCATCTCGATCGCTGCCTGTCCTGCCTGTCCTGCATGACGACCTGCCCCTCCGGCGTCGACTACATGCACCTGATCGACCATGCCCGCACGCGGGTCGAGGAAACCTATGAGCGCCCGGCGCATGACCGGGCGCTGCGCAGCCTGCTCGCCGCGATCATGCCCTATCCCGCCCGCCTCCGGATGGCGCTGCGCGCCGCATCGCTCGGGCGGCTCGGCCGCTTCCTGGTGCGTGGCGAGGGGATGCTGATGCGGCGGCTGCGCGCGATGCTCGACCTCGCGCCGGCGACACTGCCGCCGCCGAGTTCGACCGAACGGCCCGGCGTATTCCCCGCGACCGGCGAGCGGCGCGCGCGCGTCGCCCTGCTGGCCGGCTGCGCGCAGCAGGTGCTCGATCCCGGCATTCACGACGCAACGATCCGCCTGCTCAACCGCATGGGTGTCGAGGTCGTCGTTGCAGCCGGGGCAGGATGCTGCGGCGCCCTCACCCACCATCTCGGCCGGCATGACGAGGCGCTTGGATTTGCCCGTGCCAATGTCGCCGCCTGGATGCGGGAAATCGGCACCGGCGGGCTGGACGCGGTGGTGACCGATACATCCGGCTGCGGCACCGTGCTGAAGGATTACGGCTTCCTGCTCCGCGACACGCCGGAAGCCAAGGATGCGGCGCGGATTTCCGAACTTGCGGTCGACATCACCGAGCTTCTGCTCCGGCTCGACTACAGGCCGAGCCGGACACCGGCAGCACCACTCACCGTGGCCTATCATGCGGCCTGCTCGCTGCAACACGGCCAGCGCGTGACCGACGCGCCGAAAACCCTGCTGCGGCGCGCCGGATTCAGCATCGCCGAGCCGAAGGATCCGCATCTGTGCTGCGGTTCCGCCGGCACCTACAACATCCTGCAACCGGAAATGGCCGGGCAGCTGCGCGCCCGCAAGCTCGGCACGCTGCACGCGCTCAAGCCGGACCTGATCGCCGCCGGCAATATCGGCTGCCTCACCCAGCTTGCCGGCGACGGCCTGCCGACGATCCACACCGTGGAACTCCTCGACTGGATGGCCGGCGGGCCGCGCCCGGCGCGGCTGCCGCAAGCCGCCGGCGGCTGAAACCAGCCGGGCCGCGCCGCGTTCACCATGTATTAGGCTCCGGCATGGCATATGCCGGAGATGCGCGCTTCGGCCGATTATGCATTCCAGCGAAAATCGCCACCCGCGTCCGCCTATGCGGGCATGGCGCTGGCGGCTGCCGTTATTACCGTTCTTGCATCCGCCACGACCATCCCTGCCGTTCTGCACGGAACGCTGATCGACCCTGACAGCTACATGCGGCTGGTCCGGCTGCGCCAGGGGCTTCATGCGGGTCACCTGCTCAACGTCGTCCGGCGCGACGATTCGGGCCAGTTGCTGGTGGTCGAGTGGTCTCGGCTGTTCGATGCCTGGATCATGGCACTCGCCGCGCCGCTGGCGCCGCTGCTCGGCTGGCACCGCGCGCTGTTCGCCGCAGGGGTCGCCACCGGCCCGCTCTCGGCCGGCCTGCTGGCCGCAGCACTCGGTTTCGCCGCAGCGCCGCTGACCGAAGGGCGCTGGCTCTGGGCACCGGCGATCATCGCGCCGCTTTTGCCCGGCATTCGCAGTTTCAACGGCTTCGGCGTGGTGCATTACCATATCGCGCAGGTCGCCCTCACCGCGCTTGCACTCGGCTGCACGCTGCGGGCCGGCCTCGGCGCCCGGCGGATGGGCTGGGCGGCCGGGATGTTTGGCGGGCTTGCGATCTGGCTGATGCCGGAGACGATGCCCTTCGTCATGCTCGGCTATAGCGCACTGGGCTATGCGTGGCTGTTCCGCCCGCTCGGCGCCACGCTCGCCCGTCTCGGCGCCGGTTTCGCCGCGATCTTGTGGGTCGCGCTCTGGATCGATCCGCCACATGGCGGGTGGCTGACGCCGGAAATCGACCGGCTGTCGATCGTTTATGCGATGCTGGGGCTCGCCGTCTCGATCGTCGGAATCTGCCTTGCCGGGCTCGACCGCAAGGTGCACGGCAATTCGCGCATGGGCCTTGGCATCGCCGCCGCGGGGACCGCATTCGCGGCATGGCTCGCAACCTACCCGACCGTCGCACTTGGCCCCTATGCGCTGATCCCCGTGCGGGAAATGCACGCCTTCTTCGGCGGGATCATCGAAGACCAGCCGGCCACGACGCTGTCGCTGGCTGCAAGCCGCCTTGCGCCGGGATTGCTCGCCTTGGCCTATGCCCTGCATCGCGCCTGGCGCTGCCGGCACGCGCCGGACATTGCGGGGCTGTGGCTGATACTCATCGCTGGCCTTGCGCTGGCGCTCGGCCTGACCGCGCGCATGATGATTTTCCAGCAATATCCTGCCGCCTTTGCCGTGGCACTGGCGCCCCTCGCGCTCGACGACATTTCACGGCATTTCGCCGCCCGTCCAAGCCGCGCCGCGCTGCTGCGGGTGGGGCTGGTCTGGGCGCCTGTTGTGCTTGTCTATGTCCCCGGCATGGCGGCTGCGGCGCTGCGGCCAGACCCGGCGAAACCGGCGGGCCACTGCTCGCTGCAATCGGCCACACGCCTGCTGGCGCCAACGGCAGGCCAGATCGTGCTGACCGACCCAGGCCTTGTTCCCGAACTGATTTATCGCACGGAGGCCATCGGCGTGGGCTCGCTCTATCATCACGGGCTCCGCGCGTTCATGCGCGATCGTGCCGCCTGGCGAACGCCGGCGGGCGCGGCCGAACCTACGGCGGTGCGGGCAACCGAGGCGACGTTCGTGCTCTTCTGTGCCGCACGGGGCAATGATTCCGCCCTTGTCGCGGGCGCCAAGCAGGGTGCGCTCTGGCACCTGCTGGCGGCCAACACGCCTCCACCGTGGCTCAAGCGTGTGGGCCAGGCAGGTGGCTATCAACTGTACCTTATTCGACAGCAGGCCAAACCGTGATGGCCGGGAGATCAATAAACAACCCCTGAAACTCAGGAATGAGTTTCAGGGGTTGGATCTTCAGATAAATGCCGGGCCCGTCGGTTCGGCGGTTGTCTTGGACAACTTTCCGGTCCTGATGGATTGGAACGTGCTCTAATCGACCTCCTGCGGCGGCACCGACTCTTCCTGATCGCCGTCCGGCTTCGGCAGGGCTGGTTTCGGCGCTTCCGCGATGTCGAACGCAAGTTCGCCGTCACGGACCGTCACCTTCACCGCGCCACCGGTGGCGAGGCGGCCGAACAGCAACTCTTCGGCGAGCGGCTTCTTGATTTCCTCCTGGATCACGCGGGCCAGGGGCCGCGCGCCATAGAGCGGATCATAGCCGCGTTCGGCGAGGAATTCCTTCGCCGCCGAGGAGAGCTCGATCGTGACATTGCGATCGGCGAGCTGCGCCTCCAGCTGCATCACGAACTTCTCGACGACACGGGCAACGATTTCCGGCGTCAGCCCGGAGAACGGGATGATCGCATCGAGACGGTTGCGGAATTCGGGGGTGAACAGCCGCTTGATCGCCTCCTCGTCCTCGCCGATGCGCACCTCCCGGCCGAAGCCGATCGCGGTCTTGGCCATGTCGGCCGCACCCGCATTGGTCGTCATGATCAGGATGACGTTGCGGAAATCGACCGTCTTGCCGTTGTGATCGGTCAGTTTGCCGTGGTCCATCACCTGCAGCAGGATGTTGAACAGGTCCGGATGCGCCTTCTCGATCTCGTCGAGCAGCAGGACGCAATGCGGATGCTGGTCGATCGCATCGGTAAGCAGGCCGCCCTGGTCGAACCCGACATAGCCCGGCGGCGCGCCGATCAGGCGGGAAATCGAGTGGCGTTCCATGTATTCCGACATGTCGAACCGGGTCAGATCGATGCCCAGCGTCGAGGCGAGCTGACGGGCGACTTCCGTCTTGCCGACGCCGGTGGGGCCGGAAAACAGGTAGCAGCCGATCGGCTTCTCGGCGTCGCGCAAGCCGGCGCGCGCCAGCTTGATCGCGGCGGAAAGCGCCTCGATCGCCGAATCCTGCCCGAACACCATCGATTTCAGATCGCGCTCCAGTGTGCGCAACGTTTCCTTGTCGTCGGCGGAAACCGATTTGGGCGGGATCCGCGCGATCTTGGCGACGATTTCCTCGATATCCCGCAACGTGACCGTCTTGCGCCGCTTGTTCTCGGGCAGCAGCATGCGGGACGCCCCGACCTCGTCGATCACGTCGATCGCCTTGTCCGGCAGCTTGCGGTCATGGATGTATTTTGCCGACAGCTCCACGGACGCACGGATGGCCTCTTCGGTGTAGCGGACCTTGTGGTGCTTCTCGTAGGTCGATTTCAGGCCGCGCAGGATTTTCACCGCATCGTCGATCGTCGGCTCGTTGACATCGATCTTCTGGAACCGGCGAACCAGCGCCCGGTCCTTCTCGAAATAGGACCGGAACTCCTTGTAGGTGGTCGAGCCGATGCAACGCAGCGCGCCCGAGGACAAAGCGGGTTTCAACAGGTTGGAGGCATCCATCGCACCGCCCGAGGTCGCACCCGCGCCGATCACGGTGTGGATCTCGTCGATGAACAGCACGGCGCCGGGCGTGTTTTCAAGCTCGGTGACGACGGCCTTCAGCCGCTCCTCGAAATCGCCGCGATAGCGGGTGCCGGCCAGCAGCGCCCCCATGTCGAGCGCATAGATCGTCGCCTTGGCCAGCACTTCGGGCACCTCGCCATCGACGATGCGCTTGGCCAGCCCCTCGGCGATGGCGGTCTTGCCGACGCCCGGATCGCCGACGAAGAGCGGGTTGTTCTTCGAGCGACGGCAGAGGATCTGGATCGTCCGCTCGATCTCGCTATCGCGGCCGATCAGCGGGTCGATCTTGCCGGCCTGCGCCTTCTTGTTGAGATTGACGCAGTAATTCGACAGCGCGTCCTGACCGCGCTTTGGCTTCTGCTCGGGCTCGGCCTCGCTCGATTCCGCACTGCCCGAGGGCGTGCGCGGCGCCGAGCGCCCCGGCGACTTGGCAATGCCGTGGCTGATGAAATTGACCGCGTCCAGCCTTGTCATGTCCTGCGCCTGCAGGAAATACACCGCATGGCTCTCGCGCTCCGAGAACAGCGCAACCAGCACATTGGCGCCCGTCACCTCGTCCCGCCCGGAGGACTGCACATGGATCGCGGCGCGCTGGACGACGCGCTGGAACCCGGCGGTCGGCTTCGGATCGCCGCCCCGGTCGGTGGCGAGACCGGCCAGTTCCTTGTCGAGGAATTCGGTCGTTTCGCGGCGCAGCCTCTCGATGTCGACACCGCAGGCGCGCAGGACGGTGAGCGCATCGGCGTCGTCGATCAGGCCCAGCAGGAGATGCTCCAGCGTGGCGTATTCGTGCCGGCGTTCCGCAGCGAAACCAAGGGCACGATGCAGCGTCTGTTCAAGGTTGCGAGACAGCATATCCGAAACTCTCCAAGCCGGACTTCCGTCGGGCCGCACTTGCGGCCCTGGTCAAGCCCGATGCGGCCGAAACCGCGTTTACATCGCCGGGCCAGAGAGTCTGGCCCTCCGCCCGGCCTGTCGCACTACTGACATGATAGACCGAAAAACTTTCGCAATGGTGACTGCGGACAACACGCCCATGCCGCAGAAGCGACCCGGAATGCCGGCCTCAACCGCGCTATTCCTTCTCGATCGTGCATTGCAGGGGGTGCTGGCTCTGGCGCGCGAGATCCATTACCTGGGTCACCTTGGTTTCGGCCACCTCATAGGTGAACACGCCGCAGACGCCGACCCCGCGACGATGCACATGCAGCATGATCCGCTCGGCCTCCTGGCGGCTCTTGCCGAAGAACCGCTCCAGCACGTGCACCACAAATTCCATCGGCGTGTAGTCGTCATTGAGCATCAGCACCTTGTACAGCGATGGCTTACGCGTTTTCGCGCGTGTCCTGGTCGCCACTCCGGTGCCCAGCCCGTTTCCGGTGCCTTTGCGATCCGCGCCTGACATGAACGTATCTTCGAACTTCACAACCTCATCCTATTCACACGTGCCGGCACTGGGAAAGAGAAAATTTTCGGCCCGGCGCCGATTCTCGCGGCGCGCCCCTCAGAAACGGACCGTTGCGGCCAGAGAACCATATTCATGAATGCCGCCGGACTGGCCATGAAAGCGCTCGGTCTGGAACACCTGCGTATAGGTCAGGCGGACGCCGCGCCAGATCAACGCCACGCCGGCCTCGAAGGAACCGACGACCCGGTTCGGCCGCACCGAGCGGCTGGTCTGATAGAGCGTGCCCTGCAGATATTCATCATGCGCGACCAGTTTGGCACCGGCACCGGCAAATACATACCACGCGAAATGCCGGGTGCTGAAGGCATCGCCGCCGGACGGCCCCGGGCTGATGAGCGGCGCCCCGAAATCGGCATCCAGCCCCTCGCCAAGGCGGAAGACAACCCCCGGTTCCGCATAGATTTCGGTCGTGCCGGCCATGGCCGAAAGCTGCGGCAACGCATCCGCCTGCAGCCCGGCGCCCGGCGCGGTCAGCCGCAACCGCCAGATGCGGCTGGCGAACAGGTCGAAAGCAGGTTCGCTCGGCAGCTGATAGGCCCAGCCATGGGTCCGCCCCTGGCCGATGATCGCATGGGTGGTATTCTGGACGATCTCGGCACCCGCATCGCGCCCGAACACGCCGGTATCGAAGCCCATGATCGTCCGGCTGCCGGCGGTATCCTGGATCAGGCTGAAGCTTGCCAGCAACGAGCCGGCATAGGGTTCGTCGTTCGCCGGCGGGTTGATCAGCGTCGTCGCCGCCGGGGTGAAGATCTTCTGGGTCAGGCTGATGCTGATCCGCTGCCGGCCCTGGCCGAGCACCGCATGGCCGAACGCGGCAACCGCGCCGGGAACCTCTCCCGCATTCGAGGTCCAGCCGAGATGCACGCCGTTCACATAATAGCGATCGGTCAGGGCTTGGGTGCTGATCGAGGCATTTTCGTCCTGGAGCGTCCAGATTCCGCCTGGAAACGCACCGCTCGCGCGGGACGTTGCCGGGGCCAGCGCGGACAGCGAGGCGGACATGGCAAGAACGGCCAGGGTTCGGTTCATCTGCTTGATCCTGCGTGGAGTGCGGGCCGCGGATGCGGTCCGGCATTGAGGGCCTTCACCCAAATCGTCTCAGGCAGGACGATTGCAAGTCAAGTGCAGGAAACGGGATACAGCCGGTCATGCGATGGCAACGGCCGCTGCATGGGACATATGACAACTGTTTGTGAGCAAAAGCATCGTGCACTCACCATATCAATCACCGATGATTTCAATAGCCCTGAATATTGTGCGACGGATTTTACGAAGCCGGTCGCGGCTGTGCTGCCTGCCGGTCGCTTCACTCGCAATCTTCGCCGGCATCGCCGCCGCATCGCCCGCGGCGCAGGCCGCCTCACCCGTTGGTGACTGGCTGACGGGCGAAGGCGGTGCGGTCGTGAAGATCGCGCGTTGTGGCGGCGCGGCTCATGGCAGCGCCGCGCTGTGCGGGCACATCGTCGGCATCGTGCTCGATCACGGCAGCCCGATGCCCAAGGACTGGCAGGGCCGCAGCCAGTGCGGCTTCGAACTGATCCGCCCCTCGGCAGCGCGCCCCGGCGGCAAGATCTGGCGCGGACGCATCATCAATCCGCACAATGGCGCGCGGTATCATGCCGAATTCCATGTCGACCATGCCGGATCGCTCGCGCTGCGCGGCTATGTCGGCCTGCCGATCTTCGGCGAAACGCGACACTGGCTGCCGTTCCACGGCACGGTGCCGGCGTCCTGCCGGCTCGACCGGTCGGCGATCGCATCGGGGGCGCGATAATCCGGCGTCGCACCAGCACCAGAAAATCGTGACGGAGTGGAAAGGCTTACGCCTTCGCCACCCGGATTTCCGTCTCCAGCCCGACCAGCGAGCCCAGCCGGACCAGCCGCCGCTCGATCGGATCGCCGGCAAAAACCCCGCTGCTGGCATCGAGACACAGCACCAGCCGATCGCGGTCGCGCTCCAGGCGTGTCGCGGCGAGCAAGGCAGGGGTGCCGGCCGACAGCGTATAGGCCAGGCGCAGCGCCGCCCCGAGGGTTTCGGCGCGGCGGGCCGTCGCCATGTCGAGCAGGGCGCGCGAGGGCGCGAGGAACGCGCTTTCCACCGGCGCCTCGTAGCGCAGGGCAAGGGTGAGGGCGAGAAAGGCGCGGGCATGGTGATCGAGCCCGACGCCGGTTTGCCGCAGGACACGCAGGAAAGCCTGCTCGGCGCGGTATTCGGGATGCTCGTGATTGCCGATATCGGAGAACCAGCACGCCGCCTCGCGCAGCCGCCGGTGCGAGGCCGGCTCGCCGGGGAACAGCGTGGCGGTCCAGGCGATCAGCGCCCCCGGCAGCGCCGGGTCGCGCAGCAACCCCACTGTAAGATCACGTCCGGCGGCGATCAGCGGATCCTGCTGGCGCATCGCCTCCGGCAATTGCCGCAGAAACCAGCCCTCGCGCAGGCCATTGGCGCTGAACACGACCCGGCTTGCCCCGGTCGCCCGCAGCAGACGGCGGAGGATGAGCGCCGCGTAAGGCAGATCCTCGATCCGCTTGCGCGCCACGCCGGGCATCCGCTCGATCAGCTTGCGGCTCGCATCGCCGATCACGGCGGACAGGTCGCGCGCCTCGTCCCGCCCGACGGTGTAATGATGGACCATCGCCAGCGGATAGCCGGTCTGGGCGATATGGATGCGCGCCAGCGCCCGGAACGCGCCGCCGGACACATACAGGTCGCCCCCTTCGCCCTCGCCGAGAAACGGAACGCTGGCCAGCTCATCCGCGACGATCGCCCGCGCCCTTGTCCGGTCCTCGAGCGCCCGCTCGGCGAGGCGGATCACCCCGACCGGCACCGTCGCGGCCGGGCCGATCCGTCCCTCGGAAAGACGGACCAGTTCGAGCGACCCGCCGCCCAGATCGGCCAGAATGCCATCCGCGCCCGGAATGCCGCATAGAACCCCCTCGGCGGAGAGCCGCGCCTCTTCCTCGCCGCTCAGCACGATGACCCTGAGACCCGGAATTTCAGCTTCGAGCCGGGCAACGAACGCCGCGCCATTGGCCGCGTCGCGCACGGCGGACGTGGCCAGCGCCTCGAACGGCGCCGCTCCCATGGCACGGGCGATGGCGCCGTAGCGGCGCATGACCATCACCGTCTCGTCCATCGCCGAATCGTCGAGCTGGCCGGTGCGGATCAGGCCACGGGCCAGGCGCAGCACCGCCTTCTCGTTGAAAATCTGCATCGGGTTGCGGGATTCGCCCTGGAAAACCACCAGGCGGACCGAATTCGACCCGAGATCGACCACGGCGCGGCGGCGCGAAGTGTCCGATGCCGTCTCGTGAGACATGCGCGTCATGCCGCTTGCGTAGCGCAGCGCGGGCGCGGGCGGTAGAGGGGGCCGGGACGCCGCGCAGCCCGCCGTAAAGCGCAACCCTGCCGCGCCCGAGGGGTTTCATGCGCCGATATCGCCGCAAGGCGTTTGACTTGGCGGCCCGCCTTCGCACAATAGCGTGGTTGCGAAAGAAAGTGACCACGACATGATCCCTGCCCTCATGCCGAATTACAACCGGATCGACGTGTCGTTCAGCCATGGCGACGGCGCCTGGCTGATGGCCGATGACGGCCGACGATTCCTCGATTTCGGCGCCGGGATCGCGACATCGTCGCTCGGCCACGGCCATCCCGGCCTGACCAGGGCGATCGCCGAACAGGCGGCGAAGGTGATTCACGTCTCGAATCTCTATCGGGTGCCGCAGGCCGAGCAGCTCGCCGCCCGCCTCGTCGCGGCCAGCTTCGCCGACAGCGTGTTCTTCTGCAATTCCGGCGCCGAGGCCAACGAGGCGCTGGTCAAGGCTTTCCGCAAGACCATGGCGCGCGAGGGCAAACCCGAGCGATACCGCGTCATCTGCGCGCAGGGCGCGTTCCACGGCCGCACCCTGGCGATGATCAGCGCGACCGGCAACGCCAAGTATCTCGAAGGGTTCGGCCCGCCGGTCGACGGGTTCGACCATGTGCCGTTCAACAATCTCAACGCGCTGCGCGATGCGATAACCCCCGAGACCGCCGGCATTCTCGTCGAGCCGATCCAGGGCGAGGGCGGCATCCGGCCGGCGACGGCCGAGTATCTGCGCGGCCTGCGCGCCGCGGCCGACGAGTTCGGCCTGCTGCTCGGCTTCGACGAGGTGCAGTGCGGCATGGGCCGCACCGGAAAGCTCTTCGCGCATGAATGGGCCGGAATCGCGCCCGATGCGGTCAGCACCGCGAAGGGCATCGCCGGCGGGTTTCCGCTGGGCGCGCTGCTCGCGGGCGAACGCGTCGCCGCGAGCCTGGTGCCGGGCAGCCATGGCACGACCTATGGCGGCAGCCCGCTCGCCTGCGCCGCCGGCAATGCCGTGCTCGATGAAATTCTGGCGCCCGGCTTCCTCGATGCGGTGGCGCGGGCCGGAGAGCGGCTGCGCACCGGGCTCGACGCATTGGCGGCGCGCCATGGGCAGGTGTTTTCCGGCGCGCGCGGCCAGGGGCTGATGCAGGGTCTGGTGTGCGTGGTGCCGAATGGCGAGGTGCAGGGCGCCTGCCTCGCCGAGGGCCTGCTGGTGGTCGCCGCCGGCGACAACGTGCTGCGCCTGGTGCCGCCGCTGATCGTGCGGGAGGATGAGGTGGACGAGGCGCTGGCCCGGCTCGACGCCGCGGCGCGGCGCTGCACGCCCTCCAGCGCGCGGGACGCCGCACAATGAGCGCCGCGATCAAAACCGGGCGGTCCGCCCCTTCGCCGCGGCATTTCCTCGACCTGTCGCTGATCGACGGCCCGACGCTGCGCCACATGCTCGATACCGCAACGCGCTTCAAGCGCGCCGGCCGCGCCCTCGGCCAGCCGCTCGCCGGGCGGGCGCTGGCGCTGATCTTCGAGAAGCCCTCCACCCGCACCCGCGTCAGTTTCGAGATCGGCATGCGCCGGCTCGGCGGCGAGGTGATCATGCTGTCGTCGCGGGAAATGCAGATCGGCCGGGGCGAGACGGTGGCGGATACCGCCCGCGTGCTCTCGCGCTATGTCGACGGCATCATGCTGCGGACCGACCGCGAGGAAAAGCTGCGCGAACTCGCCGCCCATGCCAGCGTGCCGGTGATCAACGGGCTGACCGAGCGCTCGCACCCCTGCCAGGTGATGGCGGACGTGATGACATTCGAGGAGAAGCGCGGCGCGATCGCCGGCCAGCGCATCGCCTGGATCGGCGATGGCAACAACATGGCCAAGAGCTGGATCGAGGCGTCGGCGCGGTTCGGCTTCCAGCTGCGCCTCGCCTGCCCGGCGGAACTCCCGCCGGACGCGGAGGCCCTGGCCTGGGCGCGCGCGCAGGGCGCCGACATCCTGCTCACCGCCAGCCCGGCCGAAGCCGCCGAAGGTGCGCGTTGCGTGACCACCGATACCTGGGTGAGCATGAGCGACGAGGATGCGGAAAACCGGCACGCCATCCTCGCCGGCTATCGGGTGGACGAGGCGCTGATGGCCCGCGCTGCGGCGGATGCGATCTTCATGCATTGCCTGCCCGCCCATCGCGGCGAGGAGGTCAGCGCCGGGGTGATCGACGGCCCGCAATCAGTGGTCTTCGACGAGGCGGAAAACCGGCTTTTCGCGCAGCAGGGGATTCTCGCCTGGGCGTTCGGCGCGGCCTGATCCAGGATCAGGCCGGCCTGGTTCAGGCTGGATACGCTCAGGCTGGGCGGACCTGCCGTGCGGCCCGCCAGCGCGGATAGAACACGCTGATCGCAAGCCCTGCGATCACCAGCCCGGCAGCGGCCAGTTTCCAGCCCGGCATCGGCTCGCCAAGCCAGACGACAGACGCCGCCATCCCGAACACCGGCACCAGCAACGCCATCGGGCTGACCGTGGCGGAGGGATAGCGCGCAAGCAGGAACGCCCAGCTGCCATAGCCGAACCAGCTGTTGCCGACCGACTGCCAGATCACCGCGACCCATCCGGCCGGCGTTGCGTGGGTTATGGCGTGCAGCAGCACGGCCGGCCCCTGGCGCAGCAACGCGACCAGCAACAGCGGCGGCGCCGCGAACAGGCTCGACCACACCACATAGGCCAGGGCGTTGCGCGCGCCGCTCTCGCGAGCGACGATGTTGCCCACGGCCCATGACGAGGCGGCGAGCAGGACGAGCATCAGGCCGAACAGGGTCGTGGTGCCGCCATGCAGATGCAGCATGATGACGCCGATACCCACCACGGCGAGCAGGCAGGCGACCACCTGAAATCCCCGCAACCGCTCGCCTACCCGCGCCATCGAGAGGAAAATCGTGAAGAAAACCTGGGTCTGGATCATCAGCGAGGCCAGGCCGGGCGAAATCCGCCCATCCATCGCGAAGAACAGCAGGCCGAACTGGCCAGCGCCGATGAGCAGCCCGTAGGCCGCGAGATTCGACCACTTCACTTGTGGCCGCTTCAGGAAGAATACGCCGGGAACGGCAGCGAGGGCGAAGCGCAGACCGGCAAGGAGAAAGGGCGGGAACTGGTCCAGCGCCAGGCGGATCACGACGAAATTGGTGCCCCACACCGCGACCACGGCAAGGGCCAGCAACGCATGGCGCGGGCTAAGAACTGTCGATTCACTCACAACCGAACCTGTCAGGCAGATGACGGCACGGGCGGGCGCGCCAGAAGAAACCGGCCGTCTTGTCGGGTCGTCAGCTCCAGACGGTGAAGGCGGCGATCAGCAGAACCGTGACGATCACGCAGATCGTGGTGACCGTGATGAACCGGGAAAAGCTGTTCCAGCCCGTCTGGCTGGACTCTTCAAGCTGCTCCAGACTGATCCGCAGCTTGTTCGGGTGTTCCGTGTCAGCCATCATTTCTGCCTTGAACCTTTCTTGCCGCCGCCACCTTGCGTGACCATCCGAAGCCTTGTCCGGTCACGCGGAAAACGCTGCGCGGTCGACGTCGCTACACATCCTTGTGACCTTGGAAGTTGCTATAACGTCCCGACATCAAACGCAAGGGTTGAGAAGCCGGGCCGCCGGATCGGCCGGAACCGTCGTGCCGCGGATGACGTCCCGCAGCGCCAGCGGGTAGAGAACATGCTCCTGCGCGAGTACGCGGGCGGCCAGTGCGGACTCGGTATCGCCGGGCAGCACGGGCACCGCCGCCTGCGCGAGGATGGGCCCCTCGTCCATCGTCTCGGTCACCAGATGCACGGTGCAGCCGTGCAGCCGCACGCCGGCGGCCAGCGCCCGGGCATGGGTATCGAGCCCGGGAAAGGCGGGCAGCAGCGAGGGATGGATGTTCAGCATCCGCCCGGCCCAGCGCCCGACGAGAAAAGGCGTCAACAGCCGCATGTACCCGGCAAGGCAGACCAGCTCGCATCCGGCCTCGCGCAGTGCTGCATCGATCGCCGCCTCGTGGGCCGCGCGATCGGCGCCGAAATCCCGCCCCGGGATCGCCGCGGCCGGAATGCCGGCGCGCCGTGCGGCCTCGAGCCCGGGTGCCGCCGCGCGGTTCGACAGCACGATGGCGATCTCGGCGGGATACTCGGCCGCGGCCGCCGCAGCGATCAGCGCCTCCATGTTCGAGCCGCGGCCCGAAATGAGGATGCCGACGCGGCGCTTCATGCGAAGAGCGTGTCCGCCGGCCCGATCGTCACCTCCGGCGCCCCGGTCCCGGCCGTGATCTGGCCGAGACGATGCGCGATGACCCCCGCGCCGGCGAGCAGGTCGAGCGCCGCAGCCTCGTCGGCCGGGCGGATCACCAGCACCATGCCGATGCCGCAGTTGAACACCCGCAGCATTTCCGCCGCGGCCACATTCCCGGTCCGCGCCAGCCAGCCGAACACCGGCGGCACCGGCCACGCCCTGTCGATCACCGCCGCGGTGCCCTCGGGCAGCACCCGCGGCAGATTGCCCGGCAGCCCGCCGCCGGTGATATGGGCGGCGGCGCGGAGCAGCCCCGCCCGCGCCAGCGCCAGCACCGGCTGGACATAGAGTGCCGTCGGCGCCATCAGCGCCCCGCCGAGGGTCTGCTCCGGCGCAAAGGGCGCGGGCGCGTCGAGCCCGATCCCGGCAGCATCGATGATCCGGCGGACGAGGGAAAACCCGTTCGAGTGCACGCCGGTGCTGGACAGGCCGAGCAGGATGTCGCCGGGCGCCACGCCCTCGGGCAGCAGGCGCCCGCGCTCCGCCGCGCCGACCGCGAAGCCGGCGAGATCATAATCCCCCGCGCCATACATGCCGGGCATTTCCGCCGTCTCGCCCCCCGTCAGGGCGCAGCCGACCTGCCGGCAGCCCTCGGCGATGCCGGCGATGACGCGCGCCGCAATCGCGGGGTCGAGCCGCCCGGTCGCGAAATAATCGAGGAAGAACAGCGGCTCCGCCCCCTGCACCACGAGGTCGTTGACGCACATCGCCACGAGGTCGATGCCAACGGTGTCGTGGATGCCGGTATCGATCGCCAGCCGGAGCTTGGTCCCCACCCCGTCGGTCGTCGCAACCAGGATCGGGTCGGCGAAACCCGCCGCGCGCGGATCGAACAAGGCGCCGAACCCGCCGATGCCGCCGAGCACGCCCGCCCGCACGGTCGCCTTTGCCAGCGGCTTGATCGCCTCGACCAGGGCATCGCCGGCCTCGATGTCCACCCCGGCGGCGCGATAGGTTTCGCCGTTCGAACCGTCCTTGCTGGTCATGCCCGCCTCCGATGCGCTAATCTCGGTTCATGAAAGCTTCGGCCACACTGCTCAGCGGCACCCGCCCGCCCGCCAGGACATCCCTGGCCATCGCGTTGGCGCGGTTATCACCACAGCGCGCGCCTCAAGGCAACACAGCCGGCCGCAGCCGCTCATGACCGGCGAACCCCAGGCCGGCTTCCGCTGGCAGCGCTTCGGCTGGATCGTGGCGGGGATCATCCTCGTCGTCCTGTTCCTACGGCTGTTCTCGGCGATCCTGCTGCCCTTCGTGGCCGCCGCCGGCATTGCCTATTTCCTCGACCCGGCGGTCTCCGCCCTGAACCGGCTCGGCCTGCCGCGCTCGCTCGGCGCGATCATCATGCTGCTCGCGATGATTGCCGGCGCCGGCCTCTGCGCGCTGCTGCTCTACCCGCTGATCACGGCCCAGATCAGCCTGCTCGCCCAGCAGCTGCCCGGCATGATCGCCGGGCTGCAACAATTCACCACCCACCAGATCAGCCTGATCCAGGCCCGATTCGGCTCCGGCTTCGTCTCGAACAAGCTGCAATCGCTGGTCAGCAACGAGGCCGGCGCCATCGTGAATTTCGCCGGGTCGGCGGCGCGGCAGGTGCTCGGCACCGGCTTCGCGCTGTTCAACATCCTCACCCTGCTGGTGATCACGCCGATCGTCGCCTTCTATTTCCTGCGCGACTGGCCGCTGGTGATGGGACGGCTCGATTCCTGGCTGCCCCGCTCCTATGAAAGCGTGATCCGCAATCTCGCCCGCGAGATCAGCCGGATCCTCAACGCCTGGCTGCGCGGCCAGGCGATATGCTGCCTGTTTCTCGGCGTGTTCTACGCGCTGACCCTGACGCTCGCCGGCCTCAATCTCGGTCTTGTCATCGGGCTGACCGCCGGCCTGCTCTCCTTCATTCCCTATGTCGGCACGATCGTCGGCGCGGTCTCCTCCATCGTGCTCGCGCTCGGCCAGTTCAGCGGGCTCGACCATGTGCTGATCGTGGGCGGGATCTTCGTCGTCGGCCAGTTGCTCAACGACTACGTGGTGGCCCCCCGCTTCCTCGGCGACCGGCTTGGCCTGTCCTCGGTCTGGGTGATCTTCGCCCTGTTCGCCGGAGCCGAGACCTTCGGCTTTCTCGGGGTACTGCTCGCCGTTCCCGTCACCGCAACCCTCGGCGTGCTCACGCGGTTCTGGCTGCGCCACTACCTGCAGAGCCCGCTCTATCTCGACCCGCCCCGGCACGGTGCGTAGCGAGGGGTACGAGCCGCGGCAGATGGCGCTGCCGTTCGACGAGCCGGAGCGCTTCGCCGCGGCCGATTTCATCGAGGCGCCGTCGAACGCGGCGGCACGCGCCGCCCTCGCCGCGCCGGAGAACTGGGTGAACCGCCGGCTTGTCCTCTGGGGCGAGGCCGGCAGCGGCAAATCCCACCTCGTCTGGCTCTGGGCCGCCCGCACCGGTGCGCTCCGGCTCGATGCCGCGCGCCTGCGCGCCCCCGCCAGCCCCGGGAAAGCGCCGCTGGTGATCGAGGATATCGACGCCGCGGCAGCCCCGCTCGCCCTGTTCGCCACACTCGAACGCGCCACCCAGGACGCCGTTTCGGTGCTGATGACCTGCCGCACACCGCCCGCGCGTCTGCCCATCGAGCCGCCGGATCTCGCGAGTCGTTTGCGCGCCAGCCTGACCATCCGCATCGAGCCGGCCGAACCGGCCCTGCTCGACGCGCTGCTGCATCGTCTCGCCGCGGCGCGGCAGATGAACCTGCCGCCCGCGCTGCACCAGTTCCTGCTGAACCGGCTGCCGCGCCGCCCCGCCGTACTGCGCGAGGCGATCGCCCGGCTCGACCGCTACGCCCTCGCACTCGGCACGGCCCCCTCGCGCCGCCTCGCCGAACGACTGATCGACGAACTGGCCGACCCGGACGAGGAGACGGCCGATCCCGATCCCGCCGTCCGCGCGCCGGACCTGCCGGCTGCCGCCATCACATCTTTGCTTTAGCTGTCAGGGCTTTCATGGCAATGTGCGGGCATGGACGCGGAAACCCTGCCCGAGATCACCGTTGAGCCGGCCCTGGCCGATGGCACCCCACGGTTCATCAACCGCGAGCTGTCGTGGCTGGCCTTCAACGCCCGGGTCGTCGCCGCCGCCGAAAACCCGCGCTACCCACTGCTCGAACGGCTGCGCTTCGTCTCGATCAGCGCCTCCAATCTCGACGAGTTCTACTCCGTCCGCGTCGCCGGGCTGATCGGCCAGGCCCGCGCCGGGGTTGCCCTGCGCTCCTCGGACGGGCTGACGCCCACCCAGCAGCTCGCCGAGATTAACCGCTGCGCCCGGACCCTGATGGAAACCCAGCAGCGCGTGCTCGGCAGTGTTCTGGCCGAGCTGGCGGGCGCCGGCCTGACCGTGATCGCCCCGCACGAGCTGAACGAGGCTGACCGCGCCTTTCTCGACCAGCATTTCATGGAGCGGGTCTTCCCGGTCCTGACGCCGCTCGCGATCGACCCCGCGCACCCGTTTCCCTTCGTCCAGAACATGGGCCTCGTGCTTGCGCTCAAGCTGATCCGCCAGGATGATTCCGGCGTGATGCGGGCGCTGATCCCGCTTCCCGCGCAGATCCGGCGCTTCATCCGCCTGCCCGACCCGTCGCCGGCGACAATCCGCTTCATCAAGCTCGAGGATCTGGTGATCCTCTTCCTCGACCGCCTGTTCCACGGCTTCCGCCTCGCCGGTTCCGGCCTGTTCCGCGTCTGCCGCGATACCGATGTCGAGTTCGAGGAAGAGGCGGAGGATCTGGTCCAGTCCTATGAAACCGCACTGAAGCGTCGCCGCCGCGGTGCCGCGATCGAGCTGACCCTCGCCGCCAACATGCCGGACGACCTGCGCAGCCTCGTGATCGACGAGGTGGAGGCGCCGGAAAACCACTTCTTCATCGAAGCAGGGATGCTTGGCCTGGTCGATCTCAAGGAAATGATCGTCGACGACCGGCCCGAGCTGCTGTTTCCCGTCTACACGCCGCGCTTCCCCGAGCGCATCCGCGATTTCGGCGGCGACTGCTTCGCCGCGATCCGCAACAAGGACATCATCGTCCATCACCCGTTCGAGAGTTTCGACGTGGTGGTGCAGTTCCTCCGCCAGGCCGCCTCCGATCCCAATGTCGTCGCCATCAAGCAGACGCTGTATCGCACCAGCCGCGACTCCCCGATCGTCGGCGCGCTGATCGAGGCCGCCGAGTCGGGCAAGAGCGTCACCGCGATGGTGGAGTTGCGCGCCCGTTTCGACGAGGAGGCGAATATCCGCCTCGCCCGCACGCTCGAAGCCGCCGGCGTGCAGGTGGTCTACGGCTTCCTCGGGCTGAAGACCCACGCCAAGCTCTCGCTCGTGGTCCGGCGCGAGGGCAGCGCCATGCGGTCCTACGCGCATTTCGGCACCGGCAACTACCACCCGATCACCGCGCGCATCTACACCGACCTGTCCTTCTTCACCTGCGACCTGCAACTGACGCGCGATGCTGCCCGCCTGTTCAACTACATGACCGGCTATGCCCGACCCGAGCAGATGGACCAGCTGGTCTTCAGCCCGATCACGACCCGCCGCGCCATCGGCGCGCTGATCGACGCCGAGATCGAGGCAGCGCGCGCCGGCCGCCCGTCGGGCATCTGGCTCAAGCTGAACTCGCTGGTCGACGAACGGCTGATCGACCATCTCTACCGCGCCTCCGCCGCCGGCGTGCCGGTCTCCTGCGTGGTGCGCGGCATCTGCTGCCTCCGCCCCGGCGTGCCCGGACTGTCGGAGAACATCCGCGTCAAGTCGATCATCGGCCGCTTCCTCGAACACGCCCGCATCGCCGTCTTCGCCAACGGCTCGCGCATGCCCGACCGCGAGAACAAGGTCTTCATCTCCAGCGCCGACTGGATGGCCCGCAACATGGACTGGCGGGTGGAAACCTTCGTGCCGATCCACAATCCCACGGTCCACGCCCAGGTGCTCGACCAGATCATGGCCGTCGACCTGCGCGACAATGTCGATTCCTGGACGCTCGGCCCCGATGGCGCCTGGTCGCGGGTGACGCCGGGCGAGGCGCCGGTCTCCGCGCATGAATATTTCATGACCAACCCCTCGCTGTCCGGCCGGGGCTCGGCGCTGCGTGGCCCGCTCACCCAGCAGCAGCGCGACCAGGTCCGTTATCGCAAGACCTTCCTGACCGACGACTGACGCTGCGGCGCCGGCAAGGCACCCGGCTGGCGCAGAACGCCGGCCACCGCCGCCAGATGATTGCGACAAATCTCGCCCGCCTCCCATAGCTGCGCGACATAGGTCGCCACCGCGGACTGGCGCTGCACCACCGGCACCGCCGGCGCCGGCGGACACGACAGAAGTGCGGGCGGGACCAGCGGCGTCACCACCCTGATGCGCGTGACGACCTGCGGCGGAGAGGCCGCACACCCGGCGAGCAGTGCTGCGGCCGCGAGCATCAACCCGCTCCGTGACCCACCTCCTGTCATGGCTTCGCCCCCGCACCCTGCGCCGCCCCGAGTTGCGAGAGCGCGCCCGCCAGCACCGGGGCGACAGGACCATCCTGTTTTGGCGGCGCGGCGGCCACGCTCGTCAAAATCTGCTGCGAAAGCGCAACACCTTGCGCATCCGCCGCCGCCGCCGTCGTCAGCGCGGTCTGCCAGGCCGCCTCGTCGGCGCGCAACCGGGCGAGTTCGACGCGGTTTTCCGCATTCGTCGCCATCAGCCGCGCGATCGTGCCCTGCCCGTCGCGCACCGCGACCCGCGCCGCGCGCAGCGCGACCTCGAGATGCCAGCCATAGAGCAGCAGCCCCGCGAGGAGCAGGCAGCCCAGAATCCACGGCGCGAACCGCCCGAGCGCCGACAGCATCACGGCTGGCATCGCGCACCTCCGGCGAGCCTGGCCTTCAGCCCCATTCCGAACGCACCGGCGGCGATCGCCGACCCGAGGCCCATGCCATACGCATCGGGCTCGAACCGCTGGCCCCGCACCACCACGGCGAACACACCAAGAAAAATGTAGCTCAGCACGCCCAGCACCGAGAGCAGGGCCATCCCGTCAGACCGCCCCGCGGCATCTGAGACGATCTCCAGCAGAAAACGTCGCATCCGAATGTCCTTTCAGCCGCCGAAACGCAGCCAGTGATCGGCGACACTGCCGATCACCGCCGAAATCACGCCGATCACCACCATGATCACCCGATGGCTGCCCGACTGTTCGCCGCGGAATCGCGCCAGTTCCGAACGAAACTGCGCGAAGGCCTCCACCAGCTCGTCCGATCTGTCGATGAAGCGCTCCTGCGTGCCAGTCACCTGCAGCTCGAAGCGGTTGCGCCAGGCCTCGAGCGCGAGATGCCGCGCCTCGATCGCGGCGATGTCCCGCCGTCCCGAGGCAATCTCGACCTGAAGCATGCCGACATCCGAGCGCAGATCCCCCAGCGCGTCCCGCAGGAACGCGATCGTGTCCTCACCCATGACGCTCACCCCGGCGTTGTCGAAAGCGGAACGCCGTAGGCGGTTGCCTGCAGCGGCATGTCGAAGGCGAAGGCGCCCCCCAGATCCGCCGCCATCGACCATCCGGCCGGCGGCGCAAGGCTGGCGAGATTGTCCGTGACCGCATCGCCCCGGCCGATCTGCGTACTGCCATACGGATAATACAGCAGGCACGACGCTGCCGGGTTCACCGGCGCGCGCTGCAACGTCACCGCCACATGCGTCGCATCGACCCGCGCGGCCGCGATGGCCGGGATCATCGGCCCCGGGTTTGCCACGGTGCCGCCATCCATCACCGCGAATCCGGCGCCGTTCACCGCCTGCAGATCGACCTTCATGTCGGTACCGGCATCGTGCCGGATGGTCAGGACGATCTGGTCCGGCGCCGCCTGATAGGCATGCACGACCGACGGGCCACCCGCCAACGGCAACCCGCCTGCTGGCACGGCGGATGCCGGAATCGTATCCGAAAGCCCCATCGCCAGCGCCGCCCGCGCCGCCGCATGCGCCCCGATCCGCCCATACCGCAACAGGTCCGGCTGGTCCCGATGCTGCGGGTCACCACCCGAGAACAACCCTGTCGCCGGGTTCCACGCCGCGTTCAGCGGGTTGGAATCTGCCGTCTGCGCCGCGAAGATCACGGCGTTCAGTGTCGGGTCGAGCGACAGGTCGAGCACGCTCTCGCGCACCATCTGCACACCCTGGTCGGTCTCGTAGGGAATGGCGCTCCAGAGCAGCAGCGGCAGCGAGGCAACACTCCGCCCCAGCATCTGCCGCGTCAGCGCCGCGAGCCGGCTGACACTTTCCTTGTAGAGCGTCTTGTTCGCGTAAGGCATCGTGCTGTCCTGCTCGCTCCACGGCCAGAGCAGGAAGGCGATATCCGCCTCGTCCATCGCCGGGACCAGCGCCTGCGCGCCGGTCAGATAGGCCGACAGCGCCTGCCCGTCCGGCCCCAGCACCCAGGTCGCGGGCGAAGACCCGTCGCCGGGATTGGTCAGGAACGTGCCATTCCCCGTCCCGGGCGGGAACAGCGGGGGCGAGGCGTTGGACACCGGATGCCCCGCAATCATCGAATACCGCGCCGGGCTGACCACATTCCCCGCCGGCAGCGACGTCGCCGCCCACGCGGCCGCCCCGAGATACCACGCAACACCCCGCGCCAGCGCTTCCGCCCCGCCCGCCTGCACGAACCACTCGGCGTTCGACTGGCCCATGACCAGCAGGTTGACGCCCCGCCGCGCGCCCAGCACCCAGCGCCCCTGGGCGGATACCAGCGTCGCGATCTCCGCTGCATCCAGCGCCCGGGTCCAGCAGGCGGCCTCGTGAAACCAGCACTGCGCCGAGCCCTGCACCGTATTGTCGTGGAACAGCAGCACATCGCCGGCCGCCGCCGCCGGCAGCGGATTTGCGGCAGCACTCGCCACCAGCGTGCCGTCGAGCCACACATCCAGGCCCGTCCCCGGCGTGTGGCGCAGGATCAGCGCATGGCTGTGCCGCCGTTCGATCGTCGTGGTGATGCCGCGACTCGCCGCCGTGCCGGGAAACAGCGTCAGCCCGCCGCCGCCCGGCCCGCCGGCCTCGATGATGGTCGTTCCCGTCGCCATCGCATGGATCAGCGGGATCGGCGCATTGTCGACCTCGATCGTGCCCTGCCGCCAGTTCGGCCGGGTCCAGACGAGATAGAGCGTCCAGGCCGACAAGCTGCCGAGGTCGAACCGCGCGAGCGACAGCCCCCAGTCCGGATCGAGCGTCGGCCCGTATTGCGCGATCGCCGGGTCCGGGCTGCCAACCGCACCGAGAAACCCGTTGACCCGCGACACCGCCAGCATCGCCGCCGGCGCGGTATCCGCCACGATGTGAAAGGGCAGCAGCGGCACGCCGTTGCCGGACTTGTCGGCCAGCGCCACCGCAGGGGCGTTCCAGGCGGTCAGCGGATTGCCATTGGCATCGAGAACGGCACCGAGCGCGCCGGCATCCCACCAACCTGCCAGACCGGCGATCGCGGCCGGCGTCGGTCCGGCGAAGGCGCTTCCCGCCGGCACCGACCCCGCACCTTGAGCGCGGGCGAACAACCGCCCCGTTCCCTCGCGCAGCGGCGCGGCCGGGCGTACCGAAATCAGGTTCATGCTCAGGTCACCGTGATCGTGAAGCCGGACACCGAAGCCGCCTGCCCCGTCGCGGTCTCGACCCAGACGTAATACGCCCCCGCCGTTGCCGGGATCGTCGCGTAGAGCGCCCAGAGCCCGTTATTGTCGATGAGCGCGGCAGCCTGCCAGCCGCCCGATGGCGGCGCGGCATTGGACGTCGAGAACGCCACCTGGGTCGCGATCGCCTGCGCCGGGCTGATGCCGCCGTTCAGCGCCATCGTGCCCGATCCGGCGGCAACCGAGATGGTCGCAGGCTGGTTGATCGTATACGTCACGACAGGCGTCGCCGCCGTCACCGTGATCGCGCCGGATACCGCCGTCACCGCCGCGTCCGCCGTCTGCTCGGCCCAGAGATAGACCGTTCCCGCCGCACTCCCCGCCGGCAGCGTGGCCGACCAGGTGCCGCCACTGACCGTCGCGGCGACGAAACCGGCCGGCGGCGTGGTGGCACTCGCCGAAAGCCCGACCTGCACCGCCGTCCCCGCCGGGGCCACGGTGCCGCTCACCGCGATCGTGCCGCCCGCACTCGCGCTGGCCGGCACCGCCGCGAGCGCGACCGCCGCCGTCGCCACGCTGAACGGCGCGCTCCGGCCGACCACGCCAGTCGCATTATGGTCGCGCACCGCGATCGTGTAGCTGCCCGCCGGCAATCCAGGCACCTGAAAGGAATACGACCCGGCGCCGATCATCGGCGATGCCACCGCCGTCCAGTTCGTCCCGTCCGTCGAATAGTCGAGCGCGGTCGGGGCTTCGTCGAACAGGCCGCCACTGACCGTAAAGGGAGCATTGGCCGCCGGGCTGCCGGGCGCGTTCACCGTGATGGTCGGCGTCGGCAACGCGATCCCGTCCCACCAGACCAGCGATCCGCCGGAATAGGTCAGCGCCGTCAGCTCCGCCGCGGTGCCGGGCGGCAACGTGGCCACCCCGGTGCCGGAGGTGATGCCGGTGCCCATCGTCACCGGCCCCGCGGCGAGGTTGATCACCCGGCAGGTGAACCCGCTGCCCATGTTGGTGAAATTGGCGGTCAGGGTGATCGGCTGGCTCGCCACCAGAACCCTCTGGTTATGCGTCGTCGCGTCGAGCACCGTGTTGCTGTTCAGCTCGACGACCTGTCGGCGCATGGTCGGGATCTTCTGCGCCGCATAGGTCCAGATCGCCGCGAAGCTCTGGCTGGCCAGCGCGTTGCCGCCCTGCGCGACCAGCAGCAGGTCGGAATCCGCCGCCGGCCCCGCCGCGGGCAGCTGATCGATCGTCTGCCCGCCCACCAGCTTCTCGTAGGAGAGCCAGGCATTGGCGCCGTTCTGCCAGATCGCGACGAAATCGGCGCTGCCGATCGTGCTGGCCGAATTCGTCGCCCCCGGCGCATTCAACCCCGAACCGGCAGGACCGGCCGGCCCCGCAGGACCGGCAGCACCGGCAGGCCCCGCCGGACCGGTCGCTCCCGCGATCGCACTGGCCGTGACGCTCAGCGTGCCATTGGCATCGATCGCAAGGCCGGTCCCTGCGGCAAACAGCCCGCGCAGGGCCGTAACCGGCAGCCGCCCCGGCGCGCCCTGGGCGTTCACCACCACCTCGTCGGTGGCCGAGAACGCACCGAGCAGCGCAAAGCCGAGATGATCGGTGCCCGTGGCCGCGAGCGTGCCAGCACCGAGCGCAAGCCCGGCCCCCGGCGTCACCGCCTCCGGTGCTCCCGCCCCGGCGCTGTTGCGCCCGAGCAGGTCGCCGGTCGGCAGGCTGATTTCGTGCTGGAGCCCGGCGGTCACCTGCTGCACGCTCGCGGCATAGAGCATGCTGTTCTGCGACAAAGCGAGCAGGTCGGTCGGCCCCACGCTCGCGGCGGTGGGCAGTTGGGGTATCGTCGTCATGGTTCGGGAATGTCCTCTCGCGTTGCCTCAGGCGATCGCGATCCAGCCGGTCGCGTCGGTCGCGGTCTGCTTGATCCAGAAGGTTGCCCCGGCGCCGCCGTCGAGGTTGCGGTAACTCGATCCGGGCGGCGCGCTCACCACGCCGAGCGGCGAACCCCGCCCGATCAGCGCCACGCATCCGGTCGGCTCGGTCGGCGAGATCAGCCGGACCGCGCCACCCGTCGCCGGTTCGAGCCGCACATCCCCGGCCTGGCTGCCGAGCGTGACGCTGCCATCGGCGGCCGGCGCCAGATAATCGGACTGGATGAACCGCGCCGCCTGCCAGGCCCCGGCATGCCCCCGCCACTCGATCGTCGCACCCGCCGGCACGGTCAGCTTCGCGCCGGTCCAGTTTTCCTGCGCCGGCACGCTGCCGGCAGACGCGAAACTCACCGGCGCGAGGCACTCGATCTCCAGCCGCCGGCCTTCGAGCACCGGCAGCCCGACCTGCACGCTCGCCGTCGCACCCGTGCCGTCACCGCTGATGCTCACCTGCGTACCCGGGCCATAGAGGCTGCCGGCCGCGGTGATATAGACGCCGATGACGCTGCCATTGGCGATCCAGGCGCCGGCCGCAGCCCCGCTGCCGGTCCCGCTGATCGCGACGGTCGCGGTCGTGTAGTTCGACCCGCCATTGGTCACCTTGATGTAGCTGATCGTCCCCGCGCTCCGCTGCGCCGTGGCACTGATGATCGACTGCACCTGCCCCGTGCCTTGCGACACCGTCACCCGGTCCACCAGGTCGGGATAGACCAGCGTGTTCAGCCCGTTCGATGCCACCGGATTGACCGCGAAACTGTCGGCGAAATTCAGGATGTTGTTCCGCAGCACGACCGAATCGGTATAGGCCAGCAGCGCGTTGAGCGGATCGCCCCCGGTGCCGGAGGAGACGATATTGTCCCGCACCACCACCAGCTGCGGCGCATCCTTCAGGACGATGCCATAACCGCCGGGACCGTAATTGATCCGGTTCCCGGCAATCTCGAGATTGTTGCAGGCGATGCCGAAATCGGTCCCGCGCCCGTCGGATTCGACGTTGAGCGCCTCGATTCCCGTTGTGCAATCCTGGATGAAATTGCCCCGCACCGTGCAGTTCTGGCTACCGCCGATGCCGATGCCGATCGTCTGGCCATCGCAGTAATTGCCGGACAGCTCGACAAAGACCGACCCGCCGGCATCGATCCCGAAGCCGCCCGCATTGGTGATCATGTTGTCGGCGACGCGGCAATAGCCGGTATTCACCAGCATCCCGCCGCCGGCCGGCCCGTTATCGACCAGCAGGTTGCCGGTCACCAGGATGTTCCGCCCCGAAATCGAGATGCCGTAGCTGCTGTTGCCAAACGCGCAATTCTGCGCGACCAGCGCGCCGAGCACGTCCGGATTGGCATTGCCATAGGTACCCGGCTGAAGGTTCGTCTGGTTGAAATTGCCGACCACGATACCGGTCTGGTTGTTCCAGCACGTGTTGCCGACCACCTGCACATCGCGGATCTTCAGCGTCAGCGTCGGGTCCTGGCTGTCGACGTAAATGCCGTTGCGGGCGTTGTCGTGCGCCCGGCAGCCCGTCACCGCGACAGCGTCGGTCGCCGCGATCCAGAGCCCATCCACGGCATTCGCGGTGAATTCGCAATCATGCACATGGTGCTGCGTCACCGCCGGGTCGCTGGGCGCGATCGCGAGGCCCCAGCCATAGATCGATGCCTTGGCATTGCGGAACTGCGAGCGCGTGACGGCGGACGCCGTGCAGCCGGCCTGGATCACCACGCCCCAGCTCTGCGCCGTGATCGCGGCATTGGCGTCGAAAATGATGCCATCGGCGATGAAGGTCGCCGCACTCACGCTGATCCATGCCGCCTGGCTCGATGTGCCGGCCACACTCTGCGCGCCGCGCGTCAGCATCGTCTGCCCCGGCACGCCGATCAGTGTCGCGGCAGTGCCGCCGATGTCGCATTCGCCGTCGATCCGATACGTCTTCGGCCCGAACCGCACCGGGCTGCCCGCGGCAAGTGCCGCGCGCAGCGCCGGCGCGTCATCGGTCGCCCCGTCGCCCTTCGCACCGAAATCCTCGATCGCGACGGCGTTGGCGGCCAGCGCGGCGATCGAGCGCACCGCGCTCGCACCCGCCGCGACCGCCTCGAACCCGTCCGCCCGCACGCCCTGCACGGATGATATTCCGCCCATGAAGGCGCCATAACTCAGCGCGACATTCGCGCCGCCCTGGCCGAGCGGCACGGAATCGCCGCTACCCGGCGGCGCTCCCGCCGGCAGTGCGGCGATCTCGAACGGTGTGGCGGTGGCTGCGAGGGTGGTGCCGCTGAGCGACAGGTTGGCGCCGATCGTGATCGGCACCGGCGCCGCCGTTCCCGGCCCGATGCCGCCGAGCAGCGTGCCCTGTGGCAGGGCGAGCTGCTGCTGCATGCCGGCGAGGAACTGCGCGCGCGTTGCCGCCACGGTCTGTCCGGCCTGGTAGAGCGGCAGTTCGTCGCTGTCCGAAACCGAATTCGCCGCCGGCAATTGTCCGATGGTGGGCATGCCGCCTCCTCAGTTCGCGGTGATGGGCTGGCCGAACGGGCTGGTGATCGGCGCGCCGTCCGGGGTGGTGATCGCGCTCGCCGGGGCCGGCACCGAGGCCAGCGACACAACCGGCAGCGCGATGCTCCGGGCCAGATTCCGACCGGCCAGCGTGGTGATCGAAACCGTGACCGTATAGGTCGTGCCCGGCTGCCCTCCGGCGAGCCAAAGCACCGCCCTCGTGCCATCGATCGCGGTCGAGGCGAGGGCGAGATCGCCCGGATTGTCCGGGTTCACCGTGGCCGTGACGGTGGCGATCGCGTCGCCGGGGCTGCCCGCCAGCGCGGGCGCCACGTCGAACGTGTAATCCAGCATGTCGCCAGGGTCCTTTTCCGGCCAGGCCAGCGGCCGCGGCGGCAGCAGCGCGATCCCGCGCGGCGTCGGAATGAACCCCTCGATCTCGATCAGCCGTGCCGAGGCCGCCTGCCAGATCCGGCTGGCCGGTGTCGTGCTTGCGCTCATCAGGATGGACCCCCGCTCAATATTCGACAATGACGATGCCGGGCGCGCCCGCGCCGCCCGGACTGCTGGTGGGTGCTGCGCCGACCGAGGCGCCGCCGCCGCCGCCGCCACCGCCGAAGCCGGTCGCCTGAAGTCCCGGCAACGGACCGCTCGCGCCCCGGCCGCTTCCCGGCCCGCCGCCATCGCCGCCGCGTCCGGCAACGGCGATGCCGTCACCCCCCATCGCCCCGCCCTGCACGATCCGCGCCCCCAGGCCGATGCCGCCAGCGCCCCCGGCGGTGGCGAACAGGCTGGCCGTTCCCCCCTCGCCGCCGCCGCCGCCGGTCGCCGAAAGGTAGCTGCCGAAGCTCGATGCACCGCCGGTGCCGCCATTGGCCGGCGCGCTAGGCGCAGCACCGCCCGCGCCCACCGTCACCGGCACCACCTGTCCGGGCACGAGGCCGGTGACGATGTCGATCGCCGTGCCCCCCGCGCCGCCGCCGCCGCCCGGCATCGTCGCGTGATATCCCGCCCCGCCGCCACCGCCGACCACCGTGACCTTCGCCTGCGTCACGCCCGGCGGCACGACGAAATTGCCCAAGCCCTCGAACACCTGCATCTGCGAGAAGCCCGGCCGCAGTTGCGGCAGCTTGCAAGGCAGGAACGGCGCCTGCGGCAGCGTGACGATATCCGTCGCTGCAATGGCACTCTGCCCGTAATTGACGGTGACGACGTAAAGCCCCACCCATCCCGCATCGACCGGCGGCGTCGCCTGGGTTCCCGCCGCCGCCGCCGCACCCGGCTTGACCTGGAGCTGCACCCGCTGAAGCCGCTGCGTGTTCTGTGCGCCGCCCGAATTGCCCGGCCCCGAATACGGCACCGAAGGATCGGCGGCGTTCACATAGGGCAGCACCACCGGATCGGCGTCGATCTCCGAAAACGTCGCCTCGATCAGGTAATTCACCGACTGGCCGGAACTGGCCGGCGCGGCCAGCGTGAACGTGACCGGATCGAGATTGATCCCCATCCGTACCGTCTGCTGGGCGATATCCTGCGGCAGGCTGCCATAGCTGTTGGCATCGACCGGCCCGAGCTGGGTGATCGACCCCGGCGCCACCGTCACCGTCAGCGAGGCCGGCACGCTCGGCGTGCAGGCCAGCCCGTCGGCGACCATGCCGCCGCCGAGCACCGCCGCGCCAAGGGCGCCGATCGCGGCCATCACGTTGCGGTTGAGGTTCAGAATGTCGGTATCCAGCGGGATCGCCCCGGGATAGACGATGGTCCTGTCCATGAAGATGTCCTTGTCATGAGGCCGCGCGACGGCGCCCGCCGCATCAGGGCGGCGTCCGGCCGGCAGGGAGGGAAAGGCGCGGTATATGGGCCCGTCAGTTCAGCAACCGCGTCCAGGCGATGGCATTGACGGGCAGCACGTGGGCGATGGCGGCATAGATGTCGGCATCGGTGGCCAGCCCCACATCCTGGGCGAGATCGCTCCAGGCCAGCGGCGCGGTCGAATAGCCGCCCGGCCCGTAGCCGAACCCGCCCGAGGCTCCGCTGCCGGCCACGAACGGCCGATAGGCCGTCACGAAACACTGGTAGGGCAATGCGAGACTGCCATAGCCGCCGCGCACCCCATACCCCAGCGTGCCGGCGCCATAGCCGCCGGTATCGCCGGTGTTGGCGGCCTCGAAAATCACCGGCGCCCGCCCGGTCTCGGCGGTGATGGCGGCGGCGAGCGCCGCGCGCGTCGCCTTCGGTGTCAGCAGATTGGCGCGGATCCGCCCGCTGAACGCGGCATCCGCCTCGCCCGCCCGCCGCACGATGCGCCCGCCCAGATAGTCACGCGCGGCGATGTCCAGCATCGCGCCCGTGGCCGTCGCGATCCGCGTCTGCCGCCGCACCGTGCCGATCAGCGCATACAGCGCCGCCCAGAGCGCGCCGAGCCCGCCGAGAACCTGATCGAGCACCGGCGTCGCATCGGCGAACCAGCCGGCCGGCAGCGCCATTTTCAGCCGCGCCGCCATGTCGGCCGCGCTGCCGGGGGAATTTGCCGAACCGCTCATGGCTCAGCTCACGCCGATCGTGCCGGCCCGCACCACACCGAACGCGGGCGGCACCAGGTCGGCCGTGCCGCCGTTCAGCAGGGCGTCGGTCACGTTCGCCACCGCGTCGGACGCGTCATAGGCAATCTGGAGCAGTTTCGAGTAAGGCAGCGTGGCACCCACCGCGAGCCCGCCGATATAGGCCGCGATCGCGTCCGTCACCGCACCGCTCGCGGTCTGCGGCACCGTCCCCGGCGCCAGCACCAGCGTCATCGACACGTTCGCCGCCACCACTCTCGGCCCCTGCACCGCGAACCGCGTGCCCACCGGCCGCACCGCATCCACCGCCTGGCCCAGCGTCGCCAGCAGGGATGCCGGCGGATGGCCGGTTCCATCATCGACCGTGACGATGAAATTGCCCATGCTGGCCGCCCCGGTCTGGTCGACATTCTCACTGATCGTCACCGAAAGCCCCTGCTGCACCCCGGCCACGGCCGCCTTGATGGCGCCGGACGTCGCGCGCGAGAGGCTGGAGAGATAATTGCCGAACCGCGCCTTGAACGCGGCGTCGGTCTCCGCGTCCACACCGCCGCCCATCGATGCCGCATTGCTCACCGTATCGATCCCGGCGATCGCCGTGGTCAGCAGCGAAATCGCCCCCGCCATGACGTTGCCGGCCGCCCCCGGCAGCACCGCGCTCACCGGCAGGTCGAGGGAGGCGACACCCGCCGCCAGCGTGTATCCGCCTTGCGCCGCCGAAAAACCCGGGTTCGCCGGGTCCGCCGTCACCGCGAAACTCTGGCTGCCATCGGCCGTCATCACCGTCGCGCCGACCGGCACGAAGGCCGATAGCACGGGTGCGAACCGCGCGAAGGTCACACTGCCGGCGCCTGCCACCGCGGGCAGCCGGGCAAAGCCGAAATCCGCGCCGAAACTGTCGCAGTCGGCCCCGGTGCTGGTGGAAAGCCGCGTGGTCAGCAGCACCTGCACGATCATCCATTGCAGCCAGAGGCCAAGGGAGGCATTCGCCTCGATCAGCGCCCGCAGGACCGACCCGACGGTCAGGTCCAGCGCCTGGCTCGCCGCCCCCTGCAAGGCAGCAGCCATCTGCTCCACCATGGCGGTGAAGCTTTGCAGCGATAATTGCATCGGAATTCCCTGTGCTGATCAGACCGGACCCGGCAGCGCCAGCACGCGCGCCCGTCCCGTCGCGGCATCCTGATAGGCGATGGTCATCGTCAGCCCGCCCGGATTGCCCTGGCTGACCGTGATCTGCGGCGGCGGCGCGCTCGCCACCCGCGCCTCGCGGCGCAGCTGCGCCCGCGCCAGCGCGCCGGCAGAAGCAGCCGGCCCCGCCGCGCCGACGAACTGGCCGAGCCCGGCGCCATAGGAAAGCTGCCAGAGATACCCGCCGGGATTGGTCAGCAGCCGCCGCAGCACACGCTGCTCGGTCAGCGCCGCCGCCCCGGCCAGCGCGAGGTCGCCTTCATTGCCAAAGGCGAGATCGCCGCCGAATGTCAGTGCGAGATCCGCCATCACACCACCGCCGAAGTCGTGCCGGTCGACCCGCCCTGCGGATCGGGATGGGTGTGACCGTCATAAGCCTGCCGCAGCGTGTCGAGACTGCCATGCGTCCCGCTTCGGTCCGAAACCTCGCCGCTCACCATCAGATCCCCCTCGATCGAAACCGTCCCGGCTTTCATCGCGATCGTCCCGTCATTGCGCAGCCGCAGGAACGAGCCGCTCTGATGCACGAGCCACAGCTCGCCCACCGCGGCCTGCGGCGCCGGATCGCGGTCCGACCACAGCCGGCCGAGCACCACCGCCTGTTCGGCATCGCCCTCCTGCCCGAGCACCAGAACCTGGTCCCCCGGCGACAGCGGCGCCGCCATACCCCAGCCGGCGCCGACCCATCCGGCCAGCACCGGCAGCCAGCCCGAGAGCACGCCCTCCGGCTGCAACGTCACCCGCGCCGCGTAGGCGGCCGGATCGAAGCTCGCGACCACCGCGAACCGCGCCTGCGCCGAAAGCCCGTCGAGCGCCGCCGCCCGGCCTTTCACCGCGTTCCAGAAATGCTCCATCATGCCGCCCGCATCGCCTCGAAATGTTGCAAGAACCCGATCCGCCCGTCGATCACCCGCTCCACGCTCCGCACCACATACGCGCCATCGAGCGCGGTCTGCGTCCCTTGCAGCAGGATCCCCGTCCCCGGCATCATCGCCGTCTCGCCCGGCATGCTCGCCTGCAACCGCACCGCCTGCGCGGCCAGCGCCGCCTGCGCCGCCTGCGCGACCCGCTCTGCCTCGCCCTGGGTCAGGTTGGGACGGATCAGCGTCGTCCCGCCGGAACTGCCGGCGCTCGAATTGAACGCCGCCTTGCTCTTCGGGTTCCAGCTCCGCACCGTCACTTTCGGGCTCGCCAGCGCCAGCGCGCTGTCACAACCCAGCGTCAGCAGGTCCCGCCCATAGGTCAGCAGCATCGGCGCGCCGGCCGGCGGCGGCGCGAAATTCAGCGTCGTCCCCGTCACCGAAAGGCCGAACTGTTCGCGCGCCGCCAGCGCGGCCAGCAGATCCCACCGCGTCGCGTGCCGCGAATGCAGGCCGAGCCCGGTCTGCGCGTGCGCCAGCTCGTAATACTGGCCGATCCGCGTCGTCGTCGCGTCCACGTTCGCGGCAAGCCCCGCCTGGCCGGCAAACGCCGTCGCGACCTCGCTGGCCGTCAGGTTCGAGAAGGTCTGGTCCACCTCGGCATCGATCAGCCGCGCGGCCAGATCCCGGCCGCTCAGGATGGCGGCGCCGAGATCGAACCGGATCGCGACATTGTCCACCTGGCCGGTGACCAGCGCCGTCCCGCTGCCGATGCCGGCGGTCACCACCCCGCCCTGCAATGCCGCGAACCAGGCCGCGCCGCCCGGCACCGCGCCGAGCGCGAATTCGAGGGAAAAACACGCCGCCTCGAACGCGCCCGGCTGGCGAATTTCCAGCCGCTCCAGCCCCGGCAGCGGTGCGCCGTCGAGCGTCGCGAACGGGGCGATCGCCCGCACCATCACAGCCTCAGACACGCGGCACCCCGCCACCCGCATTCGGGTCAACCGGCGGCAGCACCAGCGTCACCAGCCCGACCAGCGCAGGGTCGGACAGCCCGTTGAGCTGCGCGATGCGGATCCACTGCGTCGCATCGCCCAGATGCCGCGCCGCGATCTCACAGAGATTGCCACCCGCGACCGTGATCGTGATCGTCGTTGTCCCGCTCATGCCGCCCCCCATGAAGCGTTGCCGGCGGCGCGGCCGAGATAGGCGGCTGCCCCGCCCAGCGCTGCGAGCGACAGGCTCGCCGTCCCCATCGCCTGCAACGCCCGCGTTGCCGCCGAGGCGCCTGCGCTCGCGCCGAACCCGCCCTGCGCCGCCGCCAAACCGGTCTCCGCCGCACGCAGCGCGCCGCCCACAATCCCCTGCGCCGTGGCGATGCTGCCGGGCGCCGTCACCGCGACCGGGCCGAGCGACAGCCCCGCCAGCCCGGCCAGGCCACCGGCGCTGACAAGGTCGAGCCCCGCCTGCGCCAGCGCGTCCGGCACCGCCGTCACCAGGTTCTGCGCCTCGACCAGCTCGATCGAGAACGGAATCCACCAGGGTTTTTCGTAAACCGCGACAAAATCCGCGATCACCACCTCAAAGGCGAAGCCGCTCCAGGCCAGCGGCAGGGTCGCCCCCGCCCGCCGGGCCACATCGAGCAGCTGCGCCCGCGCCTCGGCATCGGGGCCGGAGAAGGTGCCGGCGAAACGGATGATCCCCGCCGCCGCCCCGAGCGTGTCGATCACGCGGCCGCCGCCCACCAGTTCATGCACCGCCAACCGCTGGCTGCCGCCGAACTCGATCGTCTGCGGCACCTCGAAATCCCGGAAGGCAACGCCGCCCAGCGTCACCGTGATAGCCGCCATCTTCCGCCTCCCGCTTTCAGAATCCCGGCTTGCGGCCCGGGAACACCGGCGACAGGCGCGCGTCGAACCCGGTCACGCCCGAAGGCGGCCGCCGCGCCTCGTCGCCGAACAGCCCGCCGAGCCAGCGGCCGAGATCCATTCGCTCCGGCGCCGCGAACCGTGCCGCTGGCCGCGCCGGCGCCGTAGCCGCAGCCAGCCCCGCCGCCTCGGAACGGATCGCCCGCCCGGACACGACCGGCGCTACCGGCCGCGCCGACGATGCGGCCGACCCACGCGCCCCATGCGAGGCGCGCAGCCCGGAACGGCCCAGCACCATTTGCGGCGCCACCTTCCGGCCCGCCGCAGCCGCGATACCTGGATTACCTGCGCGCAGGGGCTTGCGGACCAGCGGCACACCATGCGCCACCGGCCGCCTCGACCATCCCGCCGGAACCCGATGCGCGGACAGTTGCACACCCGCCGGCCGGATCTCCGGCCCCAAGACATGCATCAACCGCCGCCCCGACGATCCCGCCGACACCCGATGCGTGGACAGCCGCGCGCCCACCGGCCGGATCTCCGGCCCCAAGCCATGCGCCACACGCTGCCCCGCCAGGGCCATGCCCCGCAGGCTGGCGCGCGGCGAGGAATGATGACGCGCATGCCATGCGCGCCGCATCCGTTCGGTCGAACGCCGTGCGGCATGATGCCACCCACCCCGCAACATCGCGGCCGTACCGTCCCGAGGACGATTTGTCGGGAACGCCCCCGGCGCCTCATGCAGCACGGACATCACCGCGCGGCGCATCGTCCGCGCCACCGACGGCAGCCGCCGTGGCGCGATCCGCCCGAGCCCGCTCCGGCCAAGCCGGGCGAACCGCGCCCCGGCACCGTCGCGCCATGTCATTCCTGCACCCACGCCATCGCCTTCCAGTCGAATGTCAGCCCGTCCAGCTCCCCGCACGCGACGACGAACGCGATCCGCTCCGCCTCGCCGAGCGTGAAGGCCACCTCGAACGGCACCCCGCGCCCGACCAGGTAGAGACAGTCGATCAGCGCGGGGTGCCGGCTCAGTTTCCCGCGAGCGCCCTCACCGTGCCGGCATCTTCCGGCTGCAACGCCGCCGCCGCCGCCTCGATGCCCGCCTCGCCCAGCCGCTCCACGGCGTTTTCAACCGCCGCCTCGCTCGCCGGAAACGGCAGCGGCACACCATCGATCGCGCCGACCGACGCCGCCAGCGAGGCGACGCCGAGATACGCCTCGTTCATCGACAGTTCCGGCCCGAGCGCCTTGAACAGGCGCAGCCGATCGAGCATCGTCAGCGGCCGCAGCGCGAGCAACCGCCCGCGCGCGTCCTCCACCTCCGCCCCGCTCATACGCGCCTGCGCGTCGAGGCGAAGAAGTCGAGCTTCTGCGCCACCGGCATGTCACCGCGATACACGCCCGCCGAGCCGAGCTTGAACACGACCCCGTCGAACTGGTAGGTCGAGGTCGATCCGTCAGTTTCATTCACATATTGATAGAGCGTTCCCGGCGGAATCGCCTGCCCCGACAGATAGGCCTGCTCGATCTGCGCCATGAAATCATCGGTCGCCGAGCTGCCGCGATCGAGCAGGAAACTTCCCTGCCAGCCCTTCGGCAGTTCGGCGCCGAGCTGCACCCCGTCGAGCCGGTCGACGCGCACGCTCTGCGTCACCTGGCTCACCTCGAATCCGGTCACATGGGCAAGATCGACCCGCCCGAACGGACCCATGACGACGATCTGGCAATCATTGCCAACGGTAAACGTGTTATATGGCATCTGCTACCTCACACCGTGCCCTGGGGCAGGGTCTGCTGGCTGACCTGCACGGTCTGCCCGCCCTCGACATTGACGATGAACCGCTCGTTGATCGCCTGGTACTGCACCTGCACATCCGCCTGCACATAGCCAAGCCCGGTGCGGGCCGGCGGGTTGTTCGACGCATCGCACACCACGGCGAAGGGCAAGGCCCCGTTGGTGGTCCCGAGCATGCCCTGGCCGAGCATGGTGTTCAGGAAGGCCAGCAGCGTGCCGCGGATGCGGCGGAACAGCGTCTCGTTCACCAGCTGGCCGACATACTGGCCCATCCCCGCCGACAGGGTCGCGGCGATGTAGTTGGTCATACGGGTATAGTTATCGCCGTTGGTCGCACTGTCGGACGAGGCGTTGAACCCGCCCCGCACGCCCCAGAACGCCCCGCCCGGCTGCGGATTGGCGATCACGTCGATCCCGGCCGACATCAACGCCGAAAGATCGGCCGAGGAATAGGTGCTGGTGGTGCCCGTTACGGCGCGCCCCGATTTCTGGCTGCCGACGACGCCGTAGAGCGGCTTGTTCAGCGCGCTCTGCTCCGGCGAGAGATTGGCAAGCCGCCCGGCCGCAAAGCTCTGCGGCGAGACCAGGCGAGTCAATCCGTTGGCCTGATCGTACCACCAGATCCAGTCGCCGAACATCACCTTGGCGGCATAGGAATCGATCCCCGCCGCCTGTTTCGCCGCAACGGCGCCGGCAATCGTGTCACCCGGTGGCCCGGCGAGGATCATGTAGCAGCCTTCCTCGAGGCCGAAGGCAACGGTCGGGCTCCACTGCGTCGTATCGTCGAGATCGGCCAGCACCGCGATCCCGCAGCCCTGCCCGCGCAGCGCATACATCCCGCTCCGCGGCAGCGTGTCCTGCCCCACCAGCGACGCCGCGGTGAGCCCGCTGGCGCCGTCGCTGCCCGGCGTGCCGGCCGAGAACGGATAGATCCCGGCGACCGGCGGAAACGCCGACGTGCCGGCACTCGCGACCACCAGCTCCGAAGCGCCGCGCAGCGGCCCCGTTCCGGCATTGACCGCATTCGCCGCCGCCTGCCAGAACGCCGCCCCGATGCCGGCGATATTGTCGAACACCTCCGGCGTGCGCCCCGGCAGCGCCACCGTCAGCCGCCAGCTATTCGCCGCCGCCCCCGCCGAAACCGTCACCGTGATCGCATTGCCGAGCGATCCGGTATACAGCGCCGTCAGCGTCAGCGCGCCGAGAATGGACACCGAGGCCGCGGTGTCGGTGCCGTCGCTCACCCGCACGCAGCGGAAATTCGACGCCCCCTGCTGCACCGCCACCGCCACTGCCGTGCCCATGTCGTATTGCCGCGCCATCACCGGCCCGAAGGATGCGGCATACTCGCCCATCGAGCCGACGATCATCGGCTCGCCTGTAGCCCCCCAGGATGCCGAGCCGACCACGCCGAGCACATCCGTCGGCACGCCGTTGAGCAGCAGCGTCTGCGGCGGCACGATCTGCACATAGAGGTCGGGAACGATCAGCGCCGTCGTGTTCAGCGCGCCTGCCTGCGAAATCGGCATGCCTCAGCCCTCCGCCACGACCCGCACGACCGACCCGGCCTGGGCGGACGCCAGCACTGCGGCGATCTTCGCCTCGTCGGCAATCGTGTCGCCCCGCCGGAAGCCCTCGAACGGCTTCACCACCACCAGTTTGATCTTCATCGTCTCTCCTTCAGCCGGTCATGCCGGCGATGAACGCGCCGTCCGCCGCGATCCCGCCGACCCCGAACAGCATGGCCGGCGTCGTCATCGCCTCGGTGGTCGGATATTCGGCGTCGTAAATGAGGTCCCGCCGGTACAGCCCGGCATCGATCGACTTGTCCGTGGTCTCGGCGCCGACAAAGCGCAGCCGTGCCGCCGCGCCATCGGCGAGGCCGATGAACTGCGGCGCCGCCAGCGCGGGATCGATCACCGCCGCCGCCGCATCCCGCGTCAGCGGGTCCGGGCACCACAGCGAAATTCGGAACGGCTGCACCTGGCGCTTGATCTCCCGCAGCGCGACGCCCCCGGCCACGACGCGGGCGATCATCCCGCGCGCGGCCGGCACGCTCAGCGTCGTCCCCGCGTAAGTCACCAGCCATCCCGCCGCGCGCAGCAGGGCGGCGAGGTTGCTGGCCACGCTCGCCGGGGTGTCGCGCGCCTGCACCGCATAAGGAAATATCGCGCCATCGACGGCGATGCCGGCGAGCTGCCCCGCCGCACACTGCCCCGCGAAGGTCGCCGCCCCCGCCGCGACGCTGACCGACAGCGTCGCCGGCACCGGTGCAACCTCGATCCATTCGCGCGGATAGCGCGTCACGTTGCGCACACCCGAGGGCTCGGCAAACACGGTCGCGTGCATCGCGCCGCGCGCCAGATCCGCCTCCAGCGCCGGCGCGTTCGGCATGCCGCGATAGACCCGGCACGTCACCATCCCGTCAGGCCCCGCGATCGCCGATGCCGCCGCCGTTCCCCCCGGATAGGAAGCGGTCGCGATCAGCGAGACGATCGCGTTCTCGACATCCTGCTGCCCCGCCATCAGACGATGCTCGCCGAAAGCGTGAGCCGCCAGACGCCGCCGAACAGCTCCGCCTGGTCGATCACGAACTGCCGCCCGCGCGCATCGCGCACGATATCCGCGACCTCCGGCGAAAGCCCGTCCACCGCCGCAACCGCGGCGACATATCCCGGCGCGCGCGTATCATCCGGCAGCCCGGCCTCGCCATGCCTGCCGCCCCGCGCCGACAGCAGCGCCGCCGGAAATCCGGCCAGCACCCCCTGCGCCCCGGCGCCGAGAACCGCCCCATAGGGATTGATCCCCGGCACCGCCGGGGCCGCCGGCCGCCAGATCGACAGCGTCTCGTTGCAGCGCGCCGCCAGCGCCGGCGCCGGCGGTTCGTTGCCGACCACCAGAAACGTCCCGGCGGGTCCAACGACATAGTCGCCGCCGCGCACATAGGCCTGGTCGAGCACGAGTTGCCGGTAAGGCAGGCCGAGCGGTGCCGGCCCGCGCACCGAGCCCGAAACCGGCAGCACCAATACGCCCAGCCGCACCAGCCGGTTCGCTGCGACAATCGGGCACGCCCCGTCGCGCGGCCGGTAGGCATCGCAGATCAAGCCCGCCTTGCGTGCGGCCATGCCGCCGCCAAAGGCGATCCGGTCCGCCAGCCGCGTTCCATCCATGAAAACCTCAAACGATCAGGGTGATGCCATCCGACGAGCCGAGCGCCGGCCCCGGCGGCAGGCCGAGAAACCCGCACAACCGCCGCCGCCACTGGTCGAACAGCGCGGTGCGGTCGCGCACCTCGTTGGCATTGTGCTGCCAGCCCGCCGCCGCCTCGGTATCGAGATTGCCGCTCGCCTCCGGAATCGCCTCTTCCAGCGCGGCAAGGGTGGCGAGATGGTTCACGACCACCGCCACCTCCGCCGGCGCCAGGTTGTTCATCCGGTATTCGAGCGTGCCGTAGGCCTGGAAGAACCGCCAGGACTGGACTCCCGCCGCCCCGGCGCCATAGGCCGGATAGCCGCAGAACCGCCGCACATCGACCTTCTGCGCCTCGCTCAGCGTGCCGGGCGCGCTCGAAACACTGCCCGACATGTCAGTAGACCGAGCCGTCGCCGCGGGTGAAATAGACCGTGCCGGTGCCGGAGGCGAGCACGGCGCTCGCCTCGCTCACCAGCCGCCCGGCATCGATCAGCAACCGCCCGCCCGGCGGCAGCGGCGTATCGGCCGTGCTCGCCAGGCTCATCCCCGCGGTGCCGAGCCGCACGAACGCGACCGCGGCGGCAGCGTTATAGACGAGCAGGCTCGACCCGCCGCCGGCAAGCGCGGTCGAGGCCGCGCTGGTCGAGGCCGCAACCGCCGCAGTGCCCGATGGCCTGAAGGGAAGCGAGGATCCGATTGACATGTTCGCCCCCTCCTCAGCCGATATGCTCGATCATCACCGCGCGCTTGAAGTTGGAATTGGTCGCGGTCGGGACGGTATTCGGCGTCGTCGTGGTGTCGGACGGCGCACAGAACCCGCCGATCCAGTACCAGGACTGCGCGATGATCTGCTGCAGCCGGTCGATCGGCTCGCGCGTGACCATGGCGACACCGTCGATGATGTTCACCAGCGCGTCCTTCGGCGCGACATCCTCCGCGCCGATGCCGGCAAAATCCGCCTCGATCAGCGCGCCCTTGCCGCAGACGATCGGCCGGCGGATATACAGCCCCGCCAGCGTGGGGTGCGACTGCACATAGGCCTCGGTCGTGGTGATGAACCGCAACCCGAGGAAATCGTTGACCATGCCCTGGCGGAACACCGCATTGCTCGATGTCGCCCCCTGGAACAGCTGCCGGAAATCCGGGTCGGCGAAGAGCTGCCGCGCCGAAACCGGATCGAGATAGCAATTATACACACCATCGATTTCCGGCACCGCGTTCTGCCGCAGCGTCGCCACTGCATCGAGCAGGGCGGACATGGTCAGCGTGTTGGTCGCCTGCAGCGCGCTGGACGTCGCCGCCCCCTGCGGCCTGACGATCGCACTCGCCGTCGCCGCGCGCACCGCATTGCCGGCGGTGCCGTCGCTCACGCTGATATCGTTGGAAAACGTCAGGGTTCCCGAAATGCCGCCCGGTGCCGACGATGCGTTGTTGACATCCGGCGTCACGCCGATGAGCAGATACGTATTCGCCCCGACCGTCACCATCAGCGGATAACTGCCCGAAACCGCCGTCTGCACGCCGTTGACATACACCGTGGTGAAGCCACGGATATCATCCACCTCGATGCTCGGCGCGGCACTCGCCAGCGTGATGCTCACCCGCGTATTGCCGCCGAAATAGGGCGCGAACAGCGCGTTACGCGCCAGCTCGTCAAGGCTGCGGGCCGCCTGCTCGCCATTCGTCGCGGCATTCTGCAGGAATTGCGAGGCGATGCCGACCCGGCTGGTCACCATGTTCAGATCCTGCGTCGCCGCATAGAAATTCAGCGTCACGGTATATTGCTCGACACCCCAGCCCTGCGGCGTCAGCCCGTTGTCGAGATTGGTATTCGTCGCGGCGGCCAGCGGCGTGGTGACCGAGGGCTTCAGCCCGGCGCGGGTCTTGGTCAGCGTCTCGCCGATGCCGACGGCGAAGCTCTCGCGATCGGCCACCATCCGGTAGCCCAGCCGCGAGCGCAGTGCCTGCTCGAATTCGCGCTCGAGGAAGCCCTGCTGGATGATCGGCTGCAACGAGGCGGGAAAATTGGAAATACCCATGTCGTGTTCCTTCTAGATAACGCAATTCGCCGCACTCCGGCGCGCGGAGCACGGTTTTCTGACAACGAGTTAGTTCTTGAGTGCGGCCGGCTTGGAGCACGCGCCGATCAGATCACTCCATCCGATCGGATGATGCTACAGAGCACGTTCCGATCGGATGATGCTCTAGCCGCCGGCGCGGCGCAGCAATTCGGCGCGTGCCATGCGCCATTCGGCTTCGCTCAGCTCGGTCGCGTGGCGCGCCCGCGGCGGGTCCGCCCGCGGCACCGATGCCGTCGATGACGATGACGACGCGCCAAACAGCCAGGGCTTGTCCCGCCTCAGCTGCACCATCAGTGCAGCGGCATCCGGCGCCACACCCTCCTCGGCCGGCGCCATTGCCGCCGGATCGATCAGTCGCAACCCGTCAAGATCGATCATGCCCGCCTTCACCGCCTCGATCCTGAGTTCCGCCCGCCTGAGCCGCTCGGCGTGTTCGCGCCGCAGCGCCTCCATCGCCTGCTCGGCCATCATCGCCCTAGCCTGCCAGTCCTCCGGCGCCGCCGGCGGCTCGTCCGGCAGCCCCTCGTGCTCCGCGAATTCGTCGCTCATGCCTCGTTCCGTTCCTGTTGGTCCCCCTCATCGGCGATGCGCGCGAGTTCCGCCGCCGCATCCCCGATCACATGACTGGCGGCGAGACTCTTCACCGCCGTCTCGCGCGACATCTGGCCGACATTGACCAGCGTCGCGATCGCCTGCGCCTCCTTCAGCCGGTCATCGGCCGAGGCGGCATACCAGCGCGGCCAGCGCAGGCTCAGCCGCAGGTCGGGGTCGACCCGCGGCACCGTCCGGCCCATCACCTTCACGTCGAACCGCACCGCCGCCCGCAACGCCATCCGCAGCAGCGGCAGCAAGCCGCCCTCGCCATAGGCAATCCGCAGATTGTCGGCGAGCCAGATCAGCCCCTGGTTCATCAGCTCCAGCGCCCGGCCCGATTGCGGCGCCGTCAGCCGGTCGGCACTGGCGCGGTTGCCATGCACGCTCTCCAGCGCGAACTCGCGCAGCGTGCGCACGTAGTCGATCACCGCGGCCGAGGCCGTGCCGCCGATCTCCAGCAGCTTGGCATCGCCCTTTTCCGATACGATCAGCGCATTCCCCGCGCCCTTGACCATCTCGCGGTCGGTCGTCGCCGGCTCCTTGATCAGCAGCGTCGGATCGGAGGCATATTTCAGCCCGCGCCCCACCTGCGACAGCTGGTAGTCGATCTCGATGGACGTCTCGATCGCCGCGCTGAAGGTGCAGGCGCCATCCACCCCCTCGCCGCCCGGCAGGTTGCGGATCCAAACGATCGGCACGAAGCCTAGTCCATGCCGCACGCTCCGCGCCCGATCCGGCGCGGCCGGCAGTCCGGCACCCACCGGCACCGGCTCGAACCAGGTCTCCGCCTCCGAATCCCAGCGCCGCTGGAACCAGTAGGTCTGGGCCGGATCGATCCCCTCATAGCCCTGGCCGATCAGCTCCGCGCCCCGCACCTTGTAGAGCTCGGTCACCTGTTCCAGCGTGTCCGGCGCATCCTCCCGCCATCGCGGCGTGAGATACTGCGTCGCCATCACCGAACAGAAGAACCGCCCCTTCAGCACCCGGAGCAAAATCGCCACCGAGCCCACCGAACCGCGCAGCGCCGCGTCGATCATCACCTCGTTCAGCCGGCACTCGCCCAGAAGGTCGGCCAGCAGCGCCTCGATCGCAGGCTCCGCGCATTCGACGGCGGGAAAATGCCCCGCACTGAACAGCAGCGAAACCGAATCCTCCACCACGATCCGGCACAGCCCGTACCGCACCGAGGGCCGGCGTGCCCGCAGCGGCACATACTCGCCCGCCCCGTTGCGCTCCTCCTGGAACGCATAGGGCAGCGCGTCATAGATCGTCCCCTCCAGCACCCGGTGATAGATCTCCAGCCGCCGCGCCCGCGGCGCGAGGTGCGGATCGGCCGGAATCGTCTGGCAGATCGTCTCGAACATGAATTCAGCGCCCCATCACAGAAATCTTCGTCATCCGCGCCGCCGCCGGCGCCTGCCCGAGCGTCGCCTCGGCCCGCGCCAGCGCATCCACCTGGTCGTCCTTCTCGCCGCTGGGAAAAATCCGCAGCTCGGCCACGAAGGCATCGGTCCAGTCGGCGCGCAGCACCCGCGTCTTGCCGGCGCCGATCCGCGCCGCCGCCGGCAAGGCCCGCGTCTGTTTCGATCCGGATTCCGGGCTGGCAATCACCGTGAACCCGTCCAGCACCCGCCGCAGATGCGCCACCTGCGCCACACCAGCCTGCCCCGGGTCCTGCGGCAGCGCGATCGTTGTGCCCGGCCCGTCCGCCTCGGCGGTCGCCCGCAGCAAGGTCTCGACCGCGGCCGGCCCCGCCCGCACCCGCACCACATCGAGCACGACATGCGTGCCATCGGCGACCAGTCCGAGCTTCAGCCCCACGGTCCAGTCCGGGTTGCCGCCGGCAGATGCCGCCGTGGCCGCCAGGTCCCAGGCGCGCACGGCGCGCAGGACCGACGGCGCCGCATCGGCGAAGCCGATCCGCTCAAGCTCGAACAGCGTCCCGCCATCGCGCATCGGCCGCTGCTGGTAGAGTGCCGCGAACACGCGCTCGCCCACCGTCGCCCGCCGGCGCGCGATCTCGTGCTCATCCTCCCAGTCAGGCCAGAGCGCCTCGCCCGGCATCCGTCCGAGCGGATCGTCGGCCTCCGCCAGCGCGGGCAGCCGCAGCACCGTCCAGCCGCCATCCCGGGCCATCAGCCGCCCGGCGAGATCGTCCTCATGCCAGCGGGTCATCACCAGCACGACCCGCCCGCCCGGCTTCAGCCGCGAGAGCAATTCGGCGCGATACCAGTCATACAGCGCATCCCGCGCCGCCCGGCTGTCCGCCTCGGCCCAGGATTTCACCGGATCGTCGATCAGGATCAGATCCGCCCGCCGCCCGGTGATCGGCCCGCGCACCCCGGCTGCGAAATATTGTGCGCCACCTTGCAGCGAAAACCGCCCCGCCGCCCGATTGGCCGGATCGAGACGCAGGTCGAACCCGTCGCCCTGCTCGCTGATCAGCATGCGCAGGCGGCGGCCGAAATGCCCGGCGAGCGACGCCGTGTGGCACGCCGCGATCACCTCGCTCTCCGCATGGCGGGTGAACCAGAATGCTGGAAACAATACCGAAGCGTAGGTCGATTTCGCGGCCCCCGGCGGCATCTGCACCATCAGCCGGTCCACCTCGCCGCTGGTGACGCGCTCCAGCACGTCGATCAGCGCAAGGTGATGCCGCTCCGGCCGCTGCCCGCGCGGCGCCAGCATCGTCATGCAGAATTGCCGGAACTCCGAAGCCGGTTCCGGTCCTGCATCTGTCCCGCCACAGCGCCTCATCCACCGCGCCGCGCACAGAACCGCATCATGACGGCAGGGATAGCCCAAAGCGGGGCGGGTGGGAAAGAAGAAAAAACTCTATGTTAGAATTTTTTGTGGCCAGTACATTCGCGGCGCTGGCGCCGGCTCACCGGAAGCCGAACGTCACACCCATTTCGCCGCGGGCGGCAAAGGTTCCACTCGTCGGCTCGTAGACCCCGTTGGCGGGTTTCGTCCCGGCATAGTTGAAATGCCGCATCTCCAGCCCGGCGAAGGCGTGCCAGACATCGTCGAGCCGCCAGTCCGCGCCCAGCCTCACTTCCTCCTCGCCGCTGGCGCCGAACCCGCCCGAAAGGCCGAGCGCCGGGGTTGAAACCCCGCCGCCCAGCACGGCCAGGCCCTCGGCCGCCGCCGAGAGCACGAGCCGCCCCGAGGCCGCGTAGTCGAGTTTCGCGCCAACCCCCGCCAGCACCGCGTGATAGAAACTGCCATACCCGCCGCTGCCGCCAATATTGCGCGACCAGCTCTGATACCCGAGCGCGACGAAGGGGATCACGCTCGTCGCCCGGCCCAGCGGCACCGCGGTGCCAAGCTGCACCTCGACATGATTGAACCGCGCGCTGTCCGACTGGTCATAGGGTCGCGGCACGCCGGCGCCACCCTGGAGATATCCCTGATATCCGAGCGCCCCGCCCGAGAAATCATACACGACGCCGGTATAGATATCGGGCAGCCCGAACGCCGGCCCGAGCCGCGAGACTCCGGCGCTGAACCCGGGCAGCACGCCGCTTTCCCGATCGATCCCGCCACTCTCGCGATAGGTATATCCGCTCGCCGTCACCCCGAGCGAGATCCTGGTCTCGCTCGCCACGATCGCCGGGTTCACCCCGTCGGCGCGGGCAGCGACGACCGACGACGCAACGCCCAGCGCCACACCCAGAACGAGAAGAAATTGTCGCGTCACGCCCGCCATCACAGTCACCCTTGCGCCACGCATGTTATCGCATGGATGACTGAACGTATCCTTAACCGCACCGCAGGGCTGCAATTCCGGTAATTGTGTTACCTCGGCGCCACGCTCGCCGCAGTCCGCCGCGCGGCGCGCACCTGCCCCTCAGTGAAGCTGGAACATATGCGGGCTGCGCATCTCCCCGGGCGTGATCAGCGCGGCGGTGCCCACCCGCACCGAATGCAGCCTGCCCTCGATCTGCCGGCTCCAGAAATCGAGGAACTGGTGCAGCACCGGATAGCGCGGCGCGATATCGAGGTCCTGCCAAACGTAACTCTGCAGAACGCCCGGATGGTCGGGCAGGTGGTAGAGAATCTCCGCGGTTGTCAGCCGGTATCCCTCGAGCTGTCGGCTCATCATCATGGTCTGTCTCCGTCGCGCTGTCATTGGCGGGCCGTGGCAGTCCGCTCCTCCAGACCATGACGATGCCATGACAGCCCCGGGGTTTGGCAAGAAAAATATTTCTTATCAATACTTTAGCACTCATCATGGGCAAGTGCTGCCGGGCTTGACATCCTCCGCCCGTAACCCTATCCCTTTGGCACTCTCCCGGAGAGAGTGCTAGCAAGCATCCGGTGCCTATCGAAAGGGCCGGCGCTGCTGAGCCCGATACTGTTGCAACAGACTTCTGAAGTCAGGAGCGAGCCACATGAAATTCCGTCCCCTGCACGACCGGGTGGTCGTTCGCCGGCTGAATGCCGAGGAAAAGACCGCCGGCGGCATCATCATCCCCGACACCGCCAAGGAAAAGCCGATGGAAGGCGAAGTCATCGCCGTCGGCCCGGGCGCCCGTAACGAGACCGGCGCCATCGTCGCGCTCGACGTCAAGGCCGGCGACCGCATCCTGTTCGGCAAGTGGTCGGGCACCGAGGTCAAGATCGACGGTGAAGAGCTGCTGATCATGAAGGAATCCGACATCATGGGCATCATCGAGGGTACGGCTTCCAAGAAGAAGGCCGCCTGATCACCCCCGGTTTCCCCTCCGATATCGTATAAAGGAAGTTACTCATGGCTGCTAAAGACGTCCGTTTCGGGGCCGACGCCCGCGAGCGCCTCATTCGCGGTGTCGACCTCCTCGCCAACGCGGTGAAGGTCACCCTCGGCCCCAAGGGCCGCAACGTCGTCATCGAGAAGAGCTTCGGTTCGCCCCGCATCACCAAGGACGGTGTGACGGTCGCGAAGGAAATCGAACTCGCCGACAAGTTCGAGAACATGGGCGCGCAGATGGTGCGCGAAGTGGCCTCGAAGACCAACGACCTCGCCGGTGACGGCACCACCACCGCGACCGTCCTCGCCCAGGCGATCGTCCGCGAGGGTGCGAAGGCGGTTGCCGCCGGCATGAACCCGATGGATCTGAAGCGCGGCATCGACAAGGCGGTCAGCGCCATCGTCGAAGAGCTCAAGAAGCGCACGAAGAAGATCACGACCCCGAGCGAAACCGCCCAGGTCGGCACCATCTCCGCCAACGGCGAAGCCGAGATCGGCAAGATGATCTCCGAGGCGATGCAGAAGGTCGGCAACGAGGGCGTCATCACGGTCGAGGAAGCCAAGGGCATCCAGACCGAACTCGACGTCGTCGAAGGCATGCAGTTCGACCGTGGCTACGTCTCGCCCTACTTCATCACCAACCCGGAAAAGATGGTCGCGGATCTCGACAGCCCGTACATCCTGATCCACGAGAAGAAGCTCTCCGGCCTGCAGCCGATGCTGCCGCTGCTCGAGAGCATCGTCCAGTCCGGCAAGCCGCTGCTGATCATCGCCGAGGACGTCGAGGGCGAGGCGCTGGCCACCCTGGTCGTCAACAAGCTGCGTGGCGGCCTCAAGATCGCCGCCGTCAAGGCGCCCGGCTTCGGTGACCGCCGCAAGGCCATGCTGGAAGACCTCGCGATCCTCACCGGTGGCCAGGTCATCAGCGAAGATCTCGGCATCAAGCTCGAGACCGTGACGCTGAACATGCTCGGCCGCGCGAAGAAGGTGCTGATCGAGAAGGAAAACACCACGATCGTCGAAGGTGCCGGCAAGAAGTCCGACATCACCGGCCGCTGCAACCAGATCCGCGCGCAGATCGAGGAGACCACCTCGGACTACGACCGCGAGAAGCTGCAGGAGCGTCTGGCGAAACTGGCTGGCGGCGTTGCCGTCATCCGCGTCGGCGGCGCCTCGGAGACCGAGGTGAAGGAGCGCAAGGACCGTGTGGACGACGCGCTGCACGCGACCCGCGCCGCCGTCGAGGAAGGCATCGTCCCGGGTGGCGGCGTGGCCCTCGCCCGCGCCTCGCTCGCGATCAACAAGCTCAAGGCCGATAACGACGACCAGCGCTTCGGCATCGACATCATCCGCAAGGCGTTGCTCGCGCCGATGCGCCAGATTGCCGAGAACGCCGGTGAAGACGGCGCCGTGATCTCCGGCAAGGTGCTCGACAACGACGAGTACAGCTTCGGCTTCGATGCCCAGTCCGGCGAGTTCAAGGACATGGTGAAGGCCGGCATCATCGACCCGACCAAGGTCGTCCGCACCGCGCTGCAGGACGCCGCCTCGGTCGCCGGTCTGCTCATCACGACCGAAGCGATGGTCGCCGAGCGTCCGGAAAAGAAGGCCCCCGCCGGTGGCGATGGCGGAATGGGTGGCATGGGCGGCATGGGCGGCATGGATTTCTGATCCACCGCTCCAGGCTCCGGCCCGGAACAAGGAAAGCCGTGGGGGCAACCCCACGGCTTTTTCTATGGCACTTTTTCTATGGCACTCTCCGATCCTCTCGGACCGGATGCAGTGCCCTCGTCCCGCCATTCAGCCCCGCCGCCGCTCCAGCCCGAACGCCCAGGCCGCCACCGCCAGCCCCATCAGCGCGAGCGCAGCACCCAGCAGCGGCAGGCCGCGATACCCGATCCCCGCCCCCAGCGCCGCGCCGCCCAGCCACGCCCCGCCGGCATTGCCCAGATTGAACGCCCCCTGGTTGATGGTCGAAGCAAGATTCGGCGCATCCCGCGCATGATCGATCACCCGCGTCTGCAACGGCGAGACCAGGGTGAACACCGCCATCCCCCAGCCCGCCATCACCACCACGGCCACGAGGCCGAACGGCAGCACCGCCCGCAGCGCCACCAGCAGCACCGCGATCGTCGACAGCGTCGCGATGATCGTCCGCGCCGCCTGCCGGTCCGCAAGCCGCCCCCCGAGCAGCCCGCCCGCCGTCAGCCCGGCGCCGAACACCAGCAGCGCCACGCTCACCCAATGCGGCGACAGCCCGCCCACCCGTTCGAGCATCGGCGCGATATAGGTGAACACGCTGAACAGGCTCGCCGAGCTCAGCACCGCCATCAGCATGGCGAGCAGCACCTGCGAGCGTCCGAGAATCCGCACCTCGTTCAGCAGCCTGGCCGATCCGGCCCTCAGGTCGCGCGGCAGCAGCAGCGCGATCGCCGCCATCGCCACAAGGCCGATCACCGCCACGACCCAGAAGGTCGCCCGCCACCCCGCCGCCTGGCCGAGAATCGTGCCCGCCGGCACGCCAAGCACATTGGCGAGCGTGAGGCCGAGAAACACCAGCGCCACCGCCCGGGCCCGCTTCTCCCGCGGTGCCAGCTCCGCCGCGACGACCGAGCCGATCCCGAAGAACGCCCCGTGCGACAACGAGGTGACCACCCGCGCCGCCAGCATCGTGTCATAGCCCGGCGCCAACGCGCAAAGCGCGTTGCCCAGCACGAACACGCCCATCAGCCCGAGCAGCGCCGCCCGCCGCGGCCACCGCCCGACCAGCACCGCGAGGAACGGCGAGCCGAAGGTGACACCCAGCGCATAGGCGCTGACCAGGAACCCCGCGCGCGGGATCGAGACCGAGAAATCACGCGCGAGCTCTGGCACCAGCCCGACGATGACGAATTCGCTCGTGCCAATGGCGAAGCTCGCGACGATGAGCGCGAGTAAGGGGAGTTTCATGCCGGAATTCCGCGAAGAGAGAGCCGCAATGAACACGCCGCCGGCGCCGGCGGCAACGCCCCCCGGCGGAACTCAGCCCCGTGTCTGCGGGTTGTCGAACCGCGGCGAGCGCATCCGCTGGATCGCCTCGCGCAGCGCGCCGGCCAGATCCCGCCGCGCCGCATCCCCGAGCGCAAGCCCGACGATGTGGCGCGCCTCGCGGTTCGCGACCCAGACGAGCGGATTGCTTCCCGGCTGCTCCTCGATCTCGACGCGCAGCCATCCCGGCGCCAGCCGCACCTCGCTCCGCCGGCCGCCAGGCGTGGTCCTGGTGATGGTCAGCGCCTCGTCGGTCAGCACGATCGCCTCCGATGCCTTCGCCGCCCGCATGTTCATCGCATAAAGCGTGACCGCCAGCAGCAGATCCGCGCCGTTGAACCCGATCACCATGACCGCGCCGAGCCGCCACATCAGGCTGGTCACCAGCAGCGAGCCGACCGCCATCAGTCCGAACACGACAAACATGCCCCGCCGGCTCATGCTCCGGTGCGGCGTCAGCATCGCCTGGAAGATCAGCCGCCCTGGCGGCGCCACGGCCGTGCTCGCGATATCGGACATCACCCTATCTTCGCATCGAATCCAGGTTCCGCAAGCGCCCGAGCTTGCCAAATTCCCGTCCGAACCGCACTAATCGCCGATGCCGTCCGAAGAAGCCGCACACCCCAAGCAGCGCAGCACCGCCCGCCGCACCGCGCGCAAGATGAAGCAGGCGGATATCCGCCCTTTCCTCGACGCCATCGCCGCCGGCAACCCCGATCCGCGTACCGAACTGCAATATGCCGACCCCTTCACCCTCCTCGTCGCCGTCGTCCTCTCGGCGCAGACGACAGACGCCGCGGTGAACAAGGCGACCCCCTTCCTGTTCGCCGCCGCCCCCACCCCGGCGGCGATGGCCGCCCTCGGCGCCGAGGGCATCGGTCCGCATATCCGCTCGATCGGCCTCTGGCAGTCCAAGGCGAAGAACGTCGCCGCCCTCGCCCAGCTCCTCGTCGAGCGGCACGGCGGCGCCGTCCCCGCTGAGCGCGAGGCGCTCGAAGCCCTGCCCGGCGTCGGCCGCAAGACCGCGAATGTGGTGTTGAACGAAATCTTCGGCCAACCCACCATGGCGGTGGACACCCACATCTTCCGCCTCGGCAACCGCACCGGCCTCGCCCCCGGCAAGACGGTGCGCGAGGTCGAGGATGGCCTGATCAAGCGCATCCCGCCCGACCTGCTGCGCCGCGCCCATCACTGGCTGATCCTGCACGGGCGCTATGTCTGCAAGGCCCGCCAGCCCGAATGCTGGCGCTGCCCCGGCGCGCAATGGTGCGTCTTCACCCCCAAGCCCGCAGCACCCGTCCGGGCCCGCCGGGCATGAGCGCGTCCTCCGGCTTCCGCCTCGCGAAAACCCTCGGCCTCGCCGCCGTCGTCGCCTCCGCCGTCACCCAGGAATACGGCGCGGGAATCAACTTCGTGGTCCCCCAGAGCCTCGGCGTCTACCCCGACATCGGCGCGCTGGTGCCACTGGCGATGTTCGCGACCGGCCTCGTGATCTTCCTGAAGGTCTTTCTCTACGCCCGGTTCTCCAGCGCGATGCCGCGCGCCGGCTCGTCCTATGTCTGGACGGTGCGCGCCCTCAACCTGCCGCTCGGCTTCATCCTGCATTTCGTCTGGTGGGCCAGCATCACCGCGGCGATGGGCTTCATCGCCTTCGCCTTCGGCAATTTCCTCGGCAACGCGATGCTCAATGCCGGCTTCGCCGCCGGCCACACGCTGCTCTCGAAACCCGGCCATCTCGCCCTCGGCCTCGCCGCGCTCTGGATCATCTACGGCATCCATGTCGCCGGCATCCGCGATTACGGCCGCCTGGTCGTCATCCTGCTCGCCCTCGTCGTGGCCACCGCCCTCACCGTCGGCGTCATCGGCTTCGCCGCCGACCCCGCCGCCCTGCTGCACACCGCCGCGGCGCGCACCGGCATCGCCTTCACCCGCCCGGCCGCCGCCCCGCCGTTCGACCCGCACGCCTTCCTCGCCGTCTGCACCCTGTTCATCTTCGCCTACGGCGGGCTGTCCGGCGCGCCCGCCCTGTCGGGCGAGACCGAACGCGCCGAAACCGTGATGCCGCGCGGCATCGTCATCGCCTGGCTCACCTCGGTCGTGCTGTTCTCGCTGGTCGCCGCAGCCCTGCTGCACGCCGTGCCCTGGTGGGCGGCGCTCGACCTCATCCGCCACAAGCACGCCTCCCTCGTCACCGCCCCCGGCATCATCGGCCTCGCCGCACCGCGCCCGCTGGCCGCCGCGCTCGACCTCGTGATCGCGCTCATCGTCGGCAAGACGCTCGCGCCGCAGATGGTCGTCACCTCGCGCATGGTCTTCGCCTGGGCCGAGGACGGGCTGATCCCCGCCCGCTTCGCCGAAACCTCGCGCCGCCGCGCCCCGGTCGCCGCCCTCACCCTCACCGTCGTGCTCGCCTCGCTCTTCCTCGTGCAGGCGACCTATATCGGCTGGGCCTTCGGCATCGTCGCCCGCTCGGTCACCATCCTGCTGGTCTGGCTCGCCGTCGCCTGCGCCGCGCTCAACCTGCGCTACAACCCGCGCCATGCCAGCCATGGCTGGTCGGAACCCTTCCGCCGCGGCGTCATGGTCGTGCCCGTCGCCCTGCTATCGATCGTCGTCACCATCGCGCTGATCCGCTCGGTGCTGGTGCTGCCCCACGCGCCCTTCTACGTCCAGCCGCTGTTCCAGGGCGGGGTGATGGCGCTGATCGGCACGGCTCTCTACCTGCGCGCCCGCCGCGCCGCGCCTGACCTCGCCGCGATCACCGCAACGCTCCCCCTCGAATAGCGCCCCCTTCCGCGCCGCGCCGCAACGCCATATACGAACTGCATGGCAGCGACCCGACCCTTTCTGAAAATGCACGGCGCCGGGAACGATTTCGTCGTTCTCGATGCCCGCGCGCTTCCGCTTGACCTCGCCCCCGCCGCCGCCGCCCGCATCGCCGACCGTCACCGCGGCGTCGGCTGCGACCAGATCATCCTGATCGAGCCGGACGACAGCGCCGCTGCCTTCATGCGCATCCTCAACGCGGACGGCTCGGAATCCGGCGCCTGCGGCAACGCCACACGCTGCGTCGCCGCGCTGCTCGCCGCCGAAACCGGCGCCCGCCACCTCACCATCCGCACCAATGCCGGCCTGCTGCCCGCCGACATCAAGGGCCCCACCTTGGTCGAGGTCGACATGGGCGTGCCGAAATTCGGCTGGGAAGACATTCCCCTGGCCGAACCGGCGGATACGCTCTCGCTCCGCCTCGCCCTCGGCCCGGTGCAGAACCCCGCCGCCTGCTCGATGGGCAACCCCCACGCCACCTTCTTCGTCGACGACCTGACCCACCTGCAGATCGAGACGATCGGCCCGAAGCTCGAACGCGCCCGCCTCTTCCCCGCGCGCGCCAATATCGGCTTCGCCCGGATCGACGCGCCGGACCGCATCCGCCTGCGCGTCTGGGAGCGCGGCGCCGGCCTCACCCTCGCTTGCGGCTCCGGCGCCTGCGCCGCCCTGGTCAATGCCCATCGCCGCGGCCTCGCCGCCCGCCGCGCCGAGATCGAGATGGACGGCGGCACCCTCACCCTCACCTGGCGCGACGACGGCCACGTGCTGATGGAAGGCCCCGTCGCCCTGGTCTTCGAGGGCGAGCTGGACGCCGCCACGCTCGCGCCATGAGCCTCGACATCCTCACCTTCGGCTGCCGCCTCAACGCCTTCGAGAGCGAGGTGATGCGCGGCCACGCCGAGGCCGCCGGGCTCGGCCGCGCCGTCATCGTCAACACCTGCGCCGTCACCGCCGAGGCCGAGCGCCAGGCCCGCCAGGCCATCCGCCGCGCCCACCGCGCCGACCCCGGCGCGAAAATCATCGTCACCGGCTGCGCCGCCCAGATCGACCCCGAAGCCTGGTCGAAAATCGAAGGCGTCGCCCGCGTGCTCGGCAATGCCGAGAAGCTCACGCCCGAGGCCTGGCAATCGGAAGCGCCGGTCCTGGTCGCCGACATCATGCAGCTCCGCCAGACCGCCGCCCACCTGATCGAGGGCTTCGGCACCCGCGCCCGCGCCTTCATCGAGGTGCAGCAGGGCTGCGATCACCGCTGCACCTTCTGCATCATCCCCTATGGCCGCGGCCCCTCGCGCTCAATCCCGCTCGGCGCCGTGGTCGAGCAGGTCCGCACCCTCGTCGCGAATGGCTACAACGAGGTCGTGCTCACCGGCGTCGACCTCACCTCCTACGGCGCCGACCTGCCCGGCGCGCCGAAACTCGGCCAGCTCTGCCGCCGCCTGCTCGCCGCCGTGCCGGACCTGCCGCGCCTGCGCCTCTCCTCGATCGACCCCGCCGAGATCGACGACGATCTCTGGCGCCTGATCGAAACCGAGCCCCGGCTGATGCCGCATCTGCATCTCTCGGTGCAGGCCGGATCGGACCTCATTCTCAAGCGCATGAAGCGCCGCCATCTCCGCCATCACGTCATCGAGGCCGCCGCCCGCGCCCGCGCGCTCCGCCCCGAAATCGCCCTCGGCGCCGACCTCATCGCCGGCTTCCCCACCGAAACCGAGGCGCATTTCGCCGAAACCCTCGCGCTGGTCGACGATGCCGGGCTCGACTATCTCCACGTCTTTCCCTTCTCCGCCCGCAAGGGCACGCCCGCCGCGCGCATCCCAGCCCTGCCGATGGTCGAGCGCCGCGCCCGCGCCGCCCGCCTGCGCGAAGCCGGCGCCCGCCGCGCCGAGGCCCGCTTCCGGGCGATGACCGGCACCACCGTCACCGCGCTGGCCGAAACCGAAACCACCGGCCACACCGAAACCTTCGCGCCGATCCGGTTTTCCGCACCCGTCACCCCGGGCGCGCTCATCACCGCGAGGATCACCGGCGCGGATGCCACCGGCGTGACCGCAGGAGCAGAATGATGGCGCTCGGCTTTCTCGCGCGGCTCAAATCCGGCCTCACCCGCAGCACCCAGAAGCTCGCCGCCGGCATCACCGACACCTTCACCAAGCGCAAGCTCGACGATGCGGCGCTGGAAGAGCTCGAAGACCTCCTCATCACCGCCGATCTCGGCCCCGCCGCCGCCGCCCGCGTCATCCGCGCCTTCCGCCGCACCCGTTTCGGCCAGGACGTCTCCGCGCCCGAAATCCGCGCGTCGCTGGCCGAGGAGGTTGCGAAAATCCTCGCCCCTGTCGCGCAGCCGCTCGATATCGACCGGAGCAAAAACCCGTTCGTCATCCTGATGGTCGGCGTCAACGGCACTGGCAAGACCACCACGATCGGCAAGCTCGCCCAATCCTATGGCGAGGCCGGCGCCAGGCCCCTGCTCGTCGCCGGCGACACGTTCCGCGCCGCCGCGGTCGAACAGCTCCAGGTCTGGGGCGAGCGCACCGGCGCGCCGGTAATGACCGGCCCCGCCAACGCCGACCCCGCCGGCCTCGCCTTCGACGCGATCGCCCGCGCCCGGCGCGACGGGCACGACATCGTGCTGATCGACACTGCCGGCCGCCTGCACAACAAGGCCGCGCTGATGGAGGAGCTGCGCAAGATCATCCGCGTCATCCGCAAGCAGGACGAAACCGCCCCCCACGCCGTGCTGCTGACGCTCGACGCCACGACCGGCCAGAACGCCATCGCCCAGGTCGCCACGTTCAAGGAAATGGTCGACCTCACCGGGCTGATCGTCACCAAGCTCGACGGCTCGGCCCGCGCCGGCGTCGTCGTCGCCCTAGCCGAAACCGCCGCCCTGCCGATCCATGCCGTCGGCGTCGGCGAACAGGCGGCCGATCTCCGCCCGTTCGACGCCACCGAATTCGCCCGCGCGCTGACCGGCGCCGACGCCGACCGCCCCGCCTGAAGTCTCGCGCCGTCCCGGATCATCCGGAAACCCGACGATCCGCGCATTGCTGAATTTCAGCCGCGATTTGCAGACACCAAAAGGCGACCTGCCGTAGCGTGACGGCTCGCGCCGCCCCGCCTTACCAGTCGCGCCTCACCAGTCGCGCCGATGCCAGTGATGCCAGTGATGCCAGTGGTCATACGGCCGGTATCCGCCGTGATACCCAGCGCCGCGCCCGTGCAGCCGCGCATTGTTCGGCCGGTTGCCGATGAAGCGCCGATACGCCGAACTCCAGTCCCGCGCGATCATCCGCCGCGCTTCATCCAGCCCCAGCCGATGCGCGCAGACCAGCCGGGCCATCCGGGCCTCCAGCCGGTCCTTCGCAAAGGAGCCCCACTGCCCTCGCCCGAGATGCGGCTGCGGCCAGAGATTCGCCGGGCTGCTCGGCGACCCGCCGAGCGCGAGCGGGATCAGGTGATCCTCCTCGTATTTCCAGGGCCGCGAATCGGCATAGCCATAGCGCCGGATCTGCGCCTTCTTCAGCGGCTCGGTATAGGACACTGGCGGTCGCACCGTCCGCGTCCAGCCGCGCCGGCAGATCGTCGCATCGATCGTCGCCTCGCGCACCGCGGGGTTGATCGCCCCCGGCGTCAGCGCCGCATCGGGCAGCGGCGAAACCCCCCGCGCCGCCGCGACACCGCCGGCTAGCACCCAGGTTGCCGCGATCAGGCGTATCCATCTCATGACCAGAACCATATTTCGAACATAGCGTGAACGAGTTAATATCAGGTTAACGAAGTCAACCCAGCGCGCAATTTCGCCATCGCCCGCTCCAGCTTTTCCGGGCTCTGCGCGAAGCAGATCCGCAAATGCCCCTCGCCCGCCGCGCCGAACGCGATCCCCGGCGCCACCGCCACCTTGTGCGCAATCGCGAGATGCCGCGCCAGCTCCAGACTGTCCGTCACCCCCTCGATCCGGGCGAAGGCATAAAGCCCGGCCGGCGGCGCGCTGTAGCGCACGCGGTTGAGCCCGGCGAGCCCGGCGCCGACGATCGCCCGCCCCTCGGCGCAGAATGCCCGGAACCCGGCGACATAGTCCTCGCAGTCCAGCGCCGCCAGCGCCGCCTCCTGCGCGAAGGGCGCCACGCCGGAATGGGTCGCCTCGATCAGCTCGCCCACCGCGTCCCGCTCGCCCTCCGGCAGCACCAGCCAGCCGACGCGGAATCCCGTCATCGCCCAGGTCTTCGACACCGAATTGGCGACGATCACCCGATCCTCCGGCCCCGCATGGTCCAGCGCCGAGGGCGCCGCCGCCCGCCCGTCGAAACTCAGCCGCGAATACACCTCGTCGGACAGCAGCCACACGCCCCGCCGCCGGCAGATCTCCAGGATCGCGACGATCTCCGCATCGCTCGCCATCCACCCGGTCGGATTGTTCGGCGAATTGAGGCAAAACACCCGCGCGCCGTCGAGCGCTGCGTCCAGCCGGTCGAGATCGAGGCGGAAACCGCCCATCCCATCCTCATCCAGCGGCAGCCGCATCACCTCGGCCCGCCGCGCCAGCGCCGCCCCGGCGAGGTTCGGCCATTCCGGCTCGTGGATCACCACCTTGTCGCCCTGCCGCAAGATCGCGGTGAACGCGACGCCGATAGCCGCCATGCCCGAGGCGGTCACCGCGATCCGCGTCTCCGCCACCGGTTTCGCATGCACCCGGCTCAGATATTCCGCCAGCGCGAGGCGGAGCGACAGCCGCCCCCGGCTGTCCACGTAATGCGTGTCCCCGGCCTCGACGGCGCGGATCAGCGCCGCCCGCGCCGCGTCCGGCGGCAGCCGGTCGGACTCGCCGAACGCCAGATTGTCCACCTCCGGGTCGGCAAAGGCCAGCCGCCCGATATCGCCGATCTTCGATCGCGGAATCCGAATGATATCCATTGACCACCCTGAAAGGCGGCGTCAGCCCGCGCGCACCACGCCGCGTTCGGTCGCCACCGCATGAAGGCGCGCATCCTGCGGCCCCACCGGCACCTCGTCCACCTCCTGCGATGCATAGGCGCACCCCAGCCGGAACGCATCGGGCAGGCCGGCGAGCGTGCGATCGTAATATCCCGCGCCATAGCCAAGCCGGTTGCCCCGCCGGTCGAAGGCCAGCAGCGGCACCAGCACGAAATCGGGCACGATCTCCTCGCCCTCGGGGTGCAAGGTGCCGAACCGCCCCGGCACCAGCGCCTCGCCACGCCGCCAGCGCCGGAAGATCAGCGGCAGGCCGCGCTTGGGCGTCACCGGCAGGCCGATCGCGTGCCCCCGCGCCTCCAGCTCGGCCAGCAACGGCCTGATGTCGATTTCAGCCCCGATCGGCCAGAACCCCGAAACCACCGCGCCGGCAGGCGGCGGGCACTGCTCCAGCACGACGGAGGCCAGCATCGCGCCGAGCGCGGGGTCAAGCCCGTCGCGCCGGTCGAGGGCAGCCTGTCGCGCCGCCGCCTTGCGGGCGATGAGATCGGTCTCGGTCATGATGTCGGGGAGAGGAACAAGAGTGCGAAGCCGCCCTGGCCGTTGGCGTTGACATCCTCCCAGAGCCTGCGTGAGCAGGTGGGCGCCGGAAATACCGGAACCACGGTTCCGACAGAGCCAGCTCCCTGGGAGATACTTACTGGCCCCGGGGATGTGCTTGCCTGACGCACCGGGCAGCCTCGCCCCATCTACTTAGGACTCCGCGAGGTCCGCTGCAATCTCTTCCGCACGCGCGGCGACGCGCCGCAGCCTTGCGACATGCTCGGGGGAAACGCCGGTGGGCTTCGCCGCCCGCAACGCCTCATGGGTTGCCCGCAAGTCGTGCAGCTCGTCGGCCAGCAGCAGCGCCGCCAATACCAGCAGCCGCGCCTCGCCGGTCTGCTCGCCGATCGCCTTGATGCTGCTCACCCGGCGGTCGATCTCGCCGGCCATCGCCTGCAAATGCCGCTCCTGGCCGTCCTCGCAGCTCACCGAATAGGAAAATCCGTTGATGCGGATGTTCACGTTCGCCATATCAACCCTGTTCCACCCGTTCGGCCTCGTCGAGCGCCGCGCGCAACTGCCCGATCATGCGATCCAGCGCGTCCTTGATGTCGTCGCGCCGCTCCGCCTCGGCGGGCTTCGCCACATGGGCGGCAATGCGCGCCAGCGCCGCTTCGAGCCGCTCGATCGCCTGAATTTCGGTTTCCTGCTCCACCATGCGATGCTTATCGCGGATTTTGCGTTACAATGAAAGCCGATTAACCCGAACCGCCATACAGGCCCGCAACACAACATGATCGCCGCCCTCAACCACGCATTGGCTCCCTGGATCGCCGCCTATGGCAGCGTCGCCGTTGCCGCGCTGATCATGCTGGAAAGCCTCGGCCTGCCGCTGCCCGGCGAAACCGCGCTGGTCTCCGCCGCGATCTATGCCGGCACCACCCACCGGATCGACATTTCGGCCCTCATCCTCGCCGCCGCGGCAGGTGCGATCGTCGGTGGCGCCGCCGGCTACTGGATCGGCCGCAATGCCGGCTACCCGATGCTGCTGCGCCATGGCCGCCATATCGGCCTGACCGAGCGCCGCCTGCGCGCCGGCCATTGGCTGTTCGAGAATCACGGCGGCAAGATCGTCGTCTTCGGCCGCTTCTTCGCGGTGATGCGCGCCCTCGCCGCCCTGCTCGCCGGCGTCACGGTGATGGACTGGCGCCGCTTCATCGGCTTCCAGGTCCTCGCCTGCCTGATCTGGGCCAGCGTCTATGGCGGCGTCGCCTATATTTTCGGCAAGCAGATCAACCGTTTCGCCGGCCCGCTCGGCGCAGCCGCGGCGGTCATCATCATCGGCGTCGGCGTGGCGATGGTCTTCCTCGCCCGCCGCCATGGCGACCGCCTCGAACGCGCCGCCGCCGACCGCGCCTCGCTCCCCGACAAGCTGCCGCAGAAGAGATGACTCCGACATTGCTGATCGCAGGCCTCGGCTATACCGGCCGGGCCGTCGCCACCGCTGCCCGCGAAGCGGGATTCGCCGTCACCGCCACTGCGCGCGACCCGGCGGGCAAATCCGCGCAAGCGGGCGTGGCGCTCATCCCCTTCGCCGATGCCGCCGCCGCCCTGCCGGACGCCACCCATCTCCTGCTCACCGCCGCGCCCGGCGAAGCGGGCGACCCGCTGCTCGCCCTCTGCGCCGATGCCATCGCCGCCGCCCCGGCGCTGCGCTGGATCGGCTATTTCTCCACGACCGGCGTCTATGGCGATCGCCAGGGCGGCGCCGTCGACGAAGCCACGCCGCCCGCCCCCGGCTCGCCGCGCACCCTCCGGCGGGTCGAGGCGGAGCAGAACTGGGCGGCGATGGCGAACGAGCGTCGCGCCGTCGACATCATCCGCCTCGCCGGCATCTACGGCCCCGGCCGCTCCGCCTTCGACGACCTGCGCGCCGGCACCGCCCGCCGGATCGACCGGCCTGAGCAGAAATTCAGCCGCATCCATGTGGACGACATCGCCGGCGGCACGCTCGCAGCCATCGCCACGGCGGCCGGCGGCGCGCGCATCCTCAACTTCGCCGATGACGAGCCGGCCCCGAGCGCCGATGTCATCGCCCATGCCGCATCCCTGCTCGGCATCGCCCCGCCGCCGTTGATCCCCTTCGACGAGGCGCGGCGCGGAATGTCGCCGATGGCGCTGTCCTTCTGGTCGGAAAACCGCATCGTGCGGAGCGAGGGCACCAGGGCGGCGCTGCGCCGTCCCTGGCGTTTTCCCTCCTACCGAGAGGGGCTCGAAGCCATCCTCGCGGCGGAAACCGAATTCTGAACGGAACAAACAAGCGTTCCGCCCCTCACCGGGCAAAAAACCTCCCTTCCCCCTTGGGCCGGGAGGGGAACAAAACTACTTCGCGGCGCGGGCGAGGCTCTGGCTGATCGCCGCCTCGGCGGATTCGCGGCCTTCCCAGCCGGTCACCTTCACCCACTTGCCCTTCTCCAGGTCCTTGTAATGGGTGAAGAAATGCTCGATCGCGTCGCGCGTGATCGCGGGCAACTGGTCGATCTCGGTGATGCCGGAGAATTGCGGGTGGATCTTGTCATGCGGCACGCAGACGATCTTCTCGTCCTGCCCCGCCTCGTCCTCCATCCGCAGCACGCCGATCGGCCGGGCCCGGATCACCGCGCCCGGCACCACCGCCGCCGGCACCAGCACCAGCGCGTCCGCCGGGTCGCCATCGTCGGCGAGCGTGTTGGGGATGAACCCGTAGGCCGCCGGATAGGCCATCGGGGTGAACAGGAAGCGGTCCACCATCACCGCCCCGCTCTCCTTGTCGACCTCGTATTTCACCGCCGAACCCTGCGGGATCTCGATCACCACATGAATGTCGGACGGCGGCGCCTTGCCGGCCGGGATCTTGGTAACGTCCATGGCGAAACCTCCTGAATGATGTCGCGCGCCTTCTAGCCGTCCGGAAGGATATTGCCAATTGCCCCGCCCCGACGTCATACAGGCGCTGGGCGCCGGTAGCTCAATGGTTAGAGCGGACCGCTCATAACGGTTTGGTTGGGGGTTCGAGTCCCTCCCGGCGCACCACGCGGCCCATCCGCGTCACCCCCGCCGAACCGGCCCGCCAAACCGGCCCGCCAAACCGAAACGCCCCCGCACCGATAAAATGGCGCAAGGAGAATGGCGCAAAGAAAATGGCGTGGGTCTCTCGACCCACGCCAAGTAACGGGCGAACGCCGGGGAGCCGCGGCGCTATTGGCCCGGTGCACCCGCCCCGGTCGGGGCGGGGGACGCTGTGGGTTTGGCGCTGCCCGCAGCCGGGGCGGACGCCATGGTGATCATCGCCGGGTTATCCTCGCCATGCGCCGCCGCCGCCTTCGGATCGGGCTGGGCAAGCGCGGCGGGGCCGCGGAGATAGGGGAACGGGCTCGCAACCGGCGCGCCATAGAGTGGCTTGAACACGCCCTGGTGGCAGGTCGCGCAGTCCACCTTCGCCACATCGCCGGCCTGGCCAAGCATGGCCTTGGGGAAGGTGCCGGTCAGCGGCAGCAGGTAGTCGTTGTTGAGCGCGCGGACCATGTGCAGGCCATAATAGGCCGTCACCCGCTGCGGCGTGCTTTCCGACCAGTCGGCGAAGGCACGGGTCTGGTGGCAGAAATCGCAGTTCACGCCCAGCGCGGTCGCGTAGTGCATCATCAGCGCATAGGTCCACTGGGTCTGCTGGATCGAGAGGCGGTTGCCGGCGGGCAGCGCGCTCGTGCCGGTCACCCGGATCGGCTCGTGCCCGAGCAGGAAGGGTGTGAGCGGATCGGCCGGCAGCGCCGAGCCATCCGCCACCACCGAGGGCCGCGCCTCGCCGCTGTTGGTCTGCAGCAGCCCGCCCGCATGCGGCGGGGCGACGCCCTCGAACCAGACCCGGCTCGGCACGTTGTTGCCCCGATGGCAGGTATAGCAGGTGACGCCGACATTCTTCACATGCGTCTGCCAGTCGGCATTGACGAAGATCGTCATCTCCAGCATCCGCCGCGCGACCCGCTTCTGATACTTGGCGTCGGACGCGAAATTGCCGGCGACGTGGCAGTAGCCGCAGCCCTGTTTCGGCGCGACCCACTGCACCATCGAGACCATGATCCGCGCGAAGGCGCCGGCCGGAACGTTCTTGAGCACCTGAACGTTCTTGTAGATCGTGCCGGCCGGCGGCCCGGCATTGTTCTGCGGCAGGGCGGAGGGGGCCTGGTTGGCGGCAAAGGCGGCGGCGATCACCGCCGGGCTGTATTCGACCTGCTGGCCGGTGCCGCGATAGCCGCGCTGCACCGAGCGGACCGTGGGCGGCTGCAAGGTCAGCACGCCGAGGACCATCGCCGTCATGCCGCCGATCAGGGCGAGCAGGGTGATCGTGACTTTCATGGCATTGTCCCCTTGCCCGCGGCCGCACCCTGCGCCGGATCGGCGACATGCCCGTAGATGTGCGGATAGGCCGGCGCCACATGGTGCTTGATCGCCCACAGGAACCAGTTGTCGACGACGGTGCCGGTCAGCAGGATGCCGATCCCGCCGGTCAGCGTGGTCAGCACCGCGAACCACCAGGCCCAGCGATGGATGCTCTCCATCGTCGCGTTGAACCCCATCGTCCAGCGCCAGAACAGCGCGGCGCGCTCCGATGCGGTGCCCCGGTCCACCGTCTGCTCCACCTCGCGCTCGCCGCCGAACCGGCTGACGGCGAGAATGGTCGCGCCATGCATCGCGAACAGCAGGACCGAGCCATACAGGAACACGATCGAGAGCATGTGGAACGGATCGTAATACAGGTTGCCGTATCGCAACGAGAACGCGACGGTCCAGTCGAGATGCGGAAAGATGCCGAAGGGCGGCGCCTCGCCCCAGCTGCCCATCAGCAGCGGGCGGATGAAGCCGAGCACGAGGAACAGCCAGATGGCCGAGGCGAAGGCCCACGCGGTATGAGTGCCGAGGCCGAGCTGCTTCGAGCGGCGATAGACCCGCATCCACCAGAGCAGCAGCGAGGTGGTCAGGAAGAACCCGGCCAGCAGCCACCATCCGCCCTGGTCCATCGGCGGCAGCCGCAGCCCGTAGGCCGGCGGCGGCGGTTCGAGCGCGAGCCATGGCAGGTCGCGCACGAAGCGGATCGGGTTCCAGTTCACCGAGGCCATCATGTTCAGCCCGATGATCTCGAAGGCGATCAGGCCGCAGGCGATGGAAGCGACGCCGAGCGAGCCGAGATAGATCGGGCCGACCTGGGCGTTGCCGATCTGGCCGAGCAGGTAGCTGAAGAACGGCTTGCCCTGCCGGCCCCACACACCCGCCGGCGCCGGAACGCCGTCATGCAGTGGCCCACGGATCTGCACCCGCGTGAAGATGTTCTGATATTCGATCATCCGAGCCCCCGGACTGCTTGAAGGTTATGACTGGTGCGGTCTTGCATGGCGCACCTCAATGACCGCCGAACTGCCAGATCGGCAGGTGCAGCCACCACCCCCACCACGAGGGCCAGCCCTGGGTCCAGAACGGGCCGGAGAGCAGGATGCAGGTGGCGCTGGCGAACCCCGCCCCGAGGGCGAGGAACAGGCCGAGCCGGTGAATGCCCAGCGTGCCGATCGAGTAGCCGATGAAATCGCGGAAGAACGTGTCCTCGTGCTCGGCGAACTTCACCGTCTCGCCCGCCGGCGGGTTGATCGCGGCCAGAACCAGCGATCCGTGCAGCGCGAGGGCGAGCGTCGTCGTGAAGAACAGCGTCACGGCGACCATGTGCATCGGGTTGTATTCGAAATTGAGATAGGCGTATCCGGTGTTCGACACCCAGTCGAGATGGCTCATGATGCCGTAGGGAAAGCCGTTGCCCCAGGCGCCCATCAGCAGCGGGCGGATGACCTCGAGCGTGACATAGGCGAAAATCGCGACGCTGAACGCCGCCGGCACGTGCAGCCCGATCCCGAGCTTGCGGCTGATCTCCACCTCGCGCAGCGCCCAGGAGCCGAAGGCGCCGATCGCGCAGACCGTGATGATCTGCCAGAGCCCGCCCTTGGCCAGCGGCGCGAGGCCGAGCCCATAGGAAAGGTCGGGCGGCGCGATGTTGATCTGCCAGATGTTCCAGGTCGGCCCGAGCGCCGCACCCCAGATGATCAGCGCCGTGCCGAGCATGATGAAGAAGGCGGCGGTCACACCGAAAAAGCCGACATAGAACGGCCCGACCCAGAAATCGAACAGGTCCCCGCCGATCAGGGTCCCGCCGCGGACGCGGTATTTTCTTTCAAAACTGAGCAGTGCCATCGGGCAGTTCCTCACCGTTCGGTTGGGGCCCCTCCCCCCGGCGTGGTCGGCACGAGCCGACCGGCGCCGGGGTCATCTGGAGGGGTTTGGCAGGCCCCGTTACTTGTTTGCCGGCATGGCCGACTGCTGCTGCACCGCCGACATCGCCGGTGCGCCGCCGAGCCAGTCGAAACGCGGCGTGCTCAGCAGGATGAAGTGGATCAGGATCGCCAGCGCGAACAGGAACACGCCGAGCGCGGTCAGCACCCTGCGCGGATCGAAAAGAAGCCACATGCGCCACATGGTCTGTCCTCCCTTATCCGATACGCGAGGTGAGCATCTTCACCCCGATATGCGCGTTATCCAGGAACCCCGTGACATAGCCGTGCGGCCCCGGGATCCACGGGCGCCACTGCCACACCAGGAAGTGGGCAATGATCGCGATGACGGTGAAGCCGATGAAACTGGCGATGAAGATCGAGTGGAACTCCTTCGCCTCCCGTTCGGTCAGGCCGGATAACGACCCTTCCCGATCATGTGTGGTCATGGACATCAGACTGTTATCCTCGTTGTGGCCGGCGCGGTTGCCCGTGCCTGCCAGTTCCGCGCGAACCCCGCGCGGGGGGACAGCCGGCGCCTTGCGGCGGGCGGCCGATGGGGGAGCCTCGCCGCTGGGGCAAGCAGGAGGGGCAGCGCCAGGCTCGGCCCGGGTGCTGATCTGTCAGGTGAAGCGGTCATGCCGGCACCGTCTCGCGCAGCGCCACGGCGACATGCGCCGCCTCGACGCGCTCGGCACCCGCCTCGCGCGCGCACCGCTCGGCGCTGTCGCGCAGCCGCTTGGCCGCGGAAATCCGGATCAGGAACGGCTCATGGGCGAGATGCCGGTCGAGTGCTGCGGCCGCATCCGGGGCCCAGGCCTCGCCCGCATCGGCGCGCGCCGGCGTCGGCTCGATCCGGTCGAGATCGGTGCCGAGCGGCAGGATGTTGAACAGCGCGTCGAACAGCGCGTTGCAGTATTCCTGCACGACATAGGTGGCACCCGCATACCCCATGAACGGCGTGCCGGTCGCGCGGCGGATGATCGCGCCCGGAAACGATGCCGGAATATAGACCGACCGTCCGCCGCGCTCCGCCGCATACATCCGCTCGTTATACGAACCGAACAGCACCAGCGGCGGGTTCGCCGCCATCGCCGCGCGCACCGCGTCGTTGTCCGGCTTCACCCCGGGGCGACGGGAAATCGCGAAGCTGCACGCAATGCCGAGATCATCCTCGAGCAGGCGGCGCAGGCCGCGGGCATAGGTCTCGGTCGCCACCACCCCGAACGACGAGGTCGCGAAGAAATCCTGCGTCACGCTCCGCCACAGATCCCAGATCGGCTTGATCGTGGTCTCCTTCTCGCGGGCGATGAACGGCTCGGGATCGACACCGGCCAGCTCGCCGAGCTTGCGCAGGAAATTCGTGGTCGCGAAAATCCCCATCGGCGCCATCAGGTAGGGCTTGTCCAGCGCCTCGCAGAGCTTGCGGCCGAATTCGCGATAAAGGCAGACATTGACATCCGCGTCGGCCAGCCGCGGCGTGTCCTTGAGGTCCGCGCCGAGCGGAAAGGTCAGGTTGACCTCGCAGCCGATCCCCTCGACCAGCCGGCGGATCTCGGCGAGATCGGATGGCATGTTGAACGTGCCATAGATCGGCCCGATGATGTTGACGCGCGGCTTGCCCGCCTTGCGCTCCGGGCGCTTCGCCTTCGCGTTGCCGAACTCGTTCCACAGCCACACCATCGCCCGGTCGGCGGACTGCCACTGGTCCTCGTCGATCGTGCGCGGCAGGAAGCGCCGCAGGTTGGAGCCCTCCGGCGTCACCCCGCCGCCGATCATCTCGGCGATCGAGCCGGTGACGACGACCGCGGGCACCTTCTGGTCGCCGATCCCGGCGGCGCGCTTCATCGGCCCCTCGGTGCCGCTCATCGAGAGCGCCTCCTCGTCGAGCCCCGTCACCACGATCGGCAACTCGTGCGGCGGCAGCGCGTCGGTGTAATGCAGCACCGCCGTCACCGGCAGGTTCTCGCAGCCCACCGGCCCGTCGATGACGACGCGCAACCCCTTGATCGCGGCGAAGGCGTATACAGCGCCCCAATACCCGCCCGCCCGGTCATGATCCTGCACCAGCATCAGGAAACCTCCTCCGCCTGCGCCGCATCGCCGGCGAAGAAGCCGATCATCCGGCCGAACCGCTCGCGCCCGCGCGTCTGCGCCGTGACGATCGCAGCGAGCGACGCAGCACCGGATGCGCCAAAAATCGGCCGCGATGATACGATGTTGGTGAAATAGACGGCCGGCACACCCGCCTCCTTCGCCGCCTGCACCAGCGGCGTGGTGCCGAAGGCGAGGTCGGGGCGAACATCGCGCAGCGCCGCGCAATCCTGTTCGAGCGAGGCGCGGAACTGCACATGCGTGCCCTGCTGGGCAAGCCAGGCGCGGTCCGCCTCGCTCCACGGCGTCGCCGGCAGCGCGGTGCCGACATAGGGGATTTCCGCCCCCGCCTCGATCAGCAGCCGCGCGACCAGCAGCTCCGACCCCTCGTAACCCGAAACGATCATCCGCGCCGAAACCGGGTTGGCGGCGAGTGCTGCGCGCACCGGCGCGATCGCCGCGGCCTTCGCCCGGTCGATCCGCACCGCCTCGATCCCGGCGATGCGACCGACGGCGTCGAGCCAGTCGGCCGTCGCCTCCTCGCCCACCGGCGCCGAGCCGATCAGCTTGCGGCCCGCGGCCTCGAATTCCCGCGCGCTGGCGGTATAGAACGGATGCACCGCGGCGGCCGCGACGCAATCGAGCGCGCCGTACAGATCCCGCCACTCCCGTGCCGGCACCGCCGGCCCGACGCCGAGCCCCATCGGCGCCAGCATCGCCGCAACCCCTGGCGGATCGGCCGGAAACAGCTCGCCCAGCAGGGTGATCCGCCGCTCCTCGGCAAGCCCCGTGCGCGGCCGCGCCACCGCCCCGGCCTCGGCCTCGCGCCGGGCATAGCGCAGCATCGCCCCGGCCAGCACGTCCTTCGCCTCGGCATGGGTCGGCACGCCGAAGCCCGGCACGTCGATGCCGATCACCCGCACACCATCGATCTCCCGCGGCAGCAGGTCGAGCGGCACGCCCGAAGCGGTCGGCACGCACAGATTGATGACAACGACGGCGTCATACGCGTCCGGCTGCGCCGTCCGGCGCACCGCGTCGCGGATATCCTCGAAGAGCTGGCCGGTGACCAGCGTCTCGGAATCGAACGGCACGTAGCCGACACTGCGGCGCGCGCCGTAGAAATGCGAGGTGAAGGTAAGACCGTAAACGCAGCAGGCCGAGCCGGACAGGATCGTCGCCACCCGCCGCATCCGCAGGCCGACGCGCAACGACCCGAAGGCCGGGCACATCGATTGCGGCTGGTCGTGCGGCCCCTGCGGGTAATCGGCGGCGAGCCGCTCCAGCACGGCGGACTTGCCGGCGGCGCGGGCAGCCTCGCGCATCGTCTCCCGCCCGCCATGGCAGCCGGCTTCCTGCGGCCGCGCGATCGTTCCCTCCGGCGGGGGCATGATCAGGCCCCCTCGTAGACGACTTCGAGGGAGGGCCGGTTCAGCACGTCCGAACCGCACATGTCCTCGAGGCTCGCCGGATCCAGCACCACGCCGCGGCCCACCACGTCGCCCTTGAACAGGCCGAGCAGCCCGTCCTGGGTCAGCGGCGTCGGGCGGATCGGCGGCGCCTCGGCCACCTGCACGCCCAGCGCCTCGAACAGCGGCGCCCAGCGCCCGCCGGGCCGCCCGACAATCTCGTAATTCGCCGATTTACGGCGGATATCCTCATCCGCCGGGATCGCGGCCAGCACCGGAATCCCCGCCGCCTCGGCGAAGGCCTGCGCCTCGCCGGTACCGTCATCCTTGTTGATCACCAGCCCGGCAACGCCGACATTGCCGCCGAGCTTGCGGAAATAATCCACCGCCGAGCAGACATTGTTGGCGACATAGAGCGATTGCAGGTCGTTCGAGCCGACCACGATCACCTTCTGGCACAGATCGCGCGCGATCGGCAGGCCGAACCCGCCGCAGACCACGTCGCCCAGGAAGTCGAGCAGCACGTAATCGAAATCCCACTGGTGAAAGCCGAGCTTGTCGAGCAGTTCGAACCCGTGGATGATCCCGCGTCCGCCGCAGCCGCGCCCGACTTCCGGGCCGCCCAGCTCCATGGCGAACACCCCGTCGCGCTTGAAACAGACATCGCCGATCTCCACCGCCTCGCCGGCGGCCTTGCGCCGCGCCGAGGTCTCGATGATCGTCGGGCACGACTTGCCGCCGAACAGCAGCGAGGTCGTGTCGCTTTTCGGGTCGCACCCGATCAGCAGCACCCGCTTGCCGAGCTGCGCCATCGAATACGACAGGTTGGCGAGGGTGAAGCTCTTGCCGATCCCCCCCTTGCCATAGATCGCGATGATCTGGGTCTTCTTCGCCGGATTCGCGCTCGCGCCAATCTCGGTATCCGGAGCCGTGCGGCCGGCGCTTGCGTTCATGTCATGTCTCTCCAGTCGATGAGCAGTTTGAGGCAGGAATCGTCGTTGAAGGCGGCGGAATAGGCTTGCGCCGCGTCCGCCGCCGGCACCCGGTGCGTCACCAGGCCGGACAGATCGAGCCGCCCCGCCGCGACCAGTGCTGCGACATCGGCGAGATCCTCCGGCTGCCACTGGGCGGCGATGGCAATCCGCGCCTCGCGCATGAAGGCCGGGGGAAAGGCAAAGCCGAGCGGTGCGGCGTAAAACCCGGCGAGGGTGATCATCCCCCCCGCTGCCAGGCGCCCGATCAGCCGGTCGAGAATTGCGGAATCGCCCGAGGCGTCGATGATCGTGCGATAATCCCGCCGCGGGTCGTCCGCCGCAGCGCGCACCTCGTAGCCCTGCGCCCCGGCGAACCGCGCCACCCTGGTTTCCCAGACCACCGGCGCGCCGCCATCGAGCGTCGCGAGGCGGGCGATCAGCCGGCCGAGAACGCCATGCCCGACGATCAGCTCCGGCGCGCCGCCGGCAATCCTGATCGCATGCCGGGCCGTCGCCGCCAGCGCCAGCAGGGTCGCATGCGCGCCGAGGGCGGCGGGAACCCGCACCGCCCGCTCGGCCGGCACCACCAGATGTCGGGAATCGGCGCCGAACAGCGCGCGCATCTCGCCGAAGCAGCGGGCGCCCGGCACGAACACCGTCTCGCCCATCCGGCCGCGCACTTCGCGCCCGGTCTCGACGATCGTGCCCGTCGCCTCGTAGCCCGGCACCAGCGGATAGCCCATGCCCGGAAAGGACGGCATCTCGCCGGTGTAGATCAGCTTCTCCGTGCCGGTGCTCACGCCCGACCACGCGACCTCGACCACCACATCCGTGGCCGCGGGCGGATCAAGCCTCACCCGCCGGAGCGACAGGTCTAACGGTCTTTCGATGATGATGGCGAGACTGTCGAGCAAGGCACGTCCCCTCTGGAGTGCCGCGAGCCGTGCGGTCGTATTGTAAATGTCAGCTTACAAGTACAAAACAAAATGTCAATCTAAACTTACAGTCAACGTTTCTTTTATCGCGCCGGCTCAACCGGCGCGCGCCGCGATCAAACCGGTCAGCAGCGGCTGCGGCGTGGCGATCTGCCGCGCCCCGATGAAGCCGGCGCGCTCGGCCATCGCGGCAAGCTCCGCCGCGCGCCGCGCCCGGCCGCGCCCCATCGCCAGCAGGTAGAACCCGAAATAGGCATCGCCGACCGGCGCCGCCCCCGCGGCGGCGGCCAGCGGCTCAGCGATCAGCAGTGTCGCGCCCGGTTGCAGGCAGGCGCGGACATTGCGCAGGATCGCCATCGCATCGTCGTCGTCGTGATCGTGCAGCACCCTGACGAGGGTGGCGATGTCCGCCCCCTCCGGCAGCCGGTCGGCGCGCATGTCGCCGCCCCACGCGGCGGCCCGCCCGGCGAGCCCCGCGCGGGCGAAGCGGGCCCGCGCCAGCGCCGCCACGTCCGGCAGGTCGAACAGCATGAGCGCGAGCGCCGGCGCGCGGGCGGCCACCGCCTCGAGAAACCGGCCATCGCCGCCGCCGACATCGAGAATCCGGCGGTGCCGGCGGAATTTCCAGGCGGCGAGGATCCCCGCGGCGATCATCGGCTGCGACGCCGCCATCAGCTGCGAATAGGCATCCGCCCGCGGCGCGTCGCCGCCCTCGTACGGCCAGAACCCGGCCAGGGTCGCGTCCGTCTCGCCGCGCAGCAGCCCGACCGGATCGGCGAGGTCGCGATAGAGCAGCGCATGATGCCGAACCATCGCCGCGATGCCCGGATTGGCAAGCAGCGCAGCACCCAGCGGGCCAAGCGCCACGCGTGCGCCATCGGTCTCCAGCAGCCGCAGCGCCGCCCCCGCACGCGCGAGCCGCAGCAGCGCGGCCGGCGCGAGGCGGCAGCGCGCGGCGAGATGCTCGACCGTCTCCGCCCCCGCCGCCAGCTGGGCGAACAGGTCGAGTTCGACGCAGGCCGCAAGCGTCTGCGAATAGACGAAGCCGGCACAGAGATCGAACAGCGCCCGCGCCTCCCGCCGCGCCACGAACCGGGTCGGCGGGAAGCGCGCCGCAAGATCCTGGAAGGTGCCGTTCGCAAGCAGCCGGTTGCGCAAATCCCGCCAGCGCCGCAGCCAGGCCGGCACCGGCGGATCCACGAAGCCCGACACGCTCGCCGTCACCGTGCGTGCCTCAGGCCGCCACGCGGGCCAGCCCCTTGGGCACCAGCCGCTTCGCCTCCTGCACGATCAGCGCGCGCAGCGACGCGACGCCCGGACAATCGGGAATCGACGAAGCCGCGCGTTCGGCCACCTCGTCCAGCAGGTCGAGCGCACCCTCGATGCCAAAGCGCCGCACGGCGCTCGGCCGCTGCAGCGCGTCGTCGCGCCCGACCGGCTTGCCGCACGAAGCCGCATCCCCGGCGGCATCGCAGAGGTCATCGGCGATCTGATAGGCATCGCCGAGATTGTCCCCCAGCGCCCGCCACGGCAGCGGATCCTTGCCCGCGCTCGCCGCCCCGGCCATCGCCGCCGCCGCGAACAGCGCCGAGGTCTTGGCCCGCTGATAACGCGCGAGATCCACCTCGTCCTCGCTCTCCCAGGCCTGGCCGGCGACGATCCCGCCCGGCATGCCCACCGCCTCGGCGACGATCCCGCTCAGCGCGATCACCGGGCCCGGCTGCACCGCGCAGCCGAGTGCGAGGGTCTGGAACGCCAGCACGATCAGCGCGTCGCCCGCAAGCACCGCGAGCGGCGCGCCGAACGCGGCATGCACCGAGGGACGGCCGCGCCGCGTCGCCGCATCGTCGAAACACGGCAGGTCGTCATGCACCAGCGAGGCGCAATGCAGAAATTCCAGCGCCGCCCCCGCCGCCACCGCCGCGTCGAACCGCTCCGCCCCGCAGGCCGAGGCGACCGCCAGGCACAGTCGCGGCCGCACCCGCGCGCCGCGCGGAAACACCGCGTGCCGCATCGCCGCCGCCAGCTTCGGCGGCCCGCCGCCGGTTTCGGCCCGCAGCATGGCCGTGGTGAGAGTGGATTCGATGAGCGACATGGCATCCATGACGGACCTCCGATGGTTAAGCCGTGTGTCACTTTTTATTGTCGTTTTTAACTGTGCGATTTGGTTGACACTCAGTCAAGTAATTTCGGATACTCGACCGCAACGGAGGACGCCGCGATTTCAGCACGAGACACATCGACGGTCCTGATCATCGGCGCTGGCATGGGCGGCCTCGCCGCTTCCATCCGGCTTGCCGCCGCCGGCCGGCGCGTCGCGGTGTTCGACCGCGCGGCCGCACCCGGCGGCAAGCTGCGCGCGGTCGCCGTCGCCGGCCGCGCCATCGATGCCGGGCCGACGGTGGTGACGATGCGTCACGTGTTCGACGACCTGCTGCGCGCCGCCGGCACCAGCCTCGCGGCCGAGCTGCGCCTCGCGCCGCTCGATGTCATCGCCCGGCATCACTGGCAGGACGGCACCCGGCTGGACCTGCGGCAGACCGCCGAGGCGAGCGAGGCCGCCATCCTCGCCGCCTTCGGCCCGCACGCAGCCGGCGAGTTCGCCACTTTCTGCCGCCGCAGCCGCGCGCTGTACGACGCGCTGGATGCCGCCTTCATGCGCAACCCCTCTCCGGATCTTCTCGACCTTGGCCGCCGCACCGGCGTCGCCGGCCTGCTGGCCCTCAGCCGCGCCTCGCCCTTCGCCAGCCTGTGGTCGGTTCTCGGCCGCCGCTTCACCGATCCGAGGCTGCGCCAGCTCTTCGCCCGCTACGCGACCTATTCCGGCGCCTCGCCCTTCGCCGCGCCGGCGACGCTGATGCTGATTGCCCATGCCGAACAGCGCGGCGTGTGGACGATCGAGGGCGGCATGACGATGCTGGCCTCCGCCCTGATGCGCGCCGCCGGCCGCCACGGCGCGCGCTTCCACCTCGGCGCGCCGGTAGCCGAGGTGCTGACCGATGGCGCCCGCGTCCGCGGCGTCCGCCTCGCGGACGGTTCGGAGATCGCCGGCCGCACGGTCATCGCCGCCGGCGAGATCGGCGCGATCGCGGCCGGCAGCCTCGGCGCCGCCGCCCGCGCCGCCCTCGGCCGCGCCGCCGCCGCCCCACGCTCGCTCTCGGCGGTGACCTGGCAGGTCGTCGCCCATGCGCGCGGTTTCCCGCTCAGCCATCACAACGTGTTCTTCAGCCGCGACTACCCCGCCGAGTTCGCCGCCCTCGCCGCCGGCACGCTGCCGACGGACCCGACCATCTATGTCTGCGCGCAAGACCGTACCCAGCACCGCCCCCAAGATCGCATGCTTGATCGCATGCCGGATCGCATGCTGGATCGCGGCGGGCCGGGACCGGCCGACCGCAACGCCGGTGCTGCGGCGGAACGGCTACTGGTGCTGGTCAACGCCCCGCCGCTCGGCGACCGCGCCGCACCGGACGACGCCGCGACCGACGCCTGCTGGGCGCGCGTGCGCGCCCGCCTCGCCGCCGCCGGCCTCACGCTCGACATCGTGGGCAGTGCCGTCACCGGCCCGCCCGGTTTCGAGCGCCTGTTCCCCGGCGCCGGCGGCGCGCTCTATGGCCGCGATCTCGCCGGCTGGCGTGACCCCTTCGCCCGCCCGCGGGCGCGCACCGCGCTGCCGGGGTTCTACCTCGCCGGCGGCTCGGCACATCCCGGCCCGGGCCTGCCGATGGCCGCCCTCTCCGGCAGTTTCGCCGCCGCCGCCATCATGGCGGATACCGAATGATCCGCTTCGACCGCCCGGTCCCGCGCGGCGGCTATGCCTGGTGGTATGTCGACGCGCTGAGCGATGACGGGCGCCACGCGCTCACCCTGATCGCCTTCATCGGCTCGGTGTTCTCACCCTATTACGCCGCCGCCCGCCGCTTCGCCCCCGACAGCGCGGCACCGGAGGATTTCGTCGCCATCAACCTCGCCCTCTACGGCCCGCGCGGCAATCGCTGGACCATGACCGAGCGCCGCCGCCACAGCCTGCGGGCCGAGGCCGACAGCCTCGCCATCGGCCCGAGCCGGCTCACCGTCGATGAAGGCGGGCTTGCCGCCGAGATCGCCGAATGGTCGAACCCGCTGCCGCGCCGGGTGCGCGGCACGATCCGCCTCACCCCCCACGCCGTCGAGCCGACCACCTACGAGCTCGATGCGGCGGGCCGGCACCGCTGGCAGCCGCTCGCCCCCTGCGCGCGCATCCGCGTCGCCTTCACCGCGCCCGAACTCGCCTGGGAGGGCAACGCCTATCTCGACCGCAACGAGGGCGACGAACCGGTCGCGCGTGCCTTCCGGCGCTGGCACTGGTCGCGCGCGGCAACGCGGCGGGGTGCCGCGATCCTCTATCACGCGGAGCGGCGCGATGGCGGGCAGACCGCGCTCGCGCTGGGCTTCGACGCCGCCGGCGGTGCCACCGCCTTCACGCCGCCGCCCATCGCCGCCCTGCCGGCGACGCGCTGGCGCCTCGCGCGCGAAACCCGCAGCGATGGCGGCGCCCGCCTCATCCGCAATCTCGAGGATACGCCGTTTTACGCCCGCGCCCGCATCGCCGCCTCGCTCGGCGGCGAACAAGTCGAGGCCGTGCACGAAACGCTGGATTGCGACCGTCTGGTCCACCCCGCCGTGCAGTTCATGCTGCCCTTCCGCATGCCGCGCCGGTTCATCTGAGATTGAGGCAGCCGATCAGATGGAATCATCTGATCGGATAAAGATGCTCTGTTTATTAATATGATAGAGCACTACATCCGATCCAACTGGATCGGAAAGTGCTCTAGGACCCGTCGCGCTCGCGGTCCCGCCGCAGGCTCCGCCGCACCGACACGAGCGACCAGATGGCGGCCGCCAGCACCAGCACGTCGATGCCGGAAAACTCCAGGAAGGTCGCGTAGTGGCTGGCCCATGCTTCCATCATGCGTCTTCCATCACGCCGGCTCCGCCGCGCCGCAGACGAGCGGGCCGCGCGCCCCGGCCGCCCTCATCCGCGCCGTGCGTTCCTCGCGTTCCAGCCGGTCGATCAGCAGGATCACCCGCGCCGCCGCGCCCACCGTCTCGCCCCCCGCTGCCGCCGCAGCATCGATCAGGAAGCGCACTTCCGGGCAGGGCGGCGGCGATGCGGCCAGCGGCGCCCACAGCCCCGCGGTCGCGGCATCGGCCAGCGAGAGTGCGGCCAGCCCGAGCTTCCGCCGGCCGGACACGCGGGTGCGGGTGGAGACCGAGTCGAGCCCGTTCGCCGCCAGGAGCCGGCCGATCTCGCGATAGATCCGCCGCGCCGCCGCAATGCCGGGCCGGCAGGCCAGCGGCAGCGCGGCGATGCCGCATCCGGCCGCCGCATAGCGCCGCTCGGCTTCGTCGAGCAAGCGCCCGATCACGTGTGCCAGCGCCGGGGTGAAGGCCGGGCGGGCAAGGAACCGCTCGGGCTCCAGCCCCGCCTCCTCCAGCCAGTCCAGCGGCAGATAGAGCCGGCGCTCGGCCGCATCCTCGCCAACATCGCGGGCGATATTGGTCAGCTGCATCGCGAGGCCGAGATCGCAGGCGGCGGCAAGGCTCGCCTCATCCCGCGCGCCCATCAGCATCGCCATCATCACGCCGACCGACCCCGCCACCCGCGCCGCATAGGCGCGCAGCTCCGCCAGCGTGGCATAGCGCCGCCCCGCCGCGTCCCAGGCCAGCCCCTCGATCAGCGCCTCGGGCAGCGCAAGCGGGATACCGTGCCGGGCGATCGTCGCGGCAAACGCGCGATCGACCGGATCATCGAGCCGCACACCCCGGCAGATCGCCTCCAGCCGCGCCGATATCGCGGCAACCCCGGCTTGCTTGTCGGCGGCAAGGTCGACCGCGTCGTCGGCCTCGCGGCAGAAGGCGTAGAGCGCGGTCGCCGCAGCGCGCACCTCCGCCGGCAACAGGCGCGAGGCGGCGTGGAAACTGACCGAGCCGCGGCGCAGCCTTGCCGTGCAGGCGGCGATGTCGGGATCAGACGAACGCATTGGCATCGGGAACCACCGTGTCGAGAACCCGGGCGGTCGAGAGCACGCCCGGCACCCCGGCGCCGGGATGGGTGCCCGCGCCCACCAGGAAAAGGTTGCGCACATCCTCGCTCGCATTGTGCGGGCGGAACCAGGCGCTCTGGGTCAGCACCGGCTCCATCCCGAAGCCGGCGCCCCAGGTCGAATCGTAGCGCGTGGCGAAATCCTGCGGCGTCATCACCCGCGAGGTGACGATGTGCCCGCCAAGCCCCGGCATCACCGTCTCCTCCAGCCGCCGCTCGACCCGCTGGCGGAACGCCTCGGCCTCGCGCGCCCAGTCCTGGCCGCCGCCGAGATGCGGCACCGGCGCCAGCGCATAGAAGGCGTCGCACCCCGCGGGCGCGAGCGCCGGATCGGTCGCCGTCGGCCGGTGCAGATAGAGGCTCATGTCCGGCGCCAGGCGCTTCTTCTCGAAAATATCGTCGAGCAGCCCGCGATAGCGCGGCCCCATCACGATCGTGTGGTGCGGCACGTCGCCGAACGTCCGGTCGGTGCCGAAATACCAGACGAACAACCCCATCGAGTAGCGCGCCGCGGCGAGCTTGCGGTCGGTCCAGCGCCGCCGCGCCACCCCGCGCAGCAGATGGCCATAGGTAAACCCGGTGCAGGCGTCCGAGACCACGATATCCGCCGCGATCCGGCTGCCATCCGCGAGTTCGACGCCGCATGCCGCCCCCTCGCGCACGAGGATCCGGTCGACCGGCGTGTTGCAGCGGATGCGGTTGCCCTGCCGCTCGATCAGCCGCGCCAGCCCGGCGACGATCGCCCCGGTCCCGCCCATCGCGAAATGCACGCCATGCCGGCGCTCCAGATGCAGGATCAGCGCGTAGATGGCGCTGACCCGGAACGGATTGCCGCCGACCAGCAGCGGATGGAAGCTCAGCGCCGCGCGCACCCGCGGATCGCGCACATGCCGCGCGACCAGCCCGTGCACGCTGCGATGGCCGGACAGCCGCACGAGGTCGGGCAGGATGCGCGCCATGTCGGTCCAGTGGCCGAACGGCACGTGGCCGAGCTGCTCGAACCCGATCCGGTAGATCTCCTCGGTCATCGCGATGAAGCGCTCGTAGCCGGCGACATCGCCGGGCGCGAGCCGGCCGATCTCCGCGCACATCGCGTCATGATGGCCGGAACAGTCGATATGCGAGCCATCGTCGAAGCGGATGCGGTAGAACGGGTCGATCGAGCGGAGATCGACATCATCGGCCATTCGCCCGCCGGCCAGCGTCCAGAGTTCCTCCAGCAGGAACGGGGCGGTGATGATGGTCGGGCCGGCATCGAACACGAACCCGTCCTGCCGGAACACCGAGGCCCGGCCGCCGGGCTGCTCGCAGCGCTCCAGCACGGTGACGCGCCAGCCCCGCGCGCCGAGCCGGATCGCGGCGGCCAGCCCGCCGAACCCCGCCCCGATCACGATGGCATGCGGCCGCTTCGTCCTCGCCTCCTGCCCCGCATCCTGACGGGTGATCACGTTCATGCCGCCAGCACCCCGATCTCGCGCGCGAAGCCGGCGATCTCCCCGGCGACGGGCTCCGGCGCCTCCTCATGCGCGAGATGGCCGAGACGCGGCAACACGATCACCCGCGCCCCCGGCACAAGACGCGCGATCTCCCGCGCATCGGCCGGCGGGATCGAGCGGTCCGCCGCCCCCACGATCAGCAAAAGCCTCGGCGCGAGACGCGGCAGCGCCGCGGCCAGCGGTGCCAGGTCCCAGTTCGCCATCATCATCAGTGCCGCCCCCGCATGGCCGCTGCGCCGCGCCAGCCGTGCATAGAATTCCGCCCCCTGCGCATCGATGCGCGATCCGGTGCCGCGCAGCAGCCGCGCCACCACCGCCTTGTCCGCCGCGTGCCAGGCGAACACGCGCGGCACCAGCGGGTTGAGCGCGAACAGCCGCGCCAGCGGCGAGAATACCTGCCCTGCAACGCCCTTGAGCGGCAGCAGCGCGCCGTTGAGGCTGACCAGCCCCGCCGGCGCGATCCGCCCCTGCAGGCACATCTCGGCCAGGATCGCCGCCCCCGCCGAGTGCCCGGCCACCAGCGCCGGCGGCGCCTCCAGCACGTCGAGCAACGCCGCGATCGCGCCGGCCATGCCGGGCAGCGACATGCGCGGCCAGAACGGCGCCGCGGTGAAGCCGTGGCCCGGCAGATCCGGCGCAATGACGGTGAAATCCCGCGCCAGCAGCGGCGCCAGCGCGCGCCACGAATGCGTCGCCGCACCGGTGCCGTGCAGCAGCAGCAGAACCGGCCCCGCCCCCATCACCTGAACGTGGAATCGCAGCCCGCCGGCGGTCACGAAGCGGCTCGCCGCCCGGTTCGGCCAGTCCCGCCCGTCGGTCTCCCAGTCGGGCGCATTGGCGTCGAACACCCGGTCCCACAGCGCGAGCGCGGCGCTCATGCGGCCTGCTCCGCGCGGATCGCCCGGCTCAGCGCGCGCGCATCGGCAAAGGGCAGCGGCAGGTAGCGCGCCCGCATCACGCCGGCGAGTTCGGCGGCGAACGCGTTCGGCCGCGGCGCCGTGTCGATCAGCAGGGCGGGAATTCCATCGGCAGCACAGGCAGACGCCGCCGCCCGCGCATCCGCCGCCGCCGCCGCGCGGCCGGGCTGCCGGTCGCGGCCGATATTCGCCCCGCCATCGGTCAGCAGCACCAGCAGCGGCCGGTTGCCCCGCCGCCGCGCGCCGAGTGCCATGTCCCGCGCGGCGTCGATCCCGCTGGCCAGCGGCGTCGCCCCGCCGCCCGGTAGCGCCGCAAGGCTCCGCCGGGCGCGGGCCAGCGCCGCGGTGGGCGGCAGCAGCAGCTCCGCGCCGCGGTTGCGGAACGCCAGAAGCGCCACCTGGTCGCGCCGCACATAGCAATCGGCGAGCAGCAGCTGCACCGCGCCCTTCGCTTCCGCCAGCCGGTTCAGCGCCGACGAGCCCGAAGCGTCGACCGCGAAAATCGCCACCGAGCGGACCGGCGCCTGATGCCGGCGAACCCTGAAATCGCTGCCAAGAACAATGACCCGCCCCGGATGATCCGGCCGCTCGCGCCGGCGCAGCGCCTGCATCGGGGCGGCGGCCCGCAACGTATCGACGAGGGCAAGACCATGCTCCCGCCCCGGCCGGCCGGGGCGCGCGCCGAGCGGTCTTCCATGCGCCGCCGTTGCGGCGGCAGGGGCTGCGGCGCGCCCGCCCGCGGCGCCGCGGCGGCCCTGGCCGAGCAGCAGTGCTGCCAGAAGTTCCGGCGGCAGCGCGCTGCGGGCAGCATCGAGAACCCGGTCCGCCGCCTGCTCGCCCGCCGTCTCGGGTGGCGCCGGCGGCGCCGCATCGTCACCGCACGCCGGCGGCGGCGGCTCGGGCGCCTGATCCATGTCCTGTTCCGCCGGCGCCGGCAGGCGGGTGGCGCGATGGGCGAGCACCAGCTGGGCTGCCAGCATCGCGTCCTCCTCGCCGGCGCTGCGGCGGCCGGCCAGCGCCGCGGCGGCCCGCGCCGTCCGCATCGCGAGGATCACCGGCCGCAGCGAGAATATGCCGAGTTGCGCCGCCACATGGCAGAGCGCCTCGGCCACCCCGTCATCCATCCGCATCCGCACGAGCCGCCGCCGCGCCGCACCAAGCCCGCGCACCCGCGCAAGCGGGCGCCGCGCCAGCAGATCGGCGGCATCGAGGGCGAAGGCCATCCGGTCGGCCAGTGCTGGGGAGAGATGTTCCTCCGGCCCGATCCCCTCATCGAGGGCGATGGCGCCGAACCGGCCCTCCTGCGCCTGTGCCAGCCGCGCGCACAAGGCGCGGTCGAGCCGCTCGGCCATCGGCAGCACCAGCACGCCGCCCGCCGCCTCCGCCAGCAGTCCGGCCGCCATCACCCGGCGCCCGGCGGCAAGGCTGGCGGCAAGATCGATCCCGCCGAGCAGCCGTCCGTCATCGATCCCGGCCGGCACCCGCCGCATCGCCGCCCCCGCCGGCAGCAGGGCGCGGACATGCTCGACAAACCCGTCCCGCGCCGGGCCGAACGGCGCGCGGACCCAGATGCCGCCCAGCCCCGCCGGGTCGAGGCTGAACAGGGCCGCGACCACCGCCGCACTGCGCGCCGGGCGCGGCGGCGGCATCGGGCTCATGCGACGAACACCTCGTCGAGCGCGCGATCGACCCGCGCGCCGGCCATCGATTCATCGAGCGGATCGCGCCGCAGCCGGTGGCGCAGCGCCGCCGGGGCCACCGCCCGCAGATGCGCCGGCGTCACCGCGACCTCGCCTTCCAGCGCCGCCTTCGCCCTTGCCGCGCGCAGCAGCGTCAGCTCGCCGCGCAGCCCGTCGGTGCCGAGCGCCACGCAGAGGCGGGCAGCGAGCGCCAGCACCTCCTCGGCGACCGCGACCATCGGCAGCAACCGCCGCGCCGCGACGATCGCATCGCGCAGCCCGGCCTCCGCCGCCGCGAAGCGCCGCGCGAAGCCGGCCGGGTCCTGCTCGAACGCATCCCGCCGCCGCACCACCTCGATCCGCTCGTCGATATCCGTCGGCGTCCTGACCTCGACGCACAGGCCGAACCGGTCGAGCAGCTGCGGCCGCAACTCGCCCTCCTCGGGGTTGCCGCTGCCGATCAGCACGAAGCGCGCCGGGTGGCGCAGGCTCAGCCCCTCGCGCTCGACCACGTTCTCGCCCGACGCCGCGACATCGAGCAGCAGATCCACCAGATGATCCTCCAGCAGATTGATCTCGTCGATATAGAGAAAGCCGCGATTGGCGCGGGCCAGCAGCCCCGGCTCGAACGCCTTCACCCCGTCGGCGAGCGCGCGCTCGATGTCCAGCGCGCCGACCACCCTGTCCTCGGTGGCGCCGAGCGGCAGGTCGACCACCGGCACCCGCACCCGCTCGCGCGGCAACCGGCCGCCGACGCGCCGCGCCCGGCACTCCGGGCAGAGCCGCCGCCGATCGGCCGGATCGCAGCGATAGCGGCAGCCCGCCACGGCATTCACCGCCGGCAGCAACGCCGCCAGCGCCCGCACCGCGGTCGATTTGCCGGTGCCGCGATCGCCCAGCGCCAGCACCCCGCCGAGCGCCGGCTCGGTCGCCGCGATCAGCAGCGCCTCCTTCATCTCCGCCTGGCCGACGATCGCGCTGAACGGATACGGGCCCATGTCAGCGCGCTCCCATGGCGGCGCCGAATGGGCGGTTGAGCCGCACGATCGTCAGGTTCAGCACGCCGGCGAAGCCGACCCACAGCAGATAGGGCAGCAGCAACAGGCTCGCCCCCGCCGCATAGGGCTGCATCGCCAGCATGATCGCCGCGATCGAGGCGAACAGCGCCACCAGCTCGGCCAGCGCCCAGTCCGGCCGCTTCAGGGTGAAGAACAGCACGCTCCAGAGGATGTTCAGCACCGCGTTGAGCCCGAACAGCACCACGAGCCACCCTGCCGCGCCGGGTGCGGACGCGCTCTCCCAGCCGATCACGCCGGCGGCGGCGGCAAGCGCGAAGATCAGCGTCCAGACCGGGCCGAACAGCCATTCCGGCGGCTGCCAGGCGGGCTTGCGCAGCTGCCGATACCAGACGCCGAGCCGCGTCGCGAGCCCGCCGGCCAGCGCCGTCGCCGCCGCCGCACCCGCCGCGACCATCACCGGCCCCCAGCCGCCCCCGAGCGCGCTCATGCCCGCGCCAGCCCGGTCAGATGCGCGATGTTCTTCGCGAAGATGCGCAAGTGCGCCGCCGGTTTCGCCCGCACCAGCGCCTTCTCCATGTAGGCCTGCCAGGTGATCGACTGCACGTCGGCATCGCCGCAGATGGCGACGAACCGCTCCCGCCGCCGGTCGCTCGCATACCAGAAATCCTGCATCATCCCGAGCACGGTGAACACCATGCCATGCGCCGCCATGAACCGCCGCCGCGCCTCGCGCAGCGCCCGCGCATCGCCGCTGGCGCAGAACGCGTCGGCCGCCTCGCCGGCGAGCTGCCCGCCGAGCATCGCGTAATAGATCCCCTCGCCCGAGGCCGGCGCCACCACCCCGGCGGCATCCCCGGCCAGCAGCACGTTCACCCCGTCATCCCACCGCGCCAGCGGCTTCAGCGGCAGCGGCGCGCCCTCGGCGCGGATCGTCTCCGCCTGGCCGAGCCCGGTCTCCTCGCGCAGTGCCGCGACGGCGCGGCGCAGCGAGAACCCCTTCACCGCGCTGCCGGTGCCGATGCTCGCGGTCTCGCCATGCGGGAAGATCCACGCGTAGAAATCGGGCGAAACCCGGGCGTCGTAATAGATGTCGCACCGCCTGCCATCCCAGCCCGCGGCCGCCGCACCCGCCGCCGGCGTGCGGATCACCTCGTGATAGGCGAACACCCGCCGCGCGGCACCAGCACCCGGCACCATCTGCCGCGCAACCGCCGAGGCCGCGCCATCGGCGCCGATCACCGCCCGCGCCGCCACCGTGTGCCGCATTTCGCCGGCGCGGTAATGCACCAGCGTCCGCCCGTCCGCCGCGCGCTCGATGCGCTCGTGCCGCCCGGTCAGCCGCACCGCCCCGGAAGCTGCCGCCCGCGCGCGGAGGAACTCGTCGAACACGTCGCGATCCACCATGCCGACGAACCCGTCCCCGGCAATCGGCATCGACACCTGCCGCCCGCGCGGCGAGACGATGCGCGCCCCCCGCGCGCGGGCCACCAGCAGATGATCGGGGATGTCGAAATCATGGATCAGCCGTGGCGGCACCGCGCCGCCGCAGGGCTTGATCCGCCCCGCGCGGTCGAGCAGCAGCACCGAGCGGCCGGCCCGCGCCAGCGTGGCGGCAGCCGTCGCCCCCGCCGGCCCGCCGCCGATCACCGCCACGTCATAATCCTGTATCGCGGCCATTTCACGCTCCTCCGCCGGCGAGCGCGAAAGCGCAGACCAGCATGCCGATGACATAAAGCGTCGTCCCGGTCGCATTGTACCAGGGGGCGCGCTCGCGCGGGCGCTGCAACAGCCTTCCCATCAGCCCGAGCTGGCACGCCAGCAGCAGCCCGACCGCGAACGCCGCGAGCCGGTGATCCCAGGCGATCATCAGCCCGATCACCACGAGCTGCGGCAGCGCCATCACCACGCAGGCGAGCCGCGCCGCAGGGGCAACGCCGAGCTGCACCGGCAATGAGCGGATGCCGCTCCGCCGATCCCCCTCGACCGACTTGAAATCGTTCAGCGTCATGATGCCGTGCGCGCCGAAACTGTAGAGCAGCGCCAGCCACAGCACCGGGGCGGAGGGCAGCGCGCCCCGCATCACCGCGGCACCCGTGAACCACGGCACCCCCTCGTAACAGACCGCGACGGCGGCATTGCCCCACCAGCCATTGCGCTTGAGCCGCAGCGGCGGCGCGCTGTAGGCCCAGGCCGCGAGCAGGGCGAACACCGCGGCGCCGAACCCCCAGCGCCCGAGCGGCACCGCCACCGCGAGCGACAGCGCGGTCCAGATCAGCGCGACGTAAAGCCCCCAGCGCCCCGGCATCCTGCCGGAGGGGATCGGCCGGTCCGGCTCGTTGATCGCGTCGACATGGCGGTCGAACCAGTCATTGACCGCCTGCGAGGTGCCGCAGACCATCGGCCCCGCCAGCACCATGCCGAGCAGCAGCTCCGGCCAGCGCCCGGCCAGCGGCGCGCCGGAGGACACGGCCCCGCAAACGAAGGCCCAGATCGCGGCGAACCACGTGACCGGCTTGAGAAGTTCGAGACAGACCCGGAATCCGGGCAGCGATGCCGGGGCGACGCGCAGGGGAGCAAGCGTGAGGTTCGTCTCTTTTGCTGACGCCATCGCTCCCCCTTCCGCCTATCCGGGGCTGGCCGGCGCGGCATCCATCATGCCGTAGCGCCGCAGCTTCACGTAAAGGCTTTGTCGCGACAGGCCGAGCATCTCGGCCGCCGAGGCCCGGTTGTCGCCGGTAATGTCGAGCGCCGCCTCGATCGACAGCCGCTCGATCACGTCGGTCGCCTCGCGGACGATGTCCTTGAGCGACACCCGGCCGATCAGCTCGCCGATCTGTTCGAGCGAGCGCGGCACGGCCCGCGTCGCCGTCGGGCGCATCAGCTCCGGCGTGCTCCGCCCGGCGACGTTGCGGATCGCGAAACCATAGCAGGGCTTGCCGCCGCTGGTGACCGACGCTGCCGAGATCTCGACATCGATTTCGGTGCCGAACTCGTCGCGCAGGGTGGTGGGGTAGAGCCGCACGGCGCCGTTCTGCCGCAGATTGCCGGTCACCACCGGCAGGTCCACGCCCGGCCGGCCGAGCCACTGCTCCAGCGAACGCCCGACGACCTGCTCGGCGGAGGCCGCCTGCACCATTTCGGCGAAGGCCGCGTTCGCCGCGATCACCCGCCCGTCATGACCAACGACGACGAAGCCGTCCGGCGCGTTGTCGATCAGTTTCAGCAGGTCCGCCCGGCCATCCGGCAGCACGTCCTGGCGCACGGCGAGCGGCGTCGGCGTCAGGCGAATGAGGAAGTTCAGCCCCGCACCCTGGCGGATCACGAAGGCCGAGAGATGCACCGGCTCCGCCTGCCCGAGCAGGCGGATCGGCGTGTCGTCGCCCCGCCCCGCCCGGCTCACCCCGCCCAGCATCTGGTCGAGCGTCGCCCGGCTGCCCGGCTCCACCAGATCGGCGAAGGGCCGCCCCACCAGCTTGCCCTGCACGTGGAACAGGCGCTGCGCCGCCGGGTTGGCCTCGGCCACGCGCTGCGTCGCGCCGTCGACCACCAGCATCGGCTCGGATGATTTTTGGAACAGGATGCGATAGCGCGTCTCGACATGGCGCAGCCGCGAGTAGTCCCGCTCGAGCGATTGCTGCACGTCGATCAGCCGCTGCTGCAACACCGCGATGGTCCTGAGATCGCGGCCGAACGCGACGATGCTGCCCTTCTCGCCGATCGCGAGCGCTGAGAACATAACAGGAACATCGCGGCCGTCATGGCCGGGGCAATTCACGTGCCGTTCCGCGGCGTGCGGCTGCTCGGCCTGGTCATCGGCCGCCGCCCGCAGCATCGCCACCACCTTGTCACGGCTTTCCACCGTCACCGTGTCCACCCAGCGCTGCCCGACCCAGCCGGAAATGTCCGCGAATTCGCGCGCGAGGCCAGCGTTCTGCACCGCGATGTCACGGATCACGCCCTTCCGGTCGACGATCAGCGCGATATCCGCCATCGTCGCAATCATTATGCCGACAATGTCCGGACTCATGCCGACGAGCCATTTGCCGGGCGATTTGAAGGCTTTCATCTCGGACCACTCTTTCAGCCGGTTGTATATATATTCCAGACGTCTGAAGTATCCTCCCTAGTGTCAACTTTCAACTACCCTGGTCGTCAATGCGCACTGACATGCGTCTGGTTCAGGGCAAAATTCAACGTCGCGCCGCGTCGCGGTTCAGCGTCAGCACGCTGGCCTGGCGGAGCGCGTCCTGCGCATCGGCGGCCATCGAGTCGGCGCCGACGAACTGGCAGCGTTCCGGGTAGTCGAGAAACGCCTTGCCGCCGACCATCACATGCAGATCAGGGTTCGGCGCCACCGCGCGCAGCGAGCGGATGATGGCCGGCAGGCCCTTCAGCCAGCGATCCGTCGTCACCGACAGACCGATCACGTCAAGCCAGTTGCGCCGCGCGATCCCGAGCAGCACCGTGCGGGTGCTGCGCGGCTCGGCACTCGCCAGCCAGCCGGCGCGGCTGAACACATCCGTCAGCACCGCGATTCCGAATGTATGCTGCTCGCCCGGTGCGGCCGCGAACAGCGCATGCCCGGCCACCCGTATCGCCCCGCCCGGCAGATCCGCCGGCGGACCGTTCTCGACCAGGATCTGGTTGAGCCGCACCATGGCGAGGGTTACGGCGGCGAAATCGCAGCGATCCTCCTCCCACAACACGCCGAGCCGGCGCGCCGCCGGGGTCAGCAGATCGTGCAGGATCATGTCGTGATCCGCCCCGCGCCCGGTGAACTGGTCGATCAGCACATGCGCGCGGTTCAGATCGTCGGTCAGGATGAAGCCGAGAAACTGCTCGACCTCCCGCGCCGAAGGCCGGATCAGGCTGACATCGACCCACACCGGCAGCGGCAGATGACTGGCGACGACGCGCGGCAGCACCTGCTGGGTCAGCACACGATCGAGCAGCTCCGCCCAGGGGGGAAAGAAGCTCTGCTGTGGCTGCCGGCGCTGCTCGCCGCCGCGTGCGACGAGGTCTCCGCTGCCGCTCCGCTCGGTGGCGCCGCCGGTCTCGCCGTAGTGAATTTCGAAATCCGCGTCGGCCGATTCACGCATCGGTTGCCTCCCGAACCTGGAGGTAGAATGGCATTAACTTTTCCCACGTGTCAATCGAAATTGACGTAAATATAGATTGACATTCAACGTGACCGGACGCTAGCTTTCTTCCAGCCGCTATGCCGCGGTGGAGGAAACTCCCATGATCCGGCTCGATAAATTGAAATCTGGCCATCGCTGCCCCCGACGGGCTGGCTGGGCAAAACCCGCACGATAGCGGGCCGATTGCCTGCCGGCTTTTTTTATCTGTCGATCGAACGCTTCTCGAGAGGGCATGTCAAGTGGACTTTACACGCATCATCGACCGGCTCGTCGCCCCCGTGAATTGCTGCCCCTGGCAAGGCCACGCCTACGGCATCTCCGCGCAGGCCCATCCCGCGCCCCGGCGCGGCACGCGGCGCGCACCCTATCTCTATAGTGTCGAGGAACGGCGGCGGCGGGACACGACACCCTGGACCACGGTGCAGGCCATCCTCGCCCCGGTCCAGTTCGCGGTGTTCCTGATCAGCGTCTGCCTCGTGCTGCGCTATCTCGCCACCGGCGAGGGCCTGGCTGTGGCCACCGCCTCCATCCTCGCCAAGACCGCGATCCTGTTCACCATCATGGTCACCGGCGCGATCTGGGAAAACGCGGTCTTCGGCCAGTATCTCTTCGCGCCGGCCTTCTTTTGGGAAGACGTGTTCAGCGTCCTCGTGATCGGGCTGCACGTCACCTACGTCGCGGTGCTGGTCACCGGCGCCGCACCCGCGCACACGCAGATGCTGATCGCGCTCGCGGCCTATGGCACCTACCTGGTCAACGCCACCCAGTTCCTGATGAAGCTGCGCGCCGCCCGGCTCGAAGCCGCCCCCCGCGCCGCGATCCCCAGCTGATGAGCGCCTGCACCACATCGCCGGCCGCCCCGCCCGCAATCATTGCCGAGCGCGGCCAGCGCGAGGTGTTCTGCGGACTGACGGGGATCGTCTGGCTGCACCGCCGCATCCAGGATGCGTTCTTCCTCGTCGTCGGCTCGCGCACCTGCGCGCATCTGCTCCAGTCGGCGGCAGGGGTGATGATCTTCGCCGAACCCCGCTTCGCCACCGCGATCATCGAGGAGCGCGACCTCGCCGGCCGCGCCGATCTCGACGATGAGCTCGACCGCGTCGCCACCCGCCTGATCGCCCGCCGCCCCGATATCCGGCTGCTGTTCCTGGTCGGCTCCTGCCCCTCCGAGGTGATCCGGCTCGATCTCGGCCGCGCCGCCGCCCGGCTGGAGGAGCGCTTCGGCCGCAGCCCGCGCGTGCTTGCCTATTCCGGCAGCGGCATCGGCACCACCTTCACCGAGGGCGAGGATGCCTGCCTGTCCGCCCTCGTCCCCACCCTCGCACCCGCGCCCGGCCCGGCCACGCGCCTGCTGGTGGTCGGCGCCCTCGCCGATGTGGTGGAAGACCAGTTCCGCCGCCTCTTCGCTGCCCTCGGCATCGCCACGGTCGATTTCCTGCCCGCCCGCCGCGCCGACGCGATGCCGCCGGTCGGCCCCTTCACGCGCTACGTGCTGGCCCAGCCCTTCCTCGGCGAAACCGCCACCGCGCTGGAGCGGCGCGGCGCGGTGCAGATCGCCGCCCCCTGCCCGCTCGGCGCCGAGGGCACGCGGCTCTGGTTCGAGAGCATCGCCGCCGCCTTCGGCATCGATCCCGCCCATGTCGATGGCGTGCTGTCGCTGCCCGTCCGCCGCGCCACCGCCGCCCTCGCCGCGCCGCGCGCCCGCCTCGCCGGCCGCCGCGTGTTCCTCTTCCCCGATTCCCAGCTCGAAATCCCGCTTGCCCGCTTCCTCGCCCGCGAATGCGGCATGATCCTCACCGAGGTCGGCACACCCTTCCTCAACCGAAGGCTGATGGCGCCGGATCTCGCCTTGCTCCCCGCCGACGCCCAGCTCGCCGAGGGCCAGGACGTCGAGCGCCAGCTCGACCGCTGCCGCGCCGCCCGCCCCGATCTCGTGGTCTGCGGTCTCGGCCTCGCCAATCCGCTCGAAGCCGAGGGCTTCGCCACCAAATGGTCGATCGAGCTGGTGTTCAGCCCGATCCAGGGCTTCGAACAGGCCGCCGATCTCGCCGCCCTGTTCGCCCGTCCCCTCGCGCGCCGCGCGCTGCTGGAGGTCTGAACCGATGCAGCTCACGCTCTGGAGCTATGAAGGACCGCCGCATATCGGCGCCATGCGCATCGCCACCGCGATGCACGGCGTGCACTACGTCCTGCACGCCCCCCAGGGCGACACCTATGCCGACCTGCTCTTCACCATGATCGAGCGGCGCGACCGCCGCCCGCCCGTCTCCTACACCACCTTCCAGGCCCGCGATCTCGGCGGCGACACCGCCGAGCTGTTCCGCACCGCGGTGCGCGACGCCTATGACCGCTTCCGCCCCGAGGCGATGATCGTCGGCGCCTCCTGCACCGCCGAGCTGATCCAGGACGACCCGGGCGGCCTCGCCGCCGGGCTCGGCCTGCCGATCCCGGTCATCCCGGTCGAGCTGCCGGCCTACCAGCGCAAGGAAAACTGGGGCGCGGCCGAAACCTTCTACCAGCTCGTCCGCACCGCGACCGCCGGCCAGGCCCCGCCCGACCGCGCGGCGCAGCCATTCTGCGTCAACATCCTCGGCCCCACAGCACTCGGCTTCCGCCATCGCGACGATGTGCGCGACATCGCCGCCCTGCTCGCGCGGCTCGGCATCGCCGTCAACGTCATCGCCCCGCTCGGCGCCAGCTTCGCCGATCTCGCCCGCCTGCCGGCGGCCCACGCCAATCTCGTGCTCTACCCCGAGACCGCCGGCACCGCCGCTGGCTATCTCGCCCGCCGCTTCGGCCAGAAAACGATCTCCACCGTGCCGATCGGCCTCGGTGCCACGCGCGATTTCGTCGCCGAGATCGCCGGTCTCGCGCAGATCACCCCACCGCCCGGCCTCGCCGAGGAGAGCCGGCTCGGCTGGTATTCGCGCTCGGTCGATTCCACCTATCTCACCGGCAAGCGCGTCTTCATCTTCGGCGACGCCACCCACGCGATCGCTCTCGCGCGCGTCGCCACCGCCGAGATCGGCTTCTCCCTGGTCGGTCTCGGCACCTATAGCCGCGAATTCGCCGCCCCCGTCCGCGCCGCCGCCCAGTCCTACGGGATCGAGGCGCTGATCAGCGACGATTATCTCGCCGTCGAGGCCGCCATCGCCGCGGCGCAGCCCGAGCTGGTCCTCGGCACCCAGATGGAACGCCACATCGCCAAGCGCCTCGGCATTCCCTGCGCGGTGATCTCGGCCCCGGCGCATGTCCAGGATTTCCCCGCCCGCCACTCGCCCTTCGCCGGGTTCGAGGGCGCGAACGTGCTGTTCGACACCCTGATCCACCCGCTGATGATGGGGCTCGAGGAACATCTCCTCGGCATGTTCCGCGACGATTTCGAATTCAACGACACCGCCGCCCCCTCCCATCTCGGCCCGCACGCCACCACGCCGCCGGAACCCGCATCGGCCGCGCCCGCCCCTGCCGGCGCAACCGCCGGCGCCTTGGCCGACACACTGGCCAGCGCGCCCGTCGGGCGCGACGATGCCAGCGCGCCGGTCTGGCGCGACGAAGCAAGCGCGCCGGTCTGGCGCGACGATGCCGAAGCCGAGCTGCGCAAGATCCCCTTCTTCGTCCGCGGCAAGGCGCGGCGGAACACCGAGATTTTCGCCCGCGAACGCGGCCTGAACCCTATCACCATCGAGACGATCTATGACGCCAAGGCCCATTTCTCAGCCTGACGCGACGCCCCTGCGCATCGCCATCGTGACGATGGACTCCCATCTGAGCGGGGTCATCGCCGCCGCGCGCGCCGCCCTCGCCGCCGACCATCCCGGCCTGGTCGTCGAGCTGCACACCGCCGAGCGCTTCGCCGCCGACCCCGCGTGCCTCGCCGCCTGCGTGCGCGCGATCGAGACGGCGGACATCGTGATCGCGACCATGCTCTTCCTCGACGATCACATCCGCCTCGTCCGCCCGCATCTCGAGGCGCGGCGGATGAATTGCGATGCCATGCTCTGCATCCTCTCCGCCGCCGAGATCGTGAACCTGACCAGGCTCGGCCGGCTGGACATGAGCCGGCAGAAGAACCCGGCGCTGGAATTCCTCCGCTCGCTGCGCAAGCGCGGCGGCAAGGAGGTCTCGGCGGCCGAATCCCAGCTGCGCATGCTCCGCCGGCTGCCGCGCCTGCTGCGGCTCATCCCCGGCACGGCGCAGGACCTGCGCAATTTCTTCCTCGGCATGTCCTACTGGCTCGCCGGCTCGGCCGACAATATCGAGGGCCTGCTCCGCCTGCTGGTCGCGCGCTATGCCGCCGGCCCCCGCGCCGCCCTGCGCAGCCAGGCCGCCATCGCCCCGCCGCGCGACTATCCCGAAACCGGGCTCTACCATCCGCGCCTTCCCGGCCGCATCGCGACCGACGAAGCGTCCCTCCCCCGTATCGCCGGCAGCCGCGGCACGATCGGGCTGATCCTGCTGCGCAGCCTCGTCCTGTCCGGCGATGTCGGCCAGTATGACGGGGTGATCGCGGCGTTCGAGGCCGCCGGCTTCCGCACCCTGCCGGTCTTCGCCGCCGGGCTCGACGCCCGTCCCGCCATCGCGCGCTATCTCGCGCCGGACGGCGCGCCGGTGATCGACGCACTGGTCTCGCTCACCGGGTTTTCCCTGGTCGGCGGCCCGGCCTACAACGATTCGAAATCGGCGGAGGCCGTCCTCGCCGGGCTCGACCTGCCCTACATCTCCGCCCACGCCCTCGAATTCCAGAGCATCGCCGCCTGGGAGGCCGACCCGCGCGGCCTGACGCCGATCGAGGCGACGATGATGATCGCCCTCCCCGAACTCGATGGCGGCATCATGCCGATGACCTATGGCGGCCGCGCCGAGGGCCAGGATGACGGCGGGGATGGCGTGCGCCGGATGTCGGCCCATCCCGAGCGCACCGCCATGCTCGCCGCCCGCGTCGCCCGCCTGGTCGAGCTGCGCCGCACCGCCCGCGCCGAGCGGCGCATCGGCATCGTCATCTTCAACTTCCCGCCCAATTCCGGCGCCACCGGCACCGCCGCCTATCTCTCCGTCTTCGAATCCCTGTTCAACACCCTCGCCGCCCTGCGCGCCGCCGGCTACACGGTCGACCTGCCGGCCGATGTCGCAGCACTGCGCCACGCCGTCTGTGTCGGCAACGCGCAGGACCATGGCGCGGCCGCCAATGTCGCGGCGAAAATCCCGCGCGATGCGCATCTCCGCGCCGAACCCCATCTCGCCGCGATCGAGGCGGTCTGGGGCCCGGCTCCCGGCCGCCACGATACCGACGGCGCCTCGCTGTTCGTCCTCGGCGCCCGCTTCGGCAACGTCTTCATCGGCGTCCAGCCGGTCTTCGGCCATGAAGGCGACCCGATGCGCCTGCTCTTCGAGGGCGGCTTCGCGCCGACCCACGCCTTCAGCGCCTTCTACCGCTGGCTGCGGCAGGATTTCGGCGCCCACGCGCTGCTCCATTTCGGCACCCACGGCGCGCTGGAATTCATGCCCGGCAAGCATGCCGGCCTGTCCGCCGCCTGCTGGCCGGATCGGCTGATCGCCGAGATGCCGAATTTCTGCCTCTACGCGGCGAACAACCCCTCCGAGGGCATGCTCGCGAAACGCCGCGCCAACGCGACGCTGATCAGCCACCTCACCCCACCGGTCACCGAGGCCGGGCTCTATCGCGGCCTCGCCGATCTGAAGGCCTCGGTCTTCCGCTGGCGCGCCCTGCCGCCCGAGGCCGGGGCCGAAGAGCGGCAGGGCCTCGCCGCCCTGATCCAGGCCGAGGCGGCGCGGCTCGATCTCGCCCCCACCGATCCCGCCGATCTCTCCTGGGCCGACGCCGATGCCGCCATCGCCCGGCTGCACGCCTCGCTGCTCGATGTCGAATACGCGCTGATCCCGGTCGGCCTGCACGTCGTCGGCCAGCCGCCCGGCGCCAGCCAGCGCGCCGAACTGCTCGATGCCGCCGGGATCACCGATCCCGCCCGCCGCGCCGAGACCGACGCACTGCTCGCGGCCGACAGCGAGCTTCCCGCCATCATCCACGCGCTCGATGGCGGCTATATCCGCCCCGCGCCGGGTGGCGACCTGCTGCGCAACCCCGAAATCCTGCCCACCGGGCGGAACATCTACGGGTTCGATCCGTTCCGCATGCCCGGCGCCTTCGCGATGGACGACGGCGCCCGCCAGGCCGACCGCCTGCTCGCCCGCCACATGGCCGATTGCGGCCGGCTGCCCGAAACCGTGGCGATGCTGCTCTGGGGGTCGGACAACCTGAAATCAGAGGGCGGCCCGATCGCCCAGGCGCTCTGCCTCGTCGGCGCCCGGCCGCGCCGCGATTCCTATGGCCGCCTCGCCGGCGCCGAGCTGGTGCCGCTCGCCGAGCTGGGCCGGCCGCGGATCGACGTGATCGTCACCCTCTCCGGCATTTTCCGCGACCTGCTGCCGCTGCAAACGAAGCTGCTGGCCGAAGCCCTGCTGCTCGCCGCCCAGGCGGACGAGCCGGAGACGCAAAACTTCGTCGCCAGGCACGCCCGCGCCCATATCGCCGCCCATGGCGGCACGATCGAGACCGCGGCGTTGCGCGTCTTCAGCAATGCCGATGGCACCTATGGCGCCAACGTGAACCAGCTCGTCGAGTCCGGCACCTGGCAGACCGAGGACGAGCTGGGCGATGCCTTCCTGCGCCGCAAGGGCTTCGCCTACGGCACCGATGGCCGACCGACGCGGTGCGACGCGGTGCTCGGCGGCGTGCTCAAGACCGTCGATCTCGCCTATCAGAACCTCGAATCCCTCGATCTCGGCATCACCACGGTCGATCACTATTTCGATGGCCTCGGCGGCATCAGCCGGGCGGTCCGCGCCGCCCGCGGCAGCGACGCCGCGGTCTATATCGGCGACCAGACCACCGGCGCCGGCACCGTGCGCAGCCTGTCCGAGCAGGTCTCGCTCGAAACCCGCACCCGCACGCTGAACCCGAAATATTTCGAGGCGATGCTCGCCCACGGCGCCGAGGGCGTGCGCCATCTCGAGGCGGCGGTGACCAACACGCTGGGATGGTCGGCGACCACCGGCCAGGTGGATCCCTGGATCTACCGCGAGATCGGCAGCGTCTTCATGCTCGACCCCGAAATGCGCCGCCGCCTCGCCGAACTGAACCCGGTGGCCTCGGTCCGCATCGCCAACCGCCTGCTCGAAGCGCACGAGCGCCACTACTGGAGCCCGGACGAGGCGATGCTCGATGCGCTGCGCCGCGCCGGCGCCGAACTGGAAGACCGTCTCGAAGGTCTCGATATGGAGCAAGCCGCATGAACGACATCAGCCCCCAAGCCGGCGCGTTTCCCGCCGCCGCGCGCTGCGCCACCGGCTGTGGCGACGGCGACGGCGAGGGCAGCGTGCAGGTCGCCCTCGATCCCGCGCTGCGGATCGACGGGGCGAAGGTCTTCGCCATCTACGGCAAGGGCGGCATCGGCAAGAGCACGACCTCCTCCAACCTCTCCGCCGCCTTCGCCCTGCAGGGCCGCCGCGTGCTGCAGATCGGCTGCGACCCCAAGCACGATTCCACCTTCACCCTCACCAAGCGCCTGGTCCCCACCGTGATCGACGCGCTGGAAGGTGTCGATTTCCACCCCGAGGAACTCCGCGTCGAGGATTTCGTCTACGAGGGCTTCGCCGGCGTGCAATGCGTCGAGGCCGGCGGCCCGCCGGCCGGCACCGGCTGCGGCGGCTACGTCGTCGGGCAGACGGTGAAGCTGCTCAAGGAACATCATCTCCTCGAGGAATCGGACGTCGTCATCTTCGACGTGCTGGGCGATGTCGTCTGCGGCGGTTTCGCCGCCCCGCTGCAACACGCCGACCGCGCGCTGATCGTCACGGCGAACGATTTCGACAGCATCTTCGCGATGAACCGCATCGTCGCCGCGATCGGCGCGAAGGCGCGCAACTACGGCGTGCGGCTCGGCGGCGTCATCGCCAACCGCAGCGCCGCGGTCGACCAGCTCGCGAAATACAACGAGGCCACCGGCCTCTCCACCCTCGCCCGGTTCCCCGATCTCGACGCCATCCGCCGCAGCCGGCTGAAGAAATCCGTCGTCTTCGAAATGGAGGACGTGCCGGAGCTCGACGCCGTGCGCACCGCCTATCTCGATCTCGCCGCCTCGCTCTGGGCCGGCGTCGAGCCGCTCGCCGCGGTCCCGCTGCGCGACCGCGAGATCTTCGACCTGCTGGGATTCGAGTGATGACGCCGGACGCCGCCACCGCCGACCGCTACCACCGCCGCCGCGGCGAGATCGAAACCTATTTCGACCGCACCGCGCTGGCGAACTGGGCGCGGCTGACGTCAGACGCGCCGGTCAGCGGCGTGCGCGCCACCGTCCGCGCCGGGCGCGACGCGATGCGCGCCACCCTGCTCGACATGCTGCCGGCCGATCTCTCCGGCCTTCGCCTGCTCGATGCCGGCTGCGGCACCGGCGCGCTCGCCCTCGCGGCGGCGCGGCGCGGCGCCGAGGTGGTCGCGGTCGATCTCTCGCCGCAACTGGTCGACCTCGCCCGCGAGCGCGCCGCGTCCGACCCCGCCGCCGCCCGGATCGACTTCGTGAGCGGCGACATGCTGGGCGCCGAACTCGGCAGGTTCGACCATGTCGTCGCGATGGATTCCCTGATCCACTACGAAAGGGCGGACGTGATCGCCGCCCTCGGCCGGCTCGCCGCCCGCACCGACCGCTCGCTGCTCTTCACCTTCGCCCCCCGCACGGCACTTCTGGCGATCATGCACCTCGCCGGCAGCTGGTTTCCGCGCGGCGACCGCGCGCCCGGCATCGTGCCGCAGCCCGAGGCCGCGCTGCGCGCCGCGATCGGCCTCAGCCCCGCACTCGCCCGCCTCGAAGCGGGGCGCACGCGGCGGATCAGCACCGGGTTCTACATCTCCCAGGCGCTGGAGCTGCGGCGGTGAAGCGCCGGCGCACCGGCGGGACGGCGCCGTTCTGGATGCGGCTCGATGCGAGCTGGCTGCCCTTCGCCAATGCAGCCACCCCCGAGCTGCCGCTGCCGCGCCTGCTGCGCCTGTCGCTGTTCCAGCTCACCGTCGGCCTCGCCGCCGCTTTGCTCATCGGCACGCTCAACCGGGTGATGATCGTCGAGCTGCGCGTCGCCGCCGCCCTGGTCTCCAGCATGATCGCCCTGCCGCTGCTGCTGGCCCCGGCCCGCGCGCTGATCGGCTTCCGCTCGGATCGCCACCGCTCCGCCTTCGGCTGGCGGCGGGTCCCCTATATCTGGTTCGGCACGATCATGCAGTTCGGCGGCCTCGCGATCATGCCCTTCGCCCTGCTGCTGCTCGCCAGCGGCACCGCCCCGGTCGCCGGCCGCTTCGGCGCCGCCATCGCCTTCCTGATGACCGGTGCTGGGATGCACACGACGCAGACCGCCGGCCTCGCCCTCGCCACCGATCTCGCCCCCGAACACGCCCGCCCGCGCGTCGTCGCCATGCTCTGCGCGATGCTGCTGCTCGGCATGATCGGCGGCGCGCTGGCCTATGGCGCCGCCCTCACCCCGTTCAGCGCGTTCCGGCTGATCCAGGTGATCCAGTCGGCCGCCGTGCTCACCCTCGTCTGCAACGGCATCGCCCTGTGGAAACAGGAACCCCGCCGCAGCCCCGCCGCCGAGGCGGCCGAGGATGACGCCGCCGCCAGGCCGGCAGAAACCCTCGCCCTCGCCTGGTCGCGCTTCCGCGCCCAGCCGCACGCGCTGCGCCGCCTCGTCGCCATCTTCATCGGCACGCTGGCCTTCTCGATGCAGGACATCCTGCTCGAACCCTATGGCGGCCAGGTGCTGCACCTGCCGGTGGGTGCGACCACGGCACTCACCGCGATGCTGGCCGGCGGCGCCGGGCTCGCCTTCCTGGTCGCGAGCCGCCGCCTCGCCGGCGGCAGCGACCCCTACCGCATCGCCGCCGCCGGCGTGCTCTCCGGCCTGCTCGCCTTCAGCGCGGTGATCTGCTCCGCCCCGCTCGCCTCGCCGGCGCTGTTCGCCGCCGGGGTGGGGCTGATCGGCTTCGGCGGCGGGCTGTTTCTCGCCGGCACCCTGTCGGACGCGATGATCCGCGTCGTCGGCAACATGAGCGGCCTCGCGCTCGGCGCCTGGGGCGCGGTGCAGGCGCTCGCCGCCGGCCTCGCCATCGCGATGGCCGGCGTGCTGCGCGACACCGTCGCCCATCTCGCCGCCACCGGCGCGCTCGGCACCGCCCTCGCCGGCCCCGCCGCCGGCTACGGCGTCGTCTATCACCTCGAGATCCTGCTGCTCTTCGCCACCCTCGTCGCGATCGGACCCCTGGTCCGCCGCTCCAGCAGGCAGCCTTCCGGCCTTGCCGCCATCCTGCCCCACCACCCCTGACAATGAGGTCCGTCATGCCAACCGGCGCCATAACCCCCTATATCGATGTCGCCCAGGTCGTTCTCTACGCGTTCTGGATCTTCTTCGCGGGCCTCGTGTTCTATCTCCAGCGCGAGAGCAAGCGCGAGGGCTACCCGCTGGTCACCGGGCACAAGGGCGAGCGGCTGGAAGGCTTTCCCACCCTGCCGGCGCCGAAAACCTTCCTCCTGCCCAACGGCAAGACCCATTCGGTGCCGTGGAACGAGCCGATCGAGGTGCTGAACGCGAAATCCAGCGCCCCCTGGGACGGCGCGCCGATCATCCCGCTCGGCGACCCGATGCAGGACGGCCTCGGGCCGGCCGCCTTCACCCAGCGTGACACCGATCCCGAGCTGATGCCCGAGGGCGAGGCGCGGATCGTCCCGCTGCGCGTCGCGACCGATCACTGGGTGGCGAGCGAAGACCCCGATCCGCGCGGCGCCGCGGTCATCTGCTGCGACCGCCAGTCCCCCGGCACGGTCGTCGATATCTGGATCGACCGGGCGGACCAGATGGCCGTCTGGCTCGAGGCGAGCCTCGCCGCCGATCCCGCCCGCCATGTCCTGGTGCCGATCATGCTCGCCCGTGTGACCGGCGGCGCGCCGGGCCAGACGGTCAAGGTCATGGTCAAGTCGGTCACCGCGGCGCAATTCGCCGCCGCCCCCGCCCTCGCCCATCCCGACCAGATCAGCCCGCGCGAGGAAGACCGGCTGATGGCCTATTTCGCCTCCGGCCATCTCTACGCAACGCCCCAGCGCGCCGAGCCGCTGCTGTGAGCGCGCCGCGCGGTCTGCCCCACGCGCTGCCCGCCGGCGAGGCGCTGCTCTGGCAGGGCGCGCCGCGCTTCGGCCGCCTCCTGGTCTCCGCCTTCCGCATCCGGCTGTGGCTGGTCTATGTCGGCCTGCTGGTGGCCTGGGGCGGGATCAGTAGCGCGATCGCCGATCACTCCACCGCCGCCGGCCTCGCCGCCGCCGCCTGGTGCGTCGCCCTCGGCGCCGTGCCGCTGCTGCTGCTGGTCGCCTTCGCCGGCCTGACCGCGCGCAGCACGATCTACACCATCACCAGCCGCCGCGTGGTGATCGCCCACGGCGCCGCCATCCGCAAGCATCTCAACCTGCCCTTCACCGCGATCGACGCCGCCGGCCTGCGCCGCTTCGCCGATGGCACCGGCGACATTCCGCTGACCCCGCGCCCGGATGCGCGGCTGTCCTATCTCCTGCTCTGGCCGCATGTGCGCGCCGGGCGCGGGGCACGGGCGATGCCGATGCTGCGCGCCATCCCCGAGGCCGAGTCGGTCGCCGCCTGCCTGGCCGATGCGCTGACGGCGCACGGCGTCGCCCCGCGCCCCATCACCACACCCATCGCAACATCGGCCGCGCGGCCCGCGATCGAGCCGGCCGGCGCACATGGCGAGGCCAGCCCGGCATGACCCGCCCCACCCTGCCCCGCGCCGCCGCACCTGTTGCCGCGCTGCCCCGCGATGGCAGGGTCGTCTATTCCCAGATCGATGACGGTCTCGAAGCGCATGACGACCGGATCCACATCCCCGCCTGGGCGCTCGCCGGCTGTTTCCTGCTGGTCGCCGGCACCATCGCGCTCGCCGCCGGCGCGCGCCTCACGCGCCAGCCGCACCCCGCCCCGCCGCCGCGCGAATCCGTGCTGCTGCGCTTCACCCAGGCGCCGGATGACGCGCTGGTGATCCGCAACGCCACGACCGCGCAGCCCATCGCCCGCATCGCCCCCACCGCCGACACTTTCCTGCGCGCGACCATGCGGATCCTCTTCGCCGCCCGCGCCCGCGCCGGCATCACCCGCGACCTTCCCTTCCAGCTCGCCCTTTACGGGCCCGACCGCCTCGTCGTCGCCGATCCGGCCACGCACGAGCGGATCGACCTGCGTGCCTTCGGGCCCGCCAACGCGAAACAGTTCGCGACGCTGCTCCGCAACGCGGAGACCCTCAAACCGGGAGAGCCATCATGATCGGAAGCATCCGCGACATCGAGCTGCTCTGCTCGATCGACATCGAGCAAACGCCCGAAAGCCTTCACGCCCACGCCATTCCCGAGGATGTCGAGATCCGCCCCGGCGATGTCGTGATCGTCCACGACATGCCGACCGCGATAGGCTTCGGCACGCGCCTGACCTGCGCGCGCCGCGCCACCCTGCGGCGCGCCAGCCCGATCGAGCGCTGGTGGGTCGAGTTCCGCTCGATCCTCGAGATCACCGAACTCTACGAGGTCGGCTTCATGCCGCGCGCCGAGGCCGAGGCCGCCCTCGCCGCACCGGGAGCCTGAGCCATGAACGCAAGAACCGCGCCCACCGCAGCACCCGACGCGCAAACGGCCATCGCCCAGTCGAGCACCATGCTCAGCCCGCGCTTCTACACCACCGATTTCCCCGCCCTCGACCGACTCTCGATCGAGCCGGTGCGCGCCGAGTGGGACCGGCTGATGGCCGAGTTCGAGGCCGATCCCAACAAGGGCCATTTCGTGCGGACCGACGAATTCGCCGTCGATCTCTCGAGGATGGAACCGGAGCTGTATCAGGAATTCATCGACTTCCTGATCAGCTCGGTCACCGCCGAATTCTCCGGCTGCGTGCTCTATGCCGAAATCCGCAAGCGCATCGCCAACCCCGACCTCAAGGCCCTGTTCGGCTACATGAGCCGCGACGAGGCGCGCCACGCCGGCTTCATCAACGAGGCCCTGCACGACATCGGCATGAAGGTCGATCTCGGCTTCCTGACGAAGGCGAAGAAATACCATTTCTTCCGCCCGAAATTCATCTTCTACGCCACCTATCTCTCCGAGAAGATCGGCTACGCCCGCTACATCTCGATCTTCCGCCAGCTCGAACGCCATCCCGAGCTGCGGATCCACCCGATCTTCAAGTGGTTCCGCGAGTGGTGCAACGACGAGTTCCGCCACGGCGAGGCCTTCGCGCTGCTGATGCGCGCCAATCCCGGCATGCTCACCGGCGCCAACCGGCTCTGGGTGCGCTTCTTCCAGCTCGCGGTCTTCGCCACGATGTACATCCGCGACCATGCCCGCCCCCGCTTCCACGCTGCCCTCGGGCTCGATCCCACCGACTACGACATGCAGGTCTTCCGCATCACTTCCGCGATCTGCCGGCAGGTCTTCCCGCTGACGCTCGACATCGAGAACCCGGCCTTCCTCGCCGGGCTCGAAACCCTGCGCCGGCTCGACGTCGCCAATCTCGCCCTGCGCGAGGTGCCCGGCCCGCTCGCCCGGCTGCGCCGCGGCGCGAACGCCGCCCGCGCCGCCCTCGCCTTCGGCCGGCTCTACCTGATGCGCCCGAAGCCCAACGCCCTGCCGGCGGACATCCGCATGCAGCCGGTCTGGTAGGAGCCGCGCCATGCACCAGTATGTCATCCCCGCCGCCTTCGCCCTGTTCGTCTGGTGGTTCAGCACCGGCGCGATCATCTATCTCGACGGCCTGCCCCGCCGCACCTTCAAATGGAGCATGCTCGGCGCCAGCGCGGTGCTGCTCGCCTGTCTGTGGGGCCTGCAAGACACCGCCGGGCGAACCACCGTCGGCGCCGCCTATCTCGCCTTCTTCTACGGCCTGTTCGCCTGGGGCTGGCAGGAGATCAGCTTCTACATGGGCTACGTCACCGGGCCGCGCCGCGCGCCCTGCCCGGAGAATTGCGCCGGCTGGCGGCATTTCGGCCACGCGGTGCAGACCAGCCTGTGGCACGAGCTGGCGATCATCGCCACCGCCGGCCTCGTCGTCGCCCTCACCTGGGGCCAGCCGAACCAGATCGGCACCTGGACCTTCATGGTGCTGTGGTGGATGCACCAGAGCGCCAAGCTCAACGTCTTTCTCGGCGTGCGCAACCTCAACGAGGAATTCCTCCCCGAGCACCTGACCTTCCTGAAGAGCTTCCTGCGCAAGCGGCCGATGAACCTGCTCTTCCCCTTCTCCATCACGATCTCGACGGTGATCGCCGTGCTGATGTTCCAGCGCGCCACCGCCGCCCCCACCGCCTTCGCCCGCGTCGGCGACATGTTCCTCGGCACGATGATGGCGCTCGCCATCCTCGAGCACTGGTTCCTCGTGCTGCCGCTGCCGGCGGCGCGGCTGTGGAAATGGAGCCTGCGCTCGCGCGCCCCGGCGCGGCCCTTCGCGGTCGAGATCGTCGCCGGCTTCCTCGGCGCCGGCAAGACCACCTTCATGCGCCGCCGCCTCGCCATGCTGGCCGAGCAGCCGGCCGCCACCCGCGAAAAGACCGTCGTCCTCGTCAACGATTTCGCCACGGTCGGGATCGACGGCTCGCTGCTGCGCGGCCAGGGGGCGGATGTGGTGGAGCTGCCGAACGGCTGCATCTGCTGCTCGCTGCGCGACGATCTCGCCACCCAGCTCGAGGAGGTGGTCGCCCGCTTCGCGCCCGACCGCGTGCTGATCGAGCCCTCGGGCGTGGCCGATCTCGCCTCGCTGATCGGCGTCATCCAGCGCCCGACCATCGCCGGCTTCGTGCGCGACCTGCGGGTGATCACCCTGATCGATGCCGGCGCCTTCCTCGCCGATTTCGCCGAGATGCAGGCGCACCTCACCGTCCAGGCCCGGCTCGCCTCGCTGGTGGTGATCAACAAGACCGATCTCGTCAGCCCGACCGAGCGCCTGCTCGTCGAGGCGACGCTGCACCGGCTGAGCCCGGAGACCAGGCTGGTCACCGCCTGCTACGGCGCGGTGCCGCCGGATGCGCTGACCCCCCGCCCCGCGCCGGAGGCCACAACCCCGCACCCGCACGCGCACGATCACCACGACCACGATCACGATCACCACGCGCATGACCACCACGACCACGCGCCCAATCATGCGCACCACCACGACGCCGCTCACGGCCATCACGATCACGACGACCACGACCACGACCACGACCATGAACACCACGATCACGACCACGGTGCCGCCGCCGGCTTCGTCTCATGGCACGGCACGCTCGGCCCGCTCTGCGATGCCGAGGCGATCGGCCGGGTGATCGAGGCGGCGGCGCGCGGCACCTTCGGCCCGGTCGCCCGGCTCAAGGGCCTCGCCCGCGTCGGCCGCGGCTGGATCCAGTTCGACGTCGCCGGTCACCACGCCAGCATGGCCGCCTTCGCCGCCGCCGAGGGGGAGGCCCCGCGGGTCGTCGCCATCGGCCGCGATCTCGATGAAACCGGGCTCGCCGCCGCCTTCGCCGGCTGCGAACTGCACCTCGCCACCTGATCCGTCACCGCGCGGCACCAACACCAAGAAAGGGAGGATACGCGCCATGGACTACGAACATTTCTTCCGCTCCCAGCTCGACCAGCTCCGCAGCGAGGGGCGCTACCGCGTCTTCGCCGACATCGAGCGCCATGCCGGCAACTTCCCCCGCGCCACCCAGCACGGCGACGATGGCGGCCGCCCGGTCACCGTCTGGTGCTCGAACGACTATCTCGGCATGGGCCAGCACACGGCCGTGCTCAGCGCGATGCACCAGGCGCTCGACCGCTGCGGCGCCGGCGCCGGCGGCACCCGCAACATCGCCGGCACCAACCACTATCACGTGCTGCTCGAAGCCGAGCTGGCCGACCTGCACGGCAAGGAAGCGGCGCTGCTGTTCAATTCGGGTTACATGTCCAACTGGGCCTCGCTCTGCACCCTCGCGCACAAGCTGCCGAACTGCGCCGTGCTGTCGGATGCCTCGAACCACGCCTCGATGATCGAGGGCATCCGCCACAGCCGGGCCGAATGCATCGTCTTCCGCCACAACGACCCGGCCGACCTCGCCCGCCACCTCGCCGCACTCGACCCGGCGCGGCCCAAGCTCGTCGCCTTCGAGAGCGTCTACTCGATGGATGGGGACATCGCCCCGATCGCCGATATCTGCGACGTCGCCGACCGCTACAACGCCATGACCTATCTCGACGAGGTGCACGCCGTCGGCCTCTACGGCCCGCGCGGCGGCGGCATTTCCGAGCGCGAGGGTCTCGCCCATCGCCTCACCCTGATCGAGGGCACGCTGGCCAAGGGCTTCGGCGTCATCGGCGGCTACATCACCGGCAGCGCCGCGATGTGCGACTTCGTGCGCAGCTACGCCTCGGGCTTCATCTTCACCACCGCCCTGCCGCCCACCGTCGCCGCCGGCGCGCTGGCCAGCATCCGCCACCTCAAGACCAGCGACGCCGAGCGCATCGCGATGCACGCCCGCGTCGCCACCCTGCGCCGCAAGCTCGACGCGATCGGCGTGCCGCATCTGCCCAACCCGAGCCACATCGTGCCGGTGATGGTCGGCGACGCCTCACTCTGCAAGCAGATCAGCGACACCCTGCTCGACCGCTTCGGCATCTACGTCCAGCCGATCAACTATCCCACCGTGCCCCGCGGCACCGAGCGCCTGCGCCTCACCCCCTCGCCGCTGCACACCGAGGCGGATATCGACCGGCTGATCGACGCGCTGCGCCTGATCTGGGGGGAGATGGAGATCGCCCGCGCCGCCTGACCCAGCTTCCCGTCGCGCACGTTCCGATCCTTCCAGATCGGAACGTACTCTATCTCGTTGACGACCTGGAGCCTCGTCCGATCGGGTAAACCCGCCTGATCGGACAAGGCCCTGTTTTCCGACGGCAGACCAGGGCTATAGAGCATCATCCGATCGGATGGAATCATCTGATCGGATAAAGATGCTCTAGTTATCAACACGATAGAGCACTACATCCGATCCGGAAGGATCGGAAAGTGCTCTAGACTGGGGATTATCGTTCCCGAACCCCGAGGTGCCGCCGATGAACAGCACTCCTGCCCGGCCGGCACGCTGGCTGCGCGTCCCCCGCGCCCTGTTCGCCCGCCTCGGCCCCGGTCTGATCACCGGCGCCGCCGATGACGATCCGAGCGGCATCGCCACCTATTCCCAGGTCGGCGCCCAATTCGGCTACACGCTGGGCTGGTCAGTGGTGCTCGCCCTGCCCTTCATGGTCGCGGTGCAGGAGATCAGCGCGCGGATCGGCCGCATCACCGGCCGCGGCCTCGGCGCGGCGATGGAAGCCCATCTGCCCCGCCCGCTCGCCCTCTCCCTGATCCTGCTGCTCGCCATCGCCAATGTGTTCAATCTCGGCGCCGATCTCGGCGCGATGGCGCAGACCGCGCACATGCTCGCCGGCGGCCCCGAGCGGCTCTACACGGTGGCGATCGCGATATTCTGCGTCATCGCCGAAATCCGCATCCCCTACCGCCGCTACGTCACCGTGCTGAAATTCCTCACCGCGGCACTGCTCGCCTATGTCGCGCTGCTCTTCGTCCTGCGCCTGCCCGCGCGCGAGATCCTCGCCGGCGCGCTGATCCCCCGCCTCACGCTGGACCGCCCGGCCCTGCTCGCGCTGATCGCGGTCTTCGGCACCACGATCAGCCCCTATCTCTTCTTCTGGCAGGCCGCCGAGGAAGCCGAGGATGCCGGGCGCATCCCCGCCGACGGCGCGGCGGTGGCCGGCGAACTCGCCCGCATCCGCGTCGACACCTGGGCCGGCATGACCTATTCGAACGCCGTCTCGCTCTCGATCATCATCGGCACGGCGGCGACCCTGCATGTCCACGGCATCACCGACATCGCCTCGGCGGCGGATGCGGCGAGCGCGCTTGCCCCCATCGCAGGCAGCTTCGCGCGGCTCGTCTTCGCCCTCGGCATTTTCGGCACCGGCCTGCTCGCCATCCCCGTCCTCGCCGGCAGCACCGCCTATGCGATCGGCGAGGCGCTGCACTGGACGGTCGGCCTCTCCCGCCGCGCGCTGGAGGCCCGCGCCTTCTACGGCGTGCTGGCCGTAGCGACGCTTGCCGGCGTCGGCATCGTCTTCTCGCCGCTCCCGCCGATCCGCGCGCTGTTCTGGGCGGCGGTGATCAACGGCATCGCCGCGGTGCCGATCATCGCGGCGATGGTCGCCCTCGCCAGCCGCCCCGCGGTGATGGACGGCCACATCCTGCCGCGCTGGCTGCGCGTCATGGGCTGGCTCACCGCAGCACTCATGGGCGCCTGCACCCTGGCGATGCTGCTGGTCTAGAGCATCATCCGATCAGATGAAATCATCTGATCGGATAAATATGCTCTATTTATCAACAAGATAGAGCACTACATCCGATCCAATCGGATCGGAAAGTGCTCTAGAGCACGTTCCGATCAGACGGGATCAACTGATCGGATGATGCCCTGCCCCCGATCAGGAATTCCGCCGCTCGATCTCGACGCCGACCGAATCCATATCGGCGAACACGTCGAGCTTCTCGACCCGCACCCGCACCAGCACGACCCGCGCATCCGCGAGGCACAGCTCGGCCAGCCGTTCCGCGAGCGTCTCGACGAGCTGGACATGCCCCGCCGCCACCGCCGCCCGCGCGCCGAGCACGATCCGCTCGTAATCGACCACCCGTGCGAGATCGTCCCGCCCCACGCCCCCGCGCGACATCTGCGCGCCGGCAACGTCGCGCGACATCTGCGCGGCAGGGCCATCATGCTCCTCGCGCACCGCGAGATCGAGATTGATCCGCACCCGCTGCGTGCGGCCGAATTCATGGGCATGGACGCCAATATGCGCTTCCAGCACCATGTCCCGCACGAACATCCGCCGCAGCGCCGGCGCTGCGGCGGCAGGCGGGGCGGGAAAATGGCTTTCGTTCATCCTTCGCCCATGCGCCGCCACGCGACCAAAGGCAAGAGTGCGGCACCGCGTCTCCGGCCGGGCAGGCAAGCCCGGCCGTCGCATGTCGGATCAGATGCAGACCCGCTCCGATCCTTTCGGATCGGAAAGTGCTCTATTATATTGATAATTAGGGCATCTTTATCCGATCAGATGATTCTATCTGATCGGAAAATGCTCTAACCCGCGTGAACCCGGCCGCGCAGCTCGCCCGCCTTGAACTTGACGGTATGGACCACGGCATACCACTGCCCGGCCATCAGCTCCTTCGCCTGCGCCGGCGTCAGCACCGCCGCGCCGCGGATCGGCCCGGCCGCCATCGGATGCGGCGGCTTCTTCGACAGCCACACCTGCACGCCCGCATTCTGCCCGGGCTTGGTGATCGGCCCATGGAAATGCGCCATGATCACCTTGCTGCTGAGGTGGCTGTAGGTCACGTCCCAGGTCACCCGCCGGGTCACCGTGTTGAACGTGCCGTGCATCGCGCCCGTCGCGTGGGACATCGTCCCGGCCACCGGGTGAAGCTGGGCGGAAATTCGCATGGTCTTCGCCTGCGCGATCCCCGTCCCACCGGCCAGCCCGGCCGCAAGCACAAATGCAGTCAAGCCTCGCCTGGTCACTCTCACATTCGTCTCCTGTGTGTCGATGCGGCGCGATCATCCCCTCGCGCCCTTGGGTGCGCGGAGCGGCCATTCCGGGCCGCCCCGCCGAAACCTCATGCTCGGCGCGAAATTACGCCTTCGGGCTCCACAGCTCGCACCAGCCCTTGGGCGAGATCGCGCCGGCCACCGCCTTGCAGCGCCCGTCCTTGCCGGCGGTCGATGCCGGGACATACAGCGCGCAGCCGTCGCACTGGTGGCCATCCTTCGGCATATCCTGATATTTCACCGCGGACTTGGCCATGCCGGCCGCTTCCGCCGCCTGCGTGGCGACGATGCCGGCCACGGCGATACCGGCGGAAATTCCGGCCGCCTTGCGCAACAGCGCGCGCCGGCCATTCTGTCTGCTCTTGTCGTCGGACATTGTCTCTGCTCCTGTTTTTGACTGTCCACGGAGGGACAGGAATGGAGTGTGGGAATGAAACCCGATACGGCAAGCACCGCACCGGGTCTCTCCACTCTGCAAATCCAAACGTGGCAGGAATCCGGCGCTCGCGCGATCGTGATCCTGATCGCGCGTCGCCCCACCCTTCTCAGGGCAGCAGGACGGTGCTGCCGGTGGTCCGCCGCGCCTCCAGCGCCTCGTGCGCCGCCGCCGCCTCGGCGAGGGGGAAGGTCTGGTTGACGCGGATCTTCACCGCCCCGGCCTCGACCACCCCGAACAGGTCGTTCGCCACGGCAACGAGGTCGGAGCGCTTGGCGGTATAGGTCGCAAGCGTCGGCCGGGTGAGGAACAGGCTGCCCTTGGCCGCGAGAATGCCGACATCGAGCGGCGGCACCGGCCCCGAGGCATTGCCGTAGCTGACCATCAGCCCGAGCGGCGCCAGCGAATCGAGGCTCGGCCCGAACGTGTCCTTGCCCACCGAATCATACACCACCGGCACCATCGCGCCGTCGGTCAGCCGCTTCACCTCGGCGGCGAGATTGTCGTGCCCGACGATGACGTGATGCGCCCCGTGCGCGCGGGCGAGATCCGCCTTCGCCTCGGTCGAGACGACGCCGATCACCGTGGCCCCGAGATGCCGCGCCCACTGGCAGAGGATGAGGCCGACGCCGCCGGCCGCGGCATGCACGAGAATGGTCTCGCCCGCCTGCACCCGATAGGTCCGCCGCAGCAGGTATTGCGCGGTCATGCCCTGGAGCATCATCGCCGCCCCGGTCTGGAAATCGATCCCCGCCGGCAGCTTCACCAGCCGGTCCGCGGCGATCACCCGCTCGGTCGCATAGGCGCCGACCGGCCCGCCGGCATAGGCGACGCGGTCGCCCGCCGCCACTTCGGTGACGCCCTCGCCCACCGCGACGACGATCCCCGCCCCCTCCATGCCGATCGTCGCCGGCAGATGCGGCATCTTGTAGAGGCCGGTGCGGAAATAGACGTCGATATAATTCAGCCCCACCGCCTCGTGCCGCACCAGCGCCTCGCCGCGTCCCGGCTCGGGTGTCGGCACGTCCTCCCAGCGCAGCACGTCAGGTCCGCCATGGGTGTGGATACGGATGGCCTTGGTCGTCATGTCCTGTCTCCCGGATTTTTTCAGATGCCGCGGCGCGTCGGTTCGCCGAACGCAGCCCCTTCGAGGGTGAGCAGCCGGCGCTTCATCGCCAGGCCCCAGCCTTCCTCGCTGCTGCCGCAATAGCCGCCGAGCCCGTCCGCCGCCCGCACCCGGTGGCACGGGATGAGGATCGGGATCGGATTGGCGCGGTTCGCCCCGCCGACCGATCGCGCGCTGCCGCCCACGGCGCGCGCCACCTCGGCATAGGTTCTGGTCTGGCCGCGCGGGATCGCGCGCAAATGATCCCACACGCGGCGCTGATAATCGGTGCCCGCCGGCGCGAGCGGCAGGGTCTCGTCGAGGGCATCGCCGTCGAAATAGCGCTCCAGCGCCGAAGCCGCCCGCTTCAGCAGCGGTGTCGGCGCATCCGCCGCCGCATCCTCGCCGGCGCCGAAATCGACCGATACGATGGCGCCGTCCCGCTCATGCAGGATGAAACCGCCAAACACCGGATGCCGCATCGAAAGCTGGGCCACAGGACCTTCCCCATTTTCAGGCTCGTGGCCTGCCCCTGAACGGCGCATCCGGGCTTCAGGGACCATCAGGCCACTAAAATACTGATTTTGCTCGTGTCCGCCTCTTGTCGAAACCTGTCGGGTCTCGTTTTGGGGACACTAGAGCCTCACCCCCGGAAGTCAAGCGGACGTGATCGCGCTGTCCTTACCGGTCCGCCGGGCCGCCCCGCCGGCGCCGCTCGTGCCAGGCGTCCATCAGTTTCAGCACCGCCGCCGCGGTCTCCTCGATCGAGCGGCGGGTGACATTGACCGTCGGCCAGCCCCGCGCCGCACAGATCCGCCGCGCGCCGAGCAACTCCGCCTTCACCGTCTCCTCGTCGACATAGTCGCCGCGATCCGGGCGGAACACACCCGCCCCGCCGCCCACCGAACTGCCCTGGCCGAGCAGGGTCAGCCGGTGCCGGCGGATCTCGATCAGCGGTTCGAGATCGATGAACAGCCCGACCACCGGGCAGGGCGGGTCGTCCAGCATCGCCGGCGGGTCGATCCCCGGCACCAGCGGCACGTTCGCTGCCTTGATGCCGCGATTGGCCAGATAAAACGAGGTCGGCGTCTTCGACGAGCGCGATACGCCGACCAGAATCACATCCGCCTCCGCCAGCCCGCGCAGCGCCTGCCCGTCATCGTGCGACAGCACGAAGTGCATCGCGTCGATCCGGCGGAAATAATCCGCGTCCAGCACATATTGCCGCCCCGGCGTCGGCCGCGCCGGCGCGCCCAGCTCGTCGGCCAGCAGGCCGAACACCGGGTCGAGCACGTGCTGGATGCGCACGCCGAGCCGCTGGCACGCCTCGTCCAGCTCATGGCGCAGCGCCTGGTCGAGCAGGCTGCACAGCACCGGCCCCCGCTCCGCCTCGATCCCCTCCAGCACCCGGTGCAGCTGCAACCGCGAGCGGATCAGGCTCCAGCGATGCAGGTGAATATCCGCCCCCTCGAACTGCACGCTCGCCGCCCGCGCCACCGCGCCGAGCGTGTCGCCGGTGGCGTCGGAAACCAGGTGGAGATTGAGCCGCTTGCCGTCCATGCCCTGCCTCATAGCGTGGATAACCTGGGCCGCGATACCGGAGCCGGTGGAAAGCGGGGATGAATTTTCCGCCGCCCCTGCCGGTGGATGAATTTTCCGGGGGCCCCCAGCGTATGTGGAAAAACTGGGGGTTTGATGCAGAATCAGCAGAGTATACGCCGGTTTTGCTTGTGGAAAACTTTGTGCAGAAAAATCCGGTTTACGGGGTTCCCCAGAGTTCACAGCCACAAGCCCTACCACCGTCCTTTCCTATAAGTCGAAATGAAGGTAGGCAGGTCGCATGACGGGACAAAGCACGGAAAAACCGGTTCTCAGAGTGCTCGGGGGCGAGGCAGTCTGGCCGCCGCCGGTATGGCTGATGCGCCAGGCCGGCCGGTACCTGCCCGAATATCGCAAGCTCAGGGAAACGGCGGGAAACTTCATCGCCCTCTGCACCACGCCCGCGCTCGCGACCGAGGTGACCCTGCAACCCGTCCGCCGTTTCGGCATGGATGCGGCGATCCTGTTCAGCGATATCCTGATCCTGCCCTGGGCGCTGGGCCAGAAACTCCGCTTTGCCGAGGGCGAAGGGCCCCGCCTCGAACGGATCGACGGTCTGCCCGCGCTGGACGCGCTCGACCCCGCCGCCCTGCGCCGCGGCACCGAGCCGGTGATGGAAACCGTCTCCCGCGTCCGCGCGGCACTTGCCCCGGAGACGACGCTGATCGGCTTCGCCGGCAGCCCCTTCACCGTCGCCTGCTACATGATCGATGGCCGCGGCGGCGATTTTCCGCTCACCCGCGCCACCGCCTATGCCGATCCCGCCTTGCTCGCCGCGGTGATCGAAACCGTCACCACCGCGACGATCGACTATCTCTCCTGGCAGATCGAGGCCGGGGCCGATTGCGTCATGCTGTTCGACTCCTGGGCCGGGCTGCTGCCGCCGGATCTCTTCCGCGCCCATGTGATCCACCCGACGGCGCGCATCGTCGAACAGCTCCGCACCCGTCATCCGGGGGTGAAGATCATCGGCTTCCCCCGTCTCGGCGGGCTGATGACCCTGTCCTACATCGCCGAAACCGGCATCGACGGGGTCGGGATGGACACATCGGTCGATCCCGTCGCCCTTGCCCGGCTCGCGCCGCGCCGCGTCGCCCTGCAAGGCAATCTCGATCCGCTGCTGCTGCGCGCCGGCGGCGTTTCGCTCGGCCACGCGGTGGAGCGGATCGCCCGCGGCCTCGAAGGCCATCCGCACATCTTCAATCTCGGCCATGGCATCGTGCCGGATACTCCGCCCGAACACGTCGCCGCGGTGATCGAACGCCTCCGTTCGCTGGAACCCGGCGAGCTTGAGGAATCCGTCCTCGCCGCCACCTGAGCGCCATGAACGATTCCGAACCCGCTCTGCCCGTCCGCACCGCGATCGTGCTGTTCAACCTCGGCGGCCCCGATGGCCCCGAGTCGATCAAGCCGTTCCGCGTCAACCTCTTCTCCGATCCCGCGATCATCCGCGCGCCAATCTTCATCCGCTTCTGGCTCGCCCGGCTGATCGCCCGTTCGGCGCAGAAAAAGGCCGAGGAAGGCTATGCGCTGATGGGCGGCAAATCGCCGCTGCTCGATCTCACCCGCCAGCAGGCGGATGCGCTCGAAGCCGCCCTTCCCGGGTCGAAATGCTTCATCGCGATGCGCTACTGGCATCCTTTCGCGCGCGACGTCGCCCGCGAGGTGAAGGCCTGGAACCCCGAGCGTATCCTGCTCCTGCCGCTCTATCCGCAATTCTCCACGACAACGACCGGCAGTTCCCTGGCGGACTGGCACGATTCCGCCGCCCGCGCCGGCCTCGTCGCTCCGACCACCACGCTCTGCTGCTGGTATGACGATCCCGCTTTCGCCGCCGCCACCGCCGAGCCGGTCATCCGCACCTACGAGAAAGCCCGCGCCGATCTCGGTTCGGGTGCGAAAATCCGCCTGCTCTTCTCCGCCCACGGCCTGCCGGAATCCATCGTCAAGGCTGGCGATCCCTACCAGGAGGAGGTCGAGGCCTGCACCGAAGCGGTGATGGCGGCGATCGAGCACCGGATCGGCCACCGGCCCGATTACCAGGTCTGCTTCCAGTCCCGCGCCACGCCGCAGAAATGGCTCGAACCCTCGACCGAACAGGCGATCGAACAGGCCGCGAAGGACAAGACCGCGATCGTCGTTATCCCCATCGCTTTCGTTTCCGAACATATCGAAACGCTGGTCGAACTTGATGTCGAATATCGCGAAATCGCCGACCATCTGAAGCTGCCCGGCTATTACCGCGCCCCGGCGCAAAACGACGATCCCGCCTTCATCGCTGCCGTGGCAGGAATCGCCCGTCGCGCCGTGGCCCACGGTCCCGGCCTCTGCTCGCATCGTGGCGGGCGGTCCTGCGATGTCCGCAACCGGGATTGCCCCTGGGCCCGGCATCGGGCGGTCGAGGCGGCATGACCCGCAGCTTTGACCTCGTCATTTTCGATTGCGATGGCGTTCTGATCGATAGCGAACGCGTCTCTGCCGCCGTCATCGCCGCGGCGATGACCGAGCTGGGCCTGCCGATCACGCCGGATGCGGCGATGGCCCGCTTCGTCGGCGTCTCGCTCCGCGCCATGCGCCCGATGATCGAGGCCGATCTCGGCAGCGAGCTGCCTGCCGACTGGAACACGATGCTCGTCGCCCGCATCGTCGCCGCGATGGAGCGTCACGCCGAACCCATTCCCGGCGCGCGCGACATCCTCGAGCATTTCGATGCCGCCGGCCAGGCCTGGCGCATCGCCTCCAACTCGGCCGATGTCGAGATGGACGCGAAATTCGGCCGCGTCGGCTGGCGCGATCTCGTGGCCGGCCGCACCTTCTCCGCCCCGCGCCTGTTCCCCGAAGGCGGACGGCCGAAACCGGCGCCGGATGTCTTCCTCGCCGCCGCCCGCTCGCTGCCTGCCGCCCCGGAAACCTGCCTCGTGATCGAGGACAGCGTCACCGGCATCACCGGCGCCGTCGCCGCCGGCATGACCTGCTACGGCTTTGCCCCGCACGGCAATGGCGAGGCATTGCTCGCCGCCGGTGCCGCCCGAATCATCGCCGGCCACCACGAATTGCGCGACCTCGTCGCCCTCGCCGCCGCGATCGGAGCCAAGTCATGACCATCGCCGCCCTCGCGCCGTTCTACCGCTGGGAACTCGCCTTTCACGTGATGTCGATCATCGCCTGGATGGCGGCGCTGTTCTACCTGCCGCGCCTCTATGTCTATCACTGCCAGCTCGCCCCCGGCTCCGCCGAATCCGCCCGTTTCAAGGTGATGGAACGCCGCCTGCTCAAGCAGATCGCCACCCCGGCGATGATCTCCTCCTGGAGTTTCGGCATCCTGCTCATCCTCACCCCCGGCGCCATCTCCTGGTCGGCCGGCTGGTGGTGGACGAAATTCATCTCCGTCATCCTGATGAGCGGCTTTCACGGTGCGCTCTCCAAATGGCGGAAAAATTTCCTGAACGACGCCAACATCAAGCCCGAGCGCTTCTACCGAATCGCCAACGAGGTCCCGACCATCCTGATGGTCATCATCGTCATCATGGTCTTCGTGAAACCCTGATCTCGCGGAATCACGGAATAAATTCCCAGTTCCGTTATTGGAATAATATCCCAAATACCTTGAATTAGGACAAAATTCCACATCCCTGCCACATTGGCGTCATCGAAACACCGGTTTTGCCGGGTTTGATACGCCATCCACGAGGAGGGAAACAGCAGATGAACCGCTCCGCACTCCGGGCCACGATTCTGGCCCTTGCCCTTGCCGGCCTCGCCACCGCGCTCGCCGGCTGCGTCTACTACCCCTACGGCTATGGCCCGCCCGGCTATTACCACGGCTGGCATCATGGCGATGACGACTGACCACCCGCCTTGCGGCATGGCGTGCCCCTAATATACAAACGACCGAATGGCGCCGTCCGCGCCAGACAGGGGGAACGCCAATGACCGCGAATGCGACGCCGGATACCGGAACCGACCAGGCGCAGGACGCCGCCTTCATCGCCGCGCTGCAATCGGTCTCGACGGCGACTCTCACCACGGTCCTGCTCAAGAAGGGCCTGCGCAATGTCTGGCTGCGCGGCACGTCGCCGCTCACCCCTGGCCAGGGCCGCAAGGTCGGCCGCGCCTTCACCCTGCGCTTCGTCCCCGCCCGCGAGGATCTCGCCACCCCCGCCTCCTGGGCCTCGCCAACCTCGACCCGCGGCGCGATCGAGGCGATGCCGGAAGGCTGCATCGCCGTCGCCGACGCCATGGGCATCACCGATGCCGGCATTTTCGGTGACATTCTCTGCGCCCGCATGGGCAAGCGCGGCGTCGCCGGCCTCGTCACCGACGGGGTGATGCGCGATCTGGCCGGCGTGCTCGGCACCGGCCTGCCGGTCTGGTGCCGCGGCGCCGCCGCCCCGCCCTCGGTCGCCGGCCTCACCTTCGTCGCCTGGCAGCAGCCCATCGCCTGCGGCGGCGTCGCCGTCTTCCCGAACGACATGATCGTGGTCGATGACGATGGCGCGGTGGTCATCCCCCAGGCCCTGCTCGCCGAAGTGGTGCCCGAAGCCATCGAGCAGGAGGCGCTGGAAGCCTGGATCATGACCGAGATCGAGCGCGGCGTGCCGCTCCCCGGCCTCTACCCGGCGAACGCCGAAACCAAAGCCCGCTACGAAGCCTTCCGCGCCAGCCAGAAGGCCTGACCATGTCGGGCTTGCGCAAGGGGCTGACCAGCTATGGCGATTCCGGCTTCTCGCTGTTTCTCCGCAAGGCCTTCATCAAGGCGATGGGCTATTCCGACGATGCGCTGGACCGGCCCATCATCGGCATCACCAACACCGGCAGCGACTACAATCCCTGCCATGGCAACAGCCCCGACCTGATCGAGGCCGCCAAGCGCGGCGTCATGCTCGCCGGCGGCCTGCCGATGGTCTTCCCCACCATCTCCATCGGCGAGAGCTTCGCGCACCCGACCTCGATGTTCCTGCGCAACCTGATGGCGATGGACACCGAGGAAATGATCCGCGCCCAGCCGATGGACGCCGTGATCGTCATCGGCGGCTGCGACAAGACCCTCCCCGCCCAGCTGATGGGCGCGATCAGCACCAACCTGCCCACCATCGTCGTCCCCACCGGCCCCATGGTCGTCGGCCATCACAAGGGCGAGGTGCTCGGCGCCTGCACCGATTGCCGCCGCCTCTGGGGAATGCACCGCGCCGGGCAGATCGATGCGGCTGAAATCGAAACCATCAGCGGCCGCCTCGCCCCCTCGGTCGGCACCTGCATGGTGATGGGCACCGCGAGCACCATGGCCTGCGTGATCGAGGCGCTCGGGTTTTCCCTCCCCATGAGCGCCACCATCCCCGCCGTCCATGCCGAGCGCCGCCGCATCGCCGAGGCCAGCGGCAAGCGCATCGTCGAGCTGGCGAAATCCGGCGCGCCCCGCCCGCGCGACCTCATCACGCCTGCCTCGCTGCGCAACGCCCTCGCCGTCCTGCAAGCCATCGGCGGGTCGACCAACGGCATCATCCACCTCACCGCCATGGCCGGCCGCGCCGGTGCCAGGATCGAGCTCGACACGGTGGATGCGATCGGCCGTTCCGTTCCCGTCCTGGTCGACCTGAAACCCTCCGGCGATCACTACATGGAGCATTTCCACCATGCCGGCGGCATCCCCCGCCTGCTGCACGAACTTTCGCGCCATCTCGATCCTGCTGCGCCCACCATCAGCGGGCAGACCATCGGCGAGATCGCCGAAGCCGCCGAAATCGTCCCCGGCCAGACCGTCATCCGCACCGCCGACAAGCCGCTGAAATCCTCCGGCGCCCTCGCCGTGCTGCGCGGCAATCTCTGCCCGCGCGGCGCCGTCATCAAGCAATCCGCCGCCTCGCCGCACTTGCTGAACCACACCGGCCCTGCCCTCGTCTTTGAAAATGTCGAGGACATGGCGGCAAGAATCGATTCCGACGAGCTGGATGTCACGCCCGAAACAATCCTCGTCCTGCGCAACACCGGCCCGATCGGCGCGCCCGGCATGCCTGAGGCCGGCTACCTGCCGATCCCGCGCAAGCTCGCCCGCGCCGGGGTGAAGGACATGGTACGAATTTCCGATGCACGGATGAGCGGCACCGCCTTCGGCACCATCGTGCTGCACATCGCCCCGGAATCCGCTTCCGGCGGCCCGCTCGCCCTCGTCCGCACCGGCGATCCGATCCGGCTCGACGTCGCCGCGCGCACGCTCGATCTGCTGATCGACGATGCCGAATGGCAGCGCCGCGCGGCGGATCACGCCGCCCGGCCGATGCGCCCGCCGCCTGCGCGCGGCTATGCCAGGCTGTTCGAAACCACCGTGCTGCAAGCCGATGAAGGCTGCGATTTCGATTTCCTCCGTGGCGAAGGACCCTCCGCATGAGCGAGCGCCCCACACTTCTCTTCCTTGGCGACCTGATGCCGGTCATCGAGGACTCGCTTGCCGCCCGCTTCGACATTCTGGTCGATGACGGCAGCAATCTCGACGCGCTGATCGCGCAGCACGGCGCGCGGATACGCGGCCTCGTGACGCGCGGCCGCCGCCCGACCGATGCGCCGCTGATCGCCCGCCTGCCCGCGCTCGAACTGATCGCGAATTTCGGCGTCGGCTACGACACGGTCGATGCGCATGCAGCGGCCAAACACGGCGTTATCGTCACCAACACGCCGGATGTCCTGAACGACGAGATGGGCGATTTCACCGTCGGCCTCCTGCTCGCCACGATCAGAACGATCCCTGCCGCCGAGCGCTATCTTCGCGACGGCAGATGGACCGGCGGCGCCTTCCCGCTCGGCCACAGCCTGCGTGGCCGGCGCATCGGCATCGCCGGCATGGGCCGCATCGGCCGCGTCGTCGCCCGCCGCCTCTCGGGCTTCGACCTGCCGATCGCCTATCACACGCGCAACAGGATCCCGGATCTCGACTATCCGCATTTCCCCTCGCTGCGCGATCTCGCCGCCGCGGTCGATGTGCTGATTGTCGTTCTCCCCGGCGGTGCCGCCACCCGCCATGTCGTCAATGCCGAGGTGCTCGCCGCCCTCGGCCCCGATGGCATCCTGATCAACGTCGCCCGCGGCACCGTGGTCGACGAAGCCGCCCTGATCGACGCGCTGACCCATCGCAAAATCCTTGCCGCCGGCCTCGATGTCTTCGAAAACGAGCCACATGTCCCGGCTTCACTTCTCGCCTGCGACAACGCGGTTCTCGTGCCGCATATCGGCACCGGCACGCACCACACCCGCGGCCTGATGGCGGACCTGCTGATCCGCAACGTCATGTCCTGGTTCGACGGCAAGGGCCCGATCACCCCCGTCGCCGAAACCCCGGCGAAGATGCCACCGCAATGAAACTCGACCACACCGCGCGCGGCGTCTTCCCCATCGCGCCCACGCCGTTCCTGCCCGATGGCGCGATCGATACGACATCGATCGACAGCATGTGCGATTTCTATTCTTCCGCCGGTGCGACTGGCATCACCATCCTCGGCATCATGGGCGAAGCCCCAAAGCTCGACTCTGACGAAGCGTTAGCCATCTCCCGCCAGGTCATCGGCCGTATGCGCGTGCCCGTCATTGTCGGCGTCTCCGCCCCCGGTTTCGCCGCCATGCGCAACCTCGCTTGCGCGGTGATGGATGCGGGGGCCGCCGGCGTCATGATCGCCCCGCCGCCCTCGCTGCGCACCGATGATCAGATCGTGACCTACTATCACAACGCGATCGAGGCGATCGGCAGCGACATCCCGTTCGTCATCCAGGACTATCCGCTGACGCTCTCGGTGATCTTGACGCCGCAGGTCATCCGCCGCATCGTGACGGACCTGCCCTCCTGCGTCATGCTCAAGCACGAGGACTGGCCGGGGCTTGAAAAAATCTCCGCGCTGCGCGCCTTCCAGCGCGAGGGTAGCCTCCGCCCGCTTTCGATTCTAACAGGCAATGGCGGGCTATTTCTCGATTTCGAAATGGAGCGCGGCGCCGATGGTGCGATGACCGGCTATTGTTTCCCGGACATGCTGGCCGACATCGTCCGCCTCTCGAACGCGGGCAAGCGCGACGACGCGCATGATCTGTTCGACGCCCATCTGCCGCTGATCCGCTACGAACAGCAGCAAGGCGTCGGTCTCGCCACCCGCAAATATGTTCTTCGCAAACGCGGTGTTATCGCCCATGACGTCCAGCGCGTCCCCGCCGGCAAGCTCACCGAAACCGCGCGCGCCGAAATCGACTTTTTGCTCCATCGCCTTGCGAAGCACGACAAGCGCGCCGCGATCTGAAGGAAAACACGAGTGGAAAACCGTTTCGAGGGCAAGACCGCGGTGATCACCGGCGGTGCCGCCGGCATCGGCCTTGCCGCCGCCACCCGCATCATCGCCGAGGGCGGCAACGCCATCCTGTGGGATCGCAGCCGCGAGGCCATCGTCGCCGCTGCCCAGGATCTTGGCCCGTCCTGTTCCGGCGTGTCGCTCGACGTCACCGACCTGCGCGCCCTCGAACGCGCCGCCGCCGAGGCGGTGCGCGAACACGGCGCGATCGATGTTCTCATCGCCAGCGCCGGCATCACCGGCCCGAACGCGCCGACGTGGGACTACCCGCTCGACGCCTGGCGCCAGGTCATCGAGGTCAATCTCACCGGCGTGTTCTGCGCCTGCAAGGCGGTGGTGCCGCACATGCGCGCGCGCAATGCCGGGCGCATCGTCAACATCGCCTCCATCGCCGGGAAGGAAGGCAATCCCAACGCCCCGGCCTACAGCGCCTCCAAGGCCGGCGTCATCGGCCTGACCAAGTCGCTCGGCAAGGAACTCGCCGGCACGCCGATCACGGTGAACTGCATCACCCCCGCCGCCGTCCGCACCGCGATCTTCGAGCAGATGAGCCAGCAGCACATCGACTACATGCTTTCGAAAATCCCGATGAACCGCTTCGGCACGGTCGAGGAAATCGCAGCGCTGATCTGCTTCCTCGCCTCGGACGAAGCCTCCTTCAGCACCGGCGCCGTGTTCGACATCTCCGGCGGCCGCGCCACCTACTGACGCGACGTTATTTCACCTGCGGCCGCCAGCGGCGCAGCAGCAGCGCGTTGGTCACCACGCTGACGCTCGATGCCGCCATCGCCGCGCCGGCGACCATCGGGCTCAGCCAGCCGAGTGCGGCCAGCGGAATACCGACGACGTTGTAGACGAACGCCCAGAACAGGCCCTGGCGGATCTTGCGCATCGTCGCCTGCGCCACGTCCAGCGCCGCGACGACCAGTGCCGGGTCGCCGCGCATCAGCGTGATCCCCGCCGTATGCATCGCGATATCCGTGCCCGTCGCCATCGCCATCCCGATATCGGCGGCGGCGAGCGAGGGCGCGTCGTTCACCCCGTCCCCCACCATCGCGACCACGTGCCGGTCCCGCCGCAGGGCGCCGATGATCTCTTCCTTGTCCGCCGGCAGCCGCCCCGAAAACACCTTGTCGATCCCGAGGTCCCGCGCCACGGCGGCGGCCGCGCCCGCATTGTCGCCGGTCAGCAGCGCCACGAGCCGCCCCTGTGCCGCCAGTGCCGCGACTGCGCCGGCCGCCCCCGGTTTCACCCGGTCGCCGAACCCGACCAGCCCGAGCACCTGCGCCGCGCCGCCCATCTCCGCGCTGCCCGCTGGCTCGGTCCCGATCACCCAGGACACGCTGCGCCCGTCCGTCTCCAGCTCCCGCGCCGTCGCGCCGAGCCGCCCGGCGGCAGCGCCGGTCTCCTCGAGCAGGCGGGAGCTGCCGATCATGATCCGCTGCCGGCCGACCACCCCGCTCACCCCGCGCCCCGGCAGCGCCTTGACCGCCTCCGCCGGCAGCGGCGCGATGCCCTCGCTCTCCGCCCGCGCGCACACCGCCCGCGCCAGCGGATGCTCGCTGCCCGCCATCACCCCGGCCATCGTGGCGAGCAGCGCCGCGGCGTCCATCTCGCCGGCCGGGGCCAGCGCCACCACTGCGGGCTTGCCCTCGGTCAGCGTGCCGGTCTTGTCGAAGGCGACCGCCGTCACCCGCGCCGCCGCCTCCAGCGCCTCGGCGTCCTTCACGAGAATGCCGTGCCGTGCGGCAACGCCGGTCCCCGCCATCACCGCTGTCGGCGTCGCGAGCCCGAGGGCGCAGGGACAGGCGATCACCAGAACCGACACCGCGTTCAGGATCGCTACCGGCGCCCCCGCCCCGGCCAGCAGCCACCCCACCAGCGTCGCCGCCGCCACCGCCACGACAACCGGCACGAACACCGCCGCCACCCGGTCCACCAGGCGCTGGATCGGCGCCTTCTCCGCCTGCGCCGTCTCCACCAGGCGGATGATGCGGGCGAGCATCGTCTCCGCCCCGACCGCCTCGGTGCGCAGCAGCAGCGCGCCCTCGCCGTTGATCGCCCCGCCCGGCACCTGCCCGCCCGGCCCGCGCGCCACCGGCAGGCTCTCGCCGGTCAGCATCGAGAGATCGACGCTCGACTCCCCCGCCTCGATCACGCCATCCACCGGAATCCGCTCGCCCGGCCGTACCGCGACGAGATCGCCGCGCCGGACCTGCCCGATCGGCACGTCCCGCTCGCTGCCATCGGCGTCGCGCAGCCGCGCCGTGGTCGGCCGCAGCGCCGCCAGCGCCGCCAGCGCCGCCCCGGTCTGCCGCCGCGCCCGCGCCTCCAGCCACTTGCCGAACAGGATGAGGGTGATCACCGTCGCCGCGGAATCGAAATAGAGCGGCACGCCGCCTTGCGCGGCCCCTTGCCCGCCGGCCCAGCCCTGCACCAGCAGCACCAGGCTCAGCCCATAGGCCGCGGTGGTGCCGAGCGCGACGAGCAGGTCCATGTTCCCCGCCCCCGCCCGCAGCGCCGCCCACCCCGCGCGATAGAACCGCGCGCCGAGCCAGAGCTGCACCGGTGTCGCCAGCGCCAGCTCGGCCCAGCCCGGCAGCGCCAGCGGCGCGCCCGCCATATGCAGCGCCATGTTGCCGATCAGCGGCGCCGTCAGCAGTGCTGCGAGGATCACGTGGCGCAGATCCCGCCGCCCGTCCGCCGCCCGCCGCGCGTCCTCGGCATCGGCCGCAGCTTCGCTGTCCACCACCTCATGCGCGGCATATCCCGCCTTGCTGATCGCCGCGATCACCGCCGCCGTGTCGAACCCGCTGCCGGAAATCCGCGCCCGCTCGCTGGCGAGATTGACGGCCGCGCCGCTCACCCCCGCCACCTTCCGCGCCGCCCGCTCCACCCGCGCCACGCACGAGGCGCAGGTCATGCCCTCCACCGCGAGGTCCACCGCCTGCGGATCGGCGGCATCGGTCATTGCGGCATTGCTCGGGGTCATGGCGGGCTCCTTTCGCCGCATGATATGGGTTTGCCATGATGGGAAGGTCAAACCCGCCCCCTTGACCTTCCCATCATGGCAGACACCATGTTTCCACCCATACTGCCCCTATCGAGGAGATCCGCCATGATCGAGTTCAACGTCGAAGGCATGACCTGCCAGCATTGCGTCCGCGCCGTAACCGGGGCGGTGCAGGCGGTGCATCCGGGCGCCGAGGTCGCGGTCGATCTCGCCGCCGGCACCGTGCGCATCCCCGCCGCCACCGCCGCCGAGGCCGCCGCCCTCGCCGCCGCGATCGAGGAAGAGGGCTACAAGGTGAAGCCCGCCGCCGCCTGACCCGTGCCGATGCCGGCCGCCCGCCATCTGCTGCTCGTCGGCGCCGGCCATGCCAGCATCGCGGTGCTGCGCGACCTGGCGCAAGCACCGCATCCCGGCCTGCGCGTCACCGTGCTGACCCCGTCGGCAAGCCTGTCCTATTCCGGCATGCTGCCCGGCATCGTCGCTGGCGGCACCGATCCGGCAGCGGGACGGATCGACATCGCCCGCCTCGCCGCTGCCGCCGGCGCCACCCTCTGCCTCGACCGCGCGACCGGCCTCGACCCCGATGCGCGCCGCGTCCTCCGCGCCGGCGGCGCGCCGCTCGGCTACGACCTGCTGGCCCTCGATATCGGCGCCCCGCCCGCTTCACCCGCTGCCGATGGCGTCATCCCGGTCCGCCCGCCGGACGCCCTGCTCGCCCATCTGCCGGCGCTGGACGCGGCGTCGTCCCGCCCCGCGCCGTTCCACCTCGCCGTGGTCGGCGGCGGTGCTGCCGGGGTGGAACTCGCCTTCGCCCTCGCGCACCGGCTGCGCGCCCGCCGCGCCGCCACCGGGACCGATCCGGCGACGCTCTCCCTCACCCTGCTGCCCGGCCCATCCGGCCTCTTGCCCGGCCTGCTGCGCCGCGCCGCAAGCCTGGTCGCCGCCCGCCTCGATGCCTGCCGCATCGCGCTCGGCCCGCCGGCGCGCGCCGGCATCCCGCGGGCGGGGCAGATCCCGCTCGATGACGGAACCAGCCTCGCCGCCGATGCCGTGGTCTGGGCCGCCGGCGCCGCCGCCCCCGCCTGGCTGCGCGGCAGCGCCCTCGCCCTCGATCCGGCGGGGTTCGTCGCCGTCGCCCCGACGCTGCGCTCCCGCTCGCACGACACCGTCTTCGCCGCCGGCGACATCGCCGGCTTCGGCGCCCTCGGCGTGCCGAAATCCGGGCTCTACGCGGTGCGGCAGGGGCCGGTGCTGGCCGAAAACCTTCGCCGCGCCCTCGCCGGCCTGCCGCTCCGCCGCTTCCGCCCGCAGCGCGCCGCCCTCTACCTCCTCGCCACCGGGCCGGACCACGCGATCGGCACGCGCAACGGCCTCGTCGTCTCCGGCGCCTGGGTGCGGCGCTGGAAAGACCGGATCGACCGCCGCTTCATCGCCTCCTACGCCATACCCTGACCCTACCCCGGTCGAACGCGCGCCACCCCCTTGCCCGCCGGGCCGATCCGCGTCAGAGACATCGCCGCACCAGAGCACGTTCCGATCCATCAGGATCGGATAAAGCTGCTCTAACACCTCTGATCGCAGCATATAAAAGGAGGCGGCAAGCCAGCCATGAGCGAAACGGTCCACGACATCCTGAGTGCCCATACCGGCGCCCGCGCCATCGCCGCGCCCGCGCGGCTCCCCTGTTCCGGTCCCCGCCTCGCTGCCCTGGCGGAGGAGGTGCGCACCGCGCTCAACGCGCGCGGCATCGGCCGTGGCGATCGTGTGGCCATCGTCCTGCCGAACGGCCCCGCCGCGGCGACCGCCTTCGCCGCCATCGCCGCGATGTGCTGCGCCGCCCCACTCAACCCGGCCTACAAGGACCAGGAATTCGAATTCTATCTCGATGACCTGAAGCCCCGCGCCGTCATCGTCGCCGCCGGCACCGACAGCCCGGTGCGCGGCGTCGCCGCCAGGCTCGGCATCCCCCTGCTCGACCTCGCCGAGGACGAGTCCGCCCCCGCCGGCGTGTTCACGCTCGACGTCTCAGCCCTGCCCGAAACCCCGGCCGCCAACCCCGGCCCGGCCGAACCGGAGGACGAGGCGCTGGTCCTGCACACCTCCGGCACCACCGCGCGTCCCAAGATCGTCCCGCTGCGCAGCAAAAACCTCGCCGCCTCGGCGCGCCACATCTCCGCCAGCCTCGCCCTCGCGCCGGACGATCTCTGCCTCAACGTGATGCCGCTGTTCCACATTCACGGCCTGATCGCGGCAACCCTCGCCTCGCTGCGCGCCGGCGCCGCCGTCTGCTGCACGCCCGGCTTCAACGCCTTCCGCTTCTTCTCCTGGCTCGAGGAGGAAACCCCCACCTGGTACACGGCGGTGCCGACCATGCACCAGGCGATCCTGCTTCGCGCCCCCGAGGACGACGCGGTCAGGGCGCTCGCCCGGCTGCGGTTCATCCGCTCCTCCTCCGCCTCGCTGCCGCCGCAGGTGATGGCGGCGCTGGAGCAGAAATTCGGCGCCCCGGTGATCGAGGCCTACGGCATGACCGAGGCCGCCCACCAGATGGCCTCCAACCCGCTGCCGCCGCGCGCCCGCAAGGCCGGCTCGGTCGGCATCGCCGCCGGCCCCGAAATCGCGATCATGGACGATGACGGCACCCTCCTGCCGCAGGGCGAAACCGGCGAGGTCGTCATCCGCGGTCCCAACGTCACTGCCGGCTACGCCGCCAACCCCGACGCCAACGCCAAGGCCTTCGCCAATGGCTGGTTCCGCACTGGCGACCAGGGCATGCTCGACCCCGAGGGCTATCTCTTCCTCACCGGCCGGCTCAAGGAGCAGATCAACCGCGGCGGCGAGAAGATCAGCCCGCTGGAGGTCGATGTCGCCCTGCTCGACCATCCGGACATCGCCGAGGTCTGCACCTTCGCCATCCCGCACGACAAGCTGGGCGAGGACGTCGCCGCCATCGTCGTCCCCCGCGCCGGCACCGCGCCCGACCCGCAGGCGATCCGCGATTTCGCCGCCGGCCGCCTCGCCGCCTTCAAGGTGCCCCGCCGCATCCTGATCATGGAGGCGATCCCCAAGGGCCCGACCGGCAAGGTCCAGCGCGTCGGCCTCGCCGCCCGCCTCGGGATCGAGGCATGACCAGCATCTGCGTCTTCGGCGCCGGGGCCATTGGCGGCCTCGTCGCCGCCCGGCTGCAAGCGGCCGGCACCGATGTCTCGATCGTCGCCCGCGGCCCGCATCGCGCCGCCATCGAGGCCAACGGGCTTCTGCTCCTCTCCGGCGGGGAAAAAATTCTCACCCGCCCCCGCGTGGCCGACGCCGCCGAACTCGGCCCGCAGGATTATGTTCTCATCACGCTCAAGGCCCAGGGCATCGAGCCCGCCCTGCCGCAACTCCGCCACCTGATCGGCCCGCAGACCACCATCATCGCCGCGATCAACGGCATCCCCTGGTGGTATACCTACGGCCTGCCTGCCCCCTTCACCGACCGTCGGATCACCGCGGTCGATCCCGAGGGCGCGGTCTGGGCCGCGCTGCCCCCGGCGCAGACGCTCGGCTGCATCGTCTACCCCGCCGCCGAGATCGTCGAGCCCGGCGTGGTCAACCACACCTATGGCGACCGTTTCGTCCTCGGCGAGCCCGATGGCGCCCGCACCGAGCGCGCCGCCCTGATCAGCCGCCTGATGATCGAGGCCGGCCTCAAGGCGCCGGTCCGCCCCCGCATCCGCGACGACATCTGGGTCAAGCTCTGGGGCAACATGGCCTTCAACCCGATCAGCGCGCTGACCGGTGCGACACTCGACGTCATCACCGCCGACCCCGGCACCCGCGCCCTCGCGCGGGGGATGATGCTCGAAGGCGCGGCCATCGCCGAGGCGTTCGGCGTGCGCTTCGCCATCGATGTCGAGAAGCGGATCGACGGCGCGGCCGAGGTCGGCGCGCACAAGACCTCGATGCTCCAGGACCTCGAGCGCGGCCGCCCGATCGAGATCGAGGCGCTGCTCGGCGCCGTGGTCGAGATGGCCGCCTGGGTCGACCTGCCGGCCCCCACCTGCGCCGCCGTCCTCGCTTTGGTACGCCAGCGTGCCAAAATCGCGGGTGTTTGATCACATCCATGTGAATAACGCATAATTGAACCCGAAAACTGGCGATCTCGTAACCTGGTTTGAATAAGAAGCGTTCGGCGCCGAACAATCGTCGGACCGCCCGCGCCGGCCCCGTGCCGGCGCGGGCTCAATCAAACCAATGAGAGACGCCCAATGACACCCACTGTCTTCAGTCTTCCAACCTCGGCCTATGTGCCCCTCGGCCTCGCCTTCTTCGGCCTCGGCACCGGCTATCTGATCTATGGTCCGCAGGAGCTCTTCGGCTTCCCGGAACGCTCGCCTGCGGTCGATTGGGCCAATGGCTGGTACGGCGTCTGGATGCCCGGCTTCCTGCAATTCCTCTGCGGCACCTACATCCTTGTCGGCCTGACCTGGTTCCACGTTTTCCACGGCGCCCCGCTCTACGCGGCCGGCATCCTCACCTCGGTCTTCGGCGTGCACTGGTTCGCCATCGGCCTGAGCCGCATGCGCCAGGGTGACATGCGGGTGAACGGCTTCATGGCGGTCGCCTTCTTCCTCGTCTCCGTCCTCGGCCTGATCGTCTTCGCCGAAGCGGGCGACATTCCGGTGGCCATCCTCTTTGCTGGCCTCTGCTGCGTGTATTTCTCCGGAATATTTTCCTATTTCGGCGTCGCCGCCCCGTTCAGCCTCCGCGCCCAGGGCTTCTTCCACACCGTCACCGGCTTGTGGCTGATGTATCTCACCTACGGCATCGTGCTGAACCTCGCCCTCGGCTGGCACGTCGACATCTGACACCCCGCACCCCCAACCCCTGAACGCGTACACGGCCGGAGTTTCGCTCCGGCCGTTCTGCATTTCGTTCCGGAGTTCTGCTCCGGCCGTTCTGTATTTCGCTCCGGAGTTCTGCTCCGGCCTTTCTGCATTTCGCTCTGGCGTTCTGCTCCGGCCGTTCTGCATTCCGCGCGCCCCACAGGCGCAAAACCCCGCCCTCGGTTGCCCGCGCGTCGCCCCCCCCCTATACCGGCTGCAAAACCCCGCACGCGCACAGGAACTCCCGATGGCCAGCTACCAGTATGTCTATGTGATGAAAGACCTCACCAAGGCCTTCCCCGGTGGCCGCGAGGTCTTCAAGGGCATCACCCTTTCCTTCCTCCCCGGCGTCAAGATCGGCGTGCTCGGCGTCAACGGCGCCGGCAAATCCACCCTGCTGAAAATCATGGCCGGCATCGAGAAGGAATTCGGCGGCGAGGCGTGGGCCGCCGAGGGCGCGCGCGTCGGCTACCTCCCGCAGGAACCGCATCTCGACCCGACCCTCACCGTCGGCGAGAACGTCGCCCTCGCCTTCGCCGACATGCGCGCCGCCCTCGCCCGCTTCAACGAAATCTCCGAAGCCTTCATGGAGCCGATGGACGACGAGCAGATGAATGCCCTGCTCGCCGAACAGGCCACCCTCCAGGAAAAGATCGACGCCGGCGACGGCTGGGAGCTCGACCGCCAGATCGATATCGCGCTCGACGCCCTTCGCTGCCCCCCGTCCGACGCCGCCGTCACCAACCTCTCCGGCGGTGAGCGCCGCCGCGTCGCCCTCTGCCGCCTCCTCCTCGAGAAGCCCGACCTCCTCCTCCTCGACGAACCGACCAACCATCTCGACGCCGAATCCGTCGCCTGGCTCGAAAAGACCCTGCGCGCCTACACCGGCACCGTCATCCTCGTCACCCACGACCGCTACTTCCTCGAAAACGTCACCAACTGGATCCTCGAACTCGAACGCGGCCGCGGCTACCCGTTCGAGGGCAACTACACCTCCTGGCTCGAACAGAAACAGAAGCGCCTCGCCCAGGAGGAAAAGGAAGAATCCGCCCGCCAGCGCGCCCTCAAGGAAGAGCGCGAATGGATCGGCGCCTCCCCCAAGGCCCGCCAGGCGAAAAACCAGGCCCGCATCAGCCGCTACGAGGAAATGCTCGCCAAATCGAGCGAGCAGGTCTCCGGCGTCGCCGAAATCGTCATCCCCCCCGGCCCGCGCCTCGGCGGCACCGTCATCGAGGCCCAGGATCTCCGCAAGGGCTTCGGCGACAACCTCCTGATCGACGGCCTCTCCTTCAAGCTCCCCCCCGGCGGCATCGTCGGCGTCATCGGCCCCAACGGCGCCGGCAAATCCACTCTCTTCAAGATGATCACCGGCGTCGAAAAACCCGATGCCGGCTCCTTCGTCGTCGGCGACACCGTGAAACTCGGCTATGTCGACCAGTCGCGCGACAGCCTCGATGACAACAAGACCGTCTGGGAGGAAATCTCCGGCGGCACCGACGTCATCCACCTCGGCAAGCGCACCGTCCCCTCCCGCGCCTATGTCGGCGCCTTCAACTTCAAGGGCTCCGACCAGCAGAAGAAAGTCGGCATCCTCTCCGGCGGCGAACGCAACCGCGTCCACCTCGCGAAAATGCTCAAGGGCGAACACAACGTCATCCTCCTTGACGAACCCACGAACGATCTCGACGTCGATACGCTGCGCGCCCTGGAAGAAGCCCTCGCCGAATTCGCCGGCTGCGCCGTCATCATCTCGCATGATCGCTGGTTCCTCGATCGCCTCGCCACCCACATCCTCGCCTTCGAGGGCGACAGTCACGTCGAATGGTTCCAGGGCAACTTCCAGGATTACGAGGAAGACAAACGCCGCCGCCTCGGCGCCGACGCTACCGAACCCCACCGCATCAAATACCGCCCCCTCACAAGGTAGCCAGCGGATGCAGGGTCTTGGTTCCGGGCCCACGCAGGGGGTTCCACCCCCTGCACCCCCGCCAAGGGCTGAGCCCTTGGAACCGCGCTCGCGTTTTGGTTTTGGGGAGGGCGTGTCCCTGCCTTTACCAAGGCAATTGCCCGGATGCCCTCCCCAAAACCAAAACGAATGGATTCCAAAGGCTCCGCCTTTGGCTTGGTTCAGGGGCAGCGCCCCTGATGGGGCCCGGGGCAAGGCCCCGCCATTTCCATGACCATCAACCCGACATGGCAGATCACCACCGGGCGGTTGCGGCTCGATCCGGTGGGCTGGTCCGATGTCGAGGATCTCGTCGCCCTGAAAACCGACCCCCGCGCCTTCGCCCTGATGCTCGGCGGGGTCCGCACCCGCGAACAGGCCGTGGCCGAACTGGCGGAAGACATCGCCGCCTGGGGCGCGCAAGGCTTCGGAATCTGGTCCATCCGCGGCCGCACCACCAACGCCTTCCTCGGCATCACCGGCCTCGCCGACCGCCCGGATGGCCGCGGCATCGCGCTCCGCTTCGCCCTATGGCCCGAAGTCCGCGGTGCCGGCCTCGCCCGCGAAGCCGCCAGCGCCGCCCTCCGCTACGGCCACGACCGCGCTCATTTGCGCCGCATCATCGCCATCGCCCGCGCCGACAATTTTGCCAGCCGCACCGTCCTCGGCGCCATCGGCATGACCGAATCCGACTCTTTTCTCCGCAACGGCGTGCAGATGCTGGTGTATGAGAGTGTCTCGAAAAACGAGAGATCGCTGTTGGACGGCTGAAATCGGCGGCCCCGCACCGCCCCGATTGTTTCCCGTGAAACAGTCCCCGCAACCGGCCGGGTCATCGACCCACACCCTCACCGCACGCCACAGCAACCCTGTCGGTAAATAATCCGTGCCCTCATCCCAGAAACTATCAAAATATTAACGTCCCGTTCACCGCTTCCGCGCGCCAAACCTGAGTCTCTTCTGTATAAAAATGTGTCATTACGCAGAGGGACCGAGCGGCATGCGTGTCCTCGTCGTCTATTATTCCCGGACAGGAACCACCGCGCGCATCGCCAGCATGATCGCCGGCGAATTCGGCGCTGATCTGGAAACCATCCGCTGCCCCGCCTGCGCCTACGGCATTCCTGGCGCGTTCCGCGCGCTCGGCACCTGCCTTGGCGGCCACCCGCCCGAAATCCTCCCGACCACGATCAACCCCGCGAAGTACGAGCTGCTCATCCTCGGAACCCCGGTCTGGGCTTTCTCCCTCGCCGCCCCGCTCCGCGCCTGGCTTGCCGTCAGGGGCCGCAACCTGCCCGCCTGCGCCGCCTTCGCCACCGCCAGCGCCACCGGCTTCCGCAGTACCTTCGCCGCCATCGAAACCCTCACCGGCCAGACACTCCGCGCCACCCTCGCCATCACCGCCGAAGACATCTGCGCCGGCCGCGAACACCTCGCCACCCTCCGCTTCGCCGACACCCTGCGCGAAACGACAACCCGCCTCTGGCGCCACGCCCCGCCGCGTGCCGCCCACCGCCATGAAACCTTCCTCGGCTGGTAGCCCCTCTCCAGCACAAGGAATGTCGTCCTGCCCCACCCGCCGCGAGGAAAGGATCATATTCCTATAAAACCGATGGGAATATCGTCACAGAGCACGGTCCGATCAGATGATTTCATCTGATCGGATGATGCTCTAGCCGCCCCTCAGGCCGGCTGCGGTCCGCCCGGCTTGCGCGCCTGCACGCCGAAATACTCGACATATCCGGCAAAGCGCGGCCGCAGCCGCTCGGCGTTGATGCCGAAATCCGCCAGCCGGTAGCGGTTCCGCCCATAGCCGCCGCGCGGCGCCGCGCCGAGATACTGCCGCATCGCCGTCTCCGCCGCCGGGGTGAATGTCTCGCCAAACCGCGCGTAAATCCCCGCGACCGCCCCGATCGGGTCCGCCGTCAGCGCCTCGTACTGGATATTGACCAGCCGTTCCGCCGGCACCGCCCCGCTCTGGTCGAACGCCACCAGGCGCCGCGCCCCGTCGATCCACCGCTCCGTCACCTGCCGGCCGATTTCCGCCGGGTCGATGTCCCGCAGGAACGGCCGCCGCAGCACCTCCGTCATGTGCGCGACCGAGGCAAACACATGCACCGGGTCGCGGTGCACCACCACGAACCGCGCATCCGGATAGGTCTCCAGGATCGCCTTCACCGAAAACGTATGCTCCGGGCATTTCAGCGCCCAGAACCGTCCGCCGGTTCCGTGCTGCATCGCCTGCAGCCATTGCTTGTGAAACGCGAAGGCCGGCCCGTCATCCTCGGCGTCGAGCCATGCGGTGTAGCTCGGCACCCGGAACGTCGTGTCGAACCGCAGCGAGTGGAACACATGCGCGGTGATCTCGCTGCATTCCTGCGGGCTGTCCCCCTCGATCGGGTGGATCGCCGGAAACTCCGGCGCCATGCCGGCGAACATGTCTAGCTGCCGGTCGGTCCGGCGCACCGCGGCACTGCGCCGCGCGTCGAACCCCACCGGCCGCGCCGCCGGATACAGCGTCTGCCAAACCCGCGGCACCAGCACCTCGGGGTCCTGGCCGAACAGCGTGTGCAGGAACGTCGTCCCCGAGCGCGGCAACCCCATGATGAAAACCGGCGCCCGCACGGCGTCCCGCCCGATCGCCGGGGTCGCCGCGTGCATCCGCCGGATCGCCTCGGCATTGCGCGCCAGCCGCATCAGGTCGTAGCGGACCGAAACCCGCCCGAACAGCGAAAGCCGCGTCTCCGCCGCGAGCGAGGCGACCAGCCGCTCCAGCCCCTCGCGCGCGAAATCCGGCATTGCACCGCCCGCGGCGGCGGCAATCCGTGCCGCGTCCAGCGCCGGCACCCCGCGCGGCAGCACCCGCTCCGCCGCGCCGAACCCGGCCGACAGCAGCCGGAATTTCAGACTCTTTCCCGGTCGTCGCGACGGCGGCTCCGGCACCGGATCCCGCGGCATGGTCGGCTCACTTCCGTTCGATCAGCTCGATCTTGTAGCCGTTCGGGTCCTCGATGAACGCGATCACCGTCTTGCCGAACTTCACCGGCCCCGGCTCGCGCGTGATCTTCACGCCGGCGGCGCGGAGCTTGTCCACCGCAGCATAGATATCCGGCACACCGAGGGCGAGATGTCCAAAAGCGGTGCCCTGGTCATACGCCTCGACGCCGTAATTGTAGGTCAGCTCCAGCACCGTGTGCGTCGCCTCGTCGCCATAGCCGACGAAGGCGAGCGTATACTTGCCATCCGGCACGTCGGAGCGGCGCAGCTCCTTCATCCCGAGCAGCCCGGTGTAGAAGGCAACGCTCTCATCGAGGTTCCTCACCCGGATCATCGTGTGCAGATACTGGAAATCGCTCATGACTGTCTCCCTTCGGTCCATCGCGCGGCACGCGGATCGATCCCGAGCAGGAACAGCCCGGCGGCGTCGGCGGCGCGCGTCATCGCCTCGCGATCCATCAATATGGCACCGCCGGCCTCGAATGCGATCCCGCGCAATCCTGCTTCCACCACCCCCTGCACGGTCTTGACACCGAGGGTCGGCAGATCGGCGCGGCGGTCCTGCCCGGGCTTGACCAGCTTCACCAGCACGCCGCCCGGCCCCGGCCGCCGCAGCGTGGCCGCGCGCGCCAGCATCGCGTCGGTCCCCTCCACCGCCTCGACCGCGAGCACGATGCCCTGCTGCACCACCGCCCCCTGCCCGACATCCGCGGCGCCGAGCGCATGCACCACGGCAACGCCGCGCGTGATGTCCGCGAGTGCGGCGGCATCCGGCGCGGTCGCGCTCAGCAAGCCTTCCGGCGCCAGCACCTCGCCGATCACCTCATGCGCGCCGATCACGGTGAACCCTTCCTCGCCCAGCACCCGCACGATGGCGGCGAGCAGCCCGTCATCCCCGGCGAAGGCGGCCCGGCCGATGCGCGCCAGCAGCTTCGCCCCCATCGCGTCCGGCCGCAGGTCGAGCAGCGAGGGCCGCTTCACCGGGCCGGCCAGCACCAGCTCGCGGCAGCCGGCGGCGCGCAGTGCTGCGATCGCGGCACCCACCGCGCCGACGCGGATCGTCTCGTGGGGAAACACCCCCACCACCGCGGGATCGGCATAGGAATCGAGGGCGACGATGAACACGTCCCGCCCGCCGGCGCGCGCCGCCGCGGCAACCCGCCCGGGCAGGGTGCCGCCACCGGCGACGATGCCGAGCGGCGTCGCCGCCCGGCTCATGCCCTCGCCGCGCGCATCCGCGCTCACGCCTCGGCGTCGTCGCCGTGGCGGGTCGTGCTGCGGATCAGGCCGCGCTTGCTCGGCGCATCGATGAAGGCGAGGATTTCCGCGAGATATGGATCATCCCCGGCGCCGCCGCGCAGCGCCTCGACCCGCGCGGCGAACGTGCCCTCGCCCTGGAACAGCAGGCGATAGGCGTTGCGCAGCCGGTGCTGGCCTTCCTTGTCGAGCCCGCGCCGGCGCAGCCCGACGATGTTGAGCCCGTGCAGCCGCGCGCGATTGCCGATCACCGAGCCATAGGGGATCACATCCGCCTCGACGCCGGAGGCGCCGCCGACCATGGCGCCGGTGCCGATCCGCACGAACTGGTGGATCGCGGTGGCGCCGCCGATGATCGCGCGGTCCGCGATCTCGACATGCCCGCCCATCACCACGTTGTTGGCGATGACGATGTTCTCGCCCAGCGCGCAATCATGCGCGACATGCACCACCGCCATCAGCAGGCAGCCGGCGCCGACGCGGGTGATGCCGGTGCCCGTCACGGTGCCGCGATGGATGGTGCAATGCTCGCGGATGACGCAGTTCGGCCCCAGCTCGGTGCGCGTCGGCTCGCCCTTGTATTTCAGGTCCTGCGGCGCGAGGCCGATGGTGGCGAAGGGAAACACCGTGGTGCCGGCGCCGATGCGGGTATGCCCGTCGACGACGACATGCGAGACGAGTTCGACCCCGTCTTCCAGCACCACATCCGGGCCGACCGTGCAGAACGGCCCGACACTGACACCCGCGCCGATCGTGGCGCGCGGATCGATCGACGCTGTCTGGTGGATCATGCCTCGCCGGCTTTCCGGTCCATGATCATCGCGGCGAAGCTCGCCTCGGCGACCGCCACCCCCTCGACCCTGGCGACCGCGTTGAACTTCCAGACATTGCCGCGGTTGCGATCCTTGGTGACATGGATGCGCAGCACGTCGCCGGGCACCACCGGGCGGCGGAACTTCGCCCCCTCGACCGACATGAAATAGACCACCTTGCCGGCCTCCTCGGGGCCGAGCGTCTCCACCACCAGCACCGCCGCGGTCTGCGCCATGCTCTCGATGATGAGCACGCCCGGCATCACCGGATGGCCGGGGAAATGGCCCTGGAAGAAATGCTCGTTGACCGAGACGTTCTTGACGCCCACCGCCGAAACATTGGGCTGCAGCTCCACCACCCGGTCGATCAGCAGGAACGGGTAGCGATGCGGGATCGCATGCATGATCCCGGCGATATCCACCGTGATCCCCCCTGGCTGTGGTGCCGTGGTGTCTGTCGCGCTTCGGTCCATGTCAGAGCGTCCGTGTCCCGTTCGTGTTGTGGATGATCCGGTCAGGATTTGGCGTCCCGCTCCGGTGCGGGCGGAGCATGCCTCAATCCGCCGCGCCGCGCAAAGCGCCGCAATGTCGCGACCTCGCGCATGAACTCCTTCGCCGGCCGCGCCGGGCTGCCGAGCAGGTCGATCCCCGGCCTGACGTCGGACATCACACCCGCCTGCGGGCCGATGCGCGCGCCCTTGCCGAGGGTGAGATGGCCGGACACCCCGGCCTGGCCGGCCAGCACCACGAAATCCTCCAGCGTGGTCGAGCCCGAGATGCCGACCTGCGCCACGATCACGCAGCAGCGCCCGATCCGCACGTTGTGGGCAATCTGCACGAGATTGTCGATCCGCGTGCCCGCGCCGATCACGGTATCCTGCGCCGAGCCGCGGTCGATCGTGGTGTTCGCGCCGATATCGACGTCATGCTCGATGATCACCCGGCCGAGCTGCGGAACCGAAAGAAACCCGTCCTTCGTGGTGGCGAAGCCGAACCCTTCCTGGCCGATCCGCACGCCGGGATGGATCATCACCCGGTCGCCGATCAGCGCGTGGCTGACGCTCGCCCCGGCGCTGACGATCACGCCCTCGCCCAGAACGCAGCCCGGCCCGATCACCGCGTGCGGGCCGATGCGGCAGCGTGCGCCGATGCGCGCCCCCGCGCCGATCACCGCGAAGGGCCCGATCTCGGCCGCTTGGTCGATCTCCGCCCCCGCGCCGATCACCGCACTCGGATGGATGCCCGCCACCGCCACCGGGGCGGGGTGGAACAGCGCGCAGGCCCGCGCCCAGCCCTCATAGGGGGTGGGCGTGACCAGGCACGCCACCGTCGCGGGTGCTGCGGCCGCCATCTCGGGGCGCATGATCACCGCCCCGGCGCGGGTTTCGGCCAGCAGCGGCAGATATTTGCGGTTGTCGAGAAAGCTGACATCGCCAGCGCCGGCGGTCTGCAACGGGGCGACGCCGGAAAGGCGCTGCCCCGCATCCGCGACCCTGGTCCCCGCTACCGTGGCCCCCGCTACCGTCGCTCCTGCAGCCGCGGCGATTTCCGCCAGGCTGAAGGGGCCGCTGCGGGCGAAGAACCGCGCATCGCCCGGCCGCGGATCGGTCGCGCCGGTCATCGCGGCTTACTTCTTCTTCGCGGCCTTGTGCGCGCCGTGCGCCATCTTCGGCACGACCGAGGGCGGCACCGCGACCTGCGGCAGGATCTTGTTGAGCTGGTCGGCAACTTCCTTGGTGATGTCGAAGGCGTTGACGTTCAGCGCCACCTGCGAGCGGTGCAGCACGAGGTTCATGCCATGCGCCTGCGCCACCTGGCGGATCACCGCGATCAGCGAGCTTTCGATCTTGCCGAGCGCCGTACGGGCCGACACCTCGATGGCGACGCTGCGGTTATGGAAATCGAGCTGCGCCTGCTCGATCTCGTGCTGGAGCTTCTGCTCGCGCGCGGCCAGCGCCGGCTTCGAGAGCTTGCCCTTCTCGGCGATGATGGCGTGCTGCTCGCCTTCCCACTTCTTCTGGTCGGCCTGCGCTTCCTCGGCGAGTTTCTGCCGCCGCTCGTTGATGATCTTCTCGACGCCCTGCGCCGCGGTCGAGCTGCGCATCACGTCGGGCACCGAGAGCACGCCCATCACCGCGGCGGGCGGCGCCTTTTCCTTGGGCAGCGGGGCGAGCTGCGGGATCGGCGGCAGTTTCTCGGGCGGCACCTGCTGCACGCCGGGCTGCTGCCCGGCGGGCGCCTGCGGCTGCTGGGGCAGTGGCGTATGGATCGGCGCGGTGTGCGGCGCCTCCACCTTCGGCTTCGGGATGAAATACCCCTTGCCGGTTTCGGACTGTGCGTGGGCGGTGCCGGCGAAGGCCATGATGAGGGCCGGAAGCGCCAGCCCGGCGCGGATTTTGGCGATGCGTGTCACGTGATCAGAACCTCGTACCAAAGGAAACGCGGAATTGCTCGATCTGGTCGTATTTGTATTTCTTGATCGGCTGGGCATAGGACAGGTCGATGAGCCCGAACGGCGTGTTCCACGCCACGCCGAGACCGGCCGAGATGCGCGGCGCCGCATTGTCGTAAACGCCGAGCGTGGTGCCGTTCACCGTGATCGGCGACACCCCGGAGAGGCTGCCGATATCGGCGAAGGCGAAGCCGGTCACGCCGAGATCGGGGCTGACCGGCAGCGGGAAGTGCAGCACCGTGTCCTGCGTCCAGATGAAATTGCCGCCGATGCTGTCGCCATACTGCGTGTCATGCGGGCCGGCGCCGCCGGTCTGGAAGCCGAGCATGCTGTCGCCGCCAAGGAAGAAGCGGTCCGCCAGTGTCGTGCGGTAGCCCTCGATGCCGAGAATCTTGCCGACATGCCCGTCGAACTCCAGCACCCAGGCCTTGTCGCCGAGCAGGCGTTCGAGCGGGATGTAATAGGCGCCGCGCGCCTCCAGCCGGACATATTTCGCGGTTCCGCCCAGCCCCGCGAAATCGCCCGACAGCGACAGGATCTCGCCGCTGGAGGGATCGATGCGGTTGTTGCGGTAGTCGAAGGTCAGCGTCGAGCCGAGCTGCGAGAGCGTGGTCTTGCCCTGCTCGCTCAGGATGTAGAGGCTCGCGGTCGAGGCGATGTTGTAGATGTCGCGCGTGCTCAGCGTATAGGTGAAGGCCTGGCTGACATGGTCGTTGTAGCGGAAGCCCACCCGCACGTCGCCGCCGAGCGAGCGCTCGCTGAACACGTAGGCGGTCGAGTTGTAGGTATCGGTGCGGAACAGGTCGAAGCCGGCGATCAGGTTGCGGCCGAGGAAATACGGGTTGGTGACGCCGAGATTGAACTGCGTGCCCTTCTGCGCCAGCAGCGCCGAGATCGAGGTGCTGATGCCGGTGCCGAGGAAATTGTCCTGGCTCAGCCCGATATTCGCCAGCGCGCCGAGATCGGTCGAATAGCCGCCGCCGAGCGAGAACTGCCCGGTCGCCTGCTCGTCGACATTGACGTCGAGATTGACGCGATCCTGCGTGGTCGTCGGCGCGGTCGAGATCCTGACCCCGTCCTGCTTCTTGAAATAGCCGAGATTCTCGAGGTTCTGCTTCGACTGGTCGACCGCGTCCTGATTATACGCATCGCCCGGCGCCAGCTCGACCTGGCGGCGGATCACCTCGTCCTCGGTGCGGGTATTGCCGCTGATCACCACGTCGTTGACATAGACCTTCGGCCCCTCGACGACGCGGAAGGTGAGATCCACCTTGTGCGTCGCGTGGTCCTCGTGAACGTCCGGCACCACCTGGGCGAAGGCGAAGCCGCGATTCTGCGCCGCCTTCGAGATCGCCTTCACCGCGGTCTGGATCGCATCGCCGTCGAACAGGTCACCCTTCTCGATCGGCACCAGCGCGCGCAGCGACGCTGCGGGCAGGTTGGCGACGCTGCTCTCCACCTTCACCCCGCCAATGTGATAGCGCGGCCCCTCGTTCATCACGAAGGTCAGGAAGAACGATTTGCGGTCCGGTGCGAGCTGGGCGGTGGCGCTCTGCACCTTGAAGTCGGCATAGCCGTGATGGAAATAGAACCGGCTGAGCAGCGCCTCGTCGTATTTCACCCGCTCGGGGTTGTATTCATCGGCGCTGGAGAGGAAGCGGAACCACGCGTCCTCGCGGCTGGAGATCACCTCGCGCAGCCGCGTCTGGCCATAGGCGTGGTTGCCGACGAAATCGATCCGGCTGATCAGCGTCTCCGCGCCGTCATGGCAGCGGAACACCACGTTCACCCGGTTTTCCGGCAGCTTGACGATCTCGGGCGTGACGGTGGCGCCGTAATGCCCCTGCTTGCCGTAGAGATCGAGGATCGCCCTGGTGTCCGCCGCCGCCGCCGCGCGGGTGAACACCGCGCCGGGCTTGAGCGAGATCGCCTTCGAGAGCTTGTCGTCCTTCAGCACCGAATTGCCGCGGAAGAACACCTGGTTGACCACCGGGTTCTCCTGCACGTCCACCACCAGCGTGTCGCCCTCGCGGGTGAGCGAGACCGAGCTGAACAGGCCGGTGGCGTAGAGCGTCTTCAGGCTGAGATCCATCCGCCGCTGGCTGAACTGGTCGCCCGGGCGCAGCAGGATATAGGAGAGAACGGTATTGGCATCGATGCGCTGGTTGCCGCGCACCCGGATCGAGGCGATGCGCCCGCCGCTCGCCGTGGCCGCAGCCGGGGCAGGGGTCGCCGCCCGCGCCGCGGGTGCGAGGAACACCGGCGCGAGGCACGCCGTGGTCATCAGAGCCAATCGCAGTCGCCGCAAGGACTGTCTCCCCATCACACGATGTCACCCAACCGGATCCGGGCCAGTCCCGCATCCGCACAGACAAGCGGCCTAGCCGCAACCGCCCCGCGCCGCAAGGGCAGCCCGGCCTAGCGCCCGGTCCAGCGCGCCTCGATCACCCGTGCTCCGGGCGGGATCGGCGTCGCCGCCACCTGCCTGTCCTCGCTCCGGCGGATCGCGTGCAGCAGCACGAACAGCACCGCCGTGTTCAGCATCCCCGGCGGAATCCACTGGATGATCCCGCCCAGCATCTGGTCCTTCATCGGCGAGATCGTGGGATAGAGCCGGCCGCACAGATCGTAGAAATTGTAGAGCCCGGTCTGGGTCAGCGCGATATAGGACGACACCGCGATCTGCGGAAACATCGGCAGGAAGCCCGCCGCCATCCGCGTCAGGTAGGAATACCCCGCCTCCGCCCGCGGCCGCGGATCGAGCACCACCAGCCAGAACAGCAGCCCCGCCGCGATCATCGAGACATTCATGACCGCATAGAGCGGCGGGTTGATCATCGAGGCGAAATTGACCCGCGGGATCAGCCACACATCCGTCGTCGCCAGCCACACCACGATGGCGACCGGCGGAAACCGCAGCACCCGCAGCACGACCCGTCCCGCCCCGCGCTCGAACAGCCGGATCAGCCCGGCCGGCACCCCGGCGGCCAGCACGTCGCGCGGCCAGGAAAACGCGATCAGGAACGGGGCGAACACACCGAACGTCGCCTGCTGCACGCGGTTGAGGAAGAACATGTGCTGGGCGGCATATTCGAAGCGCGTCTGGCCGACGAAATAGATCGCCGCCACCCCGGCATAGAAGGCGATGATGCGCCAGCGCGCCGGCCGCGCCGCGCTCCGCGCGAGCCCGCGCCCATACCAGAACGCCGCCAGCAGCGGCCCGGCGAAGATCGCCGCGTTGAAAATATAGGGCGCGAGATAGGGCAGCACAGCGGGGACCAGCCGGCTCGCGAGGTCGAGGACGGCGCCGAGCACGGCGATGGCGATCAGCCCGCGCGCGTCGGTGCGGTCGAATTCATGCCGGGACGTGTTCATGCGCCGGGTATGGCCTCAGATCGGCACCCCGGCAAGCGCCTTGCTGGTGCGGATGGTTTGCAGCGTCTGCACGCGCGTCACGTTGGGGGCGGCGGTCAGCCGCTCGGTGAGCTGGTTCTCGTGCGCCGTATCCCGCGCGACCAGGCGGAGGAGAAAATCGTCGCCGCCGCGGATCATGTGGCACTCGCGCACCTCCTCCCAGCCGCCGACCATCGCCTCGAACGCGTCCAGCACCGCCTGGCGCTGGCTGTCCAGCCCGACGATGGCGAACAGCTCGATCTGCCAGCCGAGCTTCTGCGCGTCGGTCTCGGCGTGATAGCCGCGGATCAGCCCGGCCTCCTCCAGCCGCCGCACCCGGCGCAGGCAGGGCGGCGGCGAAATCCCGGCGCGGCTCGCCAGCTCCACATTGGTCATCCGCCCGTCCGCCTGCAATTCGGCGATGATCCGGCGGTCGATATCGTCGATCGGCGTGGCCTCGGCGAGGCGCGGCGAGGACGGGGAGGCCGGGGTTGACGGCATGGGTTTTCACCGCTCGGAAAGAGTTGATCGCGTGACAGATATAGTCCGGTCATATAATTGCATAACCTCAGGGTGTGAATGCGGCGCGGAAAGCTGGAAAACCCGCCGCCGCACCCTTAATTCCGCATCAGAGGTGCAACAAATGGCGGATCAGGCCACGATCGAGACGAAACTGCTGATCATCGGCGCCGGCCCGGCCGGCTACACGGCGGGGATCTACGCCGCGCGGGCGAATCTCGCCCCGGTGATCGTTGCCGGTCTGCAGCCCGGCGGCCAGCTGACCATCACCACCGATGTCGAGAATTATCCGGGCTTCGCCGATGTCATCCAGGGCCCCTGGCTGATGGAGCAGATGCGCGCCCAGGCCGAGCATGTCGGCACCCGCATCGAATACGACATCATCACCGAGATCGATCTCGCCGCCCGCCCCTTCACCGCGCGCGGCGATTCCGGCACGCTCTACCGCGCCGAGGCGGTGGTCATCGCCACTGGCGCGCAGGCCCGCTGGCTCGGCCTGCCCTCCGAACAGCAATACCAGGGTGCCGGCGTCTCCGCCTGTGCGACGTGCGACGGCTTCTTCTATCGCGGCCGCGAGGTCGCCGTGGTCGGCGGCGGCAATACCGCGGTCGAGGAAGCGCTCTACCTGACCAACCACGCGACCAAGGTGACACTGATCCACCGCCGCGATTCGCTGCGCGCCGAGAAAATCCTCCAGGACCGGCTGTTCGCCCACCCGAAGATCGAGGTGATCTGGGATCACACGGTCGAGGAAATCACCGGCGAAGGCAGCCCCGCCGTCGTCACCGGCGCGCGGCTGCGCAACGTGAAAACCGGCGTCGAACGCAGCATCGCGGTTGACGGCGTGTTCATCGCCATCGGGCATGATCCGGCCACGTCGCTCTTCCGCGGCAAGATCGAGATGGACGACGAAGGCTATATCCGCACCATCCCCGGCACGGCGCAGACCTCGGTTCCCGGCGTCTTCGCCGCCGGCGACGTGCAGGACCGCACCTACCGCCAGGCCGTCACCGCCGCCGGCACCGGCTGCATGGCGGCGCTCGAGGCGGAGAAATTCCTTGCGCACCACGCGCAAATCGAACAACAGGCTGCTTGAGACAATATAAAATACGGCCCATTGCCGGGCCGGGAAAGGGAAGCTGACCGTGACAGGCAATCACATGGACTGGGACAAGTTGCGCGTGTTTCACGCGGTGGCCGAGGCGGGCAGCTTCACCCATGCGGGCGACGTGCTGAACCTCTCGCAATCCGCCGTCTCGCGGCAGATCTCGGCGCTTGAAGAGGCGCTGGCGGTGCCGCTGTTCCACCGCCACGCCCGCGGGCTGATCCTCACCGAGCTGGGCGAGCAGCTCAACCGCACGGTGCGCGACGTCTTCGCCAAGCTCGCCATGACCGAGGCGCTGCTGGCCGAGAGCAAGGAACGCCCGGCCGGCCGGCTGAAGGTGACGACGACGCACAGTTTCGGCGTGGTCTGGCTCGCCCCCCGGCTGCGCGCCTTCCTCAAGCAATACCCCGATGTCAGCATCTCGCTCCTGCTCGACGATGTCGATCTCGACCTCGCGATGCGCGAGGCGGATGTCGCGATCCGCATGCACCCGCCCCGCCAGCCCGACCTCGTGCAGCGCAGCCTCGGTGAAATCCGCTGGCAGATCTTCGCCTCCGAGGATTACCTGCGCGAGGCCGGCAAGACGCCCGAGCGGCCCGAGGATCTCGACGATCATCGCCTGATCCTGTTCGGCGACCGCAAGCCGCCGGTGGCCGATGTCAACTGGATCGCCAGCATCGGCCGGCCGGACGGCGCCGCCCCGCGCACCGGCGCGCTCGAGGTCAACTCGCTGCAAGCCATGCTGATCGCCATTCGCAGCGGCATCGGCATCGGCGCCGTGCCGGACTACCTGACCGAGGATACCACCGGCATGGTCCGCCTGCTGCCCGAGGTGAAGGCGCCGAAGATCGACATGTATTTCGTCTATCCCGAGGAATTGCGGAACTCGAAGCGCGTCTCCGTCTTCCGCGACTTCCTGGTGACCGAGATCGGCCGCCGCTGAGCCTGTAGCCGCCGGAGGATGATGGTTCCGCGCCGGTCGGCGGCCGCGCGCTGGGCGCTGCTCGCTGCGGTCACGGCGGCGTCCGCCGTGCCGCTCGCCGCGATCGGCGTGCCCTCCGCGGCCCTGTTCGCGGCCCTTTTCGTCGCCACCGCCCTCGCACTGGCGGGATACGCGCCGGAGGGCGTGCCGCGCAGCGCCTCGCTCGCCGCACAGGCCGTGCTCGGCGTCGTCATCGGCGCGCTGGTGAGCGGGCCGACCCTGCGCGCCCTCGCCGCCCATGCGGTCCCGGTCGTTCTCGTCACCTTCGCGACGCTGCTGGTCTCGATCGGCGCCGGCCTGCTGATGGGCCTGCGCCGCGATGTCGATCCCACCACCGGCGCGCTGGCGCTGACCACCGGCGGCGCCTCGGCCATCGTGGCGCTGGCGGCCGAACTCGGCGCCGACATCCGCATGGTCGCTGTGGTGCAATATCTGCGCGTCGGCCTCGTCACCGCGATCATGCCGCTGGTCGCCGCCTTCGTCTTTCACGTCGGCGGCATGACCGCCGCCGACCACTTATCTCATGTCGGCGGCCATTTTTCTCACGGCAGCGCCATGGCCGCCGCCGTGCCCCCGGCCGGGCTGAAGGGGCTCGTCCTTGTCGGCCTCGCCGCCCCGCTCGGCCTGCTGCTCGCGCGCCTGACCCGGATGCCGGCCGGCCCGCTGCTCGGCCCGCTGATCGTCGCCGCGGCGATCACCCTGACCGGCCGCACCGGCGATGCCGGCGTGCCCGCGCCGATCGTCGATCTCGCCTATGCCGCGATCGGCTGGCAGGCCGGGGTGCGCTTCACCCGCGCCCGCCTCGCCGAAATCGGCCGCGCCTTGCCGACCGCGCTCGGCCTCATCCTGCTGGTCAACGTGATCTGCGCCGGGCTCGGCGCGCTGCTCGCCGATCTCGCCGGGGCCACCCCGTTCGAGGGCTACCTCGCCACCCTGCCCGGCGGCATCTACGCCGCCCTGGCGATGGCGATCGCCGCGCGGACCGACGTCACCTTCGTCCTCGCCGTCCATGTGCTGCGGGTGCTGCTGGTGATGTTCACCATGCCGCTCTTCGCCCGCCTGCTCCGCCGCCGCGCCGCCCGGCCGCGCTGATCATCGCCGCTGATCACTCCGCTGCCGCCGGCAGTCGCGGTGCGGCGGCGGGCGGCGCGATGAAGGCGGCCTCGCGCTCCGCCCAGCGCGCCCCCACGGCGGCGAGGCTGCGCGCCTTCACGTGACCGAAGCCGCGGATCTCGGCGGGGAGGGCGGCCAGCGCCAGGGCGGCGGCGAAATTCCCCTCATCCAGCGCGGCGCCGATGCGGCGCAGCGTCGCCTCGTAGCGCCCGATCAGCGCCCGCTCGCCCCGCCGCTCGGCGCTGTGGCCGAACGGGTCGAGCACCGTGCCGCGCAACACCTTGAGCGGCGCCAGCGCGGCCATCGCCTTGAGCATCCAGGGGCCGTATTCGCGCTTTTGCGGCAGGCCGGTCGCCTGGTCGCGCCGCGCCAGCAGCGGCGGGGCGAGATGCAGGCGGATATCCCGCGTGTCGGTGAAGTTGCGCGCCAGCTCGGCGCGGAAGGCGGGGAGGGCGTAGAGCCGCGCCACCTCGTATTCGTCCTTGTAGGCCATCAGCCGGTGCAGCGTGCGCGCCGCCGTTTCGGCCAGCGTGGTCGAGCCCGGCCGCACCGCCTGCTCCGCCGCGCGCACCGCCTCCACCGCCTCGGCGAAGCGGGCGGCGTAGCGCCGGTCCTGATAGGCGACGAGATCGTCGCGCAACATCCCGAACAGCGCGTCGAACCCCCCCGGTTCCGCTCCCGGCGCGGCGCCCGGCTCCGCTCCCGGCTCCGCCACCGTGCCGGGATCATGCGCCGCCGCGCGGCCCCAGGCGAAGGCGGCGAGATTGAGCCCGACCGCCTGCCCGTTCATCTCCACCGCCCGCGCGATCGCCGCCCGGCTCACCGGCACCAGCCCGCGCTGCCAGGCATAGCCGAGCAGGAACAGGTTGGTCGCGATCGCGTCGCCCATCAGCGCGGTGGCGATCGCGGTCGCCTCGATCGTGTCAAGATGCGCCTCGCCCACCCGCCGCGCCAGGCTCTGCCGCAGCCGCGCCATCGGCAGCGAGAAGGCGGGGTTGCGGGTGAACTCCCCGGTGATCGTCTCGTGCAGGTTGACCACCGCGCGCGTCTTGTCGCCCAGGCAGTCGAGCGTCTCCCGCTCGGCGGCGACCAGCGCGTCGCAGCCGAGCAGCAGGTCGGCCCGACCCGCCGGCACCCGTAGCGCCTGCGCCGCCCCGGCCGCCGCGCCGAAGCGCAGATGCGAGACCACGGCGCCGCCCTTCTGCGCGAGGCCGAGCACATCGACCACCGAAACCTGCGTCCCGTCGAGATGCGCCGCCATGCCGAGCAGCGCGCCGATCGTCACCACCCCGGTGCCGCCGATCCCGGCCACCACCATGTCCCATTCCGCGGGCGGCAGCGTGGGCTCGGGCAGATCATCCGGCGGGGCGGCGCGCGTCGCCTCCGGCTTTTTCAGCCCGCCGCCATGAACGGTGACGAAGCTCGGGCAGAACCCCTCGACGCAGGAGAAATCCTTGTTGCAGGCGGATTGGTCGATCGCCCGCTTCCGCCCGAACGGGGTTTCCACCGGCACCACGGCGATGCAGTTCGACACAAGCGAGCAATCGCCGCACCCCTCGCAGACGCGCTTGTTGATGAAGGCGCGCTTCGCCGGGTCCGCCATCGTGCCGCGCTTGCGGCGGCGGCGCTTCTCGGTCGCGCAGGTCTGGTCGTAGACGATCGCGGTGACACCTTGGATTTCGCGGATCGCGCGCTGGATCGCGTCCAGCTCGCGGCGATGCGATACGACAACGCCCGGCGTGAGATCGCGCACCTCTCGATATTTTTCCGGCTCGTCGGTCACCACCTCGATCCGCTTCACCCCCTCGGCGGCCAGTTCGCGGGTGATCTGCGGCACGCTGAGCGGCCCGTCGACATGCTGGCCGCCGGTCATCGCCACCGCGTCGTTGAACAGCACGCGATAGGTGATGTTCACCCCGGCGGCGATGGCGGCGCGGATCGCGAGCAGGCCGGAATGGTGATAGGTGCCATCGCCGATATTGGCGAAGACGTGCGGCTCGGCGGTGAACGGCGCCTGGCCGATCCAGGCCGCGCCCTCGCCGCCCATGTGCGAATAGGCATCGGTCGCGCGGTCCATCCAGGTCGCCATGAAATGACAGCCGATCCCCGCCATCGCGCGCGAGCCCTCGGGCACCCTGGTGCTGGTGTTGTGCGGGCAGCCGGCGCAGAAATACGGCACCCGGTGCGCGCCGAAATCGAGCGCGTGCCCGGCCTCGATCGTCGCGGCGAGCCGCGCCAGCGCCGCCTCCCGCGCCGCATCCGGCACGATCCGCTGCGCCCGCCGGCCCAGCCCGAGCGTGACATCGGCGGCGGCAAGATCGCTTTCGGCGCGGAACAGCGTGGCCCCGGTCTCGTCGCGCTTGCCGACGATGCGCGGCGCGTCGGTCATCCCGTACAGGATCGCCCGCAACTGGTCCTCGATCACCGGCGCCTTTTCCTCGACGACGACGATCTCCTCCAGCCCGCGCGCGAAGTCCCGCACGATCCCGGGCTCGACCGGCCAGGTCATGCCGAGCTTGAGCACGCGGGCGAAGCCGAGCCCGAGATCGGCCCGCGCCTGCTCGACATCGAGGAACGATTTCCCGGCGGTGACGATGCCGAGCCGCGCGCCGGGGGCGGGTTCGACGATGCGGTTGATCCGGTTGGCGGCAACGAAGTCCATCAGCGCCGGCCGGCGCAGGCCGAGCACGCGCGCCTCCTGCGCCAGCACCGGCTCATGCAGCCGCATCGCGACGCTCTCGGGGTCGATGTCGGGCAGGATGATCGGGACATCGAGGCCGGTTTCGACCGAGGCGGTGCAGTCGATGATCTCCTCGACCGTCTTGAACCCGACATAAAGCCCTGCATGGCGCGAGGCCGCCCAGCCATACAGCCCGAGTTCGAGGATCTCCGCCACCGAGCTTGGCGCCAGCACCGGCACGCCGGCGGCGATCAGCGCCGGCTCGCTCTGATGCGCGATGGTGGAGGATTTCGCCGCATGATCGTCCCCCGCCACCACCAGCACGCCGCCGTGGCGCGTGGTGCCGGCGTAATTGGCGTGCTTGAGCGCGTCGCCCGAGCGATCCACGCCCGGCCCCTTGCCGTACCACATGGCGAACACGCCCTGCCGCGTGGCGCCGGGAAACAGCGGGACCATCTGCGTGCCCCAGATCGCCGTCATCGCCAGGTCCTCGTTGACGCCGGGGCGAAACACGATGCCCTCCGCCGCCAGCACCGCTTCGGCGGCGTGGGCCTGGATGTCCACCGCGCCGAGTGGCGAGCCGCGATAGCCGGAGAGAAACCCCGCGGTGTCCAGCCCGGACGCCGCATCGCGCCGGCGCTGGGTCAGCAGCAGGCGGATCAGCGCCTGGGTTCCGGTCAGGATCACCCGTCCGGCGCCTTGCCGGTAGCGGATGTCGAGCATGGTGTCGGCGGATTTCATGCGGAATTTCCCCCGCCCGGCTGTTGCCGCCGGGCTTTTTCTCCGCCCCGGATCATGCGCCGCATGGCCGGAATTTGCGAGCAAAATCAGGTTTTTGTCAGGATCGTAACAGCTTGCCGATCGCTGCGCGCAGCAGCGTCCTGCGGCAATCCCGTGCCCCTCGCGCCGCGGCGGCCACGAAATTTTATTGCGCGGACCGCGCTGCCTGACCGATGCCGCGCCGCATCATCACGAAAAGGTGAAACGCCGCTTGATCCGATCGGAACTGACCGGAAAGGATCGGAAAGTGCTCTAATGCCCGATCGGCGCCGGCTCGGGCTCGGACTCGGGTGCGGCCTCGGCCGTGTCGGTCCCCTCGGTCGCCACCGTCTCGCGCAGCGGCGTGTCCTCCACCCGCAATGCCGCGACCAGCCCGAGCAGCGCGAAGCCGGATGCGACCAGGAAAGCGTCGTGGAACGCCACCGGCAGGGCGGGGTTCGCCGCCATGGTCTGGGCCGCGTGGCCGGACGTGTCGATCCGCCCGCCGAGGCGCAGCAGCAGCACCGCCCCGGCGATGGTCGCGCCGAACGCGCCGCCCATCGCGCGCAGCAGCAGCAGCGTCGCCGTCGCCGCGCCGACATCGTGCCGGCTCGCCGCGTTCTGCACGGCGACGAGGTTGGACGGCAGCACGAAGCCGATCCCGAGCCCCATGATGAAGCAGTTGAACACGACGAGGCCGAGCGGCGTTGCCCGCGGCAGCAGGCCGAGCAGCAGGAACCCTGCGGTGCCGACCGCGAGCCCGCCAGCCAGCAGGCTGCGCGTCCGCCCGGTATGCCGCGCCACCTGCCCGGCGGCATAGGCGCCGATCGTGCTCGCGATCATGAACGGCATGATGTCCCAGCCGGATTGCGCGGCATTGGCGTGGTAGACCAGCTGGAAGAACAGCGGCAGCAGGAAGATCGCCGAGAACATCGCCAGCGCGGTGAGAAACCCGACGGCGACGAGCTGCACGAACGAGGCATTGCCGAACAGCCGCATCGGCAGCAGCGGCACGGCGGCACGCGCCTCCCACCGCCAGAGCGCGGCGATCAGCGCCGCCCCGCCGAGGAACACCCCGACCACCGGCAGCGACAGCCACGGATAGGTCCGACCGCCCCATGAAAGGCCGATCAGGAAGGCGGTAACGGCGCCGGTCAGCAGCGCCGCCCCCTCGTAATCGATCCGCCCGCCGCGCGGCACCGTGCGCAGCTGGCGCAGCCCGATCTGGCTCAGCACCAGTGCGGCGAGGCCGAGCGGCACGTTGAACCAGAAGATCCACTGCCACGAGAGATGATCCGTCACCCAGCCGCCGACCACCGGCCCCGCGGTCGAGGCGACGCCCCATGTCCCCGCCATGTAGGCCTGGTACTTGCCGCGCTCGCGCGGGCTGACCACGTCGGCGATCGCCGCCTGCGCGATCGCCATCAGCCCGCCGCCGCCCACCCCCTGCAAGGCCCGCCCGGCGATCAGCCAGGGCAGCGTCTGTGCCGTGGCGCAGACGCAGGAGGCCAGCACGAACAGCGCGATCGAGGGGATCAGCGTCTGCCGCCGGCCGAACTGGTCTGACAGGCGGCCATACAGCGGCGTCGTCGCCGTCGAGGTCAGCAGATAGGCCGTCACCACCCAGGAGAGATGCGCGAAGCCGTGCAGCCCCGCCGCCATCGCCGGCACCGCCGGGATCACCACCGTCTGGTCGATCGCCGCCAGCAGGATGCACAGGATGATGCCGGAAATGACCTGAAGCCGTTGCCTGTGCGTATATTCCATGGTTCCGCGATGCTCGCGCCCGCTCGGGGTGAGGAGGACAGCGCACCAGATTGCCCGCGCCGCCGCCGCCGCACAACCATGCTGCCGCGCCGCTCCGGCGCTGGGGCAGCAACCCTGCCATGCAACCGCCCGTGGCATTTGCAACGCGCCGTGGCAGCGCTTACCCTATTGGGCAATATCGTGATCAGGGAAAGTCACCGCCCCATGCCCCTCAGCCATGCCGAGCCCCGGCAACTGCTCCATCTGCGCGACATCGCGATCCGCGGCTTCCTCCGCGCCGACGGCCTTGTCGACATCGAAGCGCATCTGAAAGACACCAAGACCTACAGTTTCGGCAATCACGACCGCGGCCGGATCAATGCCGGCGAGGCGCTGCACGGCATGGGCCTGCGCGTGACGCTGGACGACAAGCTGACCGTCGTCCGCGCCGAGGCGACGATGGACGACACGCCGCACGCGATCTGCCCCGGCGTTGCGCCCAATTTCGCCGCACTGGTCGGGCTGACCATCGGCAAGGGCTTCCTCAAGGGGGCGATGGAGCGCGTCGGCGGCACCGCCGGCTGCACCCATCTGCGCGAACTGCTCCAGCAGGTCGCGACCACCGCGATCCAGACCATGTTCTCCATCCGCGCCCACAAGGCCGCGCGCGAGGGCGGCACCACCGAAGACCGCTGGGACATCCCGACCGCGCTGCTCAATTCCTGCCACGCCTATAACGAACAGGGCCCGCTGGTCGCCAAGATCCGCGCCCGGGCGGAAGAGCGCCAGCGCGAGGCCGAGGCGGCGTCGGCGGCGGAATAGCTCGATGCACGCCGTCATCTTCGAGGTCAGGCCGAAGGACGGCAGGCTGGACGAGTATTTCGGCCATGCCCGCCTGCTGCGCCCCGAGCTTGAAGCGATCGACGGCTTCATCGAGAACATCCGCTATCGCAGCCTGACCCGGCCGGGCGTGCTGCTCTCGGTTTCGCTCTGGCGCGACGAGGCGGCGCTGATCGCCTGGCGCCGCCACACCCTGCACCACCGCGCCCAGGCCGAGGCGCGACGCGCGCTGTTCGCGGAGTATCGCCTGCGCGTCGGCGTGCTGGCCGATGACGGCGCGCATGTCTCCCTCCTCACCGCGCGGCGCGAGGGGGCTGCGGACATGGCGCCGGAGGGTCTCGCCCGCGACCTCGGGCTCGACCCCGCGATGCCTGGCCTCCTCGGCTGGGACGTGTTCGAGGCGGTCCTCACCCCCGGCGATGTCTTGCTCCTCAGGAGCGGGGCGGGAGACGGTGCGCGAGATGGGGCGGGCGAGGGGGCATCGCACCGGCTGGTGCGCGTCATCCGCGACTACGGCATGACCGACCGGCGCGAGGCGCCGCAATCTTTCCCCGACGAAACCGGCGCGGCCTGACGACAGGGCAGGGCAGGGAAGGGAAGGGGAATCAGACCCCGAATTTCGCCCGCACCGCCGCCTGCTGCTCGGCCGTCAGCAGCCGCGGGTTGAGCCCACGGGTGAGCAGATGAAGCTTCGCGGTTTCCTCAAGCTCCTCCATCGCGAACACCGCCGCCTGGAGCGACGTGCCGGCGACGACCGGGCCGTGATTGGCCAGCAGCACGGCGCTGTGCTTGCCGGCGAGCCCGCGAATGGCATCGCCCACCGCCGGATCGCCCGGCACATGGAACGGCACCAGCGCGACCTTGCCGACGCGCATCATCACATAGGGGGTCAGCGGCGGCAGCGCCTCCGCCGGGTCGATCCCGGGCAGCAGCGAGAGGGCGACGGCATGGGTCGAGTGCAGATGCACCACCGCGCCCGCGTCCGGCCTGGTGTCATACAGCGCGTCGTGCAGCGGGATTTCCTTGGTCGGCCTGTCGCCCGAAACCAGCCGCCGGTTGGCGTCGAGCCGGGCGATGCGCGCGGGGTCGAGAAAGCCGAGCGAGGCGTCGGTCGGCGTGCAGAGCCAGCCGCCATCCTCCAGCCGCACGCTGATATTGCCCGAGGAGCCGGGCGTCAGCCCCCGCTCGAACAGCGACCGGCCGAAGCGGCAGATCGCCTCGCGCAGCGCGCTCTCGCTCATTCCGCCCGCTTCACCCCGTTGGCCTCGGCGATGAAATCGGCCAGCATCGGCACGAAATCGTCGCCCCGCCCGGCGCCCACCGCCTGGGCATAGGAATTGCGAACGGCGGCGGCGAGCGGGTTGGCCGCGCCCTGCGCCACCGCGAAGGCGTTGAGATAGGCGGTGTCCTTCAGCGCGTTGTTCAGCGTGAACTTGTGGGCGTTGCGGTCGCGCCCGACCACGTATTGCATGAAGGTCTGGTAGAAGCCGCAATCCATCCGCCCGCCGGCGATCACGCTGTGGAAGGTCTCGGCCGAAAGCCCGGCCTTGGCGCCGAGCATCAGCGCCTCGGCATAGAGCGCGCCATAGCCCATCGAGAGGAAATTGTTCAGCAGCTTCATCGTGTGGCCGGTGCCGGTCTGCCCGGTATGGATCACGCGCTGGGCGAAGGTGTCGATCACCGGGCGCACGCGGGCGATATCCTCCGCCGCCCCGCCGATCATCACGTCGAGCGTGCCCTCCCACGCATCCTTCGGCGTGCGGCCGAGCGGCGCGTCGAGCAGGGTGATGTTCCGCGCGGCAAGGCTCTCGGCGAGCGGCACGGTGACCGAGGGGTCCGAGGTCGAGCAATCGACGATGATGAGCTTCCTGCCGGCGGCGGCGAGGCCGTTTTCCCCCTCGGTCACGGCGCGCACCTGCGGGCTGCCGGTGACGCAGAGGAACACGATGTCGGCGGTTTCGGCGATCTCGCGCGGGCTCTTCGCCTCCTTCGCCCCCCGGCCGATCAGGTCCTCGACCGGCGCGCGGTTGCGATGCGCCATCACCGTGAGCGCGTAACCGGCCTCGACGATGTTCTTCGCCATGCCGTGGCCCATGAAGCCGATGCCGATGAAGCCGATGGAGGGTTTTGATCCGCTGGCCGACATGAAGGTTTCTCCCGCAGGTTCGTTCGTCTGCTAGAGCATCATCCGATCAGATGGAATCATCTGATCGGATAAAGATGCTCCAATTATCAACAAGACAGAGCACGCCATCCGATCCGGATGGATCGGAACGTGCTCTATGTATAGGAGCCGGGTCGTGGTAGCGCAACCACTGTTTGACAGCGCTACCATCTTGCGCCGCGCGCCGATCTCCGCGATAGTCGTTTCATGGCAAGGGCGCGCGCGGGCGGCGCAAAGGCAGAACGAGCGCGAACGGCGACGGACGCGGAAGCCGCGCCCCCCCGCCGCATCCGGCGCGGCCGCGGCGCGGTCACCCTGGCCGAGGTCGCCGCCGGCGCCGGCGTCGCCCCCATCACCGTCTCCCGCGCGATCAACAACCCCGCCTCGGTCTCCGATGCCCTGCGCAGCCGGATCGAGCAGGCGGTCGAAGCGCTCGGCTACGTGCCCAACCGCATGGCCGGCGCGCTCGCCTCGGCGCGCACCCGCGTCATCCCCGTCATCGTGCCCTCGCTCGCCAATGTCGTCTTCGTCGAGGTGATCGAGGGCATCCAGGAAACCCTGGAGGCCGAGGGCTACCAGATGCTGCTCGGCAGCACCGGCTACGATCTCGCGACCGAGGCGGCGCTGGCCACCACCCTGCTCGGCTGGGCCCCGCCGGGCATGCTCGTCGCCGGGCTGCGGCACGACAAGCGCACCACCGCCCTGCTGCGCCATGCCGGCATCCCCATCGTCGAGTTCATGGAAACCGGCCGCGCGCCGATCGACATGAATGTCGGCCTCTCGCATGTCCGCGCCGGGGCGGCGATGGCCGCCCACCTGCTCGCCCGCGGCTACCGGCGGATCGGCTTCGTCGGCCTGCGCATGCACGACGATTACCGCGCCCGCCAGCGTTATGACGGCCTGCGCCGCCACCTCGCCGGCCAGGCCGCAATCACCCTGTTCGACCGCGCGGGCACGGAAGGCCAAAGCGGCGGCCAAAGTGGCGGCCAGCAGGCCGGGTGGGACGCGCTGCCCGAGCTGCTCGCCATCGCCCCCGCGCTCGACGCGCTGTTCTTCGCCAATGACGAAATGGCCGTCGGCGCCCTGCTGCGCGCCCGGCGCGACGGGATCGAGATTCCCGGCCGCATCGCCATCGCCGGTTTCAACGGCCTGCCGATCGCGGCGCTGACCACGCCATCGCTCACCACCATCGTCTCGCCCCGCCGCCAGATCGGCCGCGAGGCCGCCGCCATGCTTCTCGCCCGCATCTCCGGGCGGGAGCCGACCACCCGCCGCCTCGATGTCGGTTTCACGCTCGAGGCCGGCGGCAGCACATGAGCCTCAGGAGAACGGCATGACCACAGCTTCAGCGGACGGGCGGCGATGAGCGCGGGGACGGGCAGGGCGGCCGCCGTGATCGGCCTCGGCTCGATGGGTGCGGGCATGGCCGCAGCCCTGCTGCGCGCCGGATTTTCGCTCCGCGGGTTCGACGTCGTGCCGGCGAATCTCGACCGCCTCGCCGCCGCCGGCGGTGCGCCGGCCGCCTCGCCCGAGGCCGCCGCGCGCGGGGCGGAGATCGTCGTCAGCGTCGTCGTCAACGCCGAGCAGACCGAGGCGGTGCTGTTCGGCGCGGCCGGCTGTGCCGCGGCGATGGCGCCGGGTTCGGTCTTCATCTCCTGTGCGACGATGGCGCCGGAGGCCGTCCGCGCCCTCGCCGCCCGGCTGGAGGCGATGGGCGTGCATTATCTCGACGCGCCGATCAGCGGCGGCACCGCCCGCGCGGCGGAGGGCAAGCTCACCATCATGGCTTCGGGGAGCGAAGCCGCCTTCGCCGCCGCCCGCCCCGCGCTCGACGCGATGGCCGCCACGATCCACGAACTCGGCGACGCCCCGGGCATCGGCGCCGGCTTCAAGATGGTCAACCAGCTCCTCGCCGGCGTGCATATCGCCGCCGCCTGCGAGGCCATCGCCTTCGCCGCCTCGATGGGGCTCGACCTCGCCCGCGTCTACGAGGTCATCACCGGCTCCGCCGGCAATAGCTGGATGTTCGAGAACCGCGTGCCCCACATTCTCGACGCCGATTACGCGCCGCGCAGCGCGGTGGACATCTTCACCAAGGATCTCGGCATCGTGCTCGACATGGCGCGGCGCGGCCGGATGCCGGTGCCGATGGCCTCCGAGGCGCTGCAACTCTTCCTGATGACCGCCGCCGCCGGCATGGGGCGGGACGACGATGCCTCCGTCGCCCGGCTCTTCGCCCGCATCGCGCCGATCTCGCTGCCCGAACCGACCTGATCCCGACCGTCCTGACGCCACACGCCTGACTCCACACGCCTGATCCGGAGGGCCCCATGCCCCGCTTCGCCGCCAATCTCTCGATGATGTTCAACGAGGTTCCCTTCCTCGACCGTTTCGCCGCCGCCGCTGATGCGGGGTTCGACGCCGTGGAGTTCCTCTTCCCCTACGATCACCAGCCGGAAGAGATCGGCGCCCGCCTCGCGCGGCACGGGCTGACCCAGGCGCTGTTCAACCTGCCGCCCGGCGACTGGGCCGGCGGCGAGCGCGGCCTCGCCGCCTTGCCCGGCCGCGAGGAGGAACTCGCCGCCGGCACCGCCCGCGCCCTCGAATACGCGGCGGCGACGGGTGTGACCCGCCTGCACCTGATGGCCGGGCTCGCCGATCCGGCCGACCCCGCCGCCCGCTCAAGCTATCGCGACGCCGTCCGCCGCACCGCCGAAACCCTCGCCCATCACGGCATCGACCTGCTGCTGGAGCCGATCAACGGCCGCGACATGCCGGGCTATTTCCTCAACGATGTCGATGCCGCCGCCGCGTTCATCGCCGGGCTCGGCCTGGGCAATGTGCGCCTGCAGTTCGACATCTATCACTGCCAGATCATCCATGGCGACGTGACGATGCGGCTGCGCCGGCTGATCCGCCAGGTCGGCCACGTGCAGATCGCCTCGGTCCCCTCGCGCCACGAGCCGGATGGCGAGGAGCTGAACTATCCATTCCTGTTCGACGAGCTGGACCGCCTCGGCTATGCCGGCATCGTCGGCTGCGAATACCGCCCGCGCGGCCGCACCGAGGACGGCCTCGAATGGTTCGCGGGGCGCGGCCGATGAGCCCGCGCCCCGCCACGTTCGCCGGGCGCGGCCGATGAGCCCGCGCCCCGCCACGTTCGCCGGGCGCGGCCGATGAGCCTGCGCCTCGCCTGCATCGCCGATGACTATACCGGCGCCTCCGACCTCGCGAACACGCTGAGCCGCAACGGCCTGCGCACGGTGCAGACCATCGGCATCCCCGCCGACGGCCTTGCCCTGCCGGAGATCGACGCCATCGTCGTCGCCTTCAAGATCCGCTCCGTCCCGGCGCGGGAGGCCGTCGCCGCCGCCCTCGCCGCCGCCGAATACTGCACGGCCCGGGGTGCTGAGCATGTGATGTACAAGATCTGCTCGACCTTCGATTCGACCGACGAGGGCAATATCGGCCCGGTGACCGAGGCGCTGGCGGCGCGCGCCGGCGGCCACTGCGTGCCGGTCTGCCCGGCCTTTCCCGAAACCGGCCGCACCGTCTACCAGGGGCATCTCTTCGTCGGCGCCGTCCCGCTCGCCGAAAGCCCGCTCAAGGACCACCCGCTCAACCCGATGCGGGATTCCAACCTCGTCCGCGTGCTCGCCCGCCAGTCATCCCGCCCCGTCGGCCTCGCGCCGTTCGATCTCGTGGAGCAAGGGGAGGCGGCGATCGCGGCCGCGCTCGATGCGGCGTCGGGCGAGGGCAGGGCGGCCTGCATCGTCGATGCCATCGCCGAGCGCCATCTCCTCGCCCTGGGCAAGGCGGCGCTGCGCCGCCCGGTCTCGACCGGCGCGTCCGGCCTCGGCCTCGGCCTCGCCCGCGCCATCGCGGGCCCTGCCGCCGCTGCCGCCGCCCCCGATTTCTCCGCGCCGGCGGGGCCTGCCGCGATCATCGCCGGCAGCTGCTCGGCGGCGACGCTCGGCCAGATCGCCGCGGTGGAGGGGCGGATGCCGGTCCGCCATCTCGACGCCGCCGCCCTTCTCGCCGGCGACATGTCCGCCGCCCTCGCCTGGGCCGGCGCGCATCTCGGCGCCGGCCCCGTCCTGCTCGCCAGCTCCGCCACGCCGGAGGCGGTCGCGGCGCTGAAATCCGCCCATGGTGCTGCGATCGGCGCGCGGATCGAGGCCGCCCTCGCCACCCTCGCCGTGGGACTCGCCGAACGCGGCGTGCGCCGCCTGATCGTCGCCGGCGGCGAAACCTCGGGCGCGATCGTCGACCGCCTCGGCATCCCCGCCTTCGAGATCGGCGCCGAAATCGCCCCCGGCGTGCCGCTGCTGCGCAGCATCGAGCCCGCCCCCCGCCTGTTCGCCCTCAAATCCGGCAATTTCGGCGGCCCGGACTTTTTCCCCCGCGCCCTCGCCGCGATGGGAGTTGCGCCCGCGCCCGGTGCAGACTAAATCTCGCCCAGCGCCATGCGGGTATGATGTAATGGTAGCCTGTCAGCTTCCCAAGCTGAACGCGCGGGTTCGATTCCCGCTACCCGCTCCAGTCTCTCGCGCGCTCTTCGCGCCCTACGCATACCCGTTCTCGTCTCTCGTCCATCACGCACCGCTGCTCCCGGCCGATGCCATGAACGATTATATCCTTGGGCTGGTTTTCCCCAATCGTGATACCAGTATGCATAATTGAAAAAACTTGTAAAAATATAAAATCTAAATATAAACACCCAGCATCAGTTCAAAGCATCGTACGATCAGATTAATTCACCTGATCGATTGAAGGTGCTTTTTTATTAATACAATAGAGCGCAATATTCAGTCATCAAATGATCTGAAAGCACTCTAAGATCGGTTGCCGGGAAGTGAATCTATGAGGCGTCCTCATAATATTGTTTTTGTATTTCTAATATATGCAGTCGCAGCAATTTCGATATTTTATCGGCAAGGTATGCTGAACGGCGACGTGTATTTTGGAACAGGGGGTGATCCCTCTTTATACATATGGATGTTCCGTTTTTTGCCGCAGGCAATCATCCATCTTGATAACCCACTTATTCTCGCGAAAGCTTGGGCGCCCTATGGCTTGAATATTTCACAATCAACAACAACACCTGGAATCGCGCTCCTGGCGTGGCCAATCACATATTTTTTCGGGCCAATTGTATCGTTTAATATTATATCAATTTTAAATCCAGCGTTTGCGGCGACCTCTGCCTTTTTGTTTTGTTCTTTATATACAGATAAATCGATTGTTTCGTTTTTAGGCGGATGGATATTTGGGTTTTCTTCATATGTATTTGCCGCGATGATTGGGCATCTACAGGTTGAATTTATCATGTTTGTACCGATATCATTCTTCGCTATTGGTGCTCGATCAAGAAATCAAATATCTCACGGTATTTACATATTTATTTTATCATTTTCACTTATATTTCAGTTTTTGTGTTCTTTAGAAATATTTGTTATGGAGTCAATGTTTCTGTTTCTGTTTTTAATTTTCAAAAAATATAACGAAGAAAAAAATATAAAAAATATATTTATTATGTCAAAGACAAATATCATTCTTGGATTTTTTATTTCATATATGATTTCTGTTCTTTCTGTATCTCCAATTATATACATCTTCTTTAAGAATTATAATAAAATTCCACACCTACTCCAAGATGGAAGTTTGTACTCAACTAATTTGGCAAATCTTATTATACCGACGCCGATTACATTTATCTTTGGGAAATGGGCGTTGCCCATTGCTCAGCGCTTTTCTGGAAATTTCAGTGAGGAAATGGGGTATATCGGCCTGCCTTTATTGCTGATATTAATCGTCGCCATTTCCAGTCTCAGGCGCGTTGACGCTGCAAAGCCATTACTCGTTTTGTTGAGTGCTGCGCTTCTATGCACTCTTGGGCCGGAGTTACATGTCCTCACGTCAACGATCATTCCTCTCCCTTGGGCAGTAGTCGGGAAGCTGCCCTTTCTCGACAATGCCTTGCCATCGCGCCTGATGCTGTTTGTCATGCTGGCCATTTCTGGCCTCATCACGCTTTGGATCGACAAGTTGGCCAAACATCGCATGGCGGCGCAGCTGTCCTTGGCCTGCGCCATAATATTCACCTTGCCAGCCGCCGTGAACCACGATGTCGATTGGTGGGAAAGCCACGTCCCTACGGCCCGTCTTTTCCAGGGGGCGACCTATAAAAAATTCATAGAAAAAGGGAAAATCGTTCTGTTTTTACCTTTCGGCCCAACAAGCGGGGATGCCATGTTCTGGCAAATTGAAACCGATGGGTATTTCCGTATGACCAATGGTTACGGGAATTTCATACCGCCCGAATTCGCGAAATGGCCGGCGGCGCGAATGCTTGAACTTGGCCTGCATCCGCCCGGATTTTCTTCGGCATTCAACGATTTCACGAAGGCCGTCAAAATTGCAGATGTCATTGTGCCACGTAAACAGCTTCCCGTCTGGCAGAATGCATTCATCAAGGCGGGCTGGAGCGGAAAGACTGTTGGAAGCATGACGGTCTTCCGACTCCCCCGAAACATCCGCCGCGGCATTCCGTCAGTATCGTCGGAGACCTCGAGCCTTGCGTTCGACCGGCTGCGCATTCCGGTGATGATGAACGGTCAATCCGTTCGATCGTGAACACCGATTCCGGCGATCATGAACACCTGCTCGCTCTGGCCTGAACGGGGCCTGACGGGCGGCCGGCGGTCATGGTGGATCGCTGCCACTGACGGTTGCGCCGTCTCATTTTTCCGTGGGGTTCGTCAAGCGCCCTGATCGGATTGTGTGGTGACGGCGTGACGCTTGCGCAGGCTCGGTCCCTTCAGTTCGATGCGATGGGCGCGGTGCACGACGCGGTCCAGGATCGCATCTCCCAGGGTGGGATCCCCCACCAGGTCATGCCAGCGATTCACGGGCACCTGGCTGGTCACCAGCAGGGAGCCCTTTTCATAACGATCATCAACGATTTCCAGTAGGTCGCGGCGCTGCTCGGCGGTCAGGGGCTCGGGTCCCCAATCATCGATGATGAGCAGGCGGGTGCGTTCAAGGGCCGCCAACATCCGGGGCAATCTTCCTTCGCCGCGCGCCGTCGCGAGTTCGGCAAACAGGCGTGGCGCCCGCCGATAGAGGACCGAGAAGCCCTCCCGGCACGCCTTGTGGCCGAGCGCGCAGGCGAGCCATGATTTGCCCACGCCGGTCGGGCCGCTGATGACCAGATGCTGGCTGTGCGAGATCCATTCGCAACCGGCAAGTTTGTGGAACAGGGCTCGGTCCAGACCGCGCGGTGTCCGGAAGTCAGTATCCTCGACAACCGCATTCTGGCGCAGCCGCGCCTGGCTCAGCCTGCGGGCGAGGCGCTTGTTGTCCCGGCTGGTTGCCTCACGGTCGACCAGCAACCCGAGCCAATCCTCGCGGGTCAGATCGTCAGCCGCCGATTGGTTCTGCATCTCGATGAACGCGTCGGCCATTGCCGTCAGGCCGAGGCCGCGCAGGCGCTCCACCATGGGATGGATCAGCATCTTGTTTCCTTTCAGTGATAGTAGCCGGGGCCACGGATGTTCTCGTGGAACAGGCTGGGTTGTTCGGTCTTGTCCGTGGTCTTCCTCTCCTGAGCATTCTTCAGGATCGCAGCGACCGAGCCGTAGGAGCGGGTTCCGAGTGCCAAGGCACGGGCGCAGGCGGCATCCAGCCGCTCGGGGTCGTAGCGCTTTGCCAATCCGAGGATGCCAATGCAGGAGCGGAACCCCTGTTCGGGATGCGGGCGCGAGCGCAGGATGATTTCGACCAGGGCGGCGGTGTCGTCACCGACCGCAGTGGCTTCGCGCAATATCCGTTCGTGGGTCCAATCGCGATAGCGCCGATGCGAACTCGGCATGTGATCCGCGATTGTGGTCGGCCGGTGCTGGCGGAAGCTGCGCTGGTGCGTGGCCACCAGCTTGCCCCGGTGGAAGATTTCCACCGTCTTCGCCGTGATCCGTGCCTCTACTGTTTCGCGGATCAACCGGAACGGCACCGAGTAAAAGTGCTTGTCGATCTCGACATGGTAATCGAGGTTCACGCGGCAGCGCTTCCAGTCCGCGTATTCGTAAGGCGTGGGCGGCAGTGGTTGCAGGGCCGGGCGGTCGAGCTGCTCATAGAGCGCCCGCCGGTTGGTGCCCCAGCCGCGCATCGGTCGATCGTTCACCTGATCGACCAATTCGCGAATCGCCTGGTTCAATTCAGCCAGCGAGAAGAAGCGGCGGTTGCGCAGCCGTGCCAGGATCCAGCGCTGGACCACCTGCACGCCGACCTCGGCCTTCGCCTTGTCCCGCGGCTTGTAAGGCCGCGCCGGAATGATCGCGGTGCCGTAATGCGCCGCCATGTCGGCGTAGGTGCGGTTCACCGTCGGCTCATAAAAGCACGCGCGCGTGATCCCCGCGCGCAGATTGTCGCTGACGATCTGCCGCGGCGTGCCGCCAATCGCGGTCAACGCGTTAACGTGCGCGCCGATCCAGTCCGCCAGCCCCTGGCTCCAGGTCGCTTCGGCGTAGATGAAGCTCGAGGCACCGAGTACGGCAACAAAGATTTCGGCCCGCCGGATCTCCCCGCTCGCCCCATCGATCACTTCCATGGCGTGGCCAGCGAAGTCGACGAACAGCCGCTCTCCCGCCATATGCACCTGGCGCAGCGTCGGCTTCAGACGACCCACCCATTCCCGGTAGAGATCGCAAAACCAGGAGTAGCTGAACCCGTCCTGGCCGCCGGTGCCGGCCCGGTATTCTTCCCACAGCAGCGACAGCGTCACATTCGGCCGGCGCAATTCACGATGCACCGCCGCCCAATCCGGCACCGGCCGGCGGTCCGGCGCAACATCCGGCAGCGGCGGATATAGCAGCGTCTCAAGCTGCGCGTCGCCAAGGTCTTCAGGCAGAGGCCAATTCAATCCCGCCAGCCGCGCCCGGCTCAGGTAACTGTTCACAGCTCCTACGCTCAGACCCGTACTACCCGCAATCGCTCGCTGGCTCAGTCCCTGCGCAAATCGCAGCCGCAAAACATCACGTATCTTCCGCATCGACAATCTCTCTCCCGGCATTCCCATCCCTCGCTGCTCAGCAAAGGATCGGGATTACCCCTGGTTGAAGACTGTCAGCAGCGGCGCCCCACCATCGCACTCCAGGACACGTTCATGAGCACCCGAACCGGTGTTCACGATCCGCCGGAATCCGCGTTCATGATCAACCGGATTAGGCGTTCACAATCAAACGGAATCGATGTTCACAATCAACCGGAACGCGCAGACCGGCTCCACTTTGCGGCGCTCTGGAATGCGGCGAACTGCCTCGTCAGGCGGAAATCATTGTCCATCACTCTCCGCGCGGCCGTTGCCGCCGGTTGTCTCGACGCTGAGTTCAAACCTCAGACGCAGCCGAATTGGGACCGGCTCGGCGGTTGGCTCGGGAGGGTCGGTACCGATATCGGTGTCGGAGTCGTGACTGACAGAGCGGGTGCGCTTCGTCTCGCCGGAGCGTTCGGCAGCCATGCGAAGCACGTATATTTCCCCTATCCTCATCTTTTCGATCCTAGCGCTAAATCGGAAGCGAGGGGGCAGTTCCTTGTGGTCAGCAAACCGAGTAAATTCTAGCGGGGGTTACAGCACTATCCGATCGGTTAGAATCATTTGATCGGATAGTGCTCTAAAAGGCGTCGACCTATCCCCAATCGCCGATCCGCGCCGCCCGTGCCTGGTGGGCGACGAAGCCGGCCCACAGGCCGAAGGGGATCAGCGGCGCGAACACCACCACGGGTTTCCACCCCGTCGGCGCGCCGAGAAACCAGATGACGACGAGCCCGCCGAATGCCGCAAACCCCCAATAGACGATGGCGATCAGCCGCGGATCGACCCCGGCGCGATGCGCCACCTGATAGAGATGCCCGCGATGCGCGCGCGCCAGGTTTTTCCCCGCCAGCGCCCGCCGCGCCAGGGTGAACGCCACGTCGAGCAACACGCCCGAGAGCAGCAGCGGCACCACCAGGAACGAGAGCTGCATGTCCTGGTAATGCGTCGCCGCAATCCCGAGCACGGCCAGCATGAAGCCGCAGAACTGGCTGCCGACATCGCCCATGAAAATCCGCGCGCGCGGCCAGTTGAACGGCATGAACCCGGCCACCCCGCCGGCCAGCAGCAGCGCCGTGGTATAGACGAAGAAACCGCCATGCAGCCCGGCAATGCCGGCGAGAAACAGGCAGGTCACCAGCGTGGTGCCCGCCGCGAGCCCGTCCAGCCCGTCGATGAAGTTCATCGCATTGGTGACGAACAGGATCCAGCCGAGCGAGAGCACCGGCCCCGCAGCGCCGAGCGCGACCCCGCCGACCAGCGGCAGGTCGAACCGCACCGCCGAAATCCCTGATCCCACCGCGACTAGCGCGGCGGCGAGCTGGGCGCCGAGCTTCACCGCGAAGGGAAAATCCCGCAAATCGTCGAGCAGCGACACCGCCGCGATCAGCACGGCCGCCGCGATCACCCCGAGAAACACCGGTGCGGCCAGCCGCGACACATGCCCATAGCGATAGAGCAGCACGATGCCGAGCAGAAACGCGCTGACGATGCCGACCCCGCCGGCCTTCGGCATCACCTGCGTATGGGCCTTGCGCGCGTCCGGCCGGTCCGGCACGCCGATGGCGATCATCAGCCGCACGACGAAGCCGGAAAACAGCGCCAGCCCGGCGAACAGCGCCAGATGTCGCGGCAAGGCCAGCGAGGCGATGCCGGAATGGGGAAAATATGAGACCGTGTTCATGCGGCGTTATCCATGAACGAAGTTCGGCGCCGCATCAATCTGGCCGTTCATCTGCCCTCCGCAGCCATGGCAAGCCGGCCCTGAGGCGCCCTTGGTGCCGCCGCGCGCCTGCTTTATGGCGGGTGAAGCGGTTGGTTCGCTGGGAGCAGACATGCGGCAGTTCGACGTGATCATTCTGGGCGCCGGCGCCGCCGGGCTGATGGCCGCGATCGCCGCCGGCCGGCGCGGCCGCCGTGTGCTGGTGCTCGACCATGCGCCCGAACCCGGCCGCAAGATCCTGATCTCCGGCGGCGGGCGGTGCAATTTCACCAACATCCACACGGCGCCGGACCGCTTCTTCTCGGAAAACCGCCGCTTCTGCGCCTCGGCGCTGGCCGGGTTCCGGCCACGGGATTTTCTCGCCATGGTCGAGGCGCACCGCATCGCCTGGCATGAAAAGACGCTCGGCCAGCTGTTCTGCGATGGCTCGGCCCGCGCCATCGTCGACATGCTGCTCGCCGAATGCGCCGCCGCCGGCGTCGAGATCCGCACCCATTGCACCATCAGCGAGATCGGCGGCGCGCCGGATTTCCGCCTCGCCACTTCGGCCGGTCCCGTCGCTGCCGGATCGCTGATCCTCGCCACTGGCGGCCTGTCGATCCCGAAACTCGGCGCCACCGGCTTCGCCCATGATCTCGCCGCCCGCTTCGGCCTGCGCATCGTGGCGCCGCGTCCGGCGCTGGTGCCCTTCGTGCTGGAGGGCGAGGAGCGCGCCCGCGCCACTCCGCTCGCCGGCGTCTCGCAGCCGGTGGTGGCCACCTGCGGCCGCACCCGCTTCCGCGAGGCAATGCTGTTCACCCATCGCGGCCTGTCCGGCCCCGCCATCCTCCAGGTCTCCACCGCCTGGCGCGCCGGCCTGACCATCGGCATCGACCTGCTGCCCGACGAAAGCCCGGACTTCCTGCTCCGCCGCAAGCGCGAGGCTCCGAAATCCGGGCTGCGCACGCTGCTCGGCGGGGTGATGCCGCAGCGCATGGCGGACGCATTCCTGCCCCCGACGCTGCCACCCGGCCCGATCGCTGCGATCGCCGACCGCGCCCTGCTCGACCTCGCCGCCCGGCTCAAATCCTGGACCATCCTGCCAGCCGGCACCGAGGGCTACGCCAAGGCCGAAGTCACCGCCGGCGGGGTGGATACGGCGGATCTGTCGCAGCGCACCCTGGCGGCGACCGGCGTGCCCGGCCTGTTCGTGGTGGGCGAGGCGGTGGATGTCACCGGCTGGCTGGGGGGCTACAATTTCCAGTGGGCCTGGGCCAGCGGCTGGGCCGCCGGCAGCGCGGCCTGACTGGCCCGGCTTGACTGGACCGGCTTGACTGGGGCGGTCTGACTGGCGCGGTCCGGCCGGCGTCGCTCAGGCCGTTGCCCGCGCTGTCCCGCCAAAGATCGGCGCATTGCCCGCGCCGGTGATCGCCGCGCGGCCCAACTCGGGCGAAGTCTTGCCGGCGGCATCGGCCTTCGGCGCCGCCCTGGCTGCCACGCCGGCGCCCGCCACGCTGGTCTCCGCCACGCTGGTCTCCGTCACGTCGGCAGGGCGCGGCGCGGGTTTGCGGGCGGGGGTGTGGGTGGCGGCGAAGCTGCGCAGATCGGCGGCCACGCGGTCGAGCACCGAGGCCCAATCTCCCTGGGTCGTCTGGCGATAGATCCGCATGCTCGGATACCAGGGCGAGTCCGCGCGATCCTGCATCCAGCGCCAGCACCCGTCGCGGCGCGACAGCATCCAGACCGGGGTTCCCAGCGCGCCGGCAAGGTGCGCCACCGAGGTATCCACCGTAATCACGAGGTCGAGCTGCTCGACCAGCGCCGCGGTATCCGCGAAATCCGTGACCTCGCCCATGAGATCGACCGCCTCCAGCGCCGCCGGCAGCCCGGTGCGGTCCTTTTGCAGGTTGTAGAACCGGACCGGCCCGATGCCGGCGAGGCGGGTGAGCTGCGTGGGATCGCCGATCGAGCGGCGCCGGTCGATCACCTCGCAATCGATGTCATCGGGCCGCGAGCCGCCGGCCCAGACGAGGCCGACGCGTAGCTTCGGCTCGTCCCCGACCCGCGCCGCCCAGTCCGCCCGCAGCGCGTCCGGCGGGGCGAGATATGGGATGCTCGCCGGTATCGTCTCGATGGTGGTGCCGAACAGCCAGGGCAGGCTCATCAGCAGGGCGTGCATGTCGGCTCGCGGGGGGGCGTCGCCGCGCGTGACCACCTCTGCGACACTCTCGACACTGCGGGCCAGGCGCGCGAGTTCCGGCGGCACGTCGAGCACCACCTCGGCGCCGCGCGCGGCCACCAGTGGCGCATAGCGGATGAATTGCAGCGTATCGCCCAGCCCCTGTTCGGCGACGAGCAGGACACGGCGGCCGGCCAGATCCTCGCCGCGCCACGCAGGCCCGGCCTCGGCGGCAACCGGCTGGCGCCCGCGCCATTCATGCTCGGCCCAGCCGCGCCGGAAATCGCCCGCCGCCAGCAGGGTGAGGGAGAGATTGTAGCGCCAGGTCGGGTTGCTCGGCTCCAGCCGGTAGCAGCGCTCATGCATGACCAGCGCCGCGCCGACCTCGCCGAGGCAATGCAGCGCGTTGGCGAGATTGTTCAGCACGCCGCCATGCAGCGGGCTGCGCGCCAGCGCCTCGCCATAGACCCGCGCCGCCTCGTTGAATTCGCCGAGATCGAAATGCTTGCCGCCGAGGCAGATCAGCGCATCGATGTTGTCCGGCATTTGCGCGACGCCTTCGAGCGCCATCGCCTTGGCCTGCTCGAACAGGCCAAGCTGCCGCAGCGCCTCGGCCATGCCGCAATAGGCGAGGCCGAGCCGCGGTGCCACCCGCACGCAGGCGAGATAGGCCTCGATCGCCTCTTTCGGCCGGCCTGACATTTGCAGCGCATTGGCGCGGTTGAGCAACACCTCCGGTTGGCCCGGCGCGTGTTCGAGGCAGGCGGTGAAGAGGGCGGCAGCCTCCTCGTGACGCCCGGCGGCAACGGCTTGATTGCCGCCCTCGAACAATTGTCTGGCGTGTGCATCCATCGGCGGGGGACCCTCTTGGTCGTCGAGCCCCGAACCTCGCATGAAAAGCTTAACGCGGCGTTTCCGGCGCGACCTCCGCCTGCTTGATCCAGCCGGATTCGCCCTGCTGCCAGTAGGTCAGCGCGTGGCCTTCGGCGCGCGCCGCCTTCCAGCGCGCCCGCGCCGCCGCAACCGCGTCCGGATCGTTGCCGTCGAACAGGTCGAATACCCGCTCGAACCGGTCCAGCGCCGCCGTGGCCCCGTCCACCAGGAACAGGAACCGCGCGCCGTTCGGCACATCCTCCCCGGTGGTGAGCCAGATCGGCTGGTGGGCGCCATGACCCATCGCGGCGGTGCCGTGGGGCAGCCAGTCCACCCCCGGGGCACGCCAGAGGGCGGCGTCCAGCGCCTCGATCCGGGCGGGGTCGGTGCCGCGCACCACCGCCCGCGCGCCGGCGGCGAGGGTGCGGGCGAGCAGGGCGGGCAGGGCGGCTTCCAGCCCGGTGCGCGTCAGGTGGTAGAAGCCGAGCTGCGCCATCGTCTCATTCGATGACGATGCGCGGCCCGCGCGCCGGCCCGGCGCCGTCGAGCCCGGCCGCCACTGCCGTGGCTACCGCGGCGAAGGCGCGCCCGGCCTCGCTCTCCGGCGCGCTGGCGACGATCGGCGTGCCAGCATCCGAGGTCTCGCGGATCGGCGCCAGAAGCGGCACCGCGCCGAGGAACGGCACGCCGAGCCGCCCCGCTTCGGCCTCGGCGCCGCCATGGCCGAAAATATCGGTCCGCGTGCCGCAATTCGGGCAGCAGAAGAAGCTCATGTTCTCGACCACGCCGAGGATCGGCACGCGCACCTGGCGGAACATCGAGATGCCGCGCCGCGCATCGAGCAGCGAAATGTCCTGCGGGGTGGAGACGATCACCGCGCCGGCGAGCTTCAGCCGCTGGGCGAGGGTGAGCTGCACGTCGCCAGTGCCGGGCGGCAGGTCGAGCACCATCACATCCAGCTCGGGCCAGGCGACCTGCGTCATCAGCTGGGTCAGCGCGTTGAGCACCATCGGCCCGCGCCAGACCATCGCGGTTTCCTCCTCGACGACATGGCCGATCGAGATCGCCTTCAGCCCCCAGGCCTCGATGGGCACGAGCTTGTTGCCCGCCATCTCGGGTTTGCCCTTCGTGCCGAGCATGCGCGGCAGCGAGGGGCCGTAGATGTCGGCATCGAGCAGGCCGACGCGCTTGCCCTGCCGCGCCAGGGCGACAGCGAGATTGACCGCGACGGTCGATTTCCCGACCCCGCCCTTGCCGGAGGCGACCGCGACGATCGAGCCCACCTGGCCGAGCAGTGTGCCCGGCTCCTGCGCCTGGGCTTGGGCCTGGGCCTGGGCCTGGGCCTGTGGCTGCGGGGCGGCGGCGCGTGGGGCGGTGAACATCACCGTCGCGTTGCGCACCCCCGGCATCGCGGCGAGATCGGCCTCCAGCGCCCGGCGCATCGGCTCCTGCCGCGCGGCATCCGCCTTCGCCACCATCAGTGCCACCTGCACCAGCCCCTCGCGGGTGGCGACGCTGTCCACCATGCCGGCGGGAATGCCCGCGCCCTCCGCGGTCCGGAAGGCGCCGATGCGCGCGCGCACCGCAGTTTCGTCTATCGCAGCCATGATCTGTCCTTGTCTGCCTCTGGGTCAGCCTGTGGTCGGGTTTACGCCACGCCGGTTTACGCCACGCTGGTTTACGCCACGCCGGCGCGTTGGGAAATCTGGCCGCGCAGCAGCGCCGGATCGCTCACCGGCAGCGAGCAGGCCTGGGCGCGGCAGACGAAGGCGGCGGGTTCGGCGGCAATCTTGCCATGCGCCGGGTGGCCGTCCGGCAACGATGCGGCATTGCCCACCGGCAGCACCACCACCGCCGGGTCGAAATGGGCGAGGGCGGCGCGGTGGAGTGCGGCGAAACGCGGATCGGCGGCATCGCCGACGATGACGACGCTCGCCCCCTCCTCCAGCAGCGCCGCGGCACCGAGCAGGGTGGGGAAGGCGGACAGGGCCCGCCGCTCGCCGGTATGCGCGCCGATCAGCGCCGCCGCCGCATCGCGATGCGCGGCGCTGCCGGTCAGATGATGCAGGATCGCCAGCCCCTCGGCGAACAGGCCGGCGCCGGAGGGGGTCGCATTGTCGAACGAGGCGCGCGGACGAAGGCCGCCGGGCAGGTCGGCCGCGTCCGCAGCCGTGAGGTAGAGCCCGCCCTGGCCGTCGCCGTAGGCGGCCAGTGTCACCGTGGCGATCCGTTCCGCCTGGTCGAGATAGGTGGCGCGCCCGGTTGCCTGGTAGAGGGCGATTGTGGCGCGCAGCATCGCCGCCTGGTCGTCGAGCAGGCCGGCGGCCGCGATCTTGCCCCGGCGGAGCGCATGGTCGAACCGGCCGTCCTCGCGGCCGAGCAGGGCGGTGACGGCGCCGTGCGCCGCGACGGCGAGATCGAGCCAGTCGTGCCGGGCGAAGACCGCGCTCGCCCGCGCCAGTGCCGTGATGGCCAGCCCATTCCAGTCGGCCAGGATCTTGTCGTCCCAGCCGGGCCGCACCCTGCCTTCGCGGGCGGCGAAGAGGCGGGCGCGCAGGGCGGCGAGGCGCGCCTCGGTCTCGGGGTGTTCGGGGTGGGTCGCGCGGGTGAGGATCAGCTTGCCCTCCCAGTTGCCGGCGGCGGGGCAGGGGTAATGATCCTCGAACAGCGCCATGTCCGGCCCCAGCACGGCGGCGATCTCGTCGCGCGTCCAGACATAGAACTTGCCTTCCTCGCCCTCGGAATCCGCGTCTTCCGAGGCTGCGAAGGCGAGCGTGCCATCCGGCGCGGGGTCGTGCCGCGCCCGCATGTCCCGCCGCAGCCACTCGACCAGCTCATCGGCGCGGGCGGCCAGCAGCAGGTCCGGCTCGGCGGCATGGGCGAGGGCGAGCAGGTCGAGCAGCTGCGCGTTGTCGTAGAGCATCTTCTCGAAATGCGGCACCAGCCAGCTCGCATCGGTGGCGTAACGGGCGAAGCCGCCGCCGAGATGGTCGCAGATGCCGCCCTGCGCCATCCGCGCGAGCATCAGGGCGACGACCGCGCCCGCCTCGTGCCGGCCGGTGCGGGCATATTCGCTCCAGAGGAAGCGGAAGATTGGCGCGTTGGGGAATTTCGGCGCGCCGCGCAGCCCGCCTTCCTCCCAGTCCATCATGCCGAGGAACCGCTCGGTCACCGCCGTGAGGTCGCCGGGGGCGATCGGCGCGCCGGGCTTCAGCTCGGCGTGGGCGGCGATGCGCTTGAGCAGGGATGCGCCGCTGCGGGCGAATTTCTCCCCATCCTTGGTCCAGGCATCCGCGACCATTTCCAGCACCTGGCGGAAGGAGGGCCGGCCCCAGCGCGGCTCGGGCGGGAAATAGGTGCCGCCGAAGACCGGCGCGCCATCCGGCGTCATGATCACGGTGAGTGGCCAGCCGCCCTGCTCGCCCATCGCCTGCACCGCCGCCATGTAGATGACATCGATATCCGGCCGTTCCTCGCGATCGACCTTGATGTTGACGTAAAGCCGGTTCATCAGCGCCGCCGTCGCCGGATCCTCGAAGCTCTCATGCGCCATCACGTGGCACCAGTGGCAGGCGGCATAGCCGATCGAGAGCAGGATCAGCCGGTTCGCCGCCCGTGCTGCCGTAAGCGTCGCGTCCGACCACATCTGCCAGTGCACCGGATTGTCGGCGTGCTGGAGCAGATAGGGCGAGGTGGCGTCGGCGAGGGTGTTGCGGTCGAGCGTGCTGGACATGGAGCTGCGGACTTTCTGAAGCGGTTCTGCTCCGGTAGATAGCAGTCCGGCGCCCGAACGCGAGGGCTCTTCCCGAGATTGATATGAAAGCTGAACGACATGAATGATGTTCCGGCACAGCCTCCCTATTTCGCCCATCACGTCTTTGTCTGCGGCAATCACCGGCCGGAGGGACATCCGCGCGGCTCCTGCGGCGGCAAGGGATCGGAGAAACTGCGCGATTACATGAAGGCGCGGGCGAAGGAACTCGGGCTGCAAGGCGTGCGCATCAACGCCGCCGGCTGTCTCGACCGCTGCGAGCACGGGCCGACAATGGTGATCTACCCGGCGGGACGCTGGTATCGCGTGCCGGACCGCGATGCGGTGGACCGCATCCTGATCGAGGATGTGCAGGGTGGCCGACCGGTCGCCGAGCTGATGCTGCCGGCCGAGGTCGCGCCGGCAAAATGAGTCTCGCTCCGCCCGACGTGATCTTCGCGCCGGCGAGCGGCGTCGGCGGCGCCATCTCGCTCCTCCGCCTCAGCGGGGCGGGGGTGGCGCGGGTGATCGGGGCGCTGGCCGGCAGCCTGCCGGCGCCGCGCCACGCGAGCCTGCGGAGTTTCCGCGATGCGCGGCGCGGGATCATCGACCGGGGGCTGCTGCTGTGGTTTCCCGGCCCGGCCAGCGTGACCGGCGAGGATTATGCCGAATTCCACCTGCATGGCGGGCGGGCGGTGCGCGCGGCGATCACCGCCGCCCTGCTCGACCTCGGCGCGCGGCCGGCGGAACCGGGCGAGTTCTCCCGCCGCGCCTTCCTCAACGGCCGGCTCGACCTGCTGGAGGCCGAGGGCATTGCCGACCTGATCGACGCCGAGACCGAGGCGCAGCGGCAACTCGCGCTCGACCTTGCCGGCGGGGCGATGAGCCGCGCGGTTGCCGCCTGGCGGGAGGCGCTGATCGGGCTGATGGCGCAGCTCGCCGCCCTGATCGACTTCGCCGATGAAGACCTGCCCCCGGCGGTGGAAGCCGGGATGCTGGCCGCGATGGCGCGGCTGCGCGACGAGATCGCGGTGGCCATCGGCGCCGGGCTTGCGGCGGAACGGCTGCGCGAGGGGGTGGAGATCGTCGTGCTCGGCGCGCCGAATGCCGGCAAATCCACCCTGGTCAACGCGCTGGCCGGCGAGGAGGTCGCGATCGTCTCCGACATTCCGGGGACGACGCGCGATGCGATCGGCGTGCGGCTCGACCTTGCCGGGGTTCCGGTCCGGCTGGTGGACACGGCGGGGCTGCGACGGTCGGACGATGCGATCGAGGCGGAGGGCGTGCGCCGGGCCGAGGCTCATGCGCGCCGGGCGGATCTTTTGCTGCTCTGCGGTGCCGCGCCCGATTTCGCACTCCCCGACGCGCCCGCAGGTGTGCCGGCGCTACGGATTGCGACGAAGGCGGATCTGGCCGGCGCGGTGCCGGAGGGGATGCTGGCGGTGAGTGCCCGGACGGGCGCGGGGCTGGCGGAATTGCTGGTCGCGTTGCGCGCGCGGGTGGAGGCGCTGGTCGAGCGCGGCGCCGGGCCGGCGCTGCCGCGGCCGCGGCAGATCGCCTGCCTGCGCGATGTCGCGGCGGCGCTGGACCGGGCGCTTGCCATCGACGTGCCGGAATTGCGGGCCGAGGAGATGCAGGCGGCGGCGGCGGCGCTGGCCCGGCTGACCGGGACGATCGGCGTCGAGGACGTGCTCGACCAGGTATTTTCCAGCTTCTGCATCGGCAAATAGCCTTCCCCTCGGCAAATGGTGCTATAGGCCCGCGCATGACGAGCTTGCGCGAGATGTTCGATGTTGTGGTGATCGGCGGTGGCCATGCCGGCACCGAGGCGGCGGCGGCGGCGGCGCGGATGGGGGCGCGGACGCTGCTGCTGACCCACCGGCGAGACCGGATCGGCGAGATGTCGTGCAATCCGGCGATCGGCGGGATCGGCAAGGGGCATCTGGTGCGCGAGATCGACGCGCTGGATGGCATCATGGGCCGGGCCGCGGATGCTGCCTGCATCCATTTCAAGATGCTCAACCGCAGCAAGGGGCCGGCCGTGTGGGGCCCGCGCGCACAGGCCGATCGGGGGCTGTATCGCGCGGCGGTGCAGGCGCTGCTGGCCGCGCAGGATGGATTGACGATCCTCGAAGGCGAGGCGGCCGATCTTGAATTGACGGCGGATGGAGCGCTGGCGGCGGTGATTACCGGCGCGGGCGGGCGCATCGCCTGCCGGGCGGCGGTGCTGACCACGGGCACCTTCCTGCGTGGTGTGTTGCATTTTGGCGAGCGCACGGAGGAAGGCGGGCGGGTTGGCGATGCGGCGTCGAACGCGCTGTCGGCGCGGCTGCGCGGGCTGGGCCTGGCGCTCGGCCGGCTCAAGACCGGCACGCCGGCGCGGCTGGACCGGCGCTCGATCGAATGGGAGGCGCTGCCGGAGGATCGGGGGGAGGCGGAGCCGGCGCCGTTCAGCCTGCTCACCGGGCGGATTACCAACCCGCAAATCTCCTGCCGGATCAGCGAGACGACGCCGCAGACCCATGCGATCATCAACGCCAATTTGCACCGCTCGGCGGTTTATGGCGGGCGGATCGACGGTGCGGGACCGCGCTATTGCCCCTCGATCGAGGACAAGGTGGTGCGCTTCGCCGAGCGGCCCCGGCATCAGGTGTTTCTGGAGCCGGAGGGGCTGGAGGACGAGACGGTTTATCCGAACGGAATTTCGACCAGCCTGCCGGAAGAGGTGCAGGAAGCGTTCATCCGCACCATGCCGGGGCTTTCCGGCGCCGTGTTGCTGCGGCCGGGCTATGCGGTTGAGTATGATTATGTCGATCCGCGCGAGTTGAGCCACGCGCTGGCGCTGAAGAAGGTGCCGGGGCTGTTCCTGGCCGGGCAGATCAATGGCACCACCGGGTATGAGGAGGCGGGCGCGCAGGGGCTGCTGGCCGGCGTGAACGCGGCGCTGGTCGCGGCGGGGCGAGCCGTGGTCTCGGTGCGCCGGCATGAGGGGTATATCGGTGTGCTGGTGGATGATCTGGTGACGCGGGGGGTCAGCGAGCCCTACCGGATGTTCACCTCGCGGGCGGAGCATCGGCTGAGCTTGCGGGCGGACAATGCCGATTTGCGGCTGACCCCGCGCGGGCTGGACTGGGGCTGCATCGGCCCGGCGCGGCGGGCGGCGTTCGCGGCACTTGAGGTCGAGGTTGCGGCGGTGCGCGCGGGCAGCGCGGGCGGCGCGCGGGCGGCGGCGATCGTTGCGGCGGACCGGCTTTATGAAGGGTATCTGGCGCGGCAGGAGAGCGAGATTCGCGCGCGGGCGAAGGATGATGCGGTGCTGATCCCGCCGGATTTCGACTATGGCGTTGTTGGCGGCCTGTCCGCCGAAATCCTTGCCCGGCTCGAGCGGGTGCGCCCGGAAACGCTCGGGGTGGCCGGCCGGCTCGAGGGTATGACCCCGGCGGCGCTGGGGGCGTTGTTCGCCGCCCTGCGCCGGCCGCGCGCGGTCGCGGCATGAGCGTCGCGGCGGCGGATCGCGCGGGGGAAAATGTTTCACGTGAAACATTGGCGCGGATCGAGGCTATTGTTTCACGTGAAACATTGGTCCGACTTGAGGCCTATTCCGCGCTGATCCTGCGCTGGACGGCGCGGATCAACCTCGTCTCCCGCAAGGATGCCGGCGCCGCGGATATCTGGAACCGGCATATTCTCGATTCGCTCCAGCTGCTGCCGCTGATCCCGCAGGGGGCGTTCCGTGCGGCGGATCTCGGCTCCGGCGGCGGGTTGCCGGGGCTGGTGCTGGCGATCGCCCGGCCGGATATCAGCTTCACCCTGATCGAATCCGACCGGCGCAAGGCGGCGTTTCTGCAAACGGCGATTGCCGAACTCAAGCTCGCGGCCACGGTTTTGCCGGTGCGGATCGAGCAGGTGCGGCTCGATCCGGTTGAGCTGGTGACCGCCCGCGCCCTGGCCCCGCTTCCCGAGTTGCTCGGCTATGCCGCGCCGTTACTCGCGCCGGGCGGGAAATGCGTGCTTCTCAAGGGGCGTTCGGCGATGGCCGAATTGACCGCGGCGTGCGAGAACTGGCACATGAACGCTGAACACGTCCCGAGTCTGACCGATCCCGGGGCCATGATTTTCCGCATCAGCGAGTTACGCCGTGCAACCTAAGATCATCGCAATCGCGAACCAGAAAGGCGGCGTGGGCAAGACCACCACCGCCATCAACCTCGCGACGGCGCTGGCCGCGACCGGCGAGCGTGTGTTGCTGATCGACCTCGATCCGCAGGGCAATGCGAGCACCGGCTTCGGCATCGCCACCGGCGAGCGGGGCATCGGCAGCTACGCGCTGATGACCGGCGAGGCCCCGGCCGCGACCCTGGTGCTGCCGACCGAGGTGCCGGGCCTGCTGATCATTCCCGCGACCGAGGATCTGATCGGCGCCGATATCGAGTTTTCCGGCGCCGAGGCGCGCGAGCGGCTGGTGCAGCGGGCGCTGGCCGAGCCAGGGCTGGCCGGGCAGTTCGGCTATGTGTTCATCGACTGCCCGCCCGGCCTCGGCCTGCTGACGCTGAACGCGCTGGTGGCGGCCTCTTCGGTGCTGATCCCGCTGCAATGCGAGTTTTTCGCGCTGGAGGGGATCAGTCAGCTGATGCGGACAATCGATCTGGTGCGTCATTCGCTCAATCCGGGCCTGGCGCTTGAAGGGGTGGTGCTGACCATGTTCGACCGACGGAACAATCTCGCCCAGGCCGTGTCGGACGATGTGCGGGCCTATTTCGGCGCCCGGGTATTCGGCACCGCGATTCCGCGCAACATCCGCATCACCGAATCGCCGAGCCACGGCAAGCCGGTGCTGCTCTATGATTTCCGCTCGATCGGCGCACAGGCCTATGTGTCGCTCGCGGCGGAATTCCTGCAGCGTCAGGCCGTGGCGGAGGCAAGCCTGTGAGCGGGCGGGATATGCCGCGCCGGCTCGGCAAGGGGCTGGCGGAGCTGCTCGGGCCCGGCACCGTGGCGGCGGCCGGACAGGCCGTCAGCGGCGAGGGCGTGCGGCATCTGCCGGTCGCATCGCTGCATCCGGGCCCGTTCCAGCCCCGCCGGGCGATGGACGAAGCGGCGCTCGAGGAACTGGCGGAATCGCTCAGGACGCAGGGCGTGCTGCAGCCGTTGCTGGTGCGGGCGATGCCGGGGAAGGCCGGGCAATATGAGATCATCGGCGGCGAGCGGCGCTGGCGCGCGGCGCAGCGTGCCGGCCTGCACGAGGTGCCGGTGCTGGTCCGCGCCCTGACCGACAGCGAGGCGATGGCGGCGGGGCTGGTGGAGAACCTCCAGCGGCTGGATCTCGACCCGATCGAGGAGGCGGAGGGCTATCGCCGCCTGGTCGAGGAATTCGGGCTGATCCAGGAGGATCTGGCGCGGGCGGTCGCCAAGTCGCGCCCGCATGTCGCCAACATGATGCGGCTGCTGAACCTGCCGGTGCCGGTGCAGACCGCGCTGCGCAACGGCGAGCTGAGCGCCGGCCATGCCCGCGCCCTGCTCCAGCACCCCGACCCCGAGGCAGCGGCACGGATGATCGCGGCGAAGCGGCTCTCGGTGCGGCAGACCGAGGCGCTGGTTCAGTCGGCACTGGCGCCGAAGCCCGAGCGCGCGCCGCGCGAGCTCCAGGACGACAGCGTGACGCGCAACCTCGAAGTCGAGTTGGCCGGGGCGCTCGGCCTGCGGGTCAAGGTCACGTATGACGGAAAAAGCGGCGCAGTGTCGCTGTTCTACCGCGATCTCGACCAGCTGGACGGCATTCTGCGGCTGCTGCGCGGCGGGAGCGACTAGAGCATTACCCGATCAGATGGACTCATCTGATCGGGTAAAGATGCTCGGTTTGTCAGTATGATAGAGCACTACATCCGATCCAAAAGGATCGGAACGTGCTCTAGGTTCTGTACCTATTGCCATGACTACGGGGCGTCTGATTCAAGTCTGTTTGGAGGACTTGGAACATGGCGGAACTTTTCTGGCTGAACGACACGCAATGGGCTGCGATCGAACCATTGCTGCCGAAGCTTGGCGGCAAGCCTCGGGTTGATGACCGCCGGGTGCTGAGCGGCATCCTGCATCGCTTTCGCGAGGGCTTGCGATGGCGAGCGCTTCCTGAGGCCTATGGGCCACGAACCACTGTGTTCAACCGGTTCAACCGCTGGAGCCAGCGTGGCCTCTGGCAGGAGATCTTCGCGGCGCTTGTCGCCTGCGCGGATCCGCCGCGCATCGCCATGGTGGACAGCACCTCGGTTCGGGCACATCGCGCGGCCGCGGGCGGTAAAGGGGGGCGCAAAGCCAGGCCATCGGCCGGTCGAGGGGTGGACGGACGACCAAGATCCACGCCGTCGCAGATGAGCAGGGACGCATCGCCGCACTCCTCCTGACGCCAGGACAGGCCTCCGACATCAGCGGCGCGAGGGCGCTTCTGCCCACAATACCGCCACCAGAAGAGCTGATCGCCGACAAAGCCTACGACGCTGATGATCTTCGCGCCTTCCTCACCCGCCAAGGCACCAGGCCGGTGATCTCGCCCATGCCCAACCGCCGCGCCATTCCGCACTTCGACCCCGTCGCCTACAGAAAGCGCAATCTCATCGAACGCGCCTTCTGTAGGCTCAAGGACTGGCGCGCCATCGCCACACGATATGACAAAACCGCACGAAATTTCCTCGCTGGTATTTGCCTCGTCCTCGCCGTCACATCATGGATCAGTTGAGTCCAGAACCTAGAGCATCACCCGATCAGATAAAGATCCTCTTGCGTTCAATATGTTTGCGCGCGTTCCGACCCTGATGGATCGGAACGCGCGCAAGACTTGCCGGTTCAGCCCATGGCGAGGAAGCTGTCCATCCCGCTGATCGGGGCGGCGGCGGCCAGCTTCGCGATGTCGGGCACCGGGCGGGTCAGTTCCGGGCCGGTCGCAGCACCGATCGCCTCGATCGCCTTCGCCACTTCGATCACCGCGCGGTCGCCATGCCGGCGGCCGATGATCTGCACGCCGAACGGCATGCCGTCCTCATCCGTGCCAAGCGGCAGGCAGAGCGACGGATGGCCAGCGAGGGTGACGGCATAGGCCAGCGCCAGCCAATGGAAATAGGATTTCGTTCCTGTGCCGTCGATTTCGCTAGGAAATAGTTCCGTCCACTTCCGGGGCTGGATGGTCACGGCCGGGGCGATCAGCACGTCATGCGATAGGAAAAAATGCTGCCAGGCCCAGTAGAGCGCGGTTTGCGCATGCAGGGCGCGGGCGACATCGGCGGCCGTGTAGCCCATCCCTTCCTCGACATTGGCGCGGACATTGGGGCCGAGGCGCTCGGGTGCGGTGCGGTAGGTGGCGCCGAAGGAGGCGAGGAAGTTCACCGCGCGGAGGATGGCGAAGGTTTCATCCGCATGGCGGCAGTCCGGCGAGGCATTCTCGGCGCTGGCGAAGAGCGGGGCGAGGCGGGCGGCGCGGTCGGCGAACAGCGCGCGGGTCTGGCGCGAGGTCGGCGCGAAGCCGAAATCCGGGGTGAAGGCGGCGCGCAGCGTGCCGAGATCGGCGGCGGCGCGGCTCGCCGCTTCGTCGGCGTTCGCCGGCGCGGAGAGCATGTCCCGGGTGTCATAGCTCGCGGTTGCGTCGAACATCAGGGCGAGATCGGCCACCGAGCGCGCCATCGGGCCAAGCACGCTGAGGCCGGACGGGCCGAGCAGTCGCTTTTCCGAGGGGAACAGGCCGGGCGAGGGGCGCATGCCGACGATGCCGCAAAAGGAGGCCGGGTTGCGCAGGCTGCCGCCCATGTCCGAGCCGGTGGCGAGCGGGACCATGCCGGTTGCCAGTGCCACCGCCGAGCCGCCGGAGGAGCCGGCGGCGGATTTCGTGGGGTCGAACGGGTTGCCGGTGGCGCCATAGACGAGGTTGCGGGTGTTGCCGCCGGCGCCGAATTCCGGCGTGTTGGTCTTGCCGAGGACGATGCCGCCGGCGGCGCGGATCGTGGCGATGAAGCCCTGGTCGGCCTTGGGAATATTGTCCTTGAACATCAGGCTGCCATAGGTCGTCCGCAGGCCCTCGGTATCCTCCAGATCCTTGACCCCGAGCGGCAGGCCGTGCAGGGGCGGCAGGCGGTTGCCCGCCATCACCGCAGCCTCGGCAGTGCGGGCGGCGGCGCGGGCGCGGGTGAAGTCGCGCGCGACCATCGCGTTCACCGCGTGATCGACCCGCTCGATGCGGGCGATGCAGCTCTCGGTGAGGTCGACGGGGGAGAGTTTCCGGCTGCCGATCAGGCGGCGGGCTTCGGTGGCAGGCAGGTCGCAGGGGTCGGTCATCGGGGGCGGACATCCTCGTTCTGGGGTTCTGTTACGATAACGCGCCAGCCGGCGAAAACGGTCAAGCCGCCGCCGCCGGGGTGATGGCGGGCTTGCCGGCGCGGCGCTTGCCTGCTCTGCTGTGCGGCGGCAGGACACCGCAACGAGGGAGCAGGGCGATGGAGATCTGGCGCAGCGGCGAGCGGGATTCGGCGGCGGGGCCGGCGGCGTATTTCACCGGGGCGGTGCGGATCGATCCGGTCAACAATGCGCCAGAGCCGGCGCGGGTGTCGATCGCGCATGTGACGTTCGAGCCGGGGGCGCGGACAGCCTGGCACACCCACCCGCTGGGGCAGACGCTGATCGTCACCGCCGGGCGCGGCTGGGTGCAGCGCGAGGGCGGCCCGATCGAGGATATCAGGCCGGGTGACGTGGTGTGGTTCGCACCGGGCGAGCGCCACTGGCACGGCGCCACGCCGGGCACCGGGATGAGCCATTACGCGATCCAGGAGCGGCACGAGGGCTCGCCGGTCACCTGGCTCGAGCAGGTGACGGACGCCGAATATCGCCGGTGAGGCCCGTTGCTCGATCTGCCCGGTTGCGGCTGGATGAGATCGGGGAATATATTTAAAAAAACAAGCCGATCGCGCCGGCCGGCTTGGGCTGCGCGGTCGGGGCAATTGGATAGCTTGTGTGCGCGTGTTCCCCCTGAAGCCGAAATCGGTCGGATGTCGGGTGCGGGACAGGCGGTGAGGCGAACGGCGCGGCCCTCAGGTGCCGCCAGCGAGGGAGGAACGGAGCGAAAATGCAGGTGATGATCATCGGGGCCGGGGGCATGCTTGGCCGCAAGCTGGCGGCGCGGATCGCGGCGGACGGGGCGCTGGAGGGCAAGGCGGTCGAGGCGCTGAGCCTGGTCGACGTGTTCGCACCGGAGGCGCCGGCGGGGTTTGCCGGAAAGGCATCCTGCCAGGCGGCCGATCTCTCGGCGCCGGGGGTGGCCGCCGCGCTGGTCGCCTCGCGGCCGGAGGTGATCGTGCATCTCGCCGCCATCGTCTCGGGTGAGGCGGAGGCGGATTTCGACAAGGGATATCGCATCAATCTCGACGGCACCCGCCTGCTGTTCGAGGCGATCCGGGCGGAGGCGGCGAAGGCGCCCTATCGGCCGCGCGTGGTGTTCACCTCGTCGATCGCGGTGTTTGGCGCGCCCTTCCCGGAGGTGATCGACGACGAGTTCTTCTGTGCGCCGCTGACCAGCTATGGCGCGCAGAAGGCGATGGGCGAGCTGCTGCTCAACGATTATACGCGACGCGGCTTCATGGATGGCATCGCGATCCGGCTGCCGACGATCTGCATCCGGCCCGGCAAGCCGAATGCGGCGGCCTCGGGCTTCTTCTCCAACATCCTGCGCGAGCCGCTGGTGGGGCAGGAGGCGGTGCTGCCGGTGGAGGAGAGCGTGCGGCACTGGCATGCGAGCCCGCGCGCGGCGGTGGGCTTCCTGGTCCGCGCGGCGTCGATGGACCTCGCCCCGCTCGGCAACCGGCGAACGCTGAACCTGCCCGGTCTGTCGGCCACGGTGGGCGAGCAGATCGAGGCGCTGCGGCGGGTGGCGGGCGAGCGGGCGGTGAAGCTGATCCGCCGCGAGCCTGATCCGACCATCGCGCGGATCGTCGCCGGCTGGCCGGAGAATTTCACCGCGACACGGGCAAAGACGCTCGGCTTCGCGGCGGAGACGACATTCGACGAGATCATCCGCGTGCATATCGAGGATGAGCTTGGCGGCACTCTGCCGGGCTAGGGCGTCATCCGATCCAAAAGGATCGGAACGTGCTCTAGGTATGAACAAGATAGAGCACGACATCCGATCAGGAGGATCGGAACGTGCTCCAGGTATGAACGAGATGGAGCGAGACATCCGGTCACGAGGATCGGATGTCCTGCTCTGACGGCGCAACGGGACGGGAGCGGGATGATGAGCAGGATCGCGATGGTGACAGGGGCTGGCAGCGGCGTGGGGCGGGCGGCGACGCTCGCGCTGCTGGCCGATGGCTGGACGGTGGCGCTGGTCGGGCGGCAGCGCGAGGCGCTGGAGGAGACGATTGCTGAAGCGGGCGCCGAAGCCGGGACGGGTGCGGGTGCGAGGGCCGAGGCGTTTCCGGCCGACATCACCGACCCCGCGGCGGTGGAGTCGCTGTTCGCCGCGGTGGGCGCGCGGTTCGGGCGGCTCGACCTGCTCTTCAACAATGCCGGCAACAACGTTCCCACCACCAATTTCGGCGACATGACCTGGGCGCAGTGGCGGCACGTCATCGCGGTCAATCTCGACGGCGCGTTTCTCTGCGCCAATGCCGCCTTCCGGATGATGCGCGACCAGTCGCCGCGCGGCGGGCGGATCATCAACAACGGCTCGATCTCGGCGCATGTGCCACGACCGGGCTCGGCGGCCTATACCGCGAGCAAGCACGCGATCACCGGGCTGACGCGCACCATCGCGCTGGACGGGCGGGCGCATGACATCGCCTGTGGCCAGATCGACATCGGCAATGCGGCAACCCCGATGACGCGGCGGATGACCACCGGCGTGCCGCAGGCGGACGGCTCGATGAAGGCCGAGCCGACGATGGATGTGGAGTCGGTCGGGCGGACGCTGGTCTACATGGCCGGGCTGCCGGCGGATGCGAACGCGCTGTTCGTCACCGTGATGGCGACCAACATGCCCTTTGTCGGCCGTGGCTGATCCCTGCGCCGCCCGCAGGGCGGGTCAGAGCATCATCTGATCCATCAGGACCGGAACATGCTCTAGGGGTAGGAGGCGACCTCGATCAGGTTGCCATCGGGGTCGCGGACATAAACCGAGACGATATCGCCGCGCGCCCCCTGCTTGATCACCGGGCCGAGGGCGATCTCGATCCCGTTTGCGCGGAAATGATCGGCAACCTGGGCCGGCGGCAGGTCGGTCAGGAAGCAGAGATCGTCGCTGCCCGCCTGCGGCGAGAGGCCGGTGAACCATTCCTCCTGCGTGGCCGAGATCGGGCGGAGATTGATCTTGTTGCGGCCGAACATCATGCTCGTCCGCGCCGCCCCGCCCTCGGCCGGCGGGGCGTCGCGCCGTTCCATGCCGAGGACGCGGGAATACCAGTCCGCGGCGATCTCGACATCCCGCACGTTGAGAACGACATGGTCGAAGGCGTTGACGCGGAGCATGGCGGGCATCCCTGAAAGCGGCGAGGGCGTGCCGGTTGTGCCCCGCGCCTAGAGCACTTTCCGATCCTTCCGGATCGGATGTAGTGCTCTATCTTGTTGATAAATAGAGCATCTTTATCCGATCAGATGATCCCGTCTGATCGGATGATGCTCTTGTGAGCGAAAGACGTCAGTTCAGGCGGTCGAGGATCGAGACGTAGTTGGCGACCCCGGCGCCGCCCATGTTGTAGATCCCGGCGAGGTCGGCGCGGGGGAGCTGCATGTCGCCCGCCGTCCCCGTGAGCTGCATCGCTGCCATCACATGCATCGAGACGCCGGTGGCGCCGACCGGGTGGCCCTTGGATTTCAGTCCGCCGGAGCGGTTGACCGGCAGGCGGCCATCAGGGGCAGTGATGCCCTCCAGCACGGCGCGCGCGCCCTGGCCGCGCGGGGCGAGGCCCATCGCCTCGTATTCGATCAGCTCGGCGATGGTGAAGCAGTCATGCGTCTCGACGAAGGACAGATCGTCGAGCGTGAGGCCGGCGGCGGCGAGCGCCTGCGCCCAGGCGCGCTCGCCGGCTTCGAACCTTGTCGGGTCGCGACGGGAGAGCGGTAGGAAATCATTCACATGGGCGGCGGCGCGGAAGCGCACGGCCTGCGGCAAGGCGCGGGCCGTGTCCTCGTCGGTCAGGATGAGGGCGGCGGCGCCGTCGCTGACCAGCGAGCAGTCGGTGCGCTTGAGCGGGCCGGCGACGATAGGATTTTTTTCCGATTCACGGCGGCAGAACTCGAAGCCGAGATCGCGGCGCATCTGCGCGTAGGGATTGTCGACGCCGTTGCGGTGGTTCTTGGCGGCGATGGCGGCGAGCGCGTCGGACTGGTCGCCGAAACGCTGGAAATAGCTCTCGGCGATGCGGCCGAACACGCCGGCGAACCCGGCCTGGATCTCGCCTTCCTCGCGCCGGTAGCAGGCGCCGAGCAGGTTTTCGCCGACCTGTTCCTTGGGGCAGGCGGTCATTTTCTCGCCGCCGAGAACGAGCGCGATGCGGCCGCGGCCGGCGGCGATGAAATCGCGCGCCGCATGGATCGCGGCGGAGCCGGAGGCGCAGGCGTTTTCATAGCGCGTCGCCGGCTTGAAGCGGAGTTCGGGGATCGCCTGCATCGGCAGCGAGGAGGGGAAATCCTGCTTCGTGAAGCCATTGTTGAAATTGCCGACGAACACGGCGTCGATCTCGTTCGGGTCGATCCCGGCATGGGCGATGGCGCCGGTGGCGGCCTCGGCCAGGAGATCCTCGAGATCGGGGCTGTCGGATTTGCCGAAACGCGTATGCGCCCAGCCGGCGATGGCGGTGCTGGTCATGGTGGTCTCCTCGCATGCCGCGCCCGCGCGCGGCAGGTTTCCGATTATGGGCCGCGCCCGCGCGCGACGGTTTCCCGATTATGGGGCGCGCGGGCGGGCGAGGGCAAGATGGCGGATCAGAGCTCGGCCACCTCGGCGACGCCGCGGATCATTTTCATCGCCTGGGCGAGGCGGGGCGAGACGTTGAAGCCGCCGGGGAGTGCGATGTCGAGCCGGGCGCCGGTCTCTATCCGCGGGGCGAGCAGCACGCGGCCCTTGCCGCGGCCCTCGCGCTCCAGCAGCGCGCGGATCGAGCCGAGCGCCTCGCGCCCCTCGACGATGATGCGCAACCCCGCCCCGGCATTCGCCGCCGCCTTGTCGAGCGGTTCGACATCGACCGCGGTGACGCGCAGGCTTTCGCCATCGAGCCGCAGATCGGCGGTGACGAGCAGCATCGCGCCCTCGACAAGCTGCTCGCGCGCGGTGGCGAGGAGTTCGGAGAACAGCGTGACCTCGAAGCCGCCGGCCTGGTCGGACAGCATGACCCAGGCCATGCGGCTGCCGGTGCGGGTGGTGCGCTCCTTGCGGCCGACCACGGCGCCGGCGAGCTTGACCCGGCCGATGCCGGCGCGCGCCCGCGCCTCGATCAGGTTCGAGGGCGTCGCGCCGAGGCGGCGCAGCACGGTATCATATGCATCGAGCGGGTGGGCGGTGAGGTGATAGCCCACCGCCTCGGCCTCGAAGCTGAGCCGCTCGAAGGCCGGCCAGTCCGGCACGTCCGGCAAGGGCAGGGGTTCGGGGGCGGCGGCGTCGCCGAACAGGTTGATCTGGCCGGAGACGCGGGATTCGGCCTCGGCCTGGGCGCGGCGGACCAGCAGCTCGGCGCCGGCGGCGACGCGGGCGCGGTTGGGGTCGATCCGGTCGAAGGCGCCGGCGCGGGCGAGCTGTTCGATCTGCGCCTTGTTCAGCGCGCGGGGATCGACGCGGGTGGCGAAATCGGCGAGGTCGGCGAAGGGGCGGCCGTCGCGGGCGCGGACCACGTCCTGCATCGCGCCGGCGCCGACGCGCTTGATCGCGGCGAGGGCGTAGCGGATGGCGAGCGTGCCGTCCGCCTGGCGTTCGACGGTGAAATCGGCCGCCGAGGCGTTGATGTCCGGCGGCAGGACCGGAATGCCGATCCGCACCGCGTCCTGCTTGAGGGCGGCGAGCTTCTCGTGGTTGGCCTGGGACAGGCTCATCGAGGCGGCGATGAAGGCGGCGGGGTGGTTCGCGCGCAGCCAGGCGGTCTGGTAGGAGACCAGCGCGTAGGCGGCGGCGTGGGATTTGTTGAAGCCGTAATCGGCGAATTTCGCCATCAGCTCGAACACCTCGATGGCCTTGGCCTCGGCGGTGCCGCGCGCGACCGCGCCCTCGACAAAGATTTTCCGCTGCGCCTCCATCTCGGCGCGGATCTTCTTGCCCATCGCGCGGCGCAGCAGGTCGGCGGCGCCGAGGCTGTAGCCGGCCATTTTCTGGGCGATCTGCATGACCTGCTCCTGGTAGACCATGATGCCGTAGGTCTCGGAGAGGATCTCGTGGATCGACGGGTCGGGGCTTTCCCAGGATTCGCCGTGCTTGCGGGCGCAATAGGCGGGGATGTTGGCCATCGGGCCCGGGCGGTTGAGGGCGACGGCGGCGATCAGGTCCTCGAAGCGATCGGGGCGCATCTGGCGCAGCACGTCGCGGAAGCCCTGGGTTTCGAGCTGGAACACGCCGCCGGCTTCGGCGCGGGAGAGCATTTCGTAGGTTTTCGTATCGTCGAGCGGGATTTTCGCGATGTCGACCGGGGTGCCGAGGCCGTCGAGGAAGTTCAGCGCCCGGCTGATGATGGTCAGCGTGGTCAGGCCGAGGAAGTCGAACTTCACGAGGCCGGCCTGTTCGACATGCTTCATCGAATACTGGGTGATGAGCATGTCGGCGCGGGGGTCCTTGTACAGCGGGACCAGCTCGGCGAGCGGGCGGTCGCCGATGACGACGCCGGCGGCATGGGTGGAGGCGTGGCGGTAGAGGCCCTCGACCTGGGTGGCGATCTCGATCAGGCGGTTCACCGCCTCGTCGGTTTCGCGCATCTCGCGCAGGCGGGGTTCGGTTTCGACCGCCTCGGCCAGCGGGATCGGCTTGGCCGGGTTGTTGGGCACGATTTCGGCGACCTTGTTGACCTGGCCATAGGGCAGGCCGAGCACGCGGCCGACGTCGCGCACCGCGGCACGGGCCTGGAGCTTGCCGAAGGTGATGATCTGGGCGACGCGGTCGGCGCCGTATTCGCGGCGGACATAGGCGATCACCTCGTCGCGCCGCTCCTGGCAGAAATCGATGTCGAAATCCGGCATCGAGACGCGCTCGGGGTTGAGGAAGCGCTCGAACAGCAGGTTGAAGGGGATCGGGTCGATATCGGTGATCAGCAGCGCCCAGGCGGCGAGCGAGCCGGCGCCGGAGCCGCGGCCGGGGCCGACCGGGATGCCCTGGGATTTCGCCCACTGAATGAAGTCGGCCACGATCAGGAAGTAGCCGGGGAAGCCCATCTGCTCGATGATGCCAAGTTCGAGGGCGAGGCGCTCGCGGTATGTCGCCGCCGTCGCCGCGTCGGCGCCCATCGCGGCGAGGCGGAGTGCCAGGCCCTCCTCGGCCATGGCGCGGAGGGTTTCCGCCTCGGTCGCGCCTTCGCGCACCTTGGGGCAGATCGGCAGCAGCGGCTTGCGGGTGGGGGCGGCGATGGCGCAGCGCCGGGCGATGGCCAGCGTGTTGTCGCAGGCATCGGGCAGGTCGGCGAAGAGGGCGCGCATCCTCGCCGCCGGCTTGAACCAGTGATGCGGCGTGACGCGGCGGCGCTCGGCCTCGGACAGCAGGCGGCCCTCGGCGATGCAGAGCAGCGCGTCATGCGCCTCATGCATCGTCTCGGTGGCGAAGAAGCATTCATTGGTGGCGACGAGCGGCAGGCCGGCTTCATCGGCCAGGGCGATCAGACCGGGCTCGACCGCGCGCTCGGCCGGCAGTTCGTGGCGCTCCAGCTCGACGGCGAGACGGTCGGGGAAGGTTTCGGCGAGGGCGGCGAGCAGGCGCGCGGCCTCGGGGCGCTGGCCATCGCCGAGCAGGCGGCCGATCGGGCCGAAGCGGCCGCCGGTGAGGAGGAACAGGCCTTCGTGATGGTCGCGCAGCGTGTCGAGGCTGATTTGCGGGCGGAGGCCGGGTTCGGTGTCGAGAAAGCTGCGGGAGGAGAGTTTCGAGAGATTGGCGAAGCCCGTGGCGTCCTTCGCGAGCAGCACCAGCGGGTCGGGCGGGAGGAGTTTCTGCTCGGCGCGGGCAAGGCCGATCTGGCAGCCGACGATGGGCTGCACGCCCTTGCCCATGCAGGCCTGGGAGAACTCGATCGAGCCGAACAGGTTCGAGGTGTCGGTGATGGCGACGGCGGGCATCGCGTTGTCGCGCGCGAGGGTCGCGATCTTGTCCGGCTTGATCGCGCCTTCGGAGAGCGAATAGGCGGAGTGGACGCGGAGATGGACGAAATCGGCGTGTGGCATGGCCGAACTGTAGCACGGCCGGGCGGGGTGGGTCAGCCGGGCAGGTCGCGCTCGCTGCAGACGCGGTTGCGGCCGAGTTCCTTGGCGCGGTAGAGCGCCGCGTCGGCCCGGCTGGTCCAGGCGGCGAGGGTTTCGCCGGGGATGTATTCCGCGACGCCGGCGGAGAGGGTGACCTGGGTCAGTTCCTGCCGCGAGGAGCGCTTGACCAGCTTGCGATCGGCCATCGACTGGCAGATCTGCCGCGCCACCGAGAGGGCGGAGGGCAGGTCGGCGCCGGCGAGCAGGACGATGAATTCCTCGCCGCCATAGCGGGCCACGGTGTCGCGGCCCTTGACGCTGTCCGACAGCAGGCGGGCGACGAGGCGGAGGATCAGGTCGCCGGTCTGGTGGCCGTGGACGTCGTTGAACCATTTGAAATTGTCGATGTCGAACAGGACGACGGAGGCGACCAGCGGCTCGTCCGACCGGCGCTGGGCGATGAAGCGCTTCGCCTTGGCATCGAAGGCGCGGCGGTTGGTGATGGCGGTCAGCGCATCGGTCGTCGCTTCGGCGCGGGCGGCGGTGAGGGACTGGCGGAGCCGGGCGATGCGCTGGACGGAGGCCGCGAGTTTTTCCTCGAGCGCGCGGTTGCGGGCGGCGGCGCGGGTGGTTTCGGCGGTGAGGGCGGCGACGGCGGCGACGAGGCTGGCGATGGTCGGCTCGTGATCGAGCCGGCTGGCCCAGCCTTCCAGCACGTCGCCGTATTCCTTCAGTGCCTTCTGGTTGCCGGAGACGTGGTTGACCAGCGCCTCCGCCGCTTCCTGGATGCCTTTCGCCCCTTCGGAGACGGCGTCCCGCGCCGCTTCGTCCGCGAGGAAGCGCGCGTGGATGGCGTCGGCGGCGGCGGGCGTCAGATTGTCGAGATCGGGGTGGTGACGGTCGAGAAAGGCGTTGAGTTCGAGATTGCTGCCCCGGCGATAGGCGAAGCAGATTTCGTAGGCGCGCGGCGTCGGCACGATGTGGCGCCTTGCCATATCCGCCCAGACGTCCTGTGCGAGGGCGATGAGGACCTCGGTGTCGTCCTCCTCCTCATCCCGGGGATTGCCCTGGTAAGCCGATGGGGTCGCCGCTTGCTGCATGACCGCCACCATAGCTCATGCGCGTAAATTAAAAGTAAATTTCGTTGACGATATGAAAACAACGTTCGCTTTTTTTATTATCATATCAGGTTCAGCGAATAGGTGTGGCATGCTGGCCAAGGGAGCCGCCCTTCGGCCGGCAATCCTTGCCCGGTCGCAAAAAAACGCCCGGACGAATGGTCCGGGCGGGAGGTGCCGCCGCCGGTGCGGCGAACAGGGGCTTTCGCTGGTGCGGCGCGGGCGCCGTCGGCTGCGCCCGCGCACCCCGGCGGCGGGGTGTCACATGTGGAAGGCGGCCATCGCGAGACCGGCGAGGGAGGCACCGATCACCGGGCCGACCACCGGGATGGCGGCATAGCCCCAGTCAGACCCGCCCTTGCCCGGGATGGGCAGCAGCGCGTGGGCGATGCGCGGCCCGAGATCGCGCGCCGGGTTGATCGCATAGCCGGTGGTCCCGCCCAGCGACAGGCCGATGCCCCAGACCAGCGCCGCCACCAGATAGGGGCCCATGCCGTCGGAAATGCCGTGCGGCGAAGCGGCCTTGGAGAAGATCGCGCCGATGATGAAGGTGAGCGCGAAGGTGCCGATGATTTCGCTGATCATGTTGGTCATGACGTTGCGGATCGCCGGTGCGGTGCAGAACACCGCGAGTTTCAGCCCCTGGTCCGGCGTTTCCTTCCAGTGCGGCAGGTATTGCAGGAAGACCAGCACGCCGCCCGCGAAGGCGCCGAGGAAATCGCCGGCGATGGCCTGGGGGATGCCGGTCCAGTTGCCGTGGTCGACGGCGATGCCGATCGCGAAGGCGGGGTTGATATAGGCCGCCGGACTGCCGCAGGCCTTGGCGACGAACACGCCGGCGAGCACCGCGAAGGCCCACCCCGTCGTGATCACCATCCAGCCCGAATTCTGGGCCTTCGAGTGGTTGAGCAGGACACCTGCCACAACGCCGTCACCGAACAGGATCAGGGTCGCGGTGCCAAGGAATTCACCCGTGAAAATGGACATTTCTGTTTCTCTTGTCGTTTGATTGGCTGTTTGATCAGTCAACCCAGGCGAAGGAGCGCTGGACCGCCTTCTTCCAGGAACGGTAGTATTTGTCGCGGGTTTCGGCGGCCATTGCCGGCTCCCATGTCTTGTCCACACCCCAGTTGGCGCGCAGATCCTCGAGATTGGCCCAGTAGCCGACGGCAAGACCCGCGGCGTAGGCGGCGCCGAGGGCGGTGGTTTCGGTCATTTTCGGGCGGACGACAGGGGCGTTCAGGATGTCGGCCTGGAACTGCATCAGCAATTCGTTGGCGACCATGCCGCCATCGGTCTTCAATGTGGCGAGGCGGATCCCGGAATCCTCCTGCATCGCCTCGACCACGTCGCGCACCTGGTAGGCGGTGGATTCGAGGGCGGCGCGGGCGAGATGGGCGCGGGTCGCGTAGCGGGTCAGCCCGGCGATGACGCCGCGGGCGTCGTCCTTCCAATAGGGCGCGTAGAGCCCGGAGAAGGCGGGGACGATGTAGACATCGCCATTATCCTCGACGCTGCGGGCGAGCGGCTCGATCTGGGGGGCGACGTCGAACAGCTTGAGATTGTCGCGCAGCCATTGCACCAGCGCGCCGGTGATGGCGATCGCCCCTTCCAGCGCGTAGCGCGGCTTTTCGGTGCCGAACTGGTAGGCGAGGGTGGTGAGCAGCCCGGCCTTTGACTGCACCGGCTCGGTGCCGGTGTTCATCAGCAGGAACGAGCCGGTGCCGTAGGTGTTCTTGGCCTCGCCGGGGGCGAAGCAGGTCTGCCCGACCAGGGCGGCCTGCTGGTCGCCCAGCATGCCGGCGAGTTTGGTGCCTTGCAGCGGGGCGGTGCGGATTTCGCCATAGACCGCGGAAGAGGGGACGATCCGCGGCAGGCAGGCGCGGGGGATGCCGAAGGCGTTCAGCATGTCATCGTCCCAGGCGCAGGTCGCGAGGTCGATCAGCATGGTGCGGCTGGCATTGGTGACGTCGGTGACGTGATGGCCGCCATTCGCCCCGCCGGTGAGATTCCAGGTGAGCCAGGAATCGACGGTGCCGAACAGCGCGTCGCCGGCTTCGGCCTTGGCCCGCGCACCTTCGACATTGTCGAGAATCCAGCGCAGCTTGAGCCCGGCGAAATAGGTCGCGAGCGGCAGGCCGGTTTTCGCGCGGAAGCGGTCCTGCCCGCCATCGCGGGTGAATTGCTGGACCAGCTGGTCGGTGCGGGTGTCCATCCAGACCAGCGCGTTGCAGAGCGGCTGGCCGGTCTTGCGGTCCCACAGCAGGGTGGTCTCGCGCTGGTTGGTGATGCCGACGGCGGCGAGGTCGGAGGCGGTGAGGTTGGCGCGGGCGAGGGCGGCGCCGACGACCTCGTTAGTGTTGGAGAGGATCTCCATCGGGTCGTGCTCGACCCAGCCCGGCTTCGGATAGATCTGCCGGTGCTCCTTCTGGGCGACGGAGACGATGTTTCCGCCCTTGTCGAACACGATGAAGCGCGAGCTTGTCGTGCCCTGGTCTATGGCTCCTACGTAACGTGACATTGTTGTTCCTCCCTGTGGCTGTTGATGGTCCGGGCTAGAGCGCGTTACGATCCATCAGGATCGGATGCCGTGCTCTATCTTGTTGATCACCAGAGCATCTTTACCCGATCAGATGAGTTCATCTGATCGGATGATGCTCTAACGCCCGGATCGGGGGGGAAGCTGGCCCGGCCCGCGCGGTGCGGGCGGTGGGCCGGGCGGCCCCGTCTCCGGCAATCGTGGGGTGCGGCGCGCCTCATCCCCGCGCGTCCGCCGTGGCGAGTGTCGGCATGAAGCTATCGATCGCCGCGATCTCCTCGCGGGTGAGATGCAGGCCGAGCTTGCTGCGGTGCCAGACGACGTCGTCCGCGGTGCGGGCGAATTCGTGGTCGTGCAGGTAGCGCAGCTCGGCCTCGGTGAGGTCGGCGCCGAAGCTGCGGCCGAGATCTTCCATCCGTGCGGCGGCGCCGAGCAGGGCGCGGGCGCGGGTGCCATAGGCGCGGATCAGCCGCTCGGCAAGGCGCACGGCGAGGAAGGGATAGTCGCGCCGGAGCGATGCGACCTCGGCGGCATAGCCCTCGGGCGGGAAATCGCCGCCGGGCAGCGCGGCGTGGCCGGTCCAGCCCTTCGCCTTGCCGGCGGCGGCGGGCAGATGCGGGGCGAGACGGTCGAGCACCGATTCGGCGAGGCGGCGATAGGTGGTGATCTTGCCGCCGAAGACCGAGAGCAAGGCGGGGCCGTCGGCCGGGGCGTCCATTTCCAGCACGTAGTCGCGCGTCGCGGCCTGGGCCTTCGAGGCGCCGTCGTCATAGAGCGGGCGGACGCCGGAATAGGCCCAGACGACATCGGACGGCGCGATCGGCCGGGTGAAATAGGCGCTGGCGGACTGGCAGAGATAGGCGATTTCCTCCTCCGAGGCGCGCACCGCGGCGGGGTCGCCGTGATAGTCGCGGTCGGTGGTGCCGATCAGGGTGAAGTCGCGCTCATAGGGGATGACGAAGAAGATCCGCCCGTCCTCGTTCTGGAAGATGTAGCAATGCTCGCCCTCGTAGAGCCGCCGCACGACGATGTGGCTGCCCTGCACGGCGCGGACCGAGGCGGGGCTGTTGGCGCGCAGCACCTGTTGCAGCACCTCGGCCACCCAGGGGCCGGCGGCGTTGACCAGGGTGCGGGCGCGGACGATGCGGGTTTCGCCGCTCTGCTCGTCGCGGACGGTCAGCGTCCAGAGCCCGTCCTCGCGCGCGCCGCTAACGCAGCGGGTGCGCGGGGCGATCTCGGCGCCGCGATCCGCCGCATCGCGGGCGTTGAGCACGACGAGGCGCGAATCTTCGACCCAGCAATCGGAATATTCGTATCCGCGCACAAAACGAACATCGAGCGGCTGGCCCGCCGGATCGCGCCGGAGCCGCAGGGTGCGGGTGGGCGGCAGTTTTTTCCGGCCGCCGAGATGATCGTAGATGAACAGGCCGAGGCGCAGCATCCAGGCCGGGCGCAGCCCCTTGTGGTGCGGCAGCACGAAGCGCAGCGGCCAGATGATGTGCGGCGCGATGCTCCACAGCACCTCGCGCTCCATCAGCGCCTCGCGCACCAGGCGAAATTCGTAATATTCGAGATAGCGCAGGCCGCCGTGGATCAGCTTGGTGGAAGCCGCCGAGGTGGCGCCGCCGAGATCGCCCGCCTCGCAGAGAAAGACCGACCAGCCCCGCCCCGCCGCGTCACGGGCGATGCCGCATCCGTTGATGCCGCCGCCGATGATCGCAATGTCATGGATCCCCGAACTGTCCGGTGCGGACGCCATCAGCCAAACCTCCCGCGTTTGCGTTTCGTCGCTGTTCGCTTGTTGAAGCGAACATTAATACGAACAAAAACCGGGGGTCAATACTCAAAACGAATGAGAAAACGAAAACTGTGCGTGCGCGAATGCGAACCCGCGCGGGTGCGGCGTTGCGGCTCCGGTCAGTCGGCGATGTCGCCCTCCTCCTCGCCGGCGGTTTCCACCACCTCGGTGCCGAGCCGTTCGCAAAGCTCGCGGCTTTCGGGCGTGCGCAGCCGGTCGGTGACGAGAACGTCGACATCCTTCAGATGGGCGATGCGGACCGGGGCGGAGCGGTTGAACTTGCTGCTGTCGGCCACCAGCATCACCCGCCGGGCGCATTCGATGATCGCGCGCGAGACCTGCACCTCGCGGCTGTCGAAATCCAGCAGGGTGCCGTCGCGGTCGATCGCGGAGGTGCCGATCACCGCGAAATCGGCGCGGAACTGGCGGATCTGCTCGACCGTGGTGGCGCCGACGATGCCGCCATCGGCGCGGCGCATGGTGCCGCCGGCCATGATCAGCTCGACGCCGGGCGAGCGGTGAAGCTCGGCGGCGACGTGCAGGTTGTTGGTGATCACCAGCAGGCCGCTGTGCTGGGCGAGGGCGCGGGCGACCTCTTCGGTGGTGGTGCCGATATTGATGAGCAGGGAGGAATTGTCGGGGATCAGGCGCGCCGCCGCCTCGCCGATCAGCTGCTTGACCGGCTGGGCGACGAGCTTGCGCGCGTCATAGGCGAGGTTGGCGACGCTGGAGGCGATCATCGCGCCGCCATGCACGCGGGTGAGGCGGTGGACCTCGCACAATTCGTTCAGATCGCGCCGGATCGTCTGCGGGGTGACGCCGAAGCGGGCGGCGAGATCCTCGACCGAGACGCGCCCGGCATCCTGCAGCAGGTTCATGATCTCGGCCTGCCGGCGATTGGCCGTGCGGGGGTGGGACGAGCCGTCCATCATCAGCCCTGTCCTCCGCGCGCCTGCCCTGCCATCGGTTCCATCGGTCGTGCCATGCCCAGTTCCCTCGTCGCTCCGTATCGCGCCCACTGGATAGCAAGTTCGCCGCGCTGCGTCTGCGCCATGCCACCGCATGGGACCTGCGCATAGCGTGTTTATGATAATTTCAATACCGGATTAGCGGGAATTTAAGGGTTACATGATAATTCTTGAATTTGTGAAATAAATTTGAGGACGCGCCGTTCATGACCAGCCATAGCCGCCGGACCATCGCGCAGAGACTTGAATTCATCGGGCTCGACGAACGGGTGCGGGACCGGCTGCGGACGCTGAAGCCGGTTCTGGCCGGCGCCGTGTCCAGCGCGCTTGCGGAATTCTACGACCGGCTGGCGCGGAATCCGGAGGCGAGCGCGTTCTTTTCCAGCAGAGCCTCGATCGATACCGCGCAGACCCGGCAGAACGGCCACTGGACGCGCATTGCAGACGCGCTGTTCGATGACGATTATGTCGCCGCGGTGACGCGGGTGGGCGAGGTTCATGCGCGCATCGGCCTGGAGCCGCGCTGGTATATCGCGGGCTATGCGCTGATCCTCGAACGCATCGCCGCCGGCGTGCTGGAGGCGCGGAAGGCGAAGCCGGCGGGGCTGTTCCGCCGCCGCAGCGGGCAGGGGGGCGACGCGGCGACCGATCTCGGCGCGCTGATCAAGGCCACCTTCCTCGACATGGACCTCGCCATCGCGGTCTATCTCGACGAGCTCGACACGAAGCGCCAGGCGGTCGAGGACAGGGCGGCGGCGACCAATGCGGCGGTGACCGCGGCGCTCGGCCGGGCGCTGGCCGCGCTGGCGGCAGGCGATCTCTCGTATCGGATGATCGAGGAGCTGCCCGAGGAATACGCGCGCCTCGCCGACGATTTCAACGATGCGGTGGGCAAGCTCGACGAGAGTTTCGGCGGGGTGAAGCGCAGCACCGGCGAGATCAATGGCGGGGTGGACGAGATTGCCCGCGCCGCCGAGGACCTTGCGCGGCGCACCGAGCAGCAGGCCGCGACTCTTGAGCAGACCACCGCCGCACTCAACGAGATCACCAGCGGGGTGCAGCAGACCGCGGAAAATGCCGCCCGCGCCAACGAGGCCGCGCAATCGGCCAATGGCGCGGCCGACAAGTCCCGCGTCATCGTCGGCGAGGCGGTGGCGGCGATGCGGCAGATCGAGGCCTCCTCGCGCGAGATCGACCAGATCATCGGCATGATCGACGAGGTGGCGTTCCAGACCAACCTGCTCGCGCTGAATGCGGGGGTCGAGGCCGCGCGCGCCGGCGATGCCGGGCGCGGCTTCGCCGTCGTCGCATCCGAGGTGCGGGCGCTGGCGCATCGCTCAGCCGATGCCGCGAAATCGATCAAGACGCTCCTCGCGCGCTCGTCGAAACAGGTGGGCGAGGGGGTGCGCCTTGTCGGCGAGACAGGCACGGCGCTGGACATGATCAGCGAAAACGTGATCGCGCTCGATCGTCTCATCACCGAGATCTCCGATTCCGCGGCGCGGCAGGCCAGCAGCCTTTCTGAGGTGAATGCCGCTGCCGGGCAGATGAACCAGGCGGTGCAGCAGAATGCCGCCATGGTCGAACAGACGGCGGCGGCCACCGTGTCGCTCAAGGATGAAACCGCCCGGCTCGCCGACCGCGCGGCGGGTTTCCACACGCGGGAGGACGGCATGGCGATGCCGGGCTCGGCGGCGCCGGCGGCCCTCGCCGGCAAGCGCGGTGCGCGGCGCGTTCCCATCCCCGCCTGAATGCCAGAGCATCATCCGATCAGATGGAAACATCTGATCGGATAAAGATGCTCTGACAATCAACAAGAAAGAGCACGGTGTCCGATCCGGATGGATCGGAACGCGCGCTTGAGCATCATCCGGTCAGATGGAAACATCTGATCGGATAAAGATGCTCTGACAATCAACAAGAAAGAGCACGGTGTCCGATCCGGATGGATCGGAACGTGCTCTTGAGCATCATCCGGTCAGATGGAAACATCTGATCGGATAAAGATGCTCTGACAATCAACAAGAAAGAGCACGGTGTCCGATCCGGATGGATCGGAGCGTGCTCTTGAGCATCATCCGGTCAGATGGAAACATCTGATCGGATAAAGATGCTCTGACAATCGCCAAGAAAGAGCACGGTGTCCGATCCGGATGGATCGGGACGTGCGCTTGAGCATCATCCGGTCAGATGGAAACATCTGATCGGATAAAGATGCTTTGACAATCAACAAGAAAGAGCACGGTGTCCGATCCGGATGGATCGGGACGTGCGCTTGAGCATCATTCGGTCAGATTGGGTCATCTGATCGGAGAAAATGCATGAAGTATCAATATGATAGATCGCTGCATCTGATCTCGCAGGATCGGAACGTTCTATATATAACAATCGATCGATAATTGCGGTGCCGGAAAGACAAGGGCCTGAAAAACCCTGTCCCGCACCCTATCTTGCGCTGGTGCGCCATCGATGCGGGGCTTCGGCTTCGCCCCGGTGCCAGATGCTGAAACAGTGGAGAGATGAACGCGATGACGAGTGACTCCGGCTATACGCCCCCGAAAATCTGGACGTGGGAGCAGCCCAGCGGCGGCCACTTCGCCAGCATCAACCGCCCGATCGCCGGACCCACCCATGAGAAGGAGCTGCCGGTCGGCCGTCATCCGCTCCAGCTCTATTCGCTGGCGACGCCCAACGGGGTGAAGGTCACCGTGATGCTGGAAGAGCTGCTGGCGCGCGGCCATGCCGGCGCGGAATATGACGCCTGGCTGATTCGCATCAACGAGGGCAACCAGTTCAGCAGCGGCTTCGTCGCCGCCAACCCGAATTCGAAGATCCCCGCCCTGGTCGATCACAGCGGACCGCAGCCGCGCCGGGTGTTCGAATCCGGCTCCATCCTCGTCTATCTCGCGGAGAAGTTCGGCGAGTTCCTGCCGCTCGACGCCGATGCGCGGGCGGAGTGCTTTTCCTGGCTGTTCTGGCAGATGGGCAGCGCGCCCTATCTCGGCGGCGGGTTCGGTCATTTCTACGCCTATGCGCCGGAGAAGTTCGAATATCCGATCAACCGTTTCGCAATGGAAACCAAGCGGCAGCTCGACGTGCTCGACCGCCGGCTGGCCGAGACCGAGTATCTCGGCGGCAAGGACTACACGATCGCGGATATCGCCGTGTTTCCGTGGTATGGCGGGTTGGTGAAGGGCTGGCTCTACAACGCCGCCGAGTTCCTCCAGGTGCAGGAATACCGCAACGTGCTGCGCTGGGCCGACCAGATCTACGCGCGCCCGGCCGTGCGCCGCGGGCGCATGGTCAACCGCGTGTTCGGCGAGCCGAGCGAGCAGCTGCACGAGCGCCACGACGCCAGCGATTTCGACACCAAGACGCAGGACAAGCTGGCGCCGCAGGGCTAGAGCATCATCCGATCAGATAAAGATGCTCTGGTTAGCAATATGATGGAGCGCCATCCGGTTCGAAAAGATCGGATGGCGCTCAGGCGGCGCCGGAGGCGGTGCGGACGATGTGCGGGCGCAGCCAGGCGTGCAGCGCCTCGCCATCCATCGGCATCGAGAACAGCGCGCCCTGTCCTTCGTCGAACCCGAGTTCGATGAGGCGGGTGCGGTGGGCCTCGGTCTCCAGCCCCTCGGCGGTGAGGGTGAGATCGATATCATGCGCCATGCGCCCGACATGCAGCAGGATGCTGCGGCGGCGGGCGTCGTCGAGCGAGTCGCGGATCAGCGCGCGGTCGATCTTCAGGCGGTCGAACGGGAAGTAGTAGAGCGTCGAGATCGAGGAATAGCCGGCGCCGAAATCGTCGAGCGCGAGGCGGCAGCCCAGCGCCCTGATGGCGTCCAGAATGTCGCGGGTTGTGGGCGAGACGTCGAGGATCGCGGTTTCGGTCAGCTCGAACTCGATGCGCCCGCGGCCGAGCTTGTGGCGGGCCAGGGCATTGCCGATCCGCTCCAGCAGCAGCGGGTCGTAGAGCTGGACCGGGGAGAGGTTGATCGCCACCGCGATCTGCTCGGGCAGGGTGGCGGCGAAGGCGCAGGCGGCATCGATCACGTAGGCGCCGATGCGGATGATGGTGCCGTTATGTTCGGAGGCGGGGATGAACTGGTCCGGCGGCAGGATGCCGTATTGCGGATGCTGCCAGCGGACCAGCGCCTCGATCGTGGTGACCGCGCCGCTTTCGAGCCGGACGATCGGCTGGAACTGAAGGAAGAAGCTCTGACGCTCGAACTCGTTGACCAGCGAGGCGTCGAGCTGGCGCAGGCGGGTGGTCTGGCGGTCGTTTTCGGGATCGAACATCCGCACGGCGCCGCGTCCGCTTTCCTTGGCGCGGTAGAGTGCCAGATCTGCCGCGTGCAGGACATCCTCGGGCTGGATGCCGGCGCGGGCGATCATCGCGATGCCGGCGCAACAGCCGATCGCCACGGTGATGTCGGCGAGGCGGAACGGATCGGCCAGGCGGTCGATGATGCGGCGGGTCACCGCCTCTCGACATCGGCGATGGTGGCGTCGGGCAGCAGGATCGCGAATTCGTCGCCGCCGAGGCGGAAGCAGCGGTCGTGGCTGCGCACGCAGGCGAGCAGCCGGCCGGCGGCGGCCTGGAGCAGCTCGTCGCCCGCCTTGTGGCCGAAGCGGTCGTTCACCGATTTGAAATGGTCGAGATCGAGGCAGATCAGCCCGGTGCCGGCACCCACCGGGCTGGCGCAGGCGCCATGCAGCACCTCGTCGAAGCCCATCCGGTTGCCGAGGCCGGTCAGGCTGTCATGCCGGGCGATATGGGCGATGCGCCGCTCGGCGTGGCGGTGGGCGGTGACGTCGGAGCCGACGCCGCGATAGCCGACGAACTGGCCATCGCGGTCGAAGACCGGCTTGCCGGCGAAGGACCAGCAGCGTTCCTCGCCGGCGAAGAAGAGCGGCGCGCTCTTCTCGTTGAAGGTTTCCCGCCGGCCGATGTGGTAGAGCAGGTTGCCGATGGAAGGGGCGCAGGATTGCTCGGGGCTGGGCTGGCCATGCTCGACCAGGAAGCGCACCAGCGACTGGCCGGCGAGCGCCTCCTGCGTGGTGCGCGCCGCCTCGGCGAAGCGCGGGGAGGGGCGGAGCAGGGTGAGCGACGCATCGGTTTCCCAGAGGAAATCGCTCGCCCCTTCCTCGAAATCGCGCAGCAGGAGATTGATCACCTCGCTCTGGCGTTCCGCCTCCAGCCGGCGGAATTCGCGCTCCATCGTGTTGGCGTTGACGTAGAGGATGGTGGTGAAGGTCAGCAGGGCGTAGCTGCCGAGGCCGATCAGGGATGTCACCGGGGGATGCGCCGTGTTCGTCACCAGCGCGATGGCGGCGCCGGCGGTGACCGGCGCCCAGTAGACCAGGGCGTAGAGCGCCGGGCCGGAGAAGGCGGCGGTGGAGATCAGGCCGACGATGACGGCATAGACGAGGCTGGCCTGTTGCCCGGTGGCATGGCGCAGCCCGCCGATCTCGATACAGGCCCAGAACACGCCGATCAGCAGTGCGAGGCCGCAGAACAGCGCCTTGAACAGGGCGGGCTGCGCCTCGGCCGCGCGCCGAGACCAGAGGGTGGCGACGATCATGAGCAGGACGTAGCAGGTGGCGAGGCCGGCGAGGCCGGTGGCGATGAGCGGGGCGCTGTGCAGCAGGTCGTGGAATTCCCAGGCCAGGATGCCGGCCACGGTGCCGCCGGTGACGACCATGCGAGGCACCAGCGCCGCCCTCATGTCGAGCAGGGAGATTTCGATCTGGCGCCTGGTCTGGGCCGGGAGATCGCTCAGGCTGTGACCCAAGGCTTTCACGGTTCCGGCAGGTCTAGCTGAAATGCGGAAACATCAAATTCAAGTTCCATTTTCCCGACGTTCATAACGATTATGGATCAAAAATTTAAAATATAGATTAAAGCACGTCGCGGCGAATGCAAATTACGATATTGCATTATGTGCACGGTTCGCGCGCGGAAGGCCAGCTTTGTAACGTAATGGTGCAGCCTTGCCGGGCCGGCGGCGCAACGGCCGGACGGCCTCGCGCTGGCGTTTGCGCCGATCCGACGGGGATGCCGGGAAACCGCGTGGCCTGGGGCTCTGCCCCGGAAAGTCACGATGAAGTCCCGGGGCAAAAGTCAGGTGCGGGCGACGAACTGTTCCAGCCAGTGGATCGTATAGTCGCCGGCGCGGAAGCCGGGATCGTCGAGAATGCGCAGGTGCAGCGGGATCGTGGTGCGGATGCCCGAGAGGGCGAATTCGCCCAGCGCGCGGCGCATCCGGGCGATCGCCTCGGCGCGGTCGCGGCCATGGACGATCAGCTTGGCGACCAGGCTGTCATAATGCGGGGGGATGCGATAGCCGGCATAGAGGGCGGAATCGAGCCGCACGCCGAGCCCGCCGGGGGCGTGGAACACCTCGACCTTGCCCGGCGAGGGGGTGAAGGTCTCGGGGTCTTCGGCGGTGATGCGGCATTCGATGGCGTGGCCGTTGAAGCGGATGTCGGACTGGCCGTAGCCCAGCGTCTCGCCGGCGGCGATGCGGATCTGCTCGCGCACGAGATCGACCCCGGTGACCATTTCGGTGACCGGATGCTCGACCTGCAGGCGCGTGTTCATCTCGATGAAGGCGAACTGGCCGTCCTGATACAGAAACTCGAGCGTGCCGGCGTTGCGGTAGCCGAATTTCGCCAGCGCCGCGGTGGCGATCTCGCCCAGGCGGTCGCGCTCCTCGCGGGTGATGCCGGGCGAGCCGGCTTCTTCGAGCAGCTTCTGGTGGCGGCGCTGCAGCGAGCAGTCGCGCTCGCCGAAATGGACCACGTTGCCGTGATTGTCGCCCATCACCTGAAGCTCGATATGGCGCGGGCGGTCGAGATATTTCTCGATATAGACGGCGTTGTTGCCGAAGGCGGCGCCGGCCTCGGCGCGGGCGGTGCGGAAGGCTTCCTCGACCTCGTCGAGCGAGCGGGCGACCTTCATGCCGCGCCCGCCGCCGCCGGCCGCGGCCTTGATCAGCACCGGGCAGCCGATTTCCGCGGCGACGCGCTTCGCCGCCTCGACATCCGGCACCTCGCCGTCCGAGCCGGGGACGAGCGGCACGCCGAGATCGGCCATCGTTGTCTTGGCGGTGATCTTGTCGCCCATCATGCGGATATGGGTGGGCGAGGGGCCGATGAAGGCGAGGCCGTGGGCTTCCACCATCTCGGCGAAATCGGCGTTCTCGGAGAGGAAGCCGTAGCCGGGATGCACCGCCTCGGCGCCGGTGATCAGGGCCGCACTGATGAGGGCGGGCATGTTGAGATAGGAATCGCGCGCGGCGGCGGGGCCGATGCAGACACTCTCATCGGCGAGGCGCACATGCATCGCATCGGCATCGGCGGTGGAATGCACCGCGACGGTGGCGATGCCCATCTCGCGGCAGGCGCGCTGGACCCGGAGCGCGATTTCGCCGCGATTGGCGATCAGGATTTTCGAGAACACGGGCAACGGCCGGTTATTCGACGATGACCAGAGGCTCGTCGTATTCCACCGGCTGGCCGGAGGCGACGAGGATGGATTTTACCGTGCCGGCGCGCGGCGCCTTGATCTGGTTGAAGGTTTTCATTGCCTCGATCAGCAGCAGCGTCTGCCCGGCCTCGACCGTGCTCCCCACGCTGATGAAGGGCGCGGCCCCCGGCTCGGCCGAGAGATAGGCGACGCCGACCATCGGCGATTTCACCGTGCCGGGATGGTTCGCGGCGGCGGCTTCAGGCGCCGCGGCGGCAGGCGCTGGAGCACCCGGAGCCACGCCCGGTGTCATTCCCGGGGCCATTCCTTGCGGCATCGCATAGGGCGGCGCGGGATAGGGGGGCGCGGTGACGAATTGTGTCGGCTGCGCGCTGGCGCGGGCGAGGCGCAGCCGGCGGTCGCCTTCCTCAAGCTCGATCTCGGCCAGGTCGCCATCCTTGAGAAGGGCGGCGAGGGCGCGCAGCACCTCGGGGTCGAAGGAGAGACTCATGCTTCCTGCTCCACAATCTCGGCGATCGCCTGAAGCGCCAGCCGGTAGCCGGTGAAACCAAGGCCGCAGATCACGCCGCGTGCGGCCTGCGATACGAAGGAATGGTGGCGGAACGCCTCGCGCTGGTGAATGTTGGACAGATGCACCTCGACGACCGGAAGGTCGACCGCGTGCAGCGCGTCCATCAGGGCGATCGAGGTGTGCGAGTAGCCCGCCGGGTTGATGACGATGCCGGCGGCGCGGCCGCGGCATTCCTGCACCCAGGTGATCAGCTCGCCCTCGCCGTTGGTCTGGCGGAAATCGATGGCGAGGCCCAGCTCTTCGGCGGCCTCGGCGCAGAGCGCCTCCAGATCGTCGAGGGTCTGGATGCCGTAGATTTCGGGCTCGCGCAGGCCCAGCATGTTGAGGTTCGGACCGTTCAGCACGGCGATCAGCGGTACAGGCATCCTGCGCGCCTATCACAGCCCGGCGGAAAGGGAAACCGGCGAGGGTTCGAGCGTGGTCTTCCCGGTGGGCGCATCGAGGATGTAGGTCGGCAGCGCGTGGCCGGAAATCGTGCCGCGCAGGGCGGCGATCAGCGCCCGCCCCTCGGCGATCGGCACGTGGAAGCGGGCGGTGCCGGGGGCGGGGTCGAGCTGGTGGAGGTAATAGGGTTTGACGCCGCATTCGAGCATGGTCTCGAACAGGGCGCGCAGCGCCGCCGCCGCGTCGTTGACGCCGCGCAGCAGCACCGACTGGCCGAGCAGCGGGATGCCGGCGCGGCGCAGCGCCCGCAGCGCGGCGCGGGCCTCGGCGCCGAATTCGCGCGCGTGGTTGGCGTGCAGCACGAGGAAGAGCGGCGGGTCGTGATCGAGGGCGGCGAGCAGTGCGGGCGTGATCCGCGCCGGGTCGGCCACCGGGACGCGGGTGTGCAGCCGCAGCCGGCTGATATGCGGGATCGCGCGCAGGCGGGCGAAGATCGCGGCCAGCCGGCGGGGCGAGAGGATCAGCGGGTCGCCGCCGGTCAGGATCACCTCGCGCACGCCATCATGCGCTTCCAGCCAGGCGAACGCCGCCTCCAGCTCCGCTTCGGACAGCACCCCGCCCTCCGGGCCGACATGCTCGCGGCGGAAGCAGAACCGGCAATAGACCGGGCAGGCGAGGGTGGGCTTGAGCAGCGCGCGGTCGGGGTAGCGGTGGACGATGCCGGGGACCGGGGAGAGCGCGTCATCGCCGATCGGGTCGGCCTGCTCGTGGGCGGCGGTGTCGAGCTCGGCGGGGTCGGGGATGAACTGAAGCCCGATCGGGTCCGCCGGATCGCCGATCAGGGCGGCGAGCGGTGCCGGGATCGCGGTGGCGTAGCGCGCGGCGACCGCCTCCAGCCCCGCCCGGGCGGCGGGCGGGGCAAGCCCGGCCTCGATCAGCTGGTCTGCGGTGCGGAGCGTGGGAGTGGCCATGCGGCGGTGCTATCCTGCGGCGCATGGCCAGACAAGCATGGGACCCCGAACGCCTTGCCGCCCGGCTGCCTTTCCTGCGGCGGCGCGGGCGGCTCGCGCAGGCGACGCGCGCCTTTTTCGCCGCGCGCGGCTACATGGAGGTGGAGACGCCGTATCTCGTGCCGGCGCCGGGCGAGGAGGTGCATCTCGCGGCGCTGGCGACGATCGTGCATGCGCCGGATGGCGCGGCGGCGCGGCGATGGCTGCATACCAGCCCGGAATTCGCGATGAAGAAGCTGCTCGCAGGCGATGCCGGGCCGATTTTCCAGCTCGCCCGGGTCTGGCGCGACCATGAGGGGTCGGACACGCATTCTCCCGAATTCACCATGCTCGAATGGTATCGCCCGGGCGCCGATATCGAAGCACTGATCGAGGAGACGGCGCAATTCCTGCGCGCGGTGCTGCCGCCGGTGGTGACGTGCCGGGGGGTGACGACCGAGCTTGCCGAGATCGAGGTGCTGAGCGTGGCCGAGGCTTTCGACCGCCATTGCGGGCTCGATGTGCTGGCGAGCATGGGCGATGCCGACCGGCTCGCGGCCGATGCCGGGGTGGCGCGCCGCGAGGGCGAGGACTGGGAGGATCTGTTCTTCCGCCTCATGCTCGGGCGGATCGAGCCGCAGCTCGGCCGGCGTCATCCGACCTTCCTGACCGACTGGCCGGCGCCGCTCGCCGCCCTCGCGCGGCGGCGGGCGGATGATCCGCGCGTCGCCGAGCGGTTCGAGCTTTACGTGTGCGGGATGGAACTCGCCAACGCCTTCGCCGAGCTGACCGATCCGGCGGAACAGCGTGCGCGGTTCGAGGCCGACCGGGCGCGGCGGCACGCGCTGTATGGCCGCGAGGACTGGGCGCTCGATGAAGATTTCGTGGCGGCGGTGGGACGGATGCCGGACTGCGCGGGGATTGCCCTCGGGTTCGACCGGCTGGCGATGATCGCCGCCGGGGCGCCGCGCATCACCGATGTGTTATGGCTCTGATATAAAACCGAAACGCACCCATTGTAGACATTACACATCACCAACGGGCGACGGCCCGGAGACATCAACGGGCGACGGCCCGTAGACACCAACGGGCGACGGCCCGGAAACGAGGAGCGTGCGATGCGAAGGAAGCTTGTTCTGGCCGCGCCGGTCGCGGCATTGATGCTCGCGGGCTGCGCGGTGGGGCCGAGCCTTGCCGAGCGGATGTCGGGCTATGTCGGCCGGCCGGAATCGGCGCTGGTCGCTGCACTCGGCGTGCCGGACCGCAAGATCACCGTCGATGGCACGACGTATTTCGCCTATGTCGAGCGGTCGTATGCCGCCCAGCCGGGCGTGGGCGCGCCGTTCCCCGGTTTCTATGGTCCGTATTACGGTCCCTATTACGGCCCGATCTTCCCGCCCGAGACGTATACGCGGCAATGCACCGTCACCTTCTCGCTCCAGGGCGGGACGGTGAAGACCTTCACCCTGCGCGGCAACGATTGCTGAACGCAGCACCGCCGGCGCTGCCCGCATCGCCGCTCTGGCTGCCCTTCGCGCCCGGCCCCTACCGGCCGGCGATGGGGCTGATCGCCCGGCCGCTTGCCGAGCTGACCGCGTTCGGCGCCGATTATCCGGCACAGATGGCCGAACGCCGGGCGCTGCTGGATTTGCGCCGGGGCGAGGTGTTCGCGGTGCTGCCGGGCAGTGAAGCGGCGCGGCGCGAGGCGCTGCGGGTGATCGCCGGTCATTTGCGCGCCGATCGCGCCGCCTGGTTCGCAGAGCCTGGCGGGATGCTGGAAAACCGGCTGACCGGCGAGCGGTGGAACCTCGCGGCGCCGGAGGGCGACCCGCTCGAATGCGCCGGACGTCTGGTGCAGGAGGATCTCTGCCTGCTCGACCCGGACAGCGCGGCGCTGACGGCGGCGGTGCTGTGCTTTCCCTCGCGCTGGCGGCTTGCGGACAAGCTGGGGCGGGAGTTGGCCGCCATCCATGCCAGGGTGCCGCTTTATGCCGAGCGGCTGGAGCGGCCGGTCGCGCGGTTCATCGCCGCGCTGGCGCCGGGGCGGCTGGTCGAGCGGTTCAACTGGACGATCCATGACGGATCGGCGCTGTTCCAGCCGGAGGCGGATGGCGCCCACGGCCCGGCGGTGACCGCGGAGACCGCGCCGGCGCGGCTGCATCTGCGGGTCGAACGCCAGACGCTGAGCCGGTTGCCCGAGACCGGCGCCGTGCTGTTCACCATCCGCACCCGGCAGGTGGCGCTGGCCGAGGTGGTGACGGTGGCGGGGGCGGCGGCGGCGCTGGCCGCGGCGGTGCGGGGGCTGCCCGAATCCGTGGCGGCCTATCGCGGCATCGCCCCGTTCCGCGCCGCGCTGCTCGCCGCGCTGGACCGGGTTGCCCCGCAGGGCTAGAGCACTTTCCGGTCCATCAGGATCGGATGTCGTGCTTTGGAGCAAGGCCCGGCTGGCGGGGCCGGAATGCCGGCGTTATCAGACGGATAGAGTCTGCTGCCCGGGCCGGGCGGCGCGGCTGCGGGCGGAGTGGAAAGGAAAATCGGCATGAGTGAGGGCGATCTCGACCTGTTGCGGCGCATGTTCGCGGCGGCGGTGGATGCGGCAGCGCCCGCGCGCTGCCTCGCGCCGCATCTGCCCTCCCCGCCGAAGGGGCGGACCGTGGTGATCGGCGCCGGCAAGGCGGCGGCGGCGATGGCCGAGGCGGTCGAGGCGCACTGGCCGGCAGAGGCGCCGATGTCCGGCCTCGTGGTCACCCGCTACGGGCATGGCAGCAAACAGCCGCTCCGGCGGATCGAGGTGGTCGAGGCGTCGCACCCGGTGCCGGATGCGGCCGGGCAGGCGGCGGCGGCGCGCATCCTCGCGATGGTGCGGGGGTTGAGCGCGGACGATCTGGTTCTGGTGCTGATGTCCGGCGGTGCCTCGGCGCTGCTGGCGCTGCCGGCGCCGGGGATTTCGCTCGCCGACAAGCAGGCGGTGAACCGCGCGCTGCTCAAGAGCGGGGCGAACATCCAGGCGATGAACTGCGTGCGCAAGCATCTCTCGGCGATCAAGGGCGGGCGGCTCGCCGCGGCGGCGGCGCCGGCGGCGATCGTGACGCTGATGATTTCCGACGTGCCGGGCGACGATCCCTCGGTGATCGGCTCGGGGCCGACCGTGCCGGACGCGACCACGGCGGCGGAAGCGCGGGAGATTTTGCGCCGCGCCGGGATCGCGGTGCCGGAGCCGGTCGCCGCCTGGCTGGCGCGGCCGGAGGCGGAGACGCCGAAGCCCGGCGATCCGGCCTTTGCCCGCGCCCGCGAGATCATGATCGCCACCCCCTTCGCCTCGCTGGAGGCGGCGGCCGCGGTCGCGCGGGCGGCGGGGGTGACGCCGCTGATCCTCGGCGATGCGATCGAGGGCGAGGCGCGCGAGGTGGCGGCGGTGATGGCGGGCATGGCGCGGAGCTGTGCCGCGCATGGCGCGCCGCTGGCCCGGCCCTGCGTGCTGATTTCGGGCGGGGAGACGACGGTGACGGTGCGCGGCGGCGGGCGCGGCGGGCGGAATCTCGAATTCCTCGCCGGGCTCGCGGTCGCCCTCGGCGGGGCGCCGGGGATTCACGCCATTGCCGGGGATACCGACGGGATCGACGGCACCGAGGACAATGCCGGCGCCGTGCTGGCGCCGGACACGCTGGCCCGCGCCCGGGCGATCGGCCTCGATCCCGCGTCACGCCTCGCCGACAATGACGGTTACGGGCTGTTCGCCCCGCTCGGCGACCTCGTGGTGACCGGGCCGACCCGCACCAATGTCAACGATTTCCGGGCGATCCTGATCCGCTGATTGTCGTTTCTCCAGCGAGGGCGAGTGGGGGCTGGGAAATGCCCGCCGCCGCGCCTCGCGGGCCGCAGATCGTCGCGGCGAGGGGGATCGTGGTCGCCCCGCCCGGCCAGGCGATGCGCAGGGCGGCGACCTTCATGCAGGCATTGCGGGTGTAGACCGGGCCGTCCACCCAGCGCAGCTTCGTTGTCGCCACCACTCCGGCGGCGAGGCGGACCGGCAGCACGACCGGGCCGGGATGCATCCCGAACGGCGGGCGGCGGGCGATCGGCAGGCGGCGATGCGCGGCATCGAGGAAGGCGAGGCGTGGCAGGCCAGGCAGGATGCAGGGCGAAGGGCCGCGATTGCGCAGGGTGAGCAGCGTGCCGGAATGGGACATGCCGTCGAACGCGCCGGCGTCGGACCCGGCATGCGCCGCGATCCGCGCGCCGGAGCAGGACGTCACCGCCGGATGCGCGCAGCCCGACGCCAGCAGGGGCAGGAGGACGGCGAGGGCGGCGGCGGCGGGTTTCACTTCGGCTCGTAGCCGGGTTTCTTGTAGAGCGTGTCGGGCTTGGCGCGGATGTCGGGCTCGAAGACCGTCTCGTTCCAGTGTTCGGGATCGACATCCTCGATGCTGACCGACACGGCCGCCTCGCTGCTGCCGGCCGAAGCCATGATGGCCTGGGTGACGGCCTCGGCGATCTGGTGCTTCTGCGCCGCGCTGCGGCCGGCATAGAGCTTGACGATGACATGGGGCATGGCGGGCGGTCTCCTCTCTGGCGGGAGGGTAAGCCTACACCAGCCGATCGGGGGCGGGCAGGGGTAGGGGAGCGGGTGCTGGACCGATGGAATGATATAACATATCATTTCTTCCGAAGGGTCGCAGGAGGACCGGGGCGATGGCGAAACGGCGGGGAATTCTGGCCGGGCTGGTGGCGGCGCCGTGGATCGCCCGCGCCGGCGGCCGCATCCCGGCGGTGGGCATCGAGAGCCAGTATGCCGACGTGATCGCGGCGATCGGCGGCGACCGGGTCGAGGTTGCCGCGATCGAGACCAATCCCAATGCCGATCCGCACGGATTCGAGGCGAGCCCGGCGGTGGCGCGGCGTATCGCCACAGCGCGGCTCGTGGTGCTCAACGGGCTTGGCTACGATTCCTGGGCGCGGCGGATTATCGGCGCGACGGCGGGGGGCGCGACGGCGGGCGGCGCGGGGGGGCGGCATGTGATCGCGGCGCAGGCGGTGCTCGGCCTGCCGGATGCGACGCGCAATCCGCATGTCTGGTACGGCCCGGCGGCGATGCCGGCGGTGGCGGCGGCGATCGCGCGGGCGCTGGCGGCGATCGACCCGGCGGGGGCGAGCGTCTATCGGCGCAACCTCGCCGCGTTCGAGGCCTCGCTCGCGCCGTGGCGGGCGGCGATCGGCGCGTTCCGGGCGCAGCATCCCGGCATCCGCGCGGCGGTGACCGAGCCGGTGGGCAACGATCTGTTCCAGGCAATGGGGATCGGGATCGCCACACCGTGGAGCTTGCAGGCGGCGGTGATGAACGGCACCGATCCGGCGCCGCAGGACATCGCCGCCCAGGAGGCGCTGCTGCGCCGGCGGGAGGTGTCGTTTCTCGGCTATAACCGGCAGGTGATCGGCCCGCTGACACGGGCGATGCTCGATGCCGCGCGGGCGGCGCTTGTGCCGGTGGTCGCGCTGTACGAGACGATGCCGGCGGGATTTCATTTCGGCGGCTGGATGCTGGCCGAGACCGCTGCGGTGACAAGGGCGGTTGCGCAGCGCACCTCCACGGTCTCCCTCGCGAGGGCGGCTGGATGAACGGGGACGCGCTCGCGCTGGAGGGTGTCGCGGTCGGTCATGGCGGGCGGGCGGTGCTGTCGGGGGTGGGGTTCAGCCTCGCGCCGGGGAGTTTCGCCGGGCTGATCGGGCCGAACGGATCGGGCAAGACGACGCTGCTGCGCTCGATCCTCGGCCTCGTGAAGCCGCTGGACGGGCGCGTGACGATCGGCGGGCGCGGGCAGGTGGGCTATGTGCCGCAGAGCATCGCGCTCGACCGGTTCATGCCGGTGCGCGCGCGCGACGTGATCGCGCTCGGGCTGGATGGGCACCGGCTCGGCATTCCGCTGCCCTCGCGCCGCCGCCGCGCGCAGGTGGATGAGATGATCGACGCGGTGGGCGCCGCCGGCTTTGCCGATCGCAGGGTGGGCGACCTCTCGGGCGGGCAGCAGCAGCGGGTGATGATCGCCCATGCGCTGATCCGCCGCCCCGACGTGCTGCTGCTCGACGAGCCGCTCGCCAGTCTCGACCTGCGCAGCACCGCCGAGGTGGTCGCACTCCTTGCCCGGCTCGCCCGCGAGGCGAGGGTGGCGGTGCTGATGTCGGCGCATGACATGAACCCGCTGCTGCCGGCGATGGATCGTATCGTTTATGTCGCCGAGGGGCGCGCGGTGGCCGGCACGGTGGAGGAGGTGGTGCGCGGCGCGGTGCTGAGCGCGCTGTATGGCGCGCATATCGACGTGCTGCGCGTGCATGGCAGGGTGCTGGTGGTTGCCGCCGGCGGCGGGCCGCACGAACATGATCACGACCACGCGCATGGCGAGGATGCGATGCATGTCGTTCGCATTCCCTGATTGCGGGTCATGACCGCGCTGGGGTTGTCCGCGCTGGGATTTTCCGCGTTGGGGCCGGTCGGCGTGGCGCTGGCGGTGAGTTTTGCCGCAGCCCTGGTGTCCGCCGTGGTCGGCGTGTTCACCGTGCTGCGGGGGCAGGCTTTCGCCGGGCATGCGCTGGGCGATATTTCCGGCGCCGGCGGGGCGGCGGCGCTGCTGTTCGGGATTCGCCCGCTCGCCGGGTTCGTGGCGATGGCGCTGGGCGGGGCGGCGGCGATGGCGCTGGCCGGCGGGCGGCGGATCGCCGAGCGGGATCTGGCGAGCGGCGTGGTGCTCGGCGCCGGGCTCGGGCTTGCGGCGCTGTTTCTCTATCTCGACGCGACGATGAGCGGCGTCGGCGGTGCGGCGAGCACGGTGATGTTCGGCTCGATGTTCGCGATCCCGCCGGGGATGGTGCTGCCGGCCGCCTTGTGCGCGGCGGCGGCGCTGGCGGCGATGGCCGCCCTGGCGCGGCCGCTGCTGCTGGTCGCGATCGGCCCCGATCTCGCGGCAAGCCGGGGGGTTCCGGTGAAGCTGGTCGGGTTCGCGCATCTCGCCGTGCTGGCGCTGGCGGTCGGGCTGGCGGCGATGAGTGTGGGGGCGGTGCTGGCCACCGCGCTGCTGATCGGCCCGGCTTCGGCGGGGCTGCGGGCGGCGCGCACCCTGCCGGGGGCGGTGGCGCTGGCGGCGGGGATCGGCGTCGGCGCGAGCTGGGGCGGCATCGCGCTGGCTTACGAGAGCTACGGCTGGGGCGGGCGGCATGGCTGGCCGGTGAGTTTCTTCGTGGTGGCGCTGGTCGTCGGCGCCTATGTCGCCGCCGGGCTCGCGGCGCGGATGCGGCGCTGAGATGTTTTCCGCCTTCATGCTCGATACCTGGGCGGCGGGCCTCATCGTCGCGGTCACGGCGGGGGTGGTGGGCTGGTTCGTGGTGCTGCGCGGCGCCTCCTTCGCCGCCCATGCGCTGCCGCTCGGCACGTTTCCGGGGGCGGCGGCGGCGGTGCTGCTCGGCATCGCGCCCTCCGCCGGGATCGCGGGGTTCGGGCTCGCCGGCGTGGTCGCGATCTGGGCGCTTGGCCGGCGCGGCCGGCCCGAGGTGGCGACGGCGCTGACATTGGTGATGCTGCTCGCCACCGGCGCGCTGCTGCTCTCCTGGACCGACCGCTATGCCGCCCAGGTCTATGCGCTGCTGTTCGGCCAGGTGCTCGGGGTTTCGCGCGCGGCACTCGGCGGGATGGCGCTGGCCGGGGCGGGTGCGGTGGCGGCGGTGTTGGCGGGGTTCCGCCCGCTGCTGCTCGGCGCGATCGGGGCGGATCTCGCGGCGGCGCGGGGCGCGCGGCCGGCGCTGTGGGAGTTCGGCTTTCTCGCCGCCATCGCGCTGGCGGCGGCGGTCGCCGTGCCGGTGGTCGGCGCGCTGCTGACCTTTGCGCTTATGGTCGGCCCGGCCTCGTGCGGGCGGGCGGTCTCGGCGCGGCCGGCGGTGGCGCTCGCGGCTTCGGTGGCGATCGCGCTGGCGCTGATGGCCGGCGCCATCGCGCTGTCATATCTCACGAACTGGCCGGTCGGCTGTTTCGCCGGGTTGGGTGGTGCGGGCTGCTACGCGCTGGGCCGGGCGCTGCTGTAAGGCCAGCGGGCCGGCCGGGCGACTTGCCGGTCGGTGTTCCCGGCGCGGCGCCCCGGTGCTCATCGCTCAGGCGTGGTGGCGGGCCAGAACATCATCTGATCGGATGTAGTGCCCTAGATCCCGGTTTGCGAGACATCGTCGTTGCCGAAGGGCAACCCGTTCTCGTCGTAGAGATCGTCGTCGGTCAGGATTTTGTGCCCTTCGAGGCTGGCGGCGATTTTGCGCGACTTGCGCAGCAATTCCTCACGGAGCGGGGCGACCTCGTCGTCCGGTTCAGCCCCGGTTGGCTGCGGCTGTTCCGGTGCCGTCGCCATGGTCAGGGCAGGTCGACGACCTCGACGCGGCGGCCGCGCGCGGCCAGCGCGATGCGCCCGCCCTTGAGGCGGAGCGCGTCGTTGCCGAACAGCTCGGCGCGCCAGCCTTGCAGGCAGGGCAGGTTCGGCGCGTCCTCGCTGGCGAGGCGGTCGATATCCTCGCCGGAGGCGATCAGCCGGGCGGCGACGTTGTTCGCCCCGGCCCGCTCGGCGAGCAGCACCTTGAGCAGCGCCACGAGGCCGGCGGGCGGGCGGGCGGTTTCGGCGGCGCGCGGGGCCTCGGGCAGCGCGGAATCGGGGATCGATTTCGTCGTCGCGATGACCTCCAGCAGCGCCCGGCCGGACTTGCCGCCGGCGAAGCCGCTGGAAATGCCGCGCACCCGCGTCAGCCCCTCGGCATCTTCCGGGGCGAGGGCGGCAAGCTCGGGGATCTGCTCGTCGCGCACGATGCGCTGGCGCGGCACGTTCACCCGCATCGCCTCGCGCTCGCGCCAGGCGGCGATCGCCTTGATGAGGGCGAGCTGCCGGCGGTTGCCGCCGCGCAGCTTGAGCCGGCGCCAGGCATCCTCGGGCTCGGTGCGGTAGGTCGCGGGATCGGTCAGCACCGCCGCTTCCTCGGCCACCCAGTCGATCCGGCCTTCCCGCGTCAGCCGGTCGAGCAGGCCTTCATAGACCGGGCGCAGCCAGGTGACGTCCGCCGCGGCATAGGCGACCTGGGCGCGGGAGAGCGGCCGGGCCGACCAGTCGGAGAAGCGGTGCGCCTTGTCGATCCGGCCGCCGGCGAGCGAGGAGACCAGCGTGTCATACCCGACCTGGTCGCCGAAGCCGGCGACCATCGCCGCGACCTGGGTGTCGAACAGCGGAGTGGGCACGGCGCCGAATTTCAGCAGGAAAATCTCGATGTCCTGCCGGCAGGCGTGGAATACCTTGGTCACCGCCGGATTGGCGAACAGCGCGCCGAGCGGGGCGAGGTCGAGCCCCTCGGCCTGCGCGTCGATCACCGCGACATCGTTCGCACCGCCGAGCTGGACCACGCAAAGCTCGGGAAAATAGGTCTTTTCCCGCATGAACTCGGTATCGACGGTGACGAAGGGCTCGGCCGCCAGACGGTCGCAAAGGGCGGCGAGGGCCTCGGTGGTCGCGATCAGCACGGGTTCGGGAAAGCTCGGACTCGGTTTCATGTGCGATCAACTGGCACGCAACGTCTTGACAGGAAAGACCCGCGCCGCTCATTTGCCGCTGTTTTCTGTCAGGACTGGCTCCCCATGCACGAATATCGCACCCATGATTGCGGCGCCCTGCGCGCTGCCGATGCCGGCATCACCGCGCGCCTTTCGGGCTGGGTGAACGTGAAGCGCGACCATGGCGGGCTGCTCTTCATCGACCTGCGCGACCATTACGGGATCACCCAATGCGTGTTTCCCGCCGGCTCGCCGGTGTTTGAAGCGGCCGAGGCGCTGCGGGTGGAGAGCGTCATCACCGTGACCGGGCGGGTGGTGAGGCGCGACGCCGATACGGTGAACCCCCGCCTGCCGACCGGCGAGATCGAGCTGGTGGCCGAGACGGTCGAGGTGCAGTCGACCGCCGATGTGCTGCCGATCCAGGTTGCCGGCGAGGCCCAGTTCCCCGAGGAGCTGCGGCTGCGCTACCGCTTCCTCGACCTGCGCCGCGAGAAGCTGCACCGCAACATCATGCTCCGCGCCAATGTCATCGCCTGGCTGCGGCGGGAGATGACGGCGCGCGGCTTCACCGAGTTCACCACGCCGATCCTGACCGCCTCCAGCCCCGAGGGCGCGCGCGACTTCCTCGTGCCCTCGCGCGTGCATCCGGGCCAGTTCTACGCGCTGCCGCAGGCGCCGCAGCAGTTCAAGCAGCTGCTCATGGTCGCCGGCTTCGACCGCTATTTCCAGATCGCGCCCTGCTTCCGCGACGAGGCGAGCCGCGCCGACCGCGCGCCCGGCGAGTTCTACCAGCTCGATTTCGAGATGAGCTTCGTGACGCAGGAGGACGTGTTCGCCACCATCGAGCCGGTGCTCGGCGGGCTGTTCCGCGAATTCGGCGGCGGGCGCAGCGTCACGCAATGGCCGTTCCCGCGCATCGCCTATGACGAGGCGCTGCTGAAATACGGCTCGGACAAGCCGGACCTGCGCAACCCGCTGCTGATCACCGATGTCACCGAGGCGTTCCGCGATTCGGGCTTCGGCCTGTTCGCCAAGATCGTCGCCGGCGGCGGCGTGGTCCGCGCCATTCCCGCGCCGGGCACGGGGGGCAATCCGCGCTCCTTCTTCGACAAGCTCAACGAATGGGCGCGGTCGGAAGGGGCGGGCGGGCTCGGCTACATCATTTTCGAGGAAGACGGCGCCAAGGGGCCGATCGCGAAGAACCTCGAACCGGCGCGGGCCGAGGCGATCCGCGAGGCGACGGGCGCGAAACCGGGCGATGCCGTGTTCTTCGCCGCCGGCAAGCCGCTCGACGCCGCCAAGTTCGCCGGCACGGTGCGGACGAAGCTCGGCACCGATCTCGGCCTGATCGACGGGGCAAAATTCGAGTTCTGCTGGATCGTCGATTTCCCGATGTACGAGCGCGACGAGGAGACCGGGCAGATCGTGTTCAGCCACAACCCGTTCTCGATGCCGCAGGGCGGGCTGGAGGCGCTGAACGGGCAGGACCCGCTGACGATCAAGGCGTTCCAGTACGACATCGTGTGCAACGGCGTCGAGCTGTCGTCGGGGGCGATCCGCAACCACCGGCCGGACATCATGCTGCGCGCCTTCGAGATTGCCGGCTATGGCGCCGAGGAGGTCGAGGCGCGGTTCGGCGGCATGCTCAACGCCTTCCGCTACGGCGCGCCGCCGCATGGCGGCTCGGCGCCGGGGGTGGACCGCATGGTGATGCTGCTGGCCGACGAGCCCAATCTGCGCGAGGTCATCGCCTTCCCGCTCAACCAGCAGGGCCAGGACCTGATGATGGGCGCGCCGGCGCCGGTTCCCACAGCACGGCTCAAGGAACTCTCGCTCGCCATCGCGCTCCCGCCCGCGCCGAAGAAGGGCTGAGACGCCGCCGCCCCCGTGCATCGGCCGCGCCGCCCGCGAGAGCAGGTTCATCTGACCGGATGATGCTCTGGCATTTTGAAAAGCAGAGCATCTTTATCTGACCGGATGATTTCATCTGGCCAGATGATGCTCTGGCATTTTGAAAAGCAGAGCATCTTTATCTGACCGGATGATTCCATCCGATCAGATGATGCTCTAGACCGGGAGCAGAACGCCGATCACAGGCGAGGAGGAGCCAACATGTCCGACGAATTCCGCGCCCTGGTCATCCGCAAGGACGAGGCCGGCCAGAGCTGCCGCGCCGAGACCCTGCGCGATCACGATCTGATGGAGGGCAGCGTCACCGTCGCGGTCAGCCATTCCACGGTGAATTACAAGGACGGGCTGGCGATCACCGGCAGCGCGCCGATCGCCCGGCGGTTTCCGCTGATCCCGGGGATCGATTTCGCCGGCACCGTCACCGCCAGCGCCGATCCGCGTTTTGCGCCGGGCGATGCCGTGCTGCTCAACGGTTTCGGCGTCGGCGAGACGCATCACGGCGGCTATGCCGGGCGGGCCCGCGTTCCCGGCGACTGGCTGATCCACATCCCCGCCGGGCTCAGCGCCGCCGAGACCATGGCGATCGGCACCGCCGGCTACACCGCGATGCTCGCCATCATGGCGCTGGAGGCGCAGGGGATCAGCAAGGAGAGCGGGGATATTCTCGTCACCGGAGCTGCGGGTGGCGTGGGGTCGATCGCGATTTCCCTGCTCGCCCATGCCGGGTATCGGGTGATCGCCTCCTCGCGCCGGGCGGCGGCCGAGGCGGCTTACCTGACCTCGCTCGGGGCGGCGGAGATCATCGATGCGGCGACGCTGTCGGCGCCCGGCCGGCCCTTCGGCAAGGAGCGTTGGGTCGGGGCGATCGATTCCGTCGGCAGCCATACGCTGGCGAACGCGCTGGCACAGACGCGCTATGGCGGGGTGGTCGCCGCCTGCGGCCTCGCCCAGGGGAGCGACCTGCCGGCGACCGTGCTGCCGTTCATCCTGCGCGGGATCATCCTTGCCGGGATCGACTCGGTGATGGCGCCGCGGGCGAAGCGCGAGGCGGCCTGGACGCGCCTTGCCGCCGAACTCGACCGCGCGACGCTGGCCCGGCTGACCACGACGATCGGTTTCGAGGGGATCGCGGCGGCGGCGGCGGAGATCGTCGCCGGCAAGGTGCGCGGGCGCATCGTCGTCGAGATCTGAGGCGCGGCCATCACGCCCGCTTCGGGTGCGTGCGCGGGCCTGGAGCACGACATCCGATCTGACGGACTCATCTGATCGGATGATGCTCTAGCCGCAGCGCGAGAAGGGAGGCGGCGAACAGGATCGCGACCAGCAGCCAGAGAATGTGCAGCGGCGGGACGGCGGCGGAGATCAGCCCGAGCCCCATCAGCCCGACCGCCGCCAGCCCGTTCGACAGGCCGAGCGCGATGCCGGAGCCGAGCGAGCGGTTCTCGGGGAAGATGTCCTGCCCCACGAGGATGCCGACCGGCAGGGTGGCGAACAGGGCGATGCCGAGCAGGCCGAGGGCGATCCATTGCGCGGCGCCGCTGGTGAGCAGGAAGGCCGCGAGCAGCGCCGCGCCGGCGAGGCTGGAGCCGGCGAGGATCGGGCGGCGGCCGATCCGGTCGGCCAGGTGCCCGCCGCCGACATTGCCGATGATGCCCACCACGAGCATCACCGTGATCAGCGCCGCCCCCGCGGTCAGGCTGTGGCCGCGCAGGTGCCAGAGCACCGGCAGGAAGGTGGTGGTGCCGAAGATCGCCAGTGCGCGCAACGACTGGAAGGCGACGAGCGCGCTCATCGGCCCGAGATGGCGCCGCCAGGCGATCGGCTGGGCCGCGACATGGCGCGGCGGCTGCACCGGCAGCACCGCCCAGAGCAGCAGGATGCTCGCCATCGCCGGAATCGCCAGCAGCGAGAGCGCCTTCAGCCCGAAGGTGACGACGATGAAGCTCGCGATCAGCGGCCACAGCCCGCGCCCGACCTCGCCGCCGACCAGGAACAGCGACATGCCGAGCCCGACGCGCGGCCCGCTGAGCTGGCGCGCCCCGGCCAGCGCCTGCGGGTGGAACATCGCGTTGCTGATCCCGATCAGCACCAGCGCCGGGAGCAGCAGCGCAAGACTGCCGGAGCGGCCGATCAGCGCCGCCGCCAGCGCGGTGCCGAGCACGCCGGCGGCGATGAAGCCCCTTCCGCCGAAACGGTCCGCCAGCAGGCCGGTGCCGACCTGCAACGCCTGGCCGATCAGCAATGCCGCCATCACCGTGCCGGCGAGGGAGACCGGCTCGCCCATCGCCACCAGCACCGCCGGCAGCACGCCGGGCAGGTAGTTGGCCGAGCCGTCATTGAGGAAATGCAGCCAGCTCAGCGCCGCCAGCCGGCCGTACCGCACCGTGCTGCCGACCGTCCGCAATCCCTGGTCCATCACCACCGCCATCATTCGTCTCCGCCGGCCGCCGCGCCGGGCGCCGGGATTTCACAAAAAGGGAAGTTTGCATGACCAATCCGGCTTGGATTTGCAACCCGGCGTGCGGCAAGTGTGGGGCGGCGCCGCTATCCGCCGCCAGCGCGCTGCCCAGTCTCGCGCTGCCCAGTCTCGCGCTCCCCAGTCTCGCGCTCCATCATCTCGCGCATGAGGAATTTCTGGATCTTGCCCGTTACCGTCATCGGGAACTCCTCGACGATGCGCACGACGCGGGGGATCTTGTAATGCGCGATCCGGCCCTCGCAGAAGCCGATCACCTCCGCGGGCGTGAGGGTCTCGCCGGGGTTGGGCTTCACCCATGCGCAGGGCACCTCGCCCCATTTCGCATCCGCGATGCCGAACACCGAGACGCTGGCGATCCTGGGGTGGGTGAACAGGAATTCCTCCACCTCGCGCGGGTAGATGTTCTCGCCGCCGCGGATCACCACGTCCTTGCTGCGGCCGACGATGGTGCAATAACCCTCCTCGTCGATCACGCCGAGATCGCCGGTATGCATCCAGCCGGCGGCGTCGATCGCCTCAGCGGTTTTCGCGGCGTTGCCCCAGTAGCCGAGCATCACCGAATAGCCGCGCGTGCACAGCTCGCCCCGCTCGCCGCGTTTGACGATCCTGCCCTCGGCGTCGATCACCTTGACCTCGAGATGCGGGTGGATGCGGCCGACCGTCGCCACCCGGCGCTCGGGCGTGTCGTCGGTCGCGGACTGGAAGCTGACCGGGGAGGTCTCGGTCATGCCGTAGCAGATGGTGATTTCGGGCATGTGCATGCGGTTCATCACCCGGCGCATCACCTCGATCGGGCAGGAGGTGCCGGCCATGATCCCGCCGCGCAGCGAGGAGAGGTCGAACCCCTCGAACCCGGGATGTTCGAGCATGGCGATGAACATGGTCGGCACGCCGTAGAGATGGGCGCAGCGCTCCTCGGCCACCGCGCTCAGCGTTGCCAGCGCATCGAACCCGGCGGCGGGATAGACCATCGTCGCGCCGTGGGTGATGGCGGCGAGATTGCCCATCACCATGCCGAAGCAGTGATAGAGCGGCACCGGGATGCAGATTTTCTCGCCATCCCGCAGGCCGATCCCCCTTCCCACGAAATAGCCGTTGTTGAGGATGTTGTGGTGCGAGAGGGTGGCGCCCTTGGGCGCGCCGGTCGTCCCCGAGGTGAACTGGATGTTGATCGGGTCGTCGAATTGCAGGTCGGCGCGCAGGGTCGCGAGGGTGGCGCGGCTCGCCGGGGTCGCGGCGGCGGCGATGGTGGCGAAGGGCGCCATGCCGGCGGGCAGATCCGCGGCGCGCGCCTCAGGGACGCCGATGACGAAGCGGCGTTCGAGATGCGGCAGGCGGTCCGGCGGAATGCTGCCCAGCATCGCCACGTAGTCGCTCGACTTGAAGGTCCGGGCGAGGACGAGGGCGCGGCACTGCACGTCGTTCAGCACGTATTCCAGCTCGGCGGTGCGATAGGCCGGGTTGATGGTGACGAGGATGATCCCCGCCCGCGCCGAGGCGAATTGCAGGATCGCCCATTCCGCGTTGTTGGGCGACCAGATGCCGATGCGGTCGCCGCGGCGCAGGCCGAGGGCGAGCAGGCCGGCGGCGACATCGTCCACCGCGCGGTCGAACGCGGCGTAGGTGAAGCGCTCGCCGCTCTCGCGCACCACCAGCGCCTCGCGGTCGGGGTGGCGGCGGGCGGTTTCGGCCAGGGCCTCGCCGATGGTGATCCCGAGGCGTGGCGTGTCGCCCGGTCCCTGGACGTAGCTGGTGCTCGTCATGGTTCGTTGTCTCCCTGCGGCCGAGCGTAATGCAGCCGCCGGACGGCGCAAGGGGGCGGGTGGCCGCGCCGCTGGAGCCGCTCTATAACGGGGCGATGATCCCGCCGCCCGACCGCGCCTGATGCCGTCCCGCCCCAGCGCCACGATCGAGCGCCGGCTGGATGAGGCCGCCGCCGCCTGTGCCGCCGCCGGCCGGCAGCTCACGCGGCAGCGCCGTGCCGTGCTCGGCCTGATCCTCGCCGCCGAGGGGCCGCTGACCGCCTACGAATTGCTCGACCGGCTGCGCGAGAGCCATCGCGGCGCCACCCCGGCGACGATCTATCGCGCGCTCGAATTCCTCATCGCGGCGGATCTCGTGCACAAGGTTGAGAGCCTGAGCGCGTATGTTTCCTGCGCCGATCCGGCGGGCGAGGCGCAGGGCCATACCCATGCGGCGCAGTTCTTCATCTGCCGCCAGTGCGGCGCGGTGGCCGAGCTGGAGGATGAGGCGGTGGCCGCGGCGCTGGAAGCTGCCGCGGCGCGGATCGGCTTTGCCGCTGGCAGCGCGATCGTCGAGGTCGGCGGGCTGTGCGCCGCCTGCGCTGGCGGTTAGAGCATCATCCGATCAGATGGGATCATCTGATCGGATAAAGATGCTCGGTTTATCAGTATGATAGGGCATTATCCGATCCGGATGGATCGGGTAAAGATGCTCTAGGTGCTTCGCGGCGGGGTGCCGGCGCGGGCGATGGGGGCGACGAATTGCGGCTCGGTGTCCCAGGGGAACAGGATCCAGGTGTCCTGCGAGACCTCGGTGATGAAGGTATCGACCAGCGCCTTGCCGGCCGGCTTGGCATAGACGGTGGCGAAATGGGCGCGGGGGAGAAGCTGGCGCACCTCCCGCGCGGTGGTGCCGGTATCGACCAGGTCGTCGATGATCAGGAAGCCCGCACCGTCGCCGGCGGCGGTGGGCGGCTTGGTGATGGTGGGTTTGCCGATCCGCTCCTCGTCATAGGTGACGATGCTGACGGTCTCGATCAGGCGGCATTCCAGCTCGCGGGCGATGATGGCGGCCGGGATCAGCCCGCCGCGGGTGATCGCGACGATGCCATCGAAGGGCGCCAGCGCGTTGAGCCGCCAGGCCAGCGCCTTGGAGTCGCGGTGAAGCTGGTCCCACGAGACGGTGTAGTAATGCGCGGCCATCAGAACAGGCGTCCTCCGTCGGGCACGGTGAAATCGGGGCGGATCAGCACGACCTCGCCGTTCTCGTCCGGCATGCCGAGGGTGAGCACCTCGGACATGAAGGGGCCGATCTGGCGGGGCGGGAAATTGACCACGGCGCAGACCTGCCGGCCGATCAGCCGGTCCGGCGCGTAATGCACGGTGATCTGCGCCGAGGAGCGCTTCACGCCGATCTCGCCGCCGAAATCGATCCACAGGCGGATGGCGGGCTTGCGCGCCTCGGGGAAGGGCTTGGCATCGACGATGGTGCCGGCGCGGATGTCGACGCGGGCGAAATCGTCATAGGTGATCGGCGGGGACGTGTTCTCGGCCATGAGGCTGCATTGGCCAGCGCGGACGCATTGTCAATCCGGCGGCGGAATGCGATTGAATCGGCAAACCGTTACAGGAGTGTCCAGAGAATGCGCGATTTCGACTTTCCGGGCCGCAGCGCCGTTTATGCCGGGCGGGCGATGGCCGCGACCTCGATGCCGGCGGCGACCCTCGCCGCGCTCGATGCGCTGCGGGCGGGCGGCAACGCCCTCGATGCGGCGGTGACGGCGGCGGCGGTGCTCGGCGTGATCGAGCCGCATTCGACCGGCATCGGCGGCGATTGTTTCTGCCTCTACAAGAAGGCCGGCAGCCCCGAGGTGATCGCGCTGAACGGCTCGGGCCGCGCGCCGGCCGGGGCGACGGTCGATTATTTCGAGCAGCAGGGCATCACGCAGTTCGACAATATCTCGCCGCACGCCGTCACCGTGCCGGGGGCGGTCTCGGCATGGGAGACGCTGCTGGCGGCGCATGGGCGGCGCGGGCTCGATGCCGCGCTGGCGCCGGCGATCCACTATGCCGAGGAAGGGCATCCGGTGCATCCGCGCGTCGCGTTCGACTGGAAGCTGGTCGAGGGCAAGCTGCGCCGCAGCGGTGCCGCCGCCCTGCTGCCGGGCGGCGCCGCGCCGGTCGCGGGCACGATGTTCCGCCAGCCCGAGCTTGCCCGCACGCTGCGGGCGATCGCCAGGGACGGGGCGAAGGCGTTCTACGAGGGGCCGGTCGCCGCCGGGATCGTGGCCGAGCTGCGGGCGCGCGGCGGGGTGCATACCGAGGCGGATTTCGCCGCCGGGCGGACCGCGGCGAAATTCGTCACCCCCATCAAGCGCGATTTCGACGGGCTGACGATCTGGGAATGCCCGCCGAACGGCTCGGGCCTGCTGGCGCTGATGCTGCTCGGCATTCTCGAAGGGTTCGGCCCGGCGCCGGACGGGCCGATGGGGCCGATCCGGCTGCACCGGCATATCGAGGCGGCGCGCCTCGTCTACCGCGATCGCGACGCGCTGCTGGCCGACCCGGACCAGGCGGAGGTGCCGGTTTCGCATCTGCTCAGCGACGCGTATCTCGGCGGACTGCGGGCGCTGATCCGCGACGACCGGGCGATGGTGGACCTGCCGCGCGCCGGCGAGACGGCGCTGCCGCTGCATCGCGACACCGTCTATCTCTGCGTGGTGGACGAGGACGGCAATGCCTGCTCGTTCATCAACTCGACCTATGAGAGCTTCGGCTCGGGCATTCTCGCCGGGGATACCGGCGTGGTGCTGCACAATCGCGGCATGGGGTTCCGCATCCAGCGCGGCCATCCGAACTGCATCGCCCCGGGCAAGCGGCCGATGCACACGATCATCCCCGGCATGGCGACCCAGGGCGGCGAGGCGGTGATGCCATTCGGCGTGATGGGCGGGCATTACCAGCCGATGGGCCAGTCCTGGCTGGTGACCAACATGCGCCAGTACGGGCTCGACGTGCAGGAGGCGCTCGACCTGCCGCGGGTGTTCCCCTTCGCCGGGCAGGTGGAGCTGGAGCGCTCGGTGCCGATGGCGAGCCTCGAAGGGCTGGTCGCGCGCGGGCACAAGGTGGTGCGCGAGGACCGGCCGGATGCGCGGCCGCATGGCGGCGGCCAGGCGATCTGGATCGATCGCGGGCGCGGCGTGCTGATCGGCGGGTCCGACCCGCGCAAGGATGGCTGCGCGCTGGGGTATTGATGCCGCGCCGCGCGCCCGCCCTCGCGCCAGCGGGGCGGGCGCCGGAATGTTCCCTATCGTCTTGACAAGACAGAGTATCCTCATCCGATCGGAGGCCTCCCTCTGATCGGATAATGCTCTGGTGCAACTTTCCGGTTCAAATCCGGACGAAAAAGGCGAATACTGTCTCCCGTCGGGAGAGCAGTGTCATGGAAGACCCCGCCCACGCAGCGGCCCCGCACGGGCCGCGCGCCGTCGCCCTGCTGGGGCCGCAGGGAAGCGGAAAGAGCACGCTGAGCATCGCCCTGTCCGCCGTCGCGGGCAATCTTCGCCGCGCGGGGCGCGCGCCGCCCGCCACCCGCGAGATCGTACCCTTGCATTGCGACTTCCTCGGCGAGCGCTGGGTGCTGCTGGATTGCCCCGGATCGCTGGAATTCGCGCAGGAGGCGGCGGCGGCGCTGGCGGTGGCGGATCTCGCGGTCGTCGTCGCCGAGCCGGACCCGGAGCGGGCGCTGGCGCTGCGGCCGGTGTTTCGGATGCTGGAGGAACAGGGCGTGCCGTTCCTCGTGTTCGTCAACAAGGTGGATGCGATGGGCGCGCCGGCCGAGGCGCTGCTGGCGGCGATGCAGGCGGAGACTTCGGTGCCGCTGGTGGCCCGGCAGATGCCGCTGCGCGAGGGCGAGCGGGTGAGCGGCTATGTCGACCTGCTGTCCGAGCGGGCGTTCCGCTACCGGCCGGATGCCGCCTCGGAGCGGATCGGCCTGCCGGCGGCGGCGGAAGCGACCGAGCAGGCGGCGCATGACGCGCTGGTCGACAGTCTTGCCGACCGCGACGACGAGCTGCTCGAACAGGTGATCGAGGGCGCGGCGCCGAGCCCGGCATCGCTCTACGGCCATTTCCGCCGGGACATGGAGGCGGGCAGCCTGGCGGGGGTGATGTTCGGCGCGGCCGAGCACGCGCATGGGGTGTTGCGGCTGTGGAAGGCGCTGCGGCACGACGCGCCGGAGGTGACGACCACGGCGGCGCGGCACGGCATCGCGCCCGACGGGCCGGCGCTGGTGCAGGTGTTTCGCACCAGCTGGCGCGGCGCGGCGGGCAAGCTTTCCTTCGTCCGGGTCTGGCGCGGGGCGCTGCGCGACGGGACCAGCCATAGCGGCGTGCGGATCGGCGGGATGATGCGCTTTGCCGCGGGCGAGTTGCAGCGCATCGCCGAGGCCGGGGCGGGCGATGTCGTCGCCCTTGGCCGGCTCGAAGGGATCGGGACCGGCTTCGGGCTGGGCGAGGCGGCGCCGCATCTCGGCTTTCCCGCCGCCCCGCCGCCGCTGCACGAGGTTGCGATCGCGGCCGCGGACCGGCGCGATGACGTCAAGCTCGCCGGCGGGCTCGAAAAACTGCTGGAGGAGGACACGGCGCTCCGCCTCGCGCGCGATCCCGAAAGCGGCGAGACGCGGCTGGCCGGGCTGGGCGAGCTTCATCTCGGCAGTGCGGTGGAGCGGCTGGAGCAGCTCGCGGGGGTTGCGGTGCGGACGGCGCGGCCGCGCGTCGCGTTCCGCGAGACGATCCGCCGGGCGGTGCGCGAGCATGCGCGGCTGAAGCGGCAGACCGGCGGGCATGGCCAGTTCGCCGATGTCACGCTGGAGATCGCGCCGCGCGCGCGGGGCGAGGGTTTCGCCTTTGCCGACCGCATCGTCGGCGGCGCGGTGCCGAAGCAGTATATCGCCGCGGTGGCCGATGCGGCGGAGGAGGCGATGCGGCGCGGGCCGTTCGGCCATCCGGTGGTGGATGTCGCGGTGACGCTGGTCGATGGCGGGTTCCACGCGGTAGACAGTTCGGACATGGCGTTCCGCGCGGCGACGCGGGCGGGCATGGCGGAGGCGCTGGCGAAGGCCGAGCCGGTGCTGCTGGAGCCGATCCACCGGATCAGGGTCAGCGCGCCGAACGCCTTCACCGCCGGGGTGCAGCGGCTGCTGACCGGGCGGCGCGGGCAGATTCTCGGCTATGCCGAGCGGCCGGGCTGGACGGGTTGGGACGACACCGAGGCGTTGCTGCCGGCGGCGGAGCTGCATGGGCTCGCGGTCGAATTGCGGTCGCAGACCGTGGGGCTCGGGAGTTTCGTGCATGAATTCGACCGCCTGTCCGAAGCGCCGGCGCGGCTGGCGGAGAAGGTGGCGCAGGCGGCGAGCGGCTGATTCTAGAGCATCATCCGATCAGATGGAATCATTTGATCGGATAAAGATGCTCTATTTATCAACAAGATAGAGCACTACATCCGATCCAATCGGATCGGAAAGTGCTCTAAAAGCAAGGAGACGAGATGGACACGCAGGTTTCCGGCACGCTGGACGCGCCGTTGCTGATCGGGCGGGATTCGCGGGGCGTGGTCACGCTCACGCTCAACCGGCCGGCGAGTTTCAATGCGCTGTCGGACGAATTGCTCGCTGCCCTCGATGCGGCGATCGGCGCGATCGCGGCGGATGCGGATGCGGATGCGCGGGTGGTGGTGCTGGCGGCGGCGGGCCGCGCCTTTTGCGCCGGGCACGATTTGCGGGAGATGATCGCGCGCGAGGCGGCGGACGCGCATCGTGATCTGTTCGCGCGTTGCACCCGGGTGATGCTCGGCTTGCAGCGCCTGCCGGTTCCGGTGATCGCGCGGGTTCAGGGGGTGGCGACGGCGGCGGGCTGCCAGCTGGTGGCGAGTTGCGACCTTGCGGTGGCGGCGGCGAGCGCGCGTTTCGCGGTTTCGGGTATCAATCTCGGCCTGTTCTGCTCGACGCCGAGTGTCGCCCTTGCCCGCGCGGTGCCGCGCAAGGCGGCGCTGGAGATGCTGTTCACCGGCGAGATGATCGATGCCGCCGAGGCGGCGCGGCGCTTCCTGATCAACGAGGTCGCACCGGATGACGGGCTGGACGACGCGGTGGCGCGGCGTGTGGAGCAGATTCTCGCCAAGCCGCGCGCCGCCCTCGCCATCGGCAAGGCGCAGTTCTACCGGCAGATCGAGCTTGGCATCGCCGACGCCTATGACGTGGCGGGCGAGGCGATGGCCTGCAACATGCAGGATGTTTCGGCACGGGAAGGGATCGCTCGCTTCCTCGACCGTAGGAAATAATTCCAAACGGCAGGAAACAATTCAGTAGGACGGAATTCCCATCCGGCCCTGGAATAAAAACCGGGGCCGGAGCGGGGTGTCAGAGCATTTTCCGATCCTTTCGGATCGGATGTCGTGCTCTATCTTGTTGATAATTAGAGCATCTTTATCCGATCAGATGATTCCATCTGATCGGATGATGCTCCACTGTCCCGGATCTGAAATCCATCGGATTTCAGGTTCACAGTGGACACTAGAAAAAACAATAGTTTAGTGGCCTGCTTGTCCCTGAAATTCACCCACGAATTTCAGGGGCAGGACACTAGTACATGTGCTGGCCGCCGTTGATCGACAGGGTCGAGCCGGTGATGAAATCGGCCTCGTCGGCGGTGAGGAACACGACGCCGCGGGCGATGTCCTCGGCATGGCCGAGGCGGCCGACCGGGATTTTCGCGATGATCTTCTCAAGCACTTCCGGCGGCACCGCGCGCACCATGTCGGTATCGACATAGCCGGGGGCGATGGCGTTGACGGTGATGCCGAAGCGCGCACCTTCCTGGGCGAGCGCCTTGGTAAAGCCGTGAATGCCCGATTTCGCGGCGGCGTAGTTGACCTGGCCGTACTGGCCGGCCTGGCCGTTGATCGAGCCGATATTCACGATGCGGCCGAACTTGCGCTCCTTCATCCCGTCGAACGTCGCCTTGCAGAGATTGAAGCAGGAGCCGAGATTGGTGTCGATCACCGCGTCCCACATGTCGCGGGTCATGCGCGCGAGGGTGGCGTCGCGGGTGATGCCGGCATTGTTGACGAGAACCTCGATCGGGCCGAGGCGGCTGGTCAGGCGGCCGATGGCCTCGATGGTCTGCTCGAAATCGCCGACATCGAACTTCACCGTCTCGATGCCGTGAACGGCGGTGAAATTCTCGGCCGCCGCCTGGTTGCCGGCATAGGTGGCAACGACGGTACGGCCGGCTGCCTTCAGCGCGACGCTGATGGCCGCGCCGATGCCACGCGTGCCGCCGGTAACGAGTGCGATTCGAGACATTCTGTTTTCCTCCCTCTGGATCTGGCGTTTCGCCGATCGGGTTCCTCACCACTCTGGACCGGTTTGGCGAGACTGTCCATGATGGAAATCAACCAGTTATCGATGTTTCATGTACGGAACGAGGCGAGGCTGCGGCGCTGGCGTCCGGCCTCGTCGAAATTGCCGGGTGCCAGCCAGGATGCGAGCGCCGCGCGGCGGTCGGGCCATTCGGGGGCGATGATCGAGAACCAGGCGGTGTCGCGGTTGCGGCCCTGGGTGACGGCGTTCTCGCGGAAGACGCCCTCGAAGGTGAAGCCGAGGCGCAGGGCGGCGGCGCGGGAGGGCTGGTTCAGGCTGTTGCACTGCCATTCCACCCGCCGGTAGCCCAGGTTGTCGAAGGCGTGGCTGAGCATCAGGAACAGCGCCTCGGTGCCGGCACGGTGGCGCCGGAGCAGCGGCGTGAAGTTGATCGAGCCGAGTTCGAGCGTGCCGTTCGCCGCGGCGATGTTCATGAAAGCGGCGTGGCCGGCGGGTTGGCCGCTTGCCGCCTCGATGATGGCATAGGCGATGCGGCCGGGGGTTGCGGCCATGGACTCGACATAGTCGCGGTAGGCGGCCTCGTCCGCCGGCCGGGCGGTGCGCCACCAGGTCCAGTCCCGCTCGTCCGGTGCGGCGCGGAACCCGGCGATCAGGCCGGCGCCGTGGCGGGCGGGGTCCAGCCGTTCCAGCCGGCAATAGCGCCCCTCGAAGCCGGCGGCGTCGGGGAGCGGGCGCGGCGTCCAGCCGGGGACGGGCGCGCCGACGATCTGGCCATAGGCGTTGGTTTCGCTCATGCGGTGCGCATCTCCGGTTCGCGGAATTTTATCCTATTCGCTGTAGGCGCAGGATTCGCCTTCGGAATCGCGGAACACGGCGACGCGGGCAAGGCCGGGGCAGGCAGGGGCGAGATGCGCCCAGATGAAGCGGGCGAGGTTTTCCAGCGTCGCCGGGCCGAGGCCGTCCACGTCGTCGAGGAAGCGGTGGTCGAGCGCGTCGCGGATCGCGGCGAGGTGCTGGCCGAGCCTGCCGAAATCCATCAGCATGCCGCTCGCATCCGGCGCGCCGCGCAGGGTGACCGTGGCGCGGTAGGAATGGCCGTGGATGCGGCGGCTCGCCTCGGTGGCGATCTGCCGGTTCAGCGTGTGGGCCGCCTCGAAGCGGAATTCCTTGGTGATTTCGTACATGGTCAGGGGATGCCGAGATATTTGTGGGTCTGCATCGACAGGCGCCATTGCGGATGGGCGAGGCAGTAATCGATCGCGGCGCGCGTGTTGGCCGCGCGGTCCGGCCCGTCCATCGGCTGGAGCAGGAAATGCGCGAAATCGAGCCCGGCGAAGCGCTCCGGGGCGGCTTCGGGCTGTGGATAGACCAGTTTCAGCTCCGATCCCTGGCGGACCACGAGGTCAGCCCCGGCCTTGGGGCTGACACAGAGCCAGTCGATGCCCGGTGGCGGTTCGATCGTGCCGTTGGTCTCGACCGCGATTTCGAAGCCGGAATCGTGCACCGCTTCGATCAGCGGCGCGTCGAGCTGGAGCAGGGGTTCGCCGCCGGTGAAGACGACGAGCGCGTCGCGGGTGGAGGCGGCGGGCCAGGCGGCTGCGATGGCGCGGGCGAGGCCGGCGGCATCGGCGAAGCGGCCGCCGCCCGGACCGTCGGTGCCGACGAAATCGGTGTCGCAGAAGCGGCAGACCGCGCCCGCGCGGTCCTGTTCCCGGCCGGACCACAGATTGCACCCGGCGAAGCGGCAGAACACCGCGGCGCGGCCGGCATTGCGCCCCTCGCCCTGCAGGGTGGGAAAGATTTCCTTTACAGTATAGGCCATGATGGCGTGACCTACCGCAAATCGGCGGCGCTGGCGACGGGGGGCGGCGGCATTGCCGCCATCACGCCCGATCGCAGCTTGACGGGCGCGGCTTGATCGCGCGGCGCAGTCCCGGCACGATCATGTGCATGAACGCAACGAACCCGCCGAAGCACCATCTGTTGATCGCCGGCACCGGGCGGAGCGGCACCTCGTTCCTCGTGCGCTGGCTCGCCGAGCTGGGGATGGAGACGCATTTCTCCCGTTTCGGCGAACATGCCGCGTGGAACGAGGAGGCCAATGCCGGGGCCGAGAACCTGCCGCTGCCGGCGCTGGACGCGGACATGCCCTATGTCGTCAAATCGCCCTGGGTGACGGAATTCATCGACCAGGTGCTGGCCGATCCGGGGATCGTGCTCGATGGCGTGATCGTGCCGATGCGCGATCTCGCCGATGCGGCGGCGAGCCGGACCATCCTCGAATTGCAGAACATGGCGGCCGAGCCCGACTGGCCGCTGGTGATGGACAAGCCCTGGGCGCATCGGGGGGTGACGCCGGGCGGGGTGGTGTATTCGCTGCATCCGCTCGACCAGGCGCGGGTGCTGGCCCTCGGCTTTCATCATTTGCTGGAGCGGCTGGTGGCGGCGGAGGTGAAGGTGGTGATGGTGTCCTTCCCCCGGCTGATCGAGGATTCGGCCTATCTCTACCGCACCCTCGCGCCGCTGCTGCCGCCGCAGGTGGATCTGGCGGCGGCGCAGGCGGCGCATGCGCGCATCGCCGATCCGGCGAAGGTGCGGGTGGGTGCTGGCGGACATGACGCAACGCTCGAACGGCTCGACCGCGCGGCGCTGAACCGCGAGATCGGCCGGCTGCGGCGCGAGATGGCGGCGCTGGAGGAGCGGGCGGCGACGGCGGGCGCGGCGGCAGCGGCGGCGCGGCGTCACGCCGAAACGATCGAGCGCAGCCGGATGTGGCGCGCGCTCGGGCCGCTGCGGCGGGCGCTGCACGGGCTGCGGGGCGGTGGGCGATGATAGCGCTTTCTTTTTCCTGAGAACTCGCCCATATTGTAAAGAGAATGTTACACAACGCACCTGACGCATGGCACGGCAGGGGCAGAACAGGGGTTTCGCGCTGATGCGGTGCTGGCTTGTGCCGGACGAACGGGAGGCCCGCGCCCGTCTTTCTGAATTCATTTACGGAACATTGATATTTTCGGCGCCAGAGTGGCGTGACGAGAAAGGCGGTTTGCGCCCATGATGTATGACATCTACCAGACTCAGGACGATCTCCTGGCCCCCTTGCGCATGGCGGCGCGCACGATGCTGCCGCTGTTCGATCTGATGGAGCCACCCTTCGGCATTCCCAGCCTGCCGGTGGCCGCGCGGGCGGCGCTGGAGATTTTCGGCAATAGCGGCATCTCCCACAAGCGGCCGGAATTCGGCATCGTCCGCGTGCGCGCCGGCGGGCGGGATGTCGCCGTCACCGAGACGGTGGTGACCGGCACGCCCTTCGGCGACCTGCTGCATTTCCGCAAGGACATGGCAGCACCGGGGCCGCGCGTGCTGATCGCCGCCCCGCTCTCGGGCCATTTCGCGACCCTGCTGCGCAATACCGTCGAGGTCATGTTGCAGGATCACGACGTGTTCATCACCGACTGGAAGAACGCGCGCGACGTTCCGCTGGGGGCCGGGCGCTTCGGCTTCGACGAATACGTGGCGCATATCATGGATTTCCTGCGCGAGCTGGGGCCGGGCGCGCATGTGGTTGCCGTTTGCCAGCCGGCGGTGGCGGTGTTCGCCGCGACCGCGCTGATGGCCGAGGCCGGCGATCCGGCGACGCCGCGCAGCATGACGCTGATGGGCGGGCCGATCGATACCAGGCGCAACCCCTCGAAGGTCAACGAACTCGCCAAGACCCGCGATATCGCCTGGTTCCGCAAGAACCTGATCACCACCGTGCCGAGCCGCTTCGCCGGCGCGGGGCGGGCGGTCTATCCCGGGTTCGTGCAGCTCGCCTCCTTCGTGTCGATGAATCTCGACCGGCATATCGGCGCGCATCTGCGCCAGTTCCGCGCCATCGTCACCGAGGATGACGCGAGCGAGGCGGCGCATCGCAAATTCTACGACGAATACCAGTCGGTGATGGACCTGACGGCAGAATTCTATCTCGAAACCGTCGAGCGCGTGTTCCAGCGGCACGACCTGCCGCGCGGCCAGCTGAGCTGGCGCGGCCAGATGGTGCGGCCGGCGGCGATCGACCAGACATCGGTCTTCACCGTCGAGGGCGAGCGGGACGATATCTGCCCGCCCGGCCAGTCGGTCGCGGCACTCGATCTCTGCACCGGGCTGAAACCGGCGCAGAAGCGCAACCACCTCCAGCTCGGCGTCGGCCATTACGGCGTGTTCTCCGGCTCGCGCTGGGCGAACGAAATCTATCCGCAGCTCTGCGGGATCATCGCCGCCGCCGGCTGAATGGCCGGCTGAATTTCTGGCGGAACGGCCGGCCGGCTGGCTGGCCGGTTGGGGGCGGGAATACAAGCGTCGCCATCAGCTGGCGGACGCGCCGCACCGTGTGATGGCGGGACAGGCCGGTGGCGATCACCGCATCGGCGCGGCGGCGTTTTTCGGCATCCGGCATTTGCAGGGCGATGATCCGCTCGATTTCCGTGCGGGGCAGGCCGCGGCGCAGCACCCGCGCGATCTGCACCGCGCGCGGGGCGGAGACGGTGAGCGCCAGATCGACCCGCGCCTCGCCGCCGGTTTCGAACAGCAGCGGAATGTCGAGCAGCACCGCGCGGGCGCCGCGCCTGCGGGCGGCGGCCAGGAATTTTTTCTCAGCTTCCCGCACCATGCGGTGCATGATCGCCTCAAGGCGGCGCCGCGCGGCGGGATCGGCCAGCACATGCGCGCGCAGGGCGGCGCGGTCGAGCACGCCGGCGCGCACCACGCCGGGAAACGAGGCGGCGATGGGCGCAAGCGCCGCCCCGCCCGGCGCCTGGAGCGCGCGCACCGTGGCATCGGCATCGAACACCGGCACGCGACGGCGGCGGAAGATCCCGGCGACGGTCGATTTCCCCATCCCGATCCCGCCGGTGAGGCCGATGATCTTCATCCCATCAGGTCGGAAGCGACGGCGCGGTAGAGCGCATCGTCCACCACCGGGGTGACGCCGAACCACGCGGCGAAGCCCGGCACCGCCTGGTGCAGCAGCATCCCCAGCCCCTCGACCGCGACGAGGCCGCGCGCCCGGGCCTCGGCCAGCAGACTGGTTTCCAGCGGGACATAGACGATGTCCGCCACCGCCATGCCGGGGGCGGCGCGGGCGAGATCGAGTTCGAGCGCCGGATGCCCGGCCATGCCGAGCGAGGTCGTGTTGACCACCAGCGCGTGGTCCGCCAGCGCCTCTGCCCGCGCCTCCCACGGGAGATGGGCGAGGCCGAATTCCCGCGCCAGCGCCGCCGCGCGCGCGGGCGAGCGGTTGCACAGCGTGACCGCCGCCCCCGCATCCTGCAATGCGGTGGCGATGGCCCGCGCGGCCCCGCCGGCGCCGAGCACCAGCGCCGGGCCTGCGGCGGGATCGACGCCATGGGCGCGCAGATTGGCGAGAAAGCCCGATCCGTCGGTATTCGCGCCCTCGATCCCCGTCGGCGTGAAGACGAGCGTGTTCACCGCGCCGGCGCGCCGCGCGCTATCGGCCACGCGGTCGCACACGGCGAAGGCGGCTTCCTTGTGCGGGATCGTCACGTTGGCCCCGGCGAAACCCATTTTCGCCAGGGCGGCGACGCAGGCGGCGAAATCGTCCGGGGCGATGGCGAGCGGGAGATAGGCGCCGTCGATCCCGTGGCGTTCGAGCCAGGTGCCGTGCAGGCGGGGCGAGCGGGAATGGGCGACCGGATAGCCGATCACCCCGGCGAGGCGTGCGTGGCCGGAAAGGATCATGGACTGTTTCGATCATGAAGCGGCGCCGGCGGCAAGGGGCGGTTTCGCGCCGGCGGTTCCGCGCCATATCCACGACAGAGCGGAGGGATATCATGGACGGAACGGGACGGGACGATGTGGCGGTGGTGTTCGGCGCGGGCGGCGGCATCGGCGGCGCGCTGGTGGCGGCCCTTGCGGGCGATCCGCGCTTCGCCGCGGTGATCGGGCTCGGGCGGGGCAGCGCGCCGCGATTCGACCTGCTCGATGAGGCCAGCATTGCCGACGCGGTGCGGGCGGTGGCGGCGCGGGGCGCCATTCGCCTGGCGATCGATGCGACCGGCTTCCTGCACGATGCGGCACATATGCCGGAGAAGAGCCTGCGCGAGCTGGACGCGGCCCGCCTTGCCCGCAGTTTCGCGCTGAACGCGATCGGCCCGGCGCTGCTGATGAAGCATCTGTTGCCGGCCTTGCCGCGCGAGGGGCGGGCGGTGTTCGCCACGCTGTCGGCGCGGGTCGGCAGCATCGGCGATAACCGGCTCGGCGGGTGGTATGGCTATCGCGCGTCGAAGGCGGCGCTGAACCAGTTCGTGCGGACGGCCGCGGTGGAGCTGGCGCGGCGGTCGCAGGCGGCGATCTGCGTCGCGCTGCATCCGGGCACGGTGGCGACGGGGCTTTCGTCCCCCTTCGCCGCTAGCGGGCTCGACGTGCAGACGCCGGAGGTGGCGGCGGCGCGGCTGCTGGCGGTGATCGACCGGCTTACCCCAGCCGAGAGCGGCGGGTTTTTCGACCATCGCGGCGAGGCGGTGCCGTGGTAGCTGACGGCACCCGCAGTTCAGGCGGTGCCGTGGTAGCTGACGGCACCGGCAGTTCAGGCCGTATAGGGCGGGCGGCCGGTGGCCAGCGCGTCGTCCAGCAGGTCGAGCCGGTCCTGGCCCCAGAACAGCTCGCCGTTCAGGATGTAGGAGGGCGCGCCGAACACGCCGGCGGCCTCGGCCATCTCGCGGTTGCGCTGATAGGCGGCGGCGATTTCCGGGGTGCCGGCGCGGGCCTGGAGTTCGGGCGCGATGCCGGATGCGGCGGCGAGGTCGGCGATGGTCGCGGGATCGGCAAGGTTGCGGTCCTCGGTCCAGACCGCGGCGAAGACGCGGCGGAGGAACGGGTCGGGGTCGCCGCCGGCGTCCACGATGGCGATGGCCAGACGATCCGCCAGCGCCGGGTCCACCGGGAAGAATTGCGGATGCAAGTTGAGCGCGAGGCCGCGGCGGGCGCGCCAGCGTTGCAGTTCGAGCAGACGGTAGTGCTGGCGGACCGGGTGGCGTTTGGCCAGCGGCTGGCCGCCGGTTTCGGCGAAGATCGCGCCGAGCGGCACCGGGCGATACTCCACCGTCGCGCCGTGGCGGCGGGCGATGTCGAGAAAGGCGGCATGGCCGAGATAGGTCCAGGGGGAATGGCTGGTGAAGACATAGGTTATGGTGGCGGCCATGGGTGTTTTCCTCCGCGCTGCTTGCGTGCTGCGCCCATGTTGATAGGGAAGGAGCGTGCCGGCGCCAAGGGCGGCCCGGCGGCGACCATCGCACTCCGGAGAGACCGAACCGCATGAGCTCCATCCTGACCCTTTCCTGCCGCAACCGGCCCGGCATTGTCGGCGCCGTCGGCCATTTCCTGCACGCGCACGGGCAGGACATCCGCGAGGCGCAGCAATTCGACGACCGGGCGAGCGGGCGCTTCTTCATGCGCGTGGTGTTTGCCCCAGTGGGCGACGCTCCTGCGTCGGGGCTGGAGGCGGAATTCGCCGCGGTGGGGCGCGAGTTCGGGATGGAATGGGAAATTATTCCCAGCGGGCACCGGATGCGGACGATGATCCTCGTCTCGCGGTTCGATCATTGCCTGGTGGACCTGGTCTATCGGCAGCGGATCGGCGAGCTGCCGATGGACATTGTCGGCGTGATCGCCAACCATCCGCGCGAGAGCTACGCCCATCTCGATCTCGACGGGATTCCCTTCCATCATCTGCCGATCGCGCCGGATACCAAGATGGAGCAGGAGGCCGAGGTGTGGCGGCTGATGCGCGAGAGCGGCACCGAACTCGCCATCCTCGCGCGCTACATGCAGGTTCTGTCGGACGGGCTGGTGGCGAAGCTGGCCGGGCGCTGCATCAACATCCACCATTCCTTCCTGCCCGGCTTCAAGGGGGCCAAGCCCTATCACCAGGCCTATGCGCGCGGGGTGAAGCTGATCGGGGCGACGGCGCATTACGTCACCACCGCGCTCGACGAGGGGCCGATCATCGAGCAGGATGTCGAGCGCATCTCGCATGGCGACACGCCGGAGGCGCTGGTGCGCAAGGGGCGCGACATCGAGCGCCGGGTGCTGGCGCGCGCGGTGCTCGGCCATCTGGAGCGGCGGGTGTTCATCAGCGGCAGCAAGACGGTGGTGTTCGCCGGCTAGAGCATCATCCGATCCGATTGGATCGGATGTAGTGCTCTATCATATTGATAAGTCGAGCATCTTTATCCGATCAGATGATTCCATCTGATCGGATGATGCTCTAGAGCGAGGGAGGGAACGGCGATGGCGCGCGCGGTGCTGTTCGATACCGAAACGACGGGGCTGGAGCCGCTCGGCGGCGACCGGGTGATCGAGGTCGCGGCGATCGAGCTTTGGAACGACCTGCCGACCGGCAAGGTGTTCCACACGCTGATCGACCCCGAGCGCGACATTCCCGCCGAGGCGAGCCGGGTGCATGGCATGACCAGCGCGGATGTCTCCGGCAAGCCGAAATTCGCCGAGATCGCCGCCGAATTGCTGGCGTTCTTTGGCGAGGACAGCCTGGTCGCGCATAACGCGCCGTTCGATTTCGGCTTTCTCGACGCCGAATTCGCCCGCATCGGCCGCGCCGCCCTCGACAGGGCGCGGATGATCGACACGCTGGCGCTGGCCAAGCAGCGCTTTCCGGGGATGCCGAACTCGCTCGACGCGCTGTGCCGGCGCTTCGGCATCGATCTCTCCGCCCGCACCACCCATAACGCGCTGCTCGACTGCAAGCTGCTCGCGGAGGTTTATGTCGAGCTGACCGGCGGGCGGCAGCGCGGGCTCGACCTTGCCGCCGAGAGCACGATCCGCCTCGTCGAATATCGCAGCGAGGGGCCGCGCACGCCGCGCCCGATCGTCGCGAGTGCGGCGGAACTGGCCGCGCACGAGGCGTTCATCGAGACGCTGAAGGAGCCGGTCTGGCGGCTGGAGCGGTAGCCGATCCTTTCGGATCGGATGTAGTGCTCCACCACATTGATAAACAGAGCATCTTTATCTGATCAGATGGCTCCATCTGATCAGATGATGCTCTGAATCAGGCGGCGCCGACCGACCAGAGCGCGAAGGCGTAGTTCAGAGCGGTCTGTTTCAGCGCGTCGAACCGGCCGGCGGCGCCGGCATGGCCGGCCTCCATGTCGATCCTGAGCAGCGCCGGCGCGGGGCCGGTGGCGAGCGCGCGCAGGCGGGCGATGAATTTCGCCGGCTCCCAATAGGTCACCCGCGGGTCGGACAGGCCGCCGGTGCACAGGATCGGCGGATAGGCGCGGGGGGCGAGATTGTCGTAGGGCGAATAGGCGGCGATCGTGTCATAGGCGGCGGGATCGGTGATCGGGTTGCCCCATTCCGGCCATTCCGGCGGGGTGAGGGGGAGCGTGTCGTCGGAGATCGTGTTCAGCACGTCGACGAAAGGTACCTCGGCGATCACCCCGGCCCAGAGATCCGGCCGCATGGTGAAGGCGGCGCCGACCAGCAGCCCGCCGGCCGAGCCGCCCTGGGCGACGATGTTCCCCGCCCGCGCATAGCCGCCCCCGATCAGCGCCTCGGCGGCGGCGGTGAAATCGGTGAAGCTGTTCATCTTGTGCGCGGCGCGGCCGCCGAGGAACCAGTTCCAGCCCTTCTCGGTGCCGCCGCGGACATGGGCGATGGCGAAGATCCAGCCGCGATCGACCAGCGAGAGGATCGAGGTGCGGAACCACGGCTCCATCGGGATGCCATAGGCGCCATAGCCGTAGAGCAGCAGCGGAGCCGCGCCGTCCAGCGCCTGGCCGCGGCGCATCAGCACCGTCACCGGGATCGACGCGCCATCGGCCGCCATGGCGTCGATGCGTCGTGTTTCGTAGCGCGCGGGGTCGTGGCCGGAGGGGATGTCCTGGGTCTTGCGCAGGATCGGCGTGCGGGTGGCCAGATCGTAGTCGAAGGTCTGGCGCGGCGTGGTGGGCGAGGAATAGACGTAGCGGATCGTCCCGGTGTCGTATTCGAGGCCGGATTCGGCGCGCAGCACATAGGCCGGCTCGTCCTGCGCGATCTCCCATTCGGCGCCGCCATCGCGCGGGGCGACGATGATGCGGGTGTTCGCCTCGATCCGTTCGAGCCGGACGATGTGGTGTTTCAGCGCGAAGGCGCCGACGAGGTAGCGGCCCGGCCGGTGCGGCACGAGGTCGCGCCAGTGCGCACGGCCCAGGGAGTCGAGCGGGGCGTCGAGCGGGGTATCGAGCGGCGCCTCGACCAGCTTGAAATCCACCGCGCCGTCGGCATTGGTGCGGATGATCAGACGGTCGCCCGCATCCTCGACATCGTAGCGCAGGCCCGGCTCGCGGGGGGCGATGAGCGCGGGCGGCGCGGTCGGGTCGTTGCCGGGGATGCGCCAGACCTCGCTGGTGTCCTGGTTGCCGGCGGAGACGAGGATGGAGCCGCCGGACAGGCTGGTCTCGACGCCGAGGAAGAAGCCGGGATCGGGCTCGGCGTAGACCAGCGTGTCGCTGCCATCGGCCAGGGCGCGGCGGAAGATTTTGGTCGGCCGGCCGTGATCGTCGCGGAACACCCAGAAGATGAAGCGCGCGCAGGGGGAAAAGGTGAAATCGCCGCTGCAGGATTCGATCGGCGGGGCGGGCTCGGCGCCGGTTTCGATCACGCGGACATGGATGCGGTAGACTTCCGAGCCTTGCGTGTCTTCCGCCCATGCAAGCAGGCGGTGATCTTCGCTGTGCGCGACCGCCGGGGCGGAGAAGAAGGCGTGGCCCTTCGCGCGCGCCGGCAGGTCGAGCAGGATTTGTTCGGCGCCGCCGGCGCGCGGCGTGCGGGCGATGACCGGGTGCTCGGCGCCGGGATCGTAGCGGCGGTAATAGGCGTACGCGCCGTGCGGCGCGGGCACGGTCGAGTCATCGTCCTTGATCCGGCCCTTCATTTCGGCGAGCAGCGTCGCCTGCAGGTCCCTGGTGCCGGCGAGCACGGCGTCGGTATAGGCGTTCTCGGCGAGGAGATGGGCGCGGATCTCGGGATCGAGGGCGGCGGGGTCGCGCAGCACCGCCTGCCAGTTGGCATCGCGCAGCCAGGCGTAGTCATCGGTCCGCACCCGGCCGAGCTGCTCGATGCGGACCGGCTTGCGCGCGGCGGCCGGCGGGGTGGGGTGGGGCGGGTTCGGCGTGTTCATGGGGGCTGTATGCTCTGGTTATCAACAAGATAGGGCACGACATCCGATCCTGATGGATCGGAACGTGCTCTAGAAAAGCCCATGGATCGCGCCATCGGGGTCGAGCCCGATCGCCTCGGCGGCGGGGATGCGCGGCAGGCCGGGCATGGTCATGACATCGCCGGCCAGGGCGACCACGAAGCCGGCGCCGGCGGAGAGGCGGGCATCGCGGATCGGCACGGTGAAGCCGGTGGGCGCGCCGCGACGGTCGGGGTCGGCGGTGAAGCTGTATTGCGTCTTGGCGATGCAGACCGGCAGGTGGCCATGACCCTGCGCCTCGAACCGGGCGAGGCGCTTGGCCGCCAGCGGCGACAGTTCGATGTCGTCGGCGCCGTAGATGCGCTGGGCGATGGTGCGCAGCTTGTGCGGCAGTTTCATGTCGTCCGGGTAGAGCGGGGCGAAGCGGGCGGATTTCGCCGCGATCGCTTCCATCACCGCCTGGGCGAGATCGGCCGCGCCGGCGCTGCCATCGGCCCAATGGGTGCAGAAGCAGACCCGCGCGCCGCCATCCTCGTCGAGGGCGGCGCGCAGGGCGTCGCGCTCGGCCTCGGTATCGGTGACGAAGCCGTTGATCGCGACGATCACCGGCAGGCCGAAGGCGCGCATGGCGGCGACGTGGCGGCGCAGATTGGCCGCACCGCGCGCGACCGCGCCGGGATTCTCGGCGCCGAGATCGGCCTTGGCCACGCCGGCGTGCATTTTCAGCGCCCGGATCGTCGCGACGACGACGGCGCAGGAGGGGGCGAGCCCGGCCTGCCGGCACTTGATGTCGAGGAATTTCTCGCCGCCGAGATCGGCGCCGAATCCGGCCTCGGTCACCACGATGTCCGCCAGCTTGAGCGCGGTGCGGGTGGCGATGACCGAGTTGCAGCCATGGGCGATGTTGGCGAAGGGTCCGCCATGGACCAGCGCCGGCGTGCCTTCCAGCGTTTGGACCAGGTTGGGTTGCAGCGCGTCGCGCAGCAGGGCGGCCATGGCGCCGACCGCCTTGAGATCGGCCGGGGTGACGGGCGAGCCGTCCCGCCGCTCGGCGACGACGATGCGGGCGAGGCGGCGTTGCAGGTCGTCGAGATCGCGGGCGAGGCAGAAGATCGCCATCACCTCGGAGGCGACGGTGATGTCGAATTTCTGCTCGCGGGCAGCGCCGTTCGCGCCGTCGCCCAGGCCGAGAACCGTCTGGCGGAGGGCGCGGTCGTTCATGTCGATGGCGCGGCGGAAGGCGATCCGGCGGGGATCGATGCCAAGCTCGTTGCCCCAGTAGACGTGGTTGTCGAGCAGTGCGGCGAGCAGGTTGTTGGCGCTGGTGATGGCGTGGAAATCGCCGGTGAAATGAAGGTTGATCTCCTCCATCGGCGCGATCTGGGCACGGCCGCCGCCGGTGGCCCCGCCCTTCTGGCCGAAGCAGGGGCCGAGCGAGGGCTCGCGCAGGGCGATCATCGTTTTGGCGCCGGCGGCGCGCAGCGCATCGCCGAGGCCGATCGAGGTCGTCGTCTTGCCCTCGCCCGCCGGTGTCGGGCTGATGCCGGCGACGAGGACCAGCGCGCCGTCAGGCCGGTCTTCGAGGGAGCGGATGAAGCCGCCATCCACCTTGCCCTTGTGGTGGCCGTAAGGGATGAGCGCCTCCGCCGGTATGCCGGCGGAGGCCGCGATGTCGCCGATCGGGCGCAGGCGTGATGCGCGCGCGATGTCCAGATCCGAAGCCATGAGCCCTCCCGTTTTCTCGATGCCTGTTATGTCCGCGCGGCGGGTGGCAGGCAAGGCTCCCACCGCGCCGCGCGGCAAGGCTTGCGAGGCGGGGGGAAGCGCCGGTAAATAGCGTCCATGACATTGCCGTTCTCCCTGCCGGCCTGGATGCCGTCCTGGCTCGGGCTCGTGCTGCTGCTGGTCGGCCTGCTCTATGCGCTGGCGATGCTGGCGATGCCATTCTCGGTGTTCGGCGTGAAATCCCGGCTGGAGGCGATCGAGGAGCAGCTCGAACAGGTGCAGGAGGAGCTGCGCATCCTGACCATGCGCCTGCCCGAGCCGCTGCGCGGCGTCACGGTGGATGAGGGGGTCTACGATCCGCTGCCGCGCGCGGCGGGGGGCTATGAGCGCACGGTTCGCCGCCCGGCCGCCGCCGCACCGCCGCCACCGCCGCCGCCGGCCGAGACCATGCGGCCGGCGCCGCGCGCGCCGATCGGCCGCGAGATGCCGCAGCCCCGCCCGGCCGCGCCGCGCGGCGTGTCGCCCCGGCGGATCGAACCGCGGCTCGACTAGAGCACGACATCCGATCCTGATGGATCGGAATGGGCTCCAGGTAGCGGACCGGAAGGCCAGCTGTTAGCCTCTGCCCATGACACAGGTTCAGGGCAGCGACGCGCCGACCTTCGCGACATTTCCGACCTTTCTCGGGCTCGATCGCCGGGGGCGCGATGCGGCCCTTGTGGTGGCGGGCATTCCGCTCGATCTCGGCGTGACCAACCGGGCGGGCACGCGGTCCGGCCCGGCGGCGATCCGCGTCGCCTCGCGGATGCTGGCGGGGAATCATCATCCGCATTTCCGCGTCATGGTCGATGACATGGACCTCGCCGATGCCGGGGATTTCGCCATCGCCCTCGGCGATCTGCCGGGCAGTCTCGCGCTGATCGAGGCGCAGGCGGGCTCAATCGGGCATCTGGTCGCGCTTGGCGGCGAGCACGGCATCACCCTGCCGCTGCTGCGCGCGCTGGCGAAGGCGCGGGGCGGGCCGGTCGGCCTCGTGCATTTCGACGCCCATGCCGATACCTGGGCGGAGAATTTCGGCCAGGCCTACAGCCACGGCTCGGTGTTCTACCACGCGCTGAGGGAGGGGCTGGTCGATCCGCGCCGGATGATCCAGATCGGCATCCGCTCGCCGCTGCTCAACGAGGCGCATGACTGGACGCTGGCGCAGGGAGTGACGATCCTCTCGGCGCAGGACGTCCACGAGCAGGGGGTGGAGCGCGTCGCCGCGCGGATCCGCGCGGTGGCGGGGACGGGGGCGACCTATCTCAGCTTCGATATCGACTGTCTCGATCCCGCCTTCGCGCCGGGCACCGGCACGCCGGAGATCGGCGGGCTGGCCTCGTGGCAGGCGCAGGCGCTGCTGCGCCGGCTCGGCGGGATCGATTTCGTGGGGATGGATCTCGTCGAGGTCGCGCCGGCCTATGATGTCAGCGAGATCACCGCGCTCGCCGGGGCGACGATGGTGTGGGAATATCTCGCCCTGCTCGCCGCGCAGGGGCGGTAGAGCGTCATCCGGTCCAGCAGGACCGGAAACTGTCCTGATCCGTCAGGATCGGAAATTGTTCCGAAACAGGATCGGAAATTGTTCAGAAACGAAACGCCCGGCATCGGGGGGATGCCGGGCGCTTGGCGTCGCGCGATCGGGCGCGCGGGGTTACCAGTTGTTGTCGGGGTCGAAATCGTTGCCGCCGCCGGCATCGCCATTGTCCCAGCCGGGATTGCCGAGCAGGCCGTCGTCACGGTCGGGCGGCGTGCCGCCCGTATCGCCGCCCATGTTGCCGCCCATGTTGCCGCCATTGGGATCGACCATCGGCGCGCCGCCATGGCCGCCGGTCAGACCGTCGATGATGCGTTCGCCGGCGGCGAAGCCGGCGCCGGCGGCAAGGCCGGTCATCAGCGAACTGCCGAGCCCGCCGCCGCCCATGCCGCCAGCCATGCCGCCACCGGGTGCGCCATAGGGCGGGGCGCCGTTGGGCGGCACGCCGCCAGGGCCGTATCCAGGTCCGTATCCAGGGCCGTAGCCTTGCGTGCCGGGCCAGGGCGCCTGCATCGCGCGGCGGCGGCTGTTGCCGAGCCAGCGCACCAGCAGGAACAGCACCACGAGCCCGCCGATGATCAGCACTGCCGGATGGATGTGGGCACCGCCGCGCGCGGCGGCGGGGGCGGCGGCGAGATGCGCCTTGAGGGCGGCGACGCGGCCGGGATCGGCGAAGGGCAGGCCGGGCGCATAGGTCTCGGCGCGGGCGAGCGAGCTGCGCGCGGCGGCGACGTGGCCGGTGGCGTCCTCCGCCTCGGCCTTCAGATACCAGGCGACGCCGCTCTGCGGATGGGCGCGCAGCGCATCGCGCAGGTCGGACAGCGCAGCACCGGGATGGCCGCTGGCGATCAGCGCCTGGATTTGCTGCGGCGTCGGCGATGCCGCGTGCGCCGGGGCGAGGGACAGGCCGGCGCCGGTGAACAGGAGCGCGGCGAGCAGGATGGTGCGAACGAACTTCAACCCCGTCATAGGGACCTCCGCGGGCCGGTGGTGATGGGGAAAAGGCGCCAGCCCGTAGCGCCGATATAGGCGAGGCAGGTGGCGAATCACAGATCCGTGTGCCCGCGCGCGGCGCGGTGCTGGCGAGAGCAAGCCGCGCGGGATGCGGCCGAGACGGCGGCTTGCTCTCGACAATGTCCCGCGTAGCCGGCTCTCGACAGTGTCCCGCGAAGCGGGCTCTCGACAGCATTGCGCCGCCCGGCGAGACTGGCTCCGACCCGCAGAGGAGAGCCGACCCCGATGACCGACCCCGTGCCAGCCCTGCCCACGCCAGCCCTGCCCACGCTCGACGCCCTTGCCCGCGACCTCGCGGCCGGGCGCACCACCGCCGCTGCGCTGGTGGAGGACTGCCTCGCCGCGATCGCCGACCCGGATGGGGACGGGGCGGTGACGTTCATTTCGGTCGATGCGGCCGGGGCGCGGGCGGCGGCCGCGGGGTTCGACGCGATGCGCCGCGCCGGCATGGCGCCCTCGCCCTTCGCCGGCATCCCGATCGCGGTGAAGGACCTGTTCGACATGGCGGGGCAGGAGACCCGCGCCGGCTCCAGGGTGCTGGCCGGATCCGGGCCGGCGGCGCAGGACGCGCCGGCCATCGCCCGGCTGCGGCGGATGGGCTTCGTGCCGATCGGCCGCACCAACATGACCGAGTTCGCCTATTCCGGCATCGGCACCAACCCGCATTACGGCACGCCGCCGGCGCGCTGGCGGCAGGCGGGGCTGCGGATTCCGGGCGGCTCGTCCTCGGGTTCGGCGGCCGCGGTGGCGGCGGGGATGGCGCATGCCGGCATCGGCACCGACACCGGCGGCTCGTGCCGGATTCCGGCGGTGTTCAACGATCTCGTCGGGTTCAAGCCGACGGCGCGGCGGATTCCGCGCGCGGGGGTGGTGCCGCTGTCGTCCTCGCTCGACTCGGTCGGGCCGCTGGCGCGCTCGGTGGGGTGCTGCGCGCTGCTCGATTCGATCATGGCCGGCGCGCCGGAAGCCCCGCCGGCGCCGGCGGAACTGGCCGGGCTGCGGCTCGCCGTGCCGCGCGATGTCGCACTCGATGCGCTGGACGATTCGGTCGCCGCCGGGTTCGACGCGGCGCTGCGCCGCCTGGCCGCTGCGGGGGCGCGGATCGAGACCATCGCCATGCCGGAATTCGCCGAGGTCGCGACGCTGAACGCGCGCGGCGGGCTGACCGCGGCGGAGAGCCATGCCTGGCACCGCGCGCTGCTGGAGCGCGGCGCTGCGGCCTATGATCCGCGCGTGCTGGTGCGGCTGCGGCGGGGGGCGGAGCTGTCGGCGGCGGATTACATCGACCTGCTGGCCGGGCGCGCCGAGCTGGTGGCGCGGGCGTGGGCGCGGCTCGCCCCGCATGACGCGCTGCTGATGCCGACCGTCGCCATCCTGCCGCCGACGATCGCGGAGATGGACGACGACGCGGCCTTCACCGCCGCCAATCTGCGCGTGCTGCGCAACCCGACGCTGATCAACATGATCGATGGCTGCGCGATCTCGCTGCCGCTGAATGCGCCCGGCGCGGCCCCGGTGGGGCTGATGGTTTGCGGCGCGGCGGAGACCGACCGGCGGATTTTCGCCATCGCCGCCGCGATCGAGGCGCTCGGGCTGAACAATCGATAAGACCGGAAGACGGGACCAGAGGGGGGGAGACGACGAAGATGACCGATGCGATCCGTGTGGATGACGCACTGCCCGAGGATGCCGGGGGCGCGACCCTGGCCGGCCGCGCCTTCCTGCCCGGCGCGGGGCCGGTGGTGGTGGCGGTGCGCGGCGCCGAGCTGGTCGACATCACCAGCCGCGCGGTGCCAACCGCCTCGGCGCTGTTCGCGCTCGACGATCCGGCCGGCCATGCACGCGCGGCGGCGGGGCGGACGATCGGGCGGGTGGACGAGATCCTCGCCAACAGCGACGAGGCGACGCGCGATCCCTCGCGCCCGTGGCTGCTCGCGCCGGTCGATCTGCAGGCGGTCAAGGCCGCGGGGGTGACGTTCGTGGTCAGCCTGCTGGAGCGGGTGATCGAGGAGCAGGCGCGCGGCGCGCCGGAGAAGGCGACGCAGATCCGCGCCGATCTCGACCGGCTGATCGGCGCCGATCTGCGCGCGTTGCGCCCCGGCTCGGAGCAGGCGATGGCGGTGAAGGCGGCGCTGATCGGGCGGGGCCTGTGGTCGCAATATCTTGAAGTGGGGATCGGCGCGGATGCCGAGATCTTTACCAAGGGCCAGCCGATGAGCGCGGTGGGGTTCGGCGCGCATGTCGGCATCCATCCGTGTTCCACGTGGAACAATCCAGAGCCGGAGGTCGTCGTCGCGGTGTCGCCGGCGGGGCGGATCGTGGGGGCGACGCTCGGCAACGACGTCAATCTGCGCGATTTCGAGGGCCGCTCGGCGCTGCTGCTCGGCAAGGCGAAGGACAATAATGCGAGCTGCGGCCTCGGCCCGTTCGTGCGGCTGTTCGACGAGGGGTTCACGCTCGACGATGTGCGCCGCGCCCGGCTCGACCTGACGGTGGAGGGGGCGGACGGGTTCCGGCTCGAAGGGATGAGCTCGATGACCGAGATCAGCCGCGATCCGGTCGAGCTGGTCGAGGCCGCCGCCGGGGCGCATCATCAGTATCCGGACGGGTTCGTGCTGATGCTGGGGACGATGTTCGCGCCGATCCAGGACCGCGACCGGCCGGGCGAGGGCTTCACCCACAAGGATGGCGATCTCGTCACCATCGCCTCCGCCCGGCTCGGGCGGCTGCGCAACCGGGTGCGGCCCTGCCCGGAGTGCGCGCCCTGGCGCTTCGGCACGCTGGAGCTGATGCGCAGCCTCGCCGCCCGTGGGCTGATCTAGAGCATCATCCGATCCATGACGATCGGATGAAGATGCCCTATTTATCAATAAGGTAGAGGATCATCCGATCGGATGGATCGGATGATCCTGTGGCCGGCACGGGGCGGCCGGGTCAGCGGCCGAAGCGGCGGTCGCGGCGCTGGAAGGCGCGGATCGCCCGCAGATAGTCGATCCGGCGGAAGGCGGGCCAGGTGGCGTCGCAGAAATGCAGCTCGCTGTGCACGCTCTGCCAGAGCATGAAGCCGGAGAGCCGGATCTCGCCGCTGGTGCGGATGATCAGGTCGGGGTCGGGCATGTCGCCGAGGTAGAGATGCCGGCGGATCGCCTCGGGGGTTACGGCTTCGGCGGCGGAAGCGCAGTCCATCCCGGCGGCGGCGCAGTCGCGCAGCAGGGCGCGGACGGCATCGGCGATCTCCTCGCGCCCGCCATAGCCGATGGCGAGCGTCACCGTCATGCCCTCGTTGCCGCTGGTCGCGTCCTCTGCGGCGTCGATCGCGTCGAGCAGGGCGGGCGGCAGGATGTCGCGCCGGCCGATCGCGGCGAGGCGGACGCCGCGGCGGCTGATGTGCGGATCGGCGACGAGGGCGCGCATCTTCGCCTCGACGGCGCCGAGAATGCCGCCCACCTCCGCCTCCGGCCGGCCGAGATTGGCCGGGGAGAACACCCAGAGCGTGATCATCGGGATGCCGAGCTCCGCACTCCAGGCCAGGATCTCGTCGAGCTTGGCGGCGCCGCGGCGATAGATCTCGCCCGGATCGCTGAGCCCGGCCAGGCGGGCGTGGCGGCGGTTGCCGTCGAGGATGATGCCGACATGGTGCGGCAGCGCGCCGGCGGCGACATCGCGGGACAGGCGCGCCTCGTAAAGCCGGTAGACAAGTCCCCAGGCGAGCCGCCGCATCGCTCCGGCCAGCCTGGCGCGGCGGGAGGCGGACGGCCCCGGCGCTCCGGCCCGATCGTGTGACATGCCGGGGTTGTGGGCCGGGCGGGGGCGGAATGCAAGCGTTCGGCACGGTATCGCAACGGGAAAGGCCGCCGCCGATTGACATTTCCGCACGCAGGGGGAAGCTGCGGCAATCTTTTCGCCCCAACCTTCACGCGCCAAATCTTCACCCGCACGACTGCCGCAGGAATGACCATGACCGAGTTGCAGACCAGGACGCGCCACCGGGGCGTCTTTCCCGTGGTGCCGACGATTTTCGACGCCGCCGGCCGGCTCGACCTCGAGGGCCAGTGCCGCGCGGTCGATTTCATGATCGATGCCGGGTCGGACGGGCTGTGCCTGCTCGCCAATTTCTCCGAGCAGTTCGTGCTGGCCGACGAGGAGCGCGAGATCCTGATGCGGCGGATGCTCGAACATGTCGCCGGGCGGGTGCCGGTGATCGTGACGACGAGCCATTTCAGCACCGATCTCTGCATCGAGCGCAGCCGCCGCGCCGAGGCGATGGGGGCGGCGATGGTGATGGTGATGCCGCCCTATCACGGCGCGACGATCCGCGTCGGCGCCGCCGGGCTGTGGGATTTCTTCCAGCGCCTGTCGGATGCGATCCGGATTCCGGTGATGATCCAGGACGCGCCGGTGGCGGGCACGCCACTGCCGGCCGAGCTGCTCGCCGAGATGGCGCGCGAGATCGCGCAGGTCGCCTATTTCAAGATCGAGACGCCGCAGGCGGCGGCGAAGCTGCGCCGGCTGATCGAGCTGGGCGGTGGCGCGATCGAGGGGCCGTGGGATGGCGAGGAGGCGATCACCCTGCTCGCCGATCTCGACGCGGGGGCCACCGGGGCGATGACCGGCGGCGGCTATCCCGACCTGATCGGCCCGATCGTCCACGCCCATCTCGCCGGACGGCGCGACGAGGCGGTGGCCGGCTACGAGCGCATCCTGCCGCTGATCAACTATGAAAACCGCCAGTGCGGGCTGATCGCCGCGAAGGCGCTGATGCGCGAGGGCGGGGTGATCCGCAGCGAGGCGGTGCGCCATCCGCTCGCACCGCTGCACCCGGCGACGCATGCGGGGCTGCTGGAGATCGCCCGCCGGCTCGATCCGCTGGTGTTGCGTTGGGGGTGAGGGCCGGGGCGGTTTCGCGCCCGGCTGGCGGTTGTGCGGGTGGCGGGCGGTGGCGCGGGCTTGCCGGTGCGGCGCTGCTGCTCGCGCTGGCCGGTTGCGCGCGGTATCGCCCGGCGCCGATCGACCCGGCGGCGACGGCGGCGGCGCTGACCGCGCGGCGGCTGGACCAGCCGGGGCTGGCGCGCTTTCTCCGCGCCATGGGCGTGGCGCCGGATCGCGGGTTCGGGCTGCGGGCGCTGACGCTGGTCGCGGTCTATGAGCGGCCGGGGCTGAAGCTCGCCACCGCCGAGGCCGGCGCGGCCGCGGCGGGTGCGGTGCTGGCGCGGCAGGTGCCGAACCCCACCCTGTCGCTGTCGCCGACCTTCAACGCGACGCAGGCCAATCCCTCGCCGATCCGGATCGGGCCGGAGATCAGCTTCTTGCTGGCGAATTTCGGCGCCCGGCAGGCCGGGATCGCCGCCGCCGATGCGCGCGTCGCCGCCGCGCGGGACATGGTCGCCCAAGCCGCCTGGCAGGAGCGCGGCGCGGTGCGCGCGGCACTGCTCGCCCTGTTCATCGACCGCCGCGCCCTGCGGCTCAGCCGGCGTCTGGCGGGTACGGCTGCGGAAATCGAGACGACGATCGCCGGGCGGGCGGCGGCGGGGATGCTGGCGGCGAGCGCGCTGGCGAGCGCCGAGCAGGCGGCGGACCGGGCGCGGCTGGCCGTGGCCGAGGCCCGGCGGCGGCGCGATGACGACCGCGCCCGCCTTGCCGCGGCGATCGGCATGCCGGTGGCGGCGCTGCGCCATGCGCCTCTGTCGTTCGCCGCCTTCGCCCATCCGATACCCCCGCGCGACCTGCCGGCGCTGGTGCGTCGCGCGCTGGTCGCGCGGCCCGATATCGAGGCCGCCCTCGCCCGCTATCGCGCCGCCGATGCGGCGCTGCGCCAGGCGGTGGACAGCCAGTTCCCCGGGTTGCGGATCGGGCCCGGCTATGAATACGACCAGGGGGACAACAAGTTCGTGCTCTCGCTGTCGCTGCCGCTGCCGGTGCTCAACCAGCACCAGGGGCAGATCGCGGTGGCGCGGGCGCGGCGCCGCGTGGCCGCCGCCGGCTTCGAGCGGGTGCAGGCGCGGGCGCTGGCGCGGATCGATGTCGCCGCCGCGGCGTGGCGGGGCAGCCGCGGGGTGCTGCGCGCGGCGCGGCGGCTGGAGGTGGTGGCCGGGCGGCAGGACGCGCAGGCGGCGGCGGCCTATCGGCTCGGCGCCACCGGGCGGCTGCGGCTGCTGGAGGCGCGGCGCGGCGCGCTGCTCGCGCGCTCCCGGCGCCTTGCCGCCGAGGCCGAAATGCTGCGGGCGCTCTCGGGCCTCGCCGATGCGCTGGAGATACCGGTTTTCAGGGAGACGCCCGCATGAGGCAGGGACGATATCGCGCGGCGGTGGCGGCAGTGGCGGCGCTGCTGCTGTTGCCGCTGGCAGGCGTTCGCGCGCGGGCGGCGGATCTGACGCTCGACAAGGCGACGCTGGCGAGCGGGCTGATCGCCACGGTGACGCCGACCCTGCGCACCGAGGCGCCGCAGCGCCACGCCGAGGGGCGGGTGCTCGACCCGGCCCCGGCGCTCGCGCTGCGCGGCCGGATCGTGGCCGCCGCCGCGGCGGCGAAGCTGGACGCCGCCACCCTCGATCGGACCCGCCAGCTCTATCGCGCGGCGGGCAATGTGTCGCAGGCCAGTCTCGAACAGGCCGAAGCGGCGGCGGCCAGCAGCGCCGCCAGGCTCGCCGCCTTGCGGGCGGAGGCGATCGCGCGGTTCGGCGCGCCGCTCGGCCGGGCGATCGCGCAGGATGGGCCGGCGTTCCGCGCCCTTGCCGGCGGCGGCGCGCTGGTGCTGGTGGTGCAGGCGGGCGCCGCGCTGAAGCCGGCGCCTGCCCGGGCCACGGCGCGGCTCCCCGACGGGACGGCGGCGGCGCTGCGGGACATCGGCCCGGCCGGGGTTCAGCCGCCGGGGCTGCTCGGCCAGGCGCTGCTGTTCACCGGCCCGCCGCTGCCGGTGGGCGCGCCGCTCGATGTGTCGCTGCCGGCGGGGCGGCGGATCGCGGGATATGACGTGCCGGTGGCCGCGCTGGTCTGGCATCGGGGCCGGGCCTTCGTGTTCGTGCGGACGGCGCCGGGGCGCTTCGCCGCGGTCGCGCTGGGCGGCGGAGGGCTGCTGGCGCCATCCGGCGTTGATCCGTCTGCGCCAGTTGGCGCGGGTTCCTCTGCGCCATCCGGCGCGGGTCAAACGCAATTCGTGCCGGCGGCGGCGCTGCCGCGCGCGCCGGCGATCGTCGTTCGCGGCGCCGGGCTGCTGAATTCGATGCTGGCCGGCGGCGGCGACGGCGACGGGGACTGAGGCCGCGCCCATGCTTCCCGCCATTGTCCGCATCGCGCTGCGTTATCGCCTCGTCGTCGTCCTTGTCGTCGCGGGGCTTGCCGCGATCCAGATCGCCCGGCTGCCGGGGGCGCGGTATGACGTGTTTCCCGAATTCACCGCGCCGACCGTGCTGATCGAATCGGCGACGCCGGGGTTCAGCGCGTTGCAGACCGAGCAGCTGGTGACCGACCGGCTGGAGCGGCGGCTGACCGGCCTGCCGGGGCTGGCGCGGATGCGCTCGACCTCGGAGGCCGGGCTCTCGGTGGTGCATCTGGTGTTTCACGGCGGCACCGATCCCTATGCCGACCGCCAGCGCGTTGCCGGGCGGCTCGCCGAGCTGGGCGGAACCCTGCCGGCCGGGATCGTGCCGCGGCTCGCGCCGATGCAGTCCTCGACCGGGACGGCGCTGGAGATCGGGCTGTATCCGCGGGCCGGCATGTCGCTCGAACGGCTGACGGCGATCGCCGAGACCGAGCTGCGCCCGGCGCTGCTGGCGGTGCCGGGGGTGGCGACGATCGTGATTTTTGGCGCCCGGCCGCCGCAATTCGACATCGCACTGCGGCCGGGGCGGCTGCTGGCGACCGGCTTCACCGCCGCCGACGTGGCGCGGGCGGCGCATGCGGCGAGTGCGGTGATCGGCGCCGGGTTCATCGATACCGGGGCGCAGCGCCTCGTGCTGGCGCCGGAGGGGCAGGCGCGCGACGCGGCGGCGCTGGCGCAGAGCTGGCTCGGGACGCGGGGCGGCCTGCCGGTGAGCATCGGCGATGTCGCCCGGGTGCGGGTGGGCGCGCCGCCGCGCTTCGGGGCGGCGCTGATCCATGACCGGCCGGGGCTGCTGCTGCTGGTCTCCTCGCTCTATGGCGCCAACACGCTCAAGGTCGCCAACGAGGCGGGGCAGGTGGTGGCACGGCTCACGCCGGGGCTGGTGGCGCAGGGGGTCGGCGTCGATCCGCGCGCCTTCACCCCGGCGGCATTCATCCGCATTGCCCTGCTCGATCTCGGCCATGTGCTGCTGATCGGCGCGGGGCTGATCCTGCTGGTGCTGCTCGCCGCCCTGCGCGACTGGCGGGCGGCGCTGATCTCGTTCATCGCCATTCCGGTCTCGCTGCTGGCGGCGGTGGGGGTGATCACGGCGCTCGGCATCACGCTCAACACCATGGCGCTGGCGGGGCTGGCGATCGCGCTCGGCGAACTGGTGGACGATGCGGTGGTCGATGTCGAGAACATCACCCGGCGGCTGCGGGAGAACCGGGCGCGGACGGCGCCGGAGCCACGGTTGCGGGTGATCCTGCGCGCCTCGCTGGAGGTGCGCAGTGCGATCGTCTTTGCCAGTGCGGCGGTGATCGCCGCCTTCACCCCGGTGATCATGCTCGGCGGCGTCGCCGGCCGGCTCTTCGCGCCGCTCGGCATCGCCTATATCGCGGCGATCGCCGCCTCGCTCGCGGTGGCGCTGGTGGTGACACCGGCGCTGGCGGCGCTGCTGCTTGGCGGCGGTGACGGCCGGGCGGTGCGGACCCCGCCGATCGTGCTGCTGCAACCCGCCTACCAGCGGGCGCTGGCCAGGCTGGAGCGTGCCGGCGGGCTGGCGGCGGCGCTGGCGCTGGCGGCGGTGATCGCCGCGGCGGCGAGCGTGCCGCTGCTCCAGGCGCGGTTCCTGCCGCGGTTTCGCGAGAACGACGTGATCGTGCATTACCTCGCCGCCCCCGGCATGTCGGTCGATGCGATGCTGGCGATCGGCAGGCAGGTGGTCGGCACGATCGACCGCCTGCCCGAGGTGGCCAACGCGGTGATGCATATCGGCCGCGCCTCGATGAGCAACGGCCATGCCGGGGTGAACAAGGCCGAGATCGACATCACGCTGAGCCGGCGAGGCAACCGCCACGCGGCGCGCTCGGCGGGGCGGATTCTCGATGCGGTGCGCGGGATCGACGGCCTGTCGTGGTGGAGCCGGACGTTCCTTTCCGAGCGGATCGAGGAGAGCGTGTCCGGCGATACCGCGCCGGTGACGGTGGCGGTGTTCGGGCCTGATCTCGCCCGGATCGACGCGGCGGCGCGGCGGATCGCCACGCTGGCGCGGAAGCTGCCCGGCGTCATCGCCGCGGCGCCGGCGGCGAGCGCGGCCGAGCCGACCCTTGCCGTCACGCTCGACCGCGCGGCGATGCTGCGCTTCGGCGTCAGCGCGCGGGCGGCGCTGGAGGCGCTGCGGCTGGCTTATGCCGGGCAGATCGTCGGCCATGTCTATCGCGGCACGCTGGTCCAGCCGGTGGTGGTGACGCTGCCGCGCGCGCTGCGCCGGCTGCCGGCCTCGGTGGGGAACCTGCCGGTGGCGGCGGCGGGCGGAACGCTGGTGCCGTTGCGGTTGATCGCGACGATCCGCCAGACGCGCTCGCCGGCGCAGATCCTGCACCAGGAGGGGCGGCGGGTGCAGGTGGTTGCGGTGCAGACGCGGCATGGCAGCGCCGCCGCGGTGATCGCGGCGCTGCGCCGGGATCTCGCACAGGTGAAGCTCGGCGCCGGCGTTTATGTGGACTATGGCGGGACGGCGGTGGCCGGGGGGGCGGCGCGGCGGGCGCTGGTCGCCGATGCGGGGATCGCGCTCGCGGTCATTCTCGCGCTGATCGCGCTGGCGCTGCGCGATGCGCGGGCGGTGGCGCTGGTGGTGGGCATCCTGCCGGTGGCGTTTGCCGGCGGGGTGGCGACGGTGTGGATTTTCCTGCGCGGGCATCTCGGCCTCGGCGCGATGGTCGGGCTGGCGACGCTGTTCGGCCTGACCTTGCGCAACGGGCTGCTGCTGCTGATCCACATGCGCCGGCTGGCGACCGAGGAGGGGCTGCCGTGGTCGGCGGCGACGGCGCGGCTGGCGGCGGCGGACCGGCTGCCGGCGATCGTGATCACCGCCATAGTCACCGCGCTCGGGCTGCTGCCGCTGGCCATCGCCTCCGGCTCGCCGGGCGATGCGATCGAGGGGCCGATGGCGATCGTGATCCTGGGCGGGTTGCTGACGGCGACGCTGCTGTCGCTGTTCGTGCTGCCGGTGCTGGCGCCGCGCCTCGCGCGGTTCCGCCCGCGCCGGGATGACGGGCTGGATTAGAGCATTTTCCGATCCATCCGGATCGGATGTCGTGCTCTATCTTGTTGATAATTAGAGCATCTTTATCCGATCAGATGGAATCATCTGGTCGGGGCAAAAGGCCTGGGCGCGGGGGCATGAAAAATCCCGGCGCATTCGCATGCGCCGGGACGGGTGATCGCCGAAAAGATCAGGGAGTCGGGTTGGTGCTCGGCAGCGGGTTGAAGTCGGCCGGGATCGTGGTGGTGATGCCCTTGGCGACGTCGGTCGGCACGATGTGGTCGGCCTGGCAGCCATTGCCGCCGTAATGCGGCAGCGACATGATGACCTTGTTCGGGATCATCGCGTAGTCCGCCGGCAGCGGCTCCGCGCGGCCGGTCAGGCGGGCCGGGTCGAAGGCGCCCATCAGGTCGCCGACATAGGGGGTCAGCGCGTCGGACGGGCCGATATTCGCCTCGCCGAACTCGCTCTCGCCATCGGCGCGGCCTTTCAGCTCATCCGGCAGCAAGGCGAGCGGCGTGAGGCCGAACACCTCGTCGACGAATTTCACCACCGAGGACTGGCTGCCATCCTGGTGATCGACCTGGTGCGTCTTCGCATAGGGCGAGATCAGGATCATCGGCACGCGGGGGCCGAACTTGAAGACCTGCTTGTCCGGGCCGTTGACGATGACCGGCGGCGGCACATGGTCGTAATCGCCTTCGGAATCGTCCCAGGTGATGATGATCGCCGCGTGCTTCCAGTATTTGCTGCTGGCGATCGCGTTCACCGCCTTGGCCACCATCGCCTCGCTGATCTGCGCATCCGAGTAGGCGGGGTGGTCGTCATCGCCGAGGAAGTTGGCCTGCACCTTGGCGACCGGGTTGACCGGGGTCAGGCCGAAGATGTTCTGGAAGCCGCCCTTGACGTAGAACACGCCGCCCGAGGCCGGCAGGGTGCCGCCCTTGAGCGCCGTGAACAGGTCGCCCAGCCCGTGCAGGTTGGCGCGCTCGTCAGGGTTGTTGGCGACGTAGCCGAAATATTGCGGGCCGTTGTGGTGGGTGATGTAGGAGGCGTGGGTGCCGTTGGCATCGACCGGGTTGGCCGGGTCGGTCGGCTCGTGGTCGTAGCCTTCCTCGTACCAGCCCCAGTTGACCTGCTTGTGGCCGGACTGGGTGAGGTAGGAGATGTCGTCGTTGATGTCGGCGAGGTCGCCGGCGGCATCGGTATCGTGCCTGGTGATCGCGGCGGCGTTGCGGCCCATCGTGTTGATCGCGATCGAGGCGTAGGTCTGGTTGAGCTGCACGCCGTAGGTGAAGGCGGAGCCGCCGAAATCGCCCGGATTGACCGGCACGTTGGCGTTCTGGTTCGGGTCGAGCGGGGAGCCCCAGAACGGATCGTTGTCATCCATCACCGGCTCGCCGGCGCCGGATTCCGTCACCTTGAGGCCGTGCGGGTTGGTCGCGGTCGGCCCGGTCGTCGGGTCGAAGGAGGCGAAGGACTGGTTCGGGTGCAGCGCCCACTGGGTCAGGCCGGTCTGGGCTGCGAAGATCGACAGGTTGCCGGGCGTCGAGGGGCCGGTGATGTTCTGGAACACATGGTCGAACAGCACGAAGCGCGCGGCGTAGCGCCAGAGGAAGGGCACCGTGTCGCAATCCTCGTAGGCCATCGCGAGTTCGCCGAACTGCTTGGCCTTCACCGAGGGATTGCCGGTCGGCGAGTATTTCAGCTCCTCGGTGACGGCGAACTTGTCCATCAGCGGCTTGCCGGCGACGACGTCCATCTTGGCGGCGATGCGGGCGTGCGAATGGTCGATGTCGTCGGTGTCCCACGCATATTGCTTGGGTCCGATGCGGAAGGGCGAAATGGTGGTCGCACTGCCATCGGTGTTGACCAGCGTCTGCACGAAGCCGGGGGTTTTCGCGGCCGGCTGCGAATAGAGCCCATCTGCGCCGGGGAAGGTGCCGAAATAGGAGTCGAACGAACGGTTCTCCTGATACAGGACGAAGACATACTTGATCTTCTTGCGCACGAGCTGGACGAGCTGCGCGTGGGTGAGGTGGAAGCGGTGATGGCGATGCTCGCCGCGTTCACCCTGTTCCTGACCGCGTTCCTGGCCGCCATTGTGCCAGGCCTCGCGGTCCATCAGCCCGGCGACGAAGGCGTGGGCATCGTCCGGACGGTTGAAGGCGAGGCGTCCATCCTGCTCGGCAAGTGCCGGCCGAATGGTCATGCTCAGCGCGCAGAGCGCTGAACAAGCCATTGCCAAGGCTCGTTTCATGATTGTCTCCAAAATAATTTATTAACCTACGTTAAAAATATACAGATCAAATTTCCTTGTGCTGTGACGATTCAGTTGCAGAACCGTGAAATTATTTCAGCTGAAACATTCGCCGTGCCATCGCGAGGGCGCGCGCGCGGTAGGCGGCGTTGAGCGACGGGGTGGCCGAGTGATAGTCTCCGATGCCGCGCATCAGCGTGCCGGCACGGTCGATGTCGGTGCGCAGGATGAAGGCGGCGGCGGCGATGTTGAAACACGGATCCTCGATCAGCCGGCGCCGCGTCTCCCGCCGGCCGAGCCGGGCGCGGCGGGCGATGGTGTCGAGCCAGATGCTGTTGACCTGCATCAGCCCGTAATCGGCGGTGCCGTTGGAATCAGGGCGAACCAGCCCGGGATGTCCCCCCTCCAGCCTTGCGATCACCGGCAGGACCCGCGGCGGCAGGTGATAGACCGTGGCGGCGAGGAGCATGCAGCGCAGCAAGCCCGTCATCGTGAAGTCTCCGTGACATCGCGCCGGCGGGAAAACGCCGCGCTGGCGCGCGGGCCGGGATGTCGGATATCCAGTGTCACATGTTTGGGAAAAGAACTCCGGCGCGGGACGAGGCAGGCTATACGCTGCTCGAATTGCTGGTCGTCATCGTCATTCTCGGCCTGCTGATCGCCCTGGTCGGGCCGGCGCTGCTCAGCCAGCTCGGGCGGGCGAAGGCGAGCATCGCCGAACAGTCGATCGAGCGGATCGGCTCGGTGCTCGACCTGTTCAAGCTCGATGTCGGCAGCTACCCGACCACGGATGAGGGGTTGCAGGCGCTGATCACCAGGCCGGCAGGGGTGAGCGGCTGGCACGGACCCTATCTCAAGCAGACCACGCTGCCGCGCGACCCGTGGGGGCATGGGTTCGTGTACCAGGCGCCCTCGGCGCGGCCGGGGCTGGCGTATGATTTGTGCTCGAAAGGGCCGAAGGACGTGACCGCGGCGCCGGGCGCGCCGGGGACGATCTGCAACCGCTGAGCCGGGCTCAGCCACAGCGCGCATCCGACCAGTCGAGCACGATATAGGGCGCATCGACATTCGCGGGTGTGAGGCGGACGGTCGCACAGCGCGCCGCGTGGGCGAGACCCGGCCCGGTCGCCACCGCCTCGATCCGCATCACCGGCGGGCCGCTCACATGCCCGCCCGGCACATCGATCCGCCCTGCCAGCCCCACCGCCGCGCGCACCGCCGCATCCGCGCTCGCGAGGTCGGGCAAGGCGGGGGCGTAGAGCGAGAGATGCGGGCGCAGCCGGGCGAGCAGGCCCGGCGTCATTCCGGGCAGGCTGGCAAGCTCGGCGAGGCTGCGGAACGGCGCTTGCGGCGGGCCTTCGGCGCTGCCGGCGGCGCGGTAGCGGGCGATGAGGGTCGCGAGGCTGGCGGGCGCAAGGGCAGGGTCGCGCGCTTCGGTCAGGGTTTCGGCGAGGCTGCCGGCCGGTGCGGCCGCCATGCCGCCGACGCGGAACAGCGCCGCCAGCAGCGGGGCGGGGGCGGTATCCGGGTTGATCCGGCCGGCGACGCCACTGGTCGCGAGCCGCACCTGCGATGCGCCGATCCGCACCTCACCCGGTGCTGCGCCGCCGGCATCGAGCCGGGCGACGGCGAGCCACACGCCGCCCTCGGCCGCCGCCGCCGCCACCGCGGCGTCGCGCAGGTTGCCGGCGATCGCCATCTGCTGGCGGGCGGCGACCAGCAGCCGGGTGACGAGGAAGCCGAACAGCACCAGCACCGCCAGCACGATCAGCAGCGCGAAGCCGCGATCGTCGTGCCGGCGGGGCCGCGCCATGCTCAGTGCAGCCCGAGATGCCGGCGCAGCGCCGCTTGCGGATCGGCCGACCCGTCCATCGGCAGGCCGTTGAGTTCGGCGGGCACATTGGCGGCGTTGGGCAGCGCCTGTTCGAGGTCGCTTGTCAGCGCCGCCGCGTCCGTCGCGTCGTGGACGACATGCGGGGTGATCAGCACCAGCAGCTCCTGCCGCGCGCGGTTGTTGTCCTGCGTGCCGAAGAGCGGGCCGAGCAGCGGCACATCCTTGAGGAAGGGCAGGCCGGAATTGCCGCGCTGGACATTGTCGGTGATCAGCCCGGCGAGGCCGATCGTCTGCCCGTCATGCACGACGACGCTGGAGGAGACGGCGCGTTCGGAGAAGGTGGGCGAGTTCAGCCCCTGGGTGGTGACCGAGGGGGCGACGTTGCTCACCTGCTGCGAAACCGTGAGCGCCACCAGGCCGTCGCTGGAGATATGCGGGGTGATTTGCAGGATCACGCCGGTTTCCTGGTAGTTCACCGAGTTGATGACGGGCGCGCCGGTGGTCAGCGTGCTCTGCGAGGTCTGCGAGAGATAGGGCACGAGATTGCCGACCAGCAGGTTGGCCGTGCGGCCATTCTGCACGAGGAGCTGCGGCGAGGAGAGCACCTGCACCTGGGTGACCGATTGCAGCGCGGAGATCGCGAGCGGGGCGCCGTCGGCGCCATGGCCGGCGAGGACGAAGCCGGGGAAGCTCTGGTTCAGGGCGGCGGTCGCGCCGGTGCTGAGCACCGCGTTGATGCCGCCGGACTTGAAGAAGAACTGGGTGCCGTATTTCAGCGCGCCGTTGAGATCGACCTCGGCGATCGTCGCGTCGATCTCGACTTCCAGCGGCTCGATGTCGAGCTTGCGGAGCATCGCCTCGACCGAGGCGTTTTCCGAGGCGTCCGCCCGCACCAGGATCGCGTTCTGGCGGGGGTCGGCGATGATCCTGAGGCCGCTGGTCGCGCCGCCGCCACCACCACCGGCGCTGCCGCCGAGCGGGCCGAGCAGCGGGTTGCTCGCCGCCGCGCGGGATGATGCTGGCGATGGGGCCGGCGATGCGGCGGGGGAGGCGGCGCCGAGACCGGAGGCGGTGCCGCTGCCGGAGCCGGGGGTCGCGCCGAGCCCGGCGGTGGTGCCGGTGCCCGAGGTGCCGGCGCCGGCCGCGTTGCCCACCAGCCCGCCCGATCCCATCAGCGTCTGCGCCGAGACGCCGGGGGCGGTGCCGCCCGTGGTGTCGGGCGCCGAGGGTTGGGCCGTGACGTCGTCGGGGGTGAAGGCTTCCTGCAGCACCTCGGCGACGTCTCCGGCGCGGCTGTTGCGCAGGTAATAGACGTGCCAGGCCCGGTGCGTCGCCGCTTCCTGCCGGGCGAGGGTGCGATAGACCCGGTCCGCCGCGCGGATGGCGGCGCCGGAGGGGGCGATCACCAGCACCGCGCCGATGCGCACCAGCGGGACCACCTTCGCCAGCCCGCCCGCCTTGCCGGCGTGCAGCGCCTGGGTCAGGGCGGTGGCGAAATCGCGCGCGTTGGCGCCGCTGGCGGGGTAGAGCGCGTAGGACTGGCCGGCGAGGGCATCGACGTCGAAGGCGCGGATCAGCGCGAGCAGGGTGGCGCGGACCTGCGGGTTGCCGCCGACGATGAGGGCGTTGCGGTCCGGCGCGGCGACCACCTTGCCGCCCTTGCCGACATAGGGTTGCAGCACGGCGGCGAGATGCGCCGCGCTGACATGGGTGAGGGTGACGACGCTCGATCCGTCGAGCCCCGGCGCGGTGGCGAGGGCGGCCGCCGCCTTGTCCGCCGGGACGACCTGGTAGAGCCCGTTGCTGCGGATGAGGGCGGCGTGGTTCTGCGCGAGCAGGGTTTGCAGCGTCGGGATCAGGGCGGAGGCGGGAATGTCGTGCGCGGTGCGCAGCGTCGCCTTGCCCTGCACCGCCGGGTCGATCGTGTAGGTGACGTGCAGCATGTTGCCGAGGATCTGGGCGACGACGGCGCGGATGTCGGTATCGGCGAAGTCGAGCGAGACATCGCCGCTGCCGGCGGGCAGCGGGGCGCCGGGGAGGCTCGCGGGTGGCGCGTGGCCGGGGCTCGCGGTGATCGCGCCGGTGACGGCCGGGGTGGCGATCACCGCATCGGCGCGGCCCGGCGCGGTGGTCGCCGCGGGGGCGGCGGGTGCGGGGGCGAGCAGGCGGGTGGCGTCGGGCGGCGCCGGCCGCGGGGTGCACCCGGCGAGCAGAGAGGCTGCCGCGATGACGCCGGCATGGACACGGACGCGCATGGTTTCGCTGGATCTCCTGGAAATTATCGAGGGCCGGGATGGACAAGGATGCCGGCATCGGCGGCCGGCTTCGGCGGGTTGGCTTGCGGTGCGGCGCCGGTCTCGTGGGCGAAGCGCGGCACGAGGCGGAGCTGGCCGCGCGGACCCTCCAGCAGCACGGCGCGCCGGCCGATCCGCGCGATGCGGTAGCCGCCGAGATGAGCCCCCTCGCCGAGCAGGACCGGCTTGCCGGACGGTGTTGCGAAGATCGCGAGCCGTACCGCATCGCCGCGCAGGATGCCGGAGAGCCGGGGCATCCCGGTCGCGGCGGTGTCGGCCGCGACGGCGACGGGCCGGCGGTCGGGGCGGAACAGGGGACGGGCGAGGATCTGCGCCGTGGCGGCGGTCCCGGGTGCGGCGGGCGGGGGCGAGGTCGTCCGGGTCGGGCGCGCGGCCACGGGGCCGGGCGGCGGTGCCGGCATCGGGGCGAGCGCCAGCGCCGCGGCGGTGGCGGCCAGCGCCAGCACGAGACCGAAGAGGCCGAGCCGCGCGCCGATCATCGTGCCGCCTTCGCGATGCGGAAGCCGGAGACGGTGAAGCTCGCATGCAGGGGCAGCGCGGTGCCGGCGGCGGGCACGCCGGTCGCGTGCAGGTCGAGCCGGTTGACCAGCATGCGCGGCGTGGCGGCGCCGAGCGCGTCGAGAAAGCCGATCAGCGCGGGGTAGGAGGCCGTCATCGCGATCCGCAGGCGGATGCGCTGGACGCTGCCGAGGCTGACCGGTGGGAGCAGTTCGGCGCTGTCCAGCCCGATCCGGTGCGTCGCGGCGAGGGATTGCACCGCGCCCTGCAACCGCGCGCCGGCGATGGCGGCGGAGCCGCCGGGGAGATAGGCGTCGCGCCCGGCGCCGGGGCGGCCCTGCGCGGCCCTGCGGCGCAGCGCCGGCAGGTCGGCGACGAGACGCCGCTCATGCGCGAGCAGCGTGTTCGTGGTGGCGACGCGGGCGCTGAGGCCGCGATACCAGGCGAGGCCGGGGCGGACGACGCCGAAGCCGACAAGGGCGAGCAGCGCCGCCGAGATCGCGAGCGCGAGCGCCTGGCCGGCGCGGCCGTCCGGCAGGTCGCGCGGGAGCTGTGCCATCGCGTCAGCCCGCTTCATCGTTGCGCAGCCGCACCCGGATCGAGAACACATCCCCGCCGCCGTTCAGCGACCGGGTGACGGGGGCGGCGAAGGCCGGATCGGCGAAATGCGGATCGGCGGCGAGCCGGGCCACCAGCCCGGCGGCGTTGGGCGATTCGCCATCGAGCGTCGCCACCCGGTCGCGCAGGGAGAGATCGGTGAGGTAGCTGCGGTCCGGCAGGGCGCGTGTGAGGGCGGCGAGCATCAGCAGCGTGTCGCCCTCGCGCGCTGCCTCGGCGCCGAGCGCGGCGCGGAAGCGGTCTTCGGCGGCGAGGCGGGCGCGCAGGGCTTCGGCAAGGCGGAGCTGCGGGGCGAGCGCTGCCTGCGCCGCGCCGAGCCGGTGCAGGGCGAGCGCCTGGCGCGCCGGCGGGATGGCGAGGCACAGCGCGGCGAGGCCGGCGGCGAGCAGCGCGAGCGCCGGGGGGACGCGGCTTTGCCGCCGCGCGCCGGGAAGTGTGAATACGGCCTCGCCCTCGGCGCCGGCGGTCTCGATCCGCACGGCGGCGAACCCGGCCTCGGCCAGTGCGGCGAGGAGGCCGGCGATCCAGGCGCGGGGCAGCACCGCGAGCCGGACATGGAGCAGGCCCTGCGCGGTGTCGCGCGCGACGATCTCGTGGGCGACCAGTACCTCGTCGGCGGTGAAGGGGGTCAGGCGGTCGATCTCGAAGGCGAGTGCGGCCGCGAGGTCGCGCCGCGCGGCGGCGGGGAGGGTGACGCGGCGGATCAGCGCGCCGGCGCCACGCAGCCGCAGCACCACCGGCCGGATCACCGCGCTCCGCCGCATCTGCCCCAGCCGGCCGAGTGCGCGGGGGCCGCCGCGCCCGTCCTGCGTGACCTCGGCGGATTCGGGGGGCGCGCCGGCGGCGGCGGTGATTGTCACCGCCGCATCCTGCCCGCCCGGCCGCCGCGAGGCGCCGGGCACCAGCGACCGCAGGGTCGCGATGTACCAATGAATGAAATCCATTAATATTCTGGTTACGCGACTAAAGAAAAATTGAAAATTAAGGTTTTGTGTCACTCGACCGCTGCGCGCCTATCCGCCGGCGGCGAAGGGGGCGCGCCAGGGGGCGGCGATCAGGTCCGGCCAGGGGCGCTGCCCGGCTGTGGGGATGATGCGCAGCCGGATCAGGCGCGGCAGCGCGCCTGCCGGCCCGGCGTCGTGCCAGGCTGGCGGCGCGCCCGGCCGTGTGGCCCACCAGTAGCGCAGCTCGATCGCGGCGATGTGGCGGGCGAGGGTTTCGACATGGGCCGTGCCGGCGGGCGATGCCTGCGGGCCGAGCGGCGGGCCGGTCGGCGCCGCCCGCCACGCCAGGACGAGATCGCCCGCGCGGGTGACGCCGATTTCGGCGAAGACGAGGCGGCTCGACAGGGCGGCGGCGCGCGGCAGGGTGGTGACGAGGGCGAGGTTGTGCGCCGACCCGGCCGGCTGACCGGGGCGGGCTTGGGCGATCAGCCGGCGCAGGGCGCGGAAGCTGGCCTGCCGGTCGGCGGTGGCGGCGATCGTCCCGGTGGTGCGGCGATAGGTCGCGATGCCGAAATGGCTGGCCTGGGCGAGCCCCGCGAGCAGCAGGCCGAGCACGACCAGCGCGACCAGCATTTCCAGCAGGGTGAAGCCAGCCTCCCGCCTCATGGCGGGGCTGCGCGGATGGTCACCAGCGTCACCGCCCTTCCGGCGCGGCCCCAGCGCTCGCTGACCGACAGGCGCAGCGCCCGCAGCGGCGCGCCCTTCGCCATCGGCAGCGGCGCCGCCTCCTCGCGGTAGCGGAAGCCGCCGCCATCCTGCCCGGTGCGGACGTAGTGGCCGCGCGGCGCGAAGGCGGCGAGGGCGGCGAGGCGGGACTGCGCGCGTTCCACCGCCGCCGCCTCGCGTCCGCCGATCGCAATTCCCGCCGCGCCATCGAAGGCGGCGCGGTAGAGCACCGCGACCGCCAGCGCCGCAATGACGAAGGCGACCAGGGTTTCGAGCAGGATGAAGCCGCTATCGCGCCGCGGCATCGGTGCTGATCCGTCCGGTCAGCCAGTCCACCGCCACCCCCGCCCGGGCGGCGCCGCGCGCGAGCAGTATTTGCCCGCCGGTCGCGCTGCCATCGGGGGAGAAGACGATCCGCCCCCAGCCGCGCGCGACCGGGCCGTGAAAGGCGATGGCGATGCCGCGCGGCAGCCGCCCCGCAGCGGTGGGGCCGAGCCAGCGCCCGTCCGCCGGCTCGATCGCGAAGGTGGCGGGCCGTCCGGTTGCGATCGCGACGGCGCGGGCGGTGCGCAGCGCCCCGGCGAGGGTGGCGGCGGCGGTCGCGGGGTCGCGGCCGATACGCCGCCAGGGTGCGGCATTGGCGGCGAGCGTGAGGGCCAGGCCGAGAATGACGACGACGATCAGCAGTTCGAGCAGCGTGTAGCCGCGATCGTCAGGTGCGGGCTCAGTGTGCCCCGGCTCAGTGAGCGAGGGCATCGAGACCGAGCATGGCCAGCAGCAGCGAGGCGACGATGAAGCCGATCGCGCCGCCCATCACGATGGTGATGGCGGGCACCAGCAGCGAGACCAGCTTCTGCACGCCGAGCCGGGCGCGTTCCTCGTGGATCGCGGCGGCCCGCAGCGCCATGCGGCCGAGCTGGCCGGTTTCCTCGCCGAGGCGGAGCAGATGCACCGTCCGCTCCGGCATCAGCCGTGCGGCGGCGAGACCGGCGGCGAGGCTCTTGCCGTGCCGCGCCGCATCCGCCGCCGTGGCGATGGCGAGGGCGGCGGCGCGGTTGCCGATCACGTTCTGCACGATCGCCATCGCCGGGACGAGGGCGACGCCGTTGCCGAGCAGCGTGCCGAGGGTGCGGGTGAAGCGCGCCGCCAGTGCCTCGCGCAGCAGGGTGCCGAGCAGCGGCAGGCGCAGCACCAGACGGTCGAACCGCAGGCGCGGGGCGGGGCGGGCGAGCAGCAGGCGGATCCCGGGAATGGCGAGGGCGAGCAGCGCCAGCGCATAGGGCCAGAACGCGGCGCAAGCCTGCCCGGCCGCCAGCAGCAGGCGCGTGGTGGCGGGCAGGGGGACGCCGTTTTCGGCGAAGATCGGCACGAATTCGGGCAGCACGTTGGTCAGCAGGAAGACGATCGCGCCGGTCGCGGCGAGGGCGAGCAGGGCGGGGTAGGTGAGGCCGGCGATCATCGCGGCGCGCAGCGAGCGGTTGCGCTCCAGCAATTCGGCGAGGTCTTCGAGCGTCGCGGCGAGAGCGCCGGATTCCTCGCCGGCGCGGACCAGCCCGACATAAAAGGGCGGGAAGCTGCGCGGGGCCTCGCCGAGCGCGCGCCAGAGGGCGGCGCCGTCGCGCACCTTGTCGCAGATCGCGAGAATGATGGCGCGGCCGCGCGGGGTGGCGGCGGTGCTGGCGGCAAACCGCAAGGCGCGTTCGAGGTCGAGCCCGGCGCCGAGCATCGAGGCGAGTTCGCGGGTGAAATCGGCCAGCGCGTCGGCGCCGAGGCGGGGGGCGCCGCCGATGTCGCGGTTGAGCAGGGCGAGCAGGGAGGCGCCGCGGCGCGGGGCGGTGCCGAGCAGGATCAGGCCGCGGCGCTTGAGTGTCTCGATCGCCTCGGCCTCGCTCGCCGCGTCGATGGCGAGGCGGGCGGGGGCGCCGGCGCGGTCGATCACGCGGAAGACGAAATCAGGCATGATCGCGCTTCATCATGCGAGCAGGCTTTCGGCGAGCGAGGTTTCGCCGGCCAGCACCGCATCGCGCGCGGCGTCCGCCAGGCTGCGCAGGCCGGCGACGCGGGCCAGCTCCGCCTCGCCGGCGCCGGCGGCGAGATGGGCGGCAAGCTCGGCGGTGGGGGTGAGGAATTCGGCGATCGCCATGCGGCCGCGATAGCCGGTGTCGCGGCATTCGGGGCAGCCGGTGGGGTGGTTGAGCGGCGTGCCGGCGGCGATGCCGAGCTGCGCCGCCTCGGCCGGGCTCGCCGGTGCGCTCCGGCGGCAGGCGGGGCAGAGACGGCGGATCAGCCGCTGGGCGAGCACGCCGCGCAGCACCGAGGCGATGAGATAGGGTTCGAGCCCCATGTCGCGCAGGCGGGTCATGGTCGCGACCGCCGAGTTGGTGTGCAGGGTCGAGAGCACGAGATGGCCGGTCAGCGCGGCGCGGGTCGCGATCTGCGCGGTTTCGAGGTCGCGGATTTCGCCGACCATGATCACGTTCGGGTCCTGCCGGAGAATGGCGCGGAGGAGCTGGGCGAAATCCAGCCCGATCTGCGGCTTGACCTGGCTCTGGCTGATGCCGGCGAGGCGGTATTCGATCGGGTCCTCGATGGTGACGATCTTGCGGCTCGCGCGGTCGAGGCCGAGCAGGGCGGTGTAGAGCGTCGTCGTCTTGCCGCTGCCGGTCGGGCCGGTGACGAGGACGATGCCGTTCGGTGCCGCGAGTGCGGCGCGGAAGGCGGCGACGATGGCAGGGTCGAGGCCCAGGGCGCCGAACTCGAAGGTCATCGCACTGCGGTCGAGCACGCGGATGGCGATGGTCTCGCCGTGCATCGTCGGGATCGAGGAGACGCGGAAATCGACCTCGTGGCCGCGCACCGGCAGGCGGATGCGGCCATCCTGCGGCAGGCGGCGCTCGCCGATGTCGAGCCGCGCCATGATCTTGACCCGCGAGACGATGGCCGGCGCCATCGCCGCGGGGTGGGTTTCCGCCTCGATCAGCGCGCCGTCGTGACGGTAGCGGATGCGCAGGCGGTCTTCCTCGGGTTCGATATGGATGTCCGACGTGCGGGTTTCGACCGCGCGGGCGATGAGCTGGTTGACCAGGCGGATCACCGGCGCCTCGCTGGCGAGATCGCGCAGGCGCTCGGCATCCGCCTCGCTCGGCGCGGCCTCTTCGGCGGCGTCAGTCGCGGCGTCAGTCGCGCCGGATTCGGGATAGAGCCGGTCGAGCGCTGCATCGAGGTCGATCGGCACGGCGACGGCGCGGCGCACCGCGCAGCCGGTGGCCGCCGCCACCGCGCCGGCGGCGAAGCCATCGAAAGGATCGACCATCGCGAGGTCGAGCACGCCCGCGTCCAGTGCCAGCGGCAGCACCCGCGCATCGCGCAGGAAGCGCGGGCGCAGCCGCTCGGGCAGGACCGGGGCGGCGGGATAGGCGTCCGGCGCCAGCAGGGCGAGGCCGGCGGCGGCGGCGGCGGCCTCGGCGAGGCTGCGCTCGCCGATCAGCCCGAGGCGGACCAGGGCGGCGGCGAGGCCGAGCCCGGTTTCCGCCGCGAGCGCGCGCGCCCGCGCGATGCCGATGGGATCGACCAGCCCGGCCCGCAGCAGCGCCGGGCCGATGGCTGAACTCTCCTCATCAGGGCGCGTGGCGGCGTGATCGAGCATCGCTTGTGTCTCGCGGAAAGATATTTTTTACCTTATGCCCCGAGGACGCCGCCGCCGGAGCCGAAAACATATGACAGTTCAGGGAAATATTCTGGTCGCGGGCACGCTTCTCGTGGCGCCGTTCATCGGCTCGTTCATCGGCACGCTGGTCGAGGACCTGCCGCGCGGCCGCCTGCTCGCGCGGCGGCGCTCGCGCTGCGATGCCTGTGCGACGCCGCTCGGCCCGGCCGACCTGGTGCCGCTGGCGAGCTTCCTGCTGCGCCGCGGGCGCTGCGCGCATTGCGGTGCCGCGATCCCGCGCAAGCTGCTGCTGATCGAGCTGGCGGTGCTGCTGCTGGCGGTGGTCATCGCCGTGCTGGACCCGGCGGGGCCGCTGGTGCCGCTCGATTTCGCCTTCGCGGCGACGCTGCTGGCCCTGGCGCTGATCGATCTCGACTGTCTGCGGCTGCCCGACGCGCTGACCCTGCCGCTGCTGCTGGCCGGGCTGGCCGCGACCGCGCTGCGGCAGCCGGAGGCGCTCGGCGCGCATGCGGCGGGGGCGGCGCTGGGTTATCTCGGCTTTACCGGGTTGCGCCTGCTCTGGCGGCGGCTGCGCGGGATCGACGCGCTGGGGGCGGGGGATGCGAAGCTGCTGGCGGCCGGCGCCGCCTGGCTGCCGCCCGCCGCCTTGCCCTGGGCGGTGGTGATCGCCGGGCTCGCCGGGCTCGCCGGGCTCGCCGGGTTCGCCGTCTGGTCCGTGCTGCGCGCGGAGGCCGGCAGTGTGGGGCTGATGCAGCAAAGACTGCCCTTCGGCCCGGCGCTCGCGTTTGGACTGCTGATGATGAGACTTGCGACATGAAGTGTCATCAAAACAACATTAATTAATAACACACAAAGATTTTATTACACGTAAAGTTGAATGTGTCGGACGGTAACCACAGTAACCGCCGTCCGCGCTGACGTTCATTCTCAAAAACGGAGACGACCGATGCACGCCAGAAGGGCGGCCACGGCTTTGCGTACTGTTTTGCTTGCGGGATCGGCGATCATCGCCGTCGCGGCGACCACCGGTTCAGGGCAAGCAGCCCCGGCGACCATCACCGCCAGCGGCCAGTATCTGACGCCCTCCGCGGCACCGGGTGCGGTGTTCACCGCCCTCAATCCCGGCCTTGCCGACAATCCCTCCTATGTCGCCGGACAGGCGATCAGCACCGCCGTCAGCCCCGATGGCAAGACGCTGCTGGTGCTGACGAGCGGCTACAACCTCGTCAATGACGCGAGCGGCAAGGTCATTCCGGCGGATTCGGAAGAGTATGTCTTTGTCTATGACATCTCCAACGATACGCCGGTGCAGAAGCAGGTCATCAAGGTGCCGAACACCTGGGCCGGCATCTCGTTCAGCCCGGACGGGCAGCATTTCTATGTCTCGGGCGGTGTTGACGACGACATTCACACCTATGCGAACGGCGCCAGCGGCTGGGCCGAAATCGGCACGCCGTTCGCGCTCGGCCATACGGCGGTCGCGGGCAATCCGCTGAGCAAGGGCGGCGTCGGCTTACTGGTGAAACCGCAGGCGGCGGGGCTTACCACCACGGCGGATGGCTCGTCGCTGCTGGTCGCCAATTTTTATAATGACAGCCTGTCGATCGTGCCATTGTCGGGCGGCGTTCCCGGCGGTGCGGCGACCGAGGTGCACCTGCGCCCCGGCGTGATCAACGCCGCGCAGGATGGCGTTGCGGGCGGCGAGTATCCGTTCTGGGTCGTCGCCCACGGCAATTCGACCGCCTATGTCTCCAGCGAGCGGGACCGCGAGATCGATGTCGTCTCGCTGACCGGCACGCCGCAGGTGACCACGCGCATCAAGGTTGCAGGCAATCCGAACCGGATGGTGCTGAGCGCCGATGGCAAGTATCTCTATGTCGCGTGCGACAACGAGGCGGATGTCGAGGTGATTTCCACCGCATCCAACACGGTGGTGGACACGATCCACACCACCGCGCCGTCGTCCTTTGTCGGCATGCCGAAATATTTCCACGGCACCGCGCCCAATTCGCTGGCCCTGTCGCAGGACGGCACGCGGCTCTACGTGACCAATGGCGGCACCAACTCGGTCGCGGTGATCGCGCTGAACACGGCGAAGCCGGAGGTGATCGGCCTGCTGCCGACCGGGTATTATCCGAACAGCGTCAGCGTCAGCCCCGATGGCAAGATGCTGTATGTGGTGAACGGCAAGAGCATGCCGGGCCCGAACCCGTGCAACGAGAAGCTGGCGGCCGACGTGCCGGCGAGCTGCACGCCGCTTCAGCACAACAACCAGTACATTCTCCAGCTGTCCAAGGCCGGCTTCCTGACGATGCCGGTGCCGGCGACCGAGGAGATGGACGAGCTGACCCATGTCGTTGCGCACAACAACCATTTCTCGTTCCACGAGAGCGCGCGCGACCGCTCGATGATGGAGTTCCTGCACCACCACATCAAGCACATCATCTACATCATCCGCGAGAACCGCACCTATGACCAGATCCTCGGCGATCTCGGCGAGGGCAATGGCGATCCGGCGCTGGCGGAGTTCGGCAAGACCTATACGCCGAACGTCCATCGCGTCGCGCGGAACTTCGTCGATCTCGACAATTTCTATGATACCGCCGAGGTGAGCGGCAATGGCTGGCCCTGGAGCACCTCGGCCCGCGAGTCCGACTATGGCACCAAGGCGCTGCCGGTGAACTATGCCGGGCGCGGCCTGTCATATGACTGGGAAGGCACCAACCGGAACGTCAATGTCGGCATCGCATCGCTCGCCGGCCGCAAGGCCGCCAACCCGCTTTATCCGGACGATGCCAACCTGCTTCCCGGCAACGGCAACGTCGCAGCACCCGACGGGCCGCATGGCCAGGTGCAGCGGGGCTATCTGTGGGATGCGGCGCTGCGCGCCGGGCTGAGCATCCGCAATTACGGCTTCTTCATCGATCTCGGCCGCTACAATCTCTCGGGCACGCTGGCGCAATACGGCATTCCCGAGATCAATGACGCCTACGCCCAGAAGGTGAAGGTTGCCTATGCGACCAACCCCGATCTCGCGCCCTATACCGATCCGTATTTCCGCGGGTTCGACAATACGATCGCCGATTACTATCGCGAGCAGGAATGGAGCCGCGAGTTCAGCAAGTATGTGCGGCACCACGACCTGCCTTCGCTCGAACTGGTGCGGCTGATGCATGACCACACCGGCAACTTCACCACCGCGCAGAACGGCGTGAACACGCCGGGCCTGCAGATTGCCGACAACGACTATGCCGTGGGCAAGCTGATCCAGACCGTCGCGCATTCGCCCTATGCCTCCTCGACCCTGATCTTCATCGTCGAGGACGACGCGCAGGACGGGCCGGATCACGTCGATGGGCATCGCAGCATCGCCTTCGTCGTCGGGCCGTATGTGCGCCATCACGCCGTGGTTTCCGCGCGCTACAGCACGGTGAACATGATCCGCACGATGGAGGACATTCTCGGCATCGGGCCGATGACGCTGAACGACGCCTATGAGCGGCCAATGACGGCGGTCTTCAGCCGCGACGACCGGGAGTGGACCTTCAACGCCGCCGTGCCGCAGCCGCTGACCGCGACGACGCTGCCGCTCAAGGCGCAGCCGCAGGACGAGCCGGAGTGGCAGCCGATCCACAACGTCGCCTGGTGGGCCGAGAAGACCAAGGGGTATGACTGGCGCAAGGAAGACGCCATTCCCGCGGTCGCCTACGACCATATCCTCTGGGAGGGCATGATGCCGGGCAAGCCCTATCCGACCGAGCGCAACGGCCGCAACTATTCGCGGTAACGCCTGTTAGAGCATCATCCGATCAGATGGAAACATCTGATCGGATAAAGATGCTCTAATTATCAATATAATAGAGCACGACATCCGATCCATCAGGATCGGAACGTGCTCTAGATACCGGGGCGGCGGCACTGCCGCCCCGGCCCCGCCACAAGGGAAACCGGCCGGAGCGGCGTGCTCCGGCCGGTTTTTTCATGGCAGTCGCGGGGGGAATTACGAGGCTGCGCGGCGGATCAGAATGTCATCCTGACGCCGCCATAGCCGGCGATCGGGCGGCCGGGATTGGCGGTGCGCGGATCGGTGACGCCGCCGGGGACGAAAGCCCACGGCACGTCGGCGACCGGGCCGAAGCCGCCATAGGTCTGATAGGACCGGTTGGTCACGTTATCGACCATCGCGAAGACGGTGACGCGCGGGGTGAGCTTGTAGGAGCCATAGATATTGAACACCGCGTAGCCGCCGACGGGCTTGGTCAGGTTCGCCTCGTCGCCGAAGCGGTACTGGCTCGATTGCAGGATCGCGGTGGTGCCGAGCAGCAGCCGCTCGGTGAGCTTGTAGGACAGGTCGATCGTGCCGCGATTGGCCGGGATGCCGGGGATGCGGTCGCCGGGGACGACATGGATCTGGCCGTTGGCATCGGCGGCGGGGTTGGAGGGGCTGTTGAGCGTCAGCGCGTTCTGGAACGTCGCGTCGATATGCGCGAAGCCGAGGCGCAGATTCAGCCGTGGCGTGGCGTAGACGAGATTGGCCTCGACGCCCTGGCGGCGGGTGGTGCCGCTGTTGGTGTAATATTGCAGGTTCGGGTTGTAGAGGGTGGACTGGTAGATGATGTCGTCATGCACGTCGGTGCGGAACAGGTCGACATTGCCGCGCAGCGTGCCGCCGGCGAAGCGGGCGAGGTGGAATCGGGCGCCGAGTTCGAAAGTGCGGGCGACGACCTGTTTGAGGTTCGGATCGCCGACGAAGAAGTTCAGCAGCGAGCACGGGTTGGCGGCGCTGGCGCAGGAGAGTTCGGTCGGCGTCGGGTTGCGGTTGGTCTCGTCGACGCTGCCATAGAGATCGAGCGTCTTGAGCGCGTGCCAGGTCAGGCCGAGCTGCGGGTTGAAGCGGTCATAGGCGTGATGGCCGGAGACCGGGCCGCCGAGCTTGTCGGCAAGGTCGATCTCGGCATTGTTGAAACGCCCGGCGAGGGTGAGGTCGAGCCGGGGCGCGAGGGTGAACACGTCGTTGAAGAAGAGGCCGAAATAGCGCGTCGTCGTGGCGACCTGCACCGGGTTGACGCCATCGGCCGGCTGATCGACCGTCACGCCTGGGCCGATGAAGAGATGTGTGACCGGCGTGATGCCGCCGATCTGGGTGAAGGCGTTGAATATCGTGTTCGAGCCGTCGAAGCTGGCGCCGATGGTCAGGTGGTTGGCGTGGCGCAGCAGCCGGCTGTCGTTGATGAGCTGCACCGAGGCGCCATAGGCCTGCTGGTCGACCCCTTCGTTGACCAGGCCGGAATAGATCCCGCCATTGAGGAAATCGGGCACCGCGGCGCCGCCGCGCGTCGTCACCACGTCGCTCGTGCCGGCGTTGCAGAGGATGCCGGGCTGGCCGGGGCAGGCGGCGAGTTCCTGGGTCACGCCGTTTGGCAGGCGCTGCGAGAGATCGGCGAAATAGGCCAGCGCGTCGAGCGCGGTGTCGCCGTCGAGCGCGTAGCGCGCGGTGGCGCGGGTGGCGATGTATTTGTTGTAGACCGTGTTGGGGCCGGAGAAGATGCTGGCGATGTCGTAGTTCAGCGCCTGCACCGGGGTGGCGCCGGGATTGCCGAGCGCGTTGTCGGCGGCGATGACGCCGAGATGCAGCTCGGTGCGCGCGTTGCGCCAGCCGAGATCGGCATAGACCCGGGCGAGGCGGGAGGTCTGGGTCTGGCGGAAGCCGGAATCGTGGATGACGTCGGCGGCGAGATAGGCGGCGGTGCCGGCGTGATGCACGCCATATTCGAGGCTGCCCGCCGCCCGTCCGTAGGAGCCGCCGGAGAGCGTGACCACGCCGCCCGGCGCGGTGAAGCCGTTCTTGAGCGTGACGTCGAGCGCGCCGCCGAGCGCGTTCAGCCCGAAGGCGGGGTTGGCCGGCTGGAGGCTGGCGCTGCGGATCGCCTCGGGCGGGATCAGGTCCCAGTTCACCGTGTCGCCGAACGGATCGTTGAAGCGCATGCCATCGAGATAGACGGCGACGCCTTCCGCCGTGCCGGTGACCGGCGAGGCGGTGAAGCCGTGGAAGTTGATGTCCGGCTGGAACGAATTGCCGTCGACATCGTTGATCGAGGCGCTCGGGATGGCGCCGAGGATGGCGTCGGTCAGGCTCGGGATCCCGGTGCGGTCGATCTCGGCCGGGCCGAGGACGTGGCTGGACTGGGGCAGCTTGTCGCGGCTTATCGCCGAGCCGGGCAGGGGGGTTGCGGCGATGACGTCGACCTGCGGCACCTGAACGATGGCGGCGGCGGACGCGAGTTGTGCAGGGTCGTTCGGAATAACCTGAGGAAGGCCTTGCGGGACGGCCTGGGCAAGGGCGGTCGGCGCGAGGGCGCCCAGCGAGAGGAGACAGGCTGTCAGGCGACGGACCATGCGGTGGCACTCCGGGGTCTGCGGCAATCCCGTCGGTCCGGAGGTCGTGGCGCCGGTCAGTCAGGATGGCGATGGAACGATGAAGCGATGCGCCGCGCGCCGTCCGGGGTTCCGTGCGGCGGCGACACAATAGTCAATTTTTAGTTATCGCCCGGCAACCCCGCCAGCACCGCCGCTGCCTTTCGTGGCGGATATAATCAATTCTTCACTTGGTGCATATTCGATATCATTTTCAAGAAAATGGGACATCGGTTCTTGTTGTGAGACACGGCCGGCGCCAGGGCGGCGCAGCAGTTCCAAAAAGCAACAATCTGGCCGAACCGGCCGGGGCGGCCGAATGTGGCGTGGACGCTGACCGGCTTTTCGATCTAGCCTTTTACCAGCGGTGCGCGTTCGGGAAGCCGCAAGTCACGCCCTGCCGGAATACGGGCGACAAAGGAGGAAAACAGTGCAGTACAGCCGCGAGTTTCTGCTCGACAGCTACCGGACGATGGCGACCATCCGGCGCTTCGAGGATCGTGTTCACGAGGAATTTTCAACCGGAAAAATCCCCGGCTTCGTGCATCTCTATGCCGGCGAGGAAGCCTCCGCCGTCGGCGTCTGCTCGCATCTCGACGAGCGCGACGTGATCGCCTCCACCCATCGCGGGCATGGCCACTGCATCGCCAAGGGGTGCGATGTGACCGGCATGATGAAGGAGATCTATGGCCGCCGGGGCGGGCTGTGCGCGGGCAAGGGCGGGTCGATGCACATCGCCGACCTCTCCAAGGGCATGCTGGGCGCGAACGGCATCGTCGGCGGCGGGCCGCCGCTGGTCTGCGGCGCGGCGCTGACCGCGAAGACGCTCAAGACCGGCGGCGTCGCCGTCGCCTTCGTCGGCGATGGCGGCTCGAACCAGGGCACCACGCTCGAATCCTACAACCTCGCCAAGGTGTGGAACCTGCCGGTGCTGTTCGTGGTCGAGGACAACGGTTACGCGGAATCGACGGCCAGCGGCTGGTCGGTCGGCGGCACCCAGGCCGGCCGCGCCGCCGGGTTCGGGATCCCGTGCGTCGAGGTCGACGGGTTCGATTTCTTCGCCGTCTACGAGGCGGCGCGCGACCTGATCGCCCGCGCCCGCAATGGCGGCGGGCCGGGGATGCTGCACGCGACGCTGACCCGCTTCTACGGCCATTTCGAGGGCGATGCGATGACCTATCGCGCACCGGACGAGATCGCCCGGCTGCGTGCGGAGAAGGACAGCCTCAAGATTTTCCGCGCCAAGGTCGGCCCGGGCGGCATTGCCTCGCCGGGGGATTTCGACACCGTCGAGGCCGAGGTGGAGGCCGCGATCGATCAGGCGGTGGTCGCCGCCGAGACCGACGCGCCGCCGACCGAGGCGGACCTGCTCACCGACGTTTATGTCAGCTACTGACCATCTCGACCGGGGAAACAGACCATGGCCAAGAAAACCTATCGCCAGGCGATCAACGAGGCGATTGCAAGCGAGATGCGGCGCGATCCGCGCGTGATCGTGATGGGTGAGGACAATGCCGGCGGCGCCGGCGCGCCGGGCGAGCAGGATGCCTGGGGCGGCGTGCTCGGCGTCACCAAGGGGCTGATCGGCGAGTTCGGCGCCGAGCGCGTGCTCGACACGCCGATCACCGAGAGCGCGTTCATCGGTGCCGCCGCCGGAGCCGCGGCGACTGGGCTGCGGCCGGTGGCCGAACTGATGTTCATCGATTTCATGGGCGTCTGCTTCGACCAGATATTCAACCAGGCCGCCAAGTTCCGCTACATGTTCGGCGGCCGCGCGGTCACCCCGCTGGTGATCCGCACCATGTATGGCGCCGGGTTCCGCGCCGCCTCGCAGCACAGCCAGTCGCTCTACCCGATCTTTACCCATATCCCGGGGCTCAAGGTCGTGCTGCCCTCCTCGCCCTATGACGCGAAGGGGCTGCTGATCCAGGCGATCCGCGACGACGATCCGGTGATCTTCTGCGAGCACAAGGTGCTGTACGACGAGACCGGCGAGGTGCCGGACGAGGCCTACACGATCCCGTTCGGCGAGGCGAACCTGACCCGCGAGGGCAAGGACCTGACCATTGTCGCCTTCGGGCGGATGGTGAATTTCGCCAACCAGGCGGCCGACCAGCTCCGTCGCGAGGGTATTTCAGCCACCGTGGTCGACCCGCGCACCACCTCGCCGCTCGATTCCGAGACGATTCTCGACTGTGTTGCCGAGACCGGCCGGCTGGTGGTGGTGGACGAGGCCAGCCCGCGCTGCTCGATGGCGGCGGATATCTGCCGCCTCGTCGCCGAGGAGGCGTTCTCCCACCTCAAGGCGCCGATCCGCACGATCACGCCGCCGCACACGCCGGTGCCGTTCTCGCCGCAGCTCGAGGATCTCTACGTGCCGGGCGTGCCGCGGATTCTGGATGCGGCCAGAGCGGTGATGCAGCACTGAGGCAAGAGGCGAAGGAGACCGGGCGATGAGCGAAACCAGTGGCGAGATCAGGGCTGTCACCGTCCCCAAATGGGGGCTGGCCATGGAGGAGGGAACGCTCACCGCCTGGCTGGCCGGCGAGGGTGCGACGATCGCCAAGGGCCAGGAGCTGGCCGAGATCGAAAGCACCAAGATCGCCAATGTGCTGGAGAGCCCGGCCGCGGGCGTGCTGCGCCGGCAGGTGGCGCAGCCGGGGCAGGTGTTGCCGGTGGGCGCGCTGCTGGGCGTGATCGCGCCCGCCGGCGTGCCTGACGCCGACATCGATGCCTTCGTCGCCGGGTTCGTCGTCGATCCGCCGGATGAGGAGGGCGCCGAGGCCGGCCTCGCCGAGGGCGAGGCGGCGGGGGCGCGCGGGCCGATCGCCTACAAGGCGGCGAACCCGCGGGCGGAGGCGGTGCCGGCGATCCTGGTCCATGGGTTCGGCGGCGATTCCGACAATTTCATGTTCAACATCGAGGCGCTGGCGGCGGACCGGCCGGTCTATGCGATCGACCTGCCGGGGCATGGCCGCTCGGCGAAGGCGATCGGCAGCGGCGACATGGCGGAGCTGGCCGGCGCCATTCTCGCGCTGATGGACGCGGTGGATGCGCCGCGTGCCCATCTCGTCGGCCATTCGCTTGGCGCCGCCGCCTGTTTCGAGGTGGCGAGCCAGGCGCCCGAGCGGGTGGCGAGCCTTGCCGGCGTGGCGCCGGCCGGCCTCGGCCCCACGGTGAACGACGCCTATATCAGCGGCTTCCTCGCCGCCGAGCGGCGCAAGGACGTGAAGGCGGCGTTGCAGATGCTGTTCGCCGACCCCGATCTCGTGTCCGCCGCGATGATCGAGGGGGTGCAGCGGGCGCTGCGGCTCGACGGCGCGCGCGAGGCGCTGTCCGCCATCGCCGCCGCGACGCTGCCGGGCGGCAGCCAGGCGCGGAATTATCGCGCGATGCTCGGCGCGACATCGATCCGCACCCTGGTGCTGTGGGGCGAGCGCGATGCGATCCTGCCGCCGGAGCAGGGCGAGGGCCTGCCCGACGCGGTGCGGCTGGTGCGGGTTCCCGCGGTGGGCCACATGCCGCACATGGAGGCGGCGGCGCTGGTCAACGAGCAGCTCGCCGCGCATTTCGCCGCCGGCTGACCGGCTGACCGGCTTAGAGCACTTTCCGATCCTTTCGGATCGGAAAGTGCTCTATCCTGTTGATAGACCGAGCATCTTTATCCGATCAGATGAGTCCATCTGATCGGATGATGCTCTATGGCGCTTCCTCGGCCTCGATCATGCCGAGGAAGCGGTGCAGCACCGGGTTGTCGTTGTCCTGCCGCCAGGCGAGGACGTGATCGACCGCCGGCGCGTCCTCCAGCTCGCGGAAGCAGACGCCGGCGGGGTTGAGCCGGCGCATCGAGACGGGGACGATCCCGATGCCGATTCCCTCGGCGGCGAGGCTGACGATGGTCATCTGCAACTGCGTCTCGACGCGGATCGTGGGGGCGAAGCCGCCCTCGCGGCAATAGGTCTCGATCGCGCCGCGCAGCGCCGGCGCGGTTTCCGCCGGGGCGAGGATCAGCGGCTGGCCGGCGAGGTCGGGCCGGCGCACCGTGGCGCCGCCGGCGAGCGGATGCGCGCTGTCGAGCACAACGCAGAGGCGCTCGCGGTAGGCCTGGCGGAAGACGAGGCCGGGCACTGGCGGCGGCGGGAACATGATGCCGAGATCGAGCCGCCCGTCCGACAATTCATCGACCAGCGCGTTCGGCATCACCTCGCGCAGGCGCAGGGCGGCGGCGGGAAACGCATCCATGAACCGACGGGCGAGGCTGGGGACGATGGTTTGCGCCGCGTGCATCATGAAGCCGAGCGCCAGCTCGCCGATCTCGCCGGCGCCGGCGCGGCGGGCGTCGCGGCAGGCGCGCTCGAGCCGGTCGAGCACGTCGCGCGCATCGGCGAGGAAGCGCTGGCCGGCATGGGTGAGGCTGACCTGGCGGGAATGCCGCTCCACCAGGCGCACGCCGAGCGCCTTTTCCAGCGCCATGATCTGCCGGCTCAGCGGCGGCTGCGAGAGGTGCAGCCGAGACGCGGCGCGGCCGAAATGCAGCGTTTCGGCGAGGGTGACGAAGGCGCGGAGCTGGCGGAGATCCGGCATGATACCTTTTTTGCATCGATCGCGACGTGAATTGGCATTAGACAGCATCGATCCGCCTGTCTACACGCGCGGCCATGTTCTCGATCCTCACCATCGTGACCCCGGTTTTCGCGCTGATCCTCGCCGGCTGGCTGGCGCGGCGCCTCGGCGTGCTGGGCCCGGGGGCGACCTCGGAGCTGAACCGTTTCGTGGTCTATCTCGCGCTGCCGGCGCTGCTGTTCGACATCATCGCCCATGCAAAATGGTCGCAGATCTGGCAGCCCGGCTTCATCGCCGTGTTCGCCCTCGGCTGCATCGCGGTGTTCGGGCTGACCGTGCTGCTGCGGCTGCGCCGCGCGCAGCATCTGGCGGATGCGGCGATCGACGGGCTGAACGCCGGCTATGCGAATGTCGGTTTCATCGGGTTTCCGCTCGTGGTCGTCGCGATCGGGCGCGGGGCGCTGGGGCCAACGCTGGTCGCGACGATCGTGACCGTGTGCGTGCTGTTCGGCGCGGCGATCGTGCTGATCGAGATCGGGTTGCAGACCGAGCGCGGCGCCTTCCGGGTGATCCGGACGATCGCGCGGTCGCTCGGGCGCAATCCGCTGCTGGTCGCCCCGCTGCTCGGCGCGCTGGTGCCGCTGAGCGGGGTCGGGATTCCGGCGGCGATGGAATCGTTCCTGAAGCTGCTGGGGGCGGCGGCCTCGCCCTGCGCGCTGGTCGCGCTCGGCCTGTTCCTCGCCGAAACCCGGGAGGGGATGCTGGACCTTGGCGCGGCCAGCGCGCTGGTCGGCTGCAAGCTGGTGGTGCAGCCGGCGCTGACCTGGGTGCTGGCGAGTTTCGTGTTCGAGCTGCCGCTGCCGCTCGCGCATACCGCGACCTTGCTGGCGGCGCTGCCGACGGGCACCGGGCCGTTCATGCTGGCCGAGTATTACCGGCGGGAGGCGACGATGACCTCGAGCGTGATCCTCGCCTCGACCGTGCTCTCGCTGCTCAGCATCTCGGCCTATCTGTATGTCACGGGCGCTGCATGACGCCCGGATCATCGCTCTCGCCGAAGCGGTCGCAGAAGGCGGCGATGTCCTCGTCGCGGAACGCGTCGATGCGGGCGAACAGCACCTCGTCCGGCCAGTTCCACCAGGCGATGGCGCGCAGCCGGGCGGCGATCTCGCGCGGGAAGCGCTCGCGGATCGGCCGCGCCGGGACGCCGCCGACCACGACATAGGGTTCGACATCGCGGCTGACCACGGCACCGGCGGCGATCACCGCGCCATCGCCCACACTCACCCCCGGCAGCACGGTGGCGCCATGGCCGATCCAGACATCGTGGCCGATCGTCACGCGCGCGCCGCGCCGGGCGGCGAAGAAGGCGGCATCCCGCTGCTGCCCCGGCTCGTAATATTCGGGGACATAGGTGAAGCGATGCTGGCTCGGCCGGCCCATCGGGTGGTTCGGCGCGCCGATCCGCACCGCGTTGGCGATGGCGGCGAAGCGGCCGATCGTGGCATCCGCCACCTCGCAATATTCGCCGAGATAGGAATAGTCGCCGATCGTCGCGTATTCGATGCGGGCCCCGCGCAGCACCTCGCAGCGCCGGCCCAGCGTTGCCTCGCGCAGGCGCGCATCGGGGTCGATCGCGGTTTCGGCGAGCTTGGGGCGCGATGGGTCCATGGCGATGAGGGTCTCCGCGATGCGGCAAGCAGGATGCGCCGGGATGGCGCCGCCGCGCAAACCCCGCTGTGTGTCAGGCCGATGAAATTCGCGGCGTTCGCGCGGGCGGCGGCGGGGGTGAGGACAGGCGCGGGGTTTTGCGGCATTGACGGGGAATGACAATCGAACGCAAGCCCGGCGAGGCGCTGTGGAGCCAGATCGCCGAGGCGCTGGCCGGCGAGATCGCGGCCGGGGCCTATCGGGACGACCCGCGCCTGCCCACCGAAACCCTGCTGGCCGCGCGCTTCGGGGTGAACCGCCACACGATCCGCCGCGCTCTGGTCGAACTCGCCAATGCCGGGCTGATCCGCACCGAGCATGGCCGCGGCTCGTTCGCCGCCGATGCGGTGCTGGACTACCGGATCGGCCAGCGGCCGCGGTTTTCCGAATGGGTGCGCGGCCATCACCGCACGCCGCTCCGGCGCGTCCTGCGGCTGGAGGAGATCCCGCTCGCCGCATTGGAGGGCGAGGCCGCCGCCGTGGCCGCGGCGCTGGAGATCGAGGAAGGCGGGCGGGTGATCGTGCTGGAGCGCGTCGGCACCGCGGATGCGCTGGCGGTTTCGCTCTCGCGCCATGTTTTCCCGGCGGATCGCGTCGCCGGGCTGCTGGCGGCGCTGCGGGCGCATGGCTCGGTGACCGCCTCGCTCGCCGCCATCGGCATCGCGGATTACACGCGGACCTGGACGCGGGTGAGCGCCCGCCTGCCCGATGCACGGGAGGCGCGGCTGCTGCGGATGGCGCGGACCGCGCCGCTGCTGGCCACGGAATCGCTCAACGTCGCGGCGGGGCGGCCGGTGGAATACGGGATCGCGTGCTATCCGGCGCCGCGCGTGCAGCTCGTGTTCGACAGCTGAGGGCGCGGCGGCTGGTCGTGCTTTAGCTACCCCCGGCGCAGCGGCGCAGGATCGCGGCGAGACGCGCGCCGGCGGCGGCGGGGGTGGTTTCGTTGACGATGGTTTCATCGGCGCCGGATGCGGCGGCGGCGCGGGCGAGCCGGGCTGCGATGTCGGCTTCGGTTTCGCGGCCGCGCCGGGCGAGGCGGGACGCCAGCACCGGGGCCGATGCGGTGATCTCGACGACATGGCAGCGGAAACGCCGCCGCGCCTCGGCCACCACGGCGCGGGAGACGTTCGCCACCACCACGTCTCCTGCGGCGAGTGCGGCCAGGATCGTCGCGGGGATGCCGTAGCTCAGCCCGTGCGCCTGCCAGCTGAGCGCGAAGGCGTGGGTCGCGAATTCCGCCGGTGTGACGGGCAGGTGATCCTCGGCGTCATCCGCCGGGCGGGTGATGATCCGGCGGGGAAACAGGAAGCCGGATGTGCCGGAAAGGGCCTCGCGCGCGGCGCGCATCACCGTGTCCTTGCCGGCGCCGGAGGGGCCGACGATCAGCACGAGGCAGCCGGGCTGCGCCGTCATCCGCCGAAGGGCAGGCGGCGGAGCAGGCGCATCGGCGCGCCCGGCCCGGCCTCGGTGAAGACCGCGATGGCATTCACGCGCCGCTTGCGGTCCAGGCTGCCGGCGAAATGCGCGTGGGCCGCCGCGGCGAGCGAGGCGGCGTGCGGCCGTTCGCTCAGCGTCATGTGGAAGCGGAACGCGCCGAAGACCAGCGGATAGCCCCAGCGGGCGATGTTCTCGCGCTCTTCGGCGCTGCGCCCGGCGGCGCGGCGCGCCTGCGCCTCGGCACTCTCGGGGCGACGGTGATGGTCGAGGTCCGCGACGCAGCGATCGGCGAGGTCGTGCATCGGCGGGCAGGGGGCTGCGAGGGTGAGGGCGAGAAACCCGTCGAGATCGGCGATGGCGAGCGGCGGCAGGTCGAAGCCGCGCAGGGATGCGGCGAGGGACGCGGCATCGGCGAGGAAGGCATCGAGCCCGGCGGCGAGCGCCATCGGCGGTTTCAGCGTCGCGTGCAAGCCGTAGCGCCGGGGGGATTCGGTGAAGGCGGCGAGGTGCTGCACCGCGGGCTGTTCCAGCGCGGTCTCGCGTTCGGGGTCGCGGCCGAGCCAGGCGCAGCCGAGGGGCCAGAGCGGATCGTCCGCCGCCGGGACGTAGTAGATCGCGGCGCGGTGCGGCTCAGCCAACGCGCACCCCGCCGCGCCAGACCGCGCGCACCACCGGCAGGCCCTCATGCAGCCGGACCTGCACGAGATCGGCCCGCAGGCCGGGGGCGATGCGGCCGCGATCGGCCAGACCCGCGATCGCCGCGGGGCCGGAGGTGATCAGGCCGATCGCCGCCGGCAGCGAGGCGGCACGAGCGGCGGCGGCGATGAAGGCGGCTTCCAGCATCGCGCCCGGCACATAGTCCGAGGCCAGCGCGTCGAGCAGGTCCTCGCGCACCAGGTCGATCACCGCGACATTGCCCGAATGCGAACCGCCGCGCACGAGGTTCGGCGCCCCGGCGATGCTGCGCATGCCCCGCGCCCGCGCCGCCCGCGCCGCCTGCAGCGAGACCGGAAACTCGGTGATGCCGATGCCCTCGGCGGCGTTGCGGGCGATTTCCGTCTCGGTCGCGTCGTCATGCGAGGCGAGGGGAATGCCACGGGCCCGGGCCTCGGCGATCACCAGCGCGCGGTTGGTGGCGTGGAAGGCGTGGTGATTGCCCTGCAACTCGGCGATCACGGTTTCGACCTCGGCCGGGGCCAGACCCTCGGCGCGGCGCATCTCGCGGTAGCGGACGAGATCGCCATACTGGCCGCTGAGGCCGGGCGTGTGGTCCATCAGCGAGACCAGGCGGACATGGGTGTCCTCGATCGCGCGGGCGAGCATCTCGGGCATTTCCTCGGCCGGCAGCTCGCAGCGCAGGTGCAGGAAATGCTCGGCGCGCAGCGCGCCCTGCCGGCGCAGCGCCGCGATGTCGATCACCGCGTCCTCGAAGGTCTGGTTGCGCGCCTTGCCGAAGCCGATATCGCCGAGGCAGAGCGCGTCGAACACGGTGGTGATGCCGGCGGCGATGCATTGCGCGTCGTGCGCGACGAGGGCCGAGCGCGAGGGCCAGCGGGCATTGGCGCGCGGCTGGGTCTGGCGTTCGAGATTGTCGGTGTGCAGGTCGATGATGCCGGGGATGAGATAATCGCCCTCGAGATCGAGGCCATCGCCGCCCGGGCCGATCTCGCCGATCTCGCCGATCAGGCCGCCGGCGAAGACGACGCCGCCGGGGCGGATCTCGTTGTCGAGGACGAGGCGGGCATTGCCGAGGCGGGTCATGCTTGTTCCTTCAGCGGTTCGAGACGAAGCTCGGCATCGGCGATCGCGTCGCGCACGAGCTTGTCATGGAATATCCCGAGCAGCGCCGCGCCGCGAGACCGTGCGGCGCGCATCAGCGCGATCACGCGGTCACGATTGGCGGCATCGAGCGAGGCGGTCGGCTCGTCGAGCAGCAGGATCGGCCAGTCGCCGGCGAAGCCGCGGGCGAGATTGACCCGCTGCTGCTCGCCGCCGGAAAACGTGACCGGCGGCAGATTGTGCAGCGCCGGGGGAATGCCGAGAGCGTCGAGCATCGCCTCGGCCCGCGCCCGCGCCGCCGCCTCGTCCATCCCGCGTTCGAGCAGGGGGGCGGCGACGATGTCGCGCGCGGGAACCCGGGGCATGGCGCGGAGGAACTGCGAGACATGGCCGATCGTCTCGCGGCGGATCTCGATCACGTGCGCGGCGGGAGCGCCGGCCAGCTCGACCATGGCGCCGCGATGGCGCACCCGGATCGAGCCGGCATCGGTCCGGTAATTGCCGTAGAGGGCGCGCAGCAGCGTCGATTTTCCCGCGCCGGAGGGGCCGGTGAGGGCGACGCATTCGCCGGCGCGCAGGGTGAGGGCCGCATCGCGCAGCACGCCGAGGCGGACGCCGCGCTGCAGGTGCAGCACGAAGCTCTTGGCGATGCCGCTGGCTTCGAGCGCGATCATGCCGGCAGCACCGAGGCGACGAGGAGCTGGGTGTATTCGTGCTGCGGATCGTCCAGCACCTGGTCGGCGAGGCCGGTTTCGACGATGCGGCCCCGGCGCATCACCACGATGCGGTCGGCCAGCAGCCGCGCGACGCCGATATCGTGGGTGACGATCAGCACGGCGACGCCGAGCCGGCGCACCAGCCCGCGCACGAGATCGAGGATGCGGGCCTGCACCGAGACGTCGAGCCCGCCGGTCGGCTCGTCCATGAACACCAGCTCGGGCTCGGTGACGAGGGTGGCGGCGATCTGCAGGCGCTGGAGCATGCCGCCGGAGAAGCCGCGCGGCAGTTCGTCGATCCGGGCGGGATCGATCTCGACGGTTTCGAGCCAGCGGCTGGCGGCGGCGCGGATGGCGCCATAGTTGCGCGCTCCGGCGACCATCAGCCGCTCGCCGATATTGCCGCCGGCCGAGACGTTCATGCGCAGGGCAAGGCGCGGCTCCTGGGCGACGAAGCCCCAGCGCCGGCGTTGCAGGTCGAGCAGCGCGGCCTCGCCGCCGGCGCCGATCGGCGCGAGGCCGGCGCCGCTGTCGTAGCTGACGCTGCCGGAATCCGGCGCGAGCCGCCCGCTCATGACGTTGAGCAGGGTGGACTTGCCCGAGCCGCTCTCGCCGACGATGGCGACGATCTCGCGCCGCGCGATCGCGAGCGAGACATCCTCCAGCGCCGCCACCGCGCCGAAGCGCCTGGTGATCCGCTCGGCGGCCATCAGCGTCATGCGCCGCCCCCCTCGCGGCGGGTTTCGCAGCTGTCGGTATCCGAGCAGATGAAGCGGCGGCGTCCGCTGTCATCGGCGATCAGCTCGTCGAGATAGGTGTCCGCGGCGCCGCAGAGATCGCAGGCGGCATCGGCGCGGTGCGGGTCGAACTTGTGGTCCTCGAAATCGAGCGGGCGCACGTCGGTATAGGGCGGCAGGGCGTAGATGCGCTTCTCGCGCCCGGCGCCGAAGAGTTGCAGGGCGGGGTTCATGTGCAGTTTCGGATTGTCGTAGGCGGGGATTGGCGAGGGCGACATCAGGTAGCGGCCATTGACCATCACCGGATAGTCGTAGGCGAGGGCGACCCGGCCGTGCCGCGCGATATCCTCGTAGAGCCGCACATGCATGGCGCCGTAATCGGCCAGGGCGTGCATCCGGGCCGCATCGGCGCGCGAGGGGGTGAGGCGGTAGAGCGGCTCGGGGATCGGCACCTGATACACGATAATCTGCCCGGCGCGCAGGGCGGCTTCGGGAATCCGGTGCCGGGTCTGGATCACCGTCGCCTCTTGCGTGCGGGTGGTGGTGCGGACGGCGCTGGTGCGGGCGAAGAAGCGGCGGATCGAGACGGCGTTGGTGGTGTCGTCCGCACCCTGGTCGATCACTTTCAGCACGTCGTCGGGGCCGAGGATGGCGGCGGTGACCTGGATGCCGCCGGTGCCCCAGCCATAGGGCAGCGGCATCTCGCGGCTGGCGAAGGGGATCTGGTGGCCCGGGATCGCCACCGCCTTGAGGATGGCGCGGCGGATCATCCGCTTGGTGTGCTCGTCGAGATAGGCGAAGTTATACAGCTGCATCGTCGTCTCCCGCGATGGCGCGCAGGGCGCGGATGGTTTCCAGCTCGCTCTGGAAGTCGACATGGTGCGGCAGCTTGAGATGCTCGACGAAGCCGGTCGCCTCGATATTGTCGCAATGCGAGAGCACGAACTCGACCTGCTGCGCCGGGGCGGAGACGTCTTCGCCCAGTTCGGCGGCGCGCATCGCCCGGTCGACCAGCGCCATCGAGATCGCCTTGCGGTCGGCATGGCCGAAGCAGAGACCGTAGCCGCGGGTGAATTGCGCCGGCACGCTGCGGCTGCCGGCGAACTGGTTGACCATTTCGCATTCGGTCAGCGTGATCTCGCCGATCTCGATCGCGAAGCCGAGTTCGGGCGGGACGAGGTTGACCGCCACCTCGCCCATCCGCAACTCGCCGACGAAGGGATGGTTGTTGCCATAGCCGCGCTGGGTGGAATAGCCGAGCGCGAGCAGGAAGCCCTCGTCGCCGCGCGCGAGGGCTTGCAGCCGCAGCGCGCGCGGGGCGGGGAAGCCGAGCGGCGCCATCGTCAGGTCCGGCGGCAGCGGCGCCGCCGGATTGCCGTCCGGCTGGATCAACGTGTCGCCATCCGGCTCGATCAACGCATCGGCGCCGAGCATCGCCATCACCCGCGGCAGGGACGTGGGCGTTGCTTGCGCCTCGGGTGTGGCCTCGGGCGTGGCCTCTGGCGGGGCGAATTGGCCGGCGGCGGGGTCGGCGGCGTCCGGGTCGAGCAGGCGATGGGTGTAGTCCATGGTCGGGCCGAGGCGCTGGCCGCCGGGAAGATCCTTGAACACCGCCGAAATCCGCCGTTTCGCGCGCATCGCCCCGGTATCGACCGGCTCGGAGTCGACGAGGCGCGGCAGGGTCGCGCGGCTGGCCCGCAGCAGGAACGCGGCCTCGATCAGGTCGCCCTGGGCCTGGCGGATCGCCCGTGCGGCAAGTTCGCGGTCGTAAAGCGCGCCCTCCGCCATCACCCGGTCAACCGCGCGGCCGAGCTGGGCGGCGATCTGCGCTGTGGTGATCTGGGGCAGCGCCGGATCGCCGCGCCGCTCTTCCGCCATCCAGCGATGGGCGGCGTCGATCGCCCGCTCGCCGCCCTTGACCGCGACATACATGCTAGGCGGCCTCGATGGCGAGGCTGCGCGGCAGGGCGAGCAGCCGGCGGCCGGCGCAGAGCAGCACATCGACGCCGCGCGGCGCCTGAAGGCGCTGTTCGGCCCAGTCGGCGAGAAAGGCGGCGGGCAGTGGCAGGGTCGTCTCGCGCGGGGCGGCGAGGCCGGGGCCGCTGAGGCGGCAGCGCCGCCCGGTGTCGAGATCCGGCAGGTCGAGAATGAGGGTTGCTCCGTGTTCCGGCGCGGTTTCGCTGCCCTGGCGGAGGCTGGCGAGCGGCGGCGCGCTGCCGGCGAGGCAGAATTCGGCCGCTTCCGGGGTGGTGAAGGGGGCGCCGGTGTGAAAGCCGAGCCAGTGCAATACGGGCGCCGGCAGGTCGGCGGCGAGTGTCGTCGTGGCGTCGGCCAGTGTCAGCAGCACCGCAGCCGCCGCGATGGACAGGCCGGCCGGTGGGGCGAGGCCATCGGCGAGGGTGATGGCCCGGCCGGGATCGCCGAACGCGGTGAGCAGGGCGCGGAAACAGGCCTGGGCGTCGAGCGGCGAGGCGAAGCCGGGGGTGAGGGTGTTCATCGCGGCCTCATCGCATCGTCGCCAGGGTGAAGAAGCGGACTTCGGTGCCGGCGGCCCTGGCCTCGTCCGCCGCGCGGCGGGTTGCCTCGTCCGCGGCGAGAGGGGCGAGCAGCGCCGCGTGCAGTGCCGGGTGACGCGCCGCATTTTGCAATGCGGCGTCGAGCCGGGCGATCAGCTCCGCCAGATCGCCGTCCCGCCCGGCGACGTAGCCATGGCCGACGAACCCGTCCTCGTCGCGGATCGAGCAGCGGGCGATCGTCATTTCGCCGAGATTGAAGGCGGCGCCACCGCCGCCGGCGCGGCCGCGCACCATCGACATGCCGATCTCCGGCCCGCGCAGCCGGACGAAGCCGGGCAAGGCGGGGGCATCGGCGAGGCGGGCCTCGATCGCGCCGCGCGGGGAGCGGGCGAGGAGGCCGAGCCAGGCGGCGCGCGCGGGTTGTGGTGCATTCATGGTATAGATGTCTATATGAGTTTCAGGCTTTGGAAAAGGCGCGCCGGTGGAATTCCGGCGCGCCCCGATGGTTCAGGCGGTTTGCGGGGTCGCCACCGCGTCGAGATCGTCGTTGTTGATCTCTTCGAGGGAGATGCCGGCGGTCTCCGGCACCAGAATCCGGGTGAGGACCGCGCCGAGGAGGGAGACGATCGCGAGCAGGGCGATCACGCCGACCTCGCCGAGGCGGGTGAACAGCAGCGGGAACAGGAAGGCGCTGATCGACGCGCCGGTGCGCCCGCCGATGACGGTGATCGCTTGGCCGAAGGTGCGCACCCGGGTCGGGCTGAGTTCGACGCCGAGAATGCCGGCGCCGCTTACCGTTGCCGGACCGTTGATCGCGACCGTGTAGAGCCCGTAGACGATCAGGCCGAGCAGCGGCAGCGTGGCGAGGTTCTGCTTCAGCACGGCGAACAGCACCAGCATGGCCGCGGCGCCGACGAAGCCCCAGACTTGCAGCGGCTTGCGGCCGACCCGGTCGAGAACGCGGAAGGCGTAGAACAGCGCGCTCGGGATGCCGAACACCGCCTGCATCACCAGGCTGAACTCGATCGGTCCCATGCCCAGGCTCTTGGCGATCAGCGAGGGGCCGAACAGGATGCCGGAATAGATCACGATGTCGAACACCAGCCAGAGCAGGGCGGCCGAGAGGATCACCTGCGCATGGGCGGCGAAGACCTGGCCGAAGGGGCGGCTGTCCGCCTTGGGGGCGCGGACGGTCTGCCCGCTGATCTGGCGGATGACATCGACCGCAGCGCCCGGGTCGGCGGCGAGGCGGGCGAGGTAGCGGGCGGTTTCCGGCATCGCGCGGCGCAGATAGAGCACCGAGAAGGCCGGGATCGCGCCGGCGGCGAGAACGAGGCGCCATTGCAGGTCGTGCGACACGCCGAGCCCGGCGAGCAGCAGGTTGAGCAGGCCGGCGACGAAGGCGCCAAGCGGCCACATCACCGCGAAGCCGACGCCGATGGAGCGGCCGCGATCGGCGCGGTTGGCGTGTTCGGCCATGATGGTCGGCGAGAGAACGTAGTCGGCGCCGATGCCGATGCCGAGCACGAAGCGGATCGCGATCAGCCAGGTGAGGTCGGGGGCGAAGGCCTGGGCCACGGCCATGACGCCCATCAGCAGCACGTCGAGACCATAGAAGCGCTTGCGGCCGTTCTGGCCGAGCAGGCCGAAGATCAGCGCGCCGACCGCCGCTCCCACCAGGGCGGAGGCGGCGAGCATGGCGGCTTCGAGCCCGCCCATTTTCGCGATTCCGAACGAGCCGAGCACCAGCGGCAGGACGATGCCGATCGAGGAGAGATCGTACCCGTCGCAGAAGACGCCGAGGCCGGTTGTCACGATCGCCCGCCAGTGGAACGACTTGAAGCGCTCCTCGTCGAGCGAGGAAAAACTGGTCGCCATGGTCATGTTCTCCCGTTGAGTTTGGGAGTCGTCTAGACGAATCGCATGACAGCTTTGTGGACTTCGCGGGAAAGATTGATGAAAGGGTGCCGCAGGCCGGGCGTGGACCCGGCCTTGCGGGGCATCTCCTCAGGGGCGGGCGGCGCCGCTGTCCGGCGTCGGGGAGGTGCTGTCCGCGAACCGGGCGTCAAGCGCGGTCACGAGTTCGTCCCTGTCGCCGATGAACGCATAGCCGACGCCGTTGAAGCATTTGATGTCGTTCTTGTAGACGCCGAGCCGCTTCAGCTTGCTGCGGATCCGCGACAGCAGGTTGTCGGCAGAGCGGTCGCGCGAGGCTTCGTTGTTGGTCGAGGTTCGCCCTCTCACAAGGAGAGACAGCTCATCTCGAGGAATGATTTCACCCTGGTTTTCGATAAGCGTTGTGAGTGCAAGAAATTCGTAGGGTGTAAAGAAATCATGCCACTTTTTGTCTGCATTTAGTGTTTGGCCTTTTCGAATTATTGCTCCGCTCCGGGAAAATGCTTGGTAATATTTTCTCCTGAATTGCTGTAGAAATTTCTCGGTCCTGATCCGGAATATTTCTTTTGAATTGATGGCACTCCAGTAATCATCGGCGCCGAGTCTAAGAACTGAAACCTCCAACGTACTGTCATGTTCGTCGGATATGACGACAATCGGCTTGGCGGTCATTCTCTTGACTTCGATAATTCGCGACAGGAGGCCGATATCAAGATCCTTCATGTAAAATATATACATTTCTGAAGGGTCGCTCATGAAAATATGGTCGTCAAAATAATCATCTTCGTACGGTAAAAAATTTATGTTGAGACCATTTAATTGTTGAATTATCTGATCATTATTTGTATTGTGTGTGTAGATAATTGTAAAAGATAACTCATTTCGGGTATGAATTTTGTCGTTTTGACCGATATGGACAGACATAGTCGTTTCTTTCCTTGAGGTTTATCAGAGTTCGTTTCTTTGGATGATTTCGTATCGGTATGTTCGTTCTAAATCAATATAAATTTTTTATTTTCAAGAATAAATCGTGAATTTAATTATTCTTCAACTCAAAAATGTTTTGCTGATTATTTTATTAATATTTTATAAAATATACAATTTTGTGATTGTTAAAATCAAAAAAGTTTTTATTTCGATATCGAAGAATATGTTTTGGATTAATATTCATTCTGTTTATGTGGATACATCCGGCATCATTCTTAAAATTTATACTTCTGCCATCGGCCCCGAGCCGCAGTGGGAGCGAGAGTCGCGGTCGGCGGACGTCTGTGCGACCGCAATCCGGCGACGCAAAAACGCGGCCGGTATGGGGCCGACCGCGTGGGGGGAGTCATCAGTGGCGCGGCGGCGCCCCGCGTTATCTCAGCGGGTTGACATAGGCCGGACCGACCAGGCTGGCCCAGGCGATGCGCAGCGACGGGGCGAGCTGCTTCTGCGATATCATCAGCGCGCGCACCATCGCGATGTTCTGCTTGTAGGGGATGATCGTTTCGCCTCCCGCGCCGGTCATCATGGCGTTCATCTGCCGCAGCGAGGGGTTGCCCACCCCGGCATATCGCGCCTTCGCGTCCGCCGGGGAGATGCCGAGCGCCTTGCCGATGATGCGGCAGGAGGCGGCGGGGTGGGTCCGGATATAGGCCGAGCCTTCGAGGAATCCCTTGATGATCGCCGGCATCGCGCCGGGTTGAGGCCGAGGCATCGTTGCCCGGTCAGATGACTCTATCCGATCGGGCGATGCTCTATACACCCAGGCGCTGGCTATCTCTGAACCGTCGCGGTGGCCACGGATCGGCAAATGTATTCACATCCGCCGGAGGAGCGATCCGGCTATGCCAGATGCGTATCTTCCCGCTGACAATTTCGCCAAAATTCCTGTAATTGTAGGCGATCGACAGCGTGTACGGGTTGAACTGAAGCAACTCCATTGCGAGCGTCAGATATGGCTGATCGCCCCAGGCTGAGACGTCATCCTTCACCTCGGTACAAAATTCGTGCCATTTTTCCAGAACCTGCCACGCTTTTGGTTGCCTGGAAAAGAATATCACGCCGGTATTATACTGTAATAATTCGTTGGATCTGAAGCCGATTTTGTCCAGATGCGATCCAAATCCCCAAAAATGCTCAAGTGAATAATGTGCGGCCTGCGCGGCAGCGATGCCATGCTGCTCGGCTCGTTCGAATGCCTGGCTGATATCCAATAAGATTTGCGTATCGGTGTCGAGGAATACAAAACTCGAGTAGCAATCCGGGAGACGTGCAAAAATTTCGGTTTTTGCCAATTGTCCTTGCAATTTGAAATCGTGATAGATGATTTCGGTAAAATCTTCGCAATCGAGAAACCTTGAAGAATCTGGGCTGGTAATCAGGATTCGGTCCAATCCGAACCGACGCGCCGTCCTGGCACTGACCACCGCTTCCTCGACAAATTTCTGGCCCCAGGCAGCGTATACCGCTGCACGACGCGATCGATTTTGTTCCACAATGCACCGCACGGAATCGTTGTTGAAAATTGGCCCAAGGTTTCAGGGAGTCTCTGATGAGGGCATCATCCGGGCGGATGTCGTGCTCTAACAGCGAAAAACCCGAGCTGTCGGGACAGTAGCTTCGTCGCATGCAGAAAGCCATACGGTGAAGCATCTGGCAGTGAAGCGCCTCGCAGTTAAGAACCGGGGTTTCGTGGTATGGCTCGACAGATCGAATAACATGCGGCGCCTGGGGCGCCGATACCGGATGACTGTCCCGGCGGCAGGATGCCGGCGGCGGTGCACAAACGCGGCCGGCCTGGGGCCGACCGCGTGCGCGAGGTCGTTCGAGGTGAAGCTGCGCCGCGGGTTATTTCATGGCGCTGACATAGGCCGGATCGAGCAGGCTGGCCCAGGCGATGGTCTGCGACGGGGCGAGCTGCTTCTGCGATATCATCAGCGCGCGCACCATCGCGATGTTCTGCTTGTAGGGGATGATCGTCTCGCCTCCCGCGCCGGTCATCATGGCTTTCATCTGCCGCAGCGAGGGGTTGACCACCCCTGCATATTGCGACTTCGCCTCCGCCGGGGAGATGCCGAGCGCCTTGCCGATGATGCGGTAGGAGGCGGCGGGGTGGGTCCGGATATAGGCCGAGCCTTCGAGGAATCCCTTGATGATCGCCGGCATCGCGCCGGGATGCGCCTTGAGGAAGCTGGTCCTGGCCGCGAAATTGTCGGTGATCAGGCCGGGTGCGTCGGCCGAGGTGTAGAGCACGTGGAAGCCTTTGTGCGCCGTGATCATCGAGATGTTCGGCGCCCAGGTCACCCCGGCTTCGGCATGGCCGCCGAGCAGGGCGGCGGGGATGTCGGAGGCCGGCATGTCGGTCTGCTTCACGTCGGCGAGCGAGAGCTTCGCGCCGTGCAGCGCATGGGAGAGCAGGAGTTCGGAATAGGAGGCGGTGTCGAGCGGAACGGTCTTGCCGCGCAGGTCGGCCACGGTCCTGACCGTATCCTTCGCCACGATCGCGTCAGCGCCGGCGGAATAGTCGATCGGCATGACGATCTTGACCGGGAAGCCCTTCACCCGGTCGTTGATCGCCTCGTTCATCGAGATGTCGGCGGTATCGATCGCACCGGAGATCAGGGCGGCGTTGATCCCGCTGTCCATGTGGACGAAGCGGATCGGGTAGTCGCCGAAGAAGTGCTTCGCCGAGGCGACGAAGAGCGGGGCGAAGCCGATCCACGAGCTGAGGCCGAAGCTGACCGTGGTGCCGGCGGCGCGGGCGGGGGTGAGCGGTGCGGCACTTGCAACGCCGATCGCGGATGCGAGGAGCAGACGGCTGAAGATCCGTTTCAAGAGAGCCTCCTTTTGTTGTGGGATATCCCGCTTCATGCGACCGGTGCGGCGAGGGCGCTGAGCCCGTCGGGGTCGCCGCCCATGCCGGCGGTGGCGCGGATGCGTTCGGTGATGCGCTGGCGCAGGGCGAGGAAGTGCGGGTCGAGCCGCAGGTCGCGCGTGCGGGCGGCGAAGGGGATGGTCTCGATCGTGTCGATCCGGCCGGGATGCGGTGCGAGGACGATGACGCGGTCGGCGAGGTAGACCGCCTCCTCGACATCGTGGGTGACGAAGATGATGGTGCGCTTCTCGGCGGATTTCACGTGCAGGATGAGATCGTGCATGACCTCGCGGGTTTGCGCGTCGAGCGCGCCGAAGGGTTCGTCCATCAGCAGGACCTGGGGTTTCGCCATCAGCGCGCGGGCGATGGCGACGCGCTGGCGCATGCCGCCCGAGAGCTGGCTCGGCCAGGCGTGTTCGACGCGGGCGAGGCCCATCAGGTTGAGGAGTGCCACGCTGCGGCGCTCGGCCTCGGCCTCCGCGTGGCGGCCATCCTCGCTGCGGTGCGCCCGGAGCGCGCGGCAGAAGCGGATGTTCTGCATCACCGTGAGCCAGGGGTAGAGGCTGTAATCCTGGAACACCATCGTCCGGTCGCGGCCCGGACCTTCGACCGGCGCGCCATCGACGAGGACGCGCCCGGCACTGCGGGACTCGAGCCCGGCGATGATGCGCAGCAGCGTCGACTTGCCGCAACCGGAGGCGCCGACGATGGCGACGAAGCTGCCCGGGTCGATCGCGAGGTCGATCGGCGAGAGGGCGGCGAACCCGCCGGGGAAGACCTTGGTGACACCCTGGAGAACGACGGACGCGGTCATGCGCGCCACGGGAACAGGCGCTTTTGCAAACGCCGCACCGCCTGGTCGGTGACCAGGCCGATCAGCCCGATCAGGATGATGCCGACGAAAATCCGGTCGGTCTGCATGAAGCGCTGGGCGCGCAGGATCGCGAAGCCGAGGCCGGAATTCGCGGCGATGAGCTCGGCGACGACGAGATAGGTCCAGGCGAAGCCGAGCGTCATCCGCAGCGTGTCGAACATCGCCGGCAGCGCCGAGCGCAGCAGGACGAGGTTGAGGATTTCGTGGTTGCTGGCGCCGAGCGTGCGCGCCGCCTCGATCTGCGCCATCGGCACGCGGCTCGCATCCTCGGCGATCATCAGCACCATCTGGAAGAAGGTGCCGATCCAGATCAGCATGATCTTCGCGGTCTCGCCGAGGCCGAACCAGAGCAGCACCAGGGGCACGAAGGCGACGGCGGGCAGATAGCGCGCGAATTCCATGATCGGCTCGAACAGCGCGCGCACCGGCTGGTAGGCGCCGACATAGAGGCCGAGCGGCACCGCCATCACCGCCGAGAGCGCGAAGCCGGCGGACACGCGCCAGAGCGAGATGCCGATATCGTCGAGCAGCGTGCCGTCGCGATACCATGCCACCAGCGCGTCGATCACGCCGGCGGGCGAGGGCAGGAACATCGGGTTGACCGCGCCGCTGGCGGTGATGGCCCACCAGGCCATGAGCAGGGCGGCGAAGCTCGATGTGGCGAGGGTGAGATAGCGCCCCCGGTCGAGCCTGGTGCGGATCTGCCAGATGCTGGGGTGCGGCGATCCGGTCGCGAGGCGGGCGGGCCGCACCTTGGTGCCGGCTTCCATGCGCTCGCTCATTCGAAAAATCCCGGAAAGCAGTCATGGTCGCGGAAGAAGGCGAGGTCGTGATTCGGCCAGAGGGTCGCACCGCAGCCGCAGGCGCGGGATTTCAGCGCGCGGATCGAAGCCACCGCCATCGCCTCGTTCTCCTGCCAGCACAGGCCGGGGGCGATTTCCTCGTCGAGATTTTCGACGAGATCGGCGGCGTCGCCGCAGAGCAGGATCGGCGCGCCCTTCGGCAGTTCGACCAGCATCGACATATGCCCCGCCGTGTGACCCGGCGTCTCGATCGCGGTGACGCCGGGGGCGAGATCGTATTCGCCGCGGCGGGGGCGCCAGCGCCAGGCGCCGGCGAAATCGTCGGGGAAATAGCCGCGCGCGCCGGGCTCGGCGGCGCCGGCGAGTTCGTCCTCATGGACATGGATCTCGGCGTGGGGAAAATCGTGCAGCCCGCCGGCATGATCGAAATGCAGGTGGCCGAGAAAGACGAGGTCGATGTCGCGCGGGTCGAGGCCGAGGGCGCCGAGGCGGGCGGGCAGGCGGTGATCGTCCGGCATGGCGGGGGGTGGGAACGGCAGGTCGCCGTAGAAGCGCGCGCGCAGTGCCGGATCGTCGATCTTGCGGTAGTCGCAGCCGACATCGTAGAGGATGCGGCCCTGCGTGGTCTCGATCAGGTAGGCGAGGATCGGCGCTTCGATCAGCGTGCCGGCGCCGCGGCCGCGCGTCGAGATCGACTTGTCGTAGCTGTAGGTGCCGGTGAGCAGCGGGCGGAAGGTGCGGACGGATGTCATGCGGGCACCTTCGCGCAGACCGTGGCGCAGACCGTGTCGGTATCGGCGACACTTCCGAATATGCCGCATTCGTTGGCGATCAGGCCGAGAACGGCGGCGTGCAGGGCGGGATCGTCGCAGGCGGTGGCATCGGCGACGGTCACGCAGTCATAGCCGCGATCGATCGCGGAACGCAGCGTGGAGTGGACGCAGACCTCCGTCGTCACACCGCTCAGCACGAGGCGCCCGATGCCGAGCGCACGCAGCGTGTGATCGAGATCGGTCGCGTGAAAGGCGGAATAGCCCGGCTTGTCGACGATGATGTCATCAAGGTGCGGGGCGAGATCGTCGACGATGTCATGCCCGTATTCGCCGCGGATCAGGGCGCGGCCGAGCGGACCGCGCGAGCCGATCGGCGCTCCCGCCGCGCGGGCGCGCGCCTGCTTGGCCGGCGCGCAATCGGCAAGATCGGGGCGATGGCCCTCGCGGGTGTAGATGACCGGCAGGCCGGCCGCGCGAAACGCCGTGGCGAGGCGCGCGATGGGGGCGATTGGCCCGGCAAGGCGCGCGATGTCGAGCCCGGCGCGATCGGCATAGCCGCCGGCCATGCAGAAATCGCGCTGCATGTCGATGATCAGCAGGGCGGCGCGCGCGCTCATGCGGCGGTGAGGAAGGAGACGCCGACGGCGCCGATGAAGGATCCGGCCCGGTCGCCCTCCGGCGCCACCAAGCCGCAATCCGGCGCGAGGACACGGGTGACGCGATGGCGATGATAGCTGGCGAGGAGTGCGCGCACCGGCAGGACCTGGGCCCTGTCATCGGCGAAGAGGTTGAGGTGCAGCCGCGCCAGCCGGTACCAGGGTTCGGCCGGGCGGGCATGATGCGCGTTGTGATAGGCGAAGTTGAGAACAAGCAGGTTCAGCAGCGGATGATCGGCGCTGACGACATCGGAATAGGTGTTGGCCTGTTCATAGGCGCGGTCGCGCACCGGATCGTGCGGCGCGGGCGCGTAATCGGCCGTGTGGTAGAGATCGAACGTGTGCTGGAACGCATCCTGGAACCGCAGGATATGGAGGAAGATGCAGTAGCCGATCGCGTAGCAGGGCACCGCCCAGGGCGAGATCGCGGCGAGGCCGGCGAAGGCGGCGAGGCGCAGCGCGAGCACGCCCGCCAGCGCGCGGCGTGCCGCCGGGCCGGCGCGCCACCGGCTGCGGACCATGAAGGCGCGCATGAGAAGCTCGACGGCGGGCACGTAGGCCCATTCCAGTGCGAGCACGGCGCGGCGCAACCAGGCCGGGCCGGCAGCCAGTTCCGCCCGATAGTCGAAACTGACGACGTCCATCCGGTCGGCATGGTGGCGGAGGTGCTTTTCCTTCAGCCCGGCATAGGGCGCGATGCACGCCCCCGACATCCAGGCAAGTGCGGCGCCGAGGCGGTCATTGGCGCGCGCGGTCGCGAAGATCGTGCCGTGCTGGCATTCGTGAATGAGATAGGCGCCGATCGCCAGCGCATGGGCGATCAGCAGGATCCCGCAGATCTTGCCTTGCGGCGGGGCGGCGGCAATCAGGACGATCCCGGCCAGCCAGCCCAGCACGGCATAGGCCAGGGCGAAGAGATTCGGCAGGATGCCGTCCGGATAGCGAAAAATGCGCGACTTCATGACGTACTCCCGACATGCGCCGTGAGCATCGCAAGCTTTGTGCCATCACGCGGCCTGCACTTTTTGCCCGAAAAATGCACGTATTTTCAGCTTTGTAAAACGATAAAGAATAAAATATAATCTATATGATTATAAGATAGTCTATAATAGTCTATTTTATACTCAAATGAGGCGTATGGGCGCCGAGGGTGCGTCGGGAGTTGCGTCTGCCGACGGCATTGCCGCGATGGCCCCTACGTTGGCACGCCAGTTGCAGGAGCAGAAACCGAGCTAGGGTTCCGGCCGGATCGAAAATCCGGCGCTGGTCCGAGAGCTTCAGCCGCGCGGGAGACATCCGCGCGGTCCACGGCGGGACAAAAGCCCGGGAGAGACTTTGGTGCGTGGGTGCGCATCGGTTTCTCCGTTCGCCCCCTCGCGCCGATCGATGCGATCGACGGTGAGGAGAAAACCGATGCTGACACGCAAGCAATTCATCAAGGCGGGCGCCGGGGCGGCGACGGCGGCAGCCACGGCGGCGGTGCTGCCGGGCCTGCCGGTGGCGCGAGCCGGAGGGCCGAAAAAATTCAAGCTGGCCTGGACGATCTATGTCGGCTGGATGCCCTGGCCCTGGGCGGCGGACAAGGGGATCGTGAAGAAATGGGCGGACAAGTACGGGATCGAGATCGAGGTGATCGAGGTCGCGGATTATCCGACCTCGATCAACCAGTATACCGCCGGCGCGTTCGACGCGCTGACGATCACCAACATGGACACGCTGGCGGTGCCGGCGGTGGGCGGGGTGGATTCGACCTCGATTATCACCGGGGATTACTCCAACGGCAACGATGCCGTGATTCTCAAGGACAAGATGAAGTTCACCGACCTGAAGGGGCAGAAGGTGAACCTCGTTCAGTATTCGGTGTCGCAATACCTGTTCGACCGGGGGCTGGAAAAGCACCACATGAGCGAGCGGGACGTGCGCATCGTCAACACCTCCGACGCTGACATGGCGGCAGCCTGGATGACGAAGGCGGTGACCGCGGTGGTGACGTGGAATCCGATCGTGCAGGAGATCATGAAGAACGCCGATGCGCACGAGGTGTTCACCTCGGCGCAGATTCCGGGCGAGATTCTCGACCTGTGCATCGTGCGGACCGACGTGCTGAAGGCGCATCCGGAATTCGCCAAGGCGCTGACCGGGGCGTGGTATGAAACGCTGGGGATCATGCTGTCGGACACTGCCGAGGGCAAGGCAGCGCGGATGGCGATGGCGAAGCTTTCGGGCACCGATCTCAAGGGGTTCGAGGCGCAGCTCAAGACCACGCATCTCTTCGCCGATCCGGCCGGGGCGGCATCGTTCACCGGCTCGGCGGAGCTGGTGAAGACGATGGAATATGTGCGCACCTTCCTGTTCAGCCACGGGCTGATGGGCCAGGGTGCGACCTCGCCCAACGTGGTGGGGATCGCGCTTCCGGATGGAAAGATCCTTGGCGACAAGAAGAACGTCAAGTTTCGCTACACGTCGGATTTCATGCGGATGGCGGCGGCGAAGACGCTCTGAGCCGGGCGATGCGCGTCATCAACCGTCATCCCAGGCCCGGCAGCGGGCGCGTGCTGATGCTGCTGCCGTTCGTGCTGGTCGGGCTCGGCTATGTCGTCGCCTCGACGATGCAGCACGAGGTCAATCCATCCGACAAGGTGCTGCCGACGCTGGCGCAGATGGCTTCCGGGATGCGGGAGATGGCGCTCACCCGCGACATGGCGACCGGGCAGTATCCGCTGCTCGCCGATACGCTGGCGAGCCTGCGGCGGATCTTGTCCGGGCTCGCGATCGCCACCGCGATCAGCTTCGCATCAGGCATTCTCGTCGGCATGGTGCCGTATCTTCGCAAGCTGCTGCTGCCTTTCATCACCGCCTTCTCGATGGTGCCGCCGCTCGCGGTGCTGCCGATCCTGTTCATCATCGCCGGGATCGGCGAGACGGCGAAGGTGGCGCTGATCGTGATCGGCACGGCGCCCTATATCGTGCGCGACCTCGTGCTGCGGGTGGAGGAACTGCCGCGCGCGCAGATGATCAAGGCGCAGACGCTGGGGGCGTCGTCCTGGCAGATCGCGCTCCGGGTGGTGGTGCCGCAGATGCTGCCGCGACTCATCGACAGCCTGCGGCTCTCGCTCGGGCCGGCCTGGCTGTATCTGATCTCGGCCGAGGCGATCGCGGCACAGGACGGGCTCGGCTACCGCATCTTCCTGGTGCGGCGCTATTTCGCGATGGACATCATCATTCCCTATGTCGTGTGGATCACGCTGCTGGCGGTGATCTCGGATGCGGCGCTGCGGCTTTTGCAGGCCAGGGCGTTCCCGTGGTTCGCCGGGGCGGCGCGCTCGTGAGCGGGGCAAGCCTGATCGAGGTGCGCGATGTCGGCCAGGTCTATGGCGGGCGGATCGTGCTGGAGCGGATCAACCTGCGGATCGCAGAGGGAAGCTTCGTGACGATCGTCGGGCCGACCGGGTGCGGCAAGACGACGTTCCTGCGCATGCTGATGAGCGAGGAGACGCCGAGCCACGGTTCGATCCGGCTGGCGGGGGCACCACTGCCGGGCGAGCCGATGGCGGACCGGGGCGTGGTGTTCCAGCGCTATTCGGTGTTTCCGCATCTGAGCGTGCTCGGCAACGTGGTGCTGCCGCTGGAGATCGCGGCGGCGCCGCTGCTCGGGCGGCTGTTCGGCGCGGCACGGCGGCGGGCGGAGGTGCAGGCGCGCGCGCTGCTGGAGGAGGTCGGGCTTGCGCACGCGGCATCGCTCTATCCGGCGCAGCTGTCGGGCGGGATGCAGCAGCGGCTGGCGCTGGCGCAGGCGCTGATCCTGAAGCCGCGCGTGCTGCTGCTGGATGAGCCGTTCAGCGCGCTCGATCCCGGCACGCGGGCGGATATTCACGGGCTGATGCGCCGCCTCTGGGAGGAGACGCGGATGACGGTGGTGATGGTGACGCATGATATCAGCGAGGCGTTCCGGCTGGGCACGCGGGTGCTGGTGTTCGAGCGGCCGGAGCCGGACGATCCGGCGCGGGGCGCGCGGATCACCCATGACATTCCCGTGCGGCGTCGGACGCCGCGCAACGGACCGGGGGACGACCCCACGGCCGGAACGATCGCCCGCGAGGACGGCCTCGCTAACATCATGTGAGGGAATGATGGATCATCTCGATACGATGACGCCCGCGCAGTATCGCGCGCGCTACGAGGCGTTGCAGGCGGGGGCCCGGGCGAAGGCGGGCGCGATGCCGGATTTCGGCGTGAAGCCGGCGATCGGCGCTGGCGACGTGATCGCGCGGGAGGTGATCCCGCCGGGGTGGTACGTGGCACTCCGGCTGCGCCGGGGCGAGGCGCTGCATGTCGAGAACCCGCACGGCACGCCGGGGGCTTCGGTTTTCCTGTGGAATGCCGACGATGTTTCGGAACGGTTCAATGCCGGGGACACGGCGAAGCTGCAATGGACGACGCTGATCGGCGGCGGACGGGTGCTGTTTTCCGACATGGGGCGGGTGATGGCCGCGGTGATCGCGGATAGCGGGGCGGGGCATGACCCGATCCTCGGGCCATCGACGCCGCAGACGGCGGGCGGGGCGCGGAACGGCCGCGACAACCTGCGCAGTGCTGCGGCGAAGTTCGGTCTCGGGCGGCGGGATGTCGGGCCGTGCCTGACGCTGTTTGCGAAGATGCGGGTGGATGCGGCGGGGCTTCCGGCGCTGGTCGGCGCGCCGCCACCGGGGGCGTTCGTGACGTTGCGGGCGGAGATGAATCTGCTGGTCGCGCTGTCAAACACGCCGCATCCATTGGCGACATTGCAGGAGGCAACCGGGGAGATCGGGATCGTCCGGTATCGCGCAGCACCGCCGGGTGCGGATGATCCCTGCCGGTGCGCGACGGAGGAAGCCGCGCGCGGCTTCGAGAACAATGACCGCTATTTCGCGTGAGGGCATGATGGAACACCATTTCGACGCGGCGATCCTCGATGTCGTGGTGCCGGCGCGCGCGCCGTTCTCGGCCACGCTGAAGGCAGGGCAGGTGCTGCGGATCATCGACCTGGAAAGCCAGCAGGCGGTGGATGCGCTGTTCTACAACGCCGCCGATCCGGGCGAGCGCTATTCGGCGCAGGACACGCTGGCCGCACAGGCGCGGGCGGGCGGGCGGTATGACCTTTCGACCGGGTCGGTGCTGCGCTCGAACGAGGGGCGGGCGATGGCGACGATCGTTGCCGATACCTGCGGGTTTCACGATACCAGTGCGGGGGCGTGCTCGTGCGAGAGCAACACCGTGCGGTTCGGCCAGGCGACGCGGTTCATGCATGCGTGCCGGGAGAACTTCCTGACCGAGCTTGCGAAATACGGGATGGACAAGCGCGATCTCGTGTCAAACGTGAATTTCTTCATGAACGTGCCGATCCGGCCGGATGGGGAGCTGACCGTGGATGACGGGGTGTCGGCGCCGGGCGGGTATGTCGAGCTGCGGGCGGAGATGGATCTGTTGGTGCTGATTTCGAACTGCCCGCAGGTGAACAACCCGTGCAACGGGTTCCGGCCAACGCCGATCCGCTGCGTGGTGTGGGAACCATGAGGCGGGAGGCCCTGTTTTCGAAAATCCTGATCGCCAACCGGGGCGCGATTCTGGCGCGGATCGGCCGGACGCTGACGCGGTTGGGGATTGAAACGGTCGCGGTGCATTCGCCCGCGGACCGGTTCACGCCGCCTGTGCTGGCAGCGGATCACGCGGTGGCGCTGGCGGGGGATGCGGCGGCGGAGAGCTATCTCGATGTCGGGGCGATCGTCGCCGCGTGCCGCGCCAGCGGGGCGGAAGCGGTGCATCCTGGCTACGGGTTTCTCGCCGAGCGGGCGGATTTCGCCGAGGCGCTGGCGGATGCGGGGATCGTGTTCATCGGGCCGCGCCCGGAGCAGATGCGCGCCTTCGGGCTGAAGCACACGGCGCGGGAGCTGGCGCTGGCCGCCGGGGTTCCGCTGCTGCCGGGTTCGGGGCTGCTCGGCTCGGTGGAGGCGGCGGCGGCAGCGGCGGCAGAAATCGGCTATCCGGTGATGCTGAAGAGCACTGCGGGCGGCGGCGGGATCGGCATGGCGCCCTGCGCCGACGAGGCGGAGCTGCGGGCGCGCTTCGCCGGGATCAGCCGGCTGGCGCAGGCGAATTTCGGCGAGGCGGCGCTGTATCTGGAAAAATTCGTCACCGCGGCGCGGCATGTCGAGGTACAGATTTTCGGCGATGGCGCGGGCGGGGTGGTGGCGCTCGGGGCGCGCGATTGCTCGTTGCAGCGACGCAACCAGAAAGTCGTCGAGGAGACGCCGCCACCGGGAATTCCCGCGCCGGTGCTGGCGGCGATGGAGGCGGCGGCGTGCGGGCTGGCGCGGTCGGTGCGGTATCTCTCGGCCGGAACGGTGGAGTTCATCTACGATGCGGTGGCGGAAAGATTCTACTTTCTGGAGGTGAACACGCGGTTGCAGGTCGAGCACGGGGTGACCGAGGAGGTGTTCGGCATCGACCTCGTGGAATGGATGGTCCGCGCCGCCGCCGGCGGGTTCGTGCTGCCGGCGGGGCTGCGCCCGCGCGGGGCGGCGGTGCAGGCGCGGCTCTATGCGGAGGACCCGGCGGAAGGGTTTCGGCCCTCGACCGGGCGGATCACCGCGCTGCGCTATGGCGCCGGCGTGCGGGTGGACGGGTGGATCGCGCCGGGGAGCGAGGTGACGCCGTTCTACGATCCGATGCTGGCGAAGCTGATCGGGCGCGGGGAGACGCGGGAGGCGGCGATCGCGGCGCTGCGGGAGGCACTGGCGGCGACGGCGGTGACCGGGATCGAGACCAATCGTGCCTATCTGCTGGCGGCGCTCGACAATGCGGATTTCCGCGCCGGGACCATGACAACGGGGACGCTGGGATTGCTGGAGTGGCCGGGCGAGGGGATCGCGGTGATCGAGCCGGGGGCGCAATCCTCGTTGCAGAGCCTGCCGGGGAGGCTTGGCGCCTGGGAGGTGGGGATTCCGCCGAGCGGGCCGATGGATGCGCGGAGTGCGGCGCGGGCGAATGCGCTGCTCGGCAATCCGCCGGGGGCGGCGGTGCTGGAATGCACGCTGACCGGGCCGGTGCTGCGCTTCCGCAGCGATGCCGAGATCGCGCTTGCCGGGGCGCGGATGGTGGCGACGCTCGATGGCGCGAGGGTGCCGCATGACGCGGTGGTCGCGGTGCGGGCGGGGCAGGTCCTGGCGCTGGGGGCGATCGAGGGGCCGGGGCAGCGCTGCTATCTCGCCGTGGGCGGCGGGTTCATGGCGGCGGAATTCCTGGGCTCGACCGCGACCTTCGCGCTGGGCGGCTTCGGCGGGCATGGCACCGGCTGCCTGAATACGGGGGATGTCCTGCATTTCGAGGGGCTGGCGCGCGGTGCTGCGGCGGCGCCGGCGGCGGCGGAACTGACCGATCGCTGGGAAATCGCGCTGCGCTACGGGCCGCACGGCGCGCCGGATTTCTTCACCGAGGCGGATATCGCGGCCCTGTTCTCGGCCTCCTACGAGGTGCATCACAACTCGGCACGGACCGGGGTGCGGCTGGTCGGGCCGAAGCCGGAATGGGCGCGGGCGGATGGCGGCGAGGCGGGGCTGCATCCTTCCAACATCCATGACGTGCCCTATGCGGTGGGGGCGGTGGACTTCACCGGAGACATGCCGATCCTGCTCGGGCCGGATGGCCCCTCGCTCGGCGGGTTCGTCTGCCCCGGCGTGGTGGCAGCGGAGGATTTGTGGAAGCTCGGGCAGTTGCGGCCGGGGGATGTGGTGCATTTCACCCGCGCCGACGCCGACCCTGCGGTGCTGCACCGCTCGGAGACGATGGTCGTGCGGCGGCAGGGGGATGCGAACCTGCTGGTCGAGTTCGGCGCGATGACGCTGGATTTCGCGCTGCGGCTGCGGGCGCATGCGTTGCAGGCAGCGCTGCTTCAGGCGGGGCTGAAGGGGATCGTCGATCTCACGCCGGGAATTCGCTCGTTGCAGGTGCATTTCGACCCGGATGCGGTGCGGGCCTCGGTGCTGCTGGAGGCGATCCGCGCGATCGAGCCGGACCTGCCGGATCCTGCGACGATGACGGTGCCCTCGCGCATCGTGCATCTGCCGCTGTCCTGGAAGGACGGGCAGGTGATGCTGGCGATGCGGAAATATCAGGAGACGGTGCGGCCGGACGCGCCCTGGTGCCCGGACAATGTGGAGTTCATCCGGCGGATCAACGGCCTCGAATCCGAGGACGAGGTGCGGCGGATCGTGTTCGACGCCGATTATCTGGTGATGGGGCTGGGCGATGTGTATCTCGGCGCGCCGGTGGCCACCCCGATCGACCCGCGGCACCGGCTGGTGACGACCAAATACAACCCGGCGCGGACCTGGACGCCGGAGAACGCGGTGGGGATCGGCGGGGCTTATCTCTGCGTCTATGGCATGGAGGGGCCGGGTGGCTACCAGCTGTTCGGCCGCACTGTGCAGATGTGGAACAGCCATGCCGGCGGGCGGGTGCCGTTCGGCGACACACCCTGGCTGCTGCGGCATTTCGACGTGCTGCGGTTCTACCAGGTGGATGCGCAGGACCTGGCCGAGGCGCGCGCGGCGTTTCCGCACGGGCGCTATCCGCTGCGGATCGAGGAGACGACATTCTCGCTCGCGGCCCAGCAGGCGCTGATGGCGGCGGAGGCGGACAGCATCGCCGCCTTCCGGGCGCGGCAGGGGACGGCCTTCGCCGCCGAGCGCGAGGCCTGGCGGGCGAAGGGGCTGGACGCGGTGCCGGCCGAGGAGCTGCCGCCGCCGGTGGCGGAGACGGTGCTGGCGGCGGGGATGCGCGCCCTGCCCGCCCCGGTGCCGGGCAGCGTGTGGCAGGTGCTGCGTGGGCCGGGCGAGCGTGTCGCCGCCGGGGAGGCGGTGATCATCGTCGAATCGATGAAGATGGAGGTGCGGGTGACGGCGCCGGCGGCGGGGGTTCTCGCCGCGATCGAGACCGCGCCCGGACAGGTGGTGCGGGCCGGGCAACGGCTCGCCGTGATCGCGCTGGAGGATGTGGCATGAAGCTCGGATTGCTCGATATCGCGACGCTGCGCGCGGGCTTCGCCGCCGGGGCGTTCACGCCGGGGGATGTGGTCGATGCGATCTATGACCGGATCGAGGCGTATCACGATCCGGCGGTGTTCATCGCGCTGCGGCCGCGCGCGGCCGTGCGGGGGGAGGCGATGGCGGCGGACCCGTCGCTGCCGCTTGCCGGGCTGCCCTTCGCGGTGAAGGACAATATCGACGTCGCCGGGCTGCCGACCACGGCGGGATGCCCGGATTTCGCCTATGCGCCGGGGCGGGACGCGACGGTGGTCGCGCGGCTGCGGGCGGCGGGGGCGGTGCCGATCGGCAAGACCAATCTCGACCAGTTCGCCACCGGGCTGAACGGCACGCGCTCCCCCCATGGCGCGCCGCGCTGCGTGTTCGATGAGCGGTATATTTCAGGTGGGTCGTCCTCTGGTTCGGCGGTCGCGGTGGCTGCGGGGCTCGCGGTGTTTGCGCTCGGGACCGATACGGCGGGATCGGGGCGGGTGCCGGCTTCGTTCAACAACCTGGTGGGGCTGAAGCCGACGCGGGGATTGCTGCCGGCGAGCGGTGTGGTGCCGGCGTGCCGCAGCCTCGACTGCGTGTCGATTTTCGCGAATGCGGCCTCGGATGCGGCGACAGTGCTGGCGGCGGCGCAGGGGATGGATGCGGCGGACCCGTTTTCGCGGGCGCCGGCGATGGTGGCGCTGCCGGCGCGGCCGCGCGTCGGCATCCTGAAGGCGGAGGAACGGATCGGCGGCAACGAAGCGGGGTATGCGGCGCTCTATGAGCGAAGCTGCGCCGTGGCCGAGGGGCTCGGCTGGACGCTGGTGGAGATCGACGACGCACCGTTCCGCGCCGCGGCCTCGCTGCTTTACGAGGATGCGTTCGTGGCCGAGCGGCTGGCGGCGCTGCGGGGCTTCTTCGCGCGATCGCCGGAGGCGTTCGATCCGGCGGTGCGGGCGATCCTGGAGCGGGCGCGCGGGTTCGACGCGGCCGATCTGTTCGACGCGCAGGCGCGGCTGATGGCGCTGCGGCGGCAGGCCGGGGCGGAACTCGCGAAGGTGGACGCGCTGCTGCTGCCGACCGCGCCGGAGATTTTCACCGTGGCGGCGATGCTGGAGGCGCCGATCGCGCGGAACGCGGCGCTCGGGCGCTATACCAATTTCGTCAACCTGCTGGACATGGCCGCGGTTGCGGTGCCGGCCGGGTTCCGGGCGGACGGGTTGCCGTTCGGTGTGTCGCTCATCGGCCCGGCCTTCAGTGACGCTGCCTTGCTGGCGCTGGGCGATGCGCTGCACCGCGAAGGCTCGCCCGGATGCGGGGTGTCGCGGCAGGGAGCGCCGGAGAGGCTGGAGATGCCGGCGGAGGAGCGCATTCCGATCGTCGTTGCCGGCGCGCATCTCTCGGGCATGGCGTTGAACCATGAGCTGACCGCGCTGGGCGCGCGGCTGGAGGAGACCACGCGCACGGCGCCGGACTACCGGCTTTATGCGCTGGCAACCGCACCGGCGAAGCCGGGGTTGGTGCGGGCGCCGGGCTTCGCGGGGGAGGGCATCGTGGTGGAACGGTGGTCGCTCACGCCGGAGGGGTTCGGGCGGTTCGTGGCGGGGGTGCCGGGGCCGATGGTCATCGGCCAGGTGAGGCTGGCGGATGGGCGGCAAGCCCCCGGCTTTCTCTGCGAGCCAGCGGCGCTGGACGGGGCGCGGGAGATTACCGGGTTCGGTGGCTGGCGGGCCTATCTCGCCACGGCGTAAGCGGGGGCGGGAGCGTGAGCAGGACCCGGCCGGCGCGCGGGGGATCGCGGCGGGGGATCGGCGGCTGGCGGGGTGTGCGCCGCGGGCCCTGCGGTTCGGAAACCGGCGACGCGGCCGGCGAGGCGGCCGATTTCCTCGTGCAGGGAGTGGGTGGCAGCGGAAGTCTGCTCGACCATCGCGGCGTTCTGCTGCACCGCCACGTTCATCTGGTTGGTCGCGGTGTTGATTTCGGCAAGGCTGCCGGATTGCTCGGCGGCGGCGGCGGCCATTTCGCCCACGAGGCCGTGCAGGTCGGTGACATGGCCGAGAATGGTGCCGAGTGCGGCGCCGGTTTCGCCGACGAGGCGCACGCCGGCCCCGACCTGTTCGGACGAGCGGGCGATGAGTTGCTTGATCGATTTCGCCGCCTCCGCCGAGCGCTGGGCAAGAGCGCGGACCTCGGTGGCGACGACGGCGAAGCCGCGCCCGGCATCGCCGGCGCGAGCGGCCTCGACCCCGGCATTCAGCGCGAGCAGGTTGGTCTGGAACGCGACCTCGTCGATCAGGCCGATGATCTGGTCGATCTCGCGCGAGGAGGCCTCGATCCGGTTCATCGCTGACACTGCCTCGCTGACCACGGCGTGGGATTTTCGGGCGGCGTCGGTCGTCGCATCGACCGCGCTGGCGGCGCGGGCGGCGGTTGCGGCGGTCTTGCCGAGGCCGGTGGTCAGGCTGTCGAGCACGGCGGCGGTTTCTTCCAGCGTCGCGGCCTGCTGCTCGGTGCGGCGGGCGAGATATTCGGCGGCGGTCGCGATTTCGGAGACGCCGAGATTGATTTCGTCGGTGCTCTGGCGGACGCCGGCGATGCTTTCGGACAGGTGTCCGGCGGTGACGTTGAAATCGACGCGCAACTGGTCGAGCGAGGGGATCAGCCTGCGATCGACCGCGGCAGTGAGATCGCCCTGGGCGATGCGCGCGAGCGCCGCGCCGACCCGGCCCACATCCGCCATTCTGTCGGTCAGGTCGACCGCGACCTTGACCACTTTCACCACCCGACCCGCGGCATCGAGGACCGGGTTGTACGTGGCCTGGAACCAGACGGGTCGGCCGCCCTTGCCGATGCGTTCGATATCGCCGGTGTAGAACTCGCCGGCGCGCAGCTTCTCCCAGAAGCTCGCGTAGGCGGGGGTCGCGGCAACGCCTTGGGGCGCGAACATGGCGTGCTTGCGGCCGATGATCTCCTCGCGCGCATAGCCCATCACGCGGAGGAAATTCTCGTTGGCGTCGAGAATCGTGCTGTCCGGCGCGAAAGCGATGACCGACTGGGCGCGGCCGATGGCGGCGAGCAGGCTTTCATTGGCGGCGGCCGCCTGCTTCTCTGCGGTGACATCGAGCGCGAGCTTGACGATCTTGACTACCGCACCCTTTCGGTTGCGCACGGGAACATAGGAGGCGCGGAGCCAGACATCGGCCCCGCCCTTGCCGATGCGGCGGAATTCGCCGGAGCGGAAGGTGCCGGCGCGCATGTCTTGCCAGAATTCGCCATAGGCGGCGCTGTCACGCTCGGCCGGGGGGACGAGGAGACGGTGATGACTGCCGACAAGCTCGCCAAGGCTGTAGCCGGTGTGTTCGAGAAAGCGTTCATTGGCATCGATGATCGTGCCGTCAGGGGCGAAGCTGATGAAGCAGAAGGCATCCGAAATTGCATTTAAAATATAATTTTTTTCGAGGATGCGAAGGAGATCGAACGTCACAGATGTTCACCCTGGCCTGATGGTTATCGCTTTAAAATTCGACGTTTTATTACGGCAAGTTCGGTAAACAATTATTTAACAATAGAAATATGTTTCAATATGTAAAAATATCCGGAGATGCTCGAAATTATATTAAATGCGCCAAAATATTGTAGCTCGTTTTTGTTTCGCGGTGCCGTTTGGGCGCCTTGGCGGGCGTTTGCTGCCGGCGAGCGGGGGTGTGGGATCTGCGCCGCGGTCCCGATCGTAGTGATAACCAGGGCGCTTGCCGATCCGTGGCATCTGCCCCTGAAATGCGCGGGTGGATCCCAGGGGCAGGCGGCCGTTCAGGGATTGATGACGCCGTAGAGCATCAGGCTGGCGAAATCGACCCATCCGCTTTCCGACAGATGCGGGAATGCGGCTTTCAGCTGCGCGGCATAGTCATCCGGGGTGGTCGAGGTTGCGTGGATGTCTCGCGCGGCGCGCAGATAGGCGATCGTCGCGGCGATATCGGCGCGGCGGGCCGGGCCGCCATGCCCGACCAGCAGCGTCTCGAAGGGGCGGGTCGCGAGGTCGTCCAGCACCGCGATCCAGTGATCGAAATGGCCGGCGACGGTGAAGGCGTGCACATCGGCGGGAAAGACGAGGTCGAACGCCAGCAGCATCCCCTGGTCGGGCAGGGTGGCGACGAGCTGGTGGCGGGATTCCGCTTCCTCATGCGCTTCCAGCAAATAGCGGACGCCGTCGATCTCCAGCGCGCCGGGGGCGAGCGACAGGGTCGGCACGACCGGGCCGGCGGCGACGCGCGGGCCGAAAATTTCCCGCCGCGCCGTCATGATCGCCTGGCCGTTGGCGGCGATCTCGTCGCGCACCGCCGGCAGCGCCGCGATGGGAACGCCGGGGAAGCGCTGCGCGATCACCTCGAGACCCGACCAGTGGTCGGGGTGGCCGTGGGAGATGATGATCCGCTCGAGCGGCTTGCCGAGGCTGGCGATATAGTCGGCGAGTTCGGCCGCCGGGGCGAGCAGGAACTGGGCGTCGAACAGCACCAGCCGGGTCGGGCCCTCGACGATCACCGAATGCACCAGCAGCCCGTCCGGCGGCGCCTGATAATCGTGCACCCGCACGGGGCCGCGGACGTGAATGGTGATCCGGCCGGATGGGGCCGTCATGACCGGCCGCTCCGGCGCGCGAGACCGGCGATGCGCCGGCCGAACAGGGCGGCGGTATGCAGGTCGCCTTGTGGCGGCGCTTCGTCCGGGCCGGCATCGGCCGGGGACTGGGCCATCAGGCCGGTGAAGGCGCCGAGATAGTTGGCATCGTCGCGCTTCGCCGCCCGCGTGTTCGCCGGCATCATGCCGGTGCCGGCCCAGACCATGCCGTGCTGCATCGCGAAGGTGACGAACCAGGCGAGGGTGGACGCCTTGTCGCCGTTCATCGAGGCGGAATTGGTAAAGCCCGAGGCCAGCTTGTCCTTCCAGCCCTGCCGCGCCCAGACCTTGCTCGACGCATCGGCGAATTTCTTGAACTGCCAGGACGGTCCGCCCATGTAGGTCGGCGATCCGAACAGGATGGCATCGGCCGTTGCCAGCGTTTCCCAGGCGGACTCCTCAACCTCGCCGTCCGCATCGATGGTGATGCGCGACAGGGCGACGCCCTCGACCTCCCCGATCCCCGTCGCGACCGCCCCGGCCAGCCGGGCGGTGTGGCCGTAGCCGCTGTGAGACACGATTATCACGCTCGTCATGCGTTCTGCTCCCTGTTCGGCCGGCTTGTTCCGGCACGGCAAGCCTAGAGGGGTGAAGCGGAGGCGCGACAGGACAGGATTTCGGTTTCTGCTGGCCGGGATTTCGTTTTCGCGTGGCCGGATCAGGATTCGGACGGCGCGGATTCCCGCTCCGGCCCCCGCTGCTCTGGCTCGGGCGCCGCGCCGCGCGCCTGGCTCCGCCATTGCGCCGGGGGGAGGCCGTGGCGGGCGCGGAAGCGGCGGATGAAGCTTTCGGTATCGCGATAGCCGACCGTCGTGGCGATCGCGGCGAGGCTGCGCGGCGTCGTTGCGAGAAGGTGCCGCGCCTCGATCATCCGGCGCTCGATCACCCAGCCGCCATAGGTCTTGCCGGTAAGGCGGCGGATCCGGGTGGTCAGGTGGGCGGGGGCGATGCCGAGCCGGCGGGCGCCGGCGGCGAGCGATGCGTCGGCGGCGAAATGAAGGTCGATATCCTCGAAGACCCGGGCGAGCAGGTCGCGGCCCTGGGGGGCTGCATCGGGCGGTGCGCCGGCCGGTGTGGTGGCCGGTGTGGTGGACTGTGTGTCGGGCGGGGCGGTGGCGGCGCGGCCGAGCTGCACCATCGCGAGGTTGAGCGCCGCGCGCACCGCGATGTCGTATCCCGCGGGACGGGCGGTAAGCTCGGCCTCGATCCGCTCGATCAGCGCGACCAGCGCCGCCATGTCGGCCGCCGCGAGGAGCAGCGGCGCGCCGGCCCGGCGGGCAGTGCGGCGGAACGGATCGAAGACGAGGCCGGCAGGCGCATCCTCGAACAGCGCGAGGCCGGGCAGCGGCGAGGGGGTGGCGCCGGCGGCGGTGAACATCACGGTCCAGCCCGCGGCGGAGGCGAGGCCCCTCGCGTCGTGCGGCATGCCGGGGGCGATCATGAAGACGCAACCGGGCAGGGCGGTGTGGACGCTGCCGTCCACCATGATCAGCCCGGCGCCGTCGGTGATCATGATGAGTTCGAAGAACAGGTGGCCGTGCGGCGGGATCCGGCGGATCGGGTTGTCCGCCGTCAGTCGCTGCACCTCGACCGGAATGGCGAGCGGCGATCGGGGGGCGAAGGGAAAGATCGGAAAATCCATGCTTGCCTCTCCTTGGGCAGTTTCCGATCCTTTCGGACCGGGCGGTGGTTCAGGCGCCGAAGGTGATGCCCTTGGCCTGGTAGAGCTGGCGGAGCAGGCGGAGGATGAGATCGACCTCCGACGAAGGGTCGTGCCGGCGGGTGCTCATGATGATCGGCGAGACGGCGGCCGGGGCGTCCAGCGGGCGATAGGCCACGTTGTCGCGCCGCAGGTGCTGCACGCAGGCGGGCACGATGCAGATCCCGCTCTCCGCCGCGACGAGGCCGAGCGCTGTCTGCAATTCGCGAACCTCGTGCAGGGCGGCGGGGCGCAGCCCGGCATCGCGGAACAGGGCAAGGACCTGGTCGGCATAGCTCGGCCGCGGCGCCTTGGGATAGACGATCAGCGGCTCGGCCTGCAGCTGCGCGAGGGTGAGGGCGGTGGAGCCGTGGCTGAGCGGACCCGAGCGCGGCACCGCGACGATGAGGTTTTCGTTGCGCAGCAACCGGCGTTCGAGGGCGGGATCCTCGAACGGGATGCGGCCGAAGCCGACATCGATCCGGCCTTCGCGCAGCGCTTCCATCTGTTCGAGCGAGGTGAGTTCCTGCAGCGTCAGCACCACGCCGGGCCGCGCCTCGCGGAAGCGGCGGATGACTTCCGGCAAATAGCCATAGAGCGTCGAGGCGACGAAGCCGACGCGCAGGTGGCGCCGCTCGGTCTCGGCGAGGCGCTGCGCCATGCTGCGGATGCCGTCGATCCGTTCGAGCACGTCGACCGCCTGGTCGAACACCAGCTTGCCGGCCTCGGTGAGGCGGATCGGCCGGCTGCCGCGCTCGATCAGCGCGATGCCGAGCTCGTCCTCGAATTGCTGGATCTGCCGGCTCAGCGGCGGCTGGGCGATGTTCAGCCGTGCTGCGGCGCGGGTGAAGTTCCGCTCGCGCGCGACTGCCACGAAATAGCGCAGCTGCCGCATCTCCATCGATACCTCCAGGGTATTGAAGCGACCAATTCAGTCTTGGACGCCGTAGTTAAGGCGGGTCTACGCCTTTGCTCAACAGAAAACTGACCTGCCGGGTATCGCCACAACGATCCGGGCGCCGGCTGTAGCGAGGGACTGGAAATGCACGACAGAGTGATGCGCGCGATCGAGACAGCGCTCGATGACCGGCCGGCGGACGGAGTGTTCCGGGTCAGCCGCGACATCTTCACCGACCCCGAGATCTTCGAGCTGGAGATGAAGCACATCTTCGAGGGCAACTGGATCTATCTTGCCCATGAAAGCCAGATCCCGCAGCCGAACGACTATCTGACGCTGCATATGGGCCGCACCCCGGTTGTCATCACGCGGGACCGCAAGGGCGAGCTGCGCGCCTTCATCAACGCGTGCAGCCATCGCGGCGCGATGCTCTGCCGGCACAAGCGGGCCAGCAAATCGACCTTCACCTGCCCGTTCCATGGCTGGACCTTCAGCAATACCGGCCGGCTGCTCAAGGTGAAGGACCCCGAGAACGCCGGCTATCCCGAGGGCTTCAACGCCGGGGGCTCGCACGATCTCACCCCGGTGGCGCGGTTCGAGTCCTATCGCGGCTTCCTGTTCGGCAGCCTGAACCCGGACGTGCAGCCGCTGGCAGCCCATCTCGGCGATGCGGCGCGGATGATCGACCTGATCGTCGACCAGTCGCCGCAGGGGCTGGAGGTGCTGCGCGGCAGCTCGACCTATGTCTATGACGGCAACTGGAAGCTCCAGACCGAGAACGGCGCGGATGGCTATCATGTCAGCGCGGTGCACTGGAACTACGCCGCCACCACCAGCCGGCGGAAGACCGAGGCGCGGGTCGACAATGTGCGGGCGATGAGCGCCGGCGGCTGGGCGCGCCAGGGCGGCGGGTTCTACTCGTTCGAGAACGGCCATCTGCTGCTGTGGTCGCAATGGGAAAACCCCGAGGACCGGCCGAACTGGGACCGGCACGAGGCGCTGAGCGAAAGCGTCGGTGCGGCGCGGGCCGAGTGGATGGTGCAGCGTTCACGCAATCTCTGCCTGTATCCGAACGTCTATCTGATGGACCAGTTCGGCTCGCAGATCCGCCAGTTCCGCCCGCTCTCGGTCGATCGCACCGAGGTGACGATCTACTGCATCGCCCCGGTGGGCGAGGCGCCGGAGGCGCGGGCGCGGCGGATTCGTCAATACGAGGATTTCTTCAACGCGAGCGGGATGGCGACACCCGACGATCTTGAGGAGTTCCGCTCCTGCCAGATGGCTTATCAGGGCCGCGCCGCGCGCTGGAACGACATGTCGCGCGGGGCGACGCACTGGATCGAGGGGCCGGACGAGGCGGCGCGGGCGATCGGCATCGCGCCGCGTCTGAGCGGGCGGCGCACCGAGGATGAGGGCCTGTTCGTGATCCAGCACGCCTTCTGGCGGGATGCGATGCGCCGCGCCCTCGTGCGGGACGCCGCAACCGGAGACGCGTCATGAGCCTCTGCCTCGACAGCGACGCTGCGCTGCATCAGCGGATCGCCGGTTTCCTGCATCACGAGGCGCGCTGCCTCGATGACCGGGAGTGGGACGCCTGGCTCGCCTGCTACGCGCCGGATGCGGAGTTCTGGATGCCCGCCTGGGACGATGACGACCGGCTGACCGAGGATCCGCAGACCGAGATCTCGCTGATCTGGTACGGCGACCGCGCCGGGCTGGAGGACCGGGTGTTCCGCATCCGCACCGACCGCTCCAGCGCGACCAGCCTGCCCGAGCCGCGCACCTCGCACAATATCAGCAATGTCGAGCTGATCGCGCGCCAGGGCGACATCGCCGAGATCCGGTTCAACTGGCTGACGCTGAGTTATCGCTACCGGACGACCGACCTTTATTTCGGCACCTCGTTCTACACGCTCGACCTCGCCGGCACGGCGCCGCTGATCCGGCGCAAGCGCGTCGTGCTCAAGAACGACTGCATCCACCAGGTCGTCGACATCTATCACATCTGACCCGGAGCCCATGCCATGACCGCGAGGATCGCGCTGAATTTCGAGGACGGCGTCACCCGGTTCGTCGATTGCCGGGCCGGCGAGACCGTGGCCGATGCCGCCTATCGCGAGGGGATCAACATTCCGCTCGACTGCCGCGACGGCGCCTGCGGCACCTGCAAGTGCCGCGTGCAGTCCGGCGCGTTCGACGCCGGATCGTATATCGAGGAGGCGCTCGATGCGGACGAGGCGGCGGCGGGTTTCGCGCTCGCCTGCCAGATGCGGCCGCGCTCGGATCTCGCGATCGACATTCGCGCCACCAGTGCGGCCTGCCGCACGGCGCCGCAGACGATCGAGGCGACGCTTTCATCCGTCGAGCTGCTGTCGCCGACGGCGATCGGCTTCAGCGTCGAGACCGCGGCGCCGCTGGGCTTCCTGCCGGGGCAATATGTCAATGTCGGGATTCCCGGCACCGCGGAAACCCGCGCCTATTCCTTTGCCTCGGCGCCAGGGCGCACGCGGGCGACGTTTCTGGTCCGCAACATCGAGGAAGGGCGGATGAGCTCGTTCCTGCGCGGGGCGACGCCGGGGGTGGTTCTGCCGCTCACCGGGCCGTCCGGCAGTTTCTACCTGCGCGATGTCGCCCGGCCGCTGCTGTTCCTCGCCGGCGGCACCGGCCTTGCGCCGTTTCTCGCCATGCTGGAGCAGCTTGCCGGCGAGGGATGCGCGCAGCCGGTCCGCCTCGTCTATGGCGTGACCCGCGACGAGGATCTGGTCGGCTGCGACCGGCTCGATGAGTTTGCCGCCCGCCTGCCGGGCTTTCACTACCGCACCGTGGTCGCCGCCGGGGAGAGCGCGCATCCGCGGCGCGGCTATGTCACCGGACATGTCGAGCCCGACTGGCTCAATGGCGGCGATGTCGATGTCTATCTCTGCGGGCCGCCGCCGATGGTCGATGCCGTGCGCGGCTGGCTCGGCGGCGCCGGGGTGGCGCCCGCCGCCTTCCATTACGAGAAATTTGCGCCCGCAACGGCGCCGCGGGCGGCGGCCTGAGATGGACCGCCAGGTGCATCCGGGCCGCTTTGCCGGCAAGGTCGCGGTGGTGACCGGGGCGGCGCAGGGGATTGGCCGCGCGGTCGCGCTGCGGCTGGCGGCGGAGGGGGCGGCGCTCGCGCTTGTCGACCGCGCCGCGCTGGTCGATTCGGTGCGCGACGAGGCGGCCGGTGCCGCCGGCGCCATCGCGCTGCACGAGGATCTCGAAACCTGGGAAGGGGCCGAGGCGGCGATGGCGGGCGCGCTCGCGCAATTCGGCCGGATCGACGTGCTGGTCAACAATGTCGGCGGCACGATCTGGGCGATGCCCTACGAGCGCTACGACGCGCCGCGCATCGAGGCGGAAATCCGCCGCTCGCTGTTCCCCACCCTCTGGTGCTGCCGCGCAGCGCTGCCGGCGATGCTCGCCGCACGGCAGGGGGCGATCGTCAATGTCTCGTCGGTGGCGACGCGTGGCATCAACCGCGTGCCCTATGCCGCGGCGAAAGGCGGGGTGAACGCGATCACCACGTCACTCGCCTTCGAATGCGCCGAGCGCGGCGTGCGGGTCAATGCCGTCGCGCCGGGCGGAACCGATGCGCCGCCGCGCCTCGTGCCGCGCAACCCGGCGGAGCCCTCGCCCTCCAGCGCCGAGAGCCGGTTCTGGTGGGACCAAGTGGTCGAGCAGACGCGGGCGACGAGCCTGATGCACCGCTACGGCACGGCCGATGAGCAGGCGGCGGCGATCCTGTTCCTCGCCTCCGACGAGGCGTCCTACATCACCGGCGTCACGCTTCCCGTCGCCGGCGGCGATCCAGGCTGAACCGAGGGCGGCCGGCACGCGCCGGGACCGCCGCAACGCCGGAACGATCCGGCACAGGAGGAAACGATGACCATCTCTCTCATGCAGACACCCCAAGTGACCGACCTGCTGGCGCGAGCTTCCGGCCTCGACCAGCCGGGCGGCGATGCGCGGTTGAAGCGCATCGTCGGCCGGATCGTCGCCGACATCTGCCGCACGGTCGAGGAATTCGACGTGACGCCGAGCGAGTTCTGGACGGCGGTGGGGTATCTCACCCGGCTCGGCCAGGCGAACGAGGGCGGGCTTCTGGTCGCAGGGCTTGGGATCGAGCATTTTCTCGACCTGATGCTGGATGCGCGCGAGCAGGCGGCGGGGCTTGCCGGCGGGACGCCGCGCACGATCGAGGGGCCGCTCTGGGTTCCCGGCGCGCCGCTCTGCAAGGGCGAGGCGCGGCTCGACCAGGACCCGGAAGCGGGCGAGGTGCTGTTCATGGAAGGCCAGGTGCGCGACATCGAGGGGCGGCCGGTTGCCGGCGCCATCGTCGATGTCTGGCATGCCAACACCAAGGGCGGCTACTCGCAGTTCGACCCGTCGCAGAGCCGCTACAACCTGCGCCGGCGGATCGAGACCGATGCCGAGGGCCGCTATCGCTTCCGCTCGATCCTGCCGGCCGGCTATGGCTGCCCGCCGGAAGGGCCGACGCAGCAGCTGCTCGACCGGATGGGCCGCCACGGCCGCCGGCCGGCGCATATCCATTTCTTCGTCACCGCGCCGGGCTTCCGCAAGCTGACCACGCAGATCAACATCGAGGGCGACGAATACCTGCATGACGATTTCGCCTTCGCCACCCGCGACGGGCTGATCCCGCCGGTCGTGCATCACGACGATCCGGCCGAGATCAACGCGCGCGGCCTCAACGAGCCCTTCGCGACCATCGCCTTCGACTTCGTGCTGAACCGCGAGGCGGCGGACCTGCCCGGCGTCGAGGTTGCGCGCGCCCACGCCGAAGCGGCCTGACCCACCAGGGCGCCGCACGCTCGCGGCGGCGCCCGCCCAGCCCGGAGTTTCCATGCCCGATTCAATTCCCTTCGACGTCGCCGCGCGGGATGTGACGATCCGCGCCATCGGCGCCACCATCGTCGACGTGCCGACCGTCCGCCGGCACAAGCTGGCGCAGACCTCGGTTTCGGCGCAGAGCTATGTGATCGTCCGCGTCCGGCTGGCCAATGGCGTGGAGGGGATCGGCGAGGCCGCGACCCTCGGCGGGCCGCGCTGGAGCGAGGAGAGCGTGGAGGCGATGAAGGCGAATATCGACGCCTATCTCGCCCCCGCGCTGCTCGGCCATCCGGCCGACCGGATCGCGCAGGCGCGCGGCCGGCTCGACGCGGCGGCGAAGCGCAACAACGCCGCCAAGGCTGCCATCGAAGCCGCGCTGTTCGATGCGCTGGGACAGACGCTTGGCGTTCCCGTGGCCGTGCTGCTCGGCGGCATCGTGCGCGACCGTTTCCCGGTGTTGTGGACGCTCGCCTCCGGCGATGCGGGTCAGGAGATCGAGGAGGCGGAGCAGAAGCTCGAAGCCCGCGAGCATCGTGTTTTCAAGGTGAAGCTGGGCGCGCAGGCGCCGGAGGCGGATCTCGCGCGGATGCAGCGGATCGCCGCAGCGCTCGACGGGCGGGCCGAGCTGATCGCCGACATCAACCAGGCCTGGGACGAGACGATGGCGCGGCGCTGGCTGCCGGCGCTGCACGCGCTCGGCCTGCGGCTTGCCGAACAGCCGCTGCCGGCCTGGAACCTCGCCGGCATGGCGCGGCTGCGCGGGCAGGCCGGCATGCCGCCGCTGCTCGCCGATGAGAGCGTGTTCGACCCGCACGACATGCTGGCGGTGGCCCAGGCCGGGGCGGCGGATGCGGTCTCGCTCAAGCTGGTCAAGCATGGCGGGCTGCTCGGGTTGCAGCGCGTCGCCGCCGTGGCCGACGCTGCGGGGATCGGGCTTTACGGCGGTTGCCTGCTCGAAAGCTCGGTGGGGGCGGCGGCGCATCTGCACGCCTTCGCCGCACTTCCCGTGCTGGAATGGGGCTGCGAGCATTTCGGCCCCCGCATCCTCACCACCGATCTTGCCGAAACCCCGCTGCGCTACGAGGATTTCAACGTTCTGCTGCCGCCCGGACCCGGCCTCGGCGTCCGGCTCGACGAGGCGGCGTTCGCCCGCTTTGCCCGCACCTGATCAGGAGACAGACCGATGCTCTATCATGTCCGCATGGACGTCCACCCGCCGCGCGACCTGCCGCAGGCCGAGTTCGACCGCCTGAAGGCCGCCGAGAAGGCGCGCGCCATCGAGCTTCAGCGCGATGGCGTGTGGCGGCATCTCTGGCGCATCGCCGGGGCGTATGCCAATTTTTCGGTCTTCGACGTGCCGGATCACGACACGTTGCACGACATTCTCAGCACCCTGCCGCTGTTTCCGTTCATGACGATCGAAGTGACGCCGCTGGCGCGGCATCCTTCGGCGATCGGCTGAGGGCGGCATCCTTTGGCGATCAGTCGATCGCGGCGCCGCGTCAGTCGCTCTTGCTGGCGCGGCGCGCCCTGCGCGCGGGGGATGCGAGCTCGGGGTAGCGTTCGGCCAGGATGCGGGCGAAATCGGCTTGCAGCCAGCCCGCCAGCGCATCCAGCATTTCGAGGAACTGCCGGCGTTTGGCGGCGGGAAGCACCGAGAGGACCAGCGCTTCGATATCGGCGGTCAGCGGGTCGGCGCGCTCGCGCAGGGCGCGCGCCTTTGCCGTTGCGGTGAGCTGGAACTGGCGCGCATCCCGCGCGTCGGTCTTCCGCCGGACATAGCCGGCCTTGATCAGGCGGGTGACGATCCGCGAGGTCGCGGTGCGCTCGATCTTGGTTTGCGTCGCGAGCTGGGTAAAGGTCACGCCCGGCTGGTCGTCGATCAGGCGCAAGACGCGGATGTCGTGGACATGCATGCCGAAGCGCTGCTTGAACATCCGGTCCGCCAGGCCGACGGCGTCTTCGGAGATCGACGCAAGCTGGTAGGTCAAACTCTGGCGCGCCACGTTTTTGCTCCCCCCCCTCCGTTCGTGATCCATACCGAATCATCCGATCGGACAAGGATGCTCGGGTCATCGACATGATGGCGCACCATATCCGATCCCAAAGGATCGGAAAGTGCTCTAGCCGAGATGCGCCTCCGCCAGCGCGGCCCAGTAGGCGGCGCCGATGGGGAGGTTGCGGTCGTCGAACGCGTATCTCGGGTGGTGGACCATCGGCGTGTCGCCATTGCCGATGAAGCCGTAACTGCACGGCACGGCTTCGGCGAAGAAGGCGAAATCCTCGCTGCCCATGAAGGTCGGGCCGGGGGTGATGACGTTGTCCTCGCCCACCACGCGCCGGGCGATCTCGGCGCAGGATGCGGTTTCGGCGGGATCGTTGACCAGCACGGCGCCGGGCTCGCCCTCGCTGATCGCGCAGGAAACCTCGTAGCTTTCGCATTGCGCGCGGGCGATCGCGCGGATGCGGTCGAGCACGAAGACGCGGGCTTCGGGCGTCGTGGTCCGGATGCTGAGGCGCAGTGTCGCCGAATGCGCGATGACGTTGCCCGCATCGCCGGCGAGGAAGGCGCCGACCGTGACGACGGCCTGTTCCTTTGCCGCGATGTTGCGCGAGACAATGGTCTGCAGCGCCATCACCAGCGCCGCACCGGCCACCACGGCGTCGCGCGTGGCCTCGGGCATCGAGCCGTGGCCGCCCTTGCCGGTGATGACGATCTCCCAGTTGTCCACCGCGGCCATCACCGGGCCAGAGGTGAAGAACAGCTTTCCCTGCGGCAGGCCGGGCATGTTGTGCAGGCCGAACATCGCCTGCATCGGAAAGCGGTCGAACAGCCCGTCGCGCATCATCGCCCGCGCGCCGCCCATGACTTCCTCGGCCGGCTGGAAGATGAGGCGCACCGTGCCGTCGAACCGCCGCGTGCGGGCGAGGTGGCGCGCCGCACCGAGCAGCATCGCGGAATGCCCGTCATGTCCGCACATATGCGACACGCCGGGGACGAGGCTGCGATGAGCGGCGTCGGTATCCTCATCCATCGGGAGTGCGTCCATGTCGGCGCGCAGGCCGATCGCCCGGCCGGAGCTGCCGCTGGAGAGCGAGGCGACGATGCCGGTTCCGCCCACGCCTTCGGCGACGTCGTATCCCCAGTCGCGCAGCAGGCCGGCGATGAAGGCGGCGGTGCCGGCCTCCTGGAAGGCGAGTTCGGGATGGCGGTGGATGTGATGGCGCCAGGCGCGGATGTCGGCGGATGTTGTTGTCAGGTCGTCGAGAAGGGTGGGCATGGCTCGCCTCCGGCAGCATGTGGGCGCCGGGCAAGCCGTGGGGTTCCTTCCCGGTGGCCCGATGCGCTTCAGTGGATAGAAAATATCATTGCTTGATGCAACTAATTATGAAGGTTGTTTGTTCGGGGCAGAAATTCAACGAGGCGCAAAAATGTTATTGCAGTTTGCAACCATATATGTGATAGGCTGCGGCCAACGATAATCCTGGTCTCCGGGATGCCTCCGGGGCCTTGCGAGGAGGAATCCATGTCCGCAATCACGGCAGGCGAGATGGCGCTGGAGCAACCCGGCAGGACGCGGCTGATCGCGGCCTGCACGATCGGCAACGCGCTCGAATTCTACGATTTCGTTGTCTACAGTTTCTTCGCCGGCACGATCGGCGCGCTGTTCTTTCCCGCGCATGACCGGACGGTGCAGCTGCTGCTGTCGTTCGCGACCTATGGTGTCGGGTTTTTTCTCCGCCCGCTCGGCGGCGTGGTGTTCGGCGCCTTTGCCGATCGCAGGGGGCGCAAGATCGCGACGATCGTCGCCCTGTTCTCGATGGCGCTGGGAACGGCGGCGATCGGGCTTGCGCCGACCTACGGGCAGGTCGGGCTCGCGGGGCCGTTCGTCATCCTGATGGCGCGGCTGCTGCAGGGATTTTCGGCGGGCGGGGAGGTTGGCGCATCGACGACGCTGCTCGCCGAATACGCGCCGGCGGACGAGAGAGGGTTCTTCGGCAGCTGGCAGCTCGCGAGCCAGGGCGTTGCCGTGCTGTTCGCCGCGGGGCTCGCCTTCGCGGTGCATGCGGCGCTGCCGGCGGCCGCGGTGCTGAGCTGGGGCTGGCGGATTCCCTTCCTGCTCGGCATCCTGATCGTGCCGATCGGGCTGTGGCTGCTGCGCGCCCTGCGGGAGACGCACGCGAATGACAGCGACCCGAAGACCCGCGAGGTGAGCTCGCTCTCGCTCGTGTTCAGCCGGCATTTCGGCAAGATCGTCGCCGGTGTCGCGCTGATCATCGGCGGCACCGCGACCAATGCGATCGTGGTGCTCTACATGTCGACCTATGCGGTGCGGCAGCTCGGCATGCCGCCGGCGACCGGCCTGCTCGCCGGGATAACGGCGGGCGTGGTGACGCTGATTGGCGCGCCCATCGGCGGCTGGCTGTCGGATCGCTACGGGCGCAAGCCTGTCGCCGGAAGTGCTTATGTGTTGATCGCGCTGGCGATCTATCCTGCCTTCCTGTTGCTGAACGCGGTGCCCACACCGGGCGTGCTGCTCTCGGCGGTTCTCGGTCTCGGGGCGCTGAACGCCATCGGCGGGGCGACCATCATCATCACCACGGCGGAGATTTTCCCCATCGAGGTGCGGGCGACCGGGATGTCGCTCGTCTATGCGCTCGGGGTCGCGATTTTCGGCGGGTTCGCGCAGTTCATCGTGACGTGGCTGATCGCCGTGACGCATGATGCCGCGTCGCCGGCCTGGTATGTCATCGCGTGCAGCGCGGCGACGCTGGCGGGGCTGCGGGCGATCCCGGAGATGGCGCGTCGTGCTATCTGACCGGGCGGTGTTGCCTGACACGATGCCCGGCGTGAGGAATCGCTTCACATTGGCTGTGGCGTTGCTAGAGTATCACCTGATCGGATGGAATCATCTGATCGGATTAAGATGTTCTCGTTATCAACAAGAGAGAGCACGACATCCGATCCTGATGGATCGGAACGTGCTCTACGATCGGGCTGGCCGGGTGTGGGCGGATGCCGCGCGCCGGCGCAACGCGGCTGCCTGCACCCCTATCGGTGGATGAACCTGCCATGACCTATCAGGAAACGCCCTACGAACCCTACGATTTCGCCAATCGCCGCCATATCGGGCCCTCGCCGGGCGAGATGGAGGCGATGCTGGAGGCGGTGGGGGCGGAGAGTCTCGATGCGCTGATCGACGACATCGTGCCCGAGGCGATCCGGCTGCGCACGACGCTCGACTGGGGCAAGCCGCTTTCGGAGCAGGGCGTGCTCAACCGGCTTCGCGAGGTGGCGGCGAAGAACCGGGTGATGACCTCGCTGATCGGCCAGGGCTATCACGGAACGGTCACGCCGCCGGCGATCCAGCGCAACATTTTCGAGAACCCGGCCTGGTATACGGCCTATACCCCCTACCAGCCGGAGATTTCGCAAGGCCGGCTGGAGGCGCTGCTGAACTTCCAGACGATGATCTGCGACCTGACGGCGCTCGACATCGCCAATGCCTCGCTGCTCGACGAGGGGACGGCGGCGGCCGAGGCGATGGCGGTGTGCCAGCGCGCTGCCAAGGCGAAGGGGTCCACGTTCTTCGTCGATCATCATTGCCATCCGCAGACCATCGCCGTGATCGAGACGCGGGCGGCGGCACTCGGGTGGCTGGTGATCGTCGGCGATCCGTTCGCGGATCTCGATCCGGGGCAGGTGTTCGGCGCGCTGTTCCAGTATCCCGGCACCTATGGCGATGTTCACGACTTCACGCCGGCGATCACGGCGCTGCACGGCGCGGGGGCGCTGGCCTGCGTCGCGGCCGATCTGCTCGCGCTCACCGTGCTGAAGCCGCCGGGCGAGATGGGGGCGGACATCGCCATCGGCTCGGCGCAGCGCTTCGGCGTGCCGATGGGATTTGGCGGGCCGCACGCCGCCTACATGGCGGTGCGCGACGCGCTGAAGCGCGGCATGCCCGGCCGCATCGTCGGCGTCAGCATCGATGCGCGCGGCAACCGGGCGTATCGGCTGTCGTTGCAGACGCGCGAGCAGCATATCCGCCGCGAGAACGCGACCTCGAATGTCTGCACCGCGCAGGCGCTGCTCGCGGTCATGGCGTCGATGTATGCGGTGTTTCACGGGCCGGAGGGGCTGCGCGCGATCGCCGAGCGCATCCATCGCAAGCTGGTGCGGCTGGTGAAGGGGCTGGAGGCGCACGGCTACCGGGTGGCGCCGGCGCGGTTCTTCGACACGATCACCATCGAGGTCGGCGCCGTGCAGGGCGCGATCCTGAAATCGGCCGAGGCCGAGGGGATCAACCTGCGCCGGGTCGGGAGTGGGACGATCGGCATCGCCTTCGACGAGCGCACCACGAGCGGGCATATCGAGGCGATCTGGCGCGCCTTCGGCATCGAGCGGCGCGACGACGACCTGGCACATGACTATCGTTTCCCGGACGGGCTGTTGCGGACCTCGGCCTATCTGACGCACCAGATCTTTCACATGAACCGCGCCGAGGCGGAGATGACGCGCTACATGCGCCGCCTCGCCGATCGCGACCTCGCACTCGACCGCGCGATGATCCCGCTCGGCTCGTGCACCATGAAGCTGAACGGTGCGGCCGAGATGATGGCGCTGAGCTGGCCGGCCTTCGCCGATGTCCATCCCTTCGCACCGGCCGCGCAGACCGCGGGATATGCGGAGATGATCGCGGATCTGGAGGCGAAGCTGTGCCTGATCACCGGCTATGACGCCTTCTCGATGCAGCCGAATTCTGGCGCGCAGGGCGAATATGCCGGGCTGCTGACGATCAAGGCCTATCATCGCGCCCGGGGTGACGAGCGGCGGGATGTCTGCCTGATCCCGACCTCGGCGCACGGCACCAACCCGGCCTCGGCGCAGATGGCGGGAATGCGGGTGGTGGTTGTCGGCGTCGCGCCGAATGGCGACATCGACATCGCCGATTTCCGCGCCAAGGCCGCGCTGCACGCGGAGCGGCTGGCCGCCTGCATGATCACCTATCCCTCGACGCATGGCGTGTTCGAGGAGACCGTGCGCGAGATCTGCGCGATCACCCATGAGCATGGCGGGCAGGTCTATCTCGACGGCGCGAACATGAATGCGATGGTCGGGCTGTCCCGCCCCGGCGATATCGGCGCCGATGTGAGCCATTTGAACCTGCACAAGACCTTCGCCATTCCGCATGGCGGCGGCGGACCCGGCATGGGGCCGATCGGGGTGAAGGCGCATCTGGCGCCGTTCCTGCCGGGGGATCCGCTGGTGGCGGATGCCGGCGCGGTCTCGTCCGCACCGTATGGATCGGCCTCGGTCCTGCTGATCTCCTGGGCCTATTGCCTGCTGATGGGCGGCGAGGGGCTGACGCAGGCGACCAAGGTCGCCATCCTCAACGCCAATTACATCGCGCGCCGGCTGTCATCGGCCTATCCGATTCTCTACGCCTCAGCGCGGGGGTGGGTGGCGCATGAGTGCATCCTCGATACGCGGCCGATGAAGGAGCGGGCCGGGGTGACGGTGGATGACGTCGCCAAGCGGCTGATCGATAGCGGGTTCCATGCGCCGACGATGAGCTGGCCGGTTGCCGGCACGCTGATGGTGGAGCCGACCGAGAGCGAGCCGAAGGCGGAGCTGGACCGGTTCATCGCCGCGATGCTCGGCATCGCCGCCGAGGCGGAGGCGGTCGCCGCGGGCACGCTCGACCGGGAGAACAACCCGCTGAAGCGGGCGCCGCACACGGTCGAGGATCTGGTCGGTGACTGGGATCGGCCATATAGCCGCGAGGCGGCCTGTTTCCCGCCGGGGGCGTTCCGGGTCGACAAATACTGGTCGCCGGTCAACCGGGTCGACAATGTGTATGGCGACAGAAACCTGATCTGCTCGTGCCCGCCGCCGGAGAGTTACGCCAGCGCGGCCGAGTAGACGACGCGTCCTTTCGGGCGGCTGACCGCCCCCTTGCGCCTTGCGAACCGGAGCCGGAATGTTCCTGTCGGTATTCGATATCTTCAAGATCGGCATTGGCCCTTCATCGTCGCACACGATCGGGCCGATGGTCGCCGCCGCGCGGTTTCTGGAGGAGTTGTGCTGCGCGTGTGGGCGGGAGCGCCGCGAGAGCCTGCACCTGACGGCGCGGCTGCACGGATCGCTGGCCTTTACCGGCCGCGGGCACGCGACCGACCGCGCGGTCTGCCTCGGGCTGCTCGGTTTCCAGCCGGCCACGATCGACCCCGACAGCGCGGAGCGCGAGGAGGTGCAGCTGCGGCGCACGGGAGTGATCCGCGCGGCGGGGCTGCCGCCGTTGATCTTCGCGCCGGCGGAGGATCTGATCTTCGACTATGGGCCGCCGCTGCCCGGCCACGCCAACGGGCTGGTGCTGGAGGCGCGCGCGCCGGATGGAACGCTGCTGCTGTCGCGCACGTATTATTCCATCGGCGGCGGCTTCGTGCAGACCGCCGAGGAGCTTGCCGCCGCGCGCGGGCGCGACGCCCGGCTCGCGGACGAGACGGCGGCGATGGGCTATCCCTATCCGTTCGGCCGCGCTGCCGACATGCTGGCGATGGGGGCGGAAGCGGGCCTGAGCATCGCGGAGATGAAACGGGCCAATGAGCGCGTCCTGGTGGGCGAGGCGCTGGATGCGCGGCTCGATGCGATCTGGTCGGCGATGGATGACTGCATCTCGCGCGGGCTGCGGCAGGAGGGTGTGTTGCCGGGTGGCCTGTCGGTGCGGCGCCGCGCGCGCGCGATCCATCAGCAGCTCCTCGCCGAGAGGGGATTGAACGCTGTGCAGCCGCATGTCGTGAATGACTGGATCTCGGTCTACGCCATGGCGGTCAACGAGGAGAACGCGGCGGGCGGGCGCGTCGTCACCTCGCCGACCAACGGGGCGGCCGGCGTCGTGCCGGCGGTGATCCGCTATTATCGCGATCATTGCCACGGCGCGACGCCGGAGGGCATCAGGACTTTCCTGCTGACGGCGGCGGCGATCGGCGGCCTGATCAAGCACAATGCCTCGATCTCGGGGGCGGAGGTGGGCTGCCAGGGCGAGGTCGGCTCGGCGGCGGCGATGGCGGCGGCGGGGCTTTGCGCGGCCCTCGGCGGAACCAACGCGCAGATCGAGAACGCGGCCGAGATCGCGCTGGAGCATCATCTCGGGATCACCTGCGATCCGGCCAAGGGGCTGGTGCAGGTGCCCTGCATCGAGCGCAACGGGGTGGGCGCGATCAAGGCGGTGGCGGCCGCGAGCATGGCGCTGCGCGGCGATGGCCGGCACTTCATGCCGCTCGACAACTGCATCGAGACGATGCGGCAGACCGGCATCGACATGAACACGAAATACAAGGAAACCTCGACCGGCGGCCTCGCGGTCAACCTGCCGGAGTGCTGAGCCTGCCGCCCGCCTGGAGGGGGCGCGCGGCTGGCTATCCGGCCTCGATCCGCACGCCCTTCCAGAACGCCACCCTGCCGGCGATGCGGCTGGCGGCACTTTTCGGCTCGGGATAGAACCAGGCGGCGTCGGGGTTGGTCTGCTCGCCGACGGCGATCGAATAATAATGCGCGGTGCCTTTCCACGGGCAGGTCGTGCGGGTGTCGCTCGGGCGGAAGAATTCCTGCCGCAGCGCCTCGGGCGGGAAATAGTGATTGCCTTCGACGATCTCGGTCGTCGCGGATTCGGCGAGGACAGTTCCGTTCCAGACGGCTTTCATCATGTGGTGGTCTCCTGCGTTTGCGCGGCGGGGCGGGACGAGATGCCCGCGCATGCGACGGATCGCCGCCAACCCCCGCCCTGTGTCGGCATCTCTTGTATCACCATCTCTTGTATTAGAGCACGTTCCGATCCTGATGGATCGGATGTCGTGCTCTATTATATTGATAATTAGGGCATCTTTATCCGATCAGATGATTCTATCTGATCGGATGATGCTCTATCATCCTTTGCCGCGATCGGGGCGGACGCCCAGGATGTCGTGCATGACATCGAAGACCCGGACCCCGACCTCGCTGGCCTTGGGGGCGAGCCAGGGTGCCGCTTCGAGGGTGGTGGTGGCGTCCCGCAGCCCCTGCTCCCAGCGGGCGTTCATCGTGGGGCGGCTGAATTCGTAGTCCTTCGCCGCACCCTGCGGTGCGGCGGGACGGTAGATGAGCTGGGCGATGTCCATCTCGGTGACGCAGCCGAAGGCGTGCAGCCGCCGGCCCTGGTCGGTGTTCAGGATTTCGGGCGGCAGCAGCTTTTCCAGCTCGTTGATCGCGTGGCGGACCTCGTGGCGGAGCTGGAACATCTCGGTCGCCACCCGCGTGCGGCTCGAATAGCGGATGTCGTTCTGCCGCTCGGCGACGGCTTCGAGATTGTCCGGCAACATCCCGGAGCCGTGGAACACGTCGACCTGGAAGGTCAGGCGGCTGCGGCGCGGATAATAGTCGAGCACGTATTGCAGCGGCGTGTTGGAGACGAGGCCGCCATCCCAATAGTATTCGCCGTCGATCTCCACGGGCGGGAAGCCCGGCGGCAGCGCGCCGCTCGCCATCACGTGCTCGGGGAGGATGGCGATCTCGGCACTGTCGAAATAGACCAGCCGGCCGGTGCGGATATTGACCGCGCCGACGCTGAGCCGCGTTTCGCCCGCGGTGTTGATGCGGTCGAAATCGACCAGCCGTTCCAGCGTGCGCCTGAGATTGCGGGTTTCGTAATAGCTGAGGGGCGGCCTGGTCGACAGCCAGTCGAGCGCGTCGCGCGGGGCGAAGAAACCCGGCTGGCCGAAGGCGATGGCGGCAAGCGCGCCAAGCCGCTGCTGCCACTGCTCCAGCGGGCCGGCGAGGCCGATTGGCCACCACGAAGTGGGGGCGGTGATCTCGTCCCAGAATTCCCGCAGCCGCCGCGTGCGGCTGGCGGGTTCGTTGCCGGCGATGATCGCCGCGTTGATCGCGCCGATGGAAATGCCGGCGACCCAGTCGGGCAGGTAGTCGGACGATGCGAGCGCCTCGTACACGCCGGCCTGGTAGCTGCCGAGCGCGCCGCCGCCCTGCAACACGAGCCCGATGGTCTTGTCGTAGGAGGCTGGCCGCGCCGGTGCCCGGGAGTTCGTCATCCTTGATTCCTTGCCTGATGATCTGGTGACCGCATGATAGCAGGCCCGGCCGGCCGAACCGACAGCAAACCCGTTCGTGCGTTCGCGGCGAAAGATTCCACGCACGCGGGAGGGACCGTGGTTTCGCCGGAGGGATGCCGCGCCATTCAGCATTGATTTCGCATAAGTCTAAGTCGGTGCGGGGACTAACTCCCGGTTGCGGACGCGAATACCTCTCATGGACCATGAGCGCCCTTCAATCCTCATCCGCCGGGCAGAGCCTGCGCGGTGCCACGGCGGATCTGCTGCGCGACCTGCCATCGGACGCGGCGTTCGCGCTGCGCACCTCGGCGGCGGCGTTGCTGGCACTCTATCTCGCCATGTCGCTGCATCTCGACACGCCGCGATGGGCGGCGTGGACGGTGCTGACCGTGAGCGTTCCCTCGCTCGACCATGCCTTCGTCAAATCGTTTTACCGGATGATCGGCACGATCGTGGGGGCTGCGGCCGGCATCGTCATCGTCGCGTTGTTCGCGCAGCGGCCGCTGGTGTTCGATCTCGCGATGGCGCTGTGGGCGGGGGCGTGCGCCTTCGTCGGCACCAGGGTCCGCCAGTATCAGTCTTACGCGCTCGCGCTGACCTGGCTGACCTCGGGGATCGTGTCCTATGGCAGTGTGGCGGACCCGAACGGCGCGTTCATCGTCGCGGCGAGCCGCACGGCCGAGGTCGCACTCGGCATTCTCTGCGCGGGCGGCGCGGCGATCTTGTTCGACGGGCACCGGGTGGCGACGCTGGTTCATGCCGCCTCGCCGGTGCCGGGCCAGGCCAGGCGCAACGGCGTGCGGGCGGGCCTGGCCGTGATGCTGGCCAGCGCGTTCTGGTATGTGTCGCAATGGCAGGACGGGCCGTTCTTCGTGCTGATGTCCGGCGCCGCGGCGCTGCTGTTCGCGGCGCATCCATCGAAGGTCGCCGCGACGCTCGGCATGTTGCGCGGGTTCCTGCTGGGGACGCTGCTGGGCCTGTTCGTCCGGTTCGCGCTGTTCACGCGCAGCGCGAGCTTCGGCGAGGAGACGCTCGTACTGCTGCCCTTCCTGATGCTCGGCGGGATCGGCCTTGCCGATTCCCGGACCCAGGGCCCGGCGACCGGCTACAATCTCGCGTTCATGCTCGCGGCCGACCCGGCCAATACGCTTTCATTCGATCTCGGCGGCGCGCTCAACGAGGCGATGGCGATGATTTTCGGCGTGCTCGTCTCGATCGGGGCCTTTCTCGGCCTCGTGCCGATCCGTGACCTGCTGCATCGGGATGGCGCCTGAGATGATGCCCGCGCTTGCCGAAATGTCGATGTTCGGGATCGGGATCGAGCCGGCGGTGCCGATGCTGCTGCTCGCGGTGTTGCTGACCGACATCCTCCGCCGCGGGCTGACCCGCCTGCGGATCGACCGGGCGGTGTGGAACTGGCCGCTGTTCATGCTTTCCATCTATGTCTGCACGGTCGCTTCACTCATCCTCGGGATGCGGCAGCTGTGATTTCCGGAGACGACATGCTCGACACCATCCAGGGGCGGGCCCTGCCGCGCCCCACCTCGCCACACCCGACCTCGCCACACCCCACCTCGCCCGGGGCGGCGCCGGGGCGGCGCTATCGGCCGATCTTTTCCGGCCTCGCGACGCTCATCGTCGTTGCCGCTGCGCTCTGGCTCGGCTTCGCCGCCTGGCATCGCTACGACGCCACGCCCTGGACGCGGGATGCGCGGGTCCGCGCCTTCGCCGTGACGGTGGCGCCGGAGATTTCGGGCCGGATCGTCGCGGTTGCGGTTCATGACAATGAACGCGTGCGCAAGGGGCAGGTCCTGTTCAGGATCGATCCGGCGGATTTCGCCAATCGTCTCGCGGTGGCGAAGGCAACACTCGCCGCCGATCGGGCGATCGCGGGGATGAAGGCGGCAGATGCGGCGCGGCGCGCGCGGCTGCCCTCGATCGCGGTTTCGGCGGAGACGCGGGGCAATGCCGCCGCCGCCGCACGGGCCGCCGCCGCACGCGTGCAGGCGGACGAGGCGGGCGTTGCGCAGGCCGCGCTCGATCTCGCGCGCACGGTGGTCCGCGCGCCGGTGAGCGGCACGATCACCAATCTCACCGCCCATGAAGGCGATTATGCCCATGCCGGCAGCGGCGTGATCACGATGGTCGATACCGGCGAACTCTGGGTGACCGCGTATTTCGAGGAGACCGAGCTCGACCGGATCAGGCCGGGCGCGCCGGCCCGGATCGAGCTGATGTCCGACCCCGGCCGGGTGCTGGATGGCCATGTGCAGGGGATCGGGCGCGGGATTGCCGATGCCAACATGCAGGACGCGCGCAGCGGTCTGCCGCGCGTCGATCCGGTGTATTCATGGGTGCGGCTGTCGCAGCGGATCCCGGTTCATGTGACGCTCGACCATGTGCCGCCGGGCCTGTTCCTCGCCGCTGGCATGACCGCGACGGTGCGCATCGTCACCCCGGCTTCCGGCGGGCGCTAGAGCATCATCCGACCAGATGGAATCATCTGATCGGATAAAGATGCTCTAATTATCAACAAGATAGAGCACGTCATCCGATCCGGATGGAATCATCTGATCGGAAGTTGCTCCAGGCGTGGCGGAGGATCAGCTTTCGCTGACCAGGCTGCGCCGCGTGATGGCGTGCCGGTCCTGCCAGCTTGTGAAGTTCATCGGCTCGGCGAAGAAATATCCCTGCATCCGCATGCGCCCGCGCGACCTGAGGAAGGCGACGTGGTCTTCCGTCTCCACGCCTTCGGCGACGACATCGAGATCGAGCCGGTGCGCCATCGCGAGGATCGCCTCGACGATCGCGATGGAGGAGATGTCGTGCGGGACATGGGTGACGAAGCCGCGATCGATCTTGATTTCATGGATCGGGAGGTGGCGCAGATAGTGCAGGCTGGAATATCCGGTGCCGAAATCGTCGACCGAGAAGCGGATGCCGCGCCCGGCGAGGGTTTCCATGACCTGCCCGATCGCCAGCGTGTCGTTGATGAGCAGGTTTTCGGTGATTTCGAGCGTCAGCCGATCCGGCGGAATGCCGAAATCGTCGATCGCGGCGAGGACGTCGCCGACAAAGGCGGGATCGCGGAATTGCCGCGGGCTGATGTTGACCGACAGCCCGAAGCCGGGCCTGCCGGGGGCGATCCGGGAGAGGATCGAGCATGCCTCGCGCAGCAGCCAGCGGCCGAGGGGGATGATAAGGCCGGAGGATTCGGCGATGCCGATGAATTCGGCCGGGCTGGCGATCCGGCCATCGCTCTTGCGCAGCCGGGCCAGGGACTCGGCGGCCACGGGCATGCCATCGTCATCCACCTGGTCCTGGAGCCAGAGCTCGAATTGCCCGGTCTTCAGCGCCGCGCGGATCTCGTCCTCGATCGTGTGGCGCACCATGATCGACTGGTGCATCGCGGGCTGGAACATCACGACATCGCCATTCCCCGCCTTCGCCTGATACATGGCGGTGTCGGCCTCGCGGATCAGCGTGTCGATCGTGTCCGCCGGCTTTGGAAACAGGGTGAAGCCGATGCTGGCGCCGAGATGATAGTCCCGCTCGCCGATGCTGATCGGCTGGCCGGTCATCGCGTCGATCATCTTGCGGCCGACCATCGTCGCATGCGACGCCGCGTCCTCGATCGTGGCGCCGGCGCTGCCGAGCAGCACGACGAATTCATCGCCGCCGATGCGGGCGATGGTGTCGGTTGCGCGGATGGCGAGGCGCAGGCGGCGGGCGGCTTCGGTCAGCGCCGCATCGCCGGCGGTATGGCCGAGCATGTCGTTGATCTTCTTGAAGCGGTCGAGATCGATGAACAGGACGGCGCCGCGCGCGCCGGTGCGCCGCGCCTCGCTCAGCATGACGCCGAGGCGCTCGTTCAGCAGGCGGCGGTTGGGCAGGCCGGTCAACGGATCGAGATGGGCGAGACGGTAGATTTCCTCCTCCGCGGTGCGATGCGCGGTGATGTCGATCCAGACGCCGGCGACGCCCGCAGGCTGGCCCTGCGCATCGCGTTGCAGCGTCATTTCATCGCGGATCCAGCGATAATTGCCGTTGCGATGCCTGATCCGGTAGCGATGCGTGTAATGCCCGGCGTCGCGAACGCGGGCGATGCCGAGGCTCGCCTGCGGCAGGTCGTCGGGATGGACGTGGCTTTGCCACCATTCCGGCCCGTGGATCTCCTCCGGCGCATAGCCCAGCATGTCGAGGATGTTGCGGCTGATCTCGGTGGGTGTGGCGTGCCCCGGCGCGGGCTCGAAGGCGAGCGCGTAGAGCACCGTCGCGCTCGCGGTGAGGAGCCGTTCGATCCGCTGTTCGCTCATCGAGCGGGCCATCAGCGCGGCGTCGCGCTCCTGCCGCGTCGCGATGTCCTGCAGCGCCTTGGTCAGGTTGGTGGTGAGTTCTTCCAGCAGGCGCCTTTCCTCCTCGCCGAAGGCGATCGGGTTGGCCGAATAGAGCGTGAACGTGCCGATGCCAGGCTTGCCCGCGGTGCGAAAGGGGATGGAGACGCTGGCGCGGAAGCCGGCGGCGGCGGCCTTGTCGCGCCACGGTTCGTATCGCGGGTCGATCCTGATGTCGGACCAGCCGGCGATCCGCCCTTCGCGGATGGATGTGCCCGATGGTCCCCTGCCTGCCGGCGTGTCGGCCCAGGAGAGGCGCAGCTGCCTGACGTAATCCCTGTCCTGTCCGGCGCTGGCGACGATGCGGATGGAGCGCGCGGCATCGTCCTGTGCAAGGCCGATCCAGCACGTGTCGTAGAGGCCGACATCGACGGCCAGCTTGCAGGCCAGGGTGAACAGGGCGTCGGGCGTGTCGGCCTGCGCGAAGGCATCGGACGAGGCATGGATCATGCGCAGGGTGCGGTTGGCGTTTTCCAGCGCATCCTCGCGCAGGCGCCCCATCAGCAAGGGGATCAGCCGGCCGATGAACTCCCTGACTAGGCATCCCATCGCGTCATCGATGACGGGCGTTTCGAAATCGAGCACGAGACCGAACCGGCGTTTGGCGAGATCGAACGGATAGACCATCTGCCGCCGGATGCCGGCGCGGACGAGATCGTGCAGCAGCGGGAAATCATGGACCGGGTCGGTTTCGCGCAGGGGATCGCTGTCGGAGACGAGACCCCCGGCGAGGCTGGCGCCGAAGCTGAGATAGCCGACGGGATAGGCGCCGGACCATTTTGAAACGTCGAGCCCCCGCAAGCCGCCGAACGGATCGAGATGCCCCTTGACGTATTCGATCATGCCCTGGGTTGGATGGTAGGCGGTGAGGAAGCACAGCGCGGCGCCGGTCCGCTCGGCGCAGTAGGACAGCGTGTGATCGAGTGCCGTGTCGAAATCCGGCGAGGAGGCGATGGCGTCGGAGACGCGGTTCCAGAAAGCGAGATCGGCCACGATTTTCGACTGCTCGCGATGGGCCCGCCGCAATTCGAGTTCGGTCATCACAGATTGCGCGAGATCGGAGAGCAGCCGCTGCTTCCCGGCATCGAAGCCCTTGCACGGCTCGGTCGAGAGAACGCACATGGCGCCGATGCGGTAGCCATCCGCCGTGATGATCGGCGCGCCGGCATAGAAGCGGACATGCGGCGGCCCGACCACCAGCGGATTGTCGCGGAAGCGCTCGTCCTGCCGGGCATCGCTTATGATGAAAACGCTGTCGGACCGGATCGTGTGGTCGCAGAAGGCATGCTCGCGGAGGGACCATTCGAGATCGATGCCGTGACGCGCCTTCGCCCATTGCCGGTCGGACGCGATGAACGAGACGAGGGCGATCGGCATGCCCAGCGCCTGGGCGGCGATATGGACGAAGCGGTTGAAGCCTTCCTCGGCCGGCGTATCCACGACCTCGTAGCGTGCCAGCGCGTCCTGACGTCTGGTTTCAGTCTCGGACAATGACACGTGGACACCCTTTCGGTGGCTGGAGCGAGTCACACTGACCGGTTGATCAGTCGATGAGGCTGGGCGACGTCCATGATGCGCATGGTCATTATGAAGTGCAAAAATTAAGACAGTCTGACGCGATCATCGTTTGATCGCGCCGGGCTTCGCTCTGGGATTTTCAATTTGACTCGTCGGTGCGTGCGATAACGGCGCTCACCCGGTCGATTTATTTCCATTACACGACATGAATATGAAAATTATATTTAAATATGCATATCTGGCATGAATCAATTTTGCAGCATTCGTTGCATCGACATCGAGGCGGCTGAAATTTCGGTCGAGCGCACAAGTTCGGCCGGGCAAGGCTTTGCATGCCGGGTGCGGCGGCGCTCACGAGACGTTTATTGCCGGCTTTCGTGGTGGGCCTTGCGATCCTGAGCCGGCTTGCCCATTCCAGCGTGATCCGAAATCAGCAGGGATCTGGGTGCCTTGGGACTTGCACTAACCTTCATGCGTCTGGACGAAGACCGCTATTACGGGACCAAGGTTCCCGAAATCACCGTTTCGTTCTGGGTGGCGAAGATCATTTCCACCGCGATGGGCGAGGCAACGTCGGATTTTCTCGTCTTCCACACCAATCCGTATCTCGCGGTCGCTGCCGGCGGGATCGGCTTCCTGCTCGCGCTCGCGCTGCAGTTCGCCACGCGGCTTCATGTGCCGGCGGTGTATTGGCTGCTGGTGGTCATGGTCGCGATTTTCGGGACCATGGTGGCGGATGTGATCCACGTCGTGCTCGGCGTTCCCTATGCGATATCGACCGGCCTGTTCGCGGTGAGCCTGCTCCTGATCCTGTGGGGGTGGAAGGCGAGCGAGCGGAGCCTTTCGATCGATACCGTGGTGACGCCGCGGCGCGAGGCGTTCTACTGGGCGACCGTGAGCGCGACTTTCGCGCTCGGCACCGCGGCCGGCGACCTGACCGCCGCGACATTCGGCATGGGCTACCTGAATTCGGCCATCCTGTTTTCCATCCTGTTCGCGCTGCCGGGGATTGCGTATGTCGCCTTCGGCCTGAACGAGGTCGCCGCGTTCTGGACCGCCTATATCATGACCCGGCCGATGGGGGCCTCCTTCGCCGACTGGTTCGACAAGCCGGTGCAGACCAGCGGGCTTGGTTATGGCACGCCGGATGTGGCACTCGTGCTCACCGGCGGGGTCGGGGTCGCGATTTTGTATATCTGCCTGCGCTATCGCCGGCAGCGCGAGGCCATCGCCACATCTGCGCCGTGATGGGGACGCGTCCGGGCGGGCGGCGTCAGAACCGGACCTTGACGCCGGCGTCGAGCGCGTTCGAGGCCAGGCCAAGACCGTCGATCGTCGCGGTCCAGCCGGCCTGCCAGCGCCAGGCGCCGGCGAGGTCGCCCGCGAGGGAAAGGCCGACGATCCCCTCGTTCGCGGGCATGTCCTGGCCGTAGCTGCGGAAGGCCGCGCCCGGTGTGCCGGTGAAGCTGGCGGTCATGAACCGGGCATTGTCGATGGTGTGGCGCCAGGCGAGCGTTGCGTGCAGCGCGATGACCCGCCCCATGGCGATGATATCGTCATTGGCCCGCAGCCCGGCGGTGGCGAAGGCATAATTCGCCGACTGGCCGCGGATGAGCAGGCCGAAGCCGTTGCCGCCGGTTTCGCTGGTGGCGCCGCTGTCATAGCGGATGTCGGTGATCGAGAGGAACGGGTCGAGCCCGTCCACATTGTAGCCGACCTCGCCGGCAGCGGCGATCATGTTGTCGCTGATCGTGCCGGCCACGCCGAGGGTTGAGCTGGCGGTGTAGATCGAGCGGTGAACCCGGCCGTCGATCCAGGAATAGGCGAGCTGTGCGGCGGCGTAGGGGCCGGTATCGCCACCATACCGGGCGTAGAGATCGGCGGTGTTCACATCGTCGTTGCCCCGGCCGCCGACGCCGGAGAGGGAACCGGAATAGGAGATGTGGCTGATCGCGCCGCCCAGCGAGAGGGCGCCTTCGACTAGGGTGTCGAACCCGGCGGTGAAGCCATTGCTGCTGAACTGGACGGCGTCGGAGCCTTTCGTGCCGAAGCGGCCGAAATCGCCGACATATTGCAGCCAGGTGGTCGTCTTGCCGGGCGTGCCGGACAGGGCGATGTGCTGCGCGGTCGTGTCCAGCAGCGACAGTTCGGCCGAGGCCCCCACCGTCCGCATCGTCGGGTAGGCTTCGCCGGAGACGCTGGTGAGGGAGGCCTGGGCCTGCTGGGTCGTGGTCGCGGCGAGGATCTCGCCGGCGGTCCTGATGAATTCGGCCGAACGCGCCGAGCCGGCGGTGGATGTCGAGGTTGCGTATTCGAGGCCGCTCTGGATCGCGGCGCCGCCGGCGACCGAGGCCGTCGTCGCGCCGGGCATCACGCTGGCGACCTGGGCGACATTGGAGGCAGCGACGGTTGCGGTGACGGTCGTCGGCCCATAGGCGAACTGGCCGACGGTGTAGAACACCCCGGCCCCATAGGTCTGGGCAGTGAATGTTCCCGCGATGGTGCCGGCCCGGATGAAGATTTCGGTTGCCTGCGGCGTGTAGGAGGCAGGTGGCGCCAGCACCTGCGCGTTGCCGGCGAGCTTTGCTGTGCCGGTGACGGTGAGCGGCGTGCCGATGGCGATCGCGGTATTGGCGCCGGATTGCGCCGTGTAATTGCCGTTGATGGTCAGGCCGGGGGCGCCGCCGACAGAGCCCTGGCTGATGATCGTGCCGTTGCCCACGGAGACGTTGCCGGTGACGGTGCCGGAGCCGCCGAAGGTGCCGCCCGTGACGGTGACGCCCGATGCGAGGCTGCCGGTGAGGTTCAGGTTGCCGCTGCTGACCGTGGTGCCGCCGGTATAGGTGTTGGCCGCGGCGAGCGTGAGGGTGCCGGTCGTGCCCGAGAGCGCAAGGCCGCCCGATCCCGCAATCGGGTTGGCGAAGGTCGACTGCGCGGCGCCGATATCGGCGGCGAAGGTGCCGAAGGCGAAGGCCGCCGGCCCGTTGACCGCGGCCGCGGCGTTGATCAGCCCCCAGCCATAGGTGCTGTTCGGTCCGGTGCCGGCGCCGAGATGGGTTGCCGTCGTCAGGATGGTGTCGGTGACGTTGGCGGGCGTGAACCACGGGAATTTCTGCCAGACCAGCGCCGCCGTGCCGGTCACGATCGGGGTCGCGAAGGAGGTGCCGACCCCGTAGCCGGTGACGAACGAGGTGCCGGCGACGATCGGGATCTGCACGTAGCCGGGTGCGGACACGCACCATTGTGCCGTGACGCCGCAGGCGTCAGACGAGGGATCGAGGCCCGAGACCTTGCCATCGGTGCCAATATCGACATTCACGGCAACAAGCCATTGCGGCTGCAGCGAGGGTGTATAGACCGGAACCTCGGCCTCGACGCTGATATCGCCGGGGTTGGCCGGGTTGTTCCCCGCCGCCCAGACATACAGGTTGTTGGCGGGAAGGGCGGAGAACAGCGTGCCCACCGCCTGGGATGCGGACTGCGCGGCCGCGGCACTGCTGTAGTCGCTGGCGTTCTCGCCGACGGAATTGTTGAACAGGTGGACGCCCTGGGCCTGCAGGTCCTGATACGGCTTCGTATAGAGCTGGCAGGCGCCGGTGGAGTCGCAGATCTGGGCTGCATAGACGGTCGCGCCGGGGGCGACGCCGCCGGGGAAGAAATTCGTCGGGCCGGAATTGTTGCCGTAGGTGCCCTGCTGGTAGCCGGCGAGCAGTGCTGTGACGACGGTGCCATGGCCGAAGGGATCGTTCGCCGAGGCGAGATTGTTGGCCGAGACGGTGGCGTTCCCCAGCGCGGTGTATGAATTGAACCAGGCGATGCGGCCGCTCAGCGACGAGACGGAGGTGTTCACCCCGCTGTCCAGCACGCCGATCGCGACGCCGGCGCCGGTGATCCCCGCCTGCAGGACGGGGAGAACGTTGGTCGGCGTGTACTGGTTGAAGGTTGGATAGACATTGGTGCTTTGCGGGCCGAGATAGACCGAGATCCCGCCGATATTCGTCGCCGTGGCCGATGCGCCGGCGCCTGCCCCGGCGGCATTGTTGCTTGGCGGCGGGGGGGTCGGCTGGCCGGATATCGACGAGGAACCGCCGCCTCCGCCGGAGCAGGCGGTCAGGCTGAGAGCGGTCGCGGCGAGCAGCAGGGAGCGCCTGGAGAGGATCATGATCCAAAGTTTACGGCCAGAATCTTAATGATTTCTGAGTCCGGGCGCTGATATCGGGCCTAAAAACAGGGACGGGAAATCAGTCCCACCCCGTCGCGCCCACCCCGTCGCGACGGGGCGGGGCCAGCTTCATTGCGGCCCTTAGCATCATCCGATCGGATGGAACCACCTGATCGAATAAAGATGCTCAAATTATTAAAAAGATAGAGCAAGGCCGGTTCTTGCAGGGGCGGGAGCGGGATTTAAAAAGACATCTGGAATTCGTCACGCCGATGGCGGTCGCTGCCCGTCCGGGTTGCAGCGCGTGACACGCGGGGAAACGTCATGTCGAAAAACATCGTCATTTGCTGTGACGGGACTGGCGATCAGATCGAGGCGACGCAGACGAATGTGTTGAAGCTCTTCCGGATCCTCGAGAAGACCGACAACCAGGTGGTCTATTACAGCCCCGGTGTCGGCACGGTCGGCGCTTTCGATACCTGGCAGCAACTGAAGTCGGACGTGAAGGAGTTTCTTGGCGTGGTCGCCGGCTATGGCCTCGACGATGCCGTGCTCGATGCCTACCGGTTCCTGTGCAGCCAGTACGAGCCGGGCGATGCGATCTGGCTGTTCGGGTTCAGCCGGGGCGCCTATGAGGTCCGGGTGCTGGCCGCGTTCATCTACGTGATCGGCCTGTTGCCGCCGGCCCAGCTCAACCTCGCGGGTTATGCGTTCACGGCCTTCAAGAAGGCGAGCCGGGACAGCCACAGGACCCGGCGGGTCGAGGACCAGGCTGCGCTGCGCGCCGCGGCGCCGGAGGCGGAGGTTGCGGCCGGCCTGCCGGCGGCATGGGAGTTCCGGCGCGTCGCCGGCGGGCGACCGGTGACGATCAGGTTCGTCGGGGTCTGGGACACCGTGTCCGCGGTCATCGTGCCGCGCCGCGACCGGCTGCTGCCCGATTTCCAGACCCTTCGCTTCACCCGGACGGACCCGGGTGTCGCAATCTTTCGCCAGGCGATCTCGATCGATGAGCGGCGGCGCATGTTCCGGCTGCTGCCCTGGCGCGAGCCCCAGACCTTCAAGCCCGACCCCTTCAGCGACAGTGGCCGCACGGCGCAGGACACCAGGCAGGTGTGGTTCGCCGGGGTGCATGCGGATGTCGGGGGCGGTTATCCGGAGGCAGAGAGCGGAGCATCGAAATATCCGCTGTTGTGGATGATCGAGCAGGCGAGGCATGCCGGGTTGCAGATCAACGATGCGATGTTGGACGAGGTTGCGCGTGGCGAGGCGCGCGCCGGCGCCAGGCGGGTCTATGCCGCCCCGTCGCCGGAGGCGAAGCTGCACGACTCGCTCAAGGGTTTCTGGTGGCTGTTCGAAATCATTCCGAAACGCCTGAAATGGCGCGAGTGGCCCGGACGGGCCGGGTTTCTCGGCGTCTATCTGCCCCTGGGCGAGCCTCGGCTCATCCCGGACGATGCGCTGATCCACCGCTCCGTGGCCGCGCGGATGGCATGCGTGCCGGCCTATCGCCCGGTGAACATGCCGAAGACGCCCGACTGGACGGACTAGAGCACTTTCCGATCCGATTTGATCGGATGTAGTGCTCTAGCATATTGATAAGTCGAGCATCTTTATCCGATCAGATGATTCCATCTGATCGGATGATGCTCTGATGCCGCGGCCCGGCGGGTGCAGGCCCGGGGTCGCGGCGGCGGCAGGTCAGGCATGACGGTGTCCGAGCAGCGCGCGCGTCTTCGGGTGCGCGGGCTGTTCGAACAGGGCGGCAGGCGGGCCGTCCTCGACGATGCGGCCGTGATCCATCACGATGATCCGGTCGGCCACGTTGCGGGCGAAGCCCATTTCGTGCGTGACGATCATCATCGTCATGCCGTCCTGCGCGAGATCGCGCATCACCGCCAGAACCTCGCCCACCATTTCGGGATCGAGCGCCGAGGTGGGTTCGTCGAAGAGCATGACCGCCGGCTGCATCGCGAGGGCGCGGGCGATGGCAACCCGCTGTTGCTGCCCGCCCGAGAGTGACGAGGGCATCGCCCTTGCCTTGTGGGCGAGGCCGACGCGGGCCAGCAGCGCCTCGGCCTGCGCCACGGCTTCGGCCCGGGGCCGGCCGCGCACCTTCATCGGCGCGAGGATGATGTTGTCCAGCACGTCGAGATTGGCGAACAGGTTGAAGCGCTGGAACACCATGCCGACATCGCGGCGCTGGCGGGCGATGTTGACCTCCCGGTCTTCGACCAGCTTACCGTTCTGCTCGCGAAAGCCGATCAGGCCGCCATTCACCACGATGCGCCCGCCATTGATCGTCTCCAGATGGTTGATGCAGCGGAGCAGCGTGGTCTTGCCCGAGCCGGAAGAGCCGATCAGCACCACGGTTTCGCCACGGCGGACGCCGAAGCTGACGCGGTCGAGCACTTTCGTGTTGCCGAACCGCTTTTCGACGTCCTCTGCCTCGATCAGGAGCGGCTGCATCAGGCGGACTCCGGCAGTGGGGTGGGGACGATATGTACCGCGCCATGGTCGGACGGGCGGTCCATCCGGCGTTCGATCCTTGCCATCACCACGCCCCAGATCGTCGTCAGCGCGAGGAAGTAGATGGCGAGCACGGAATAGAGCTCGAAGGTGCGGAAGGTCGCGGAATTGATCGTCTCGGTCACGAGAAGCATTTCAGAGACACCGATGACGCTGACGAGCGTCGAGTTCTTGAGCATGATGTTGAACTGGTTGCCGATCGGCAGCAGCACCACCCGCAGGGCCTGGGGCAGCACCACATGGCGAAGGATCTGCCAGGGCACCATGCCGAGGGATTTGGCGGCCTCGGTCTGGCCGCGATCGATCGCGTCGATGCCGGCCCGGAATATCTCGGCCATGTAGGCCCCTTCGTTCAACCCGAGTGCGAGAATGCCGGCCTGCACATTGCCGGCGAGGGTGATGCCGCCGAGATGGATGTCATGGAAGCGGATTATGCCGGCGGCGGCGAGGCCGGTGTAGATGAAGACGATCTGCACCAGCAGCGGCGTGCCGCGCATCAGGAAGATATAGGTGCGCGCCAGCCATTGCAGGGCGCGCATCCGGGATCGCCGGGCGAGGGCGGCGGGCAGGCCGATCGCGAGGCCGATCGCCTGCCCGCCGATGCTGATCATGATCGTCAGCCAGAGACCCTGCAGGAAGGCGCCGCTCGGTTCCAGCAATTGGTGCCAGAAATAGATCCAATCGAAATGCACAATGATGCTCCGCGCTCAGCCATGCTTCAGCATGTCGATCCCGAGATCCCATTTCCGGAAGATCGCGGCGTAGGTGCCGTCCTTCATCATGCCGGCGAGCGTGAAGCTGATCGCCTTGTTGAGCACGGTCTCGTCCTTGCGGATGCCGATGCCGGTCGCGATCGTGAAATAGGGCGGCCCGCCCATCGCGAACTGTCCCGGCGCCTTGTGGATGTAGTAGCGCGCGGTTTCATAGGCGACGCCATAGGCCGCCACCTGGCCGAACTGGAGCTGCTGCAGGGCCTGGGTGTTTTCGGGGAACATCACGATGTCGATCGGCGTTTTCCCGGCGGCGTGCAGTTTCTTGTTCGCGGCGTCGAGCAGCACCGTTGCCGTGGTGCCCGTCACGGTGGCGACTTTCTTGCCGGACAGGGTCTCGAGCGAGGGGACGGGCTTCGCGCCCGGTTTCACGAGAACGGCTTCGTGCGAGACCATGTAGGGGATTTCGTCGATCACCTTCAGCCGGCCCGGCTTGATGAACAGCTGCGACATGATGATGTCGCAATGCGAGGCGAGCAGGGCGGGAATGAGGCCGGCGAAGGGCATGTTGATCCATTCGGTCTTCACGCCGAGACGCTTGGCGACGGCATCGCCGAGGTCGATGTCGAGCCCGGATGGCTTCGTCGCTTCGTTCATGAACTCCATGGGCGGCAGGTTGACGGCGCTGCAAATCCGCAGCGTGCCGGATTTCGCGATGCCCGGCGGCAAGGCGGGCGATGCCGCATGCGCGCTGGCCAGCCCGGCAAGTCCGGCGCCGGCCAGCGCGCCGATGGCCCGGAGCAGCGGTCTCATTCGGATCATGTGCAGTCTCCATTCACAAAGGGGCGGACCTGGTGACGAAATTGTCAGGATCAGTCCGAATGGAGAAAAATTAGGCTATTCGATCCTGGTCGCCAACATGAAAATGACAAAAATTATGCGGTACTAGAGCAATATGACTATTAAATCATCAATTATGGATGTGTTTATAGACGAGTGATTAAAAGAAAAGCGATTGGATTTGTTTCAGGGCGATATGTCGGCAGGGCGGGTCTTCGGCAGGACGATACCGGATCGGAGAGCGGGGGAATCGCACCAGCCATCAGGCGGGGCGTATCCGGCGGCGCGTCTTTGCGTTGTCCGAGGGGAACGATCGGGAGTCGACCGATGGTCGTCTCGCGGGTCGCTTTCTTGTCCGTCGAAGACGACTTCGACCAGTTCGCGAGGTTTTGTCGGATCGGTGCAGTCGCAGGACCAACTCGATCAGCTTGTCTTTATACAGTCGCTACAGGCCAGTCCGGCCCATCCCCTCTTCAATACAAAGTTTTAACCGTTGGCAAGAAGACGATTTTATGTTATAAATGATGACACATAGTAAATTAATACTTAACAAAATCGATAAACGCACGAGGTCTGATTTTTGATGCATCTTGGGTGGCAAGATACGCCTCTACCGAGAAGCTGAATTTACATGGAAGTCCCGTAGCGGAACCATGAGAAGCCATATATCACCCACACCGGAGTTCATTTGCAATGGCATTATTTTCATTTTTTTAAAAATCAAGACGTCTATGCCGAATTAAAAAATGAATTACACGATGTTAAAGAGCGGTTGAGGGTGCTCGATAATTTTGCAGGTGTTGGTCTTTGGCAGATTGTAATTTATCAAGGTGATCCCACTCATCAAAATATTCGCTGGACATTTTCGCCGGAAATGCGCCGCTTGCTCGGATTTAACAATGAGACGGACTTCCCTGACATTATGACTTCATGGTCTGACAGGTTACATCCGGACGACGCCGAACCTACAATCAGCCATTATATCGCACATCTCGCCGATCATAGCGGGAGAACGCCTTTTGATTTTTCCTACCGGCTGAAAACGAATGACGGATCATACAGGTGGTTCCGCGGGACGTGCGGAACCTTGCGCGGGCCCAACGGTGAACCGCTGCGATCCTGCGGGTCTGTCGTCGATATTCATGCCCAAAAGGTTGCTGAAGAGGCTCAAGCGTTGGCGAGCCAAGCTCAGGCAAAAACCGTCGCGCAACTCGCGACTGCGCTGAAGCAGCTTGCGAACCAAAATCTGACGTTCCGACTGAACGAGGAATTTCCTGAAGATTATGAATTATTGCGTCTGGACTTCAATTCGGCAATTGGAAATTTGGAAGAAGTAGTTTCCGCTGTAAATTCCACTGCCGCGTCGATCTATTCTGGAATTCTCACGATGTCGGCTGCATCGGATAATCTCGCAAGCAGAACTGGACAGCAGGCTGCGAGCCTGGAAGAAACTGCCGCGACACTTAGTGAGATCACCTCGACGATCAAGAAATCTGCGGACGGCGCAGCGCACGCACGTCAGGTCGTCTCAAATGCTGATAAAGACGCCAGGAACAGTGCGACCATCGTGAACCAAGCCGTCGGCACGATGCAGAATATCGCATCCTCCGCACAGACCATCAATCAAATCATCGTCGTTATGGACGAAATTGCATTCCAGACAAATTTGCTCGCCCTCAACGCCGGCGTTGAGGCTGCGCGAGCCGGCGACGCAGGACGCGGGTTCGCCGTCGTGGCCTCCGTGTCAACGGCGGATCAAAACCAGGCCGGCGTGGCGGCGTAAAAACCAGCCACTGGATTGTGACGTGACGGATATGAGAACGGCCCCTGCAGGGGCCGTTCTCATATCCGCAGCCTGCTTGGCGGTGGGTATCAGCTGTCGTTGATTTCGCCGGTCTCAGGATCATGAGGCAGGTCGTCACCGGTCTTTTCGATATCTTTCCGGCGCCGGGCGCGGGATTGCTTCAGGCGGTAGCTTTCGCCGTTCATCTCCAGGATCTGGACGTGGTGCGTGAGACGATCGAGCAGCGCGCCGGTCAGCCGTTCGGCGCCAAAGACGCTCGTCCAATCCTCGAAGGGCAGGTTTGAGGTGACGATGGTCGAGCCGCGCTCGTGCCGCTGGCTGAACACCTCGAACAGCAATTCTGCACCGGTCTGCGACAACGGCACGTAACCCAGTTCATCGATGATCAGGAGTTTGAGACTGGCAAGCTGCGCCTGCAGTCTCAGCAAACGGCGCTCGTCCCGTGCCTCCATCAGCTGGTGCACCAGGCCAGCCGCCGTCATGAACCCCACGGACAGTCCGCGCTGGCAGGCCGCCAGACCAAGAGCCAGAGCGACATGCGTCTTGCCGGTGCCGGAATTCCCGAGAGCGATGATGTTGTCGTGGGCATTGATGTAGTCGCAGCGCGCCAGATCGAGCACCAGCATCTTGTTCAGCGACGGGATCGCGGTGAAGTCGAAGGTATCGAGGCTTTTGACCGCCGGGAAGTGCGCCGCACGGATCCGCCGCTCCACCAGCCGGCGTTCGCGATCGAGCAGTTCCAGCTCCGCCAGCCGCAGCAGGAATTTCGGATGATCCGCGCGATCCTTCGCGCACTCGGCAGCGACCTTGGCATATTCGCGCAGGAAGGTCGGCAGCTTCAACGCCTTCAGATGATGCGCCAGCAGCACCTGCGGCGTCTCGATCGCGCCGCTCATGCCGCGTCTCGGCTCAGCAGGACGCCATAGTCCGCGGCAGAGGTCATCCGCACATGCGCCGCCGGCAAATAGGGATAGCGCGTCAGGTCCAGCTGTGCCGGCCGTTGCTCGACCCGTGCCAGAACCAGCTGCTTGACCGCGTCAAAACCGATCGCGCCAAGCCGCATCGCATCATTCACCGCGGCCGAGACAACCGTCTGCGGAAACACCTCCATCAGCCGCAGGATCTGGATGAACTCCCGCTTCCCGCGCTTCCCCATCCGCGCCTCCAGGAGTCGCCGGATCCTCTGAAACCCTTCCGGCAGAGCCCAGTTCTGCAAGGGGGCCGCCTGATCCAGCGCCCCAGGCTTCTGCTCGATCAGCGCCAGATAATGCAGCGGATCGAAGATGAACTCGCCGCGGCCATACACCCGCTCGTGGCGAGCGATGACCTCAGCTCCGGCCACGACCAGCACCCGATCGACGAAACCTTTGACCAATACGTCCCGGAAGGCATAGCTCGCCGGCACCGAGTAGTCGTTCATCCGGTAGCGGACCAGCGCCGTCGACGAGACCCGCGCCGGCTTCTTCTCGCAGGGCTCGAACGGTCCCGCCGGCAACACCCTCAATGCCGCGAGGTCGCGCAGCAACCGCTCGCCAATCGTCTCTTCATGGCGTCCGGCATGCTCATCCTGCCGCGCCAGACAGCGCGCTTCCAGCGCCGCGTTCAGGGCATCGAAGCTCACCGCATGCGGCAGCGGCGTCATGAAGCGCCGCTGCGTATACTTCACCAGACCCTCGACTTTACCCTTGTCGTTACCTTTGCCAGGGCGGCCAAACCGGTCCCTGAACAGGTAGTGGCTGATCAACTCCGTGAAGGCGCGCGTCCGCGTCCGTTGGCCATCGCCAAGAATCCGCGCCACCGCCAGCTTCGTGTTGTCGTAGAGGATCGACAGCGGCACCCCGCCAAAGAAGGCAAAGGCCGACACGTGGCCGTCCAGAAACGCCTCCGTCGTCTCCGCCGGATATGCCTTCACGAACGGGGCATCCGAGTGCGGCAGGTCCATGCAGAAGACGTGCATCACCGTCCGCACACCGCCGATGAAGCCAATGCACTGGCCAAAATCCACCTGCGCATGCCCCGGCGGATGAGACAGCGGCACGAATGCCTCGCGCAGCCGCAGCCGGGCCGGACGGACGTAATCCTTCACCACCGTGTAGCCGCCCGTATAGCCGTGCTCGTCGCGCAGACGCTCAAATATCCGCTGCGCCGTGTGACGCTGCTTCACCGGCGCCCCCCGATCAGCCTCCAGGATCGCGTCGATCACCGGAATGAAAGGCCCAAGCTTCGGCTTCGCAGCAGGCCGCTCGCGCCGATATCCTGGAGGCACAGAGAACCGGCAGATCTTCGCTACCGTCTCACGGTTCAGACCAAAAACACGCGCAGCCTCCCGACGGCTCCGCCCCTCGACAAATACAAATTGCCGAACCGCCGCATAAACCTCCACCGAATACATCCCCCGTCGCCTCTCCCTCCATTCCGAAAGAGGCAACTCTACAAGTGGCCGGCTTTTGCCCCGCCACGCAGCAGCATTATGCCGCCGCTACATGGCCTACTTTTCCACCGCCGCGTACACGACGATGCGGCAATCGGGGGCCATCCCGGCGAGGGCCATGAGCCCGTGACCGAGCACCATCTGGGAGGCTTCATCGATACAGACCAGATCGAACAATGGAGCGGTCGGGCCGTCGACCGTCGGTAGAACTCCGGAGTTGATGAGACGGTGGAGCGACCAGATGGTCGCGCCGATGACGGCCCTGCCGCTCGCAATCTCCTGCGCGAGGTCGGCTTCGTCGCCGCGCCCGAGCACCTGCACGCCGGACGCCAGACCGCTGCTCGGCGGCGAACCAAAATATATGGGATCTGGCGCGGCAGCGTCATGGACGGCTTGTCGTTTCGATGCCGCGTCGAGAACGTTGCCGACCGCATTCTTAGTGAAGGCCGTGACGAGCGTGCGCGCCGGGCGCCCATTCGCCGATCGCACGGCGCCAAAACTGGCAATCAGCCACGAAAGGAGATGGGTCTTTCCGGTGCCTGGTGGCCCAAGAACGAGGCCCACTCGGTGGTCCGCAAGGCCACGCCAAGCGGCGTCCTGAGCAGGCCGCAGCGAATGATCGCCGGTTGCTGCGATGGAGGGAATTGCGAAGCCATCAAGGCCCTCGACCCATAAGTCACGATCGGTTGCCGTCGCTGCGAATCTGGTAGGGCTTCTGAGGAAGCTCAGGATGTCATCGCGTGTCGTCATGGCTGAACCTGCGCGCCCAAGAAGGTCAGGAAATTGTCGACTTTCGCCGAATTGAAATCGACAAAGCTCTGATCCAACCACCAGCCATCTTGGCCGGCGCGGCGCTTGACCTCCTGAAAGAAGGGGCCGTTGAACGTCGGCCGAAACATCCGGACCCTTAGAAAATTCGGTGGGTCGTTTGCCCAGGGATTCATGAGATCGCATCGCATGCTGGACCATAGGCGAGGCTCGAGGACCAAATCGGGTTCGCCATTACTGAGGATCAGCCCGAAGGCGCCGGACGAGAGATCCGCATCCTCGGCCTCACGAGGTATAGCGAAAAGAAGGAAAGCCGAGCGGCCCTTTTCGCTGACATTGATAAGGCGCATTGGACCGATCGCACGACCTGTGTCCCTGCGGACACGGGTCGGCCGAGCAAGTTGGATCATTGTCTCCAGGAGACCCGCGCGATTTTCGAGGAGTTCGAAGGCTCGCAGCACGTCAAGGTCGCCCGCAGCGAGCGGATTAAAGGTTGCCTGCAAGCGGAATGGCTGCTTTTTGAGTCGCAGCATGGGCGACTTGGACGCGGCCATGCGACGCTGGTGCTCGGCCTTCAACCAATCGGCGATTGCCTGGCTCGCCGTTAGTCGAGCCCTCACGTCCTCCCGTATGGCGTCCACATCTGGACCGCGCCCCCGCCCTTCGCGCAGATGGCGGCTGACATCGAGCGCCAGCAATGAGGAGAACGGGCGCTCAAAAGCCTGGGACGGTGAATATGCCTCGGAGATCAGACCAGCCCGCTGAAGAGCGGCCGACACTTGACGGAGGTCGTAGGAGACCGTCACGGGCAGCGAGAGAAGTTGCTCGACGACGCTTCGAAGCGCGGTCGCCGGAAGATGCTGCATCCCGCGAAATTCCGGCTCGGGAACCACCTCGTCGGGTGGGAAGAGGCGGACCATGTGCAGCAGACCCGTCCGGACGCGAGGGTCTTCCAGGTGACGCCTCACGGCATTCTGGATCGCGAGAGCTTCGGTCGTCTCATACAGGAAGATATGGGCGTACAGGCCCGTAGGATCCGTTGGATCACCAATGGCCTCGTTGTGGGCATCGATCGCTTCAAGGTCGGCGACAAGGTGCCCGAAGACGGAGACCAATGCGTTTGCCTCTCCGGCGCGGTCCGCTGTCGGCATGACTTCGATTCGCTCGCGCACACCAGATGAGTCTACGTATCGATAGCCAAGGGTCACCAGCGTGTCGTCAACAGGGTCGTTGTCGGCAACGAGATAGATCGCTGCATCGGTTCGGGGCGGCATGAGAAAGGTGTGCGGCTCGGTGCCGGGCCGGACATTGTCGTCGCGGAGCGCCTTTGCGCGACTGACGAGTTGATCGGCCCGTCTCGAAAGGGACCAACCCGCGCCGTCGACGCGGCCAACGCCGGCACCGAGTTCGGCGAGTCCAGCCACCGTGCCTATACCGATCGATAGGAGCGTTCGCTTCGCTTCGTGGGTAAGTCCAGCAACGGCAGAAACGTCCCGCGTCCGCGCCGACCTATGCGGCCCTACGGCCTCAATGCAATGCGGCAAATAAGCGCATTGCTCGCATTTGAAGTAGACATGGAAGAACGTCTCATCACGGCCTTGGGCGACGACCTTGTCCGCGATCGTCGGCAGAGTCGTTCGGCAAAAGTCCTCGACCAGCCGCAGATACGGCTTGAGCGCGAATTCTTCCGAGGTCCATCGATCGCCCTCGGCATCGCCGTCATCGGGAATCCGCCAGATTTCGCCCATCGGTTCGACTGTTGCGCCGACGCCGAGTTCTGCCAGCGTCGCACGCAACAACATGACATAGAAGGCCACCTGCGTCTTGTGAAAGGCGCGCGCTGCTCGGGTCGCCTTGATGTCGATCACGGTGAAGTGGAGGCCGGTTGGCCGAACCTCACGCCGGATCAGATCGGCAAAGCTTCTCCGGAGCTTGATATCGGCCCCGCCGAGGAATGTCGGTTTGCCTCGGGGACGTAGATTCACCTGCGCCGCGTAGGTCGCCGTGCCCTGCCCCTTCAGAAACGCAATAGCTTGACGCTCGAGCAGCCCCTCTTCGCCGTGAGTCGGACGAAGCACGCCGGTCGCTCGAGCTAGTCGCGTGACAACCCGATCTTCGTAATCGACGCCCAGGGTCGTCCAAGGTTGCTCGCGCTGATCCTTGGCGACCGGGATAGCCGCCAGTTCGGTAGGGTCCATTATTTCGTAGCGAGTCTTCCGCTCGCAGCGATACTGGAACCAGGATTTGATCGTCGAACCACTCAGCCCAGCAGCCATGGCCCCCCCTTACCCACCGGCCACCCGGTGAGTGTTGCGTCAAGTTGGCGTTTTGGTATGTCGACCAGCCCTTCATTCTAAGATCACAAGCCGGGCACTCACCACACCCATAACCCCGTTCGTGAAGCTCGCTGTGCCCCAGAGATAACAAGGCCATCGTACGCGATCATCTGCGTTGAGCCCAACGGCGCGAAATTCCGCGGCGTGCGCGTCAGGATGATCGACATCTATGGGAGCGGCGTCGCGGCCGTGGCCTGCGGTTGATGCCGACGTGCTTCGGCCTGCTCGAGTCAACCCGACGCGGCGCTGGCAGTCACGTCTGGCGGCATCGCACACGCGCGCAAACCTTGATTGTCGGAAATCAGTGTATACCATGTAGACTGTACCTAGACTTGCCTACAACCGGACGCAGATCAGCATCCTCCCGTGCGGGCCAAATGTGAACCGAATAGGAGTGCTCCGGGTGGTGCATATGCACGTCCCCGTCTTTAAGGCCTCTCATTGGCTTGTCGACATAGCCGGCTATGAGAAGCCTACTTCGGGCTTCTTCTACAGGAAGGTCAATAAAGGTATCCCACTTATTCTCTGTAACTGGAAGGTTTCTGTTGCGTTTGAAGTGGCGCTTTCGGGCTTTATATTTATTTGTAAATGCAGCTCTTTCTTTTTCTTCCTCATTGAGGTCAACGCACCTGTCATCAAACTCGTTCTCGAAGTCGCGCTGCCGTTCCATGTGATCTTTGAAGCCGCGCGTGAATCTGGTCATTTGCTCATCCCTCGGACGGATCGTTACCCCGCATTTATCACTGAGTTCGGCGCATTCAGGCTTAAATTTCTAAGAAATTCTCGGCGCAACAACGGCTTTTCTCGAAATCAGAGCCCCCCAATGCCGACACTGTATGCCCGCGTTCTTCGAATTTCCATCGGGCTCCCGTGACGTCTCCCGTGGCGAAAGTGGTCGACGGGGAATCGGTCGAGAGGTCCAGCATGTCGCCATCGTGAGGAGGCCCGGGCGAAAACGCAAGCCGACTAATTCGATGAGATCCGATAATAGCGCTTGCCGGATACGACTCAGAGGGCCGCCCACGGACCGAGGCGTCGGATCCCTGCAGAATGCCAGGTTATCCCCGCATTGGCCTTGGCACGATGCCCTGCGTGTCCGAAATTTTGGAATTCCTATTGCGTTCCAGGTCGTGTAGTGAGCCAATATGGTGTAACGCCTCAAGCTGATCCCACAGGCCGTGGGGACGTTGGTCGTTCCGGATGAGCGCCGGCGCGAATTCCTGCGGTTCGCGGGCGACGTGACAAAGGCCTACAAGGCATTGCTGCCCGATGAGCGCGCCGCGCCTTACCTTAGAAAGGTCGCGGTGATGCATACGCTTGCCGAAAGCGTGGGGGCGAAGCTGGAGCCGGCGGACATCGCAGCAGTCTCGGCCAGAATCGCCGCGCTGCTCGATGAAAACCTGGAAGGCGTCGCGATCCTGACCCCAATTGTCGACGGCGACACGCCCGAAGGACGCCGTCGATGCTAATGTCCGCGCTTGTGGTGGAAATTGTCTGACTGCCGTGCGTTGGATTGGCGCCGGAGGTCGGCGTAGCCGGCCGGAGGGGCCGATCCAACGCATGAGCCTGGGTTTAGGTGGCCATCGGATCGAGCGGCTACGGTGGAGTTGCGAAGCTTCACGCGAACCCGAGAGGACCCGATGACCGAAGACAGACTACCCTTGGCTGAATTGCTGGCGAAAGCCGGCGATGGAGATTTCCTGCGCAGTGTGGCGGAGGCCGTAGTGCAACTGCTTATGGAAGCCGACGTGGAAGGCCCGATCGGCGCCGGGCGCCATGAGCGCACTGGTGAGCGGACGACCTACCGCAACGGTTACCGCGATCGCTCGCTCGACACCCGGCTCGGCAATCTACAACTGCGCATTCCCAAGCTGCGGCAGGGCTCTTACTTCCCGCCTTTCCTCGAGCCCAGGAAGACGTCCGAGAAGGCCCTGGTCGCGGTGATCCAGGAAGCCTGGGTTGGCGGCGTCTCCACCCGACGCGTCGACGACCTGGTGCAGGCCATGGGGCTGAGTGGCATTGGCAAGAGCACGGTGAGCAAGCTGTGCAAGGATATCGACGAGCGGGTGAACGCCTTCCTCGAGCGCCCGCTGACCGGTGACTGGCCGTATCTTTGGCTCGACGCCACCTACCTCAAGCAGCGCGAGGGAGGGCGCATCGTCTCGGTGGCTGCGATAATCGCCGTGGCCGCTAATACCGAAGGCAAGCGCGAGATCGTCGGGCTGCACATCGGCCCCAGCGAGGCCGAGACCTTCTGGGCTGCCTTCCTCAAGAGCCTGGTGCGCCGCGGTCTGCGTCAGGTAAAGCTGGTCATCTCCGACGCGCACGAGGGCCTCAAGTCCGCAATCCGCCGCGTCATGCTGATGGCTGCGCGTGGGACGGCAGCAGCGTTTGCAGGCGGGCTGCCAGGTCACAGGTGCCGAAACCAAACTCAATTCGCCAGCACGCACCAGATGGCGCCAGTTCCATAGCTGACCACGCGATATGTCATGCCGCCGCGCAACTTCCGCAAACACCGCACCAAGCGCTTCCGCTTCCGCAACAATCCGTAGCTTGTCCTCATCCCGCCAGCGGCGCCGGCGCTCTACCCCCGTGATGATCTCCATCCGCACGCCGCCCCTTACCATGAATCAGCTCGTAGCAGCGCTCTTATGCACGGCTCCTTGCCGTACCGGCAGGCGGTTCAGACCGGATGGATACGCCTCGTCAGCGCCTCCGGGGTGTTCGCGATCCGGCCATACTCGCGCACGTCACCCCGGCCGCCGGTTTCTGCCAGCGCGACCGTGATCGTCTCCTTGTGCACGTCCAGCCCGATAAAGGTGATATGCTCTCCCATGACCCGTCTCCTATGCATCAAGGCTCGGCACCGGACCTCCCGGCGCAACCCTCGGAAACCTGCATAATGCGAGACGGGTTACCCCAATCTCAGGCGAACATCTGGTCTAGCCCATTCTGGATTATGAGAAGATGGGCTTGCCACTGGTCGACATTTCATGCTGACAGTCCCAATTTTCTGAGCAATCGTTTCGCCCAGTCCTTGCTTCTTTCGCTGTGGGTATTTCTCGGTATCAACGCCTTGGGTAGCCGTTCGCAGCGACAGATCGTCTCAAGGTCTTTTTCCTTCTCGCCAGACCAATGTCCGCCACTGTTGATCCAGCCATCGATCATCGTACGGACCGAGTTCTCGATCTGCTCCTCGGTGGTATCTGGCGTAAAGTGCATGGTCATCACGGAGAGTGCTGAAATCCCGGTCCTCTCGAAGTCGATCAGGACTATCGGAGGTTTGCCCGGCGGTTCTATTGTGACGAGCATCGCGACACGCGGCCGCGATCCCGTACTCGCGGCTGCGCGACCCTGCTCAAGTTGAACCAGCGTTACGGAGAAAGCCGCTCCGGGCCTCATGGCTCGCATGTGACGAACGGTCTCATCCAGTGCCACGAGATCGCCCATATCATGTAGGGGTGCAAGCGCAAGCGTCTTGAATTCCAAAGGAACGCGCCTTGCGGTTTCGCTGCGTTCGCCAGTTGTGACGTGGAACGCTTGGAGCGTGGATGTATCCGGTGCCTTCCTTGTCTCTTCGGCCTTTTTCTTGCGCGGCCGGGACTTTTCCGACCCTGCCCGTTGGATCTTCGCGACTTCAAAATCGTTCTCGAACACGCTGCGACGGCTCGGAAGGGATACAATTTTGGTGGTGTGATAGCTGCCGCTTCCGTCTTTGTCGTCGACGTCGATGTCGCGCTCCGCCGACGATGTCCGAGTTCCGTGCCGGTCATTGGAGCCGGGCACGTCTTTAGTGTCACCCCCAGCTCTCATCGCCTTGACGAAGCCGGGATGACTGTATTCCAGCTTCCGAAACGGGAGCCGACGGCCACCGATACAGGTCAACTCCAGTACCAGCCACTGCCTGCCGCGTTGGGTACCGCGGAACGTCCACAGGGAATTCTGGATCGAGGGCGGCTCAAACAGGACATACTCTTGACCCATCGAGAGACGTTGAATGCTGTCCCATGCACGCCTGGCATCCGGATCCAAGGCAATCCAGGCGAATTCCAGTGCGAAGCTACGGCTTATCGCGCGGGGATCGATTTCCCGCGTGAAACGGATCGTCGCAGTTTCGCTCCACCCGGGCATCAATGGTGCATACAGCTGCTCAAGGCCCGCCGGGCGCATCAATGCCAAGGCCAAGGCGCGGTTGTGGATGAACATTGCCCGGACCAGCTCGATCACCGGAACCAGCACGTCGCCTTTCGCTGTCCGATAGTGGAACAAACGCTGGGCGCGGTTTGTCCCCTTGGGCAGGGGCAGGAGTTCATGCGGGAGATCCGCGGACGTGAGGATTTCCGGTCGGCCCGTGTCCGGCACGATCGTTTCGAAATCGCTCCCCGGCAGTTCGTCCGTTCGCATTTGACCATGCTCGAACCAGATGCCGGGGCTTAACAAGGGGAACATCCCGATGGGCTCCTCTACCGGGATTAAATCATTCGTGCCCTTGACCCGGTAAACGACCCTAACGTTCCACTCGTTTCTCTCGTTACGAACCAACCCCCTCAGCCAAAAGACTTCAACGGGATCCTTCGAGAGATCCGCGATCGACCGAAAGACGATCCGCCTCATGCGGTCGCCACCCAGGGCGTCTCAAAATGCTCGGCCAAAAGCGTCTGGACCAGGTGTTCGCGCGCGGATGTCAGACCAGCCCGGCGCAGAACTCGCCAGGCCGCCAGGGGTTCACCGGCGCGATCCATCTCCCGGATGATGTGCCGGGTGCGGCGCTCCTGGAACTGATCGACCGACTCGACAACATCACGTAGACATCCCATTGCGTGTGGCAACTTCCCGGCTCGCTTGGCGAGCCACCCCCGATTCCAGGTCGTGCGTTCGATCTGCGATCGCGTGATCCGCACGGGTGGCTCCTGCGTCAAAAGGTGCAGGGTCGCCAGCAAAATCTTTATTCCAGCTTCGCGATCAACAACATCCCAGTCTCGACGAAAATGCGGGGAAGCTGAGCGTCTGCTGACTGGCGGTACTCGTCGATGGGATGCCGTGGTTCGACCGACGCATGACGCAGCCGAGCAGTAACCTGGCGGCGTCTTCCACCGCGTGCCTATGCCCAGTTCGACGGCCAGCTTGACTACCGTCTTCGGGTCCAGCTCAAGCCTACGCGCCACGCTTCGCAGCGATATGCCGGAATCCACCGCCTCTCTCAGTGCAGGCGCCAACAATGGGCCGTAGGCCTGAAAGCGCGGTGGTCCGAGAACTTGCCGTTCCAGGAAGAGACTGCGGGTGTAGATATACCCGCATTTGCAGGCGAACACGCCGACCAGATGACCATGGTTTCGGTGGATTCTCACTTCGGAAATTGTCAGCCTGCTCCGATGTGGCGCCAGGGGATTCGGACACTCCCAAGGCCCGTCGCCGAATGGCACGTCAATTCGCAGCTGACGGTCGAGAAAATCCTGGAGGAGCACGTGCTGGAACGGATGAAACGCGTGTCGGTGTTTGCGTGACATCGCTGTAAGCCAGGGACCGGGGCGAAATGCCCCGACGGTCAGTTCCGGAAGTAGCCGAAGGACACCCGCATAATTTTCGAAAAATGCCTGTTCGAGCCGTCGCTGGTCCAGCCGTCCGGAAGACAGGGTCAGCCCAGATCGCAGCAAGGCGCCACGGTAGTGTTTGCTCCACTCTTGCGTAGTTCTGATTGGGCCGGGCTTCTCGAGAAGCGCGCGGCTCGCGCCGGCCAGGCGCTCAAGTTTCGTCAACAGGAGGTAATCATTTCCGGCGACAAGATCCGGCGAATCGTTCGGGCAGCTGCGCTTGGTGGCCGCGACATAGATGTGGCGTCCGAAGCCGGTCAGCGATACCGCACTGGCCTTCAGCGGACAGCCGTGCGTTGGGCAGACAAGAACGCCAGGCAACTGGTGGTCGCGGCGCCAATAGGGTTCGCCTGGGCATTTTTCCATCTCTGTCAGACAGGCTGGGCAGAACCGCAGCTGAGTTACGTGACCGGCCCGAAATGCGGCTATGCCCAGGCGAAGCAGCATCCCATTCGTAACACCATTCCGCATTGCCGCTCGGACGCGATTGACCACCCCTGGTGGCTGGAACGCGGTATAGTACGGGAACAAGGTGAGTTCCTCGATGACGCGGTCAACCGTCCATCCGGAGCCCGGCGGGAGCCGATCCACCAGGGACTGCAAATGGCCTGGAAGATCTACACTCGCAACGACAAGGCGGTGGCCGTACAGGCTCTCCATGGATTGAATCGAGGAGGGGGCGCCCATGTGTCGATGGTAGCGGGCCAGTACGCTGTACAGCAGTTCTCCCGGATAAACCTGCGGGAAATACGCGAGCATGGTTAACCGGCGAAATCCAGAAGAGGCGGCCTTACCACTCCGGCTTCCTTAAGCGCATCGTACGCGCATTTACCCCGCTCTGCACCGCCTTTCACAATTGTCCGGAGGTCGTCATCATCAGGATCCGCCACCTTCCGAGACCCTGCCTTGACCTTGGGACGACTGACTTTCGGCGGGCTGCTTCTCAAGGTCGTGAGAACGTTCTCGAGTAACAAGAGCGGGTCGCCGGACGGATCCTTGGCTACGGCGTCATTGACCAGCGCCTGTGCGATATCCTCTGCCACGCAAATTTTCTTCAATGCACTGAGCACCGCATCGGTGACGGACTGGGACTTCGGCGCCTGTCCTGACCTTGGGGACGCCTCGGGGTCGATTTCGAGCCTCGGTCTGGGGTCAGACGCACCGCCGAGGATCGACTGGATGTGTGCGTCCAGTCCCCGCAAGTCGTCGTACATGTTCAGTTCGAAGTTGTCGTTCTCACGCAAAGCCTTGATCATCGGCGCTACGAGCTGGAACTCGTCTCTCGCGACTGTCCGGATCAGGCGTGGTGTTAATTCCTCTGACTGTCTCTTGCGACTCTGGTTTGCGTCGACAACCCGCATCTGGGCCAGCATGAATAGCTTGACCGCCAGATCGACGACGCCCTGGCTCTGATCGTACATCACCGCGTTCAGTTCCCCGTTGAGGGCGGTAGGTGGTGTGGTCCACTGGTATTTCCATAGATCAGTGAGGAAACGATCCCACTCCGGTCCCGGCGCTATCCGATCCCAGAATTGTGAGCCCAGACCGGTGGAGCGACGTGCCGTGCTGAAATTGCCCTGCAGGGTGGGCAAAGCGCCAAACGTTCCAATCGGAATCACTGGCACGCCGATCGTATTCACCAGCTTTACAAGGAAGTTCATCAACGTGTTCGCGCCGACCTTCGCGCCGCGTAAGTGCTGGATTTCGTCGATCACCAACACGCCGAGCCCGTGTAAATTCGCAACCTGCGCCATATACGGCGTCAGCTGTTCCGTCGTTTTGCTTTTTCCGTATCGCTTGACATAGTCTGTACCTATCAATTCGTCGACGGCGTGAAAGAAGTCGATACATAATTGTCTCAGAGACCCGAGAACGGGCGCCTCGAGTCTAAGCCAGACGATCTGGGTAATGCTGAACGGATTGTCATGCTGAATCGTCTGTGGATATTGAGCCAGGACTCGCCGTACTGACACCGTCTTGCCGACACCTGGACAGCCAAGGAGCCCAAAACTGCTTGCGGTGACTTTCACCGGTGTCTTTGGCGCTACATCCAGCGATCTTCTTTCGATTCTCTCGATGCCCGCGTAGATGTGCTTGAGATAGTCGTGGGTAAGGGGATTTCGGCCGACGTAACCCTGGCGCAATAACATCGAAAAGCGCTCGGCCAGGATCACCTGTCGGGCCTGGGGAAGGAAGCAGTTGGCTAGGCGAGCTATGCAGTGCTTGCGATAATGCCGTGGATAGCCGGGCTCTTTTTCATTGAAGTAAGGTGCGTCGCGCAGCTCCTGGTAGATCTCGAGTTGCGACTTTATTGGCGGAAGCCTCGAGATCCACAAGTTACCTTCATATTCGGGCAGAGTCGGCAAATCAGGAGTCGTCATCATCGTCTCCAAGAATTTCGTCAATCGAAGGCATGCTGTAGTCAGGCTCGTCTTCAGCGGTGACGCTACGCGGGAACGGCACAACCTCTCCGCTGTGCTGCCCGGGATCGGTGGAAGGCTGTCCGGGCCGGAAGGCCTCCTCGTCACGGCGGATTTCCCGCTCGGCCGCGCGGTTTGCCCGGATATCCTTTGTGCGGCTGGCATTGCTGCCCCGGCGTAATTTGGGCTGCTTTTGTTTTGCCTTCTCGACCACGGCCTCGATTTCCGTCATCACGTCGGCCCTCGCCATCTGGCTTCGCTGCTCGCGGTTGGCCTTTTGATCCTGATCGAAGAAATATTGCTGCTCGATCTCGGGCAGGGACACCTGGCGCAGGGCGCGGCTCCGAGGTGTCATGGTGCACTCGTGGAAGGACTGCTCGCCATCATCGGCGGCAAGATAGATGTAATCGAGGCATCGCGGATCGTAGGCGACCTCGATCTGCCATCGCTTTTCCTGGCGTGCCTTGTCGAACCATCGCTGCTCCATCGCCAGGGCACACGTGTAATAGGCAGACTTGAAGCGGATACCGAGTTCGGTCACCATTGCCGTGTCCCGTGGCAGGAGGCAGTAGAGCACCCTGTCTTGCGGGAAGGAGCGCATGGCACCAGAACGATTTTGCCTGCCCCACTCCCACAACTCCACAGGAATGGCGGGCACGCTATCAGCCAGGACGTTCCTGTCCCTATCGTAGCGGGAGATCTCGTGCTGATTGTTATAAAAAAGAACGCAGTTGATGATGACCTGCGTAAATTCGTCGAGATCGAGAAGGGCATCGAGCCGGTAATCAGACCCGCCCCTAGCCCGGAAGTCCCCCTGGACATAGCCCGGAAGAAACGGCTTGAATTTCGCGGGCAGGATTTTGAAGCGTTGCTCGACGATTCCCTTCCACTCGCACCGATAGGGTGCGGCAGTTTCTACGCTAATCTTTAAGGTATTGCTGAGGGTGTCAATCATGCTGCTTGCCATCTCCCCCCTGTCACCGAGAAAGATCTCCGGGAGGCAATGACAGGGCCAGTCATGTGGTTCGATTGAAATGTCAAAATCCTTGCAGAATTTGACCTTGTCGGCGTTGGAGTTCGCAAGAGCCATCATGGCACCCACCCATGACGGGCCCTCCAGCCCGACGTAGATGCCGGTTATCATGCGGCTGAAGACGTCGATTATCACGTAGATGACAGGCCGCCCGACTATCCGTTCTCGATCGATGCGTGAAAGCAAATAGACATCCGCGATCGTGGCATCTATCAGGTATCGGTCCCCAGGCCCGAATACCTCGGCAGTTGCGGTTCCTGTCAGGCCGCGCATGTCCTTATCGTAAATGCGTTCGCCAACGCGCTTGCGCTTCACGTCGAGACGTACGTGATCCTTGTCTGCCCAATATTGAAACTGCTTGAAACTGGGTAAGCCGCCGGACTCATGAACTTCGTCCTTGGGTTCGTGTCGAACCCGGCCGGTTTCGGGATCGATATGCTTCACGCAGAAAAAATCGGCGATGATCTTGTCGTACGCGTCGCGCAACGTCCATGTTCGCTTGCGGGCCGTCGCATAAAGCCGATCAAACCCGACCCGGAATACCTGGCGGATCTCCGGGGTGATATTGGCACCCGGGGTGGATCCGAACTGCCTGGGTCGTCCACGCTTTCGGTCTGATGAGTTTCTCGACTTTCCCGGGGCGCCTGAATTGTGATAGTCGGGAAGCAAGGCGTTCGGTACCATGCCCCGCTGCCAGTAACGGCGGAGGTAACAATAGATCTGCCTCCGGGTCGTCCGATTTATGGCGGGGTCGCCGCTGGCTCGTGCTTGCTCGACGATACGTCGAACTTCCTTTCCACGAAACTGGCTCCTGAAGATGTCCGGTTCCTTGGTGGCCAGCTCACAAATGAGACCCCAAGCACGGTCTCGAAGGGCTTTGTGAGACGCTTTCAAAGCCGCGTCACGTACGATCAGGAGATACGGGTCGGCCTCCATGATTTGCCATTCGGCGACTTCCACTGCCTTCACCAGCGACTGCAGGTCACCGAGTTCGGGTAGGGCAGTAGCGGCGTCGACATCGATCGTCACAACGTTGTTTTGTGGGGGGGAGATCCACAGGATCCGAATGCGTCGTATGGGCTCTCCCGTTGTCTGGAGCAGATCGTTGCGAGCAAGGATCACCCCAGCCTCCGATCTTCCTCGAAACGGGTAGTAACTTTGAAAAGGTCTAGCGGATCTTTAGTGCTAAACTCGCGGTCGAGGTTCATCCGCAGCCGTCTCGTCGCTACGAGGTGACGAAGGGCGGTCAACGGCTCGCCCGGGGAGAACCCGCACTTCTCTTCCAACTGGGTAAGAAAGACCTGGATTGATCCGCTTCTGGTCCGGGTGAATTCGGTCAGGAACTGCTCGCAGCGATCGGGCCAATAGTCGGGGTGTGGTGCCTCGAGCTCGTGCAGCGACCGCATCTTATGCAGCCACTGAAGATTAGCGACACGAACACGCGGAAGATCCTTCTCCGTGATCAGATGCCACTCGATGCCTTCGCGTTTCCAATACCTGCGCTCGAGTTCCAGTTTCTCTAGTGTTCGCGGTTCTTCCAGCTTTTGGGCCGGCTTGGCGGATCTCGCTATAGTCCGAGTCGTTCGCCCGCTTCTGATGTCAATCAAAAAGTCCGTTGTCATTATGATATCTGTCCTCGACGCGGGATCGATTGGGTGGATTATGCCCATGTCTTTGGCGAGCATGCGGGTCACCTCCCGGTCGAGCGGGAATTGCTCACGAATGTCGGTCACCGCGTCGTCCCAATCCAGTAACACGAAGAAACGAGTCTCGATGTCGGATAGGAAATGGTGCAGACGTCCAGTCGTGTGGCCGGGGATGCGTGTTGCGCGACCAAGTGTTGGGACGTCCTGGATCGTCAACCATGGCTTGTAATCTTGGCCATTCCCCGTCCCACGTCCTTCCTTATAGAACCGCTGGATTTTTTTCTCGTCGAAACCGTATCGGCGTGAGGCCATTCGCTAATTCAATCGGATCGGGGCCGGCCAGCGTCGGACAACCTCGGAATGAGGTTCGAAGCAGTCGGACATTGGGGACAGGTGTGACAGAGGCGAGTAGGCAACGTCGGCCTACCGGTTCGAGTTCTGCGTGCAGGGGCGCTTCGGCGAAAAGCCTCGCCCGATTGCGACGTCGCCGTTCGGGTTGCAGGAGGTGTCGGAAAAGTTGGAGCTGCGACAGGCGCCACGTCCATCATCCCAATCGCGCGAACGGTCGTTCTGCGTCGCCTGATTGTTGCAATCCATTTGACTACAAGACAAGCAAAGTTCCTTCGAGCAATTAGTTATGTTGCACCTAAAAGAAATTATTCGAAACGGCGCAAAAGACTAAATCCAGACGATGTGAACAAATTGTTTCACCGCCACGTCGTCCATTTGGATCGTTTGAAGTATGATCGATCAATGGCGTGGTCGACGTCAATAGAGATTATGACGCGCGGCAAGCGGGTGTCTACCTTGATTTGTCGAATAGTCTGAACGTGGTCGCAAGGCCGCGCGAACGAGATGTGGGTTGAGGAATCGGGGCCGGCATAGCTGCGGCCTGAAGATTGAGTTAGTGCGGGCAAATCGAGTGTGGGCAAGCAGTTTCGACAACGTGATGAAATGCGTGATCCAAATGCGATGAAAAATTCGGCAAATCATCACGCTAATGTGATGGTCCTCCATATTTTGCCATATTGCCTATCTTGCCTAAAAAGGACGTGTCATGAGCACTGCAAAGCCATCTCAGCTTACGCGGGACATTTTGACAAAAGCGATCAAAAGCAAAGTCGAGAGCATGCCCCTGCGTGACCTCGTCGATCTGGCCTCGGTGCTCAAGATCGCGGTTCCCATGGCTGCCAAGACGATCCGTCGGCGTGAGCCGAAGTTGGTTGCGCCGCCGGCCGCGCCCGGGGGGCGCGTGCTGCGGGGTGCCGGCGTCGGCCCGCTCGTCTCGATGGCAAAGGGCCGTCGGCTTCTGGATGCGATCACCGTTGACGACGAGGCGGCCGATTGGGTTGAGAGCGAACTCGTCGGTGCGGGCGTGGTGGTCAAACGGCTCGCCATTGCGCGGGGCACCCTCGACAACTGGCGTAAGGCCGGCAAGGTCGTGGCGCTGCGTAAGGGGGTGCGGAACTTTGTCTATCCGCTGCGGCAGTTCGATCGTCGCCGGCCCGTGGACGGTCTCGATCTAGTGGCCGAGCACTTCACCTCCGCCGAGGAAGCATGGGAGTGGCTGGTTGTCCCCAATCGAATGACCGGTGGCAAGGCGCCGATCGACGCGCTACGCGCGGGCGACGTGAAGAACGTGGTCAGCGCGGCGGCAGTAGCCTTTGACTACGCGTGAAACACGTACTGCCCAAACTCCGGAAACAGCTGGTCGCCGCTAAGCTTGCCGACTGGTCGCGCATCCTTTCAAAGAGCGTGGTCTTCAGTTCAGTGGCCCGTCAGGGCGAAGCAGATCGAAGCATCAAACAGTAGGAAGAAATTGCCGCTACGACCTTTCAGACACCCAAGCTACATCGCGGGCGAACTGGCCGAATACATCGAGGCCAACAAGATGAGACACGTCCGAGGCGCCCCGATGCACCCCCAGACCCAGGGCAAGATCGAGCGCTGGCACCAGACCCTGAAAAACCGCATCCTCTTGGAAAACTACTTCCTGCCCGGTGACCTCGGGGCCCAGATCAAGGCCTTCGTCGAAAACTACAACCACCGGCGCTATCACGAAAGCCTGAACAACGTGACGCCCGCAGACACCTACTTCGGCAGGGCCCCGGCCATCATCAAGCAGCGCGAAAGGATTAAACGGAAGACCACCGAGCATCGGCGCTTGCAACACCGCAAGTTTGCCGCCTAACATCAACCCCCAGACGAGGCCCGTTCTCCGCTAAGCTACGCCGCGAATTGAGCCATATGTTCTGACGACGGACAGTTCAGAGTGCACGCTCGCCTGATCGCGCGACCTGACCTCGAGCAGTTTGATCTCACACGACAGCGCCACCTCTGGCATTCTGGAGTAGCAGCAAAGGGTGGGTGAACGAACCCGCTTCCGTCAGCCGTAAGCTGCCCGGCAGAAATCCCCTGTGGATCGACGCCGGATGTTGACCCCGCGAAAGCGAGTTGCATCAGCCACTTGGAATGCGGATCGGCGACGGGACCCCAGACCGATCCACAGCCGTTGGCCCCGACCCCCGGGCCAGATTGGACCGCAATTATGTTGCGTTGTATAAATCTTTATTGTCTAGGATATAATTTTAATATCTGGAATATGACTTTATTATCTAGGATACAACTTTATTTTCCGTCTACAACGGGCGATCCTGGCGGCGTTGCCTTATTCAACCGTTACCGATTTGGCGAGGTTGCGCGGCTGGTCGACGTCCGTGCCTTTCAGGATGGCGACGTGGTAGGCCAGAAGCTGCACCGGGATGGCATAGAGTAGCGGGGCGACGAACGGGGCGCAGTCCGGCAGGATGACGGTGCGCTCGGCGATGCCGGAGAGGCGCGCTGCGCCGGCGCGGTCGCTGAACAGGATGATCCGCCCGCCGCGGGCCGCGGCCTCCTGCAGGTTGGAGGCGGTTTTCTCGAACAGCGGGCCGGAGGGCAGCACCGCGATGACCGGCACCGAGGGGTCGATCAGCGCGATCGGCCCGTGTTTCATTTCGCCGGCGGGGTAGCCTTCGGCGTGGATGTAGCTCAGCTCCTTCAGCTTCAGCGCGCCTTCGAGGGCGATCGGCATCATCGAGCCGCGGCCGAAGAACAGCACGTCGCGCGCATCGCGGATGTCTTCGGCGAGGGCGCGGATCTCGGCGTCATCGGCGAGGAGCTGGGCCATCTTGCCGGGAAGCTCCATCAGGGCGGCGACGAGCGGCGCGAGCTCGGCATCGCTCCGCGCGCCGCGGGCGCGGGCGAGGGCGAGGGTGAAGCCGGCGAGCACGGCGAGCTGTGCGGTGAAGGCCTTGGTGCTGGCGACGCTGATTTCCGGGCCGGCGATGGTTTCCAGCATCAGGTCGCTCTCGCGCGCCATCGTGCTTTCCGGCACGTTGACCACCGACATCACCTTGCAGCCCTGGCGCTTCATGTAGCGCAGCGCGGCCATGGTATCGGCGGTTTCGCCGGACTGGCTGACGACGAGTCCGAGCCCTGCGGGGTCGAGCGGTGGTTCGCGGTAGCGAAACTCGCTGGCCACATCGGCATCGACCGCGATCCGCGCGATCTCCTCCAGCCAGTAACGCGCCGTCAGACCGGCATAATAGGCCGAGCCGCAGGCCGAGAGGGTGATGCGCGGAATGGCGGCGAGGTCGATCGCGAGGTCCGGCAGGACCGGCAGGCGGGTTGCCGGATCAATCATGCGGTTCAGCGTGTCGCCGATGATCGCGGGGTTCTCGTGCAGCTCCTTTTCCATGAAATGGCGGAAATTGCCCTTGCCGATGGACGCGCCGGTCAGGCGGGTCAGCTTGACCTCGCGGGTGACCGGGTTGTTCGCGGCGTCACGGAATTCGGCACCGCTGCGCGAGACGATCACCCAGTCGCCATCGTCGAGATAGGCGATGCGGCGGGTCAGCGGCGCGAGGGCCAGGGCGTCGGAACCGAGATACATCTCCTCCTCGCCGAAGCCGACCGCGAGCGGGGCGCCGCGCTGCGCGCCGATCATCAGCTCGGGATGGCCGGCGAAGATCAGCGCCAGCGCATAGGCGCCTTCGAGCCGGGCGAAGGCGGCGGCGGCAGCCTCGATTGGGGCGAGGCCTTGGGCGAGGTGCAGGTCGACGAGCTGGGCAACGGTTTCGGTGTCGGTCTCGGTGGAGAAGACCTGGCCGGCGGCTTCGAGCTCGGCGCGCAGTTCGGCATGGTTCTCGATGATGCCGTTATGCACGACGGCGACGCGGGCGGTGCCGTGCGGATGGGCGTTGCCTTCGGTGGGGGCGCCATGCGTCGCCCAGCGGGTATGGCCGATGCCGGTGGTGCCGGCGAGCGGCTCGGCGGCGAGGCTGGCGGCCAGGTTGGCGAGCTTGCCCTCGGCCCGGCGGCGGGTGATCGCGCCCTCGACCAGGGTGGCGATGCCGGCGCTGTCATAGCCGCGATAGGCGAGGCGGGAGAGACCGTCGAGCAGCAGGGGGGCGGCGTCGTTCCGCCCGATCAGTCCGACAATGCCGCACATCAGCGTTTTCCCTTCGTCATGCGCAGTTCGGCCGCGCGGCCGGGCTTTTCGACCTGCCGGCTGCGCGCGAGCGCCAGCGAATCCGCCGCCACCGGGTCGGTGATGACGCTGCCGGCGGCGATGATCGCACGCTCCCCCACGGTAACAGGTGCCACGAGGGCGACATCCGAACCGATGAAGGCGTCGGCGCCGATCGTGGTGCGGTGCTTGGCGAAGCCGTCGTAATTGCAGGTGATGGTGCCGGCGCCGATATTGGCGCGCGGGCCGATTTCGGCATCGCCGAGATAGGTCAGGTGGTTGGCCTTGGCGCCGGCGCCGAGGCGGGCGGCCTTGAGCTCGACAAAATTGCCGACATGGGCGCCCGCCCCGATCTCGCTGCCCGGGCGCAGCCGCGCATAGGGGCCGATGACGGCGCCGGACGCGATCGTGCAGCCCTCGAGATGGGAGAAGGCGCGGATCGTGACATCCGGCCCGACCGTCACGCCGGGGCCGAAGACGACATGCGGCTCGATCGTGACATCGGCGGCGAGCGCTGTGTCGGCGGCGAGGAAGACGGTTTCGGGGGCTGTCATCGTCACCCCGGCGGCGAGGGCGGCGGCGCGCAGGCGGGACTGCATCGCGGCCTCGGCGGCGGCAAGCTCGGCGCGGGAATTCACCCCCCGGCATTCGTCCCACGGCGCCTCGACCACGGCGACGGCAGCTCCCTCGGCGCGGGCGACGGCGACGAGGTCGGTAAGGTAGTATTCGCCCTTCGCGTTGTCGTTGCCGATTTTCCCGAGCCAGCGGCGCATGTCGGCGGCGGTGGCGGAGAAGCCGCCGACATTGCACAGGCCGATCGCGCGCTCGGCCTCGGTCGCGTCGGCGAATTCGACGATGCGTTCGGCGAAGCCATCGGGGCCGATGATGCGGCCGAAGGCGCCGGGCTCCGGCGGGCGGGTGCCGAGCAGCACCAGCGCCGCATCCCCCGCGCCGAGCCGCGCGCCGAGGCGCTGGAGCGTCGCGCCGGTGACCAGCGGATTGTCGCCATAGACGAGGGTGACGGCGCCGGTGCCGAAATGATCCGCCGCGGCGAGGGCGGCATGGGCGGTGCCGAGGCGCTCGCGCTGGATCACGGTCGGGTGCGGGGCGGCGGCGCGGGCGACGTCGTCCATATCCGGGCCGGTGACGACGATTGTTTCGGCGAAGGCCGTCTTGCAGGCGGCGAGCAGATGGGCGAGCATCGGCTGGCCGGCGATGCGGTGCAGCACCTTGGGGCGGCTCGACTTCATCCGGGTGCCGAGGCCGGCGGCAAGGATCACGGCGGTATTGTGCATGCGCGAAGCGGTAGCCCTGGCCTGCCGCTCATGTAAAGTGCCGCGCCATCAAATAGGATTTCGGAGTGTGTCATGAACGCTTCACGCGGTGTTGTTTTCGACCTGGACGGCACGGTGATCGACAGCCTGCCCGACCTTGCGGCGGCGCTGAACCGCTCGCTGGCCCGCCACGGCGCGGCGCCGGTGGCGCGGGAGGATGTCGCGCCGATGGTCGGCGATGGCGCGAAAATGCTGCTGAAGCGGGGCTATGCAGCGCGCGGCATGACGCCGGAGGCCGCGGACGAGGCGATCTTCCTCGCCGATTACGAGGCGCATGTGACCGATCTCACCGAACCCTATCCGGGCATCGTGACCGCGCTGGAGACGCTGGCCGCGCGGGGCTACCGGCTCGGCATGTGCACCAACAAGCCCGAGGCCTCGGCGCGCAAGGTGCTGGCCGCGCTCGATCTCGACCGGTTCTTTCCGGTGCTGATCGGCGGGGATGCAACGAATTTCCGCAAGCCTGACCCGCGCCATCTCGGCGCCGTGCTGGAGGCGATGACGATCGCGCCGCGGGGGGCGGTGATGGTCGGCGATCATCACAACGACATCGCCACGGCGGAAGGGCTCGGCGTCGCCTCGATTTTCGTCCGCTGGGGCTATGGAAGGGCAGAGGGCACGATCGCCATCGGCGAGACCGAGGCCCTGGTCCCCGCGGTGGAGCGGCTGCTCGGCGCCGCCTGAACCCGCCGGCTCCGATTTCCTGCGTTCGGCATGACGCGCCCGGCCTTGACGGGGGCGGCGCGATGGACCATTTGCGTAAACAGGACCTGTGTTGTCCACAATCGGGTGTGCCATGCTGAGATTGTCGCGTTTGACCGACTATGCGGTGGTGGTTCTGGTGCGTCTTGCCCAGGCCGCCACGGTTGAAACCGCCCCCGCGATCGCGGCGGGCACCGGGATTCCGGAGCCGACCGTAGCCAAGGTCCTGAAGGGGCTGGCGCAGTCCGGCCTCGTGCTGTCGCAGCGCGGCGCGCATGGCGGCTACCGGCTTGGGCGGCCGCTTGCCGCGATCCCGATCGCGGATGTGATCGTCGCGATCGACGGGCCAATTGCTCTCACCGCCTGCGTCGAGGGCACGGGCGGGGCGTGCGACAGCGCGTCGCTTTGCCCGATGGCGGGACGCTGGGGCGTGGTGAACGACGCGATCAGTGATGCGCTGGGCGCGATCACGCTGGATGACATGCAGGTGGCGGCCCTGCCCAGGGCGCTGCGGGTCGATGAAACGGATCTTGCGGCGCGCGCGCCGTCAACTGTCGAATAGGGGTTTCAATGCCTGCCGTGAATGAGACGATCGAGACTGTCGACCGGATATCCGGCGGCGGCTACAAGTTCGGCTTCGAGACCAATATCGAGATGGAGTTCGCGCCCAAGGGGCTGAACGAGGACATCGTCCGGCTCATCTCGGCGAAGAAGGGCGAGCCGGAATGGCTGCTCGAATGGCGCCTCAAGGCGTATCGCGCCTGGCTGACGATGGAAGATCCGGCCTGGGCGCGCGTCCATCATCCCAGGATCGACTATCAGGACCTGCATTATTACGCGGCGCCGAAGAAGCCGGCGCCGAAATCACTCGACGAGGTCGATCCCGAGCTGCTCGCGATGTACGAGAAGCTGGGCATTCCGCTGAACGAGCGCGCGGCGCTGGCGGGCATCGCCGTCGATGCCGTGTTCGACAGCGTTTCGGTCGCGACCACGTTCCGCGACACGCTGGCCAAGGCCGGGGTGATCTTCTGCTCGATTTCCGAGGCGGTGCGCGAGCATCCCGATCTCGTGCGGCAATATCTCGGCAGCGTTGTGCCGGCGGGCGACAATTATTACGCCGCGCTGAACTCGGCGGTGTTTTCCGATGGCAGCTTCGTCTTCGTGCCGAAGGGCGTGCGCTGCCCGATGGAGCTTTCGACCTATTTCCGCATCAATGCGCGCAATACCGGGCAGTTCGAGCGCACACTGATCATCGCCGAGGCGGGGGCCAGCGTGTCGTATCTCGAAGGCTGCACCGCGCCGATGCGCGACGAGAACCAGCTTCACGCCGCGGTCGTCGAACTCGTGGCGCTCGACGAGGCGACGATCAAGTATTCGACCGTGCAGAACTGGTATCCGGGCGACGCCCAGGGGCGCGGCGGCATCTACAATTTCGTGACCAAGCGCGGCGCCTGCCGGGGGCGGAACTCGAAGATTTCCTGGACCCAGGTGGAGACCGGCTCGGCGATCACCTGGAAATATCCGTCCTGCATCCTGCAGGGCGAGGGGTCGACCGGCGAGTTCTACTCGGTGGCGGTGACGAACAATTTCCAGCAGGCCGATACCGGCACCAAGATGATCCATCTGGCGCCGAACACGACGAGCACGATCGTCTCCAAGGGGATTTCGGCCGGACGGTCGAACAACACCTATCGCGGCCTGGTGCGGATCATGCCGCGGGCGATGAATGCGCGGAACTTCACCCAGTGCGACAGCCTGCTGATCGGCGATCAGTGTGGCGCGCATACGGTGCCGTATATCGAGAGCCGCAACCGCACCGCGAAGGTGGAGCACGAGGCGACGACCTCGAAGATCGCCGACGACCAGCTGTTCTACTGCCGGGCGCGCGGGCTTTCCGAAGAGGACGCGGTGGGGCTTCTGGTGAACGGCTTCTGCCGGGATGTTTTGAAGGAATTGCCGATGGAGTTCGCGGTCGAGGCGCAGAAGCTGCTCGCCGTGTCTCTCGAAGGCTCCGTGGGCTGAGGACGCAACATGCTTGAAATCAAGGGACTGACCGCGACCATCGATGGCAAGGAGATCCTTCGCGGGATCGACCTCACCGTGCCGGAGGGCGAGGTGCACGCGATCATGGGGCCGAACGGGGCGGGGAAATCCACCCTGTCCTACGTGCTCTCCGGCCGCGACGGCTACGAGGTGACCGGCGGCAGCGTGACGTATAACGGGGTCGACCTGCTGGCGATGGAGCCGGAGGAGCGGGCGGCGGCGGGTGTGTTCCTGGCCTTCCAGTATCCGGTCGAATTGCCGGGGGTGGGCAATGCCAATTTCATCCGCACCGCGCTGAACGCGATCCGCCGGGCGCGCGGCGAGGCGGAACTCGACGCCGTGCAGTTCCTCAAGGAGGCGCGGGCGGCGGTGAAGGCGCTGAAGATGCCGGACGACATGCTGAAGCGGAACGTCAATGTCGGGTTCTCGGGCGGCGAGAAGAAGCGCAACGAGGTGTTGCAGATGGCGCTGCTGAAGCCGACCCTGGCGCTGCTCGACGAGACCGATTCCGGGCTCGATATCGATGCGCTCAGGATCGTCGCCGAAGGGGTGAACGCGCTGCGCGGGCCCACCTTCTCGGCGCTGGTGATCACGCATTATCAGCGGCTGCTCGACCATATCGTGCCGGACCGGGTGCATGTGCTGGCGGCCGGCAGGATCGTCCGCTCCGGCGGGCCGGAGCTTGCGCTCGAGCTTGAGGCGAACGGTTATGCGGGGCTGGAGGCGGCATGAGCGGGACTGACCTGCTCGACGGTTTCGACCTCGCCGCACTGCCGGGCGCGTCCACGCGGGAGGCGGCGGCGGCGCGGGTGCGCGCCGACGGTTGGCCGACGAAGCGCGACGAGGCCTGGCACTATACCGATCTCGCGGCCGGGCTGCGTGGTTTTGCGCTCGGCCCCGCCCCGGTGGTGGATGTTGAAGCAGAGTTGCCGGAAGGGCAGCGCGTCGTGTTCGTCAATGGCCGGTTCGATGCGGCGCGCTCGGCGGCGCCCGAATGGGTGGGCCGGCTCAGCGATGCGGCCCTGGGTGATGCTGCGCTGGGCGATGCGGCGCGCGGCGGCGTTGTCGTCGCACTGAACACCGCGCTGGCGGAGGATGGCGTCGCCATCACCCTCGCGCCGGGCCAGCAGGGCGGCACGCTGTTCCTGGTGGCGCTGGCGGCGGGCCGGGGCGAGGCGATGCCGGCCATCGCGCCGCGCCACCGGATCGCGCTCGGCGCCGGTGCGACGCTGACGCTGATCGAGACCGCGCGCGGCGAGGGCAGCTACCTGCACGCGCCGGTCTTCGAGGTGGACCTCGGCGAGGGGGCGCGGCTCAACCATTACCGGCTCCAGGATGAATCCGCCGAGGCGGTGCATGTCGCCACCATTTTCGCGGAAATCGCGGGTGGGGCCGGCTATGAGAGCTTCACCCTCAACCGCGGCGCCCGGCTCAGCCGCAACGAGACCCATGCGCGGCTCGGCGGCAAGGCGGCGGATGTGCATCTCAACGCCGCGCAGCTGCTCAATGGAACCCAGCATGGCGACGTGACCACGGTGGTGCGGCACGACGCGCCGAACTGCGCCTCGCGGCAGACGGTGAAATCGGTCCTCGCCGGGGCGGCGCGCGGCGTGTTCCAGGGGCGGATCGAGGTCGATCGCATCGCGCAGAAGACCGACGGCTACCAGATGAACCAGGCGCTGCTGCTCTCCGACGAAGCGGAGATCGACAGCAAGCCGGAGCTGGAAATCTTCGCCGACGACGTGAAGTGCAGCCATGGTGCGACGATCGGCGCGCTCGACCCCGAGCAGCTCTTCTACCTGCGCAGCCGCGGCGTGCCGGAGGCGGAGGCGAAATCGATCCTGATCCGCGCCTTTCTCGACGAGGCGCTTGAGCCGGTGACCGACGAGGCGGCGCGGGCCGTCTTCGAGGCGGCGATCGGCGCCTGGTGGCGGGAGGGCGCATGAGCGCTTCCCTCGAGCAGACCGGCTTCGACATCGCGCGCATCCGCGCCGATTTCCCCATCCTGTCGCAGACGGTGCATGGCAAGAAGCTGGTGTTTCTCGACAGCGGCGCCTCGGCGCAGAAGCCGCGCGCGGTGATCGACGCGATGGTCCGCTCGATGGAGACGCGCTACGCCAATGTCCATCGCGGGCTGCACTGGCTGAGCGAGCGCGCCTCGGACGATTACGAGGCCGCGCGCGACAAGGTGGCGGCCTTCCTCAACGCGGCGCGCGAGGAGATCGTCTTTGTGCGCAACGCGACCGAGGGGATCAATCTCGTCGCCGCGACGTTCGGGCGGTCGGCGCTGCAGCCGGGCGATGCGGTGGTCGTAAGCGAGATGGAGCACCACGCCAATCTCGTGCCCTGGCAGATGCTGCGGGATTCCCACGGGATCGATCTGCGCATCGTCAGGATCACCGATACCGGCGAGCTGGATTTCGCCGACCTGGAGCGGCAATTCGCCGATGGGCGGGTGCGGCTGCTGGCGATCACCCATATGTCGAACGTGCTCGGCACCTACACGCCGGTCGAGCGGCTTGCCGCCTTTGCGCATGAGCGCGGGGCGCGGCTGCTGCTCGATGGCGCGCAGGCGGTGGTGCACCGTGCTGTCGATGTCCGCGCGATCGATGCGGATTTCTACGTGTTCTCCGGTCACAAGCTCTACGGTCCGTCCGGCATCGGGGTGCTGTTCGGCAAGCGCGAGCTGCTCGACGCGATGCCGCCTTTCCTGGGCGGCGGCGACATGATCCGCAGCGTGAGTTACGAAAAATCGACCTGGGCGGAGCCGCCCTACCGGTTCGAGGCGGGCACGCCGGCGATCGTCGAGGCGGTGGGCCTTGCCGCGGCGATCGACTACGTGAACGCGATCGGCTTTCCGGCAATCGCCGCGCATGAGCGGGCGCTGACCGACCACGCGCTGGCGACGCTCGATGCGATCGACGGCATCCATGTGGTCGGGCGCGCGCAGGATCGCGGCGGGGTGGTCGCCTTTACCATGGACGGGGTGCATGCGCACGACGTCGCCACCCTGCTCGACAAGCAGGGGATCGCGGTGCGCGCCGGGCATCATTGCGCCGAACCGTTGACCCGCCGGCTCGGGCTCGACAGCACCGCCCGCGCGACCTTTGGCGTCTATACGACGATGGAAGAGATCGACGCGTTGGCGAAGGGGCTGCGGCGCGTGCAGCAGGTGTTCGGCGGATGAGCGGCGCTGCGGATGTCGGCGATCTGTACCAGCGGCTGATCATGGAGCGCGCCCGCGCGCCGCTGCATGCCGGCCGGCCCGCCGCGTTCGACGCCGAGGCCGAGGGCGACAATCCGATGTGCGGCGACCGGGTGCAGCTGCGCCTGAGCTGCTCGGGCGGGGCGATCGGCGAGGTGTGGCACGAGACCCGCGGCTGCGCGATCTGCATCGCCTCGGCCGATCTGATGGCGGATGCGGTGGCCGGGCGCACGCGCGCGGCGGCCGATGAGCTTGCCAGCGCCTTCGAGACGATGGTGGCGAGCGGAGCCGTGCCCGACCGCGAGGATTTCAGCGACTTGCGGGCGCTCTCGGGCGTTCATGAATACCGCTCGCGCCACCGCTGCGCGACACTTCCCTGGCAGGCGCTACGCGCCGCCCTGACCAAGACGATGGAGACCGGACATGGCGGATGACATGGCCAGGACCGAACCCGTGACCACCTGGACGCCGGAGGGCGAAACCCCGCCGCTGGTGAGCGAGGAGAACGTGATCGCGGCGATCGCCACGGTCTACGATCCGGAGATTCCGGTGAACATCTTCGAGCTCGGCCTGATCTACGCCATCGAGATCGAGGGTGGGGCGGTAAAGGTGGAAATGACGCTCACCGCGCCAGCCTGCCCCAGCGCGCAGGAACTGCCCGAGGCGGTGCGCCTCGCGGTGGGGACGGTGCCGGGGGTGAGCGAGGTCGAGGTCGAGACCGTGTGGGATCCGCCCTGGGATCCCTCGCGGATGAGCGACGAGGCGCGCCTCGCGCTCAACATGTTCTGAGGAGTCCGCGATGACCACGATCCGCACCGAATCCGCCCCGCCCCGCCGCAGCCTGCCGCCGCTGATGCAACTGACCGACGCCGCGGCCGATCGCCTGCGTGCGCTGTATGAAAGCGGCCAGCAGGGGCGCCTGCTGCGCATCAGTGTCGGCACCAAGGGGTGCTCCGGCCTGTCCTACGAGATGAACTGGGTGGACGAGCCGGCGCCGACCGATGAACAGGTGAGCGACAAGGGCGTTACCGTCCTGATCGATCGCAAGGCCACCCTGTTCCTGATCGGCACGGTGATGGACTACAAGGTTGAGACATTCACCTCAGGCTTCACCTTCGAGAATCCGAACGAGAAGGGCCGTTGCGGCTGTGGCGAGAGTTTCCACGTCTGACGCCCTGCGGTGATGTCGCGGCCTGACGGCCCAGACCGGTTCAGGCGATGTCTTCCAGCCCGTCTGCGGTGACACGGCGGAAGAAACAGTTATGCGCGCCGGTGTGGCAGGCCGGGCCGGTCTGCTCGACAAGGAGCAGCAGCGTGTCGCCATCGCAGTCGAGCCGCATCTCGACCAGGCGCTGGACATGGCCCGAGCTTTCACCCTTGCGCCAGAGCTTGCCCCGGCTGCGGCTGAAATAGCAGACTTGTCCGGTCGCGAGGCTTTCGGCGATCGATTCCGCGTTCATCCAGGCCATCATCAGCACCTCGCCGGTATCGTGCTGCTGGGCGATGGCGGGAATGAGTCCGGCTTCGTTGAAGCGCGCGGCGGTGATGACGTGGTGGGTCATGCCGTGCCGTCCGGGCTGAAGCCGTCCTGCAATTCCCCGGCCATGCAGGGTGGCGAGGCGCAGGTGGTGCGGGCCTGACCGCGCAGCACGGCGAGACCCTGTTCGAGATCGGCGATCAGGTCGTCGGTGTGTTCGAGGCCGATTTGCAGGCGCAGCATCTCGCCGCCGAAGCGGCCGGTGCCTTCGGTGCGGGTGATCGTGTTGGTGGTCGGCAAGGCGAGGCTCTCATAGCCGCCCCAGGAGGCGCCGATGCCGAACAGGCGTAGCGCGTCGGCCATCGCGCAGACGGCGTCGTAATCGTGTTCGGGCTGGAACACCACGCCGAACAGGCCGCAGCCGCCGGTGAAGTCCCGCTTCCAGAATTCGTGGCCGGGGCAGGAGGGCAGGGCGGGATGCAGCACGCGCAGCACTTCCGGCCGGCTGCTGAGCCAGGTGGCGACGGCGAGAGCGGCGCGTTCCTGCTCGGCGAGGCGGACCGCGAGGGTGCGGGCGCCGCGCAGGGCCAGCCAGCAATCGTCCGGCGAGGCGTATTGGCCGAGATCGAGCGCGCCGGCGCGCAGCCAGGCCCAGTCTTCATCCGTTGCCACGGTGATGGCGCCGAGCACGATGTCGGAATGGCCGCCGACATATTTGGTCAGCGCCTGGATCGACACGTCGACCCCGTGGTGGAACGGCTGGAAGGTGCGGATGCCCCAGGTGTTGTCCATGAACAGCTTGGCGCCATGCGCGTGGGCGACGCGGGCGAGCATCGGCACGTCCTGCACCTCGAAGGTGTGGCTGCCGGGGCTTTCGGAAAAGATCGCGGTGGTTTGCGGGCGCAGCAGCGCGACCAAGCGCTCTTCGGCGATCAGCGGATCGTAATAGGTGGTGGCGACGCCATAGCGCGCGAGCACGCTGTCGCAGAAGCGGCGCGTCGGGCCATAGACGGAGTCGGGCACCAGCATGTGGTCGCCGGCCTTCAGCCAGGCGAGCAGCGGCACGGTGATGGCGGCAAGGCCCGAGGAGACGATCTGGCAATGCGTGCCGCCCTCGATTTCGGCGACCACGTTTTCCAGCGCGAAATGGGTCTCGGTGCCGTAAAGCCCGTAGATCTCTTCCTGCTCCAGGCGGCGCTTGCCGATTTCGCGGCGCGCCGCGCATGACGGGTAGAGCACGGTCGAGCCGCGGACGAGCTTGGGATTGACATAGCCATGCGACTTGACCGGCCGGCGCGAGGCCAGGGAGAGGCGGGTTTCGAAACGATCGTCGGTCATGCGGGATCCTCTCCGGTGGCAACCGGGGTGTCGGGCAGCGCACCCCATTCGGCCCATGAGCCGTCATAGAGCGCGCCCATCGGCAGGCCTGCGCGAATGAGGCCAAGAGTGACGATGGCCGCCGTCACGCCGGAGCCGCACATGGTGACGGGCGGTGTCGCGCCGTCGATCCCGGCGGCGGCGAAGCGGGCGCGCAACGCCTCCGGCGGCAGCATGGTCGCGTCGTCGCCGAGCAGTTCGGAATAGGGCAGCGAACGGGCGCCGGGAACATGGCCGCCGCGCATGCCGGGGCGCGGCTCGGGCACCGCGGCGGTGTAGCGGCCAGCGGTGCGGGCATCGAGCAGGATTTCCCGTCGGCTGGCGATGTTGGCCTCGATCGCGGCGCGGTCGCGGATGCGGGCGGGGTCGAGACGTGGCGTGAAGCGGCCGCGCGGACGCGGCCGTGCGGCGCCGGCCTCGATCGCCCGTCCTTCCTTGCGCCATTTCGGCAGCCCGCCATCGAGGACGGCGACATTGTCATGGCCGAAGACGCGGAACATCCACCAGCCGCGCGCCGCCGAGAACAGGCCGCGCTGGTCGTAGACGACGATGCGGGAGTCGTTGCCGACGCCGAGCGCCTCGACCGCGGCGGCAAAGCCGGCTTCGTCCGGCAGCATGTGCGGCAGTGGCGAGGTGGTGTCGGCGATCCGCTCGATGTCGAAGAAGGCGGCACCGGGCAAGTGGGCGTCCTCGAACAGGGCGGAGGCGTCCTGCGGTTCGTTCGGGAGGTAGAAGGACGCGTCGAAAACGATCAGCGCCGGATCATCGAGTGTCGCGGCGAGAGACTCTGTTGAGATCAGCGGTGTCGACATGCGCGAAGTGTAACGCGCCGGCAGGGGTTTGTCTCCCTGCCGGCGCGGGAAATCAGGCCATGGCCGGTTCCAGCATCCGCCGCACCTCGGCCGCCGCGGCGCGGCCCTTGATGGCGTCGCGCCAGGCGCCCTCGGCGACGCGCTGATGGGTCATCACCGCGTCGTCGGCGCTGGTGATCATGGCCACACCGGTTTGCGCGTCGGGCGGCGCGTCGGTCGGGAAGGGGTTCACCGCGAGGCAGGCGCGCTCGCGCGAACGCAGGATCGAGAAGGGACCGTTCGGATCGCCGCCGGGCATCAGGCCGAGCTGCAGGCCGATCGGCTCGCTCTCCATCAGTTCGATCATGCGCTCGACCTCGCGGTGCGCGGTGTCGCGGCATTTCCGGCGAAGCTTTTCGGACAGCGGCAGGGTGCCGGCGATGCCGTGCTCGATGAAGCGCTGCAGCGACGCGGTGGTGAGGATCGCGATGACCGAGGGGCGGCGGGCGATGAACATCCGCTTGCGGACCGCGAGAACGCTGAGCACCTGTTCCGCAGCGGTGCGGGCCATGGCGCGGTCCTGGCCGCTGATCTCGGCGTTTTCCTCGAACACCTGCGCGAGGGTGGCGTCATATTCCTCGGAGGTGGTCAGATAGCAGATCGGGCCGAAGAATTGCAGGATCTGATCGGATGTTTCCTCGATCTGGCGGAGCCGCTCGAGATACCCGATGGGCCGGCTGTAATATTCGATGCCGATACCGAGCAAGGTCAGCGGCGAAATCTTGAGCAGTTCGGCCAGACGCTTGACGGTGTCGAGCTTAATGACCTCGCCTTTTTCGTAGCGATAAAGGGCGGCGCGCGACACGCCGAGACGGGCAGCGATCTCTTCGGCCTTGAGGCCGGACTCCATGCGATAGGCTCTGAGTTGCTGCCCAATATCATTAAAATGCATTGTCGTTTCTCACTTTTTAAACACTTTTGGCTCTACAATACGGCTCATCTCAACAATTCATTAACAGAGATGACAGGCAAAGTGTAATTTCTTTTTTTCTCCAATGAAAGATTATTAAGACCAGAAAAATCGTTTTTCCGCCATCGAGCCAATTCTAGATAGGCGGTGTATCCTATTTACATCATATGACGTATCCCTGTTTACATGTCGAGACAATCCGAGGTGGAAGAATCCCAGAAAACCGGGCTTTCCGCCCGCCGCCGGGCCGAGTTGCGCGGCAGGGGCGCTGAGACCCTCGTCGCTAACTTGTACGGCGCCAGAGGATTTGAGATACTCGCGCGAAGGTTGCGTACCCCGGCGGGGGAAATCGACCTCGTCGTGGCCGATCGGGAGGTGCTCGCCTTCGTCGAGGTGAAGGCCCGCGCCGCCCTGCGCGCTGCCGCCGATGCGCTCACCCCGCGGCAGCGGCGGCGACTCGTCGCGGCGGCCGAAATCGCTCTCGGCCAGCAGCCCGGCTGGGCGCGTCCGGAGACACGCTTCGACGTCATCCTGGTGACCGGCGAGGCGGTTCATCCGATCTTTGCGGCATTTCGCGCCGATGATGGCTGAAGCGTTTGGCTCTGCGGCGCAGAGGCGCGTATAAGGACAGCATGAGCAACCGATCTCCCGAGCCTCCTCGTCTGAAGGGTGCCCGCGCCGATGCCGCGATGGATGCGGAATTGCGGCGCAATGTGGCGTTCTGGATGCTCCGCGGCGCCGAATGCCGATCCGGTGCAGCGCCTTCGGGCATCGGGATCGATTTCGCCGCGGGGCGGGTCGTGTTTGACGATGGTATCGACCGGCTGGCCCGTCGCTTCGCGCTTCGCCTCGCCGGGGAATGGCTCGCGCTGGTGCGCGCCGGCGTGCCGGTGCCGCTCGCCGGGCTTGCTGCCGCCCGCGCCGCCGCGCAATTCGCCGAGGCCGAGCGGATGCCGCCGCTGCCGCGCTTTCCGTGGGCGGTGACGATGGCGGCGGAACCGCCGCCGGCGGCAGACCAGCTCGAACGGGTTTCGCGCGACCTGGCTGCGCTGGCCAATGGCGCCGGTGCGGCAGGGGCGGCGGATATCGCCCGGTGCCGGGCGCTGTGGCCGGTGATCGGCATCGTCGAATCCATCATGGAAACCGGCGGCGACATCCGGCTCATGCGCGACCCGCAGAGCGACCTCAACGGCTATGGATGCAGCCACCGGCCGCGACCGTGGGCGGTAACCTTCGCTTCGTCCACCGCATCTTCGGTCTCCGAGCGCGGCTATGAGGCGGCGGACCGGGTGCGGCTGCGGCTGACCGCGGCGATGCTGCGCGATGGCGACCGCCGCGCGATCGGGCAGGAGGCCGTCGCCGTGCGCCGGCGCATCGGGCACGATTCCGGCCTGCCGGCGGGCGGGGCGGTCGTGCTCGCCGCCTCGGGCACCGACAGCGAATTGCTCGCCCTCGCCCTCAGCCACTTGCCCGATGCCGGGCAGCCGATCACAACCATTCTGCTGGCGCCCGAGGAAACCGGCAGCGGCGTGCCGATGGCCGCGGTGGGAAGGCATTTCGCGATCGATACCGCGAACGGGCACGATGTCTCGCGCGCCGCCCCGATCGGCGGGTTCAGGCCGGATACCGAGCTGGTCTCGGTTCCGTTGCGCGACAAATACGGCATTCCGCGCCCGGCAGCAGACATCGAGGACGAGATCGGCCGCGCGGTCGCGGCTGCGGCGGCGGCCGGGCGCCGGGTGATCCTGCATGCGCTCGACCTGTCCAAGACCGGTCTTCTCGCACCGTCGATGGCGCTGCTGCGCAATTTGCGCGCGCGCTTTGGCGATGCGCTGGATATTGTGGTCGATGCCTGCCAGATGCGGATCGGACCTTCGCGCATCCGCGCCTATCTCGACCTTGATGCCGTGGTGCAGATCACCGGGTCGAAATTTCTCACCGGCCCGCCTTTTGCCGGCGCCGCCCTCATTCCCCCGCGCATCGCGCGACGGCTCGGGCGCGGACGGCTGCCCTCCGGGCTCGATGCCTATTTCAGCCGGGGCGAGTGGCCGCCTTCGGCAATGGCGGCGCGCGGTCTGCCCGAAGGCGCGAATTATGGCCTGTTGCTGCGCTGGCGCGCGGCGCTGGCGGAGTTGCGGGTGTTCGCCGCAGTGCCGGAGGCGCGCAAGTCCGACGTTCTCCTGCGGTTTCGCGCCGCGGTCGAGGCGGCGGTGGCGCGGCATGACATCTTTGTGTTGCAGACCGTCGCCGATCCCGCCCGCGAGGGTGGCGGCTGGGACGCGCTGCGCAGCGTTTTCGCTTTCGCCGTGCGTGCGCCGGGCTCGATGGACCGGCTGCTGGACCCTGCCGCGGCTCGTCAGCTCTATCATTGGCTGAACGCGGATTGCGCCGCACTCTTCGACACCGGCCGCGATCGCAGTATTGCCGCTCGCATTTGCCATATCGGTCAGCCGGTTGCCCTGCCCGATGGCGAGGGCGGGCAGATCGGCTGGCTCAGGGTTTCGGCCGGGGCGCGGCTGATTTCGGGCGAGCCGTCGCATCGCGGGCTCGCAACGGACCGCCGGCTGGCCCGGGAGATGGGCGACCTCGCGCTCGTCTTCGACAAGATCGCGCTGCTACGCTCTCATTGGGACCGGCTGGCCCAGTTCGACCCACGGCCGCGCTATCGCTGATCATTTATAGCCCGGCGCTCCAGACCGGAAGGACGGAGCGCCGGAGCGCCGGAGCGCGCGCTGTCTCAGCCGGAAAGTGCCGCTTGCAGGGCGTCGAGCCCTTCGCCGAGCACGGCATCGCTGACCGTCAGCGGCACCAGCAGGCGGATCGTGTTGCCGTGGACGCCGCAGGAAATCACGATGAGGCCGTGCTCGCGGGCGCGGGCGATGACCTGTTTCGTGGTCTCGGCGTCCGGTTCGTGACCGCCGCGCTGGCGGACGATGTCGAAGGCGATCATGGCACCCGGCCCGCGGATCGCGGCGATCGGGGCAACGTCGTTGCGGGCGGCGATGCGCTCGAGCCTGCCCTTCATCGTGGCACCGATCGCATTGGCGCGGTCCACCAGGTTTTCCTCCTGGATCACGTCGAGCACCGCGAGGGCGGCGGCGCAGGCGAGCGGGTTGCCGGCATAGGTGCCGCCGAGGCCGCCGGGCTCCGGCGCGTCCATCACCGCGGTGCGGCCGATCACGCCGGAAAGCGGGAAACCGCCGGCCAGCGATTTCGCGACCGTCATGAGGTCCGGCTTCACGCCGGAATGCTCGATGCCGAACATCTTCCCGGTGCGGCCGAAGCCGGTCTGCACCTCGTCGGCGATCAGCAGGATGCCGTGGCGGTCGCACAGCGCGCGCAGTGCGACCAGCAACTCGGCCGGCGCCGGGATGAACCCGCCCTCGCCCTGGACCGGCTCGATCACGATGGCGGCAACGCGCTCGGGCTCGATATCGGCGCGAAACAGCATCTCGATGCCGCGAAGACTGTCGGCGACGCTGACGCCGAAGGGCTCGAAGGGAAAGGGCGCGTGATAGATTTCGGCCGGCATCGGCGCGAAGCGCTTCTTGTAGGGCACGACCTTGCCGGTCATCGCCATGGTCAGCAGGGTGCGGCCGTGATAGCCGCCGGCGAAGGTGATGATGCCGGGGCGGCCGGTGGCGGCGCGGGCGATCTTGACGGCGTTTTCCAGCGCCTCGGCGCCAGTGGTGAGGAACACGGTTTTCGCCGGTCCCTCGATCGGGGCGATCGCGTTGAGCCGCTCGGCCAGGGCGACATAGGGCTCATACGGCGTGACCTGGAAGCAGGTATGGGTGAAGCGGTCGAGCTGCTTGCGGACGGCCGCTATCACCTTCGGGTGGCGGTGCCCGGTATTGAGCACCGCGATGCCGGCGGCGAAGTCGATATACCGCTTCCCCTCCGCGTCCCACAGTTCGGCGTTCTCGGCGTGGGCGGTGTAGGCCATCGGATGGCTGATGCCTACACCGCGGGCGATGGCCGCCTCGCGGCGGCCGTGCAGCTCGGAATTCGCGCTCATTTTCCGATGTCCGCAGCGACCGGGCTGCGGTGCATCGTGCTGTGCACCACGAAATCGGCTTCCGTCGCGTCGCGGATCTGCTCGATCGTCACATCGTCCGGCTTGTCGACCAGAACGAGCGAGGGTGAGCGGGTGTGATCGACCTCAAAGACCGCCATGTCGGTGACGATCATGCTGACCACGTTCTTGCCGGTGAGCGGCAGGGAGCATTTGCGCAGGATCTTGGCTTCGCCCTTGGCGGTGTGCTCCATGAGCACGACGACGCGCGGCACGCCGGCGACGAGGTCCATCGCGCCGCCCATGCCCTTCACCATCTTGCCGGGGATCATCCAGTTCGCGAGATCGCCGTTCTCGGCCACTTGCAGCGCGCCGAGGATGGAGATGTCGATATGCCCGCCGCGCACCATGGCGAAGGATTCGGCAGAGTCGAAATAGCTCGTGGTCGGCAGCTCGGTGACGGTCTGCTTGCCGGCGTTGATCAGGTCGGCGTCTTCCTCGCCCTCATAGGGGAAAGGGCCGATCCCGAGCATGCCGTTCTCGGAGTGCAGGTGGACCGAGACGCCCTCGGGGATGTGGTTGGCCACCAGCGTCGGGATGCCGATGCCGAGATTGACGTAGAATCCGTCCTGCAGTTCACGGGCGGCGCGGGCCGCCATCTGGTCGCGTGTCCAGGGCATGTTTTCCTCCTCAGGCCCGCTCGCGCACGGTGCGCTTTTCGATGTGCTTCTCGACCTGCGCAAGCTTGACGATGCGTTTCACGTAGATTCCGGGGGTGACGATATGGTCCGGGTCGAGCGTGCCGGGTTCGACCAGCTCCTCGACCTCGGCGACCGTCACCTTGGCGGCGGCGGCGCAGATCGGGTTGAAGTTCCGCGCCGTCTTCCGATAGACGAGATTGCCCTCGGTATCGCCCTTCCAGGCATGGACCACGGCGAGATCGCCGAAGATGCCGCGCTCCATCACGTAATGCCGGCCGTCGAACTCGCGGGTTTCCTTGCCGTCGGCAACCTGCGTGCCATAGCCCGTCGCGGTGAAGAAGGCGGGGATGCCGGCGCCGCCGGCGCGGATGCGTTCGGCCAGGGTGCCCTGCGGGTTGAACTCGATCTCAAGCTCGCCGGCGAGATATTGCCGGGCGAAGGTGGCGTTCTCGCCGACATAGGACGAGATCATCTTCCGCACCTGCCGCGTATCCAGCAGGATGCCGAGACCGACCCCGTCGATCCCGGCATTGTTGGAGACGATGGTCAGGTTGCGCACGCCGCTTTCGCGGATCGCCTCGATCAGCGCCATCGGCACGCCACACAGGCCAAAGCCGCCGGCGAGGATGGTCATGTCGTCGCGCAGCAGACCGGCGAGCGCCTCGACGGCGCCGGAATAGACCTTACGCATCCGGTTGGTTTCCTCCTTGGTGTTTCAGCGTTCGACGCACATGGCGACGCCCATGCCGCCGCCGATGCACAGCGTGGCGAGACCCTTGCGGGCGTCGCGCTTCTGCATCTCGAAGAGCAGGGTGGTCAGGACGCGCGCGCCCGAGGCGCCGATCGGGTGGCCGATGGCGATGGCGCCGCCGTTCACGTTCACCTTCGCCGGGTCGAGATTGAGGCCCTTGTTCACCGCGCAGGCCTGGGCGGCGAAGGCTTCGTTCGCCTCGACCAGGTCGAGATCGGTGACTGACCAGCCGGCCCGGGAGAGCGCCTTCTGCGAGGAAGGGATCGGCCCGGTGCCCATCACCGCGGGATCGACGCCGGCGGTGGCGAAGCTGGCGATGCGGGCGAGCGGGGTGAGGCCGCGCTTCGCCGCTTCCTTCGCCGACATGACTACGAGGGCGGCGGCGCCGTCATTGATGCCGGAGGCGTTGCCGGCGGTCACGGTGCCGTCCTTCGAGAAGGCGGGCTTGAGCTTCGCCATGCTCTCGGCCGAGGCGTCGTGGCGGATGTATTCATCGTCGGCGACCACGATCTCGCCCTTGCGGGTGGTGATCGTCACCGGCGCGATCTCGTCGCGGAAGCGGCCGGATTTCTGTGCCGCGGCGGCCTTGTGCTGCGAGGCGAGGGCGAGGGCGTCCTGCTCCTCGCGGGTGATCTGGTAGGCGCGGGCGACGTTCTCGGCGGTGGTGCCCATGTGGTAGCCGTTGAAGGCGTCCCACAGCCCGTCCTTGATCATGGAGTCGATGAACTTGACGTCGCCCATCTTGGTGCCGGCCCGCAGATGGGCGACATGGGTGCTGAGCGACATGCTTTCCTGGCCGCCGGCGATGACGATGTCGGACTGGCCGGACATCACCTGCTGGGCGGCAAGCGCCACGGCGCGCAGGCCGGAGCCGCAGACCTGGTTGATGCCGAAGGCGGTCTTGGAATCGGGGATGCCGGCATTGCGCGCGGCCTGGCGGGCGGGATTCTGCCCGGCGCCGGCTGCGAGCACCTGGCCGAGGATCACTTCGTCGACCTCTTCGGGGGAAAGCCCGGCGCGCTGCAGCGCGGCCCGGATCGCGATCTCGCCCAGCACATGCGCCGGGGTGGCTGCAAAGGCGCCGTTGAAGCTGCCGACCGGCGTACGCGCCGCGGCTGCGATGACGATGTCGTCCATTGAGCTGTTCCTCCGTCTTGTTCCTGCGCCACAGCATAGCCGCTTGCCGCCGCAAGGGCTACAGCCCGGCCACCCATTCGCCGAATGGTTGCCATAGGGCTTTCGGCGCACTCATCCCGGCGATCATGCCGATATGCCCGGCATTCGGCGCGATCAGGGCAGCGCCGGGGATCGCTGCGGCGAGGGCGGCGGCGGATGACGGCGGGACCAGCCGGTCCCGCGCCGGGGTGGCGACCAGGGTCGGGCAGGCGAGGGCGGCGGGGTTCACCGGCAGGCCGGCGATGCGCCAGGCGCCGTTTGCCGTGGTGTTCTCGCCATACCAGCCGCCGAGGGTTTCGCGGGCGACCGGGGCAGCGAGCGGCACGCCGTCGTTCAGCCAGTCCTCGAGGGCGACGAAGCGGATGGCGCGCGGGCTCGCGGGATCGAGGGCGGCGAAGGCGCGGTATTTCGCGGTGACGCCGAACGGGTCGAGCGTGGCGAACAGGGTTTGCAGCGCATCGATCGGCAGCGTGCCGGTGGCGGCCATCAGCGGTTCGAGGATGGGCAGGCTGGTGGCGAGGCTGCGCGCCGTGGCCGCGTCCTCGGCGTGGAAGTCCCACGGTGTCGCCAGCAGGGCGAGGGCGCGGACGCGGGCGGGCGCGCGCAGGGCGGCGGCGAGGGCGAGCAGCCCGCCCATGCAGTAGCCGACCAGGATGACCGGGCGATCCAGCGCGGCGAGGGCACGGTCGAGCCGGCCGGCGATGTAGTCGGTGAGGGTGAACTGCCGCTCGATGGTGCCGGGCCAGCCCCAGTCGAGCAGCAGCGGATGGGTGCCGCGGGCGGCGAGGAAGCGGAGGAACGAGGCGTCTTCGGCGAGATCGAGGATATACGCGCGGTTGACGAGGCTGGGGACGAAGAACAGCGTCGGGCCGGTGCCGCCGTAATCGAGCAGGCGGGTCTCGCCTTCGCTCCAGACAACTGGCGGGTCGGCCAGGGTGCGGCGCCAGGGGTGGCGGCGATAGGCGGCGATCCCGGCGAGCAGGGCGGCATCCTGTTCGAGTGCCTCGCGCACCACCGCGGCGGCGAAGTCAGGGTCCGCCAGGCCCTCCGTCGCGTTCCAGTGCGGCCAGACGCGCCTCAAGTTCGGCAATGCGGCGATGGAGGCGTTCGACCGCATCGCCGCCAGCATCAGGTGCAGCAGCAGGGGGCGCGGGCCGCGCCGTTCCATCGGGCCGGGGGCGTCGGGGCGGCTCATGACGGGACATCGCCTCGGCGGCGCCGATCGCCGCGGTCGCGGCACCGGCCCAGATTGTCATCAGCCCTGTCCATGCCTCGCGCCACTCCCGGTCCTGCGCCATGGCGGCGAGTTCGCTCTGCCAGAGCGTGATCCAGTCGCGCGCAAGATCGGCGAGGCGCGTCTCCGCGTCCGGCGGTTCGGCTTTGTGCTTGTCGCCCGGTCTGGCGTCTGTCATGAGGCATCCTGGCAACCACGCTGCGTTAGTGCTGTCCTAGCGCGAAAGGCGGGCTTTCCGCCAGTAGCCCCCGGATGGGAGATGATCATGCCGCCGGCTTTCATCGCAACCGGGTTTTGCGTCGGCCTGCTGATCGGGCTCACCGGGGTGGGCGGCGGCTCGGTGATGACGCCGATCCTGGTGCTGGTGTTCGGCATCCAAGCCACCACCGCGATCGGCACCGACCTGCTCTTTGCCGCCTGTACCAAGGCGTTCGGCACCGCGGTGCATGGCGCGAACCGGACGGTAGCGTGGCGCCTCGTCTGGCGGCTGGGCGCCGGCAGCGTGCCGGGGGCAATCGCGGCGATCCTGCTGCTCGGGCAAATCGGCGTTCACGGTGCTGCGGCCAACCGGCTGAGCCTCGGGCTGCTTGGCGCGATGCTGCTGCTCGCGGCCGCCTCGCTGGCGGCGAAGCCGTGGATCGCGCGGCGCGGCGGCGGGGTGCGGCGGGCGCCGCCCGCCTGGATCACGATCGCGCTCGGCTTCGGGCTCGGCGTCACGGTCACGCTGTCCTCCGTGGGGGCGGGCGCGCTCGGCACGGTGGTGCTGATATACCTTTATCCGGAACTGTCGCTGGCCGAAGTGGTCGGCTCGGACATCGCGCATGCGGTGCTGCTGACGATGGTGGCCGGATTCGGCCGGCTCTGGCTGCACGGGATCGACGTGCCGATGCTCGGCGCCCTGCTCGCCGGCTCGCTGCCCGGCGTTGCCATCGGCAGCCTGCTGGTCAGGCGCGCGCCCGAGCGCCTGCTGCGCTACGCCATCGCCGCGATGCTCGGCATGGTCGGCCTGCGGGTGCTGCTCGACCTGGCCTGAGGCGGCGCTGGCTTTCGCGGGGCGTCTCTGTCATGGTGGTGCGGTGCAAACAGCCGAACCAACGGCGACCGCGTTCCACGCTTTGCGACGAGGGGAAAGGGCGAAGACAATGGCTCAAACGCCGGACGGCACCAAGCCGATCGTCATCAAGAAATACGCCAACCGGCGCTTGTACAATACAGAAAGCTCGACCTACATCACGCTCGAGACCCTGTCGGAGATGGTCCGCGAGGGGCGAGACTTCGAGGTGTTCGACGCGAAATCCGGCGAGGACATCACCCGCGCGGTGCTGACCCAGATCATCGTCGAGGAAGAGAGCAAGGTCGGGCAGGCCATGCTGCCGACCAATTTTCTCCGCCAGCTCATCGGGCTTTACGGCAACAACATGCAGGGCGTGGTGCCGCGTTTCCTCGAACAGGCGATGAGCCAGTTCAGCCGCCAGCAATCGCAGATGCGCGCGGCGGTGCAGCAGACCATGGGCAATTTCATGCCGCCGGGCATGGAAGAGATCGGCCGCCAGAACATGGCGATGATGGAGCGGGCGATGAGCCTGTTCTCGCCCTTCGCGCCGCCCGGCGAGGCGGCGCCGCCGGCTGCCGACGAGCCCGCGGGCGGCGAGGAGATCGACGCGTTGCGCGCCGAGGTCGAGCGGTTGCAGGGCGAGGTCGCCGCACTCCGGGCCAAGGCGCCGAAGCGCGGCTGATGGCGGCCTGGCTGGCAGGGTTCGGGTGAGCGGACGGACGGTTCTGGTCAGCGGCGCTGCGGGGTTTGTCGGCCGGGCGGTGACCGCGCGGCTCGCCGCCTCCGGGGCGGAGGTCGTCGTTGCGCTGCGGCGTGCGCGCGAGGTGCCCGGCGCTGCGCGGGCGGTGGATGCGGGCGATCTGGCCGCGCCGGCGCCCGCCCTCGCGGCGGCGTTGCGCGGCGTGGATGCCGTGGTGCATGCCGCCGGGCTCGCTCATCGCAACGGGGTCGATCCGGCGGCGCTGGCGGCGGCGAACGTGACGGCGGCGCGGCGGGTGGCCGAGGAGGCTGTGGCGCGCGGGGTGCGGCGGCTGGTTCTCGTCTCCTCGGCGGCAGTATTCGGCAAGCAGCGTGACGGGACGTTCAGCGAGGCGAGCCCGCCCCGCCCCGACGATGCCTATGCCGCGAGCAAGCTCGAGGGCGAGGCGGCGGTGCGCGCGACGGTTGCCGGCAGCGCAACCCGGCTGGTGATCGTCAGGCCCTGCGCGGTGGTCGGGCCGGGCTGCGCCGGCAACATTCCGCGGCTGGTCCGGCTGATCCGCCGCGGCATGCCGTTGCCCTTCGGCGCCATCGCCAATGCCCGCAGCTTCATCGCGGTTGATGATCTGGCGGCGCTGATCGCGCGGGCGGTGGCGGCCGATGATCCGCCGGATTGCGTGATCGGCGCGCATCCCGAGCCGGTTTCGACGCCGGCGCTGATCCGCGCGCTGGCCGGCGGGCTGGGCCGCAAGCTCGTGCTGCTGCCGGTGCCACCCTCATGGCTGGGGGCTGCGACGCGCATGGCCGGGCACGGGGAATTGTGGCGCAGCTTCGCCGGGTCGTTCCGTGCCGATGTCTCGCTGGCCCGGGATTCCCTCGGGTTTTCGGCGCCGACGCCGGTGCGCGCGGCGCTCCAAGCGACCGCGGCGGCGTTACGGTAACCGGTTACCGCAGGCCTATCTGCTTGACGACGCGGCGGAATTCGCGCATAGGCCCGTCATCGCAAGGATGATGTCACGAGGACTCCCGTCATGAAGACCACCGTTTCGCTGAAACCGGCGGACGTGCAGAAGGATTGGGTGCTGATCGACGCCGACGGGCTGGTGCTCGGCCGGCTCGCCGCCCTGATCGCCAACCGCCTGCGCGGCAAGCACAAGCCGCAATTCACCCCGCATGTCGATTGCGGCGACCACATCATCGTCGTCAACGCCGACAAGGTGACGGTGACGGGCAAGAAGATGGACGATTCCACCTTCTACTACCACACCGGCTACCCCGGCGGGATCAAGGGGCGGACGATCCGCCAGCGCCTCGACGGGAAGAACCCGGAGAGCGTCATCGAGAAGGCGGTTGAGCGGATGATTACCCGCGGTCCGCTGCAGCGCCAGCAGATGAAGAACCTGCATGTCTATGTCGGTCCGTCGCACCCGCATCATGGCCAGCAGCCCAAGGTGCTCGACGTCGCGGCGCTGAACCGCAAGAACCTCAACCGTAACGCGAGGGCGTGAACATGTCCGGAACCGGTACGCTCGCCGATCTGAAGACCATCATCACCCCGACAACCGGGGTTGCCGCCGAGGCCGATGCGCCGAAGCGCGAGCCCAAGCGCGACGCGCTCGGCCGTTCCTACGCCACCGGCCGCCGCAAGGATGCGGTTGCCCGCGTGTGGATCAAGCCGGGCAAGGGCGAGATCGTGATCAATGGCCGCAAGGCGGCGCAGTATTTCGCGCGCCCGGTGCTGCGGATGCTGATTACCCAGCCCTTCCTCGTCGCTGACCGCTACAACCAGTTCGACGTGATGGCGACCGTCACCGGCGGCGGGCTTTCGGGCCAGGCCGGCGCCGTGCGGCACGGCATCTCCCGCGCGCTCACCTATTACGAGCCGGATCTGCGCGGCATTCTCAAGGCCGCCGGGTTCCTCACCCGCGACCCGCGCACCGTCGAGCGCAAGAAATACGGCAAGGCGAAGGCCCGCCGGAGCTTCCAGTTCTCGAAGCGCTGATCCGCCTTTTCCACATTGCGCGCCGCCCCGGTTCCGTCCGGGGCGGTTGGCGTTTGTGGCAGCCGGCTTTTCTTGTCACCTCGCCGCGCGGCCATCTCCGGCCTTGACGGCGGATGGCGGTATATCGGAACAAGAGAGCATGACCGCAGCGCGCGACGAGTTTGGCAATTTGCGCCTCGATGAGCAGCTCTGCTTCGCGCTCTATGCCGCCACGCACGCGATCACCCGGGTGTATCGGCCGTTGCTGGTCGAGCTGGGCCTGACCTATCCGCAATATATCGTGCTGCTGGTGCTCTTCGAGCGGCATGAATCGACGGTGAACGGCGTTGCCGAGGCGCTGAAGCTCGATGCGGCCACCGTGACGCCGCTGCTCAAGCGCCTTGCCGAGGCCGGTTTCGTCTCCCGCGAGCGCAGCCGGGACGACGAACGCGTCGTCATCGTGCGGCTGACCCCGAAGGCCGAGGCCGTCGCGCCACGGCTTGCGGCGATCCAGAACACCGTGCGTTGCCGCACCGGTCTCGATGCCGGGCAATTCGAGGCCCTGCGCGCAGAGCTTGTCGCGCTGACCGATCGGCTGTGCCGCGATGGCGAGGCATCGTCCTGACGGATTGCCTGGCGGGGCGATCAGTGTTTGAGACGGGTTTCGAGGGCTGCCGCCATGCGGTCAGCCGCGCGGTCGAGCATCAGTTGGTCGTCCGATTTGACCTCGAAGGTTCTGGCCATCAGCTCCCGGCCTGACCGCACATCCAGCAGATAGGCCTTCATGTAGACGATCAGATCGCTGACCCAGTGCAGCGTGCCGACGAACAGGAAGCCGGCTCCGGCCTGCCTGGCGGCGGAAACGAGGCAGGAGGTGCAGGTCGAGGGATGGTCGTAGTCGGCGTCGATCCGCTTCATGCGGGCGAGGGTTTCGCCGGTGCCGACGGCTTTCGCCCGGCCCGCGCGATCGAGATCCGCCCGGATGCGCGCAGCGGCGTGGCGGAGCCAGTGATGCTGGTCGGCGACGATGGCGGGGCGCTGGTCGGCCGCGGTGTCGAACAGGTCGAACGGGGCGACGAACACGGTCGGGCGCTGCGTGGCGGCGTGGGCGCTGCCGGCGCCGGAGGCGATCAGCGCGAGAGCACAGGCGGCGAGAGCAAGCCCGCCGCGCATGGCCTCAGCTTACCTTGCCGTGGCAGTATTTGTATTTCTTGCCCGAACCGCAGGGGCAGGCCGCGTTGCGCGGCGTCGCGGCCCAGGTTTCCGGCCGGTCGGGATCGACCGATTCGGCGCGATAGGTGCTGACCGCCATTTCCGGCGCCAGGGCGGGCTGCGGCTCGGCGAGGGCGACGCCGTCATAAGGCTGGCTCGCCGGATGGCTGGTGAGCATCGACGCCGGATCGAAGGCGGGGGCAGCCGCGGTTGCCGGGTCGGTCCCGAGTTCGACATGGGCAAGCACGGAGGAGACCTGTTCCTTCAGATCCTCGAGCATCGCGGTGAACAGGGCGAAGGCCTCGGCCTTGTATTCGTTGAGCGGGTCGCGCTGGCCGTAGGCGCGCAGGCCGATGCCCTGGCGGAGATGGTCGAGGGCGAGGAGATGCTCCTTCCAGAGATGATCGAGCGTTTGCAGCAGGATCGATTTCTCGAGGAAGCGCATGAAGTCGGGGCCGAAATTCGCGGCCTTGGCGGCCATGTGCGCCTCGATGGCGTCGCTGATGCGCTCGCGCAGATGGCTCTCGTCGATCCCTTCTTCGGCCGCCCAGTCGGCGACCGGCAGGTCGAGCCCGAACACGCGCTGCACATCCTCGGCGAGTTCGGCACTTTCCCACTGCTCGGCATAGGCCTTCTCGGGGATGCGGCGCTCGACCATCTGCGCGATCGTGTCGGCGCGCATCTCGCCGATCACATCGGCGACGCTTTCGGCGCGCATGAACTCGCGGCGCTGGGCATAGACCTCCTTGCGCTGGTTGTTCATCACGTCGTCGTATTTGAGCAGATTCTTGCGGGTGTCGAAGTTCCGCGCCTCGACCTTTTTCTGGGCCTTTTCCAACGCCTTGTTGATCCAGGGATGGATGATCGCCTCGCCTTCCTTCAGGCCGAGCTTCTCCAGCATCGGGCCCATCCGGTCGGAGCCGAAGATCCGCATCAGGTCGTCTTCGAGCGAGAGGAAGAAGCGCGAGGCGCCGGGGTCGCCCTGGCGGCCGGAGCGGCCGCGCAGCTGGTTGTCGACCCGGCGGCTCTCATGCCGCTCGGTGCCGATCACGAACAGGCCGCCTGCGGCATGAACGATGTCGTGCGCGGCCTCGATCTCGGCGCGGATCGCGGCCTCGCGCGCGGGGCGGTCGGCTTCGGGCAGCGTCTCGAGCTCGGTCTTCAGGCGCATTTCGAGATTGCCGCCGAGCTTGATGTCGGTGCCGCGGCCGGCCATGTTGGTCGCGATCGTGACCGCTCCCGGCGCGCCGGCATCGGCGACGATCGCCGCTTCCTGCTCATGGAACCGGGCATTGAGCACGGCATGGGGGATTTTCCGGCTGTTGAGCAGGCCGGAGATGATCTCGGATTTCTCGATCGAGGTGGTGCCCACCAGCACCGGCTGCTGGCGCTGGCGGCATTCCTCGATCAGTGCTGCGACGGCCTCGTATTTCTCGTCGGCCGAGCGGTAGACCTCGTCGTCGCTGTCCTTGCGGGCGACCGGCACGTTGGTCGGGATCTCGACGACCGCGAGCTTGTAGATCTCGTCGAACTCGTCGGCCTCGGTCATGGCGGTGCCGGTCATGCCGGACAGCTTCGGATAGAGGCGGAAATAGTTCTGGAAGGTGATCGAGGCCAGGGTCTGGTTCTCGCGCTCGACGGTGACGTGTTCCTTCGCTTCCAGCGCCTGGTGCAGCCCGTCGGAATAGCGCCTTCCTTCCATCATGCGGCCGGTGAACTCGTCGATAATGATGACCTGGCCGTCCTTGACGATGTAATCGACGTCGCGGGTGAACAGTGTGTGGGCGCGCAGCGACTGGTTGGTGTGATGCACCAGCGAGATGTTGAACACGTCGTAGAGATTGCCCTCGGTGAGCAGCCCGGCCTCGGCGAGCATCTGCTCCACCCGCTCGGAACCCAGCTCGGTGAGGTTCACCGTCTTGAATTTCTCGTCCTTGTCATAGGTCGCCGGGTCTTCCACCAGGCGTTTCACGATGCCGTCGACCTCGTTGTAGAGTTCGGTCGGCTCGTCGGAAGGGCCGGAGATGATCAGCGGGGTGCGGGCCTCGTCGATCAGGATCGAGTCGACCTCGTCGACGATCGCGTAGTTGAAATCGCGCTGGACCATGTCGGCAAGCGCGTATTTCATGTTGTCGCGCAGATAGTCGAAGCCGAACTCGTTGTTGGTCCCGTAGGTGATGTCGGCCGCGTAGGCCTCGCGCCGCGCATCGTCCTCCAGCCCCGGCACGATCACGCCGACGGACAGGCCGAGGAAATTGTAGAGCCGGCCCATCCAGCCGGCGTCGCGCCGGGCGAGATAGTCGTTGACGGTGACGACATGCACGCCCTTGCCGGTGAGGGCGTTGAGATAGACTGGCAGCGTGCCCACCAGCGTCTTGCCCTCGCCGGTCTTCATTTCGGCGATCTTGCCGTCATGCAGCACCATGCCGCCGATCATCTGGACATCGAAATGGCGCATGCCGAGCACGCGCTTCGATGCCTCGCGGCAGACCGCGAAAGCCTCGGGGAGCAGGCGGTCGAGCGGCTCGCCGCCCGCGAGGCGGGAGCGGAATTCCGCCGTCTTGCCCTGCAGCGCCGCGTCATCGAGGGCTTCGAGGGCGGGTTCGTGGGCGTTGATTTCGGCGACGCGCCGGCGATAGGCCTTCAGCGCACGGTCGTTGCTGGTGCCGATGATGGCGCGGGCGATGCTTGAGAACATGATGACGCGAGCTTCCGGTCTATCCGCGAGTCTGAACCTGTCCGTCCCGACTGGTCTGGGTTGCGTGGCAGCCCGGCGGCGCGCATCCGCGCGGGCGCCCGACTGCGATCGGATCATTGACATAAGAGTGCGCGCCGGTCTGGTCAAATCACGCGCGCCAAGCGCGGTGTAGTACGCGCGCCAAAGCGCGTTGCAATATCGGGAATTTTGCGCGCCGCCCGGCCCGGCCCGCTTGCAGGCGCCGGACGCTTCGGCCATGGTGCGGCCGTTTTGCATCAGGGACCAGCAGCATGAAGCGTTCTCTTTCAGGGTTTTCGGCCGGCTTCGCTCTCACGGCGGTGATGGCGCTCGGGCTTTGCGGCCCGGCTTTCGCCGCCACGGGCAGCGGCGCGGCCGCGCCCGCCGCGGCCAAGCCTGCCGCCAAGACGCAGAAGGATACGGTCGTCGCGATCGTCAACGGCCACGATATCCACCTCTCCGACGTCGCCAAGGCGGCGCAGAGCCTGCCGCCGCAACTGCAGAACGCGCCGCCGCAGGAGCTTTTCCCGGTCCTGCTCAACCGGCTGGTCGATGAGCGCGCCCTGCTGATCCGGGCCCGCAAGGCCGGGACGGCGAAGGATCCGAAAGTGGCGGCGGAGATGAAGGCGGCGGCGGACCAGGCGCTGGAGCGCGGCTATCTGCGCACGCTGGTCGAGCCGAAACTGACCGACGCCGCGGTGAAGGCCTATTACGAGGCCCATTACGTCAAGGCGAAGCAGCCCGAGGAGGTCAAGGCACGGCAGATCCTCGTCAAGACCCAGGCTGAGGCGGAAAAGGTGATCGCCGAACTGGGCAAGGGGGCGAAGTTCGCCGATCTCGCCAAGAAATACAGCATCGATCCCGGTGCCAAGAATGGCGGCGAGCTTGGCTGGTTCACCAAGCAGGAAATGGTCAAGCCCTTCGCCGATGCCGCCTTCGCGCTCAAGCCCGGTACCTATACCAAGACGCCGGTGCAGTCGCAGTTCGGCTGGCATGTGATCGAGAGCGAGGGGCAGCGGGAAAAGCCGGTACCCGCGCTTGACGACGTGAAGGACCAGATCCGGCAGCGGATCACCAACGCGGCGGTGACCAAGGTGCTGCAGGACGCGCGCAAGGGGCTGAACATCAAGCTCTTCAACCCCGACGGCACCCCGGCGCAGGACGGCGGCGCCGCGCCCGCGAAGAACTGAGCGCGACGCCGTGGCGAAGGATCTGCCGGTATCGCCGCTGGCGGTGAGCCTGCCGGACCTTCCGGCAGTGGCCGGGGTGCGGTTTGCCACTGCCGCCGCCGGCATCCGCTATCGCGGGCGGGACGATGTCCTGCTCGCCTCCTTCGACCCCGGCACGACCGTTGCGGGTGTGTTTACCCGCAACAAGTGTCCCGGCGCGCCGGTGAGCTGGTGTCGCGAGATCCTGCCCGGTGGGATGGCGCGCGGCCTCGTGGTCAATGCCGGCAATGCCAACGTGTTCAACGGGGCGGCCGGGGCGGCGGCGGCGCGGCTGAGTGCCGAATCGGCGGCGCGCGCGCTCGGTTGCCCAGCCGAGGAGGTATTCCTGGCCTCGACCGGGGTGATCGGCGAGCCGATGCCGGCCGAGCGGATCGTTGCGGTCATGGATGCGCTCGCGGCCGGTCTTGCGCCGGATCGCTGGGCGGAATCGGCCCGCGCGATCATGACCACCGATACGTTTCCGAAGGCAGCAACGCGGAAGGCGCGTCTCGGCGGTGTTGAGGTGCGGATTTCCGGCATCGCCAAGGGCAGCGGCATGATCGCGCCCGACATGGCGACGATGCTGGCCTTCATCGTCACCGACGCCGCCCTGCCGGCGGCGACGCTGCAGGCGATGCTCGGCCGCGGCGTCGGGCCCAGCTTCAATTCGATCACCGTGGATTCGGATACCTCGACCTCCGACACGGTGCTGCTGTTCGCAACCGGCGCCGCCGGCAATGCGCCGCTGAGCGACGCGCGGGGTCTTGCAGCCTTCCGCCAGGCGCTGAATGAGGTTCTGCACGACCTCGCCCTGATGGTGGTGCGCGACGGCGAGGGCGCGCGGAAGCTGATCGAGATCAATGTCGCCGGCGCGGTTTCCGCCCTGTCGGCACGGCGGGTCGGGCTTGCCATCGCGAATTCGCCGCTGGTCAAGACCGCGATCGCCGGCGAGGACGCGAATTGGGGGCGGATCGTCATGGCGGTGGGCAAGGCCGGCGAGCCGGCCGAGCGGGACCGGCTGGCCGTGGCCGTCGGCGGCGTGTGGATGGCGCGCGAGGGCAGGGTTGTCGAGGGATATGACGAGGCGCCGGTCGTCGCGCACATGCGCGGCGCGGAGATCCGCATCGATGTCGATCTCGGCATGGGGCGCGGCCGCGCGCGGGTTTGGACCTGCGATCTGACTCACGGCTATATCGACATCAACGGCAGCTATCGCAGCTAGAGCATCATCCGATCAGATGGCTCCATCTGATCGGATTAAGATGCTCAAATTATCAACAAGAAAAAGCACATTCCGATCGGCTGATGGTCGCGGCGCAAGGCGGCGCTGGAGGCACCGCGCGGTATGTCGCCGCCTGATATCACGGTCTCGTGATCATGAGAAAACCCTACGGGGTCATCCGTTTCCCGCTCTGCCGCGTAGTTGGGGCATGAGGTCGCCGCCGGCGACCGAGCAGAGGAGACTACGGACCATGAAACTCAGCCATATCGCCCTCGGCGCCGCTCTTGCCGTCGCCGCCTGCGGAACCGCCATGGCCGCCATGATGGACCATTCCGTGATGGTCGGGGGCGCGCCGATGTATCCGAGCCGGAACATCGTGCAGAACGCGGTGAATTCCAAGGACAACACGACCCTGGTGGCCGCGGTGAAGGCCGCCGGTCTGGTCAAGGCGCTGGAGGGCAAGGGGCCGTTCACCGTGTTCGCGCCGACCAACGAGGCGTTCGACATGCTGCCCAAGGGAACGGTGCCGACCCTTCTCGAGCCGAAAAACAAGGCGATGCTCACCTCGATCCTGCTCTATCACGTCGTGCCCGGCGATTTCACCTTCGCGACGCTGCGCGCCGATATCCAGGGGCATGGCGGAATGGTCAAGCTGCCGACCCTCGACAAGGGGCACGACCTGACGCTGCGGATGAACGGGCCGCACAATATCGAGGTTGTCGACGAGAAGGGTAACGTCGCCCAGATCGAGACCTATGACGTGAACCAGTCGAACGGTGTCATCCAGGTGATCGACCGGGTGCTGATGCCCTGATCCTGGCGCACCATCCGATCAGATGGAGTCATCCGATCGGATAAGGATGCTCTCGCGACCGAATCGGGAAGCCAGCGGCCTCGGCCGCTGGCTTTGCCGTGATCGGGGCCCTGCTCCGACGTCCTCTTGATGCGTCGCCTGCCATGGCGCAGAACGATATCGCACTGAAAATAGGGGGTGACCGTGAGTCTCAGGGGCAAGGTTGCGCTGGTAACCGGTTCGACCAGCGGCATCGGTCTCGGGATTGCCCGCGCGCTGGCGGCGCAGGGTGCCGATATCATGCTCAACGGGTTTGGCGATACGGTGAAGATCGAGGCGCTGCGTGCCGCCCTCGCCGACGAGTTCGGCGTGCGGGTGGCATTCGATGGTGCCGACCTGACAAAGGCTGCGGAGATCCGCCGGCTGGTCGAGCGGACCGAGGCTGATCTTGGTTCGATCGACATTCTGGTGAACAATGCCGGGATCCAGCACGTCGCACCGGTGGAGGATTTCCCCGACGAGAAATGGGACGCGGTGATCGCGCTCAATCTCTCCGCCGTGTTCCACGGGATGAAAGCCGCCGTGCCGCCGATGCGCCGCCGGGGCTGGGGGCGCATCGTGAACATCGCCTCCGCGCACGGGCTGGTGGCAAGCGGGCAGAAGATTGCCTATGTCGCCGCGAAGCACGGCGTCGTCGGCGCCACCAAGACGGTCGCGATCGAGTGCGCGAATGACGGGATCACCGTGAACGCCATCTGTCCGGGCTGGGTGCTGACGCCGCTGGTCGAGGCGCAGATCGAGGCCCGCGCCGCTTCGAACCACACCACCGTGCAGGACGAGTCCAAAACCCTGCTGGCCGAGAAGCAGCCGATGCTGGAATTCACCACCCCGGCGAAGATCGGCGCATTCGTCGTGTTCCTCTGCTCCGATGGCGCATCGACGATCACCGGCGCAGCGCTGTCCATCGACGGGGGCTGGGTTGCCCAGTAAGCACGACGAGGCATCGCATATCGCCGCATTGCTGCGGCGCGGCGCGGAGCTGAAGCTGGCGCTGGCGGCGTCACCCCAGCCGGTTATCGATGTCGTCGGGGTTTGTGAGGCTGCAATTCGTGCCGGCAACAAGCTGATGTTCTGCGGCAATGGCGGGTCGGCGGCGGATTCCCAGCATCTCGCGACGGAACTGCTGATCCGCTTGCGGGGCAGCGTCGCCCGCGAGTCCTGGCCGGCCCTGGCGCTGACGCTCGATCCTGCCGCGCTCACCGCAGCAGGAAACGATTTCGGGTTCGACGAGGTGTTCGCGCGGCCGCTTTCCGGCCTCGGTCGCACCGGCGATGTGCTGTTCGGGATCACCACATCCGGGCGGTCGCCCTCTGTGCTTCGGGCGCTGGAAGTGGCGCGCGGCATGGGGATTGTCACGATCGGGCTGCTCGGGGGCGATGGCGGGCAGGCACTGGCGCTCTGCGACCACGCGCTCGTCGTGCCGGATAGCACCACCGCGCGGATCCAGGAGTGTCACATTACCCTCGGTCACATCATCCTCGAATTGCTGGAAGACCGGCTGACGGAGCGCCACGGGTGAAGATCCTTCTCACCGGCGCGGCCGGGTTCATCGGTTATCATGTCGCCGAGGCCCTGCTCGCGCGCGGTGCGCAGGTGGTTGGGGTGGATGATGTCAACCCGTATTACGACATCCGGCTGAAACACGCCCGTCTGGCGCGGCTCGCCGCGCATGAGAGGTTCCGGTTTCACCGGGCGGATATCGCGGATCACGCCGCATTGCGGGCGGCCGGGGAGTGGTGGGACGTGATCGTCCACCTTGCGGCACAGGCGGGGGTTCGCTACTCGATCGACAATCCGTTCGCCTATGCCGTGGCAAACATGACGGGGCATCTGTCGGTGCTCGAACTTGCCCGGCACAGCCCTGGCCTGCGGCATCTCGTCTACGCGAGCTCTTCGTCGGTCTATGGCGCCGGAACTCCGCTGCCCTACGCCGAGACGGCGAGGGCGGACCGCCCGCAATCGCTCTATGCGGCAACCAAGCGGGCCGACGAAATGATGAGCGCCGCCTATGCCCATCTCTATGGCCTGCGCCAGACCGGACTACGGTTCTTTACGGTTTACGGACCGTGGGGGCGCCCGGACATGGCCTATTTCGGGTTCGCCGAGGCGATCATGGGCGGCCGGCCCATCACGCTT